>NZ_JAIVKX010000001.1 GCF_020524285.1 Alloyangia pacifica
CAGTCGAGCCGCTGCGCCTGCTCGCCCCAGAAGCCGTCCGGATCGGAGATCGAGCGCGCGTACATCTCGTCGTAGCGCGCCGCGTCAACATGGGCCTCGGCCACGAAATCCTCGGACGGCGGGTGAAGGACGGGGTGCGTCATGGTGTCTCCTCCTGTGTTGCCATGCAGGATGCGTGCCGCTGCGGCGAATGCAAGGGCACATCGCGCGAAGATCGGTCACGAAGTGCGAAAGCCGGTCACGGATGCGCGGGGGCGCAGGGCAGGTTCCTGGCGGGGAAGCTCATGCGGGCACGTTCATGCAGGGAGATCCCTGCGGAGAGGTTCATGCGCGCGGGCGGCTCCCCAAAACCGTCCCGCGCGCGACCCGGCGGGTGTCCCCAATCCGCCGGGTGTTCCCAGGCGCCGCGACGGCGCTCAGATGGCGAGATACTCGGCGCGCAGTTCCTCGTTTTCAAGCACCTCGGCGGCGCTGCCGTCGAAAACGATGGATCCTGTGTCCAGAATGATCGCCCGGTCGGCAAGCTGCAGCGCGCGCACGGCGTTCTGCTCGACGAGGATCGTGGTCATGCCCTGTTCCTTGATGTGGCGCAGGGTCTTCTCGATCTCGTCAACGATCACCGGCGCCAGCCCCTCGTAGGGCTCGTCGAGCAGCAGCACCTTGATGTCGCGCGCCAAGGCACGGGCGATCGACAGCATCTGCTGCTCGCCGCCGGACAGCGTCACACCTTCTTGCTTGCGGCGCTCGCCGAGGCGCGGGAAGAGGTCGTAGAGCCGCTCGATCGACCAGCCGATCGGCGGCGCGATCTGCGCCAGCTGCAGGTTCTCCTCGACCGTCAGGCCGGGGATGATGCGCCGGTCCTCGGGCACGAGGCCGAGGCCCGCGGTCGCGGCCTCGTAGGAGCTCATCGTGTGCAGCGGCTTGTGGTCGAGCCAGATCTCGCCGCGCTGCACCTGCGGCGAGTTGAGCCGGGCGATGGAGCGCAGCGTCGTGGTCTTGCCCGCGCCGTTGCGGCCGAGCAGGGCGACGATCTCGCCCTCGTGCACGTTGAAGTTGATCCCCTGCACGATGTAGCTCTCGCCGTAGTAGGAGTGCATGTCCCACACCGACAGGAAGGCGGGGGCGGTCTCGGCCATATTGGCGTTGCGGGAAAAATCCGGTCTGACGTTCATCTGGTTCTCTCCTTACGCCGCTTCGCCGAGGTAGGCTTCGCGCACCTTGGGGTGGCCCTTGATGTTCTCGGGGGAATCCTCGACCAGCGGCGTGCCCTGGGCGAGCACGGTGATCCGGTCGGCGAGGCTGAAGACCACGTGCATGTCGTGCTCGATGATCGCCATGGTGATGTCGCGCTTCTCCTTGATCTCCTTGAGCAGGTCGATCGTGTTGTTGGTGTCGGCGCGCGCCATGCCGGCGGTGGGCTCGTCGAGCAGCAGCAGGCGCGGCTCCTGGACCAGGCACATGGCCATCTCGAGCCGCCGTTTGTCGCCGCGCGACATGGAGGCCGAGTGCATGTGCCGCTTGTCGAGCATCTTCACGTCCTCGAGCATCGCCTCGGCGCGGCTGCGCAGCTCGGCCTCGCTTTCGACCGAGCGGAAGGCATGCAGCCGGTAGGCGCCATCCCGGCGCGCGAACAGCGGGATCATCATGTTCTCCATCACCGTCAGGTCGCCGAAGATCTCGGGGGTCTGAAACACCCGCGAAATGCCCATCTGGTTGATCTCGAAGGGCTTGCGGCCGAGCACCGACTGCCCGTCGAACATCACCGACCCGGTATCCGGGATCAGCTTGCCGACGAGGCAGTTGAGCAGCGTGGACTTGCCCGCGCCGTTGGGGCCGATGATCGCGTGCACGGTGTTCTCCGCGACGCTGAGATTGACCTCGGACAGGGCCTTCAGCCCGCCGAAGCGCTTGTTGACGTCTTTGACTTCAAGAATGCCCATCTGCGCCTCCTCACTCTGCGGGTTCATGGTTGGCCTTGCGGGCGGCGCCGCTGTCTTCCGGCTTGTTCCGCTTCAGCGCCTTCGAGATGCGCTGGCCGCCTTCCACCAGCCCGCCGGGCAGGAAGATCACCACCAGCATGAACATCAGGCCCAGCGTCAGGTGCCAGCCCTTGCCCACGAAGGGATGCAGGATGGCGATGACGAAATTCTCCAGCCCGTCGGGCAGGAAGGCGAACCAGCCGTGCAGCACGCCGTCGTTGATCTTCGAGAAGATGTTCTCGAAGTACTTGATGAAGCCCGCGCCCAGCACCGGGCCGATCAGCGTGCCGGCGCCGCCGAGGATGGTCATCAGCACCACCTCGCCGCTCGCGGTCCACTGCATCCGCTCGGGGCCGGCCAGAGGGTCCATCGAGGCCATCAGGCCGCCCGCGAGCCCGGCGTACATGCCCGAGATCACGAAGACCGCGAGCGTGTAGGGGCGGGCGTTGAGGCCGGTGTAGTAGAGCCGCTGCTGGTTCGACTTGATCGCCCGCAGCATCATGCCGAAGGGCGAGCGGAAAATGCGGATCGCCACGTAGAATGCAAGGATCATGATCACCGCGCAGAG
Source organism: Alloyangia pacifica (assembly GCF_020524285.1). GTDB lineage: Bacteria > Pseudomonadota > Alphaproteobacteria > Rhodobacterales > Rhodobacteraceae > Salipiger > Salipiger pacificus_B. The sequence continues at coordinate 2,548 of NZ_JAIVKX010000001.1, forward strand.
GTAGTAGCCGACCGAGAAGTTGAAGCTCCAGCCGGCGACGTCGACGGTGGTGAAGTGGCGCATCTCCAGGCCGAAGAGGTTGGTCACCGGGATGCCGCCGTCGGCGGTGGCCGAGGCGCCGAGGATGCGCGGATCGTCGAGGGTGATCTGCAGCCCGGTCTCGCCGTTGGTGATCGGGGTGAGCACCGAGTAGGCGAGGTTGTAGCTCATCTGCGCGAAGGCCAGCGTCAGGATCGAGAAGTAGATGCCCGAGCGGCGCAGGCTGACGTAGCCGATCATCACCGCGAAGAGCCCCGCCACGATCATTGACAGCACGATCGCCGGGATGACGTTCATGCTCAGCAGCTTGAACATCCACACCGCGGCATAGGAGCCCATGCCGAGGAACGCGGCGTGGCCGAAGCTGAGATAGCCGGTCAGGCCGAACAGCAGGTTGAAGCCGATGGCGAAGATGCCGAAGATCACGAAGCGCTGCATCAGGTCGGGATAGCCCGCGTTGAACTGCGCCAGCGAGCTGCCGGTGGGGAAGGGGTTGAGGATGAACGGCGCGCAGAGCGCCAGGATGATCACGACCACGAAGACGGTGGTGTCTTTCTTGCCAAGTCCGAACATGGTCTTAGTCCTCCATCACGCCCTTGCGGCCCATGAGGCCCCTCGGACGGGTCAGCAGAATGATGATGGCGACGAGGTAGATGATGATCTGGTCGATGCCGGGCAGGATCGACTTGATCTCGTTCATCGACGCGAAGCTCTCGAGCACGCCCAGAACGAAGCCCGCCAGCACCGCGCCGGGCAGCGAGCCCATGCCGCCGACGACCACCACCACGAAGCTCAGCACGAGGAAATCCATCCCCATGTGGTAGTTCGGCGAATTGATCGGCGCGTACATCACCCCCGCAAGCCCCGCCACGGCGGCGGCGAGGCCGAACATGATGGTGAAGCGGCGGTCGATGTTGATGCCGAGCAGCCCCACGGTCTCGCGGTCGGCCATGCCGGCGCGCACCACCATGCCGAAGGTGGTGAACTGCAGGAAGGCGAAGACGGCGCCGACGATCAGCGCGGCGAAGCCGAAGTAGACGAGGCGCCAGTAGGGGTAGATGATCACATTGGGATCGAAGCCCAGCAGCACGCCGAAATCGAACGAGCCGCGGAACACGTCGGGGGCGGGCGTCGGGATCGGGTTGGCGCCGTAGAAATACTTGATGATCTCCTGCAGCACGATGGCGAGGCCGAAGGTCACGAGGATCTGGTCGGCATGCGGGCGGCGGTAGAAATGCTTGATCAGCCCGCGCTCCATGATCACGCCGATGGCGATCATCACCGGGATCGAGAAGAGGATGGCCAGAGGCACCGACCAGTCGATGATCGTGGCGCCCGCGGCCTCTCCGAACCAGTCGTTGACGTAGGGCACGTCGACCTTCAGCGGGTTGCCGAGAAAGTCCTTGCGGCTCTCGTCGACCACCTGGTGCGACAGGGTCAGGATGCGGTTGAGGGTGACGGCGCAGAAGGCGCCGATCATGAACAGCGCGCCATGGGCGAAGTTGACCACCCCGAGCGTGCCGAAGATGAGGGTGAGCCCCAGCGCGATCAGCGCATAGGCCGAGCCCTTGTCGAGCCCGTTCAGGATTTGAAGAATGATTGCGTCCATGTCCCGGCCTTCAGGTCAAAGGAAGTGCGGACGTTCCCGGCGCGGGGCCGGGAACGCGGGGATGCGGCCAGGCAAACGCGACCTGGCCGGCTCCGGTGAAGGGCTCAGGCGCCCGGGTTGCAGGACCCGAGGTTGCCGCCCGCGAACATCGGGTGATCCGGGGCATATTCCACCTGCGCACGGGGGGTGACCTCGACCACTTCCAAAAGGTCGAACTCGGATTCCGGGTTCTCCTTGCCGCGCACCACCAACACGTCCTTGAAGCACTGGTGATCGTCGGCGCGGTAGAGGGTCGGGCCGTTGCCCAGCCCGTCGAACTCGAAGCCCTCGAGCGCGGCGCCCACCTCGCAGGGGTTGAAGCTGCCGGCGCGCTGCACGGCGTCGGCATAGAGCAGGGTCTGCACGTAGCAGGTGTGCGCGGCCTGGCTCGGCGGGAAGCCGTACTTGGTGCCGAAGCTCTTCACGAAGGCCTTCGAACCCTCGTCCTGCAGCGACCAGTGCCAGTTGGTCGAGCCGAAAATGCCCTTGACGTTCTCGCCGGCGCCGCGCGCCATCAGGCGCGAATAGAGCGGCACGACGATCTCGAAGTTCTTGCCGTTCACCTGCTTGTCGCGCAGGCCGAACTGCACGGCGTTGGTGAGCGAGTTCACCATGTTGCCGCCGTAGTGGTTGAGCACCAGCACGTCGGCACCGGAGTTCAGCACCGGTGCGATGTAGGACGAGAAATCGGTCTGGGCGAGCGGCGTCAGCACGTTGTTGACGGTTTCCCAGCCAAGCGCCTCGGTGGCCGCCTGAATGGATTCCTGCTGGGTCCAGCCCCAGGTGTAGTCGGCGGTCAGGTGGTAGGCCTTGCGGTCCGAGCCGTACATCTTCTCGAGCACCGGGGCGAGCGCCGCGGCGGACATGTAGGCGTTGAAGAAATGGCGGAAGCCGTTGGCCTTCTTGTCCTTGCCGGTGGTGTCGTTGGAGTGCGTGAGGCCGGCCATGAAGATCACGCCCGCCTCCTGGCACAGGCCCTGCACCGCCACGGCGACGCCCGAGGACGAGCCGCCGGAGATCATCACCGCGCCGTCCTTCTCGATCATCGATTTGGCGCTGGCGCGGGCGGCGTCGGACTTGGTCTGCGTGTCGCCGGTGACATACTCGACCTTCTTGCCGAGGATGCCGGTGCCATCCAGCGTCTTAGAGCTGAAGGTGTTGATCATGCCGCCGTCGCCGCCGCCGTTCAGGTGCTCGACCGCCAGCTCGAAGGCGCGCAGCTCGTCGGCGCCCTCATCGGCATAGGGGCCGGTCTGCGGCACGTTGAAGCCGAGGGTCACGGTGCCGCCGGTGGGCTCGTTGGTGAAGGCGGATGCGCGCGAGCTGGTGAAGATCGTCGGCAGGGCGACACCGGCTCCCGCCACGGCACCCGTTCTCAGCACGCCGCGGCGTGTCAGAGTCGATTTGGACATTGATTTCCTCCCGTTTTGAATTTGCACCGCCAGGCTCCTCTTCCCGAGGGTGCAAAACACGTTTCCGTGCAAAATCAGTATCGGGCCACGAAAGAAAATCGCGCAACAACTGCTTTTAGGTTAACGTTTTTTTTGTCAACAAATGCACAAAGTAATAGGCTAAAGTGTAAATTAGTTTATCTTGCGCCGCAGAAAGGCCTTGAAAGGGTTCAAAAACCGCATGCCCCGCGACACGCTCACTGGAAGCCGGATCCGCGAAAGACGCACGATACTAGGCCTCAAGCAGGCCGATCTTGCACGGAAAGCGGGAATTTCTGCGTCGTATCTCAACCTGATTGAGCACAATCGCCGCAGAATCGGCGGGAAATTGCTGCTCGATTTGGCGGAAATTCTCAAGGTCGAACCGTCAATGCTCACCGAGGGGGCGGAGGCGGCGCTGATTGCCTCGCTGCGCGAGGCGGCAAGCACAACCCGGGGCAGCACGGCGGAATTGGACCGGGTCGATGAATTCGCCGGGCGATTTCCCGGCTGGGCCGGGCTTTTGGCAGAGGCACGGCTGCGGATCGAAACGCTCGAGCGCAGCGTCGAAACGCTGAGCGATCGGCTGGCCCACGACCCGCAACTCGCCGAGGCGCTGCACGAGATGCTCTCGACGGTGACCGCGATCCGCTCCGCCGCGTCGATCCTCAACGAGCCCGAGGAGATCGACCCGGACTGGCAGCGCCGCTTCCACCGCAACATCCACGAGGACAGCGCCCGGCTCGCCGAGAGCAGCCGCAGCCTCGTGAGCTACCTCGAGGCCGAGGGCAAGGCGGCCAGCGAAAGCGGCACCCCGCAGGAGGAGGTGACCGCGCTCTTCGAGGCGGCGGCCTATCACTTCCCGGCGCTCGAGGCGGGGCAGGCGCCCGAGGCGGTGGCGGCGGAGCTGGAGGCGGATCTCTCGGACAGCGCCCGCGTGCTGCTCTTGCGCGCGCTGCGCACCTATGCCGAGGACTCCGCCGCGCTGCCGCTTCCGCAGGTGCTGGAGGCGGTCGCCGAGGACGGGGCCGACCCGCTGGCGCTGCTGCGCCGCTTCGGCTGCGATCCCGCCCGCGCCATGCGCCGCCTCGCCGCTCTGCCCGGCGAGGCACCCTGCGGCCCGGTCGGGCTGGCGATCTGCGACGCCTCGGGGGCGCTGACCTTCCGCAAGCCGCTGCCCGAGTTCCCGATCCCGCGCTTCGGCGCCGACTGCCCGCTCTGGCCGTTGTTTCCCGCGCTGAGCCGCCCGATGGCGGTGCTCTCGCGGCGGGTGCAGTTCGCCGGGCGGCAGGGCGGGGCGGTGCGCGCCTTTGCCGTGGCGCAGCCCGCCAGCCTGCCGCAGGCCAACCGCGATCCGATCTTCGAGGCGCACATGATGTTCACCCCCGAAGGACCGGCGCAGGGCGGCGAGGAGACCGAACTGGTCGGCGTCACCTGCCGCATCTGCGCCCGCGCGGCCTGCCCGGCCCGGCGCGAGCCCTCGCTTCTGGGTGACGCAGCGGAGCGGGGCGGCTGAGCGTGGTCTTATTTTGACAGGGCCGGAAACATTGGTGATAAAAAGACATCACGGGGGAGCTAGCCTCGGTGCCGGAAGGGGGAGTGTCCGGGGCCTTGGGGAAAGGGGTGCATGTCCAAACACGTGCTGCTGATCGAGGATGAGCCGAATATCATCGAGGCGATCAGCTTCATCCTGTCGCGCGAGGGTCTCGCGGTCGAGACCCATTCCGATGGCACCACCGCCAACGAGAAGCTGCGCGGCGCCAGCCCCGATCTGCTGATCCTCGACGTGATGCTGCCCGGCAAGAGCGGCTATGACATCCTGCGCGAGCTGCGCGCCGATCCCGCCACCGCGGCGCTGCCGGTGCTCATGCTCACCGCCCGCGGCCAGACCCGCGACCGCGAGATGGCCGAGCGCGAGGGGGTCAGCGCCTTCATGTCCAAACCCTTTGCCAATTCCGAGATGCTCGACACGGTGCGGGCGCTGCTGAACGGCGTGCCCGAAGAGGCCCCCGGCAAGCCATGAGCGAGGGCTCGCCCCGCCGCGGCACGCCGCCGGTCTTTCTCGAGCGCCAGTCCTACCGGCGCCGCCGGGTGATGGACGCGGCGCGGGTGCTGCCGTTTCTAGGCGCGCTGCTCTGGCTGGTGCCGCTGCTCTGGCAGGAGGACCCCGAGCAGGGCGTGCGCAGCTCGGCGGTGATCGTCTACCTGTTCGGCGTCTGGCTGCTGCTGGTGCTGCTGGCGGGGTTCATCGCCTCGGTGCTGGGGCGCCCGGCGCCGGGGGACGGGCTCGGCAGCGGGGGCGAGTGAGCATGCTCAACACGCTGGTCGCCGTCTGCATCGCCTACGCGCTGTTCCTTTTCGCCATCGCCTTCGCCGCCGAGCGCATCGCCGCCCACGGGCAGGCGCGCTGGCTGCGCTCGCCGGCGGTTTACACGCTGTCGCTGTCGATCTACTGCACCGCCTGGACCTTCTACGGCGCGGTCGGCTCGGCGGTGCGCAGCGGCTTCGAGTACATGGCGATCTACCTCGGCCCCTCGCTGGTGCTGGTCGGCTGGTGGTGGATTCTGCGCAAGCTGGTGCGCATCGGCCGTTCGCAGCGCATCACCTCGGTCGCCGACCTCGTGTCGTCGCGCTACGGCAAGTCCAACCTGCTGGCGGTCGGCGTGACCCTGCTCGCGGTGATCGGCACCACGCCCTATATCGCGCTGCAGCTTCAGTCGGTGACGCTGAGCTTCGAGGTCTTCTCGGCGGGCGATCTCGCCACCGGCGAGGAGACCGGCCAGACCGCGCTCTGGGTCGCCGCCGGTCTGGCGCTCTTCACGGTGATCTTCGGCACCCGCAACCTCGACGCCAACGAGCGGCACAACGGCGTGGTCATGGCCATTGCCGTCGAGGCGGTGGTGAAGCTCTTCGCGCTGCTCGCCGTCGGGGTCTTCGTGGTCTGGGGGCTGGGCGGCGGGCTGAGCGAGACGCTGGCGCGGATCGACGCCTCGGAGCTGGGCCACTGGCGCATCGACGGCGGCCGCTGGGCCGGGGTGATGCTGCTCTCGGCCGCCGCCTTCCTCTGCCTGCCGCGGATCTTCCAGGTGCTGGTGGTGGAGAACGACAACGAAACCCATCTGCGCACCGCCAGCTGGGCCTTCCCGCTCTATCTGGGCCTGATGAGCCTCTTCGTCGTGCCCATCGCGGTGATCGGCCTCGACCTGCTGCCCGAGGGGTCGAACCCCGATCTCTTCGTGCTGACCCTGCCGCTGTCGCAGGGGCAGGGCGGGCTGGCGGTGCTCTCCTTCCTCGGCGGCTTCAGCTCGGCGACCTCGATGGTCATCGTCGCGGCGATCGCGCTGTCGACCATGGTGTCGAACCACGTGGTCATGCCGCTCTGGCTGCGCTTCGCCGAACCCGGCGCCACGGTCTCCGGCGACGTGCGCGGCGTGGTGCTGCTGGCCCGCCGCCTGTCGATCATCGGCGTGGTGATGCTGGGCTATCTCTACTACCGCCTGTCGGGCGGCGGCGAGGCACTGGCGACCATCGGCTTCGTCTCCTTTGCCGGGGTCGCGCAGGTGCTGCCGGCGATGCTCGGCGGCATCTTCTGGCGCGGCGCCTCCAAGGCCGGTGCCTTCACCGGGCTGATCCTGGGCTTCGTGGTGTGGAACTACACGCTCTTCCTGCCCTCCTTCGGGCCGGGGGTGCTGATGCCCGAGGCGTGGTTCGCGGACGGCCCCTTCGGCATCGGTTTCCTGCGCCCGCAGGCGATGTTCGGCCTGTCGGAGATGGACCCGCTACTGCACGCCTTCTTCTGGTCGATGAGCGTCAACACCGCCGGCTTCATTCTCGGCTCTCTGGTCAGCTTCCCGCAGCCGCTGGAACGCCTGCAGGGCGCGCAGTTCGTCAATGTCTTCGAGCATTCCACCAGCCCGCGCAGCTGGACCGGCAACGTGGCGCAATCCGAGGACCTGATGATCATGGCGCAGCGCATCCTCGGCGCGCGCGATGCGCAGGAGCTCTTCGAGCGCGAGGCCGAGCGGCAGGGCGGTCGCGGCCCGCTGCCCGACGTGACGCCGCAGTTCCTCGAGACCCTCGAGCGCGAGCTGGCGGGCTCCGTGGGCGCGGCGACGGCCCACGCGATGGTCGGGCAGATCGTCGGCGGCATGTCGGTCTCGGTCGAGGATCTCATGGCCGTGGCCGACGAGACCGCGCAGATGATGGAATACTCCGCCCGGCTCGAGGCGCAGTCGCAGGAGCTGGCGCGCACCGCCGCGCAGCTGCGCGAGGCCAATGCCAAGCTCACCCGGCTGTCGGTGCAGAAGGACGCCTTCCTCAGCCAGATCAGCCACGAGCTGCGCACGCCGATGACCTCGATCCGCGCCTTCTCCGAGATCCTGCGCGACACCGCCGGGCTCGGCGACGCGGAGAAGACCAAATACGCCTCGATCATCCACGACGAGGCGATCCGCCTGACCCGGCTGCTCGACGACCTGCTGGACCTGTCGGTGCTGGAGAACGGGCAGGTGAACCTGAACCTGCGCGAGGGGCTGCTGTCGGACGTGCTTGACCGCGCGGTGGCCGCGGCGGCGGCGGACGAGGCCGGGCGTCGGCTGGAGATCCGCCGCGACCGCGCCGCCGAGCAGATCGTGCTGCACACCGATCTCGACCGGCTCAGCCAAGTGTTCATCAACCTCATCGCCAATGCCCGCAAGTATTGCGACGCGCCGCGCCCGCGGCTCGAGATCTCGGTGCGGGCGGGGGCGCGGCTGGCCATCGATTTCACCGACAACGGCTCGGGTGTCGCCGCCGAGGCGCAGGACGTGATCTTCGAGAAGTTCAGCCGGGTCAGCGACCAGAAGGCCGGGGGCGCGGGTCTGGGCCTCGCGATCTGCCGGCAGATCGTCACGCGGCTTGGCGGCGACATCACCTACGTGCCGGGGCGCGGCGGTGCCTCCTTCCGGGTGAGCCTGCCTGGCGATCTGGCCATCGCGGCGCAGTGATCCCGGCCTTTCCGCGCGGCGATAAAGCCGATGGTAACCAAATCCCGTCATAGATCGGTTCCGGGATTCCTCGAAAGATTGGGCCGACAGGGACGATGCCAGACGCCGCCGGACAGGCTTCCAGACAGGCCAGCGCAGGGGCCACCGCCGAGGGCAGGGAGACGCGGGGCAGCAGCGGGGCCGGCAGCCACAACGTGCTGAGCCGCAAGGCCGAGGCTGCGCGCCGCGCCTTCGAGGCGCGCGCCATGTCCCCGGCCAAGGCGCTGCGCCGGGCGCTCTCGCGCAGTGCCGACGTGCTGTGGGATCTCGCGCTCGTCGCCCATGCGGTCGAGCAGGAGCATCTCGACCAGGACGGGGTCGTCGCGCAGCTGCCGCCCGAAGCGCTGCTGCTGCTGCTCGACGGGCCGGACGGGGTGGTGGGCTTCGTCACGCTCGACCGCGATCTCGTCACCGGGCTGACCGAGGTGCAGACCATGCTGCAGGTCACCCAGATGCCCGCCGACCCGCGCCCCTTCACCGCCACCGATGCCGCGATGACCGCGCCGCTGCTCGATGGCATGCTCGAGCGTTTCGCCCGCTTCCTCGAGGATCATCCTCTGCGCCCGCAGATCGAGGGGTTCCGCTTCGGCGCCATGCTCGAGGATGCGCGCGGCGCCGGGCTGCTGCTCGACGCGCCGGGCTACATGGTCTTCCGCGCCACGCTCGATCTCGCGCTGGGGCGGCGGCGCGGCGAATTGCGGCTGTTCCTGCCCGAGCGTCCCGGCGCGCGGCGGGCGGTGCCGCCGGGCCAGCCCGGCGCGCATGAGCGGAAGATGGCGCTCCTGCCGGCGCAGATGCGCGCGGTGCTGGGGGCCCTGCGCCTGCCGCTGAAGAAGGCGGAGGCGCTGCAACCCGGCGATCTTCTGCCGCTGAGCCCCGAGATGCTGGAGGCGGTGACCCTGCACGCCGGCCCCGGCGCCGCGGTTGCGGGCGGGCGGCTCGGGCAGATCAACGGCATGCGCGCGGTGCGCCTCACCTGGCCGCATGTCGCACCGCAGGGAGAGGCGCAGGACACCCGCGGGGCGGCACGCTCCTCCGGAACCGCGCCGCCCGAGGTCGCCAAACCCGTTCCTGCCGCCGAGCCCGAGGAATTCGGCCTCGACGAGATGGCCGCCGGTCTTCCGGACCTGCCCGACCTGCCGGAGCCCTCGGCTGGGGATTTCGACTTTTCCGGAGGCTTCGAGGGCGAAAGGCCGGAAGAAGGGGCAGAAACGGAAGACAGCGCGACCACCGACTTCGATTTCGACTTCTCCGCCGCGCCGCTGGACGACGACGGCTGAACGCGCGTGCCTTGCCGGGGCTGCCGCGCGGCGCTCCCTTGCCATTTCCCGCGCGATGGCGTGATACACTGGCGCAAATCACGCTGTTCCTCCAGCCGCCGGAGTCGTCCCCATGCCGAGCCAGCCCGACCGCAAGACCCGCGTCACCACCAGTCATTGGGGCGCCTTCCAGGTGACCACCGAGGGCGGGCGCATCACCGGCACCGCACCCTTTGCCGAGGATCCCGATCCCTCGGCGATCCCCGACATCCTGCCGCAGGCCGTGCATCACCGCAGCCGCGTCGCGCGGCCCTCGATCCGCCGCGGCTGGCTCGATCGCCGCGACCGCAGCGGACGCGGCAACGACGACTTCATCGAACTGCCCTGGGACGAGGCGCTGGACATCGCCGCCGCCGAGATCGACCGCATCCGCAAGGAGCACGGCAACGAGGCCATCTTTGGCGGCTCCTACGGTTGGTCCTCCGCCGGGCGCTTCCACCACGCGCAGAGCCAGGTGCACCGCTTCCTGAACAGCATCGGCGGCTATGTCGCCTCCTTCGGCAGCTATTCCACCGGCTGCGCCCAGGCGATCATGCCGCATGTCTTCGGCGTGACCTTCCTGCGCTACCTCTACAACGAGCAGGACAGCTGGCAGACCATCGCCGAGAACACCGAAACGCTGGTGATGTTCGGAGGCATCAACAAGAAGAACGCGCAGGTCAGCATGGGCGGCATCACCCGCCACGACACGGCGAGCTGGTTCGATCGCTTCCACGCCCAGGGCATGCGCTGCGTCAACATCGGCCCGCAGCGCCGCGATGCCCCCGAGGGCTGCGAGTGGCTCCCCGTCCGCCCCGGCTCGGACACCGCGTTGATGCTGGCGTTGGCCTTCGTGCTCGAGCAGGAGGGGCTGACCGACCACGATTTCCTTGATCGCTACACCGTCGGATTCGCGCGCTTCCGTCCCTACCTCATGGGCGAAAGCGACGGCCTGCCCAAGACCCCGGAATGGGCCAGCCCGATCTGTGGTGTCGACCCCGACACCCTCCGCGCGCTGGCGCGGCGCATGGCCAGCACCCGCACGCTGATCACCGTCGCCTGGTCGCTGCAGCGTGCCGAGCATGGCGAGCAGCCCTACTGGATGTCGGCGGTGCTGGCGGCGATGCTGGGGCAGATCGGCCTGCCGGGCGGCGGCGTCGGTTACGGCTACGGCGCCATCGGTGGCATCGGCAAGTCGATGAAATCGCTGCGCGGGGTGACGCTGGACCAGTTGCAGAACCCGGTCGGCACTTTCATCCCCGTGGCGCGGATCGCCGACATGCTGGCCAATCCCGGCGAACCTTACGACTTCAATGGCCGGCGCGAGCCCTATCCCGACATCCGCCTGGTCTACTGGGCGGGCGGTAACCCGTTCCACCACCACCAGGACCTCAACCGCCTGTCCGAGGCCTGGAAATGCCCCGAGACGGTGATCGTCAACGAGCCGTGGTGGACCGCCACCGCCAAGCGCGCCGACATCGTCTTCCCGGCCACCACCAGCTACGAGCGCGAGGACATCGGCCGCACCGATCTCGACGAGTATCTGTTTAACATGCCGGCGCTGATCGACCCGGTGGGCGAGGCGCGCGACGACTACGACATCTTCGCCGGGCTTGCCGAGCGCCTCGGCGCGGGCGAGGTGTTCACCGAAGGGCGCAGCAGCGAGGACTGGCTGCGGCAGCTCTACGAGGAGTACCGCACGCGCGGCGCCGAGGCGGGCATCGAAGTTCCGGGCTATGACGCGTTGCGCGCGCAGAACTGGGTCAAACTGCCCATCGTGCAGGAGCCGCCGCTGCCCTCCTTCCTCGCCCGTTTCCGCGCCGACCCCGAGGGCAAGGCGCTGAACACCCCTTCGGGCCGGATCGAGATCTTCTCCGAGACGGTCGACGGCTTCGGCTATGCGGACTGCCCCGGCCACCCGGCCTGGCTGGCGCCAACCGAATGGCTCGGCGCGGCCACGCCGCAGACCCCGCTGCACCTGGTCTCGCCGCAGCCCGGCGACAAGCTGCACAGCCAGCTCGAGAGCGCGCTGGCCGATCAGCCCGATGCCCGCCCCGAGCGGTTGCTGATCCACCCCGAGGATGCCCGCCCGCGCGGCATCGCCTCGGGCGATCTGGTGCTGGTGCGCAATGCCCGCGGCGCGGCCCGGGCGCGGGCCGTGGTGACCGAGGACATCCGCCTCGGCGTCGTCGCCCTGCCGACCGGCGCCTGGTACGGCGATCCGTCCGAGAACATCGACCCGCATGGCAACCCCAACGTGCTGACCCGCGACAAGGGCACCTCGTCGCTGGGGCAGGGGTGCTCGGCCCATACCACGCTGGTCGAGGTCGGCCCTCTGAGCTGACGGCGCCGGCCAGCCGCCATCGCCGATTTGCGAAAGCGACGCTTCGGGTTACCTTTCCGTGAACGCCCCCGAAACGGGGATGCAGACTGGGAGGACCCGATGCGCGCCACGATCCTGATCACCCTCTTGGCGGCGGGCCTTGCCGCGCCGCTCACGGCGCAGCAGGCCGCCGACGCCGTGGCGCCGGAGACGGCCACCGGGGTCTCGGCCTTCGACGGGCTGTCGGAGGCCGCGCAGGCGGCGCTCGATGCCAAGGCGCAGGGGCTGCCGACCGAGGCGCAGGACTGGATGGTCGCCGCCGCCAACCCGCTTGCGGTCGAAGCGGGCGCGCGGGTTCTGCGCGAGGGCGGCAGCGCCGCCGACGCCATGGTCGCGGTACAGGCGGTGCTTGGGCTGGTCGAGCCGCAGAGCTCCGGGCTCGGCGGCGGCGCCTTCCTCGTCTGGTACGATGCGAAGAGCCGCAGCCTCACCACCCTCGACGGGCGTGAAACCGCGCCGCTGGCGGCCAAGCCCACCTATTTCCAGGACGAGAACGGTGAACCGCTCGGTTTCTTCGATGCGGTGGTCGGCGGGCTGTCGGTCGGCACGCCCGGCACGCCGCGGCTGATGGAAGAGGCGCACCGGCGCTGGGGTCGTGCCAACTGGGCCGGGCTCTTCGACGAAGCCATCGCGCTGGCCGAAGAGGGATTCATCGTCTCGCCGAGACTGGCGGAGCTGGTGGCGGGGGATGACGCGCGGCTGCGGCGGTTCCCGGAGACCGAAAGCTACTTCTACCCCGGCGGCACTGCGCTGCAGGCGGGCGACGTGGTGCAGAACCAGCCCTATGCCGAGACGCTTCGGGCGATTGCAACAGAAGGCAGCCGCGCCTTCTACACCGGCGAAATTGCCGAGGACATCGTGCGCACCGTGCGGAAGGCCGAGGGCAATCCGGGGCTGCTCAGCACCGCCGACCTCGCGCTCTACGACGTGATCGAGCGGGCGCCGGTCTGCGTTGCGTACCGCGCCCATGACGTCTGCGGCATGGGGCCGCCCTCGTCGGGTGCGCTGACCGTCGGGCAGATCCTCGGCACGCTCGAACCCTATGATCTCGCCACGCTCGGACCCGACAGCGCCGAGGCCTGGCGGCTGATCGGCGATGCCTCGCGGCTCGCCTTCGCCGACCGGGGCCGCTACATGGCCGACAGCGATTTCGTGCCCATGCCGACCGAGGGGCTGGTTGACCCGGCCTACCTGCAGGGGCGGGCCGAGCTCCTGGGCGGCGAGACGGCGCTGACCGACGTCGCCCCGGGCGAGCCCGACTGGGACCACGCGCAGCTCCGGGCCGATGATGCCTCGATCGAGTTCCCCTCGACCTCGCATATCTCCATCGTCGATGCGCAGGGCAACGCCCTGTCGATGACCACCACCATCGAGAACGGCTTCGGCTCGCGGCTTTTCGTGCGGGGCTTCCTGCTCAACAACGAGCTGACCGATTTCAGCTTCAAGACGCATGAGGGCGGCGTGCCCATCGCCAACCGGATCGAGCCGGGCAAGCGCCCGCGCTCCTCGATGGCGCCGACCATCGTGATGAAGGACGGCGCGCCGGTCATGGTGGTCGGCTCGCCCGGCGGCAGCCGGATCATCGGCTACGTCGCGCAGGCGGTGATCGCGCATCTCGACTGGGGCATGGACGTGCAGCAGGCAGTCTCGGCGCCGCATGTGCTCAACCGCTTCGGCACCATGGACCTCGAGGCCGGCACCGGCGCCGAGGCGCTGGCCGGCCCGCTCGGAGAGGTGGGCTTCGAGACCGAGGTGCGCGGGTTGAACTCGGGTCTGCACGCCATCGCGGTCGGAGAGGGGCTCAGCGGCGGGGCCGATCCGCGCCGCGAGGGGATCGCGCTCGGCGAGTGACAGGCCCCTGCGTGCCCCGGATTGATCCTGCGCAAGGACGCAGAAGCTGCCGTGTGGTAATGAAACTTGCGTGATCTGGGGAACTTCGCGCAGACTTCCCGGGTTGGTCGCCAAAGGACACCGCAGACGGAGGACGTCAAAATGGCCCAGACTGCAACCAAATCGAACGGCACCCCCAAGGTCGCCGAACCGCTGCCCAGCGACAGCGAAGCGCTGAGCGATCAGATCAAGACCCTGCGCGCCGACGTGGCCTCGCTCGCCGAGCTGGTGGGTGACATCGGCAAGCGCCGCGGCGCCGAATACAAGGCCGCCGGCGAAGCCAAGGCGCAGGACGTGCGCGACCGCAGCGAGGAAGCGCTGCGCGAGGCTGGCCAGCGCGTGGCCGAGCTGGAAAACAACGCGCGCGGCCAGATTCAGGCCAACCCCTTCCAGGCCATCGGCCTTGCGGCGGCGGTCGGCTTCCTGATCGGTTACGTCGGCAGCCGGAGGTAAGATCGCTTGTTCGCCCTGTTCGAGGCAAGACTGAGAGCCGGCCTGACACGGGCCGGCCGCACCATCGCCGGGGCGGTCTGCATGGCCGTCGCGGCGATTTTTTTCACCATTGCCGGCTGGATTGCTCTGGTCGAGGCGCAAGGCGAGCTGATCGCCGCGCTGATCGTCGGCGTCGTCTACCTCGTGCTGGCGCTGCTGCTCTTCTTCCTGCCGGTCAGGCCGCGCCTGCCGGCCGCTTCGGCGACCAGCGCCGCGCCCATGACCTCGCTGGTCGAGGCCTTTCTGGCGGGGCGCGCAGCGGGGCAGGCGATGCGCAAGGACTAATCGCCGGCTGATCATCGGCTGCCGGACTTTGCCCGGGATGCCCTTGGCGCGGGCCATAATTTCGCGCCAATATGTCAAAAATATATTGCTTTCGAAGCGCCCGCGCCACAGTCTGGTGCGGGTTTATTCTTTTGTAGACAGCCGGACATTGCCCCGGGATAGCAAGTGTGGCAGAAGATTTTGTAAGGATATCTGAACGGAAGAGTTTAGCGGATGACCGATTTCGTCACCCTCCGCCGTATGATGGTTGATACGCAGGTGCGCCCCTCGGACGTCACCAAGTTTCCGATCATCGAGGCCATGCTCCGTGTTCCGCGCGAAGCCTTTGTCCCCGACGAGGCCGTCGACGCGGCCTATGCCGGGCGCAACATCGACCTTGGCGACGGGCGCGTTGTTCTGGACCCGCGCACCTTTGCCAAGATGCTCGACGCACTGAACGTGGATGGCGACGACCTGGTGCTCGATATCGGCGCGGGCCTCGGCTACAGCGCCGCGGTCATCGCCCGCATCGCCGAGGCGGTGGTCGCTGTCGAGGATGACGCCGAGCGCGCCGACGAGGCGCAGCCGCTGCTGATGGAGCATGCGGACAACGTCATCCAGCACACCGGCCCGCTTGCCGAGGGCGCGCCGCAGCACGGTCCCTACGATGCCATCGTGATCGAGGGCGGGATCGAGGAGCTTCCCGAGGCCATTGCCGGGCAGCTCAAGGACGGCGGGCGAATTGCCTGTATTTTCATGGACGGGGCGCTGGGAACGGTGAAGGTCGGCTGGAAGATCGACGGCACCATCACCTGGCGCTTTTCTTTCAACGCCACTGCACCGGTACTTCCCGGCTTCGAGAAAAAGGTGGCCTTTGCGCTCTGACCCGACACGGGCAGGCGTCAAACGAAGAGATCGAGAGGGCAGGAAGATGGCGCGTAAATCGCTGACAAAATGGATGACGGGCGTTTGTCTCGCAGCCGGGCTCGCGATGCCCGCGGCGGCAGAGACGCTCGCGGACGCATTGGCCGGTGCCTACAACACCAGCGGTCTGCTCGAGCAGAACCGCGCGGTGCTGCGCGCCGCCGATGAAGACGTGGCCCAGGCGGTCGGCGCGCTGCGCCCGGTGATCAGCTGGTCCGGCGACGTGACCCGCAACTACGGTGAAACCCGCAGCGCGATCACCGGCAACTACACCGGCTCCGCCACCGACACCGCCTCGATCGGCCTCATCGCCTCGCTGGTGCTCTTCGACGGGGGCGCCAACCGCCTGTCGATCGACGCCGCCAAGGAAGCGGTTCTCGCAACCCGCTCGGGCCTCGTCTCGGTCGAGCAGGACGTGCTGCTGCGCGGCGTCTCGGCGTTCATGGAAGTCCGCCGCGCGGTCGAGACACTGACCCTGCGCCAGAACAACGTCCGGGTGATCGGCGAGGAACTCCGCGCCGCCGAAGACCGGTTCGAGGTCGGCGAAGTGACCCGCACCGACGTGGCCTCCGCCGAGGCCCGCCTCGCCGCGGCCCGCTCGCTGCTCGCCGCCGCCGAAGGTGCGCTGGCACAGGCGCGCGAAGAGTACCGCGCCTCGGTCGGCCGCCTGCCGGGCAGCCTCGTGTCGCCGAGCAGCCTGCCGCGCATTCCGGCCACCGCCGATCAGGCCAAGGCCATCGCCCTGCGCAACCACCCGGACATCATCCAGGTGCAGCACCAGGTCGCGGCCGCCGAGATCGGCATCGCCATCGCGCAAAGCAACATGAACCCCACCGTCTCGCTGCAGGGCACCTACGGCTACGACGAGAGCTTCGACAGCGAAGCGGGCAGCCGCGGCGGCACCGTCGGGGTGAACCTCTCGGGCCCGATCTACCAGGGCGGCCAGCTCAGCTCGATCAAGCGCCAGGCGCACGCCAGCCGCGACCAGACGCGCGGCGCACTGCTGCAGCTGACCAAGTCGATCCCGCAGTCGGTGGCCAACGCCTATGCCAACCTGCGCGTTGCCCAGGCCGCCCGTGCCGCCTCGGACGAGCAGGTGCGCGCCGCAACCGTCGCCTTCCGCGGCACCCGCGAGGAAGCCACGCTCGGCGCCCGGACCACGCTCGACGTGCTCGACGCCGAACAGGAACTGCTCGACGCGCGCAACACCCAGATCTCGGCCGTGGTCGACGAGACCATCGCGGCCTACACGGTGCTCTACACCATGGGTCAGCTCACCGCCGAGGATCTGGCGCTGAACGTGCCGCGCTATGACCCGGCCGAATACTACAACCTGGTCAAATCCGCTCCGGTCCAGTCCCGTCAGGGCGCAGACCTGAACCGCATCCTGAAGGCGATGGGGAAGCAGTAAGCTTCCCCGCGTCCCTGGACCGGTCCCCGGGCCGGTCCTTGTTGTCTGGCGGTCCCCGAGTCGCTACACTCGGGGAACAGGCAAGAGTGGTACATAAATGTCCGATCCCGTGTCCAATGTGGAAATCGAGGACGTTCTTTCCTCTATCCGGAGGTTGGTTTCCGAAGATTCCCGTCCCGACTCCCCGTCAGATGCGCCCCTGGCGCCCGGCGCCGCTCCGGCAGGTCGCCTGGTTCTGACCCCTGCGCTACGCGTGCAGGAGGCTCCGAGCCCGGACGCCTCCGATGACGCCGACAGCGCATTCGCCAATCTGGTGCAGGACGACAGCGCGCGCCATGCGGTCCCGGTCGCCGCGCGCCTCGTGCCCTCCGAAGAGGAAGTCGCCGAAACGGCGCGCCGCGCCCCCCTGCGGGACGTCGGCGCCACCGCGGAGCCTGCCGAGCGCCCTGCCGTGGACACGGTCGAAGAGGCCCCCTTCATCGAGGTGGAGGACGCCGACGCGTTTTCCGAGGCATCCATCGCCGACTTCTTCGCCCTCAAGCTGCAGGGCAGCGCATCGCCGCAGCCCGAGCCCGCCGCCGAACCTGCGGCGAAGGAAGGAAGCCTCGCGCAGAAGATCGCCGAGCTCGAGGAGATGATCGCCCGCAGCACGCATGACTTCGAGCCGGAGCGCGGCGAAGAGGCGCCCGAGGCAATCTTCCGCCATCAGCCCGCCGATGCGGCCGAGCCTGCTGCGCAGGGGGCCCCCGTGGTGGCCGCGGAGGACGAAGATCCCGAGCTTGCCAGCCGCCCGATGCCTGAGCCGGAACTTGTCGACGAGCCCTACCAGCTCGAGACGCTGGCGGAACCGCAGTCGGACGAGAGCTCGGACGATGAAGACCTGGCGCAGGATGCCGGGCAGGACATCGAACAGGACATTGACCTGGGCGTCACGGAAGCCGGTGAGGCCGAGGAAGCCCAGGACGATGCGCTTGCGGTCGAGCCCGATCCGGCGCCGGTGCGCCGCCCGGTCAAAATCCTCCGCAACCCGGTCTGGCAGCGCAGCCAGAGCAACCTGCGCAGCGAGACGCCCGCGCCCGAGGCTCCGGCCCCGGACGCAGCCCTTCCTGCCGGTCTCGACGAGGATCGCCTGCGGGCGCTGATCACCGAGGTGGTTCGCGAGGAACTGCAGGGCGCGCTGGGAGAGCGGGCGACGCGCAATGTCCGCAAGATGGTCCGACGGGAACTGCAGCGCCTGCTGGCGAGCGACGATCAGGACTGAGCGCAGGGCGCTGTCCGCGATCCCCTGAGCACATGCCTTTGAAACACACCGAGCCCGGCGCGCAAGCGGCCGGGCTCGGCTGTTCCTGGAGGGGGGCGGGACATGGCGATCGCCGGCCCGCGCTTGCTCCGAAAACGCCGAAGGCGCGCCCGGTTCGGGGCGCGCCTTCGACTTGCTGGGAGCAGGGCTCCCTATGCCGGGATCAAGCGGCTTCGGCTTGTTCCGCGGCTGCGGCTGCGTGACGACGCTCGCTCTCTTCGCGCGACAGCGCAACAGAGGTGCGGACACCTTTCGACACGAATTCCATCAGACCGGAGACAACCCGCTCGTTCGGGTCGATACCGGCACAGCTCAGAACTTCACGGCCGTCGCGCGAGCGTGCCCAACGGGCGATCTGCTCCGGACCATTGCCGTATTTCTTGTCATCGGCGATTGCATCGTCGAGCGCAGCCAGAACCACAGCGGCGAAAAGTTTCCGCGCGCGGTTGCCTTGTTCGGCATGGTAGGCTGTGCTGTCCACGAAATCCTTCATCTTTCGACCTTTATGATTATTGCTCTTGTCTTTTCTGGCGTGTGCGGCGTTATGGACCATTCCGTTCGATTCGGATACGGCACAAACGCATAACGTCGTTGCATCGGGTGCATATCTCGGCTTGTGCGGAACGCGAGATATCGTTGTCTTGCACGGGGCGAACCGGCCATATATAGGAGGCCGGAAAACCCCTTCAACCTTACTGTAAAGTTTTCTGACCATGCCCAAGATCAACGGTAACGAGATCCGCCCCGGTAACGTGCTCGAGCATGAAGGTGGCCTCTGGGCCGCGGTGAAGGTCGACCACGTGAAGCCCGGCAAGGGCGGCGCCTTCGCCCAGGTCGAGATGAAGAACCTGCGCAACGGCTCCAAGCTGAACGAGCGTTTCCGTTCGGCGGACAAGGTCGAGCGCGTGCGCCTCGAGCAGAAGGACATGCAGTTCCTCTACGAGGACGCGGGTCAGCTGATCTTCATGGACACCGAAACCTACGAGCAGGTGCAGCTCGACGCCGAGATTCTCGGCGAGCGTCGCCCCTTCCTGCAGGACGGCATGACCATCGTGGTCGAATTCCACGAGGAAGAGGCGCTGAACGCGACCCTGCCGCAGAAGGTGACCTGCAAGGTCGTCGAGACCGAGCCGGTGGTCAAAGGTCAGACCGCTGCCAACAGCTTCAAGCCCGCCGTGCTCGACAACGGCGTGCGTGTCCTGGTTCCGCCCTTCGTCGGGCAGGACGAGGACATCATCGTGAACACCGAGACAATGGAGTATTCGGAACGCGCATAACCCGCGCGCCGACCAGTTTGTCCCCGTGCGATCCGGGGGCGATACATCATGATCCAAAGGGCCTCCGGCGCATAGCCCAGGAGGCCCTTTTCATGTTTACCCCTTGCGATTCAACGGACATTCCCGCGCTTGCCGTCACGCTGCGCGGTCTGCACGGGCAGCACGTCGCCCATGTACCGCACCGCTTTCATGACCGGGCCAGCGAGGCCGAGCTGCAGGAGTTCTTCGCCACGGCCATGGCGGAGGGTGCGCAGCTCCGGGCCTACCGTGTCGGCGGCGTGCCGCGCGGCTACCTGATGTGGCGCTGGCGCTGCAGCCCGGCGACCGCGCTCAGGCATCCGCAGCGCCGGGCCGAGCTGGAGCACATCTGGGTCGAGCCCTCGTGGCGGCGGCGCGGGGTCGCGCGGCGGCTCATCGCCGGGTTCGAGGCCGAGATCGCCGGGCAGGGGGCGGAGGGTTGGACCACCACGGTGCATGCCTTCAACGCGCCCTCGCGCGCGCTTATGCTCGGCGCCGGGGCCTCGGGGGTCGTCGAGGTGCTTGAGAAGCGCTTTCAGGCGCCGGGGCGAACGTCGGGGTGAGCGTCGGCCTGATCGAGCAGCCCGCGCAGCATGCCCGCGTAGCCGCCTCCGAAGAGCCGCAGGTGCACCAGCGCCGGGAACAGCTGGTAGACCGGGCGGCGCGCGACGCGGCCCGGCTCGATCGGTCCGTAGCCCTGCCAGAAGGCGGCGGGCGGGGTGCCGAAAAGCTCCAGCATGGCCAGGTCGACCTCGGCGTGGCCATGGTAGCAGGCGGGGTCGATCAGCGCGGCGCCCCCCGACATGAAGAGCGCGTTGCCAGTCCAGAGATCGCCGTGCAGCAGCGCGGGCGTTGGGGTTTCGGGCAGCACTTCGGGCATCCGCTCGGCCAGCGCGCCGACGCGCCGGGCGAGATCGGTCGGAAGGTGCGGGACAAACGGCAGCAGCCGCGCCTCGGCCCAGAAGGCGGGCCAGGTCGCGCGCGGCGCATTGTCGAGGGGCAGGGGGCCGAAGCCATAGCCTTCGCCCCAGCCGTAGCCAGCGCCGGGTGTGTCATGCAGCCTGCGCAACTCCCGCCCCAGTGCCAGCCAGCCGTCCGGGGTGGCGGCAATCTCCGGCAGGGCCTCCAGCGCCAGCCACTCACCTGCCTGCGCCAGCACCTCCGGCGCGCGGGCGCCGCAAGCGGCAATGGCCAGCAGCATCCGCGCTTCGGTGGCGACGCGTGCGCCGCGCTTGAGCACCACCTCACGGCCGTCGCTCAGGGTGGCAAGCGCCACTTCCGACAGGTCCCCGCCGTGCAGCGCCCGGCTGGCCGTGACGCGCGCGCCGAGCGCGGTCTCCAGCGCCTCCCGGCTCAAGAGGTCCGGCGCAGCGTGGCCTCGCCGGCGGTCATCTCGCCCTGCGAGCGGTCGAAGCGCAGGAACGCAAGGCCGCGTCCGCCGGACTGCGTGTAGAGCGTGCCCGCGGGCTTGCCGCCGGTCTCGACCGGGGTGCCCACCGGGGCGTCGCCGCTCACCTCCACGGGGACCAGACCCTTGCGCAGCTCGGTCTTGTGTTTCATCCGCGCGACCACTTCCTGGCCAATGAAGCAGCCTTTCTTGAAGTCGACGCCGTTCAGACGCTCGAACCCGGCTTCGAGGATGAAGGTGTCCGGGGTCAGCTCGACGCCGCTTTCGGGCACGCAGGCGGCGACGCGCAGCGCCTCCCAGTCGGCGTCTTCGTCGGGTTGCCCGTCATAGCCGCGCCAGCCCAGCGAGGTGTCGCGCGGGTCGGCAAAGGCGCCCTCGGGGGTGGCGCCGGTGCCGCGGGTCACCTGGATATCGGTCTCCTCGAGATCGACCTTGGCGCGCAGCTTGTAGAGCGTGAGCGCGCGCGCCAGATCGGCGGCGAGGGGCGCGGCCACATCGATCAGGATCGACCCCTCGGGGCGCGGCACGAGGAAGAAATCCGCCCGGTACTTGCCCTGCGGGGTCAGCAGCGCGGCATAGACCAGACCTTGGCTCAGCTTGCCCAGGTCGTTGGTGACGAGGTTCTGAAGGAAGTCGCGGGCCTCGGGGCCGCTGACGCGCAGCACGCTGCGCGGGGCGTCCGTCGGGATGCCTGTGGTGGCGGTCATGGTTGCTCCGTCCGTTGTCCGTTGCGCCGACTATAAGCGCGGCGCGGGACAGGTTACAGGGGCAGCGCCTCAGACGGTCTGTTCATCCTCGAACTGCATGGCGTGCAGGCGCGCATAGGCGCCGCCGAGGGCCATGAGCTCATCATGTGTGCCTTCTTCGACCACGTGGCCGGCATCCATCACCACGATCTTGTCGGCATTGCGGATGGTCGAGAGCCTGTGGGCGATGACCAGCGTGGTGCGCCCGACCGAGAGCTTGTCGAGCGCCGCCTGCACCACCTGCTCCGAGGCGGCGTCGAGCGCCGAGGTGGCCTCGTCGAGCAGCAGGATCGGCGTGTCGCGCAGCAGGGCGCGGGCGATGGCCACGCGCTGGCGCTGGCCGCCCGACAGGTTGCTGCCGCGGGTGCCGGCAAGGCTGTCGATCCCGTCGGGCAGGCGCGGCACGAAGTCCGAGACATGCGCGGCCTCGAGCACCTCGTCGAGCCGCTCCTCGGCCACGTCCTCGCGGCCCAGCAGGATGTTCTCGCGCAGGCTGTCCTCGAACAGCAGCGCGTCCTGGCTGACCACCGAGAAAAGCCCGCGCAGGTCGGCGAGCTTCATCGCGTCGGTGCGCACGCCGCCGATGGTGACCTCGCCCGCGTCGGGGTCGACCAGCCGGGTCAGCACGTTGAACACCGTCGACTTGCCCGCGCCCGAGGCGCCGACCAGCGCCGTGGTCTTGCCCGCCTCGGCGGTGAAACTGGTGCCGCGCAGCACGGCGGAGCCGGAATAGTTGAGCTCGACGCCGCGCAGCACGATCTCGGGCACGCCCTTGGGGGCGGGCACCGGCTGCGGCGGGTCGCGCAGTTCGGGTTCCAGTTCCAGCAGCTCCTTGATCCGTTCGATGGAGGCGGCGGCGATCTGCCAGGTGCCGCTGACCGCGCCGAGCCGGCGCAGCGGCTCGAAGGCAAGCCCGATGGCGGTGAAGAAGGCCATGAAATCGCCGACGCTTTTCTGCCCCGAGATGATCTCGCCGCCGCCGAAGATCAGCACGCCGCAGATGCCGATGCCGGACATCACGTCGATCAGCCCGGGAATGGCCGACTGGCCGAGGCTCGAGGCGACGGTGGTGCGGATCCGTTCCTTGGTCAGCGACTTGTAGCGCCTGGCCTCGTATTTCTCGAGCCGGTTGAGCTTAATCGGCACGATGCCGTGGAAGATCTCGTTCAGCCGGGTCGACAGCCCGGCCGAGATGTCACGGGCGCGGCGCGCGTACCGGCGTACGTAGCGCTGCAGCATGACCGAGGGCGCCACCATCAGCGGCACGCCGATCAGCGCGATCAGGGTCCAGCGCCAGTCCATGGCGATGGCCACACCGAAAAGCGAGACCAGCGCGATCATGTCGCGGCCCGTGCCGGTGATCAGGATGCTCCAGACCTTGCTGACCGAGGCGACGTCGCCCTCGATGCGCTGCATCAGGTAGCCGGGACCGTGTTTCTGGTGAAAGGCGCCGTCCAGCCGCATCAGGTGCGACAGCAGGTCGTTGCGGATGTCCGCGACGGTGAGCTGCGAGACCCGCGTCAGAACCACCTTCTGGATGACGCTGGCCAGCGCGCGGATCATGAAGATGGAGAAGATCGCGAGGCCCACCCCCATCAGTGCGGCGCGGCTGCCGCCGACCAGCACCTGGTCGAACATCGGCTTCATCATGTAGCTGAGGAAGCCGAACATCGAGCCTTCGAGCATCATGAAGACGAAGGCGATGACGATCTGCCAGCGATAGCGCCAGAGGTACCGGCGCCCGAGCCAGAACAGCAGGTTCTCGTCTTTTTGCTTCGCGGCGCTCATGCCATCTCTTCCGGCGGGCGCTTGTTGTCGAAGCCCGCCTGCAGCGTCTTGGAATCGTACTCGCTGCGCACCCAGTCCTCGAAAGAGATCGGCTTGCGGCGATTGCGGGCCGCGTAGGTGTCGAGGATGTAGCCCTGGATCCCGGTCTTGGTGAACTCGAGGTGGGCGTATTTCAGCCCCATCTGCTTGCGCGCCTCTTCCACCGGCACGCCCTCGAACACCATCAGGTAGACGGCGGAGGCGAAGCCGGCGCGGTCGGCGCCCGACTTGCAGTGGAACATCATCGGCTTCTCGGCCTCGCGCATCGTGTCGATGAGATGCGTGATGCGGTCGGCCTTGGGCGCCATGCGCGCCCAGAGCTTGGCGTGCAGCAGCGTCAGGCCGAGCTTCTCGCAGCTCTCCTTCTCGAAGAGGTAATGCGAGTATTTCTCTTCGCCACGCAGGGTGATGACGGTCTTGATGCCCATCTGCGCGTATTTCTCGAAGCGCGCGTGGGTGGGCTGGTTCGAGCGCCAGACGCCCGGCGCGATCTGCCAGAAGTTGTGCCAGAAGAGCCGCAGGAAGGCGTGATCGAAGACATTGTAATGCAGCTTCGACAGCAGCCGGGCGCGGGGGGTCGAGATGTCCTTGCCGAAGGACCGGCGAAAGCGCCGCTCGGCCGTCTCGATCTTGTCCCAGAACTTCGTCAGCATGCCTGTCTTCCTGTGCCTGTCGCGCGGCGGTTTACGGGCTCCGGCCACTGCTGGCAAGCGCCGTGCCCTCCACGGGGCAATGACCGTCCCCGCGGCGGCGGCGGGGACGGGGCGGGGCCGAGGGAGATTGACCTCGGCGCAACCGCGGTTAGGTTGGCCCTCGCCCCGCAATTTCAAGGGGTGTTTTCGGAGTTTTCGCATGTCTCTCGCCCATGGTCGCCCCTATCTGGCCATTCCCGGTCCTTCCGTCATGCCCGACGCGGTGCTGCGCGCCATGCACCGCGCCTCGCCCAATATCTACGAGGGGGCGATCGTCGAGATGGTGGCCGGGCTGATCCCCGACCTGCGCTACGTCGCGCAGACCGCGGCGGCCAAGGTGGCGATCTACATCGCCAACGGGCACGGTGCCTGGGAAGCGGCGCTGGCCAATGTCGTGGGCGAGGGCGACACGGTACTGGTGCCCGCCACCGGGCGGTTCGCCCATGGCTGGGCCGAGATGGCGCGCGGTCTCGGCGCCGAAGTCGAGCTGATCGAGTTCGGCACCAAGTCGACCTACGACCCGGCGCTGGTGGCCGAGGCGCTGCGCAACGACAAGGCGGGCAAGATCAAGGCGGTTCTCGCCAGCCACGTCGACACCGCCACCTCGATCCGCAACGACCTGGCCAGCCTGCGCGCGGCGATGGACAGCACCGGCCACCCGGCGCTGCTGATGGCCGATTGCGTCGCCTCGCTGGGCGTCGAGGAATTCCGCATGGATGACTGGGGCGTCGACATCATGGTCACCGGCTCGCAGAAGGGCCTGATGGTGCCGCCGGGCCTCGGCTTCGTCTTCTTCAACGCCAAGGCCGAGGCGCGCCGCGCCGAGATGACCCGCGTGTCGCGCTACTGGGACTGGACCCCGCGCGGCAACCCCGAATACTTCTACGAGTACTTCGGCGGCACCGCGCCGACCCATCACCTCTACGGTCTGCGCGCCGCGCTCGACATGATCCGCGAGGAGAGCATCGAGCAAATCTGGCACCGCCACGCCGTGCTGGCCCGCACCATCTGGGCGGCGGCCGAGGCCTGGGGGCAGGGCGGTCCGCTGACGCTCAACGTCGCAGACCGCAGCCTGCGCAGCCACGCGGTCACCGCGCTGCGGCTCGGCAAGCCCTATGGCGCGCAGCTGCGCAAGTGGTGCGAGACGGAGGCCGGGGTGACGCTGGGCATCGGGCTCGGGATGGCCGAGCCGGACGATCCCATGGGCACCGGCTTCTTCCGCATCGGCCACATGGGCCACGTCAACACGCACATGATCCTCGGGCTGCTCGGCGTGCTCGAAGCGGGCTTCGTGTCGCTGGACATCCCGCACGGGCCGGGCGCGCTCACCGCGGCGGCGGCGGAGATTGCCAAGGGCTGAAATGCCGGCCCCGCGCGCGCCAAGGCCCGGTGGGATTTCCCCGCGGGACTCATGGGGGGACTCATGGGCGCGGGGTTCACCCCTGCGGTGGGGTCTCTCGCGCGCTGGTTCGGCGATGCTCGATGACGGAGATCACGTGGTTGATCGCCACCCCGGCGATCACCACCGGGCCGAGCCCGTAGCTGATCCAGAGCAGCAGGAAGACAAGAAACATCACCACGAAGAGCAGCACTAGGTTGGCGCTGAAGAAGTCGGGCCGCGGCGGTTCGGACGGATATGCCATGATGCGATCCTCAGACGGGCTGAAAGAGACGGCGGACTGGAAAAGACGTCGACTTGAGTGGGGCCTCAGGAGTGAGTGGGGCCCTGCAATACGACAAGGGTAGCGCACCTCGGGCCCGGGTCACGCATCAGGCTGGCCAAAACTGCTTTCGAAAACCTTTCCCGCCGATCTGCTTGTGCAGCTCGGCGGAAAATTTGTGCATCTGACCGGAGCGCGGGCTCAGCCGACGCTTTCGCGGGCCTCTGCCAGCGCCGCGGGCAGCGCCTCTTCCAGTGCGTCGAGATCGGACTCGGTGCCCGCGCCGACGCGGATGCAGCGGTTCTGCGGCGCCACGAAGGGCATGCGCACGAAGACCCCGCGCTTGCTCAGGCCCTCGAGCACGGCCTTGGCCAGCGCGCCGTCGCCGCCGCAGTCCACCGCGACGAAGTTGGTGGCCGAGGGCAGGGCGGACAGCCCGTTCGCCTGTGCGATGGCGGCGATGCGGCCCCGCGCGGCGGCGACCTTCTCGATGGTCTGCGCCAGCCACTCCCGGTCCTGCAGACCGGCCAGCGCCCCGGCCTGCGCCGTGCGGTTCATGCCGAAATGATTGCGGATCTTGTCGAAGGCGCGAATGAGCGGCGCCGCCGCCAGCGCGTAGCCGACGCGCGCGCCCGCCATGCCGTAGGCCTTCGAGAAGGTGCGGAAGCGGATCACCCGCGGGTCCTCGATGTCGATCTCGGGGGCCGTGCCCTCGGGGGCGAACTCCACGTAGGCCTCGTCGAGCACCAGCAGCGCGCCCTGGGGCACCTTGCCGAGCTGCGCGGCGATCTCGGCGCCCGGCTTCCATGAGCCCATCGGGTTGTCGGGGTTGGCGAAGTAGACGAGCTTGGCATCGACCTCGGCAGCCTTGGCCAGCAGCGCGGGCAGATCCTCGGCGTCGTTCTGGTAGGGCACCTTGTGCAGCACCCCGCCAAAGCCCGCCACGTGGTAGTTGAACGTGGGGTAGGCGCCATCGGAGGTCACCACCGCGTCGCCCTGCGCCACGACAAGCCGCACGAGATAGCCCAGCAGCCCGTCGATGCCTTCGCCGACCATGACGTTCTCGGGGGCGACGCCATGCGCGGCCGCGATGGCGTTGCGCAGGTCGTAGCTGGTCGAGTCGCCGTATTTCCAGATCTCGGCGGCCTCGCGCTGCATGGCCTCGATCGCGCGGGGCGAGGGGCCGAAGACGTTCTCGTTGGCGCCGATGCGGGCGCGGAACGGTGCGCTGCGCTCGCGCTCCTGGGTTTCCGGGCCGACGAATGGCACGGTTTCGGGAAGCGAAGCGACAAGCGGGGTGTAGCGAGGTCCAGTCATGGCGGAGATATGCCGCAGCGGAAAAGCTCTGGCAATAGGCCGGAAACGGCTGTCGTCCGGCGCGCTCACGCAGATTATCTGTCCGCTTCGCACGGGATTGACGCTGCGGCAACGGGCGGATCACGCCTCTGCGCTACACCGGGGCATGGATCAGCAAAGGAGGAGATCATGTCCCATCCCATCGCTTCAGGCAAAGTTCGCGCCTCCCGCCAGCCCCGCAAGCCAATCTGGCAAAGGTTGCGGGATTTTCTGCTCAAGGAGGACCGCGAGTTCCGCGAGGCCCGCCGCTACGAGTCCCTCGACGCCGCAGCGCGCCGCGACATGGGGCTGCCGCCCCGCACCGAGCCGCCGCGCCTGCCGGGTGGCCCTTGGTGAGCCTCCCCGGTGAGTTTCCCCGGTGCGCCTCGGTCACTCTTCGGTCACGCCTGAGGGTCGCGCGGTGCTCCGCGCAGCGTGGGCGCCCCGCGACCCCGCCACGCCGCGCGCGGCGGCGTGGTAACAGGCCCGTAGGGCAGGGCGGCGAGGGATTGACCCCGCCGGGGGTTGCGGTCAGGTTCGCGCGCGACACGCTGACCCGGAAAGAGTGCCCATGGCCCGTACCCCGCCACCTTTTGCCCCCTTCGAATGGATGATCGCCTGGCGCTACCTGCGCGCCCGGCGCGCCGAGGGCGGGGTCAGCGTCATGACCTGGATCAGCCTGATCGGCATCACCCTCGCGGTCTTCGCGCTGATCGCCACGCTTTCGGTGCGCTCGGGCTTCCGGGCCGAGTTCGTCGACACGATCCTCGGCTCCAACGCCCATGTCACGGTCTACGCCTCGGCGCGGGTCGATGAGCAGGGCCGCACCCAGCGCACCTTCGAGGACTACACCGACCGCGCCGAAGCCGTGGCCGGGCTGCCCGGCGTCGAGCGCGCCGCGCCGCTGGTCAAGGGGCAGGTCATGGCCAACGCCAATGGCCGCAACGCCGGGGTCGAGGTCTTCGGCATCTCCGCCGAGGACCTGCAGGGCATCCGCCGCGTCGTCGACCCCGAAACCGGCCGCGGCGATCTTTCCCGCTTCGGCGAGGGCATCGCGCTCGGCTCGGGCGTGGCGCGTGAACTGGGCGTCGACGTCGGCGACCAGGTGAAGCTGATCTCGCCCGAGGGGGTGAAGACCGCCTTCGGCGTCTCGCCGCGGGTCAAGGCCTACGAGGTGGTCTGGGTGTTCACCGCCGGGCGCTACGACATCGACCGCACCCGCGCTTACATGCCCTTCGAGGAGGCGCAGCTCTACTTCAACCGCGAGGGCGCGGCGGATGAGCTCGAGGTGATGGTGGACGACCCCGAAGCCGTCGACGGCATGGCCACGGCGATCCAGCAGGCCGCCGGGCAGGGCGCGCTGGTCTGGACATGGCAGGACGCCTCGGGCGGCTTCCTGCGCGCGCTGGAGGTGGAGGACAACGTGATGTTCGTGATCCTTTCGGTGCTGGTGCTGATCGCCACGATGAACATCGTTTCCGGCCTCATCATGCTGGTGAAGAACAAGGGCCGCGACATCGGCATCCTGCGCACCATGGGGCTCACCGAGGGCTCGGTGCTGCGCGTCTTCTTCATCTGCGGCGCCTTCACCGGGGTGATCGGCACGGTACTCGGGGTGATCCTCGGCTGCCTTTTCGCCATCTACATCGACCCGATCTTCTCTTTCGTGAACTACGTCGCCGGCGGCGGGGTCTGGGATCCGGCGGTGCGCGGCATCTATTCGCTGCCCGCCAAGCTGCAATGGGGCGACGTCTTTGCCGCCATGGCCTTGTCGCTCGG
This sequence comes from Alloyangia pacifica, assembly GCF_020524285.1. Taxonomy (GTDB): domain Bacteria; phylum Pseudomonadota; class Alphaproteobacteria; order Rhodobacterales; family Rhodobacteraceae; genus Salipiger; species Salipiger pacificus_B. The sequence goes on from NZ_JAIVKX010000001.1 coordinate 31,394, forward strand.
CCTCAGCTTCATCGTGACCATCTTCCCCGCGCGCCGTGCCGCGCGCATGAACCCCGTGGAGGCGCTGCGCTATGAGTGATCCCGTCCTGCGTCTCTCGGGCATCGAGAAATTCTACAATCGTGGCCTGCCCAACGAGGTGCAGGTGCTGCGCGGCGCCGAGCTGTCGGTGGCGCGCGGCGAGGTGGTGGCGCTGGTCGCCCCCTCGGGTGCCGGCAAGTCGACCCTGCTGCACATCGCCGGGCTGCTCGACACCGCCGATGCGGGCGAGGTGGCGATCGCCGGCGAGGTGCTCGGAGGCAAGTCCGACCGTCGCCGCACCATCGTGCGCCGGCAGGAGGTGGGCTTCGTCTACCAGTTCCACCACCTGTTGCCCGAGTTCACCGCCCTCGAGAACATCACCCTGCCGCAGCTCGCCAACGGCGTGCCGCCGAAGGAGGCCACGGCACGGGCGCGCGAGCTGCTCGCCTCGGTCGAGCTGGAAGGTCGCGCCGGGCATCGACCGGCTGCCATGTCCGGCGGCGAACAGCAGCGCGTCGCCTTCTGCCGCGCCATGGCCAATGCGCCGAAGCTGCTGCTGGCGGATGAGCCGACGGGCAACCTCGATCCGACGACCTCGGACCGGGTCTTCGGCGCGCTGATGACGCTGGTGCGCGAAACCGGGCTCTCGGCGCTCATCGCCACGCACAACCTCGAACTGGCGGGCCGCATGGACCGGCAGGTGGAACTGCGCGAGGGGCAGCTGGTCGCGCTCTGAGCGCGGCTGCCCCAAGCTCCACGCGAAGACCGCGGCGGGGCCGCGGTCCTGCCCGAATGTGGCCAAACTCCGGGGGCAGTGTCCGGGCGAACCGCCCCGATGACCCTGCCTCCCGGACCCTTCCATGCCCCTCGAATTCCTCGTTGCCCTGACGGCGCTGCTGCCCTTCGCCGTCGCCGGATTCTCCTTTGCCTCTGGGGATGACGATGCCTCGGACGACACGGCGGACGACACGGCGGACGACGCGGAGGAGAGCGGCGACGAGAGCGTGATTCTGCCGGTCGAAGAGGACGATGCCGAGGAGGTTTCCGACGCGGAGACCGCGGAGACGCCCGACGAGGAGATCTCCGGCGAAGACACTACCGGCGCGGGCGAGGACACGCTCGAAAGCGGCGCAGGCGGGGCCGAGGACAGCGTCTCCGGCAGCGATGGCGACGACACGATCACAGGCAGTGAGACGGGCGACCGTCTGCTCGGAGGGGCGGGGGATGACGTGATCTACGGCCTCGGCGGCTCCGACAACATAGATGCGGGCCTCGGTGCCGACTATGCCGAGGGCGGCAGCGGCGGCGACACGCTGCTCGGCGGCAGCGGTGCGGACACGCTGATGGGCGGTTCGGGCGACGATGTGCTCTGGGGCTCGGACGCCGAGGGCGACGATGGCGAGACCGATCTGCTGATCGGCGGCACCGGGGATGACACGCTCATGCTCGGCAGCGGCGATCTCGGCATCGGCGGGGCCGGGGCCGACCGCTTCGTGCTCGCCGAGGATGCGGTCATCGAGGATTTCGACGAAGACGAGGACATGGTGGTCTTCAGCTACGAGGGCGACATCGCCCCCGAGATCGTCTCGCAGGTCGCCGGTCCCTCGGGGCTGGTGGTGACGCTGGACAATGGCGCCGCGGTCACGCTGATCGGGCGCAGCGCGCCGATCACCTCGGACAGCTACGCCTTCGTCAGCGAGACCGCCGCGTAGCGCGGGGTCTCAGCGCTGCGCGAGGAAGACCCCCGCCGCCATCATCACCAGCCCCAGCCCGCGCCGCGCGCTGATCGGCGCGGCGGTCACCCCGAAGAGGCCGAAATGGTCGATCGCCGCGGCGCTGATCAGCTGCCCGATGAGCACGAAGAACACCGCCCGCCCGACGCCGAAGGTCGGCGCGACATAGGTGATGCTCAGCACGTAGAAGGCGACGAAGAGCCCGGCGAGGAAGAGGTGCTTCGGCGCATCCACGGCGCGCGCGATGGGCCGGGCGTCGAGCGAGAAGAGCACGATCAGGCTGGCGCTCAGCGCCACGCAGAACAGGATCACCGCCGCCGCCGCGGGCGAGCCCAGCCAGCCGCCGAGCCGCGAATTGAGCGCCGCCAGCACCGGGATGCCGATCCCGGCGGCGAGCATGATCAGGGCTTGTGTCGGCATCTTCGCTCTCCGTCGTCGCTGTCGCGCGGACACTGGCGCGCGGCGCGGCGATTGTCACCCGCCGAAAGCGCGGCGCTCTGACACTGCCCTGGCCCGATCCGGGCTTGATCCGGGCGTCACGGCGGGCGAAACAGGAGGAAAGGGGCAAATAATGGGTACGGACAACCGGCCCCGGCCCACGAGACAAGACGGGACACGGTGAGGGAGCAGGCGCGATGACGAATGCGATGAAGGGTGGGATCTGGGCGATCTCGGCAGTGGGGCTTCTGGGCCTCGGGGCCTGCATGGAGGCCTCCATGCCCGAACCGGCGGACGGACAGGCGCTGTTCATGGACTATTGCGCCTCCTGTCACGGCACAACGGCGGTCGGCAACGGGCCGATGGCGGCGGACCTCGGGGTCACCCCGGCGGATCTCACCCATATCGCCGCGCGCCGCGGTGGCAATTTCCCGCGCGCGGAAGTGCTGTCGATGATCGACGGCTACGCCCGTTCGGACCTGTCGGGGCCGGGCATGCCGGAATTCGGCGAGCTGCTGAAGGGCGACGAGCTGCCGCTCGACACCGGCGACGGCATCCTGACGCCGACGCCGCGCAAGATGGTGGCGCTGATGGAATACCTCGAATCGATCCAGGTGGCGGACTGAGCCCAATCTGCTCCGGAGCGGCTGCGCCAACGTCCTTCGATCGAGGTTGCAAACGCCTTCGGAGGCTTTTGGCGCGGCGCCTAGCCCGCGCCCACCGCCTTGCGCGCCATATCCCAGTAAAGCCCGGCGACCTCTTCCTCGGACAGACGCCCGCCCTCGCGGTACCAGGTGTTGACCCCGGTCAGCATGCCGATCAGCGCGAAGGCGGCGATCCGCGTGTCGGGCACCGACAGCTGCCCCGCCGCCTGGCCGTCGCGCAGGATCTGCTCCAGCACCGCCTCGTAGCGGCGCCGCAGCGCCTCGATCTGCGCGAAGTTCTCGGGGTCGAGATTGCGCAGCTCCATGTAGGAGATGAAGATCGACTCCGCCCGCCGCAGGGTGAAACCGATGTGAAAGCGCACGAAACCCTCGAGCCGCGCCAGCGGGTCGGCGGGATGGGGCTCGGCCTCCCAGGCCTCCAAAAGCTCGTCCATGTGGCCCTTGAGCAGCGAGAAGAGCAGCGCCTGCTTGTCGGGGATGTAATTGTAGAGCGCCCCCGCCTGCACGCCGACCTCGGCCGCGATGCGGCGCATCGAGACGGCGGCATAGCCGTGCTTGGCAAAGAGCCGCAGCGCCGCCTCGCGGATCCGCGGCCCGGTGATGTCTGAGTGCGATCCAGCGGTACGGGCCATGCCTCCTGTTTATCTGAACGTGTGTTCAGATCAAGCGCGCGCCCTTGCCCTGACGGGACGCTTGCGGCAAGACGGGCACAGTCTGCCGTGAACGCGGCCCGCAACAGCGACCCGAACACCCTCATGCGCCTCGTGCTCCTGCCTCTCCTTGCCCTGCTGGGCGCCTGCACCGACTTTCCCGAGTTCGACGGCTCGCAGAGCCCCGGTGTGGCCAACGCCCCCTGGCCGGAGCTGGTGCCGCTCTCGGGTCTGCTGGCGTCCCAGCCGCCGACGCGGGCCGAGCCGGAGATGGCCGAGAACTTGGACGCCCGCGCCGAGGCGCTGCGCCGCCGCGCCGAGGCGCTGCAGCAGGGCGAGGTGGTGGACTCCGGCACGCGCAGCCGAATGGACGGCGGCGTCAGCTTTCCCGAAATCCCGGACGCGTAAAGCCGCGCCGCAACAGCGCCGCGTCAGCGGCCGCCGCGCGCCCTTCCGCGACGTTGCACCCGCGCCGCGATACGGCTAAGGCAACGCCAACCAAATCACCCGAAGACACCGTAAAAGAAGGATCCCGCATATGTCTGAACCTCTGCGCCTGGGGATTGCGGGCCTTGGCACCGTCGGTGCCGGCGTCGTCAAGATCGTGCGGCAGAAGGCGGAGCTGCTCGAAGCCCGCTCCGGCCGCAAGATCGTCATCTCGGCGGTCTCGGCGCGCAACCGCGACAAGGACCGCGGCGTCTCGCTCGCGGGCTACGCCTGGGAGGATGATCCCGTCGCCCTCGCCAAGCGCGACGACGTCGACGTGCTGGTCGAGCTGATGGGCGGCTCCGATGGCCCCGCAAAGGCCGCCACCGAGGCCGCGCTGAAGGCCGGCAAGGACGTGGTCACCGCCAACAAGGCACTGCTTGCCCACCACGGCCAGGCGCTGGCCGAGCTGGCCGAGAGCACCGGCGCGGTGCTGCGCTTCGAGGCCGCCGTCGCCGGCGGCATCCCGGTAATCAAGGCGTTGACCGAGGGGCTCTCGGCCAACCGCATCACCCGCGTCATGGGCGTGATGAACGGCACCTGCAACTACATCCTCACGCGGATGGAGAACGCCGGCCTGTCCTACCAGGAGGCCTTCTCCGAGGCCGACGGCCTCGGCTTTCTAGAGGCCGATCCGGAGCTCGACGTCGGCGGCATCGACGCCGGTCACAAGCTCTCGCTGCTGTCGTCCATCGCCTATGGCACCCAGGTCGCCTTCGACGCGGTCGAGCTCGAGGGCATCGGCCGGGTGTCGATCGAGGACATCCGCCAGGCCGCCGACATGGGTTACCGCATCAAGCTGCTGGGGGTCTGCCGGATGACCGAGCGCGGGCTCGAGCAGTCGATGGCGCCGAGCCTGGTGCCCGCCTCCTCGCCGCTGGGCCAGCTCGAGGGCGGCACCAATATGGTGGTGATCGAGGGCGACGAGGTCGGCCAGATCGTGCTGCGCGGTGCCGGCGCGGGCGAGGGGCCGACCGCCTCGGCGGTGATGGGCGACGTGATGGACGTGGCGCGCGGCACCCGGCTCTCGACCTTCGGCGCGCCGGCTTCGAGCCTGACCAAGCCCGCCTCGGCCAAGGCCACGACGCCCGCGCCCTACTACCTGCGCATGGCGCTGGCCGACCGGCCCGGCGCGCTGGCCAAGGTGGCCGCGGCGCTCGGCGAGGCCGGGGTCTCGATCAATCGCCTGCGCCAGTACGGCCAGAGCACCACGGCCGACACCGCCCCGGTGCTGGTTGTCACCCATAAGACCACGCGCGAGGCGCTCGATTCGGCGCTGGCGGCCATGGCGGACACCGGCGTGGTGCATGGCACCCCGGTTGCCCTGCGCATCGAGGCGGTCTGAGCCGGGAATGCCCGGTTTGACACCTGCCTGACATCTCTCCGTCTCCGCGCTGTCACGCGCGGGGGCGGTTAGCGCCAGCGGACTTGCTCTTCGCGGACCGGGCGCGCTACACCCTTCCCAAGCGTTAATTTTTCAAGGAAGACTCCATGTCCGCTCCCGTCGATTTCAATGACCGTATGCTTTCTCTGGGCCTCGCCCGGGTTGCCGAACAGGCTGCCATCGCCTCTGCCAGCCTGATCGGCCGCGGCGACGAGAAGGCGGCGGACCAGGCGGCGGTCAACGCCATGCGCGAGCAGCTCAACATGCTGGACATCGCCGGGGTCGTGGTGATCGGCGAGGGCGAGCGCGACGAGGCCCCGATGCTCTACATCGGCGAGGAAGTGGGCACCGGCAACGGCCCGGGCGTGGACATTGCGCTCGACCCGCTGGAAGGCACCACGCTGACCGCCAAGGACATGCCCAACGCGCTGACCGTGATCGCCATGGGCCCGCGCGGCTCGATGCTGCACGCGCCGGACGTCTACATGGACAAGCTGGCCATCGGCCCGGGCTTCGCCGAGGGCGTGGTGACGCTCGACATGAGCCCCTCCGAGCGCGTCGCGGCGCTGGCCGCGGCCAAGGCCTGCGCGATGACCGACATCACCGTCTGCATCCTCGAGCGTCCGCGCCACGAGGAGCTGATCGCCGAGGTGCGCGCCACCGGCGCCGGCATCCGGCTGATCACCGATGGTGACGTCGCGGGTGTCATGCACTGCGCCGAGCCCGAGATCACCGGCATCGACATGTACATGGGCTCCGGCGGCGCCCCCGAGGGCGTGCTCGCCGCCGCGGCGCTGAAATGCATGGGCGGCCAGATGTATGGCCGGCTGCTGTTCCGCAACGACGACGAGCGCGGCCGCGCCGCCAAGGCGGGGATCACCGATCTCGACAAGATCTACGCGCGTGACGAGCTGGTCACCGCCGACGTGATCTTCGCCGCCACCGGCGTGACCAACGGCTCGATCCTCTCGGGCATCAAGCGTCAGCCGGGCTGGATCGAGACCGAGACCATCCTGATGCGCTCGAAGACCGGCTCGGTGCGCCGGGTGCAGTACCGCAACCCCTTCGAGGGCTGAGCGCGGGCCGGCTGGCGCCGGATTTGCGTATTTGGAAAGAGAAGAAGGGGCTCGCATCGCGCGGGCCCTTTTCGCGTTCCCCGACCCCCGGCTTCTTCTCTTTCTCAAATACGCAGATCCCATCCTCACCGCCCGCGCGGCGCCGGGTCCGCGCGCCCCGTTCCGTTCCCCGCCGTTTCGCGCTAGGAGGGGGCGGATTTCGGGCAGAGAGAAGAACGCGAGGGGCGCATGAGCTATCTGGGTGTGGAGCAGTCGCTGACCGGGCGGCGCTGGGTCGGTCCGGCGGTCGAGGTCGAGCGGCAGGCCGAGGCGCTGGCGCAGGCCACCCACCTGCCGCGCCCGCTCTGCGCGGTGCTGGCGCGGCTCGGCGTGCCGGGCGAGGAGGTGCCGGGCTTCCTCGATCCCAAGCTGCGCGACCTGATGCCCGACCCGCGCTCCATGCGCGACATGGAAAAGGCCTCGGGGCGTATCCTGCAGGCGGTGCAGCGGCGCGAGCGCATCGCCATCTTCGCAGATTACGACGTCGACGGCGGCAGCTCGGCGGCGCTGCTGATCGACTGGCTGCGCCAGCTCGGGCTCGAGGCAACGCTCTACGTGCCCGACCGCATCGACGAGGGCTATGGCCCCAATGTGCCCGCCATGCAGCAGCTCGCGGCGGCGCATGATCTGATCATCTGCGTCGACTGCGGCACGCTTTCGCATGAGCCGATCGCCGCGGCGCAGGGCGCCGACGTCGTGGTGCTCGACCACCACCTCGGCGGCGAGACGCTGCCTGACTGCGTGGCGGTGGTGAACCCCAACCGGCAGGACGAGGACGGTGCGCTGGCGCATCTCTGCGCCGCGGCCGTGGTCTTCATGGTGCTGGTCGATTGCGGGCGGCTGATGCGCGAGGCGGGCACGCCCGGGCCCAACCTCATGTCGCTGCTCGATCTTGTGGCGCTGGCCACCGTCGCCGACGTGGCGCCGCTGCGCGGTGTGAACCGCGCCTTCGTGCGCTCCGGCCTGCAGGTCATGGCCCGGCGCGAGCGCCCCGGCCTCGTGGCGCTGTCGGACGTGGCGCGTCTCGATACCGCGCCTTCGTCCTATCACCTCGGCTACGTGCTCGGCCCGCGGATCAACGCCGGCGGGCGGATCGGGCAGGCCGACCTTGGCGCCCGGCTGCTGGCCACCCGCGACCGGCACGAGGCCGAGGCGCTCGCCGAGCGGCTCGACAAGCTCAACTCCGAACGCCGCGAGGTCGAGGAGGCGGTGCGCGCCTCGGCGCTGGCGCAGGCCGAGGAACGCGGCCTCGACGCGCCGCTGGTCTGGGCGGCGGGCGAGGGCTGGCACCCGGGCGTGGTGGGCATCGTGGCCTCGCGCCTCAAGGAGATGACCAACCGCCCCTCCATCGTCATCGGCTTCGACGGCGGCGAGGGCAAGGGCTCGGGCCGCTCCGTCTCGGGCGTCGATCTGGGCGCGAGCATCCAGAAGCTCGCCGCCGAGGGGCTGCTGATCAAGGGCGGGGGGCACAAGATGGCGGCGGGGCTCACCGTGGCCGAGGACAAGCTCGAGCCCGCCATGGCGCGGTTGGCGGAGATCCTCGCCAAGCAGGGCGCCGGGCAGGGCGGCGCGGCCGACCTGCGGCTCGATGGTCTGATGATGCCGGGGGTCGCCAGCACCGACCTCTGCGACCGCATGGAGCAGGCCGGGCCGTTCGGGGCCGGGGCACCGGGGCCGCGGTTCGCCATGCCCGATGCGCAGATCCTTTTTGCCAAGGAGGTCGGCACCGGCCACCTTAAGATCACCGCCGGGGACGGGCTGGGGGCGAAGATCGACGCCATCTGCTTCGGGGCCTTCGATACGCCGATGGGCCAGGCGCTGAGCCAGCACAAGGGTGGACGATTCCACCTCGCCGGGCGTTTCGAGATCAACGAGTGGAACGGGCGGCGCTCGGTGCAGATGCGTCTCGAGGATGCTGCGCCTGCCGCTGGGTAAGCGGAACCGCTGCGGCAATTTTCCTGCCTTATCAGTGACTTGAGAAAAAGTCACGGATGGGTGAAAAAACCGCAAAATTCCGCTTGCAAGGGGTCTGAGCTTTGACTAGAACGCCCCTCACCAGCCGGCACGGCCCGTTCGTCTATCGGTTAGGACGCCAGGTTTTCAACCTGGAAAGAGGGGTTCGATTCCCCTACGGGCTGCCACTGGTTTTGTTTTTGTCCCCGCGGGGACGGGCAAAACCGGGGGTCAGAGTCCGGGTCAGCTGGGGTTTATGAGGTTCGCAACAGCCTCTCCATCGGGTCGAAAGTTTCGGTGGTCGCGTTGCAATGGCCCGTTCGTCTATCGGTTAGGACGCCAGGTTTTCAACCTGGAAAGAGGGGTTCGATTCCCCTACGGGCTGCCATTTCTCCCAGCACAACATGAACAAGACGCCGAGGGCGCGCGAGTTTCGCGGGCCTTTTTCGCGTTTCCGGATGCGCCCTCCGCGGGGTGCGAAAACTCCGGATGCGCCCTGCGCGGGGTGCGAAAACCGCTGTCCCCGCAGGGACAACGGGTCATGCCCAGTGTGCTCAGGACGGCACCTTGTGCCGCCGCCTTACGCTGGCGGGGCGGCCGGGCAGGGCGAGCCTTGCATCGTTGCGCGCCTGCCGGGCCACGACCTTGCCCTTCGAGATCACACAGAGCCGGTCGGGCCGCAGCCGCAGCGCCTCGATCGGATCGCCCGCGTCGAGCACCACCAGCGAGGCCAAGTTGCCAACCGAGAGCCCGTAGCCGTCCAGATGCAGGATCTTCGCGTTCTCCTCGGTGACCATGGTGAAGCAGCGGGCCATTTCCTGCGGCGAGGTCATCTGCGCCACGTGCAGCCCCATGAAGGCCACGTCGAGCATGTCGCCGGTGCCGAGCGAGTACCAAGGGTCGCGCACGCAGTCCTGCCCCCAGCCGACGCGGATGCCCATGGCCTGCATTTCCTTCACGCGGGTGAGGCCCCGGCGCTTGGGGTAGCTGTCGTGCCGTCCCTGCAGGGTGATGTTGATCAGCGGGTTGGGGATGGCGGAGATTTCCGCCTCCGCGATCAGCGGCAGAAGCTTGGACACGTAATAGTTGTCCATGGAGTGCATCGAGGTCAGGTGACTGCCCGCCACGCGCCCCTGCAGGCCGAGCCGCTGGGTCTCGAAGGCGAGGGCCTCGATATGGCGCGACATGGGATCGTCGGTCTCGTCGCAATGGATGTCGACCAGCAGGCCCCGGTCCGCGGCGATCTCGCAAAGCTCCTTCAGCGAGGCCGCGCCATCCGCCATCGTGCGCTCGAAGTGCGGAATGCCGCCGACCACGCCGACGCCCATGTCGAGCGCACGGATCAGGTTCTCGCGCCCCGTCGGCGTGCGCAGGAAGCCGTCCTGCGGGAAGGCGACGAGCTGCAGGTCGAGGTAGGGTTTCACCTTCTCCTGCACTTCCAGCATCGCCGTCACGGTGTTGAGGTGATCGGGCGTGGTGTCGACGTGGCTGCGGATCGCCAGCAGGCCCAGAGAGACCGCCCAGTCGCAATATTCCAGCGCCCGGGCGACCATCTCGTCGACGCTCGCCTCCTCGCGCAGCTCGCCCCAGAGGTCGATGCCTTCGAGCAGCGTGCCGCTCGCGTTGATCCGCGGCGTGCCGTAGCTGAGCGTGGCGTCCATGTGGAAATGCGGATCGACGAAGGGCGGGGCGACGAGATCACCCGAGGCGTCGATGGTCTCGCCCGCCTCGGAACCTGCAAGCTCGCCGATGGCGGCGATGCGGTCTCCGGTGATGCCGATGTCGGCAATGGTCCCGTCCGGCAGGGTGCCGCCGGTGACGAGGATGTCGAAAGTGGCCATTCAGCGCTCTCCGCGGTTGAAGGGGGTCATCAGCGCCGCGGGCACCTCGGCCCGGCGCGACATGAGGATAAGGGCGAGGATCGACAGCACGTAGGGGATCATCAGGAAGACCTGATAGGGCACGAGCTGCCCCATCGGCGTCTGCTGCAGGCGAATCTGCAGCGCGTCGAACCCCGCGAAGAGCAGCGCGCCCAAGAGCGCCTTGCCCGGCTTCCATGCGCCGAAGACCACCAGCGCGATGCAGATCCAGCCGCGGCCGTTGACCATCTCGAAGAAGAAGGACGAGAAGGCCGACATGGTCAGGAAGGCGCCGCCCACGGCCATGAGACCGGAGCCGACGATGACCGCGCCCATGCGGATCGCCGCCACCGAAAGCCCCTGCGCCTCGACCGCCTGCGGGTTCTCTCCGGCGGCGCGCACGGCAAGGCCCAGCGGCGTGCGATAGAGCACCAGCGCCACCAGCGCGGCGCAGCCGAAGGCGGCCCATGTGAGCGCGGTCTGCGAGAACAGCGCCTGCCCGAGCCACGGGATGTCCGACAGCACCGGGATGTGCAGCGGCTGGAAGGGGTCGATGCGCGGCGGGCTGGTGACCTCGGGCAGGGCGAGGCGGTAGGCGTAATAGGCCGACGACGTGGCGAGCATGGTGATGCCGAGGCCGACCACATGCTGCGACAGGCCGAAGGGCACCGTCAGCAGCGCGTGCAGCGCGCCGAAGGCCATGCCCGCCAGCAGCGCCACCAGCACACCGGGCCAGAGGCCGAACCCTGCGTAGACCGCCATCCAGCCGGCGAAGGCGCCGAAGACCATGATCCCCTCGATGCCGAGGTTGAGCACGCCCGCGCGCTCGCAGATCAGCTCTCCGAGGGTGGCGAAGATCAGCGGCGAGGCGATGCGCAGCACGGCGGCCCAGAAGCTGGCGGAGATGAGAATGTCGATGATCTCGGTCATCCGCGCACCACCCGGACTTTCGTGAGCAGGATCGCCAGCACCATGAAGAGCAGCGCCGTTGCGAGCAGGATGTCGGCAATGTACGTCGGCACGCCCGCGGCGCGCGACATGCTGTCGGCGCCGACGAAGACCCCCGCCACGAAGAGCGCCGAGACGACGACCCCCAGCGGATGCAGCAGCGCCAGCATGGCGACCACGATGCCGGTGTAGCCGAAGCCGGGCGAGAGGTCGGCGGTGAGGTTGCCCTTCAGCCCCGCGACCTCGGAGAAGCCCGCAAGCGCCGCGAGCCCGCCGGAGATCAGCGCGGTCTTCACCAGAACCCTGCCCACCGGGATGCCCGCGAACCGCGCCGCCTCGGGGTTGAGGCCGGTGGCGCGGATCTCGTAGCCGAGCGTGGTGCGGGTCTGCATGATCCAGACCCCGAGCGCCGAGATCAGCGCCAGCCCGAAGCCCCAGTGCAGCCGCAGCCCCTCGACGATCCGCGGCAGGCGGGCATCGCGGGGCAGGGCGGGCGATTTCGGCCAACCCATGCCCATCGGGTCCTTGAGCGGCCCCTCGAGCAGGTAGGAGATGAACAGCGCCATGATGAAGTTGAGCAGCAGGGTGGTGACCACCTCGTCGACGCCGAGGCGGGTCTTCAGCAGCACCGGGCCGAGCAGCACCAGCGCCCCGGCAAGCACCGCGCCGAGCGCCATCAGCGGCAGCGCGAGAGGCCCCGGCAGGCCAAGCTGCGTGCCGATGACCACGGTGACCAGCGCGCCCACGTAGAGCTGCGCCTCGGCGCCGATGTTCCAGAGTTTGGCGCGGAAGGCGACCGAGATGGCGAGGCCGGTGAAGATGAGCGGCGTGGCGCGGTTGAGCGTCTCCAGCAGCGCGAACTTCGAGCCAGCGGCGCCCTTGACGATCAGCCCCAGCGTGGCGAGCGGATCGGCCCCGGCGATCAGCGCGAGGCCCATGGCGACGAGCACCGTGGCGCCGAGCGCCAGCGCGGGCAGGCCGACTGTGCGGGCCGGCGAGGGAGTGGTGATGGGATCAAGGCGCATGGGGGGCTCTGGTGGGCTGTGCCTTTGCCCGGCCTGAGGCGCGGGCGGAGGGTGCGGGATGTGCGTATTTGGAAAGAGAAGAAGGGGCGAGGTGGCGCATACTCTCAGGCGGCATCACTGAACCCCTGTCCGGCCATCCACTGGCCCAGTTCGGCGGGTGTCTTGCTGCCGCGCGGGAACTCCGGCGAGAGGCGGCCCTCGCAGATCACCCGCACCACGTCCGAGAGCGTCAGCACCTCGTCGAGATCCTCGGAGATCAGCAGCACGGCGGCACCGGCGTCGCGGGCGGCGATGAGCCGTTCCTGCACGTAGGTGACCGCGCCGATGTCGAGGCCGCGCACCGGCTGGTTGGCAAGGATGATCCTCGGCTGCGCGCCCAGCACCCGGCCAAGGATGAGCTTTTGCATGTTGCCGCCCGAAAGCAGGCGGATGCGGGTGTCGGGGCCGGGGCAGCGGACGTCGTAGCTCTCGATGATCTGCTCGGCGGCACGGCGGGCGGCGGACCAGTCCATCCAGCCGCGGCGCGCGACGGGGGGCTGCGCGTAGCGCTCCAGCACGGCGTTCTCGGTCAGCGTGAAATCGGCGATGGTGCCGGTCTTGTGGCGATCCTCGGGGATGCGCCCGATGCGAGCCTGTAGCGCGTCGCGGGGGGTCCAGGTCGTGACCTCGGTGCCCGCCAGTTCCATGATCCCGGCGCTGGGCGTCTCGAGGCCCGACAGCAGGTCGGCGAGCGCGCCCTGGCCATTGCCCGACACCCCGGCGAGGCCGAGGATCTGCCCGGCCTTCAGCTCAAGGTCGATGCCGCGCAGCCCGGTGCGGTTGCCGCGGGTCGGGGTGGAGACGTTTTTCAGAGTCAGCAGGGTGGCGCCGGGGCGGGCCTCGGCGGGGGCGGGGGGCGTGATCTCGGCGCCGACCATCAGCGCGGCGAGCTGGTGGCGGTCGGTCTCGGCGGTCGGAACCTCGCCCACGAGCCTGCCGTGGCGCAGCACCAGCACGCGGGAGGAGGCCGCCATGACCTCGTGCAGCTTGTGCGAAATGAAGATCACCGAGAGCCCCTGCGCCACCGCCTTGCGCAGCGTTTCGAAGAGCGCGTCGCTTTCCTGCGGGGTGAGCACGGCGGTCGGCTCGTCGAGGATGAGAATGCGGGCGTCGCGGTAGAGGGCTTTCAGGATCTCGACCCGCTGCCGTTCGCCCACCGAGAGCGTCGCGACGCGGGCATCGGGATGCACCGCAAGGCCGAAATCGCGCGAGAGTTGCTCGACCCGCCGCCGCGCCGCCGCGCGGCCGAGGCCGGGGCGCCACAGCGGCGCGGTGCCGAGCAGGATGTTCTCCAGCACGGTCATATTGCCCGAGAGCGTGAAGTGCTGGTGTACCATGCCCACGCCCGCCGCCAGCGCCGCGCCGGGCAGGCCGGGGGGCAGGGGCTGGCCGAACACCTCCACCGTGCCCGCATCGGCGGTGTAATGGCCGAAGAGGATGTTCATCAGGGTGGTCTTGCCGGCGCCGTTCTCGCCGAGCAGCGCCACGACCTCGCCGCGCGCCAGCGAGAAGCTGATCGCGTCATTGGCGGTGAGCGCGCCGAACCGTTTGGTGATGCCGGAAAGGCGCAGGACCACGTCCTGCGCCTCTTGTGCCTGTGCCATCAGGAGGAGGTCGGCTCTTCGTCGTTGATCTCGACGGTGAAGGAGCCGTCCTTGATCGCCGCTTCCTTCGCCGCCACCATGTCGAGGGCCTCCTGCGGGACCTTGCCCTCGAAGGTGCCGAGCGGGGCGAGCGAGCAGCCGCCTTCCTTCATGAAGCTATAGATGCCGTAGTTCTCGGCCGAGAAGCTGCCGTCGCTGACCTTGGCCAGCGCCGCGGCCAGCGTCGGGCCGAAGTCCCAGAGCGCCGAGGCGACGACGGTCTCGGGGTAGTCGGCCTGCGTGTCGATGACGTTGCCGATCGCCAGCACGCCCTTCTCCTGCGCCGCGTCCGACACGCCGAAGCGCTCGGCGTAGAGCATGTCGGCGCCGCTTTCGATCATCGCGAAGGCGGTCTCCTTGGCCTTGGGCGGGTCGAACCAGGAGCCGATGAAGCTGACCTGGAAGGTCGCCTCGGGCTTGATCTCCTTCACCCCGGCCATGAAGGCATGCATCAGCCGGTTCACCTCGGGGATCGGGAAGCCGCCGACCATGCCGATATTGCCGCTCTCGCTCATCGCGCCGGCGATGATGCCCGACAGGTACGAGGCGTCCTGGATGTAGTTGTCGAAGACGCCGAGGTTCGGATAGGCCTCGTCGGGCATGAAGCTCGAGCCCATGAGGAAGGCGGTGTCCGGGTAGTCGAGCACGACCTCGCGGGCCTCCTGCTCGACGCCGAAGATCTCGCCGATGATCAGCTGCGCGCCGCTCTCGGCGTATTCGCGCATGACGCGCGGATAGTCGGTGTTGGCGGTGTTCTCGGAATAGGTGTAGCTGATCAGCCCCGCCGCCTTGGCCGCCTCGGCGGCGACATGGATGCGGCTCACCCATTGCTGCTCGACCGGCACCGTGTAGATGCCCGCGACGCTGATCGGCTCCTGCGCCATCAGCTTGCCGGCGAGCCCGGTGCTCGCAAGGGCGGCGAGCCCGCCCGTGCGCTTCAGCAGTCCGCGCCGGGTCAGCATCCCGGCCATGTTGTCGATTGCCATCCGTCTGTCCTTTTCCATCCCTGTGGGTGTTCTGTGAATTTTTTACCAAGCGGTAAGGAATGCGCCGATTCGTGGCAATTGCCCTGGCGTCGGCGGTGGGGGATTCTTGCTCAGCGGCTAGGCAGGGTGGGGGCAGATGCTCAGGCAATGGGCAGGCTCTCCTTGTGCGCCTCGGGGATGCAATCGCAGGCTGAGCGAGGGGCTCTGGAGTCCCCCAACGCCTCGTTGGCCTGTGCCGGTGGGCATCGCCGGGCCCGCTGGGGACTTCACCCCCGTCCGCTCTGCGGATTCTCGCCGGGATGTTTGGACCTGCACGAAAGGGAATATGCCGCCCGCTGCGCGGGCGTTGGCGCGAACAGGCTTGCCATGCGGCGGGGGGCTGCGCACGCTGGTGGCTGCGGGAGGGCGCAGGGCGCCGCGGGCGGCGCCGGAAAGGAGTTCGCATGAGTCTCTTCGCCGATCTTCTCAGCACCATCTTCGATCGCCGTGCCGGGGCGGTGCCGCGGCTGCGGCGCGATCCACGCGCCTTGCCGGAGCTGGTGACGGAACTGCTCGAGGCGCGCAGCGAGACCGTCGCCGCGACGCTGGCCCGTCACGTGCTGCAGCGCTACGACGGCATGTCCGGGGCGGAAAAGCTGGAAGCCTTCCACGGGCTGGCCGCGCTCAACGTCGATGCCGAGGCGGTGCGCTCGGCGCTGGAGGCCTATGAGGCCGAGCCCTCGGGGCGCAGCTACCGCGCCTTCATGAGCGCCGCCGAGCCGCCGCGGGCCGAGCTGCTGCGCCGGCTCAACATGGTGCCGGGGGCGACCGAGCGGCTGGTGCGGATGCGTGCCGATCTCTTGCGGCGGGGTCGGGGCGAGCCCGAGCTGGAGGCGCTCGACGAGGATTTCCGGCATCTGTTCAAGAGCTGGTTCAACCGCGGCTTCCTTGTGCTGCGGCCGATCAGCTGGGAGAGCCCGGCGCATGTGCTCGAGAAGATCATCGCCTACGAGGCGGTGCACGCGATCCAGAGCTGGGACGATCTGCGCCGCCGTCTTGCGCCGCCGGACCGGCGCTGCTTTGCCTTCTTCCATCCGGCGATGCCCGACGAGCCGCTGATCTTCGTCGAGGTGGCGCTGACCCGCGGCGTGCCGGGCTCGATCCAGGCGCTGCTCGAGGAGGAGCGGGTGCCGTTGGAGGAGCGCAGCGCCGACACCGCGGTGTTCTACTCGATCTCCAATTGCCAGCCGGGGCTGGCGGGCATTTCCTTCGGCAATTCGCTGATCAAGCAGGTGGCCTCGGATCTGGCCAGCACCCTGCCGGGGCTGAAGACCTTCGTGACGCTCTCGCCGATCCCGGGGCTGGTGCGCTGGCTGGAGGAGCAGGGGGTGAGCTATGATCCCGCCGACGGCAAGCGCATGACCCAGCTCGCGGCGCATTACCTGCTCACCGCCAAGCGCGGCGACGGGCGGCCGCGCGATCCGGTGGCGCGCTTCCATCTCGGCAATGGCGCCATGGTGCACGCGGTGCACGCCGGGGCCGACACCTCGGAAAACGGTGTGCGCCAGTCCGGCGGGGCGATGGTCAACTACCTCTATGACCTGGCGAAGGTGGAGCAATACCATGACCGCTTTGCCGAGAGCGGCGAGGTGATCGCCTCGGGGTCGGTGAAATCGCTCTCGGCGGGGCGGGAGAAGGCGCAGGCGTGAGCGGGCTTGCGTCTTCGGCCTGAATTGGGAATATTTCTCTCAATAGAGATTATCCCGGAGTTACCGCAATGGCCGAGCTGGCTTCCCCGCCCCTTCCAGCACCTGCTGGCGATCTGACCGCCCGGCTGGCCCGCCGCCTTGCCGCGCTGCGTGCGGAGGCCGGGCTGACGCTCGACCAGCTGGCCGAGCGCAGCAGTATCTCCCGCGCCGCGCTGTCGCGCTTCGAGAAGGGCGAGACCAGCCCCACCGCGGAGGTTCTGGGCAAGCTCTGCCTCCCCTACGGGCTCAGCATGTCGCGGCTGATGGCCATGGTGGAGGAGGGGTTCACCGCGCATGTCCCCGCCGCCGATCAGCCGGAATGGGCGGATGCGGCGACGGGGTTCACCCGCCGGGTGATCTCGCCCGCCGCCACGGGGCTTGCCGCCGAGATGCTGCATTGCGCGCTGCAGCCGGGGGCGGAGATCGCCTATGACGCCTCGCCCGTGCCGGGGCTGGAGCATCACCTGCACCTGCTGTCGGGCAAGCTGCGGGTCGAGGTCGAGGGCGTGCCGCACGAGCTGGCGGCGGGCGACACGCTGCGCTACCGGCTGGAGGGGCCCTCGCGCTTCACCGCGCTCAGCAAGAAGAAACCGGCGCAATACGTGCTGGTGCTGGTGACGCCATGATCCGAGAGATTCCCGCATCCGGGATTCGCGATCATCTGCGGGATCTGGCGGATATCCTTGCCGCCTGCGTGGCGGACGGGGCGAGCGTCGGCTTCGTGATGCCCTTCGGCAAGGCCGAGGCGCTGCGCTTCTGGGAGGAGCTGGTTCCCGAAATCGAGAGCGGCGAGCGCATTCTCTTCGGCGCTTTCGAGGGTGAACGGATGGTCGGCACGGTCTCGCTGGCTCTGGCGGGCATGCCGAACCAGACGCACCGGGCAGAGATCTCGAAGATGCTGGTGCACCCGGAGTTCCGCCGCCGCGGGTTGGCCCGGGCGCTGGTCGAGGCGCTGCTGGTCCGGGCGGAGGGGCTGGGGCGGGATTTGATCACGCTCGACACGCGCACCGGGGATGCGGCGCAGCATCTCTATACGGCCTGCGGCTTCCTTCCGGCGGGGGAAATCCCGGAGTACGCGCTGGCGCCCGAGGGCACGGCGCGGCGGGATGCGACGCTGTTCATGTACCGGCTGGGGGCAAAGGCGGCGTGAACGCCACTGGTCGCGGGTGCGCCCGGACTAAAGGCGAAGCCGCCGGGCGGGCGGTCGTTCATCATGGCGCCATCGGTGCGAGCACGATGGACGACGTCGTTCCGGCGGGCTGGCGCTTTGTCGACCCTTTGCGACGCTCGAAGTTCGTCCGGACTTGGCCGAGATAAAGTGCTGACCTCACTCGTTGTGGCGCCACCGCACGGGCCGGCGCTCGCCCGGCTCCCGTAGCTCTTCCCTCAGCAGTTCGGCACGTTCACCGCGAGGCCGCCGAGCGAGGTCTCCTTGTACTCGTGCCCCATGTCGCGGCCGGTCTGGCGCATGGTCTCGATGCAGGCGTCGAGCGACACCAGATGCGTGCCGTCGCCGCGCATCGACAGCGAGGCCGCCGAGACTGCCTTGATCGCGCCCAGCCCGTTGCGCTCGATGCAGGGCACCTGCACGAGGCCCTTCACCGGATCGCAGGTCATGCCGAGGTGATGCTCGAGGGCGATCTCGGCGGCATTCTCGATCTGCGCCGGGGTGCCGCCCATGACGGCGCAGAGCCCGGCGGCGGCCATGGCCGAGGCGCTGCCGACCTCGGCCTGACAGCCGGCCTCGGCGCCGGAGATCGACGCGTTGTATTTCACCAGCCCGCCGATGGCGGCGGCGGTGAGCAGGAACTCTGGGATGCGCGAGGGGGCGGCGCCGGGCACGAAGTCGAGCCAGTAGCGCAGCACCGCGGGCACCACGCCCGCCGCGCCGTTGGTCGGCGCGGTGACCACCTGACCGCCGGCGGCGTTCTCCTCGTTCACCGCCATGGCGTAGCAGCTCATCCAGTCGTTGATCACATGCGGCGCGGTGAGGTTGCGGCCGCGCTCGGCCTGTAGCTGCTCGTGGATGTTGCCGGCGCGGCGCTTGACGTTCAGCCCGCCGGGCAGGATGCCGCCGCCTTCCAGCCCGCGGTCGAGGCAGTTCATCATCACCTCGGAGATGCGCAGCAGCCCGGCGTCGAGCTCGGCGGCGGGGCGGCGCGAGAGCTCGTTGCGGCGCTTCATCTCGGCAATGGTGAGGCCCGACGTCTCGGCCATCTGCAGCATTTCGGCGGCGCTCTTGAAGGGGTAGGGCACGGCGGGGCCGTGGTCCTTGTCCTCGCCCGAAGTCAGCTCGTCTTCGGTGAGTACGAAGCCGCCGCCGACGGAATAGTAGGTCTCCTGCAGGATCACGTCGCCCTGCGCGTCGGTGGCCATCAGGATCATGCCGTTGGCGTGACCGGGCAGAGTGCGGTCGTAGTCGAAGCGCAGGTCGGTCTTGGGCGAGAACTTCAGCGGCTCGAGGCCCTCGGGGTGAACCGTGCCGGTGGCGTCGATCTCGGCCAGCGCCGCCTCGGCGGCCTCGGCGTCGTAGCTCTCCGGCTCGAAGCCTGCGAGGCCGAGGATGGTGGCGCGGTCGGTGGCATGGCCGACGCCGGTGAAGGCCAGCGAGCCGTGCAGCGAGCCGCGCAGCCCGGCGGCGGCGAAGGGCGCGCCGCGCAGACGGTCGAGGAAGCGCGCCGCGGCCACCATCGGCCCCATCGTGTGGGAGGACGACGGGCCGATGCCGACCTTGAACATCTCGAACACGGAAAGAAACATGACGGCCTCGACTCTGCGCTGTGGTTGCGGCGGACCCTAGCCCGTGTCGCCACCGGATCACATGAAGAATTGCGGCATTTCATCGAAGGAAAACGCAGCGGCGGTGCGGGACTTTTGCCTATCGCCGGCGCGTGCGAAGATCCTATAAGCGCCGCGACATCCGAAGAAGGGGAATCGCAGCGATGACCGCAGAGCTCTCGCCGACCGACATTGCAAAGTTCGTGGCCGCCCGCCGGGCTGCCGATTTCGTCGAGGACGGCATGCGCGTCGGTCTCGGCACCGGCTCCACCGCCGCCTGGCTGGTGAAGTACCTCGGCCGCCGGGTGCGCGACGAGGGGCTGACGATCCGCACCGTGCCGACCTCGACCCGCACCGCCGAACTGGCGCGGCAGGTGGGCATCGAGGTGATCTCGCTCGACGAGGCGGGCTGGCTCGATCTGACCATCGACGGCGCCGACGAGTTCGATCCCGCGCTCAACCTGATCAAGGGCGGCGGCGGCGCGCATCTTCAGGAGAAGATCGTGGCCTCCGCCTCGGACCAGATGATCGTCATCGCCGATGCCGCCAAGGACGTGGCGACGCTGGGGGCCTTCCCGCTGCCGCTGGAAGTGATCCGTTTCGGCGGCGCCTCGACCCGCACGCTGGTCGAACGCGTGCTGGCGGACATGGACGTCGATGGTCGCGAGACCTCGCTGCGCATGGCCGGGGACGCGCCCTTCATCACCGACGAGGGGAACCACGTTCTCGACCTGCACCTGAAGCGGATCGGTGACGTGAAGGCGCTGTCGCTGGCGCTGAACCAGATCCCCGGGGTGGTGGAGAACGGGCTGTTCATCGACATCTGCGACAAGGTGGTGATCGGCTTCGAGGACGGCAAGGCCGAGCTGCGCGACGGCGCGAGCGGCGAGGTCAGCGTGACCGAGGTCGATCTGGCGGAGGCGGCGGGGCTGTAAGGCGCTGCCGGTTGGATTAGGAAGAGGCCGCCCGTCTGGGCGGCCTCTTTCGTTTTGCCCCGCGCTGCTTCCGATTTGTGCACGGGAGCCCAGAGGACGACCGCTCTCACCGCCTGCGGCCTGGCACGCTATCCTGACGCTCTGCCGAACGGGTGATCGCGAGATGCCGGTGCAGACGCGGCCGCCCAGGGGGCGGTCGGCCGCTGGCCGGCGGCGCTGGGCCTTGATTCCGGCCAGATTTCGACCCGAACCGCCGTGCCACCCGGACCCGCCGCCTCTGGCCTTCCGTTGCGGCCTGTGGTCTACCTCCCGCCCGAAAGACTATGAGGCGAGCCATGAGCGATTTTGACTACGATCTTTTTGTCATCGGCGGCGGGTCCGGCGGCGTCCGTGCAGCGCGTGTCGCCGCGGGCGAGGCCGGGGCCAAGGTGGCTCTGGCCGAGGAAGACCGCTACGGCGGCACCTGCGTCATCCGCGGCTGCGTGCCCAAAAAGCTGATGGTCTTCGCCTCGGAATACGGCACCGTGGCCGAGGACGCCAAGGGCTACGGCTGGGATATCGAGGCGGGCAGCTTCGACTGGGGCAACTTCCAGCAGCGGCTGAACGCCGAACTCGACCGGCTCGAGGGCATCTACCGCAACCTGCTGAAGAACTCCGGCGTCACCTCCTACGACGCGCGGGCCAAGGTGAAGGACGCGCATACGGTCGAGCTGTCGACCGGCGAGACGATCACCGCGAAGAACATCCTCATCGCCACCGGCGGCCGCCCGGTGCGCCCCGAGATCCCCAATGCCGAGCTTGGACTGGTGTCGGACGACATCTTCCACCTCGAGACCCTGCCGAAGTCGGTGCTGATCGTCGGTGGCGGCTATATCGCCTGCGAGTTCGCCTGCATCCTCAACGGGCTCGGCGTCGAGGTGACGCAATACTATCGCGGCGCGCAGATCCTGCGCGGCTTCGACGAGCAGGCGCGCGGGCTGATCGCCGAGAGCATGATCGAGAACGGCGTGCACTTGCATTGCGGCACCGACATCGTCGAGATGCGCCGGGCGACCGCCGAGGATCTCGAGGGCAAGTCTTCCGCGGGCGTGCCCATGGGCGCCTCGATGCAGGAGATGCTGGCCGACCATAGCGGCGGCACGCCGGGCGAGGGGCCGATCCTCGTGAAGGGCACCAATGGCGACGTGAAGGTCTACGACCAGGTGTTCTTCGCCACCGGCCGCGCGCCCAACACCGTCGACATGGGGCTGGAAGAGGCGGGCGTGAAGCTGGGCCGCAAGGGCGAGATCGAGGTGGACGCGTTCAGCGCCACCGCGGTTCCCTCAATCCACGCCATCGGCGACGTCACCGACCGGGTGAACCTTACCCCGGTGGCGATCCGCGAGGGCATGGCCTTCGTCGAGACCGTCTTCAAGAACAACCCCACGAAGGTCGATCACGAGCTGATCCCCTCGGCGGTGTTCACCCAGCCGGAATTCGGCACCATCGGCCTGTCGGAAGAGGAGGCCGCCGAGCAGGAGCCGATCGAGGTCTACGCGACCTCCTTCCGGCCGATGCAGACGGCCTTTGCCGGGCGTCCCGACCGTGTGATGATGAAGCTCATAGTCTCGAAGGCGACACGCAAGGTGCTGGGCTGCCACATCGTCGCGCCGAATGCGGGCGAGATGATCCAGCTCGCCGGCATCGCGGTGAAGATGGGCGCGACCAAGGAAGATTTCGATCGTACCGTGGCGGTGCACCCGACCATGGCAGAAGAGATGGTCACCATGCGGAACCCGGTGCGCACCGCTTGAATTCGCGGGCTTAGTGCACAGGTAGGGAGACACGGACAAGTGAGTGAGAGGGAAGGAACCTAATGGCAGGACACGGCGGCGGCCCCTGGGGCGGCGGTGGCAATCAGGGAGGTGGCAGGCCTCCCAGCGGTGGCGGAGGCGGCAACAACGGCGGCCGGCGCCCCGAGGATCCGCAGATCCCCGAGATTGACGAGCTGATGAAGAAGGGCCAGGAGCGGCTGCGCGTGCTGATGGGCGGGCGCGGTGGCGGTGGCAACACCAATGGCACCGGCGGCGGCTCCGGCGGTCCGAAGTTCAACCGCGGCACCGTGGCAATCGCCGCGCTGGCGGCGATCGGCGTCTGGGCCTGGATGAGCTTCTACACCGTGCGCCCCGAGGAACAGTCGGTGGAGCTTTTCCTCGGCAAGTATTCCTCGACCGGCAACCCCGGTCTGAACTTCGCACCTTGGCCCTTCGTGACGCATGAGGTGGTCAACGTGACCTCCGAGCGCACCGAGACCATCGGCAACGGCCGAGATGCGGCGGACAGCCTGATGCTGACCACCGATGCGAACATCGTCGACATCGAGTTCCAGGTGGTCTGGAACATCAACGATCCGGCGAAGCTGCTGTTCAACATCCGCGACCCGCAGCTGACCGTCCAGGCGGTCTCGGAGGCGGTGATGCGCGAGATCATCGCGGCGAGCAACCTCGCGCCGATCCTCAACCGCGACCGCGGCATCATCGCCGACACCGCGCGCGAGCAGATCCAGGCGACGCTCGACGAGTACGAAAGCGGCATCAACATCGTGCGGATCAACCTCGACACGGCCGACCCGCCCCGCGAGGTGATCGACGCCTTCCGCGAGGTGCAGGCCGCCGAGCAGGAGCGCGACCGTCTCGAACGCCAGGCCGACGCCTACGCCAACCGCGTGGTCGCCGAGGCCCGCGGTGAAGCGGCGCAGATCCGCGAGCAGGCCGAGGGCTACCGCGCCCGCGTGGTCAACGAGGCACTGGGTGAAGCCAGCCGCTTCTCGGCCGTGCGCGAGGAATACGCCAAGGCGCCCGAGGTCACCCGCCGCCGTCTCTACCTCGAGACGATGGAGAAGGTCCTGGGCAGCGTCGACAAGACCATCCTCGACGAGGGTCTGACCGGCGAGGGCGGTGTCGTGCCCTACCTGCCGCTGAACGAGCTGAACCGCAGCCGAACCACCACCACCGAGGGAGGCAACTGACATGCGCAAATCGACCTATTTGCTGCCGGTCGTCGTCGTCCTGGCGGTCATCGCGCTCTCGTCGATCTTCGTCGTGGACGAGCGCGAGAAGGCGCTGGTGATGCAGTTCGGCCAGATCAAGTCCGTCAAGGAAGAGCCGGGTCTCGCGTTCAAGATTCCGCTGATCCAGGAAGTGGTGAAATACGACGACCGCATCCTGTCGCTGGACACCGAAACCATCGAGGTCACGCCGTCGGATGACCGCCGTCTCGTGGTGGACGCCTTCGCGCGCTACCGCATCTCCGACGTGGTCCGCTTCCGGCAGGCCGTCGGCGTGGGCGGGCTGCGCACCGCCGAGGACCGCCTGTCGGGCATCCTCAACGCGCAGATCCGCGAAGTGCTGGGTGCCGACCAGGTGACCTCGGACGTGATCCTGTCGACGGATCGCCGCGGGCTGACCAACCGCATCCGTGACCAGGCACGCCAGCAGGCGCTGTCGCTGGGTCTCGACGTTGTGGACGTGCGTCTCAAGCAGACCAACCTGCCGACGCAGAACCTCGACGCGACCTTCGCCCGGATGCGCGCCGAGCGTGAACGCGAGGCCGCCGACGAGATCGCCCGTGGTAACGAGGCCGCGCAGCGCGTGCGCGCGCTGGCCGACCGGACCGTGGTCGAGACGCAATCGGAAGCCAACCGCGATGGCGACATCATCCGCGGTGAGGCCGACGCGGAGCGCAACAGCATCTTCGCCGAGGCCTATGGCGCGGACCCGGAGTTCTTTGCCTTCTACCGGTCGCTTCAGGCCTATGAGACGTCGCTCGCTTCGGGCAGCTCCTCGATGGTCATGACGCCGAACGGCGAGTTCTTCGAGTACTTCACGTCGCAGGGCGAGATCGGCACGGTGCCGCCCGCCGCGAGCCAGGCTGACACGGCCGCCTCGACCGAGAGCTCTACCGGCGCCACGACCGGCACCGCGACCGGCACCGCGACCGAGTGACCGGCACGGACATACTGACGGGGATCGCTTTGGTCCTCGTGATCGAGGGGCTGGTGTACGCACTGGCCCCTTCGCTTGTTGAGCGCATGCTCGAGGCGCTGCGGCAGATGCCGCTGGAGACGCGCCGGACGCTGGGGCTCGTGACCGTCGTGACCGGGGTAGTGCTGCTGTGGATCGCCCGGAGTTTCGGCGGGTAGCGCCGATATTCCCGGGGGAATGCCCCGGCCTGGCAGGCGCCGATTGCATTTCTGCATGGATGGTTTTTCACCGGCCTGTCACATGGGCTTGAAAGCTTGAAACCTTTTCTTTGGTGGCCGCAAAAACCTCCTATGTTACGCTTGTTCATGAGGAGGCAGCCCGCCGTGCGGCCCCGTGCGGCGAGTGCCGAACAAAAGGAGTTCCCTGTGAAACCAGAAAATCTTGCAATGAGAGAGGGGTCGCGCCCGGTGCGCCTGATCTGGCTGGCCACCGTCTCGATGTTCATGATCGTCTCGCAGTCGATCATGGCGCAGGCGCAGAGCGCGCCCTCCAGCTTCTCGTCGCTCGCCGAGCGGGTCAGCCCCTCGGTGGTGAACATCACCACGTCGACCATGGTCGCAGGCCGTACCGGCCCGCAGGGCATCGTGCCCGAGGGCTCGCCCTTCGAGGATTTCTTCCGCGAGTTCCAGAACCCGAACCCCGGCCCCGAAGGCGACCGTCCGCGCCGCTCCTCGGCGCTCGGCTCGGGCTTCGTGGTGTCGGAAGACGGCTACATCGTCACCAACAACCACGTCATCGAGGGCGCGGACGAGATCACCATCGAGTTCTTCTCCGGCAAGGAGCTGGACGCGGAACTGGTGGGCACCGACCCCAACACCGACATCGCCCTGCTGAAGGTCGAGGCCGACGAGCCGCTGCCCTTTGTGAAGTTCGGCAACTCCGACGACTCCAAGGTCGGCGACTGGGTCATGGCCATGGGCAACCCGCTCGGCCAGGGCTTCTCGGTCTCGGCCGGCATCGTCTCAGCCCGCAACCGCGCGCTCTCGGGCACCTATGACGACTACATCCAGACCGACGCGGCGATCAACCGCGGCAACTCGGGTGGCCCGCTGTTCAACATGAACGGCGACGTGATCGGCGTGAACACCGCGATCCTCTCGCCCAACGGCGGCTCGATCGGCATCGGCTTCTCGATGGCGTCGAACGTGGTGACCAAGGTTGTCGACCAGCTCAAGCAATACGGCGAGACCCGCCGCGGCTGGCTCGGCGTGCGCATCCAGGACGTGACCCCGGACATGGCCGAGGCGCTGGGTCTGGAGTCCGCCGAGGGCGCCATGGTCTCGGACGTGCCGGATGGCCCGGCAATGGACGCGGGCATGAAGTCGGGTGACGTGATCGTCTCCTTTGACGGCAAGCCGGTCACCGACACCCGCCAGCTCGTGCGCATCGTCGGCAACACCGAGGTCGGCAAGTCGGTCCGCGTGGTGGTCAACCGCAACGGCAACACCGAGACGCTGCTCGTCACGCTCGGCCGCCGCGAGGAAACCGCTCAGACCGTGCCCGCCTCGCAGGAGCAGGCGACGCCGGAAGCCCCGGAGACCCGCGACCTGATGGGCCTCACGCTGTCGCCGCTCACCGCTGAGCTGCGTGCCGAGCTTGGCCTTGCGGATACCGCCAAGGGCCTGGCCGTCACCGACGTCGATCCCGCCGCGGAAGCCTATGAAAAGGGTCTGCGCGCCGGCGACGTGATCACCGAGGCCGGCCAGGCCGAAGTGCTCAGCATCGAGGACCTCGAAGACAAGGTCACCGAGGCGAAGGACGCCGGCCGCAAGTCGCTGCTGCTGCTGGTGCGCCGCGGCGGTGATCCGCGCTTCGTGGCGCTGAGCATCGAAGACAACTGACCGACGCGGTTCCACAGGACCGACTCATGAAATCGGGGCGGGGGAAACCCTCGCCCCTTTTTCGTGCCCGGCCGGTATCGCTGCCTCCGGCTTTCGTCGGTGTCCTGATGCTCACGTTGGTACCCTGCTGCCTGCGCCGAGGTGAGTATCTACGCCGAGATGACGGGCGTCAGGGCAGCACCCGGCGCAGCCCCGCCTGCACCTTCAGCAGCGCCGGCAGGTAGTCCTGCGCCAGCTCCTCCGGCTCCGCCTGCATCGCCGGAAGCCCGGTGTTCAGCGCCGCCACCACCTTTCCGTGCGCGTTGTAGAGCGGCACGGCAATGGAGCGCAGCCCCATCTCCACCTCCTGGTCGATGATCGCGAAGCCCTGCGCGCGCACCTGCGCGATGCGCGCGGCGATCTCCGCCGGATCGGTCAGCGACCGCGGGGTGCGCGGCGTCAGGTCCGAGCGCTCGAGCAGCGTCCGCATCTCGGCCTCGGGCAGGGCGGCCAGCAGCACCCGGCCCATCGAGGTGCAATGGGCGGGCAGCCGCGAGCCGGGCATCAGGCCGATGCTCATCACCTTTTGCTGTGCCGCGCGGGCGAGGTAGACGATCTCGGTCTCGTCGAGGATCGACACCGAGCTCGACTGGTGGATCTGCTCCGAAAGCTGGTCGAGCCAGGGCTGCACGAGCTGCGGCAGGGGCAGGGCGGCCAGCGCCCCCATGCCGAGCCGCAGGATGCGCGGGGTGAGCTGGAAGAACTTGCCGTCGTAATCGGCGTAGCCCAGCCGGTGCAGCGTCAGCAGGCAGCGCCGGGCCGTGGCGCGGTCGAGGCCGGTGGACTCGGCCACCTGCGCGATCGACAGCCGGGGAGTCTCGGCGCGAAAGCACTCGATCACCTGCAGGCCCTTCGCCAGTGAGGCGATGAAATCGGTCGGTTTGTTCAACATGCGCACGATTTCTCTCGGCATATGAACAAATGTCAATATGCGCACGAAATTCGTGGTTCCTGTTCCGCCCAGGTCATATTTCAGGCGCCGAGGGCGATACGCGCCCCAAGGAGGATTTCATGGACAAGACCATCGCCAGCGCCGCGGAGGCCGTTTCGGCCATTCCCGATGGCGCGACCGTGATGATCGGCGGCTTCGGCGGCTCCGGCGCGCCGATCGAGCTGATCCACGCGCTGATCGACCACGGCGCCAAGGACCTGACCGTCGTCAACAACAACGCGGGCAACGGCCACGTCGGCCTCGCTGCGCTGATCGAACAGAAGAGGGTGAAGAAGCTGATCTGCTCCTTCCCGCGCTCGGCGGACCCGCGGGTCTTCACCGAGGCCTACCTCGCCGGAGAGATCGAGCTTGAGATCGTGCCGCAGGGCACGCTCGCCGAGCGTATCCGGGCAGGTGGCGCGGGCATCCCCGCCTTCTACACCGCCACGAGCTACGGCACCGAGCTGGCCGAGGGCAAGCCGACCGAGGAGTTCGAGGGCAAGCACTACGTCCGCGAGCGCTGGCTCAAGGCCGACTTCGCGCTGATCAAGGCCGAACTGGCCGATCCGCACGGCAACCTGACCTACCGGATGGCGGCGCGCAACTTCAACCCGGTGATGGCCATGGCCGCGACCCACACCATCGCGCAGGCCTCGAAGATCGTCCCGCTGGGCGGCATCGATCCCGAGCACGTCATCACCCCGGGCATCTTCGTCGGCTCGGTGGTCGAGGTGGCGAAGCCCGCACAGGAAGAAGAGCTGAACCGGGCGGAGGCTGTCTACCCATGAGCGATACTGCAAGCGATACCGTGACCGACATCTCTGCCATCAAGCTGAGCAACGCCCAGATCGCCTGGCGCGCGGCGCAGGACATCGAGGACGGCGCCTACGTCAACCTCGGTATCGGCTTCCCCGAGATGGTCGCCAAGTTCCAGCCCGAGGGCAAGCAGGCGATCTTCCACACCGAGAACGGCGTGCTGGACTTCGGCGAGGCGCCGAAGCCGGGCGAAGAGGACTGGGACTGCATCAACGCCGGCAAGAAGGCGATCACCATCAAGCCGGGCACCGCGTTCTTCCACCATGCCGACAGCTTCGCCATGGTGCGCGGCGGCCATCTCGACGTGGCCATCCTCGGCGCCTACGAGATCGCGCAGAACGGTGACCTCGCCAACTGGTCCACCGGCAAGGGCGGCGTGCCGGCCGTCGGCGGCGCGATGGACCTGGTGCAGAGCGCCAAGCGCGTGGCGGTGCTGACCGACCACGTCACCAAGAAGGGCGCTCCCAAGCTGGTGGCAAGCTGCTCGCTGCCGCTGACCGGCGTCGGCTGCGTGACCCGCATCTACACCTCGTTGGCGGTGGTCGACGTGGAGGGCGGCAAGTTCGTCCTGCGCGAGAAGATCCCCGCCATCTCCTTCGACGAGTTGCAGGCCCTGACCGGTGCCCCGCTGCATGTCGAGGGTGAGGTTGGCGACCTCATCTGCCCGGAGCTCTGAGATGACCGAAGCCTATATCTGTTCCTACATCCGCACGCCCATCGGCCGCTTCGGCGGGTCGCTTTCGCAGGTCCGCGCCGATGACCTCGGGGCCATCCCGCTGAAGGCGCTGATGGCCAAGCACGACATCGACTGGTCGGCGGTGGACGAGGTTTACTTCGGCTGCGCCAACCAGGCGGGCGAAGACAACCGCAACGTCGCGCGCATGTCCGCGCTGCTGGCGGGGCTGCCGGTGACCGTGCCGGGCACCACGCTCAACCGCCTCTGCGGCTCGGGCATGGACGCGATCATCGCGGCGGCGCGCGCCATCAAGGCGGGCGAGATCGAGCTTGCGATCGCGGGCGGGGTCGAGAGCATGTCGCGCGCGCCCTTCGTGATGCCGAAGGCCAGCTCGGCCTTCTCGCGCAATGCCGAGATCTACGACACCACCATCGGCTGGCGCTTCGTCAACAAGCTGATGAAGGCGCAATACGGCGTCGATAGCATGCCCGAGACCGGCGAGAACGTGGCCGAGCAGTTCGGCATCTCGCGCGAGGATCAGGACGCCTTCGCGATGCGGTCGCAGGAGAAGGCGGCGGCGGCGCAGGCGAATGGCCGTCTGGCGCAGGAGATCACCCCGGTGACCATCCCGCAGCGCAAGGGCGATCCGCTGGTCGTCGACAGCGACGAGCACCCGCGCCAGACCTCGCTGGAGAAACTGGCGAAGCTGCCGACCCCGTTCCGCGACGGCGGCTCGGTGACGGCGGGCAACGCCTCGGGCGTGAACGACGGCGCCGCGGCGCTGATCGTCGCCTCGGAAGCGGCGGTGAAGGCGCACGGGCTGACCCCGATCGCGCGCATCGTCGGCGGGGCCACGGCGGGCGTCGAGCCGCGCATCATGGGCTTCGGCCCGGCGCCGGCGTCGAAGAAGCTGATGGCCCGTCTCGGCCTGACGCAGGACGCCTTTGACGTGATCGAGCTGAACGAGGCCTTCGCCTCGCAGGGCATCGCCACGCTGCGCGATCTGGGCATTGCCGATGACGACCCGCGGGTGAACCCCAACGGCGGCGCCATCGCGCTCGGCCACCCGCTCGGCATGTCCGGCGCCCGCATCACCGGCACCGCCGCGCTGGAGCTGAAGCCCGGCCAGAAGGCGCTGGCGACCATGTGCATCGGCGTCGGCCAAGGCATCGCGATCGCGCTCGAAGGCGCGTGACCCGACCAGCGCTCGAAGGCGCGTGATGCCCGCTGCGCTCTGAGGCGCTCGGAAGATTTACACGGGGCGGGGGGAAACCTCCGCCCCGTTGCCGTTTGCGGTGCCTGCGTGGGCGGCTTTGCCATCGCGGGAGGCCCCTGCCTCTTGCATCGCCGGGCTTGCATTGCAAAGCTCGGCGCAAGCCGGGCAAAGATCCGGAGAGCAGCCTCAGAAAACGGACCCAGCCATGAAGATCACCGCTTCCCTCGGCGCGGCAGCGCTTGCCCTGACCCCGCTCGCCGCGCTTGCAGACGGCACCTTCGTGCAGATCGAGCAGGCCAATACCACCGCAGGTGCGGTGCTGGCGGTGACCCGCAACCGGCTCAACTACGGCGGCGTGGTCAGCCACTGGGACGGCGGCTACTCGGTGGTCGGCAGCGTGCTCTATGGCTTCGACACGCCTTTCGGTGCGAACTTCAAGGTCGGGCCGGCCCTCGGCGGTGTCTACAACGACGGCGAAGAAGACGAGTACGAGATCGGCGTGCGCGCCTCGCTCGATCGCTGGATGCCGACCGACTGGGGCTCGTTCTATTACCTCGCCGAGGTCAGCAGCATCGACAACAGCTGGTTCCTGCTGGCCTCGTCAGGTTGGGGCGACTCGGGCTTCGGCACCGAGGTTTCGACCGGCGGCAGCGACAGCTACAGCGAGACGACATTGGCGGTGAGCAAGCACTACGACGGGCCGGTGAGCCTGCGCATCGGCTACCGGTTCGAGGCCGCGGAGTATTTCATCGGCTTCTCGGTCAACACCTTCTGATCTTCCGCGGGCTGGTCGCCCCCGAACAGACCGTCCCCGCGCTGACCTTGCAGGGGCAGACCTTCCACGAATGCGGCCGGGCGCTCAGCCCGGCAGGCCGAAGCTGATGCGCCGCGCGATGTCGGCGATCACCGCCGAGGTGCGCGTGCTGACCACGCCGGGCGCATCGCCCTCGGCGTAGAAGCGCACGAAGAGCGCCTCGCGCTGTTCCTCGGTCGGCACCAGCTGCAGGCGCGCGCCATCGGTGGTGGGCGCGATCACATAGGCCTCTAGGTTGCCTACGTCGGGCAGGTGCAGCATGCCGCGGGTCTGCGGCGGGTAGGGCTTGCCGCGCAGCCGCGCGGTGTCGAGCGTCAGCGACGACAGCCAGAGCTCCTGGGTCTCGCCGGCGGCGGTGAAGGTCACCCGCTCGGGCTTGTCGGCCATATGGGTCTCGGATCGGGGCAGCTCGACGCAGGTGAAGCAGGTCACCGACAGGACGATCAGGTTGTAGAGCGTCCAGAACAGGATCACCCATTTGCCGTCGCCGGCGTCGTTCATCGCGAAACGATCGCTGAAGATGCCGAGGAACAGCCCCGCGATGCTCAGGATCAGGGCAATGGCAAAGGGCGCCATCAGCCGCCATTGCACCACCACCTTCGAGCGGTCGCCGCCCTTGGCGGTCACCGAGAACTTGTGGCCCTTGGGCCGGAACAGCCCGGTGTAGGCGGCGCGGGTGATCGGGATGGCGCCGATGAGCTGGCTGACGTCGTGGAACACCGGGATCATCAGCCCGCGCGACAGCAGGTTCATCACCATGGTGACCCAGACGTAGTAGGGGCCGAAATAGACCAGCACGTCGGCGAGCCGTGCGTCGACCACGGTGATCCCGAAGAACCAGTAGAGCAGCGGGAATATGATGGCGGCGATGCGGAACGGAAAGCTGGTGGCCCAGAAGAACACCGAGTCGATGACGCTCCAGCGGTCGCGCAGGCGCAGCTTCGCGTCCGAGAAGGGGCCCACCGAGGAACGGGCGATCTGCATCAGGCCGAGGCACCAGCGGGCGCGCTGGGTGATGTACTCCTTGAGCCCCTCCGGTGCGAGCCCCTCGGTCAGCGGCTCGTTGAGGTAGACGGTGCGCCAGCCCTGGCTCTGCAGGGTGATGGTGAGCATGAAGTCTTCGGTGATGCTCTCGGTCGGGAAACCGCCGATGGCGCGCACCGCGTCGAAGCGGCAGATCGAGGAGGTGCCGCAGCAGATCGCGATGCCCCAGGCATCGCGCGAGGCCTGCATGTGATCGAAGAAGAAGCGCTGCTCGTCCGGGTAGGAGGCGCTGAGCCCGAGGTTGTGCTGGATCGGGTCGGCGTTGAAGAAGTGCTGCGGCGTCTGCACCAGCCCGACGTCCGGGTCGTGGAACAGCGCGAGGCAGCGCGACAGGAATCCCCGGTGCGGCACGAAATCGGCGTCGAGCACCGCGATGAACTGTGGCGGCTGCGGATCCTCGGCCAGCCGGTCGAGCGCATGGTTGATGTTACCCGCCTTCGAGCCCTTGTTGTCCGGGCGGCGCATGTAGCGCACCTTCTGCTCGAGGCAGTAGTCGCGCAGCCAGTCGCGCCGGTTGTCATCGAGGATGATGACTTCCTTGTTCTTGTGGCGCAGCGACTTGGCACCGATGATGGTGCGCTCGAGGATGTCGCGGTCCTCGTTGTAGGTGGCGATCATCACCGCCACCTTGGGCTCGTCGTCGCCCCACCAGTTCGCGTGCGTGTCGACCTCCTCGCTGCGACTGAGCGTCCGCGCGAGGATCACGAAGGCGCTGAGCGAGCCGATCAGCGTGAGCAGTTCGAGCGCGTAGAGCATGTAGCTCAGCGCGGCGTCGAGAGTCAGGCCGAAGGGGGCGAGCGTCTCGGCCCCGCGCCACCAGGCGTAGCGCGCCGCGAAGAAGAAGGCGGCGGCGAAAAGGATGGCGCGGTCGCGGGTCCGCTCGGGGTCCACGACGAAGGGCAGCACCAGCCCGATGCCCGCCACGAGCAGCAGGTAGGCGCCGCTCGAGCCGAGGTCTCCGAGGTGGGGGAAGGGGGCCACCTCAGCCGAACCAGCCGCGGAAGATGTCGAGCGGGCGCCCGTCGAAGAAGGCCCGGCCGGTGCGGCCGATGGCGCAGCCGAGCTCGGAGTCGGCGTTCAGCGAGGGAACCAGCAGGGTCACGTCGTAGCGCTCGAGGTGCTTCTCGCTCGGCGCGACCGCGAGGTTGGCATAGACCGTGCGCGCGCCGCTGCCGGCGAGCCGCCCGACCGTGGCGGGATAGACCCGGGACTGGCCGCTGAAGCGGAAGCTGGCGTCCTGCCCGACGCGCAGCGTGTTGAACACGCGCTCGGTCACCGACAGGGTGACGATGCTCTGGCCGCAGTCCACCAGCCGCAGCAGCGGATCGCCGCGCTGCACGTTGGCGGTGTCGGCCTGCAGGGTCTCCCAGTAGAGCATATCGCTGGAGGGGGTGCGCAGCTCGGCGCGCGACCGCATGCCCTGGACCTGGCGGGCGCGGGTGAGGCGCCGCTCCAGCGCGGCCCGGCGCGCGCTGGTCTCGGACCGCGCGAGCCCTAGGTCGGCGATCTGCGAGTCGAGCTGGATCCGGCGCTGCTCGGAGAAGGGCGCGTCGTTGTAGCCGTCGCCGAGGAAGACGCCGTCCTGCAGCGCGTCGCGCGCGATCTGCAGCGTTTCGACGCGCTCACGGGCATGCGACAGGGCCAGATTGCGGGTGTTCGGCTCGCCGGGGCGGCGGCTGCCCTCGACGGCGACCGCGTCGGCCAGGGCGGTGGCGTCCTCCTGCGCCGCGCCGCTCTCGAGCAGGTCACGCCGGACGCGGGCCTCGGCCAGCTCGGCCTCGAGCTCGGCAAGGCGGGCGTTCGTGAACGTCTCGGTGCGCTGCGCCAGCGCGTCGCGCTCGCGGCTCAGGGCCGAGATCGCCGCCTGGTAGCGGTTGTTTTCGGCGTCCAGCGTTTCAAGCTCGAGCTGCAGATCGTTGAGACGGTCGGTGTCGGCGCGCGCATCGTTGATCGTGGCGAGTAATTCATTGCGCGACAGCCGCGCCCCGAGCGCGTGGTTCTGCAGCTGCAAATCGCCGGCGATCGGGCTGCGCAGCGTCACGACGGGCGCGTTCACCACGGCGTTGGCGCTGGCGGCGGTCATCTGCTCGCCGATGATCACCCAGAGCGTTACGAGAATCGCGGCGATGCCGATGAAAAGTCGGGTGTACTTCATAAACAACTCGCGGTTCTTGGCCTGTGTCTTCGGGCACTACAACTCAGCCACCCGGAAGGATCAAGCCATTGGGGGGCGCAATCTTCTTCCGGTGCGTATGGCAGGCTCTATCGCGCCGCTTTGTGGCTAGAACAGGGCGATCAGCAGGGCCTGTGTTCACGTTTCGCGAGAGCGGCGAGAAGTTGCAGAGTGGCCGGGTAGTAGGATTGCGCGCTGTCGCGCGTCGTCGGCTCCGGCAGCGCCTCGCAGCGTGCGAGCGCGGCGAGAGCGAAATACCCCGCGTAGTCGGATTCGTCGCGCACGCGGCCCGCGGCATCGACACTCACCGCGAGCTTGCCCGCCGTCCCGGCGCTTTCGAGCATATCAAGCACCTGGCGCACCGCCGGGTTGCCGCCGCGGCCGGACCAGCTCAGATAGAGCGGCACCCGCAGCGCATCGTAGCTCGAACGCAGCTCATGCTCCTGCGGCGGCGCAAAGCCCTCGCGCGTCACGTCGATCCAGTCGGGCATCACCGGCTCGCGCGCGAGTTCGGCGAGCACCGTCTCGCCGTGGTCGGCGGCGCGGATCAGTCGCTCGTCTCCGGCGGCGAAGCCCAGTTCGCGCAGGGCGCGGGGCATGATGTAGGAAGGGTTGAAGAGCACCCGCTCGGGCGTCGCCCGGGACTCGGCGCCGGGTTTGAGCAAGAGCTCGCCGGGCGCGCGCGGGTCAGGCGCCAGGCAGAGCGCCGAGATGTCGCGGGCGATGGCCATCGCCTTGTCGTGGTACTCTCCCCAGCCGCTGTCCCGCGCGGCGCGCAGCAGGGCCCAGGCACGGAAGAGATCGCCATCGGTGGCGTTGTGCCAGTCCTTGATATTGTCCCGGCGGCGCGGCACCCATTGCCAGGCCATGAGGGTGTCTCGCCGGATCGCGAGGTTGTGCGAGGTCCAGCTCTCGATGCTGCGGAAGCTTCGTTCGTCGCCATGCGCCTGCGCCAGGAGCAGGCCGTAGCCCTGGCCCTCGGAATGGCTTGTGGCGCTCTGAAGATCGTCCACCACACGCCCGTCCGGCTGGAGAAAGCGGGCGCGCCACAGGCGCCAGCACTGCGTCGCATCG
Organism: Alloyangia pacifica; assembly: GCF_020524285.1. Taxonomy (GTDB): domain Bacteria; phylum Pseudomonadota; class Alphaproteobacteria; order Rhodobacterales; family Rhodobacteraceae; genus Salipiger; species Salipiger pacificus_B. The sequence goes on from NZ_JAIVKX010000001.1 coordinate 66,423, forward strand.
AGCGAGGCGGCCTGGGCGGGGAGACCTGTTGCAAGCAGCGAGCCAATTCCCGCCAGAAGGTGTCGTCTATTCAGGTTTCGCAAATCGATCTTCGGCATGTTTCGGCTTTCGAGGCGCGTATGCACGATAATTACGCGGCAAGTTTGAGGAAGCCAAAGCTTACGCGAGTGTAACTACCCCCTTTCCACCTGTGCGTGAGACTAATCCGCAACGGGTCTTGTCTAGGCAAATTAACGGAATTTGTTCGTACAAATATGATCGCTCTGCGCCTCTTTCCTAAGCGTATCGATTTTGCATGCACTTTTTGTGGGCGATTTTTCCCGTTTCCGGCCCGTGTTTCGCCCCGCGCCGCCGCGTCACCTGATTTTGATCCGGACCTGTCGTCAAATGTCGGCAGGGCCGGTCGCCAAGAAATGCCGGACCGCAAACAGGGATAACTCGGAGGTTCCAATGCTTCGTCTGAAAGCAGGCATCGCGGCGCTCGCCGTCGCCGCCACCATGGCCAGCGCCGCACTGGCGCAAGGCACGCTGCGGGTCGGGATGACCGCGGCCGACATTCCGCTCACCACCGGTCAGACCGACCAGGGCGGCGAAGGCATGCGTTTCATGGGCTACACGGTCTACGACTCGCTGATCGAATGGGATCTCACCAGCGCCGACAAGCCGTCCGTGCTGATCCCCGGGCTCGCCACCGAATGGTCGGTGGACGAAGAAGACAAGACCAAATGGACCTTCACGCTGCGCGAAGGCGTGACCTTCCACGACGGTGCGCCGTTCACCGCCGCGGATGTGGTGTGGAACCTCGACAAGATTCTCGACGAGACCTCCGAGCAGTACGACCCGCGCCAGGCCGCGCAGGGCAAGTCGCGGATCCCGGCGGTGGCCTCCTACGAGGCGGTGGACGACTACACGCTGGAGATCACCACCAAGGAGCCCGACGCCACGCTGCCCTACCAGATGACCTGGATCCTCATGTCGTCCAAGGCGAACTGGGAAGCCATGGACAAGGACTGGGAAAAGGTCGCCGGCAGCCCCTCGGGCACCGGCCCGTGGAAGCTGGAGACCTTCGTGCCGCGCGAGCGCGCCGAGCTGGTGCCCTTCGAAGGCTACTGGGATGAGAGCCGCGTGCCGCAGCTCGACAAGATGGTGCTGATCCCGCTGCCCGAGCCCAACGCCCGCTCCGCCGCGCTGCTGTCCGGTCAGGTGGACTGGATCGAGGCCCCGGCGCCCGACACCATCCCGGCGATGGAAGGCAACGGCTTCGTCATCTCCTCGAACGCCTATCCGCACAACTGGACCTGGCACCTGTCGCGTCTCGAGGGGTCGCCCTGGAACGACATCCGCGTGCGCAAGGCGGCCAACCTCGCCATCGACCGCGAGGGCATGATGCCGCTGCTGGGTGGCCTGATGGTTCCGGCGAAGGGCTTCCTGCCGCCGAGCTCGCAGTGGTTCGGCAACCCGACGTTCGAAGTCAAATATGACCTCGACGCCGCCAAGGCATTGATGGAAGAGGCCGGCTACGGCCCCGACAACCACCTGTCGGTCAAGGCGCTGATCTCGCCGTCGGGCTCGGGCCAGATGCTGCCGCTGCCGATGAACGAGTACATCCAGCAAAGCCTTGCCGAGATCTGGATCGACGTCGAGTTCATGGTCGTCGAGTGGAACCAGATGATCAACCTGTGGCGGGCCGGCGCGGCCGATCCGTCGGTGGACGGCGCCCAGTCGATCAACTTCACCTACTTCATCCAGGACCCGTTCACCGGGCTGATCCGTCACCTCGACGAGAACCTGATCGCGCCGAACGGCACCAACTGGGGCCACTACAGCGACCCGGAAATGCAGGAGCTGTTCAAGCAGATCAAGACCACCTTCGACCCCGAGGCCCAGGACGAGGTGCTGCGCAAGACGCATGAGAAATACGTCGACGACGCGCTGTTCCTGATGGTCACCCATGACGTCGCCCCGCGCGCCATGGCGCCGAAGGTGAAGGGCTTCGTGCAGGCCCAGAACTGGTACCAGAACTTCTCGTCGATCACGATCGAAGAGTAAGCGCTGCCAAGGCTCTTGCCCCCGCCGCGCAGGTCGCGGCGGGGGATCACTTCAAGCCAGGGACTCCTACCCGTGCTCAGCTACTTCCTCCGCCGCCTCATCCTCGTGCTGCCCGTGGCCTTCGGGGTGTCGGTCATCTGTTTCCTGCTGGTGCAGATCGCGCCCGGCGATCCGCTCACCGCCATCATGCCCGTCGATGCAACCGCCGAGGAGCAGGCCGCCATGCGCGCCGCCTACGGGCTCGATAAGCCGTTGCCCATCCAATACGCGATCTGGATCGGCAATCTCGTGCAGGGGGACATGGGCAAGTCCATCGCCACCGGCCGCCCGGTCGCGCAGGAGGTCTTCGGCGCGGTGCAGAACTCGCTGCTGCTGGCCGTCTCCGCCGCGGTCATCGCCTTTCCCATCGGCATCTTCCTCGGCTTTCTGGCCGGCTATTTCCGCGACACGCTGCTGGATCGCGCGGTCACCGCGCTGTCGATCACCGGCGTGTCGGTGCCCAACTACTGGCTCGGCATCGTGCTGGTCATCATCTTTTCGGTAAACCTCGGCTGGCTGCCCTCGATGGGCGCGGGGCCGGGCGGCTCGCAGAGCTGGGCCTGGGACTGGCTGCACATGCGCCACCTGATCCTGCCCGCCGTGACGCTGGCCGTGGTGCCCATCGGCATCGTCGCGCGCACCGTGCGCGCATTGGCCGGGGACATCCTGACGCAGGACTTCGTGCAGGCGCTCTATGCCAAGGGCATGAGCCGCGGCGACGTGCTGCGCCACGTGGCGCGCAACGCCGCCGCCACGGCGCTGTCGGTCATGGGCCTGCAGCTGGGCTACCTGCTCGGCGGCTCGATCCTCATCGAGACCGTGTTCAACTGGCCGGGCTCGGGCTTCCTGCTGTCCAACGCCATCTTCCAGCGTGACCTGCCGCTCCTGCAGGGCACGATCCTGATCCTCGCCCTGTTCTTCGTGGCGATGAACCTCATCGTCGACGTGGCGCAGGCCGCGATCGACCCGCGCATCAAGAGGAGCTGACCCATGGCGCTTGCGGAAACCGACAGCATGCAGGACGCCAAGGTCGAGAAACCCCAGGGCTACTGGTCCGGCGTGGGCGCGCGCGTGGTGCGCGACCCGGTCTCGATGATCTGCCTCGGCGTGGTGCTGCTGCTGATCCTCTCGGCGATCTTCGCGCCCTGGCTGGGCCTTCCGGACCCCTACAAGGGTTCGATGATCGCCCGCCTGAAGCCGCTCGGCACCGAGGGACACATCCTCGGCACCGACGAGCAGGGCCGCGACATGCTCGCCCGGCTGATCTACGGCGGCCGGCTGACGCTGTTCATCGGTCTCATGCCGGTGGTGCTGGCCTTCTTCATCGGCTCGGCGCTCGGCATCGTCGCGGGCTACGTCGGCGGCATGACCAACACCATCATCATGCGCGTGGTCGACGTGTTCTTCGCCTTCCCCTCGGTGCTGCTGGCGATCGCCATCTCCGGTGCGCTGGGGGCGGGGATCGTCAACAGCCTCGTGTCGCTGACCATCGTCTTCATCCCGCCGATCACCCGCGTCGCCGAGGCGGTGACCTCGGGCGTGCGTGCGCTCGACTACATCGACGCGGCGCGGGCCACCGGCGCCAGCGCCTGGACGGTGATCCGCGTGCACGTGATCGGCAACGTGCTCTCGCCGATCTTCGTCTACGCCACCTCGCTGACCTCGGTGTGCATGATCCTCGCCGCGGGCCTGTCGTTCCTCGGCATCGGCGTGCGCCCGCCCGAGCCCGAGTGGGGCCTGATGCTGAATACGCTGCGCTCGGCCATCTACATCAACCCGTGGCTCTCGGCGCTGCCGGGGGTGATGATCTTTATCACTTCGCTCTGCCTCAACCTGCTGAGCGACGGACTGAGGAGCGCGATGAATGTCCGCGACTGACCTGTCTCCCGCCATCAAGCCCAAGACCGCCGCCCCCGAGAGCCGCGACAAGGGCGGCCCGGCGCAGCCGCTGGTCATCGTCCGTGACCTGCAAAAGCACTTCCCCGTCCGTGGCGGCATCCTCGGCCGCACGCAGGCCATGGTGCAGGCGGTGGACGGTGTCTCCTTCGAGGTGAAGAAGGGCGAGACGCTGGGCATCGTCGGCGAGTCCGGCTGCGGCAAGTCGACCACCGCGCGGCTGCTCATCGGCCTCATCGAGAAGGACAAGGGCGAGATCATCTTCGACGGGCAGGGGCTCGGTGAGCGGCTGTCGCTGAAGGACCTGCGCAAGGACGTGCAGATGGTCTTTCAGGACAGCTACGCCTCGCTCAACCCGCGCCTGACCATCGAGGACTCGGTGGCCTTCGGCGCCAAGGTGCAGGGGCTCGACGATCCCAATGGCCGGGCGCGCAGCCTGATGGCGCGCGTCGGGCTCGACCCGGACCGCTTTGCCCACCGCTACCCGCACGAGCTCTCGGGCGGCCAGCGCCAGCGGGTGAACATCGCCCGCGCGCTGGCCATGTCGCCGCGGCTTGTGGTGCTGGACGAGGCCGTCTCGGCGCTCGACAAGTCGGTCGAGGCGCAGGTGCTGAACCTGCTGTCGGACCTGCGCAAGGAATTTGGCCTCACCTACATCTTCATCAGCCACGACCTGAACGTGGTGCGCTACATCTCCGACCGCATCCTCGTGATGTATCTCGGCGAGGTGGTCGAGGTCGCGCCGGTCGACAGCATCTGGCGCGAGCAGGCGCATCCCTACACGCGCTCTCTGTTCTCGGCGATGCCCTCGATGGATCCCGACAACCGCACGCAGGAGCCGCCGCTGGCCGGCGATCCGCCGAACCCGATCGACCCGCCGAAGGGCTGCCGCTTCCACACCCGCTGCCGCTTTGCCAGCGAAGTGTGCAAGACCAAGGTGCCGAAGCTGATGGGTCTTTCCGGCAATGCCGATCACCTTGCGGCCTGCCACCTTCACGATGCAACCTCGGGTCATCCGAAAGCCGGGCAGGGGGTGCCGCAATGATCTTCACGGGCAAATGCACGCAAGCGAAGCGCGAGGTCTTCTGGACCGCAAGCAAGACCGCCCCCACGAGCGCACCGGTATCGGAGGAGGGCAAGTGACCAAGCTGCTCGATATCCAGAACCTCACGCTGCGCTTCAAGGGCAAGCGCACGGTGCACGCGATCAACGACGTCTCGCTGAGCATGGAGCAGGGCGAGACGCTGGCGCTGCTCGGCGAGTCCGGCTCGGGCAAGTCGGTGACGTTGAAGGCGCTGCTGGGCCTGCTGCCGCCGAAGCGCACCGAGATCGAGGGCAAGATTGAGGTCAACGGCACCGACGTGCTGAGCCTCTCGGGCAAGAAGCTGCAGAAATTCCGCGGCGGCGAGGTTTCGATGGTGTTCCAGGAACCGGCGCTGGCGCTGGACCCGGTCTATACCGTCGGCCATCAGATCGCCGAGTCGGTGATGCGCCACAAGGGAGTCAGCAAGGCCGACGCCATGTCCACCGCGCTCGACATGCTCGACCGGGTGCGCATCCCATCTGCCAACCGGCGGCTGCACAACTACCCGCACGAGCTGTCTGGCGGCATGCGGCAGCGGGTGATGATCGCCCTTGCGCTGGCCTGCCGGCCGCGGCTGCTGCTCGCCGACGAGCCGACCACGGCGCTCGACGCCACGGTGCAGATCCAGATCCTGCTGCTGCTGCGCGAGCTGCAGAAGGAGTTCGGCATGGGGGTGATCTTCGTCACCCACGACATTGGCGTGGCGGTGGAGATCTCCGAGCGCGTGGCGGTGATGTACGCGGGTCAGATCGTCGAGGAGGGCACGACATCGGAGATCATCAAGTCGGCACAGCATCCCTATACGCAGGGTCTGCTGGCGGCGAACCTGCACGACGTCGAACGCGGCGCGCGGCTCAACGCCATTCCCGGAGCGCCGCCCTCGCTGGAGACCAAGCCCGACAGCTGCTCCTTCGCGCCGCGCTGCCCGCATGTGACCGCCGAGTGCCGCGCCGCGCTGCCGCCGGTCTTCAGCCCCGCCCCGCGCCGCCGCGTCGCCTGCGTGAAGGCCGCGCCCGCCGTCGCGGCGGAGTGACGGGCGCCGCATGCTGATCAAGCACGACCCCTACCGTTGCTTCATGCCCTATGAGCCGGTGCCGGTTGAGAGCGCGGAGGATGGCCCCCTGGCCGACCTCACGCTCGCGGTGAAGGACATTTTCGACGTCGCGGGCTACCGCACCGGCTCGGGCTGCCCGCTGCGGCTGGCGGCGAGCCCGGTGCGCAGGCAGACCGCGCCCGCCGCGCGGAAGCTGCTGGAGGCGGGGGCGCGCTTTGTCGGCAAGACCCATACCGACGAGCTGGCCTGGTCGATGTACGGGATGAACCCGCATTTCGGCACGCCGGTGAACCCCGCCGCGCCGGATCGCATGCCCGGCGGCTCCTCCTCTGGCTCCGCCGTGGCGGTGGCCGGGGGGCTGGCGGACATCGCCATCGGATCGGACACCGGCGGCTCGGTTCGCGCTCCGGCCAGCTACTGCGGCATCTGGGGAATCCGCCCGACGCATGGGCGCATCCCGCTCGATCTCGTGCAGCCGCTGGCGGCGAGCTACGACACATGCGGGCTCTTCGCCCGCGACGGTGAGACCCTGCTGCGCGCCATGGCGGTGCTGCTGGACGGCGAGACGCTTCCGTTGCCTGACACCCCCGAGCTCCTGCGGCCCGTCGACATGCTGGCGCAGCTCGGGGAGGAAGCGCTGTCGGTCTGGCAGGCGGGCTTCGGCGCGCTGCCGTCGCGCGAAGTGCGGGTCTACCCCGAGGGGGTGGACGCCGCCTACACGGCCTTCCTGCGCACCGTCGGAGCCGATGCGCGGGACTGGGCGCTGCCCTTCATCCACAGCAGCGGCATGCCGCTGGCACGGGGCATCGACCAGCGGGCCGAGGCCGCCGAGGCGCTGACCGAGGCCGAGATCGCCGGCGGGCAGGCCGCGCGCCGTGCCTTTGCCGCCCATGTCGAGGCGCTGCTCGGTCCCTCCGGCGTGATCCTCGCCCCCGCGGTGCATGACGCGCCCTTCAGGCTCGACCCGCCGCTGGAGGTCTTCGACCGCTTCCGCCACGACGCCTCGCGGCTGCTCTGCGTCGCGGGGCTGGCGGGGCTGCCGCAGGTGGTCTTTCCGGCCGGCAGCGTGGACGGGGCCCCCTACGGCCTGTCGCTGATCGGGCCGCGCGGCTCTGATCTCTCGTTGCTGGCGCTGGCCTGCCGTCTCGCGGCGGGCGCCGAGGTCGCGGCCTGACCCCGCCTGAACCCGGAGTCCGCTGCGGGCTCCAACGGAGGATACATGGACAAGATCGAAACCAGGCTGGCCGAGCTGGGGCTGACCCTGCCGCCCTCGGCCCCGTCGCGGGCGCTGTTCCTGCCCGGCAAGATCAGCGGCAACCTGCTGTTCCTGTCGGGGCAGATCTGCGAGTGGGAGGGAGTGCCCAAGTATTTCGGCCCGGTGCCTGACGGCTTCGACGTGAAGACCGGGCAGGAGGCCGCGCGCATGTGCGCGCTCAACCTGCTCTACTCGATCAAGGCCGTCGCCGGTTCGCTCGACCGGGTGACCGGCGTGGTCCGGCTCGGCGGCTTTGTCGCCGCGCCGCCGGGCTACGGCGACGGGCCGCTGATCGTGAACGGCGCCTCGCAGCTCTTCATCGACCTCTGGGGCGACGCCGGGCGCCATGCGCGGACCGCGGTGAACGTCGCCTCGCTGCCCGCCAATGCGCTGGTCGAGATCGAGGCGACGGTCGAGCTTGGCTGAGACCGGCGCGATGCCCCGCGTGCTGCTGATCAACCCCAACAGCAACGCGGCGACGACCCGCACCATGTGCGCCATCGCGGGGCGCGTGCTGCCGCGGGTCGAGGGCTGGACCGCCCCGGCCGGCCCGCCGCTGCTCACCACCCCGGAGGCGCTCGCCGAGGCGGGGGCGCATGTGGCGAGTGCCGCGATCCCGCCGGGCATCGCCGGGGTCATCGTCTCGGCCTTCGGCGATCCGGGGCAGGCGGCGCTGGCGGCGCGGCTCGCCTGCCCGGTCATCGGCATCGGTGCCGCGGCGGCGCGCGCGGCGGCACGGGGCGGGCGCGCCTTCGCCGTGGTGACCCACACGCCCGCCTTGGAAACAAGCATCGACGATTTGATGGACAATGCGGCGCCCGGCGGGCGCTACCTCGGGACCTATCTCGCCGAGGGCGATCCCCTGCGTCTTTCGAATGACCCGGAAAAGCTAGATGCCGCATTGCTTTGCGCGGTGAAGCTCGCGCATCGCGATGGGGCGGAGGCGGTGATCATCGGAGGCGGCCCCCTAGGTGAGGCCGCGGATCGACTCGCCGATCACGCGCCGTGCATTCTTATTTCGCCTATTTTACTGGCGGCGGTTGAAATGCGAGCGAAACTCCGCTTGCCAAGCGTCTGAAACTGCGGCAATCCGCCAGTGGATTGCCTTCGAAAGCGCAGCATGTGCGGAGATTCGGCAGAGTTTCGCCGCCGCGCAGCAAAAGCCCGCTTTTGGAGGGAACCCCATAGAGTACGGGGTGTTGTCTTTCCCGTACTCGATATCACATTTCCGGCCAGTACCACCCCTTGGAGCAGACATTTGCGGAAGTTTCCGATCCCTAGTCCTGTTGTGTCCGGACGCGCGTTCGTGGCGCGTCAAAACCGACGCCAGTTTCTGGCCCAGCTTGCCGGCTCCGCCGCCGTCCCCGCGCTCTTGAGCGCGACGCCTCTTGCTGCGCAGGAGGCGGCAGAAGAGCCCGTCGACGCGGCCGCCGAGGACAGCGCCCCGGCAGAGACCACACCGTTTTCCTTCGATATTCTCTCGGCGCAGATGGCCGAAGCCGCGAAGTCCGAGCCGCAGGATCCGGAGCAGGTCGAGGGGTTCCTCGCGGAACTCGACTACGACGGCTACCAGCGCATCCGTTTCGATGCCGAGCACGCTCGCTGGAAGGACCTGCCCGACGACACCTTCCGGCTGCACGCCTTCCATCTCGGCTGGCTGTTCAAGCAGCCCGTGCGCCTGCACGAGGTGGTGAACGGCGAAGCGCGCCCGATGCAATTCTCGACCTCCGACTTCGACTACTCCGACGTCGAGCAGGAGATCCCCGCCGACGCCGAGATGCCCGGTGTGGCCGGCTTCCGGCTGCACAACCCGCTGAACCGTGCCGACACCTTCGACGAGCTGGTGGCCTTTCTCGGCGCGAGCTACTTCCGCGCGCTCGGCCGCGGCAACACCTACGGGCTCAGCGCCCGCGGGCTGGCGGTGAACACCGGCCTTTCGGGCGCCGAGGAATTCCCGCGCTTCAATGACTTCTGGCTCGAACGTCCCGGCCCGGGTGCCGAGCACATCACCGTCTACGCGGCGCTCGGCAGTGCCTCGATCACCGGCGCCTACCGCTTCGTGATCCGTCCCGGCGAGGACACGCAGATCGACGTCACCGCGCGGCTCTTCCTGCGCAACGACATCCAGCAGCTCGGCATCGCGCCGCTGACCTCGATGTTCCTCTACGGCGGCCCCGACATGGGCGATTTCGACGATTTCCGCACGGCGGTGCACGACAGCGAGGCGCTGGTGCTGACCACGCAGGGCGGCGAGACCTTCTTCCGCCCGCTCAACAACCCGCCGCGGCTCGCCAGCTCCTATTTCGGCGCGCTCAGCCCGGTGCGCTTTGGCCTCGTGCAACGCACCCGCGAGTTCGAGCACTATCTCGACGCCCAGGCCCACTACGAGAAGCGTCCGACGCTGCTGGTGGAGCCGATTGGCGACTGGGGCGAAGGCTCGGTGCGGTTGGTCGAGATCCCCTCCAATCTCGAGGCCAACGACAATATCGTCGCGTTCTGGATTCCGAAGGCCGAAACAAAGGCCGGGGACGCGCTGGAATTCTCCTATCGCCTGCACTGGGGCATGTCCCCGCTGGGTGACGGGGCCGTCGACCGGGCCCGCGTGGTGCGCACGCGGGTTGGCAGGGGCGGCGTATCGGGGGTCGAGCAGGACACCGATCGGCGGAAATTCGTCATCGACTTCGAAGGCGGCACTTTGGGGGAACTTCCCGCGGGCGCCGAAGTTGAACCACAAGTGAGTGCCGCAAACGGCGAGATTGCCGAAGCGGTTGTGAGCCGGATCTCGGGGACCGAGACATGGCGTCTTGTTCTGGAGGTCTCTGCGCCGAATGGCGCGGTCGCCGAACTCAAGGCCGGGCTCAAAGGGTATGGTCGTATGCTTACCGAAACCTGGACTTATCAATGGGTGAAGGAATGAATGCAGAACCGATGAAACAGCAAGACGTGGCCGAAGCGCGGGCAATCGAGATGCCGCATTGGGCCCCGCCCGAAGCACCGATGGAGATGCCGCGCCAGGAGGTCGAGGCGCCGCGCGCGGAGCGCGTGTCGCTCGGCGAGATGATTGCGCGTATACTGATGCCGGGCCAGCGGGCCTGAGGACCTGAAAATGCCTGTTCTGCCTTCGCCCAGCCGCAAGACGGTTGCCGCTCGACTATTCTCTGCCGCTTTCGCGCTGGTCGCCGCCGGCATGGCGACGGGCCTGCTGCTCGAAGTGGCGCTGCAGGACGGCGTCGAGCTCTGGGACTTCGTGCGCGCGGGATTGATCCTCGTCACCACGGCCTGGCTCGCCTGGGGCGCGGCCCTGGCCCTGTCGGGTCTGGCACCGCTGCGCAAGGCGGCCAAGGCTGACCTGCAGCTGCCGCAGCCGCGCACCGTGGTGCTGGTGCCCATCTGCAACGAGGATCCGGTGGCCACCTTCGCGCGCATCGCCGCGATGGACCGCTCGATCATCGCTGCGGGGGTGACGGCGGATGTGGCGATCCTGTCGGACACGCGCGACGAGGCAAATGCCGAGGCCGAGCGCCGCACCTTCGTGCGCCTGATCGAAGAAACGGGTGGGCAGGGGCGCATCTACTACCGTCGTCGCGAGGACAACCGCGGCCGCAAGGCAGGCAATATCGAGGATTTCTTCCGCCGCTCGGGCGGTGCCTACGAGCTTGCCGTGATCCTCGACGCCGACAGCCTGATGGAAGGGTCGGCGATCCGCGAGATGATTGCGCGCATGCAGGCGGACACGCAGATCGGCCTGCTGCAGACCTTACCGCGCATCGTCGGCGGGCGCAGCTTCTTCGGTCGCGCCATGCAGTTCGCCGCCGCCTTCCACGGTCCGGTCTTCACCCGCGGCCTGGCCCGCATGCAGGGCGCGACCGGCCCGTTCTGGGGCCACAATGCGATCGTGCGCGTTCAGGCGTTTGCCGAGAGCTGCGGCCTGCCGGAGCTGCAGGGCAAGCCGCCCTTCGGCGGGCATATCCTCAGCCATGACTATGTCGAAGCGGCGCTTCTGGCCCGTGCCGGCTGGAAGGTCGAGGTCGATGCCAGCATTGACGGCTCCTTCGAGGAAGGCCCCGAAAACCTGCTTTCGTTTGCCAAACGCGACCGCCGCTGGTGCCAGGGCAACCTGCAGCACATCCGGCTGCTGCTGGCGCCGGGCCTCGCACCCTGGAGCCGCTTCGTCTTCGTGCTGGGCATCTTCTCCTACCTGGTGTCGCTGCTGTGGTTCGGCTTTCTCGTGGCCTCGGTGATCGCCGCCGTGACAGCGCCGCCGCCGGACTATTTCCCCGAGCCGCACCTGCTGTTCCCGGTCTTCCCGAGCGACCGCACCAAGGAGATGATCGCGCTGATGATCGGCATATTCGGCCTGCTCATCATGCCCAAGTTCGCCATCCTCATCGAAAGCGCACTGACCCGGCGGGTCGGCGGCTTCGGCGGGGTCATGCGGGCCTTCTGGTCGGTGATCACCGAGGTGTTGCTGACCTCGCTGATCGCGCCGCTCATGCTGATGTACCAGACCAAGGCCGTGCTGCAGGTGCTTTCGGGCCGCGACGGCGGCTGGCCGTCCAGCCAGCGCGGCGAGGGCCAGCTGACGCTCGTGCAGGGCGTCCGCGCGGGCCTTTGGATCACCGCGACCGGCGCCGTGGCGCTGGCGGTCACCGCCTGGCTGTCGCCCGATCTGGTGCCCTGGCTGCTGCCGGTCTGCCTGCCGATGCTGTTTGCACCGGTGCTGATCTCCTGGAGCTCGCGCCCGCTGACCCACAAGCTTTTCATCACCCCCGATGAGCTGGCGCCCGCTCCGGTCGTGCGCAGCTACCGCGAGATCCACGCCCGCTGGAGCGGCGATCCGCAGGCTCCGCTGCCGCAACCGGGCCATGATAGGGGCGCACAGCATGCCGCAGCCTGAAGACAAGCTCGTCTCCTTCCCGGCGGCGAAGGCGGCAGCGCCGCCGCGCCGTCCGCGCGATGCGCGCATCGACGCCTTCCGCGGTCTGGCGCTGGTGATGATCTTCATCGACCACGTGCCGGGAAACCCCTACGAGTACCTGACGATCCGCAACTTCACGCATTCGGATGCGGCCGAAGCCTTCTTCATCATGTCCGGCCTTGCCGCGGCGCTGGCCTACTCCGGGCGGCTGACGCCCGAGGCGCGGGCCGAAAACGGTCTGATGAACGGCGTGCTGCCGATGTGGAAGCGCAGCTGGACGCTATACTTGGCGCATATCATCATGACGGTCTGGGCGATCGCCATCTTCTCGGCAGGGGCGGGGATCTACAACCTCCCCGAGCTGCGCGAGACGATCAACCTGCGGCAGGTCTTCTCCAACCCCGAGGAGGCGCTGTTCGGCATCGCCGCGCTCACCCATCAGCTGGGGTACGTGAACATCCTGCCTGCCTATTCGGTGCTGCTGTTCTTTGCGCCGGGGCTGCTGCTGCTGGGGCTGTGGAAGCCGAAGGCGCTGCTCTGGACCGCGCTGGCGATCTGGATGGCGGCGGGGCTCTGGCGGCTCAACCTGCCGAACTTCCCCAACCCGGGCGGCTGGTTCTTCAACCCGATCAGCTGGGTGCTGCTGTTCGCCATCGGCATGCTCACCGGGCTTGCCATGCGCCGGGGCGAGCGTTTCGTGCCGGTCTCGCGGCCGCTGTTCTGGACCTGCCTGGGCTTTTGCGTGCTTGTGCTGGCGTGGAAGTTCATCCCCGACTTCGGCGCGGTGATCAATCACCAGATGGCGCGGCTCTACCAGGCGGGCATTCCGTTCCACCTGACCACCCATGACAAGACCTTCGTGGCGCTGCCGCGGCTGATCAACATCCTGGCGCTGGCCTATGTGCTCTCGTGCCTGCCTGCGGTGACGCGGTTTTGCGCAGGCAAGGTGGCGGCGCCGCTGCGGCTGCTCGGCCAGCAGGGCCTGCTGGTCTTCTGCACCGGCACCGTCGTGGCGCTGGCCTTCCAGGTGATCATGGCGGGCAACCCGCTGTCGGTCTGGATGGGCTGGGGGCTGCCGCCGCTGGGCATCGTGATCATGCTGGTCGTCGCCTGGATGGCGCAGGCGCGCAAGCCGGTGCGGCGCGAGGCGCAGGCGCCGGGCGGGGTCGTCGCCAAGGCCGGGCAGCGCCGGGTGAGCTGAGGGTCGGCAGATATCAATCGCGAGGGGCGGGCTGCGGCGCGCCCTTTTTCTTTGCATGGAACTCAGCCGGGGATCGGGGCAGGGGCGCCGACTGGCAGGGACCTTCGACTGGGGGATCACAAAAAGGTCAGCCAAGGTCTTTGAATTGTCGCGACGGAAAGTCACCATAGCCGCGTATCAAGGGTTCGCGCAGGCGGCGATCGCCGGCGCGTCCGACCGAAGGAGAATAAGATGGCGTCTAGCCGCACCCCCCGGACCGTCCGCGTCCTCGCCGCAGCCCTCGCGCTGACCTTTCCCCAAGCCGAGCTGATGCATGCCCAGGATGCCTCTCCGGACACTGCCCAAGCCGCGAGCGCTGCCCGCGAGGTCGGGGTGATAACGCTGGAGGCCAGCGACGTACCCTATTCGGTGACCCTGCCGGGCCGCTCCACTGCCTTTGAGGAAGTGGCGATCCGGCCGCGCGTCTCGGGGGTGATCTCGGAGATTCTCTACGAGCCCGGCAGCGACGTGAAGAAGGGTGACGTGCTCTTCCGCATCGACGGTGACACCTACCAGGCCGATGTCGACGCGAGTGCGGCCGAGGTCGCCGGCGCCGAGGCCGCATTGCGCAGCGCCGAGACCACGCTCTCGCGCTACGAGAAGCTGGTCGGCACCGGCGTGACCGCCGCTGACGTGGACACGGCCGAGGTCGACGTCATGCAGGCCAAGGCGACGCTGAGCGCGGCGCAGGCGGCGCTGGAGCTCGCCAAGCTCGACCTCGAGCGCACCGAGATCATCAGCCCGATCGACGGCATCGCCGTGCTGCCGGAGGTTTCGGTCGGGGATCTGGTCACCGCCAACCAGGACGACGCGCTGACGACGGTGACGCGGATCGACCCGATCTACGTGGACGTGCAGGAATCCATCACCCGGGTGCAGCAGACCCGCGAGCGGCTGGACCAAGGGTCGCTGAACCGCGGCGAGCGGATCGAGGCGGAGCTGGAACTCGAGACCGGCACGAAGTTCGAGGGGCAGGGCACTTTCGTCTCGCCCCCGGTGAGCGTCTCCACCACCACCGGCACCTCGGTGGTGCGGCTGCGCTTCGACAACCCGCGCCGCGGCATCCTGCCGGGGCAGTTCCTGCGCGTGAAGCTGACCTTCGGCACCACCACCTCGATCCTCGTGCCGCAGGGGGCCACGTCGCGTGCCTCGGACGGCGCGCTGACCGCTTTCGTTTACACGGACGGCAAGGCCGAGAAGCGCTCGCTGACCTCGCAGGGCACCTACAACAACGCCTGGATCGTGACCGAAGGTGTCGAGGCAGGCGAGCAGCTCATCGTCGACGGGCTGCGCAACCTGCAGAGCGGCGCCGAGGTCAGCCCGGTCGACGTGGTGATTTCCGAAACCGGCGTGGTCACCCGCGCCGACGGCACGCCCGACAGTTTCGGCGGGGCGCCGTCTTCCGGTGCGGAGACGGGGAACGAGGGCTGACGACATGGGAAATTTCTTCATTGCGCGCCCGGTCTTCGCCTGGGTGCTGGCGATCCTCACCATGCTGGCCGGGGCGATGGCCGTGGTCACCCTGCCGGTCAGCCAGTATCCCGACATCGCCCCCACCACGGTGCGCGTCTCGGCCACCTACACCGGCGCCACCGCCGAGGCGGTGCAGAACTCGGTGACCCGCGAGATCGAGGATGCGATGACCGGGCTGGAGGGCATGCTGTACATGACCTCCAGCTCCTCCAAGGGCTCCTCGTCGATCGAGATCACCTTCGACGAGAGCGTCGATCCGGTGGACGCGCAGAACGACGTGCAGTCGAAGGTCAGCCAGGTCGAGAGCCGCCTGCCCACCTCCGTGCAGAGCCAGGGGGTGAGCGTCTCGCGGTCGTCCTCGTCGATCCTCATGGTCGGCGCGCTGGTCGACACCACCGGCACCTATAGCACGGTCGAGCTCGGGGACATCATGTCCACCACCGTCGAGGGTCCGATCGAGCGGACTGAGGGCGTCGGCGGCGTACAGAGCTTCGGCTCGGGCTATGCCATGCGCATCTGGCTCGATCCGCTGTCTCTGGCGCGCTACCAGCTCACCGCCTCGGACGTGGTGAGCGCGGTCTCGGCGCAGAACTCCACGGTCTCGGTCGGCTCGCTGGGCGAGCAGCCCACGACGCAGGGCCAGCAGTTCACCGCCACGATCACCGCGCAAAGCCAGCTCACCACCGTGGACGAGTTCGATTCCATCCTGCTGCGGTCGTCCGAAGAGGGCGGCGTGGTGCGCCTCGGCGACGTGGCGCGGGTCGAGATCGGGCAGGAGGACTACGGCGGCGACTCGCGGTTCAACGGGCTCAATTCCTCGGGCTTCGGGGTGAACCTCGAGACCGGGGCCAATGCCGTGGATACGGCGGCGCGGGTGCGGGCGCAGCTCGACACGCTGAGCGCCGCGCTGCCTGACGGGGTGGAGTTCCGCACCGCCTATGACACCTCGCCCTTCGTCGAGCTGTCGATCGAGCAGGTCTACCACACGCTCTTCGAGGCGATCGTGCTGGTGCTCGCGGTGCTGCTGATCTTCCTGCAGAGCTGGCGCGCCACGCTGGTGCCGCTGATCGCCGTGCCGGTGGTTCTGCTCGGCACCTTCGGCGTGCTCATGGCGGCGGGCTACACGATCAACACGCTGACCATGTTCGCCATGGTGCTGGCCATCGGTCTGCTCGTCGATGACGCCATCGTGGTGGTCGAGAACGTCGAGCGCCTGATGGAGGAGGAGAAGCTCTCGGCCTTCGAGGCCACCAAGCGTTCGATGAGCCAGATCACCTCGGCATTGGTCGGCATCAACGTGGTGCTGGCGGCGGTGTTCCTGCCCATGGCCTTCTTCGGCGGCTCCACGGGGGTGATCTACCGTCAGTTCTCGATCACCATGGTCGCGGCCATGGCGCTCTCGCTGGTCATGGCGATCATCCTGTCGCCGCCGATGTCGGCGCGGCTGCTGAAGCCTGCGCACGGCCCGGCGAAATTCCCCCCGGCGCGCTGGTTCAACACCGGGCTCGCCAAGGTCACCGCGGGCTACGGCCGCGCGGTGGACTGGTCGCTGAAGATGCCCGCGCTGGTGCTGCTGGTGCTGGCGGCGGCGCTCGGCGGGGCGTGGATGGTCAACGAGCGGCTGACCTCCTCGTTCATTCCGACCGAGGATCAGGGCGTGCTGATGACCATGATCAACCTCACCGAGGGCGCGACCACCCAGCAGACGCTGGCGACGCTGGAGCAGGTCGAGGACTACCTGCTGAACCAGGAGGGCGACGCGGTGGAGAGCACCTTTGCCTCCCTCGGCTTCGGCTTCAGCGGCTCTGGCCAGAACCAGGCCATGGTCTTCGTCAAGCTGCGCGACTTCGAGGCGCGCCAGGACAATCCCGAGTTGTCCGCGAGCGCCGTGGCGGCGCGGGCCACCGCCGCATTCGCCTCCAGCCGCGCCGGGCAGATCATGGTGATGCAGCCGCCTGCCATCCGCGGTCTCGGCAACACCGGCGGCTTCTCGTTCTACCTCGTCGACCAGGCGGGCAACGGCATCGAGGCACTGCAGGATGCCGCCGACGCGCTCGAGGCGGAGGCTGCCAGCCGCCCCGAGATCGCCAACGTGCGTGTGTCGGGCACCGAGGACGAGAGCGCGCTGCGCATCTCCATCGACCGCGAAAAGGCCGAGAGTTTCGGCCTCACCCTGTCGGAGATCAACTCGATGCTCTCGGTGATCTTCTCGGGCAGCGAGGTGAACGACTTCATCCTCGGCTCCGAGCTGCGGCCGGTCATCGTGCAGGCGGATGCGGCGCACCGCATGCAGCCCGAGAACATCATGGATTGGTACGCCAAGAACTCCGACGGCGAGATGGTGCCTTTCTCGGCCTTCATGAAGACCGAATGGGAGCCCGTCGCGCCGCGGCTGCAACGCTACTCGGCGACGCAAGCGATCGAGGTCTCAGGCTCGCCGGGCGCCGATGTCAGCTCGGGCGTGGCGATGGACGTCATGCAGGAGCTGGTCGACGGCATGGACGGCGGCTACGGGCTGGCCTGGACGGGCCTGTCCTACCAGGAGCAGCAATCGGGCGCGCAGGCGCCGCTGCTCTACGCGATCTCGGGCCTCGTGGTCTTCCTCGCACTGGCGGCGCTCTACGAGAGCTGGGCGATCCCCTTCTCGGTAATGCTGTCGGTGCCGGTGGGCCTGTTCGGGGCGCTGCTGGCGGCCTATTGGTTCGGCCAGTCGAACGACGTCTACTTCAAGGTCGGTATCCTGACGACCATCGGCCTCGCGGCGCGCAACGCGATCCTGATCGTCGAGTTCGCCGAGGACTTGCGGCGGCAGGGACGGACCATCGCGCAGGCGGCCAAGGAGGCGGCGCAGCTACGCCTGCGGCCGATCCTGATGACCGCGCTGACCTTCATCCTCGGTGTGGTGCCGCTGGCCACGGCCAGCGGGGCAGGCGCCGGGGCGCAGAATGCCATCGGCACCGGGGTGATCGGCGGGATGATCGCCTCGACGGTGATCGGCATCTTCCTCGTGCCGGGCTTCTACGTGCTGGTCATGCGGCTGGTGCGCCGGGTGAAGGGCGACCGGGCCACGGCCTGACAGGCGGGGTCTTGCGACCCGAAGGGTCCGGCGCTTCGGCGCCGGGCTTCCGAATTTACTGGGGGCTGAATGTACTGGGGTCTCAGGCGATCTTGGCGAGCAGCCGGATCAGCGTCTCGCGTTCCCGCTTGTTCAGCGGGTCGAGCACATCGGCGCTGACCTCGATCGCGGCATCGGTGGCTGCATTGACCAGTTGCACCCCCTCGGCGGTGAGCGACACGAGATGCCGCCGCCGGTCGCTGGGATCGCGCTCGGTGCGCAGCAGCCCGCGGGCGCTGAGCCGGTCGACCACGCCCTTGGTCGTGGCGCCATCCATGGCCACCGAGCGGCCCAGCATGTTCTGCGACATCGGCCCGTCCTCGGCCAGCCGGTGCAGGATCGAGAACTGCATCGGGGTCAGCGCGCCATCGATCTTGTCGGAGAAGATGGTACAATTGCGCTGGTAGGCCTTGCGCAAGAGGAAGCCGACCTGCTCGTGCAGCTGGTAGCCATGATCTTCGCTGGTGCGGGCTTTGGGCATCTGGGCCAAGATGAGCGCTCCTTCCTCTTTTCAAGAGGTAGGCCGCCGGGCACCGCATCGCAATCTCGATGTGGCGCTACTTGGCGTCAACTCTAGACCGAGAGGTAGGTGTCGCGGATTTCTGGCTGTTTTTCGAGCGTTTCAAAGGTGCCGTCGAACTTTTTCCGGCCCGATTCAAGGATGATGGCCCGGTCGGCGACGGCGCGGGCGAAATGCAGGTTCTGCTCCGAGATCAGCACGGTCAGCCCCTCGGCCTTGAGGGTGAGGATACTGCGCGCCATCTGCTCGACGATCACCGGGGCGATGCCCTCGGAGGGTTCGTCGAGCAGCAGCAGCGCCGGATTTCCCATCAATGTGCGGGCGATGCTGAGCATCTGCTGCTCGCCGCCCGACATGTGCTTGCCGCGGTTGTTGCGCCGCTCTGCGAGGTTGGGGAACAGCTCGAAGAGCTGCGCGACGGTCCAGTGCGGCGCGCCCTCGCGCGGCGGCTGGCGGCCGACCTCGAGGTTTTCCAGCACCGTCAGGTCGGAAAAGATGCGCCGGTCCTCGGGCACGTAGCCGAGACCTGCCTTGGCGGTGCGATAGGCGGGCAGGCCGACCAGTTCGCGGCCCTCGAAGCTCACCGATCCCGCCCGGGGCGGCACCAGCTGCATCACCGACTTCATCGTCGTCGACTTGCCCGCGCCGTTGCGCCCGAGCAGGGCGACCACCTCGCCGCGCGCCACGGAAAAGCTCAGCCCGTCCAGGATATGGGCCTTGCCGTAGAAGCTGTGGATCGCCGAAACCTCAAGCATCGCCCGCCTCCTTGAAGAGTGTCCCGCCGCCCAGGTAGACTTCCTGCACGCGGGGATCGCGGCGCACCTCGTCGGCGCTGCCATCGGCGATCAGCGCGCCGCGGTTCAGCACCATGATGTGATGCGCATGGGCAAAGACCACGTCCATGTCATGCTCGGTGAAGAGCACCGACAGCCCCTGATCGCGGACGATATCCGCCACCAGCTGCATCAGCTCGATCCGCGCCGAGGGGGCCATGCCCGCCGTCGGCTCGTCCATCAGCAGCAGGCGCGGGCGGTGGCAGAGCGCGATGGCCAGCTCGAGCCGCTTCAGGTCGCCGTAGGCCAGCACCGAGCAGGGGCGGTCGGCCTGATCCTCGAGCGAGACGGTGCGCAGGAACTCCAGAGCTTCACCGCGATAGAGCTTCCAGGCGCGCGGCCCGAAGGAGAAGAGCCGCCGGTGGTGGCTGATCAGCGCCATCTGCACGTTCTCGATCACGCTCATCGAGCGGTAGGTGCCGGTGATCTGGAAGGTGCGCCCGACGCCCATCCGCCAGATCTCGCGCGGCGGCCTGCCGGTGATCCGGGCGCCGCGCAGGTAGACTTCGCCCGCGGTGGGTTTCAGCTGCCCGGTGAGCATGTTGAAGCAGGTGGACTTGCCGGCACCGTTGGGGCCGATGAGGGCCTTCAGCTCGCCCTCGCGGACAGAGAAGCTGATCCCGTCCACGGCGAGGAAGCCGTCGTAGCTCTTGCGCAGGCTCTCGGCGCGGAGGATCTCGGTCATCGCGACACCTCCTCGTCCGAGCGCCGCAACCGCAGGGCCAGCCGCCGCAGGGTGCCGACGATGCCCTCTGGCATCAGGATCACCAGGGCGATGATCACCAGCCCGAGCAGCAGCCGCCAGTACTCGAGCCGGGTGAGCCAATGCTCGACCGAGGTCAGGAAACTTGCGCCGACCACCCCGCCTGCCAGCGTCTTCACCCCGCCGAGGAAGACCACGATCAGCGCGTCGAAGCTCTTGGCGATCTCCAGCTCGGTGGGGAAGACCGAGCCCTTGGAGAAGACGAAGAGCCCGCCCGCCAGACCGGCCATCATCCCGGCGAGCACAAAGGCGACGAGCTGCACGCGGCGCACGTCGATGCCCATGGCCTCGGCCTGCCGCGGGCTGTCGCGCCCGGCGCGCAGGGCGTATCCGAAGGGGGAATGGATGATGTGGCGCAGGGTGAGGATGCCGCCAACCCCGAGGATCAGCGTGAAGTAGTAGTAGGGCAGCGGGCCGTTCAGCCAGTCCGCCGGCCAGATATTGATCAACCCGTCATCGCCCCGCGTGACGCTGCGCCACTGGAAGGCCAGCGACCAGACGAGCTGCGAGAAGGCCAGCGTCAGCATGGCGAAATAGACCCCCGACAGGCGGATGCAGAACCAGCCGATCGCCAGCGCCAGCAGCCCTGCGGCGAGCGGCGCGAAGAGGAAGGCCAGCTCCATCGGCGTCTCGGTATGGAAGACCAGCAGCGCCGCCGCATAGGCACCGCCGCCGAAGAAGGCGGCGTGGCCGAAGCTCACCATGCCGCCGGTGCCGAGGATGAAATGCAGCGAGGCGGCGAAGAGGGCGAAGACCACGATGTCGATCACCAGCGTCAGCACGAAGGGCTCGGCGAAGCCCGGAAGCGCGGCGAGCAGCGCCAGCAGCAGGGTCGTCAGCGCCATGCCGCGCGGGCCGTAGGGGCGGATCGGGGTCTCGGGCGCGCCGACCTGCCCGTGCTCGCCCGCCACCTCCTCGCGGCCCAGCAGGCCGTAGGGGCGGACGATCAGCACCGCCGCCATGACGACGAACATCAGCACCAGCGTCGATTGCGGCAGGAAGGCCACGCCGAAGGCATTGAGCACCGAGATCAGCACCGCCGCGATGAAGGCGCCGGGCAGGCTCCCCATGCCGCCGATCACCACCACCACGAAGACCGCGCCGATGATGTTGAAATCCATCAGCAGATCGGCGCCGCCCTTCGGCAGTTGCAGCGCGCCGCCCCAGCCGGCCAGCGCCGAGCCGAGCCCGAAGACCCCGGTGAAGAGCCACGCCTGGTTGACCCCGAGCGCGCCGACCATCTCGCGGTCCTGCGTCGCCGCCCGCACCAGAATGCCCAGCCGGGTGCGGGTGATCAGGTACCACAGCGCCAGCAGGATGACCGGGGTGATGGCGATGAGCGCGATGTCATACTTGGGCACCGGCTCGCCGAAGATGCGCCAGACCCCGCGCAGGCCGGGCGCGCGCGGGCCGAGCCGGTCCTCGGCGCCCCAGATCATCAGCGCCAGATCCTGGATGACGAGGATCACGCCGAAGGTGGCGACAAGCTGGAAAAGCTCGGGCGCGCGGTAGATGCGGCGCAGCACGACGATCTCGACCAGCGCGCCGATCAGCCCCACGGCAAGCCCGGTCAGCGCGATTGCACCCCAGAAGCCCACCGCGCCCGGCAGCACCTGCATCAGCGTCACCCCAATGAAGGCGCCGAGCATGTAGAAGGAGCCATGCGCGAAGTTGACGATCCGCGTCACGCCGAAGATCAGCGACAACCCCGAGGCCACGAGGAAGAGCGCCGCGGCATTGGCAAGGCCGGTCAGGAACAGGGCGATATAGAAGGCCATGGGGCAGGTATGCTCGACTGTCGGGAGTTGGGGCTAGGGCGGCACGGGCGCGTGGCCAAGGAGAGCCGTCGTGGCCGCTCGGCGGCGCGACGTGGTGGGCGGTCGATCCGTGCGAGGACCGCAGGGCGGCGGAGAGGCGGCTTGGCCTCTCCGCCCCGGTTTCACTCGGCGGGCCGCATCTCGCGGATCTCGTCATCCGAGGGCATGTAGGGCATCGGCTCCTTGTACTCCCAGTCGACCATCACGCCTTCGCCTTCATCGTTCAGCGCCGTGGTGCCGACGAAGGCCCCCAGTGTCGACTGGTTGTCGAGCGCGCGGTAGTGCAGCGGGCCGACGGGGGTGTCGGGGATGTCGAGATCCTCGAAGGCGGCACGGATCGCCTCGGTCTCGGTGCTGCCGGCTTTCTCGATGGCGGCGGCGACCGACAGGGCGGTCAGATACCCGACGTTGCTGCCATTCTTCGGGGTCTCCCCGAACATCTCCTCGTAGGCCGCGACGAACGCCCCGCCGGGGGTGTCTTCGGCAAAGTCGTACCAGGGGTAGCCAGTGACGAACCAGCCCTCGGGGGCCTCGTCGCCGAGCGGCTCGAAGTATTCCGGCTCGCCGGTCAGCAGGCCATAGACGTCACGCCCGTCGAAGAGACCGCGGTCGCCGCCCTGGCGCACCAGCTTGGCAAGATCGGTGCCGAAGGTGACGTTGTAGATCGCGTCGGGCTTGGCGCGTTCCAGCGCCTGCGCCTCGGCGCCGGCGTCGATGTTGAACAGCGGCGGCCATTGCTCGGCGACGAACTCGACCTCGGGCTTGAGCCGCTTGAGGTTGGCCTTGAACGCCTCGACCGCCTCGGTGCCATAGGCGTAGTTCGGCGCGATGGTGGCATAGCGGATGGCGTCGGTGGTCGCCGCCTGCTCCGCCAGCATTGCCGCCTGCACCCAGGTCGAGGTGCGCAGGCGGAAGGTGTAGGGATTGCCCGAGCCCCAGACCAGCGTGTCGGCCAGCGGTTCCGAGGCAAGGTAGACGTACTGCTTCTCGGCCGCGAAGGAGCTGATCGCCAGGCCGACGTTGCTGAGGATCGTGCCGGTGAGCATGACCGCGCCGTCGCGGGTCATCAACTCCTCGGCGATGCGCACCGCCTCGGCGGGGTCGCCCTGGTCGTCGCGGAAGATGAATTCCAATGGCCGGCCCAGCACGCCGCCCTCGGCGTTGATCTCGCGCACCGCCAGCTCGATGCCCTTGCGGTAGGGCTCGGCAAAGGCCGCGAGGCGCTTGAAATGGTTGATCTCGCCGATCTTGATGGGGGCGTCCTGGCTGGCCTGGGTTTCCTGGGCGAACGCGGCAGCCGGGGTCAGTGCCAGCGCGGCGGCTGTGGCCAGAACGGTGCGTCGAAGCAGGGTCATCGCGGTGTCTTTCTCCTGTTGGGCGGCGCGGGGAGCGGACCGCTGTGTCCCTCTTACGCCGAAGCGGCGTCTCATACCAAGGTGCCGTGGTGCAGTTTTCGGGCCATGGGGCCTTCCGGGGGCGCTGCCCCCGCCGCGCAGGCGCGCGGCTCCCCCGGCGGATTTCGAAAGAGAAGAAGCCCATGTGCCGGCACGCCGGGGGCGTTGCGCGAGCGGGCGCTTGGCGGTAGGACTGCGCGCCAAAACCCGATTGCGCGAGCCTTAGGAGAGACGATCATGACGCGAGCCTTCATTTTCCCCGGACAGGGGGCGCAGACCATCGGCATGGGCAAGGCGCTGGCCGAGGCCTACCCGGCGGCGAAAGCCGTGTTCGACGAGGTGGACGCGGCGCTGGGCGAGAGCCTTTCTTCGCTGATCTGGGAGGGCGACATCGAGACGCTCACCCTGACCCAGAACGCCCAGCCGGCGCTGATGGCGACCTCGCTGGCCGCCATGCGCGCGCTCGAGGCCGAGGGCATCGAGATCGGCGCGGCGAGCTTCGTCGCAGGTCACTCGCTGGGCGAATACTCGGCGCTGACCGCTGCCGGCGCGCTGAGCGTCGGCGATGCGGCCAAGCTGCTGCGCACCCGTGGCAAGGCCATGCAGCAGGCGGTGCCGGTGGGCGAGGGCGCCATGGCGGCGCTGCTCGGCCTCGACCTGGCGACCGCCCGTGCCGTGGCCGAAGAGGCCGCGCAGGGCGAGGTTTGCGCCGCGGCCAACGACAACGACCCGTCGCAGGTGGTGATCTCGGGCAGCAAGGCCGCGGTCGAGCGCGCGCTCGACATCGCCAAGGAGAAGGGCGCCAAGCGCGCGCTGCTGCTGCCGGTGAGCGCGCCCTTCCATTGCGCCCTGATGGCCCCCGCCGCAGAGGTCATGGCCGGCGCGCTGGCCGAGGTCGAGATCAAGGCGCCGAGCGTGCCGCTGGTCGCCAACGTGATCGCCGGGTCCGTGACCGACCCCGCCCGCATCCGCGAGCTGCTGGTCGAGCAGGTGACCGGCTCGGTGCGCTGGCGCGAGTCGGTGGAATACATGGTGGCGCAGGGCGTCACCGAGTTCTGGGAAATCGGCGCGGGCAAGGCGCTCTCGGGCATGGTCAAGCGCATCGAGCGCAGCGCCGCCCTGCGCAACGTGGGCGCCCCCGACGATGTGAAGGCCGCGCTCGAGGCGGTCTGAGCGGCCTCGTCGTCATGCATTCTGAAAAGGGGGCGGCGCCGAAAGGTGCCGCCCTTCGTGTTTCCGGGAGGGCCGAGCCCTGCGGTCTGCGTGGTTCGGAGCGAGCCCGGCAACCTTTTCATCTTTCGGGTGATACCCGGTTGGGCCGTGCCGTCCTCCGAGGGCCGAGCCCGGACCCCACCTTGACGCCCCGACCGACTCGCCGCAGGGTGGCGCCACTCACCCGGGGGGTCCCGACAAGGGGCTGAGATTCTGCTGGCGTCCGCGCAGCGCAGTGACCCGACGAACCTGATCCAGTTCATACTGGCGTAGGGATGGTGCACTGGCGTTGCCGGGGGCTCTGGGCCTCGGATCTTGCGGGTAGGACAAGCGGGGCGCACCCGCGTCCTCGCCGCAGCGATGCCACCCCATTCACGCACCGGAACTGGGTCTCCACCGCTTCGAGCTTGGAGGCTCCGACCGATGAAAGACCTTCCCCCGACCGTCACCAAAGGTGACAAGACCCCCACAGTCACCTGCGGGCCGCTGCCCGCCTCGCGCCGCGTCTGGCATGCCGGCACGCAGCACCCGCAAATCCGCGTGCCGATGCGCGAGATCGACCTGCACCCCTCGGCCGGTGAGCCGCCGGTCACCGTCTATGACAGCTCCGGGCCCTACACCGATCCCGGTGCCGAGATCGCCATCGACCGCGGTCTGCCGCGCCTGCGCGAGGGTTGGATCCGCGCCCGCGCCGACACCGAGAGCTACGATGGCCGCCACGTGAAGCCCGAGGACAACGGCTTTGCCGAAGGCGCGCGTCTGGTGCCCGAGTTTCCCGTCCGCCATGCGCCGCGCCGGGGCAAAGACGGCAAGGCTGTCACCCAGATGGCCTATGCCCGCGCCGGGATCGTCACGCCGGAAATGGAGTTCGTCGCCATCCGCGAAAACCTCGGGCGCAGGGCTGCCAAGGCGCAGCTCGCGCGTGACGGGCAGGATTGGGGCGCCTCCATCCCCGACCACGTGACGCCGGAGTTCGTGCGCGACGAGATCGCCCGGGGCCGCGCGATCATCCCCGCCAACATCAACCACCCCGAGCTCGAGCCGATGATCATCGGCCGCAACTTTCTGGTGAAGATCAACGCCAATATCGGCAACTCGGCGGTGACCTCCTCGATGGCCGAGGAGGTGGAGAAGATGGTCTGGGCGACGCGCTGGGGCGCCGACACGGTCATGGACCTCTCCACGGGCCGAAACATCCACAACATCCGCGACTGGATCCTGCGCAACAGTCCTGTGCCCATCGGCACGGTGCCGCTCTACCAGGCGCTGGAAAAGGTGGGGGGCATCGCCGAGGACCTGACGTGGGAGGTGTTCCGCGACACGCTGATCGAGCAGGCCGAGCAGGGGGTGGATTACTTCACCATCCACGCCGGGGTGCGGTTGCACATGATCCCGATGACGGTGAACCGGGTGACGGGGATCGTCAGCCGGGGCGGCTCGATCATGGCCAAATGGTGTCTGCACCACCACCGCGAGAGCTTCCTCTACGAGCACTTCGAGGAAATCTGCGAGATCGCCCGGGCCTATGATGTCTCGTTCTCCCTAGGCGACGGGTTGCGCCCGGGCTCCATTGCGGATGCCAACGATCAGGCGCAGTTCGCCGAGCTGGAGACGCTGGGCGAGCTGAGCCAGGTGGCGTGGAAACACGACTGCCAGGTGATGATCGAGGGGCCGGGTCATGTGGCCATGCACAAGATCAAGGCCAATATGGACAAGCAGCTCGAGACCTGCGGCGAGGCGCCGTTCTACACGCTCGGGCCGCTCACCACGGATATCGCGCCGGGCTATGACCACATCACCAGCGGCATCGGCGCGGCGATGATCGGCTGGTTTGGCACGGCGATGCTCTGCTACGTGACGCCCAAGGAGCACCTCGGCCTGCCCGACCGCGACGACGTGAAGGTGGGGGTGATCACCTACAAGATCGCCGCCCATGCCGCCGATCTCGCCAAGGGCCACCCGGCGGCGCAGATCCGCGACGATGCGCTGTCCCGCGCCCGTTTCGAGTTCCGCTGGGAGGATCAGTTCAACCTCGCGCTCGATCCCGACACCGCGCGCTCGATGCATGACGAGACCCTGCCCAAGGAGGCGCATAAGGTGGCGCATTTCTGCTCCATGTGCGGGCCGAAGTTCTGCTCGATGCGGATCAGCCACGACATCCGCGCCGAGGCCCAGAAGGAGGGCATGGCGAAGATGGCCGAGAAATTCCGCGAGGGCGGAGAACTTTACGTACCGATGACCGAGGAGGACAAGGCATGACATCCGGACTGCTGCTGAAGGAAATGCGCGACACCAACCCGCTGGTGCAATGCATCACCAACTACGTGGCGATGAACATCGCCGCCAATGTGCTGCTGGCGGCGGGGGCCTCGCCGGCCATGGTCTCGGACGCCGAGGAGGCCGGCGAGTTCGCGGGCATCGCGCATGCGCTGACGGTCAATATCGGCACGCTTTCGGCCCCCTTCGTCGAGGGCATGCAGGCGGCCATCGCCGGGACGCAGGCGGCGGGCAAACCCTGGGTGCTCGACCCGGTGGCCTGCCAGGCTACGGCGCTGCGGCGGCGGGTCTCGGCGGAGCTGCTGGCGCTGAAGCCAACGGTGGTCCGCGGCAATGCGTCGGAGATCCTCTCGCTGGCCGGTGAGGCGAGCCGGGGTCAGGGCGTCGACGGGCGCGACGGGGTGGAGATCGCCGAGGCCGCGGCCCGTGCGCTGGCGCGGCAGACCGGCGGCGTGGTGGCGGTGACCGGCGAGACCGACTTCGTCACCGACGGCGCGCGCGCCGTGCGCATCGGTGGAGGCTCGCCGTGGATGCCGCTCAACACCGCGCTCGGCTGTTCGCTCACCGGGCTCTGCGGGGCCTATGTCGGGCTCGGCGGCGACCCGTTCGAGGCCACGGTCGCGGCGCTCTCGCATTACGCCGTGGCGGGCAGGCAAGCACACGAAGGGGCCTCGGGTCCGGGCAGCTTCGCGCCGCGCTTCCTCGACGCGCTGCAGGCGCTGACGCCCGGGGCGCTGGACGCCGGGGCCGAGGTGACGGTGCTCGAGGTCGAGGCGGCATGAAGCGTTTCGACCTTTCGGTCTACCTGGTGCTCGATCCCGGCCTCTGCGCCGGGATCGGCATGGTCGAGACGGCGCGGCAGGCGGTGGCAGGTGGCGCGACGATAGTGCAGCTCCGCGACAAGGACGCAGATTCGGCGCGGATGATCGAGACCGGACGGGCGCTGAAGGCGGCGCTGGCGGGCTCGGGCGCGCTGCTGATCGTCAACGACGATGTCGAGGCCGCGCGGGTGATCGGTGCGGATGGGCTGCATGTGGGGCAGGGCGACATGACCCCCGCCGAAGCGCGCGCATTGGTCGGCCCGGAGATGCTGCTCGGGCTCTCAGTGGAGAGCGCCGCGTTGGCGCGGGCGGCCGATCCCGCGATTGTCGACTATGTCGGCGCAGGGCCGGTCTTTGCCACGCCCACCAAGCCCGACCACAAGCAGCCGGTGGGCTGGGAGGGGCTCGCGGCACAGGTGGCGGCGAGCCTGGTGCCCGCAGTGGCCATCGGCGGGCTCAAGGCGCATCACGCGGCGCAGGCCAAGGCCGCGGGGGCGCAGGGCGTCGCCGTGGTCTCGGCGATCTGCGGCCAGCGCGACCCCGCGCTAGCGGCGCGGGAGATTGCCCGCGCCTGGGGCGCCGCCTAGGCCCAGATCCCGTGAAAATGGTGCAGCGGCCCGTGGCCGCCGCCCACCTCCAACTGGTCCGAAGCCTTGAGCGCGCCTTGCAGGTAGCGTTTCGCCTCGGCCACTGCCTCGGGCAGCGCCGTGCGTGGCAGCAGCGCGGCGATGGCGGCGGAGAGCGTGCAGCCGGTGCCGTGGTCGTTCTTCGTGGCGATGCGTGGCGCGCTGTAGCTGCGGGTGGCGCCCTGCCACCACAGCAGGTCGGTGCTCTCGGGGCTGCCCGACAGGTGCCCGCCCTTGAGCAGCACCGCCTCGGGCCCCATGGCGGAGAGCGCGGGCAGTTCCGCGGCCATCTCCTCGGCGGTCCAGTCGTCGCCGCGCTCGAGCAGAACGGCGGCTTCGGGCAGGTTGGGGGTGATGAGCGTCGCCAGCGGCACCAGCTCCTCGCGCAGCGCTGCCACCGCCTCGGGGTCGAGCAGCGCGTCGCCGCTCTTGGCCACCATCACCGGGTCGAAGACGATGTTCCGCGGGCCATGCGCCCGCAGGCGGTCCGCCACGGCGCGGATGATGCCCGCGTTGGCGACCATGCCGATCTTCACCGCGTCGACCCGCACGTCGTCGAACACCGCGTCGATCTGCGCCGCGACGAACGCCGGCGCCAGCGCCTCGACCGCCCGCACGCCTTGGGTGTTCTGCGCGACCACGGCGGTGATGACGCTCATGCCGTAGGCGCGGTGGGCGGAAAAGGTCTTGAGATCGGCCTGTATCCCGGCGCCGCCCGAGGGATCGGTGCCGGCGATGGTAAGCAGGTTGGGGATGCGCGCACGCGGCGCAGAGGCGGGGGTGTTCAAGGGCTCGGCCTCCAAAATGAGGCCGGCGAGGGCATGCGGTCAGCTCCACCTGTCCCTTCGCCGGCATGACCCGGATCAGGTTCGAAGGGTCACTGCGCCGCATCGATGCCAGCAGTATCTCAGCCCCTTGCCGGGACCCCCCTAGGTGAGGGGCACCCTAGCAGACGGGCCGGCGAGGGAAAGGGGGAGGCGGGTTTTCGGGCGAGGCATCGCCCGCGCAGCGAAAGGCCGGGGCACGGCCCGGAGAGAGGAGAGCCGGGGGCGCTGCCCCCGGACCCCCGGGATATTTGACCCTAGAAGAAGCGGGCCCTCAGCCGCGCCTTACGCGCCCCAGGTCTTGCGCAGAACGCGCAGCCAGTTGCCGTGGCAGAGCTTTTCCACCAGCGCCGCGTCGTAGCCATGGGCGGTCATCGCGGCGCGCAGGTTGGGCAGGCCGGCGATGTCGGTGATCCCCTCGGGCACGGTCGCGCCGTCGAAGTCCGAGCCGAAGCCGACGCGGTCCTCGCCCAGGGTCTCGATCAGGTGATCGAAGTGCCGCAGCACCACGTCGAGGCTGCAGGAGGGATCCATCCGCCCGTCGGGACGCAGGAAGGCCGAGGCGAAGTTGACGCCCACCATGCCGTCACTCTCGGCGATCATCGCCAGTTGCCGGTCGGTGAGGTTGCGGGCGTGGGTGGTCACCGTGTGGGCATTGGAATGGGTGGCGACCAGCGGCGCGTCGCTGAGCTTGGCGACGTCGTCGACGCCCTTCTCGTTGAGGTGCGAGAGGTCGATCATCACCTTGAGCGCGTTGCATTCCCGGACCAGCCGCTTGCCGGCCTCGGTCAGCCCGGCGCCGGTGTCCGGCGTCGAGGGATAGCGGAAGGGCACGCCGTGGCCGAAGATCGTCGGGCGCGACCAGACCGGGCCCAGAGAGCGCAGCCCGCGGGCGTGCAGCGCGTGCAGCTCCTCGAGGTCGGGGCCGATCGCCTCGGCGCCCTCGAGGTGCAGCACCGCCGCCATCTTCGGCCCGCCGAGCGCCGCCTCGATCTCGGCCGCGGTGGTGCAGGGGGTGATGGCGCCCGCCTCCGTCAGCGCCTCGAAGGCCTCGACGCCGCGCCATGTGGTCGCCAGGGCCTCGGGCTGGGGGACCATCTCGGGCAGCGGCAGGTCGTATTCCGGGCGGCTCATCGCCTCCATGTCGTCGCCGGACTTGGCCGGGCTCGGCACGAAGATGGCGAAGAAGCCGCCGCCGAAGCCGCCGGTCTGCGCGCGCGGCAGGTCGATGTGGCCGCTGCCGAGGCCGTTGGTCACGCCGCTCGCGGTGACCGCGCCACCCAGCAGGCGCAGCAGGAGATCGTTGTGGCCGTCGAAGATGGGCGGGGTGGTGGCGAGCGTCATGAGCGGTCTTTCATTGGTGAGCGGGAAGGGTCAGAGCAGCAGGTAGCCCAGGACTAGCACCCAGGCCGACAGCAGCAGGAGCATGCACAGCATGTAGCCGCCGTTCCAGCGCAGACCGACGTGGCGGGCGCTGACGTTGCCGAAACTGCCGGTGAGCAGCGTCGTGGCGGTGAAGGGTGAGCTGATGCCGCCGAGCGCCCAGCCCGCGGTGATCGACACCACCACGGCCTCGGGCGCGACTCCGAGCTGGTCCGCATGCGGCACCAGTGGTGCGATCAGCGTGACCGCGAGGATCGGGTTCATGCCGAGCTGGCCGAGCAGCGGGATGATCCAGACGAAGCTGACCATCACCAGCGCGGGCGGCAGGTCCTCGGGGTGGAAGCCCGAGGCCTTGACCAGCGGCGCCAGCAGCGGCGCGCCGACGGTGCCGATGAAGCCGGCCATCATCAGCAGCGTGACCTCGCCGCGGTAGGAGGGCAGCTCGTGAAAGACGAACTCGGCGGCGCGGGTGCGCAGCGGGGCATTGCCCTCGCGCCTCTGCAGCAGCACCCAGACCGCGGCCATGAGCGGCACCACCAGCAGCACGATGGCGATGATCCGCAGCCCGGTGAGCGATTGCAGGATCAGCACCGAGACCACCAGCAGGCCGAGCAGCACCAGCAGCGGCGTCATCAGCGCCCAGCTGCCCTCGGGCGCGGCGCGCGGCGTCAGCGGCTGCGAGAGCTTCGGCTTGAACAGCGTGTCCAGCGCCCAGCCCGCCAGGGTGATCAGCGCCGAGGTGCCGAGCGCGGGCAGCACCACCGAGCCCCAGCTTGTGCCGGGGATCAGCGAGGTGGTGATGGCGACGGAGAAGGACATCGGCGACCAGGGCAGCGAAGCGACGAAGCCGCGCTGGATCGCCAGCAGCATGCGGCGCGTGCGATGGGCGCGGATCTCGGCGTCGGGCTCGTCCTGCGCGGCGGCGGTGGCGAGGCTGCCGAGCAGCGCGATGGCGCCGTAGTTGAGCAGCAGCGCAAAGGCCTGCCCGCCAAGCGTCAGGGCCAGGTAGCGCCGCCCCGGCGGCTGCAGGGCAAGGAAATTCCCGGCGGCGCGGATCGAGCGCGCCTGCTGCGCGGCGCTGCGCAGCGTGGCCAGCGCGGCGAAGAAGGCGGCGATGAAGGCGGCGGAGTGAAAGGCCTTGAGCAGCACCGTCTGCCAGTCTTCCACGCGCCAGGCCAGCGCGAGGCCGAGCAGCACCGCCGTGACGACGAAGAGTCGCCGTCCGGGGGCGACCTGCAGCGTCAGCAGGCCGACGAGCAGCGTCACCGCTGGTACGACCAGCCAGTCGAGAGGACCGGAAAGGTGCCATTCCTGCACGATCACGAGGCAGGTGATCAGCACCATCAGAAGGCCGGTCAGGCGCGTGAGGGGGGTCGGTGTCACGGGTGGGGTCGTGGGCACGGTGCGGTTTCCAGTCTCGTGCGGGCTTTTGTACGGACATAGACCATCCTTGCCGGGCGAGGGCAATGCCCCGGCGTCAGTCTTCTTGTGCCGGATTGCCCCTGGGGCAGGCGTGGATCGCCGCGTTCCGCGGGAAAATCAGGCGCATCGCCGGGGCAAAGGTCCGGATTTGAGTGTCCCGCCTGCCTGTCACGAAAGCTTCACCGAAATGACACGCAACCGAATCCGGGACGTCACAGCCTCGCAACGGTTCGGGGCGAGAAGCCGCCTCGGACAGTCTGGGGGAACCATGCTCACCGTCGAGAACCTGACGAAGCGCTTCGGCGCAAATACCGCCGTGGACAACGCGAGCTTCACGGTCGACCGCCCGATGATGATCGGCATTATCGGACGCTCCGGCGCCGGCAAGTCGACCTTCCTGCGGATGATGAACCGCCTCACCGATGCCACCGAGGGAAAGCTCGTCTTCGAGGGCCGTGACGTGCTGCAGCTCAAGGGCTCCGAGAAGCGCCTGTGGCAGTCCGACTGCGCGATGATCTTCCAGCAGTTCAACCTCGTGCCGCGCATGGACGTGGTGTCGAACGTGCTGCACGGCACGCTGGCCAGGCGCAATTCGCTGGCCACGATGTTCAACCTCTACCCGCGCGAGGATATCCATCGCGCCATCGACATTCTCGAGCGGCTCGGCATCGCGGCCCATGCGGCCAAGCGCGCCGAGGCGCTCTCGGGCGGCCAGCAGCAGCGCGTCGCCATCGCCCGCGCGCTGATGCAGAACCCCAAGGTGGTGCTGGCCGACGAGCCGATCGCCTCGCTCGATCCGATGAACGCCCAGCTGGTGATGGACGACCTGCGCCGCATCCACGACGAGGACGGCCGCATGGTCATCGCCAACCTGCACACGCTGGATACGGCGCGGCGCTACTGCGACCGGGTCATCGGCATGCGCGACGGGCGCATCGTCTTCGACGGCACCCCGGCGCAGCTGACCACCGGCGTGGCGCGCGACATCTACGGGGCCGGCGCCGGTTTTTCGGAGAACGCCACCTCCACCGAGATCCGCGACCCGGTGGTCGCGGCGGAAATTCGGGCTGCGGAAGTCGCGGTCTGATCACCCGGGCCCATCGGGACGGGCCCAACTCCTTACATGAGGGACAGAAGATGAAGAAACTGATCGCAGCCGCTCTGGCCAGCACCGTGCTCGTGGGCGCCGCCCAGGCACAGGAGATCACCGAGTTCCGCCTCGGCATCCTCGGCGGCGAGAACGCCCAGGACCGCATGACCTCGAACCAGTGCTTCGCCGACAAGATCGCCGAAGCCCTCGGGGTCGAGGTGAAGGTCTTCACCCCGGCCGACTACAACGGCGTGATGCAGGGCCTGCTCGGCGGCACCATCGACGCGGCCTGGATGGGCGCCTCCTCATACGCCGGCACCTATATCGCCGACCCCGAGGCGGTCGAGCCGGTGCTGGTCAAGCAGAACCTCGACGGCTCCATCGGCTATTACTCGATCGGGTTTGCCCGCGCCGACAGCGGCATCACCACGCTCGACGACCTGCAGGGCAAGAAGTTCGGCTTCGGGGATCCGAACTCGACCTCGGGCTACCTGATCCCCTCGATCGAGATCGCGGCGGCCGGCTACGACATGACCCCGGGCAGCTATTTCGGCGACGTCGTGTTCACCGGCGGCCACGAGCAGACCATCGTGGCGGTGAACAACGGGGACGTCGACGGCGGCGTGACCTGGGCCGACGGCCAGGGCAACTGGGAAGACGGCTACAACTCGGGCGCGCTGCGCAAGGCCGTGGACGCAGGCCTCGTCGACATGAACGAGCTGGTGCAGATCTGGCAGTCGAACATCATCCCCGAGGGTCCCTTCGTGCTCCGCAAGGCGCTGCCGCAGGACGTCAAGGATGCCGTCACCGAACTGACCGCCAACCTCTGGGAAGAAGACTCCGAGTGCGCCTACGGCGTGGCGGCGGGCGATGCCAAGGACTTCATCCCGGTGACCCACGCCGAGTACGAGTCGATCGTCGCGGCCCGCCGCTCGAAGATCAACTGATCGCAAGACCCTGGGGGACCCCGCCGCCGCTCGGGGTCCCTTTCGGTTTCCCGCCCGAGCTTGCTTCGGGACACACCCATCAGAAATTCCCGCCTGACCGGGCCGCGGCCGCGGCCCGCTCAGCGCGCCGCAGGACCCGCCGATGACCCAGACCCCAGACGCCCCCCACGATCCGCGCGGCCATTACCTGGCCCTGATGGCGCAGAGGCGCCTCTACGGCGGGCTGACCCTCGCGATCTTCGCGCTGCTGATGATCTCCGGCTTCATGCTGGCCGACTCGCGCAACGCCGGCGGCTTCTGGAGCGGCCTGCCGCAGGTCTTCGACTTCCCGGCCGACGTGATCGCCGACACGCTGCCCAAGCTCGACCGGCTGCCCGGCCACCTGCTGCGCTATTTCCCGGCGCTGGTCGAGACGATCAACATCGCCGCGGTCTCGACCCTGCTGGGCGCCGCCGGGGCGATCGTGCTCTCGCTGCTGTCGACCCGGGGGCTGGCGCGCTGGCCGCGGCTGATCACGGTCTTCCGCCGCCTGATGGACATCCTGCGCGCGGTGCCCGAGATCGTCGTGGCGCTGGTGCTGATCTTCGTGCTGGGCGGCGGGCCGGTGCCCGCCATGCTGGCCATCGCGCTGCACACCGCCGGGGCGCTCGGCAAGCTCTTCTCCGAGGTCAACGAGAACGCCGACCTCAAGCCCGTCGAAGGGCTTTCCTCGGTCGGCGCCACCTGGCTGCAGCGCATGTGGCTGGGCGTGGTGCCGCAGGTCTCGCCCAACTACTTCAGCTACGCGCTGCTGCGCTTCGAGATCAATATCCGTGCCTCGGCGATCCTCGGCTTCGTCGGCGCAGGGGGCATCGGCTACGAGCTGCGCAACGCCATGGCCTGGGGCAAGGGCCGCTTCGACGAGGCGGCGGCGATCTTCCTGCTGCTTTTCCTGACCATCGTCGTCTTCGATCAGCTTTCGAGCCATGTGCGCAACGCCATGATCTCGTCCAAGAAAGGAGGCCAGTGAGATGGCCGACGCCGCGCTCTACGCCTCTGCCGACCGGGTCTTCCGCCGCAAGAAGATCGTCGCCTTCGGCCTGCCTGCCCTGGTCCTCGTGTACCTGGCCTATATCTTCTTCGCCTTTGACCTGCCGGGGCTGGCCGAGCGGGCGCGCTGGGACAACGCCCGCACGCTGCTCGCCGACACCTGGAGCTACAAGACCCATGTCACCCGCGACAACCGCGGCGGCGGCCTCGAGGTCGCCATCGAGGGCGAGCGCAAGGGCGAATACCCAGAGGGCCGCGCGCCGGACTGGGTGGCCGCGCAGGACGACGGCTCGGTCCGCGTCGCGCTGAAGGGCGGGCAGGAGGTGATCCTGCTGCCCGGCAACGGCTTCCGCTGGGACGTGCCCGGCTACGGGCTGATCGAGGCGCGGCTCGAGGGCCGCAGCATCGTCAGCAACCTGCCGCAAGACGGTCTGCCGGACTGGATTTCCACCTCTTCCTCGCGCCTCCAGGTCACCACCGACGGCGCGCGCGTGGCACTGACCCGTTCGAAGACCGAGCTCTTCCGCTACTTCCCGGGCTGGGAGCTGTTCTTCTTCACCCTCGACAGCCCCTACCACGGGCGCGGGCTGGGCGAGATCCTCTTCGGCGCGCAGATCGACCCGGCGCGCGGCAATCTCGCAGGCGCCTGGCAGGACTTCTGGGGCAACGCCATGTGGCGCCACGAGGATGTCGCCTGGGCGATCTTCGAGACCCTTCTCATGGCCTTTCTCGGCACCATGGGCGCGGCGCTGGTCGCGCTGCCGCTGGCCTTCCTGTCGGCGAAGAACTTCGCGCCGCTCATGGCGCTGCGCTTCGCCACCCGCCGGGTCTTCGACTTCCTGCGCGGGGTGGACGGGCTGATCTGGACCATCGTGCTCAGCCGCGCCTTCGGCCCGGGGCCGATGACCGGCGCGCTGGCCATTCTGCTCACCGACACCGGATCGTTCGGCAAGCTCTTCTCGGAGGCGCTGGAGAATGTCGACGGCAAGCAGATCGAGGGCGTCGCCTCGACCGGGGCCAAACCGCTGCAGCGCTACCGCTTCGGGGTGATCCCGCAGGTCGTGCCGGTGCTGGTCAGCCAGGTGCTCTATTTCCTGGAATCCAACACCCGCTCGGCAACCATCATCGGCGCGATCACCGGCGGCGGCATCGGCCTGCTGCTGACCCAGGCGATGATCACCCAGAAGGACTGGGAAGAGGTGACCTATTACATCATCCTGGTGATCCTCATGGTCATGGCGATGGACAGCGCCTCGGGCTGGTTGCGCCGCAAACTCATCAAGGGGCTTTGAATGCCGCGTCTTGGACCTGACCCCTTCCTGCATCCGGACTGCGAGGTCAGCGGCTCGGAACTGGGCGCCTACGTGGAAATCGGCCGTGGCTCGCGGCTGAACCGCGTTGAGATGGGCGACTATTCCTACTGCGACCGCTACGCCGACCTGGCAAATGTCACCGTCGGCAAGTTCGCCAATATCGCCAGCTTCACCCGCATCGGGCCGACCGACCACCCGATGGGCAACGCTTCGCTGCACCATTTCCTCTACCGGTCCGAGGACTACTGGGACGACAGCGGGCGCGACGAGGACTTCTTCGCCGCCCGCCACGCGCGCCGCGCCTGCATCGGCCATGACACCTGGATCGGGCATGGTGCCGTGGTGCGCCCGGAGGTGACCATCGGCCATGGCGCGGTGGTCGCCTCCTCGGCGGTGGTGACCAAGGACGTCGCCCCCTACACCATCGTCGCAGGGGTGCCGGCGCAGCCGCTGCGCCCCCGCTTCGCGCCGGCGCTGGCCGAGCGGATGATCGCGCTGGCCTGGTGGGACTGGCCGCACGAGGTGCTGCGCGCGCGGCTGGCGGATTTCCGGGCAATGCCGGCGGAGGCGTTTCTCGAGACATACGAGGGGGCGACCATTGAGCCCGCCTGACCCGGCGCATGGCGCGCCGGGGTTGTGCCAGTCAACCGCCGCCGTCGCGGCGGGGGCGGTGGATCGGCAGCGGCGCGTAAGGCCGCGCAGCTTCATGCGGAGGCGGCCTTCGGAGCGTCGTGGCGCGGCGCGTCTTCCGACCAGCTCTCGCCACGGCGGCCGAGGGTGAACCTGCCCACGTTCTGCCGCAGCCCCTCTGCGGCGGAGCGCAGGTCGGAACTGGCGGCAGAGGTCTGCTCGAACATGGCGGCGTTCTTCTGCGTGGTCATGTCGAGCTCGCTCACCGCGCTGTTGAGTTCCGACAGGCCGGTCGACTGCTCGCGCGCCGACTCGGCGATGGCGCTGACCCGGTCGGCGATGGTGCGGATCGACTCGATGATGTCCTTCAGCGCGCCGCCGGTGCGCCCGACCAGCCGGACGCCGTTCTGCACATGGTCGGAGGAGGCGGTGATCTGCGTGTTGATCTCGCTCGCCGCCTCGGAGCAGCGCTGCGCCAGAAGCCGCACCTCGGAGGCCACCACAGCGAAGCCGAGCCCGGCATCCCCGGCGCGCGCCGCCTCGACCCCGGCGTTGAGCGCCAGCAGGTTGGTCTGGAAGGCGATGTCGTCGATCACTTTGATATTGCCGGAGATCTGCTGGAACGAGGCTTCGATGACACCGATCGCCTCGATGGTTTCGTGCACCACCACGCCGCTTGCCTGGGCGCCCTCGCGGGCCTGGCCGACGATGGCATCGACCTCTGCGGCATTCTTCGCCGCCTCGGAGACCGAGGCGGTGAGCTGGTCGAGCGCGGCGGCGGTCTCTTCGACGGTGGCGGCCTGGCGTTCCGTGCGCTGGCCGAGGTCCTCGGAGGCCTGGGCGATGTGGTCGACGTCATGGTGGATCGCCTCGGCGCTCTGCGACACGTCGATCATCGCCTGCTGCAGCCGGTCGGTGGCACGGTTGAAATCGGCGCGGAGCCGTTCGTATTCCTCGGGGAATTGCTGCGCGATGGAACTGGCGAGATCGCCGTCGGCGAGCCGGGAGAGCGCCGATTGCAGTGCCTCGACCACGTCCGACTGCGCGCTCTGCATGGCGGCGCGGGCGCTGGCGCCGGAGTCCAGGTCATCGCGGTTCTGCCGCAGATCCTCGCGCAGCGCGTCGAGCGCCCGTGCGATGCGGCCGATCTCGTCGCCGCGGCGCTGCGCGGGGACGTCGCGGTCAAGCTTGCCCGCCGCGACCTCGCCCACGGCTGCGGCGATCCGGCCCAGCGGACGGGAAAGGTTGCGCGCGGCGAGCCAGGCGACCAGCAGCGCCACGATCAGCGCCGGCAGGGCGGCGCGGGCGAGCTTTGCGAGCATGGCGCGCGGACCGGCGGCGATCACCTCGGCAGGCTCGGCGGCGAGCAGCGCCCAGGTCGTGCTGCCGGGCGTCCCGGGAGCGCCGAACAGCACCGGCTGGTAGGCGGCGGTGACGCTGGCGCCATCCGGCAGGGTCAGCCCGGTCACGCCGCGCTCGCCCGCCAGCGCTGCGGCCAGGGCCGGGTTCTCCGGCGCCGCGGTGCCCAGGGCGCCGGTCTGCCCGGCGAGGTCGGTGCTGCTGCGGCGGGTGAAATCCGGACCGACCAGCGCGATGCGGGTCGTGGGCGTGAGCGCCGAGGGCATGGCGAGGATCGAGGCGACTTCCGCCTCGTCGAGCTCGAAGACCAGCGCCGCGGTGACATCGCCCCATTCGTTCGCCAGAGGCAGGGCGAGATAGCCGGCGATTTCGCCGCCGAGGGCCGGGTCCGGGGCGAAATCCCCGAAGCCGAAAGCAGCGCCTTCGGCCAGGGCGCCGCGGACCGCCGCGCCGAGCGCGCCGCCGTCCTCCTCGAGCGTCATGGCGAAGCTGCCCTGTTTGCGCACGGAGTAGAAGACCTCGCCCGTGGCGGAGACGAGCAGCAGGTCGCGCAGGTCCAGCGCCTCGACCTCGCTGCGCAGGGCGGCGTGGAATTTCTTGTGAAAGAGCGAGTAGGCGGTGGTGTCGCCGGCCTCTTCCAGGGCGTCGCGGGCCTCGGGAGGGTTCGGGTTCTCGTCGACGTAGTATTGCCGCAGGTGATCATTCGCGTCGGGGCCGAGGCCGCGATAGGCGCTCAGCAGCCCGCTGGCCGCCTCGACCGTGCGCGGCTCCTTCGCGAAATCACCAAGCGCCTCGAGCTTGTCGTCGAACCAGTCCTCGAGCAGCGCGGCGCGGGTGTCGCGCACGGCGGAGAGACGGAACGACACCTCCTGCATCAACTGGTCGTAGGAGACCCGGTAGGCGATGGCGCCGGCGACCCCCAGGCAGCCGAAGGCGATGGCGATCATCAGGGCGGGCAGTTTGATGGCGACCGAAAGGCTGCGCAGGCGGGGCATGGCGTGTTCCTGTGGTTGCTCGCGAAGATCGGGGGGCGGCCCCGCCGGATGAGGACTTTCAACCACGAAAGCCTGAACAAGCGCCTAATTCCGGCGCGGCTCGTTCGCCCGGGGCGTCACTCGCCGAGGACAAAGGGCGCGCGCATCCGCGCGGCGGCCTCCCGGTCGATCAGCTGGCAGTCGAAGAGCTGGATCTCTCGATGCTCGCGCGGCGTGCCGGTGCGGATGTAGTGATCGGCCTGGCGCACGGCCTCGTCGGCAAAACGCGCGACGGGTTGCAGCACGGTATAGGCGAGCTCGCCTGCCAGCACGGCGGCGACCGCCTCGGGCGTGCCGTCGAAGCCGCCGACGGTGACGCTGTCGAGCCGCCCGGCCTCTTTCAGGGCGGCGACCGCGCCGAGCGCCATTTCGTCGTTGCCGGCGAGGATGCCGGTGACCCTGGGGCGCTCGGCGAGCAGCTTGCGGGTCTGCTCGTAGCCCTGGTCGCGGCTCCAGTCGGCGGCCACGGCGGCGACCCGGCTGAGGCCCGGCGCGGCGCCGAGCACCGCTGTATAGGCGTTCGAGCGGATGGCGGCGTTCGGGTCGCCCGGGGCGCCGAGCAGTTCGATGTAGGCGGCGTGCTCGCCCATCTCTGCCAGCCAGCGGCGCGCCCCGAGCTCGGCGCCCTGGGCGTTGTCGGACAGCAGCTGCGCCACGGCGAGACCGCTGCGGGCCAGGCCGGAATTGACGACGAACACCGGCACGCCGGCGGCCCCGGCCCGGGCGACGGAGGCCGTGGAACCCTCGGCATCGGCCGGATCGAGGATGATCGCGTCGACCCCGGCGGCGATCGCGCTGTCGACTTTCGCGCCCTCTATCAGCGCGTTGCCCTCATGCGCGGTGACCACGGCGCGGTAGCCCAGCTCGGCCGCCGTGGTGCTGGCGACCTCGCCCTCCGCCGCCCAGAAGGGATTCTCGGGGTCGTTGACGATGATGCTGATCCGGCCTTCGGCGTGCAGTTGGTGCGGGACCAGCAGCGCGGCAAGGACAAGTCCGAGCGCTGCTGGGAGAGCACGGATGAGAGAGTGGCGCCGTGGCCGCAGCTTCGGTGGCATGGGACGACCTCCTGGGGAGCTGATCTCCGGACAGCCGCCGCGGCGGTGCGGCGGCTGTCCGGGGCATACGACAGGAGGGGTGAACAACCGTTTAAGGCCGCCGTTTCCGGGGTTTTCCGGGGCGCGCGCTATTCCGCCGCCATGCGCTGGCCCTGCATCGCCGAGACCAGCCGTGCCCCGGCCTCGCCGGCGAGGTAGGTCAGCCGTCCGCCGCTCACCGTCGCCTCGATGGCGCGGCTGTCTTCGTTGATCACGACGAAGTCGGCGCGCTTGCCATGCGCGAGGCTGCCACGGTCGACCAGCCCCATGATCTCGGCCGGGGTGGTCGAGATCATCGCCCAGGCCTCGGGCAGCGTCTTCAGCCCCTTGTCGACCAGCGTCCAGGCGGCCTCGGCAAGGCAGGGGTAGTGGTAATCGGACACAAGCGCGTCGCAGAGCCCGGCGGCGATCAGGTGCTGGGCCGAGACATTGCCCGCCTGGCTGCGCCCACGCACCACGTTGGGCGCCCCCATGAGCACCGGGTCGTTGAAGGCGCGGGCGAGCTTGGCGGCGCTGACGGTGGTGGGGAACTCGGCGATGCGGGCGCCGATCAGCCGGTAGTACTC
This sequence comes from Alloyangia pacifica, assembly GCF_020524285.1. Classification (GTDB taxonomy): domain Bacteria; phylum Pseudomonadota; class Alphaproteobacteria; order Rhodobacterales; family Rhodobacteraceae; genus Salipiger; species Salipiger pacificus_B. Next base: position 107,500 of record NZ_JAIVKX010000001.1, read on the forward strand.
GCGGGTGTCGCCGTCGGGGTCGTCGTGGCTGCCGTAGCGGATGTCGTGGCTGTCGAAGGTCTCGGCGAGCGCGCAGAGGTGGCGCGGCACGTCGCGCGAGCGGGCGCGGGCCTCGCGCAGGCGCGCGACGAAGCTTGTGGGCGTCTCGCCGGCGCGTTCGGCCCAGAGCGCAAGGCGGTGCGGATCGCGGTCGGCCACCTCGAGCGCCTCGGGCAGGTGGTCGTTGAACACCACGTAATCCACGCCATGCGCGCGGATCGCGGCGAGCATGCGCTCGCGGGTGTCGGGCATATGGGTCTCGCAGCGGATCTGCAGGCGCAGGTCGGTATGCGCCAGCGGGCGGTAGGCGGCGAGGGCGGCCATCACCTCTTCGGCGAAGTCGGGGCCGCGCATGCCGCCCTCCCAGCTCCAGCATTGCGCCAGCCAGGCGGTGGTGACGCCATGGGCGGCGGCCTCGCGGTCGGTCCAGCGCAGGCCGGCGATGATCGGGAAGGGGGCGGAGGGGCGCGGCGCGATATGGCGCTCGAAGGCGTCGCCGTGCAGGTCGATGATGCCGGGCAGCACGAGGTAGCCCGAGAGGTCAACCTCGGGCCGCGGCCCCTTGCTGATCACACCGTCCTCGATCACCAGAGATCGCTTCTGCAGGGCGCCGTCGCGCAGGAGGGTCGCGCCGGTCAGGCGCAAGGGGGGAAGAAGGGCTGTCATGCTCGTTACCCGCCGTGGCTGCTCTGGGGTTTCAAGCGGTTCTACCCCGCGTCTGTGTCATGGGCGTGACGTGACGGGAGCGATATCCTCGTGGTTGATCGTCAGCGCCACGCGGTCCCCGGCAAACCAGGTGTGCCCCTGTTCCACCGGGGCGCCGTCCGGCCCGAGGTTGATCGAGGACGAGCGCAGCAGCGGCTCGCCTTCGCGCAGGTTCAGGTGCAGCGCCTGGGTGGCCGAGGCCGGCTCGGCGGTGAGCCGCGTCTGCGCGCGCGTGTAGTCGGTGATGCCGTGACGGCGCAGCGCCTCGGTGACCGAGGTCACCTCGCGAAGGGTCGCGTCGAGACCGGGCAGGCGGGTGATCGGAAAGAGCGAGACGAAATGCGCCATGGGCACGCCGCCGGCCAGCGAAATACCCTCGAGCACCAGCAGCGCCTCGCCGGGGACAAGCTGCAGCGCCTCGGCCTCGGCCTCGTCGGCGGGGCGGGTCTCCATGCGCAATTGGCGGCGGTCGGGCAGGCGGCCCGAGGCGCGGACGTTCTGGCTGAACCGGGTGCGCCCGCCGATCGGGTAGTCCATCGGCGCCATGCGCACGAAGACGCCCGCGCCGCGCCGCGAGTGGGTGAGGCCGCGATCGCCGAGATCCTTCAGCGCGTGGCGCACCGTGTGGCGGTTGACGCCGAAGCGGGTGGCCAGTTCGGCCTCGGTCGGGAGCTTGTCGCCGGGGCGGTAGTGGCCGCGCGAGATCTCGGCTTCGAGCGTGGTGGCGATGGCGTGCCAGACGGGGGAGCGGGGCATAGGGAACCTCTGTCACCGAAACTTCATGCAATGAACCCTTGCCCGACTCGGGGTGCTGGGCGTATCACATGTATAGTTGTATAGTTATCTAGACAAATCGGCAAGGTGTCCAGATGGAAACTCCTGAACAGGAAATCGCCGCGCGGCGGGGCTGGATGGGCCTCCTGGCCCGCGCCCCGGCGCAGCGGCTGGCAGCGCTGCTCGAGAGCGCGGAGCTGCCCGGCTTCGACTGGCTGCGCGTGCCGGAAACGGGCGGCGTCATGGTGCGCGGCCGCATGGGCGGCACCGGTGCGCCCTTCAACCTCGGCGAGATGACCGTGACCCGCTGCGCGCTGCGGCTGGCGAGTGGCGAGGTGGGGCACGCGCATGTGCAGGGCCGCAACCGCGCCCATGCCGAGCGCGCCGCGTTGGTCGATGCGCTGATGCAGGGCGCGCGTGCGGACGAAATGCAGAGCTCGGTGCTGGCGCCGCTGGCCGCCGAGGAAGCGGCGCGGCGCGAGGGCCGGGCGGCGAAGGCCGCGGCGACGAAGGTGGACTTCTTCACCATGGTGCGGGGGGAATGATGCAGGCAGATGTTTTGAACGGCGACGTGCTCACGGGCGGTTTTGCCGACGCCCCGGTGCAGGCGGCGCGGGCCTTCCGCGCGGCGCTGGAGGTCATGGCGCGGCCCGGCAAGATCGAGACGGTCGCGGGTGCCGAGGCGCCGGGGATTTCCACGGCGGCGGCGGTGCTCCTGCTGACCCTCTGCGACCGCGAGACGCCGATCCACCTGGCCCCGGGCTGCGACAGTGAGGCGCTGAAGCGCTGGATCGCCTTTCACATCGGCGCGCCGGTCGTGGCCGCCGAAGAGGCGATGTTCGCCCTCGGCGGCTGGGAGGCGCTGAAGCCGCTGGACCGCTACCGCATCGGCACCGCCGAATACCCCGACCGCTCGGTGACGCTGATCGTCGAAGTTGAGGCGCTGGAGAGCGCGGGTATGAAGCTCACCGGCCCCGGCATCGAGACCGAGGCGGCGCTGAGCCTGCCCGAAACCGACGGCTTCGCGCGCAACCGCCTGCTCTTCCCGCTGGGATGGGATTGCTACTTCACCGCGCGGGACAGGCTGGCGGCGCTGCCGCGGACAACCAAAGTGGAGGCGCTCTGATGTATGTGGCTGTGAAAGGCGGCGAGCGCGCGATCGACGCGGCGCATGAATGGCTGGCCGAGGAGCGGCGCGGCGATGCCACCGTTCCCGAGCTGACCGTGCCGCAGATCCGCGAGCAGATGGCGCTGGCGGTGAACCGGGTGATGGCCGAAGGCTCGCTCTACGATCCCGATCTCGCGGCGCTGGCGATCAAGCAGGCGCGCGGTGATCTGATCGAGGCGATCTTCCTGATCCGCGCCTACCGCACGACCCTGCCGCGGCTGGGGCATTCAGCGCCGGTGGAAACCACCGCCATGCGCTGCGACCGCCGCATCAGCGCGACCTTCAAGGACGTGCCGGGCGGGCAGGTGCTGGGGCCGACCTTCGACTACACGCACCGTTTGCTCGACTTCGCACTTGAAGCAGAGGGCGAGGCGCCCCGCGCGCGGACCTCCGAGCCGCGCCGCGAGCCGACGCCGCGGGTCACCGAGTTTCTCAACAAGGACGGGCTGATCCAGGACGAGCCGCGCTCTGACGGCACGCCCCCCGACATGACCCGCGAGCCGATGGAATACCCCGCCGGCCGCCCGCTGCGCCTGCAGGCGCTGACCCGCGGCGACGAGGGCTTCGTGCTGGGCATGGCCTATTCCACCCAGCGCGGCTACGGCCGCAACCACCCCTTCGTCGGCGAGCTGCGCATCGGTGCGGTCGAGGTCGAGATGGAGGTGCCGGAGCTGGGCTTCTCCGTCTGCATCGGCGAGCTGACCCTCACCGAATGCGAGACCGTCAACCAGTTCGCCGGATCGAAGACCGAGCCCGCGCAGTTCACCCGCGGCTACGGGCTGGTCTTCGGCCAGACCGAGCGCAAGGCGATCTCCATGGCGCTGGTCGACCGGGCGCTGCGCTGGGAGGAACTGGGCGAGGAGTACCTCGGCGCCCCGGCGCAGGACGAGGAGTTCGTTCTGGCACATTCCGACAATATTCAGGGGACAGGCTTCCTCGAACACATCAAGCTGCCGCACTACGTCGACTTCCAGTCCGAGCTGGAACTGGTCCGCAAGATGCGGGCAGAGGCGATGGGCATGGCAAGCGTCAAGGAGGCTGCGGAATGAGCAAGGGATATCACGGGGCGAAACTGCCCGAGCTGGGCAAGGGTCAGGACTGGTACTGCGCATTGGTCGAGGTGGTCCGCATGCCGGGCACGCCCTGTCCCTTCTTCGGGGACGACGAAGAGGCTGTCGACGAGGACGCGGTGCTGGCGGTGCTGTGGATCTGCCTCTCGGCCAATTCGCTGGCCGAGGTCGAGGTGCAGCTCTCGGAGCATGTCGCGGAATGCGGCGGCGTGGCGAGCAGCATCGAGGACATCAAGCTGATCGCGGCCCCCTCGGACCTGCCGCTCGACGAGGACGGCGCGCCGGACGAGGGGCTGCTGGAAGCCTTCAGCGACCCCGAACTGGGCGACGAGATCGTCTGGGGTGAAATCTATCTCTTCGGCGAGGAGCCCGAGTCATGACCGATCAGGCCTACAACTTTGCCTATCTCGACGAGCAGACCAAGCGGATGATCCGCCGCGCGCTGCTCAAGGCGCTGGCGGTGCCGGGCTACCAGGTGCCCTTTGCCAGCCGCGAGATGCCCATGCCCTACGGCTGGGGGACGGGGGGTGTGCAGGTGACTGCCGCCTGCCTCACCCCCGAGGACCGGCTCAAGGTCATCGACCAGGGCGCCGATGACACCACCAACGCCGTCTCGATCCGCAAGTTCTTCGAGCGCACCGCCGAGGTCGAGACCACCGAGCACACCGCCGAGGCATCGGTCATCCAGACCCGCCACCGCATCCCCGAGCAGCCGCTCGAGGAGGGGCAGATCCTCGTCTACCAGGTGCCGATCCCCGAGCCGTTGCGCTTTTTGGAACCGCGCGAAACCGAGACCCGCAAGATGCACGCGCTCGAGGAATACGGGCTGATGCACGTCAAGCTCTACGAGGACATCGCCCACAATGGCGCGATCTCGACGGCCTATGCCTATCCGGTGAAGGTCGAGGGGCGCTACGTGATGGATCCCTCGCCGATCCCCAAGTTCGACAACCCCAAGCTCGAGAACGCGGCGATCCAGCTCTTCGGCGCGGGCCGCGAACAGCGCATCTACGCGCTGCCGCCGCACACCAAGGTGGTCAGCCTCGATTTCGAGGACCACCCCTTCGAGGCCAGCAAGGCCGACCACGCCTGCGATCTTTGCGGCTGCGGCACGAGCTACCTCGACGAGGTGATCACAGATGACGCGGGCGGGCGGATGTTCGTCTGCTCCGACACCGATTTCTGCGCCACGCGGCAGGCCCAGGGCCATCGCGGCGCACTCTCCCCGCAGGAGGAATACGCATGACCCCGCTGCTCTCCGTACAGGGCGTCACCAAGCATTACGGCGCGCGGCTTGGCTGCGGCAACGTGAATTTCGATCTCTGGCCCGGCGAGGTCATGGGCATTGTCGGCGAAAGCGGCTCGGGCAAGTCGACCCTGCTGTCCTGCCTGTCGGGGCAGCTGGCCCCCGACGCGGGCAAGGTGGTCTTCGACACCCGCGCGGAAGGTCCGCGCGACGTGCTCACCATGTCCGAGCCCGAGCGCCGGATGCTGGCGCGCACCGACTGGGCCTTCGTGCACCAGAACGCCCGCGACGGGCTGCGCATGGGCGTCTCGGCGGGCGGCAACGTCGGCGAACGGCTGATGGCCGTGGGCGCGCGCAACTACGCCGATATCCGGGCGCAGGCGATCGACTGGCTGGGCCGGGTGGAGATCACCGAGGACCGCGTCGACGACCGCCCGCGCGCTTTCTCGGGCGGCATGCAGCAGCGCCTGCAGATCGCCCGCAACCTCGTCACCGGCCCGCGGCTGGTGTTCATGGACGAGCCCACCGGCGGCCTTGACGTGTCGGTGCAGGCGCGCCTGCTGGACTTGCTGCGCGGGCTGGTGCGCGAGATGGGCCTCTCGGCGGTGATCGTGACGCACGATCTGGCGGTGGTGCGCCTGCTCGCCGACCGGCTGATGGTGATGAAGGGCGGGCACGTCGTTGAGACCGGGCTCACCGACCAGGTGCTCGACGATCCGCAGCATGGCTACACCCAGCTGCTGGTGTCGAGCGTGCTGCAGGTATGAGCGTCGCCGCGCCCGTGGCGCGGGCGGGATTTGCGTATTTGGAAAGAGAAGAAGGACAGGGGCAATGATCCGGATCTCGGACGTGTCGAAGAGCTTCGTGCTGCACAACCAGGGCAGCGCGGTGATCCCGGTGATGGAGGGCGCGTCGCTCTCGGTGGCGCCCGGGGAATGCGTGGCGCTGGTGGGCAATTCCGGCGCGGGCAAGTCCACGCTGATGCGGATGATCTACGGCAATTACCTTGCCGGGGCCGGGCTCATCATGGTCGGCGATGTGGATGTGGCGCGGGCCGAACCGCGCGAGATCCTGACGCTGCGCCGCGAGGTGCTGGGCTATGTCAGCCAGTTCCTGCGCGTGGTGCCGCGGGTGCCGACGCTGGAGGTGGTGGCCGAGCCGGTGCTGGCCGCGGGCGGCAGTGCAGAGGCAGGCGAGGCGCGGGCGCGCGAGCTGCTGGCGCGGCTCAACATCCCCGAACGGCTCTGGAGCCTCTCGCCCACCACCTTCTCGGGCGGCGAGCAGCAGCGGGTCAATATCGCGCGCGGCTTTGCCCATGGCTTCCCGGCGCTGCTGCTCGACGAGCCGACCGCTTCGCTGGACGCCACCAACCGCGCGGTCGTGCTGGAACTGATCGCGGAGGCCAAGGCGCGCGGGGCGGCGATCATCGGCATTTTCCACGACGCCGAGGCGCGCGAGGCGGTCTGCGACCGCGAGATCGACGTCAGCGGCTTCACCCCGGCGCGGGCGGCATGAGCGGCCCCGAAAGCAGGGCTCCGGTCTTCGCCCTCGTCGGCCCCTCCGGGGTCGGCAAGGACAGCCTGCTGGCCGCGGCGGCGGCGCAGGTTCCCGGGCTGCACGTGGTGCAGCGCGTCGTCACCCGCGCGCCGGAGGCGGGGGGTGAGCCCTGTCTCGCGGTCTCCGAAGAGGTGTTTGCGGGCATGCTGGACGAGGGCGCCTTCGCCCTGCACTGGGGCGCGCATGGGCTGCGCTACGGCATCCGCTGGTCCGAGCTGGCGCCGCGCGACGTGGGCCGCCCGGTGGTGTTCAACGGCTCGCGCGGGGCACTGGAGCAGGCGGCGCGGGTCTTGCCCGAGCTGGAGGTGCTGCATGTCACCGCGCGCCCCGAGGTGCTCGCCGAGCGGCTGGCGGCGCGGGGACGCGAGAGCGCGGCGCAGATCGAGGCGCGGCTCGCGCGCGCGGCGCTGCCGCTGCCGCAGGAAACAGGACGGGGTCAGAGGGTGCACGAGATCGACAACTCCGGGCCGCTGGAGATCGCCGCGGCCCGGCTGGTGGCCCTGCTTCAGCCGGTGAGGGCGTAGCGGTGAAGCAGGTGGAAGCGCCCGTCCACGGCCTCGCCGAAAAGGCACAGGTCGCGGACCTCGAAGGGCTGCGGCAGCAGCGGCGCGAGAACCGGCTCCAGCGCCTCGGCCACCTGCTCGGCCTCGCCGAAGGCCAGCTTGCCGGTGAGCGTGAGGTGGAATTTGAACTCCTCCATCACGTAGGGGTAGCCCCAGCGCGCGAGGTTCTCTTCCTGCGCCGGGCTCAGCCGGATCCGGCGGCGGCGCTCCAGCTCTGCGTCGGAGGGCGGTGCGCGGTGAGGGTCCAATCCCTCGACGACATTGGCGGCGAGCCGGGCGAGTGGCGTGGCATCGCCCTCGGTGGTCAGCGCGAGAAAGCTGCCGATGCGCGTGAGCGCGAGGCCGGGTAGCGTTACCGGCGCCAGCCGCGTCGCCAGCGCGCCAAGGTCGGCGTGCAGCGCCTCGGCACTGCCGGTCAGCCGCATCGGCGGCTTCAAGGTGCCGTGAAAACCGTATTTGCGCGGAGTCTCGGTGATCTCGGCGACCGGGCGCGGCAGGCCGGGCAGCGCCGGATGCGGAACGGAAAGGCCGCTTGCCGGGTCCCAGCCCAGCCAGGCGGCGGCGAAATCGGCCAGCGGCCCCGGTTGCGGGGCGTAGTAGATGGCGTAACGGGAATAATCTTGCATGGCGCGCGTCATGACAGCGTCATGTCACAGTTGCATGACGGCGCAAAGAGCGCCGAGAGAAAGAGGTAGAGACATGGCACGGACCATCCTGAGCAATGCGCGGATCGTGCTCGAGAACGAGGTGATCGCCGGCACGCTGGTGATGCAGGGCGGGCGGATCGAGGCGGTCGATGCCGGCAATACCACCGTGGCGGGAGCCGAGGACTGCGCGGGCGATCTGCTGATCCCCGGGCTGATCGAGCTGCACACCGACAACCTCGAACGCCACATGCAGCCGCGCCCCAAGGTGAACTGGCCGCATGCGGCGGCGATCCTCGCGCATGATGCCGAGCTGGCGTCCTGCGGCATCACCACGGTGTTCGACGCCATGCGCGTCGGCTCGGTGGTGACCGACGGCAAGTCGAAATACGGCAAGTACGCGCGGGCGCTGGCGGGGGAGCTGCTCGAGGCGCGGGGCCGCGAGATGCTGAAGATCAGCCATTTCCTGCACCTGCGCGCCGAGACCTGCTCGGAGACGCTGCTCGACGAACTGGCCGAGTTCGGCGCCGCCGACCGGGTCGGGATCCTGTCGCTGATGGACCACACGCCGGGGCAGCGGCAGTTCCGCGACATCGAGAAATACCGCGACTACATGTGCGGCAAGCACGGGCTGTCGTCGGATGATTTCGACGCGCATGTGGACAACCTCACGCGGCTGCGCAGCGAGCTCGGCGCGGCGCATGAGGCGGGTGCGGTTGCGGCGGCGCGGCGGCTCGGGGCGGTGCTGGCGAGCCATGACGACACCACCGCCGAGCATGTCGAGGTGAGCCGCGGTTACGGCGTGCGGCTGGCCGAGTTCCCGACCACGGTCGACGCGGCGCGGGCCTGCAAGGCGGCGGGCATCGCGGTGATGATGGGCGCGCCGAACCTCATCCGCGGCGGCTCGCACTCGGGCAATGTCGCGGCGGAGGAACTGGCGCGGCTGGACCTGCTGGACATCCTCTCGTCGGACTACGTGCCGGCGGCGCTGATCGGTGCGGCCTTCCTGCTCGCCGATCTCTGGGACGACCTGCCGCGCGGCGTCGCCACGGTGAGCGCGGCGCCCGCCGCCGCCTCCGGTCTCGACGACCGGGGCCGGCTTGCGCCCGGGCTGCTCGCCGACGTGGTGCGGGTGAAGCGCATCGAGGGCCAGCCCTGCCTGCGCGGCGTCTGGAGCCACGGGCGCCGCGTGGCGTGAGGCGCGGGATGTGCGTATTTGGAAAGAGAAGAAGCACGGGGCTACGCGCCACGTCCTTCTTCTCTTGGGAAAATACGCCGGGGTGAGGCGCGAAGCGGCGAGGGGGCAGCGCCCCCTCAACGCCCTTGCCGGTGGCGTAGCGCATGAAGAAGGGGCCCCGCAGGGCCCCTTCTTGTTCAGCTACGGTGCGGCCGGGATCAGCCGTCGTAATCGACCTCTTCGACCAGACGCAGCGCCGCGCCGCGCTGCTCGGCGAGGGTCATCAGGTTGGTGTCGTCGGCGGTGAAGCTGCCCCAGCCCTTGACCAGTGCGTCGGCCTCGGAGCCCGGCGCGATCGGATATTCGAAGTTGGCGTGGGCGTAGATCTCCTGCGCCTCGGGCGAGGTCAGGTATTCCATCATCTTCAGGGCGTTGTCGCGGTTCGGCGCGGATTTGGTCATCGCGACGCCCGAGATGTTCACATGGGTGCCGCCGTTTTCGAACTCGGGGAAGAGCACGTTGACCGAGTCGGCCCATTCGACCTGTTCGGGGTCGTTCAGCATCTGGCCCATGTAGTAGGTGTTGCCGAGGCTGATGTCGCATTCGCCAGCCCAGATCGCCTTGACCTGCGCGCGGTCGTTGCCCTGCGGACGGCGGGCGAGGTTGTCCTTCAGCCCCGTCAGCCATTCCTTGGCATACTCTTCGCCGTGGTGATGGATCATCGCCGCAACCAGCGCCACGTTGTAGTCATGGGTGCCCGAACGGGTGCAGATGCGCCCCTTCCACTTGGGGTCGGCGAGGTCCTCGTAGGTGGTGATCTCCGACGGGTCCACCCGGTCCTTCGAGGCATAGACGATGCGCGCGCGCGTCGTCAGGCCGAACCATTGCCCGTCGGGGTCGCGGTATTGCGCCGGGACGTTCTCTTCGAGGATGTCGCTCTCGACCGGCTGGGTCACGCCCGCCTGCACGGCGGCGGCGAGGCGCGAGATGTCGACGGTGAAGATCAGGTCCGCGGGCGAACGGTCGCCCTCGGCCACAAGGCGCTCTTCGAGGCCCTTGTCGATATAGGCGACGTTCACGTCGATGCCGGTGGCTTCGGTGAAGGCGTCGGTCAGCGGCTGCAGCAGCTCGGGCTGACGGTAGGAGTAGAGGTTCACCTCTTCGGCCAGCGCGGGGGTCGCCGCGAGCGTGGGGGCAATCAGGGCGAGGGCGGTTCCGAGACGCAGCATCAAAGTCCTCCGGTTGTGCAAGTCGGGATTGGCTAGTCGCAGGGGGCCAATTACCCGAGAGAAATTATCAGATCAATGCCCTATGGGAAAGATCAGGAATTGCGCTCCGGCTGCGTCTGGGTGGCATGGGCGCGGGCACGCGCGGCCTTTTCCGCCTTCTCGGCGGCCTTGGCCTCGTCCCAGAGCGCGTCCATCTCGGCAAGATCGCTGTCCTCGGGGCGTTTGCCCTGGGCCTCGAGCGCCGCCTCGATCGACTTGAACCGGCGGGTGAACTTGGCGTTGGCGCGGCGCAGCGCCTGCTCGGGGTCGATCTTCATGTGCCGCGCGAGGTTGGCCATGACGAAGAGCAGATCGCCGAATTCCTCTTCGGCGTGGTCGGGATCGGTGGCCTCGCGCAGCTCCTGCGTCTCCTCGATCAGCTTGTCGATGACCTCATCCGTGGAGGGCCAGTCGAAACCGACGCGCGCCGCGCGGTTCTGCAGCTTCACCGCGCGCAACAGCGCCGGCAGCCCCATGGCGACGCCATCCAGAACGCCCTTCTCCGCCTTGGCGGCGCGTTCGGCGGCCTTGATCTTCTCCCAGTCGGCAACCTGCTGTTCGGGGGATTTCTCGTTGCTCTCGTCGCCGAAGACATGCGGATGGCGGGCGACCATCTTGTCGGACATGGTGTCGGCCACCTCGTCGAAGCTGAACAGCCCGCGCTCTTCGGCCATCTGCGCGTGAAACACCGACTGGAACAGCAGATCGCCCAGTTCGCCCTTCAGCTCGCCCCAGGCCTCGCGCTCGATGGCGTCGGCGACCTCGTAGGCTTCCTCGATGGTGTAGGGGGCGATGGTCGCGAAGTCCTGCTCGAGGTCCCAAGGACAGCCGGTCTGGGGGTCGCGCAGGCGGCGCATGATCTCCAGCAGGCGGGGCATGCCGCCACGTGAAGCGTGGATCAGATCGCCGTTCGGATCGCTGGTCATGGACATCTCCGCTATATCGGTATTTGACCTTTTCCTGCTTCAAAGACCTTCAGGAGTCCACCCATGCCCATCGTGAACCGGATCGCGGATTACGCCGACGAGATGCGCGGCTGGCGCCGTCATCTGCACCAGAACCCCGAGCTGAGCCTCGATTGCCACGAGACGGCGGCCTTCGTCGTGGCGCGGCTGCGCGAGTTCGGGATCACGGAGATTCACGAGGGCATCGCCCAATCCGGCGTCGTCGCGATCATCGAGGGGCAGGGCGAGGGCCCGGTGACAGGGCTGCGCGCCGACATGGACGCGCTGCCGATGGAGGAGGAGACCGGCGCGGAGCACGCCAGCCTCGTGCCCGGCAAGATGCACGCCTGCGGCCACGACGGCCACACCACCATGCTGCTCGGCGCGGCGAAATACCTGTCGGAGACGCGCAACTTCGCGGGCAAGGTGGCGCTGATCTTCCAACCCGCCGAAGAGACCATCGGCGGCGGGCGGATCATGGTCGAGGAGGGCATCATGGACCGCTTCGGGATTTCCGAGGTCTACGCCATCCACACCGACCCCTCGCTGCCACTGGGCACCATGGCGACCACCAAGGGGCCGATCATGGCGGCGGTGGATGACTTCGAACTGGTGCTGACCGGCAAGGGTGGCCACGCGGCGCATCCCGACCTCTGCATCGACCCGGTGCCCTGCGCGCTGGCGATCGGGCAGGCACTCCTGTCGGTTCCGTCGCGGAATGCCGACCCGCTGAAATCGCTGGTGGTCTCGCTGACCACGGTGCAGGGCGGCTCGGCCACCAACGTGATCCCCGAGACCGTGCGCATGGCCGGCACGATCCGCAGCTTCGACCCCGAGATCCGTGCCATGGCCGAGCGCCGCCTGCGCGAGATCGTGGATGGTCAGGCCATGGCCTACGGCGTCGCCGCGGCGCTGGATTTCCAGCCGAACTACCCGCCGACCGTCAACCACGCCGCGCAGACCGCGTTCGCGGTGAAGGTGGCGCAGGGCGTGGTGCCCGAGGTGCTGGACGAGGTCGCGCCCTCGATGGGGGCGGAGGATTTCTCCTACATGCTCGAGTCGCGGCCCGGGTCCTTCGTCTACCTGGGGCAGGGGATCGGCCCGTCGGTGCACCACCCGAAGTTCGACTTCAACGACGAGGCGGCACCGCTTGGCGCCTCCTATTTCGTGAAGCTGATCGAAACGCGGCAACCCTTGCGGGCGTAAGGCTTTTCGGTCTTCATTGCGGGCAAGACACGCCCCCCGGCCATCCCGGCCGGGGAAAGACCCGAGAAAAGAGCCCGCATGCCCGTGATCAATTCCATCGCCGCCGATGCCGAGACGCTGAAGGCCTGGCGCCGTCACCTGCACCAGAACCCCGAGCTGCTCTACGACTGCCACGAGACGGCGAAGTTCGTGGTGGGCAAGCTCAAGAGCTTCGGCATCACCGAGATCCACGAGGGCATCGCGCAATCGGGCGTGGTGGCGATCATCGAGGGGCGCGGCACGGGCCGCACCATCGCGCTGCGCGCCGACATGGACGCGCTTCCGATGGAGGATCTGTCGGGCGCCGACTACGCCTCGACCGTGCCGGGCATGGCGCATACCTGCGGCCATGACGGCCACACCACCATGCTGCTCGCCGCCGCCAAGTACCTTGCCGAGACGCGCAATTTCGCGGGCCGCGTGGCGCTGATCTTCCAGCCCGCCGAAGAGGGCGGCGCCGGGGCCAAGGCGATGCTCGACGAGGGCATCATGGACCGGTTCGACGTCTCGGAGGTCTACGGCATGCACAATGCGCCGGGCGATGCGCAGGGGCATTTCCTGACCACCGCCGGGGCGCTGCAGGCCTCGGCCGACGAATTTCGCATCGACATCATCGGCAAGGGCGGCCACGGCGCCTCGCCGCAGGAGTGCATCGACCCGATCCCGGCGGGGGCGGCCATCGTGCAGGCGATGCAGACGATTGTCAGCCGCAACGTCAATGCGCTCGATCGTCTGGTGGTCTCGGTCACCGAATTCCACGCCGGCACCACCTTCAACATCATTCCCGGCACCGCCTACCTCACCGGCACCGTGCGCTGCTTCTCGACCGAGACGCGCGATCTGGCCGAGCGCCGCATCCGCGAGATCGTCGAGGCGCAGGCGCAGGTCTACGGCTGCACCGCCGAGCTGACCTATCACCGCGGCTACCCGGTGACGGTGAACCACCCCGAGCAGGCGGCCTTCGCCGCGCAGGTGGCGCGCGAGGTGGTGGGCGCGGACAAGGTGGTGGATGATTGCGATCCGATCATGCCCGCCGAGGATTTCTCCTATATGCTCGAGGCGCGGCCCGGCGCCTACCTCTTCCTCGGGCAGGGCGACACCTTCGGTTGCCACCACCCCAAGTACGACTTCAACGACGAGATCGCGCCGATCGGCGCCAGCTTCTTCGCGCGGCTGATCGAGACCGCGCTGCCGCTGCAGGAGTGACCCCATGGCCCTCGAGGACGCGAAATCCCAGATCGACCACGCCTTCACCCGCGCCGCGCTGAAGGGGCCGAGTTTCGAGAATGTCTTCGGGGGCGCGACCTCCTTCCTGCGGCGGCGCTACACCAAGGATCTCTCGGGCGCCGATATCGCGGTGACCGGCGTGCCCTTCGACCAGGCGGTGACCAACCGCACCGGCACGCGCTTCGGCCCGCGGGCGATCCGCGAGGCCTCGTTGCTGCAGCCCTGCGATGCGCCCTATGGCTGGGGCTTTGACGTGCTGTCGGAATTCGCCATCGCCGACTACGGCGACCTGGCTTTCGACTACGCCAATGTCCCGGCCTTCCCCGACACGCTCGAGACGCATATCGCGGGCATCCTCGCGACGGACACGGCAACGGTAACCCTGGGCGGCGACCATTCGATCACCCTGCCGATCCTGAAGGCCCATGCCGCAAAGTATGGCCCCATGTCGGTGATCCAGTTCGATGCCCATACCGACACCTGGGCGGACGACGATTTCAGCCGGATCGACCACGGCACCTTCATGTACAAGGCGGTGAAGCTGGGGCTGGTGGACCCGGCGCGCTCGGTGCAGATCGGCATCCGGACCGACAATCCTGACACGCTGGGCTTCAACATCATCGATGCGCGCGAGCTGCATCGCATCGGTCCGGAGGCGGTCGCGGCCAAGGCGCGCGAGATCGTGCGCGGCCACCCGGTCTACCTGAGTTTCGACATCGACGCGCTCGATCCGGCCTTCGCGCCGGGAACCGGCACGCCGGTCTGGGGCGGGCTGTCGAGCCATCAGGCGGCGGTCTGCCTGCGCGAGCTGGCGGGGATCAATCTTGTCGGAGGCGACGTGGTCGAGGTCTCGCCGCCCTTCGACACCACCGGCGCCACGGCCATCGCCGGGGCGCATGTGGCGACCGAGCTGCTCTGCCTCTGGGGCTGGACCCGGCGCTGACGCGATGGGCACAATCCCGCGAGTGGCGCGTGAGGCGCTTTGATCGGGCAGCGGATTTGTGAAATCAGGAGTCATCCGCGGCCTCCGTCGCCGCGGGTGCAAAGAGACGAAAGGAACGCGTGGTGCGGATGATATTCTGGGGTTTGCTGCTGCTGGTGGTCGCTGGGCTGGCCTGGATTCGGCTCGCGCCGTCGGACCCCGCGGTCTGGAACGTCGACCCGCAGGTGAGCGCCGACCAGGATCTTGCCAGCGGCGTGCGCCGGCGTATCCCGGGCGGGGAAGAGACTTTCGAGACGCTGCATCGGATCATCCTCGAGAGCCCGCGCACCGAGGTGCTTGCCGGCAATCCGGGCGAGGGCCGCGTGACTTATGTCTCGCGCTCGAAGTGGATGGGCTTTCCCGACTACACCACCGTGCAGCAGGACGACGGCCAGCTCGGGCTCTATGCCCGCCAACGCTTCGGGCAGTCGGACATGGGGGTGAACAAGGCCCGCGTCGATGGCTGGCTGTCGGAGCTGGAAGCCCGGCAGAACTGAGTCGCAGGCGGCGTCGGCGTCGCCGGTAAATCCCTTCGAAGGGATTTGTTCCCGTTGCGCGCGGACTTGACCGCCGCGCGGCAATCGGGAAAGGAGGTCGGCATGATCCCCGCAGACCGCCTTCACCAGATCCGTGACCGTTTCGAATATGTCCAGGCCTGCATGGCCGAGGGCCGCGGCGATATCGCCGCGCTCGGACGGGAATATGCCGAGCTCAAGCCCGTGGTCGACCAGATCACCGAATGGGAAACCCTGCAGGCCGATCTCGCCGAGGCCGAGGAAATGCTCGCCGACCCCGAGATGAAGGCGCTGGCCGAGGAGGAGCTGCCGCAGCTCCGTGCCCGCCTGCCCGAGGCCGAGCACGCGCTGCAACTGGCGTTGCTGCCGCGCGACGCCGCCGACGCCCGCCCGGCGATCCTCGAGATCCGCCCCGGCACCGGCGGCGACGAGGCGGCGCTCTTCGCCGGCGATCTCGCCCGCATGTACCAGCGCTACGCCGAGACCCGCGGCTGGCGCTGGGAGGTGATCGAGGAGCAGATGTCCGAGCTTGGCGGCATCAAGGAACTGGTGGTGCGGATCGAGGGCGAGAACGTCTTTGCCCGGCTGAAGTTCGAAAGCGGCGTGCACCGGGTCCAGCGCGTGCCGGAAACCGAGAGCGGCGGGCGCATCCATACTTCGGCGGCGACGGTGGCGGTGCTGCCCGAGGCCGAGGCGGTGGACATCGAGATCAACGCAAGCGACCTCCGCATCGACACCATGCGCAGCTCGGGGGCGGGTGGGCAGCACGTCAACACCACGGATTCCGCCGTACGCATCACCCACATCCCGACCGGGCTCGTCGTGACCTCCTCCGAGAAGTCCCAGCACCGCAACCGCGAGATCGCGATGAACGTGCTGCGCGCCCGGCTCTACGACATGGAGCGGCAGAAGGCCGCCGACAGCCGTGCCTCGGACCGCAAGGCGCAGGTCGGCTCGGGCGATCGGTCGGAGCGTATCCGCACCTACAACTTCCCGCAGGGCCGGATGACCGATCACCGCATCGGGCTGACGCTCTACCGGCTCGAGGCCATCCTCGGCGGCGATCTCGACGAGATCATCGACGCGCTGACCGCCGACGCGCAGGCCGCGATGCTGGCGGAACTGGCATGACCGCGATGACCGGCTCCGCCCTGCTTGCCCGCGCCACGGCGCGTCTCGTCGAGGCCGGGGTGGCCGATCCCGGGCGCGACGCGCGGCGGCTGCTGGCGCATGTGCTGAAGGTGCCGCCCGGGCGGCTGACGCTGTTCCTGCCCGAGCCGGTCTCGCCCGAGCACGCGGTGATCTTCGATGCGCTGATCGACCGCCGCGCCGCGCGCGTGCCGGTCTCGCATCTGATCGGGCGGCGGCAATTCTACGGCCGCGAGTTTCTCGTGACCCCCGAGGTGCTCGACCCCCGCCCCGAAACGGAAATCCTGATCGAGGCGGCGCTCTCGGGCCCGTTCACCCGGGTGCTCGACCTCGGCACCGGCTCGGGTTGCATCCTGCTGACCCTGCTGGCCGAGCGCGAGGGAGCGACGGGCATCGGCACCGACCTCAGCGACACGGCGCTCGAGGTGGCCTTCTGGAACCGCAACGCGCTGCAACTCGAGCCGCGCGCCGCGCTGGCGCAGGGCAACTGGTGGGGCGCGCTGGCGCAGGCGCCCGAGCGCTTCGACCTGATCGTGTCGAACCCGCCCTATATCGCGCTGTCGGAGATGGCCGGCCTTTCGCCGGAGGTGCGCGAGCACGAGCCGCGTATGGCGCTGACCGACGAGGGCGACGGGCTCGCCGCCTATCGGGCCATTGCCTCCGAGGCCGCGCGGCACCTGCTTCCGGGCGGGCGGCTGCTGGTCGAGATCGGCCCGGCGCAGGGCGCTGATGTCGCGGCGCTCTTCGCCGCGGCGGGGCTGCGTGACGTTGCGGCAATCACCGATCTCGACGGGCGCGACAGGGTGGTCAGCGGGCGACTTGAAGCGCTTTGACCTCCGCGTTTGCCGCGCTTTCGGGGAAATCGTCGGAAATCGGGCGATTTTCTCTTGTCACGCGGGGCCACAAATGATTAGCAGGAGGGGTCGGAGCGGTGGATGCCTCACAGCGGTCCCGCTCGACGTTAACCCGACATTGGAGTGATCACGGTCAAGACCGCGCCGACAAGGTGCAGCGCCGAGATCACAGGGACAGTCAGACACAAGGCTGATAGCAGACAAGATGCGATCCTCGAAATCCCGCTCGCGGTCGAAGAACAACCGCAACCGCAACACTCTTGGGAACGTCGTCAACCGCGTGTTCGACAGTTCGGGCCCGGAGGGCAAGGTGCGCGGCACGCCGCAGCAGATCATCGACAAATACAACCAGCTTGCCCGCGATGCAGCTCTTGGCAACGACCGCGTCGCCGCCGAGAACTTCCAGCAGCACGCCGAACACTACATGCGCCTGCTCTCGGAAGCGCAGAAAGAGGCCGACCAGCGCCGCGAGCAGCAGGAGCGCGAGAACCGCGAGCGCCAGGCGCAGCGCGACCGCGACCGCTCGGACCGTGACCAGAACCGCGATCAGAACCGCAGCGACGGTGGCCAGCAGGGCGGCGGACAGCACGGCGGTAGTCAGCAGGGTGTCGGTCAGCAGGGTAGCAGCCAGCAGCCCGAGGCCAGCTACGAGCCGCAACCGCAGCCCAAGCAGCCCGAGCCGGAGCAGTCGGGCGTGCCGGGCCTCGGCGATCAGCCGGATGTTCTGGGGGGTGGCAGCGACGACGAGAGCGACAGCGGTCTCGTCGAGACGCCGGAAAGCCGCGCCGAGAGCAAGCCCAAGGCCGCGCCGAAGCCGCGCGCGCGCCGCAGCAAGAAGACCGAAGGCGGCGAGGCCTCGACCGAGGGCAGCGCCGAGGCGCAGCCCGCCGAGAAGCCCAAGCGCCCGCGCAAGCCGCGCAAGAAGCCCGAGGATGCCGCCAGCGACGGCGGCGCCGCGCCGAACGCGGTCGAATGACCCGGGGCGCATGGCCTCTGTGACAGTTCTCGAAAAGGCCCCGCCGCAAGGACGGGGCCTTTTTCCTGCGCGCCTTGCGGCCGGATGCGGCGGAGGGCAGGGCCAATGAGCCTGCACGTGGCACTGCTGCGCGGTCTCAACGTCGGCGGGGCGAACGCGCTGCCCATGGCCGATCTGCGCGCCCTTTGCGCGGGGCTGGGCTGGCGGGAGGTGCAGAGCCATCTCGCCTCGGGCAACCTGGTCTTTGAGGCGGAAGGGGGCCGCGGCGCATTGGCGGACGCACTGCGCGAGGCCTTGGCGGAACGGGGCCTCGACGTGCCGGTGCTGGTCCTGCCGCCCGCGCGGATCCGCCGGGCGGTCGCCGCCTGTCCCTTTGCGCCCGCCGCACCGAAACTGGTGCACGCCTGTTTTGCCTTCGGGCCATTGCGCCTCGACCGCGCGCTGTTCGAGCGCTTCGCCGCGCCGGGAGACGAGGTGGCCGCCGAGGAGCACCTGCTCTGGCTGCACACTCCCGGCGGCTTCGGGCGCTCCAAGCTGGCGCCGCGGCTCGAGGCCATCGGAGGGGCGCCGCTCACCGCCCGCAACCTCTCGTCGCTCGGCAAGCTCATCGAGCTTCTGGACGCAGGGGAAGAGACGCGTTAGAACCGCCACATGACCCTGCGCATCACCACCCTGATTTGCTGCATTACCCGCTGATTTCTTCGGCGGGCCGGTCTTCTATTCCAATCGAGAGACGAAGTTGCTAATCCCGCCGCGACCGCCGCGAAGGAGCGCGACATGACCATCTCGCTGACCAACACGAAGACCCGCCGCAAGGAGGTCTTCACGCCGATCGACCCCGACAATGTCCGGATGTACGTCTGTGGGCCGACCGTCTACGACCGCGCGCACCTCGGCAACGCCCGCCCGGCCATCGTCTTCGACGTGCTCGCCCGGCTGCTGCGCCACGTCTACGGGCCGGAGCACGTGACCTACGTGCGCAACTTCACCGACGTCGACGACAAGATCAACGCCACCGCGCAGGCGCGCAAGGCGGCGGGAGATCCGCGCAGCCTCGAAGAGCTGATCGCCGAGCGCACCGAGGAAACCATCGGCTGGTACCTGCAAGACATGGGCGCGGTCGGGGTCGCGGAGCCCGATCACATGCCGCGCGCCACGCAGTTCATCGGACAGATGATCGCGATGATCGAGGGGCTGATCGCCGACGGCCACGCCTACGAGGCCGAGGGGCACGTGCTCTTCGCCGTCGAGAGCTACAAGAGTTATGGCGCTCTCTCGGGCCGCTCGGTCGATGACATGATCGCTGGGGCGCGGGTCGAGGTGGCGCCCTACAAGCGCAACCCGATGGATTTCGTGCTGTGGAAGCCCTCGGCGGATGACCTGCCGGGCTGGGACAGCCCGTGGGGCCGGGGCCGTCCGGGCTGGCACATCGAATGCTCGGCCATGGCCTATGAGCTGCTGGGCGAGAGCTTCGACATCCACGGCGGCGGCAACGACCTGATGTTCCCGCACCACGAGAACGAGATCGCCCAGAGCTGCTGCGCGCACCCGCATGGCGACTTCGCCAAGGTCTGGCTGCACAACGAGATGCTGCAGGTCGAGGGCAAGAAGATGTCCAAATCCTTGGGCAACTTCTTCACCGTGCGCGATCTGCTGGATGGGCACGACGGCATGCCCGCCGTGCCGGGCGAGGTGATCCGCTTCGTCATGCTCTCGACCCATTACCGCAAGCCGATGGACTGGACCGCCGAGAAGGCGGCGCAGGCCGAGGCGACCCTGCGGAGCTGGCACGCGGTGACCGAGGGCGCCGAGCCTGGTGAGGCGGATGCCGAGCTGGTGACGCTGCTGTCGGATGATCTGAATACCGCGGGCGCGCTGACCCGGCTGCACAAGCTGGCCAAGGACGCCGCGGGCAACCCGGCTGCGGCGGGCGTGCTGCTCGCCTCGGCGCAGCTGCTGGGCCTGCTGACCGACGACTTGGGCGGTTGGGTCAGTGCCGGGCCGGACCTCTCGGCCCTTGCCGAGCATCTCGCGGGTGTCCGTGTCAAGGCCATGGAAACCAAGGATTTCTCCGAGGTCGACCGGCTCAAGGCCGCGCTGATCGAGGCGGGGGTTGAGGTGCGCATGTCCAAGGCGGGCGTCGAGCTTCTGCCCGGTGCGGGCTTCGATGCGGCCAAGTTGGAGGGGCTGGTGTGACCTATCTCATGCAGAGCGGAGGGTCGGGCGCGGCCCGGGCTGGTCGCCCGGACCAAGGCTCGTGCGGGAACCGCAACGCCAAGACACGGAAAGGAGGGGCGTGATGGGGAAGGAGCGTCTCTACATCTACGACACCACCCTGCGCGACGGGCAGCAAACGCAGGGCGTGCAGTTCTCCACTGCCGAGAAGCACCGCATCGTCGCGGCGCTGGACGCGCTGGGGGTCGACTACATCGAGGGCGGCTGGCCCGGCGCCAACCCCACCGACAGCGCCTTCTTCGACGAGGTCGGCCAGACCCGCGCCACGGTGACCGCCTTCGGCATGACCAAGCGGGCAGGGCGCTCTGCGGCCAATGACGACGTGCTGGCGGCGGTGCTCAATGCGGGCACGCCCTCGGTCTGCCTCGTCGGCAAGACCCATGAGTTCCACGTCACCACCGCGCTCGGCATCACGCTGGAGGAGAACCTCGAGGCGATTTCCTCGTCGATTGCCCATTGCGTCTCGCAGCAGCGCGAGACGCTGTTCGATGCGGAACACTTCTTCGACGGCTACAAGGCCAACCCCGGCTACGCGCTGGACTGCGTGAAGGCGGCGCTGGAGAACGGTGCGCGCTGGGTCGTGCTCTGCGACACCAATGGCGGCACGCTGCCCGACGAGGTCGGGCGCATCGTGCGCGAGGTGATCGCGGCGGGCGTGCCCGGAGACAAGCTCGGCATCCACACCCACAACGACACCGAGAACGCCGTGGGCTGCACGCTGGCGGCGATCGACGCGGGCGTGCGGCAGCTTCAGGGCACCTTGAACGGACTCGGCGAACGCTGTGGCAATGCCAATCTCACCACGCTGATCCCGACGCTGCTGCTGAAGGCGCCCTATGCCAGCCGCTACGAGACCGGGGTGAGCCCCGAGGCGGTCGAGGGCATCACGCAGGTGAGCCGGATGCTCGACGAGATCCTCAACCGCGTGCCGATGCGCCAGGCGCCCTACGTGGGCAGCTCGGCCTTTGCCCACAAGGCGGGGCTGCACGCCAGCGCGATCCTCAAGGATCCAACGACTTACGAGCACATCGAGCCGGGCGTGGTGGGCAACCGCCGGGTCATCCCGATGTCGAACCAGGCCGGCCAGTCGAACCTGCGCCGCCGCCTCGCCGAGGCGGGGCTGGAGGTCGAGAAGGGCGATCCGGCGCTCGGGCGCATCCTCGAGCGGATCAAGGCCAAGGAGGCCGAGGGCTACACCTACGACACCGCACAGGCGAGCTTCGAGCTTCTGGCGCGCGACGAGCTGGGGCTGCTGCCCGAGTTCTTCGAGGTGAAGCGCTACCGGGTGACCATCGAGCGCCGCAAGAACAAGTACGACCAGATGGTCTCGCTCTCCGAGGCCGTGGTGGTGGTCAAGGTGGACGGTGAGAAGAAGCTCTCGGTCTCCGACAGCCTCGACACCGAGGGCCATGACCGCGGCCCGGTCAACGCGCTGTCGAAGGCGCTGGCCAAGGATCTCGGTCGCTACCAGTCGGTGATCGACGACATGCGGCTGGTCGACTTCAAGGTGCGCATCACCCAGGGCGGCACCGAAGCCGTGACCCGGGTCATCATTGACAGCGAGGATGGCTCGGGCCGGCGCTGGCAGACCGTGGGCGTCAGCGCCAACATAGTCGATGCGTCCTTCGAGGCGCTGCTGGATGCCGTGCGCTGGAAGCTGATCCGCGACTGCGGGGTGGCGCGTGCAGCTCAGTGACGACCTGATCGCCTGCGCCGGGCTGATCGAGCGCGGCGACCCCGACCGGTTCACCGCCGCCATGGCCGCGCCGCCCGAGGCGCGGCGGGTGCTCTTCCCGCTCTATGCGTTCAATCTCGAGGTCGCCCGCGCGCCCTGGGTGACGCAGGAGACGATGATCGCCGAGATGCGCCTGCAATGGTGGCGCGACGCGCTCGAAGAGATCGCGCAGGGTGGCGAGGTGCGGCGGCACGAGGTGGTGACGCCGCTTTCGCAGGTTCTGGACCGCGACACCGCGGCCCGGCTCGACCCGCTGGTCGGCGCGCGGCGCTGGGACATCTACCGCGATCCCTTCGAGGACGAGGCGCATCTGACGCGCTATCTCGAGGAAACCTCGGGGCTGCTGCTGCTTGCGGCGGGGCGGGCGCTTGGCGGGATGGACGAGGCGGTGGCGCTGGACGCGGGCTATGCCTTCGGCCTCGCCGCCTTCCTGCGCGCGGTGCCGGAGCTGGAGAGCAAGGGCCGGGTGCCACTGCTCGACGGTCGGCCCGAGGGCGTGGCGGCGCTGGCACGTGGCGGGCTCGAGCGGCTGCGGCGGGCGCACCGGGGGTTTGGGGCAGTGCCCAAGGCGTCGCGCCCGGCGCTGCTCGCCGGATGGCAGGCAGGGCCGCTGCTGGCGCTGGCGGCGAAGGCGCCGCAGCGGGTGGCCGAGGGAACGCTGGAGCTTTCCGAGTTCTCGAAGCGCGCGCGGCTGGTCAAGGCCGGCTTCACCGGGCGGGTCTAACGCACCTCTCTTCGAGGCGAGGTGCTACGCCCTTCGAAGGAAGTTGGCTCACTCTGCCGGCTGCTCGACGGGCCGCAGCACCAGCCAGATCAGCGCGCCGCCGGCCAGCACCAGGAAGGGCGCCATCGCCATGACCACGGCGCTCCAGCCCTCCTGCGGCGTGCCGCCCGAGCAGTTCATCAGCCCGCCCGAGGCCAGTGAGGCGAAGGTCACCCCGCCGAAAACCAGCAGGTCGTTCAGCCCCTGCATGCGGCCGCGCTCTTCCGCCGTATGCGCGCCGGCCAGCATGGTGGTCGCCCCGATGAAGCCGAAGTTCCAGCCGATCCCCAGCAGCACCAGCGCGACGAAGAAATTCTCCAGCTCGACCCCGGTCATCGCCACGGCGCCCGCGCCGGCGAGGATGAAGAGCCCGAGGCCCATGACCTTCTCGACCCCGAAGCGGTTGATGATCTGGCCGGTGAAGAACGACGGCGCGAACATCGCCAGAACGTGGGCGCTGACCACGTTGGCGGCGTCAGAGGTCTCGTAGCCGCAGCCCACCACCGCCAGCGGGGTGGAGGTCATCACCAGGTTCATCAGCGCATAGCTCACCATGCCGCAGATCACCGCCACGGCGATGCGCGGGGTGGTGAGCAGCTGCCAGCGGGTGCGGCCGTAGTCGCTGCCGGGGGCCGGGGCCGGGGGCTTGGGGATGTCGAGGAAGAGGAAGAGCAGCGCACCTATGAGGTTCACCGCGATCACCGCGGCATAGGTGCCGAAGAAGGGGATCACGTAGGCGTTGGCGGTCAGCTTCACCAGCTGCGGTCCGATCAGCGCCGAGACCAGCCCCCCCGCCATCACGTAGGAGATCGCCTTGGGGCGGAAGGCGGGGCTGGCGGTGTCGGCGGCGGCGAAGCGGTAGAAGCCCTGCGCCGACATGTAGAGCCCGGTGAGCAGGCTGCCGAGCAGGAAGATCGGGAAAGACTGCAGGTAGAGCCCCGTTGCGCCCACGATGCCCCCGAGCGTGCCGCCCGCAGTGCCCAGCACGAAGCCGGCGCGGCGTCCGAAGCGCTGCATGAAGGCCGAGACCGGGGTGGCGGAAAGCATCGACCCCAGCACGATCAGCGAGATCGGCAACGTGGCGAAACAGGGGTTCGGCGCCAGCGACTGCCCGGCCAGCCCGCCGATGGTGAAGATCATCGGCATCTGCGCGCCGAGGAACGCCTGCGCGAGAACCAGAACGGTGACATTGCGCCGGGCGCGGGAGTCTGATGTGCTGTGCATGGCAAATCGGTAGGGCGCGTGCCGGCGAAGCACAAGGGGGCACACGCGGGTATGGCTGCGGCCTGACGCCGCTTTGCGTCCGCCGCGCGCTTCGGGGCATTGCGCCGCCGGGACGTTGAGACCGTGAAGAAAGACGAAAGGGCCGAGATGAGCGACGAGATGCTGCAGGTCGGACGGATCATCCACTCGGATGCCTGCGTGACCGAGGGCTGCGAATGGCTGGCGGCCGCTGAGCCGCGCTTTGCCCATGCGCTGGAGCTCACCGGCCCGCTGCCGCTCCGGCGGCGCGACGCCGGCTTCGGGCAGTTGCTGTCGGCGATCGTCAGCCAGCAGGTCAGCGTGGCCTCGGCGCGGGCGATCTGGGCGCGGCTGGAGGCGGCGGGGATGACCACCCCCGAGGCGATCCTGAGCACCGACCTCGAGGGGCTGCGCGCGCTTGGCCTGTCGCGGCAGAAGGCCACCTATGCGCAGGCGCTGGCGGCCGAGGGCATCGACTTCGACGCGCTGCGCGAGGCT
Source organism: Alloyangia pacifica (assembly GCF_020524285.1). GTDB lineage: Bacteria > Pseudomonadota > Alphaproteobacteria > Rhodobacterales > Rhodobacteraceae > Salipiger > Salipiger pacificus_B. Next base: position 132,076 of record NZ_JAIVKX010000001.1, read on the forward strand.
CCGACACCCGTGGTGGTTGAGAGGCTGACAGCGGTGAAGGGGATCGGGGTCTGGACCGCCGAGATCTACGCCATGTTCTCGCTCGGCCATGCGGATGTCTTCGCGCCGGGCGATCTGGCGCTGCAGGAGGCGGCACGGCTGCTCTTCGAACTCGACGAACGGCCCAAGGAGCGGGCGCTGCGGCAGATGGCCGAGGCCTGGAGCCCCTGGCGGGCTGTTGCGGCGCGCGCGCTCTGGGCCTACTACCATGTGCGCAAGCAAAGAGAAGGTATTGCATGACCCGCGTTCTTCAGGCCGGCCGCAAGGGCCCCGCATCGGGCGAGACCCGTTCCTGCGTCGTCTTCCTGCACGGCTATGGCGCCAATGGCGCCGATCTGCTGGGCCTCGCCGATCCGCTCGCCGAGCACCTGCCCGACACGATGTTCGTCGCCCCCGACGCCCCCGAGGACTGCGCGGGCGCGCCCATGGGCTTCCAGTGGTTCCCGATCCCCTGGATCGACGGTTCCTCGGAAGAGGAATCCATGCAAGGCATGGCGCGGGCGGTCGAGGATCTGAACGCCTTTCTCGATGCGCTGATGGTCGACGAGGACCTGCTGCCCGAGCAGGTGGCGCTCTTCGGCTTCTCGCAGGGCTCGATGATGTCGCTGCACGTGGCGCCGCGGCGCGAGGACGAGGTCGCGGGGGTCGTGGCATTCTCCGGACGGCTGGTCTCGCCCGAGCTGCTCGCCGACGAGGTGGTGAGCCGGCCGCCGGTGCTGCTGGTGCATGGCGATCAGGACGAGGTGGTGCCGCCGGAATCGCTGCCCGCCGCCGCCGAGGCGCTGCAGGGCGCCGGGTGGAAAGAGGTCTATGCCCACGTGATGAAGGGCACCGGCCACGGCATCGACCCCGAGGGGCTGGGCGTGGCGCTGGCCTTCCTGCGCGACAAGTGCGGGTTCTAGCGCGTCGGCGGGCCTGCCCGCGTGACGCGCAGTGCCTGTAGCGGACCTGCGGCCGCGCGGGGCCAAGGCGTGCTGGCCCGAGGCGGTTCGGGGCCTTTCGCGGCCATGCAGGCTCGCTAGCCCCAGAGCCTCGGCTCGGCCAGTTCCAGCGAATTGCCCGCCGGGTCGCGGACGTAGATCGAGCGCGCGCCGTTCGGCCAGGTGAAATCCGCCTCGATCGCGACGCCTGCCTCCTGCAGCCGCTTGCGCCAGCGTTCCAGCGCCTCGCCGGGCATGGCAAGGCACACGTGCCCCGGCCCGCGCGCGCCGTGGCTCGGGACCGGCAGGGCGGGGTTGCGCGGCGGCTTCTCGGTTTCGTCGGGGTTGAAGATCAGCAGCACCCCGGTGCCGACCCGGAAGAAGACGTGGCGGCTGTCGACGCGCGATATCTTCTCGAGCCCCATCACCTCGCCGTAGAAGGTCTCGGCGGCATCGAGGTCGGGGCAATAGAGCGCGGCTTCGAGAACAAAGGGTGGCGGGGCGGCGTCGGGCAGGGGCAAATCACTCATGCGAGAAGACTAGCCGATGCCGCGCCTTGGTGTCATGCTCATGTCATGAGCATCACCTATCCACAGGGGCATCAGGGCATATAGCGAGGCTTGTCAGAGCCTTTCCGCGATATATAGTGGTTTAGAAGCTGGGGCGGGTGGTCCCGCTCTGGTGCCCTTACGAGCAGACAGAGCGGGGGACGACTCACTCATGGACGGCGACTTCAGGACACATTTCGTACGAGAGCCCTCGGCGCTCCGCCAACACCCGGCGCTGGTGCTGAACGCGGACTACCGCCCGCTCTCCTACTACCCATTGTCGCTCTGGCCATGGCAGGAAGCGGTGAAGGCGGCCTTCCTCGACAGGGTGGATATCATCGCCGAATACGACGAAGAGGTCCGAAGCCCCTCGATGGTGCTGAAGATACCGAGTGTCGTCGTCCTCAAAGATTACGTAAAACCGAGAAAGCGCGTGGCCTTCACGCGCTTTAATCTTTTCTTGAGGGATGAATTCCGCTGCCAGTACTGCGGCAGCAAGGGCGACCTGACCTTCGACCACGTGGTGCCGCGTGCCTCGGGCGGGATCACCAGTTGGGAGAACGTGGTGGCCGCCTGCTCGCCGTGCAACCTGCGCAAGGGCTCGAAGAGCCTGCGCCGCGCCGGCATGTCGCTCTACCGCGCGCCGCGCCAGCCCACCGCCGGGGAGCTGCTCAACGTCGGCCGCAAGTTCCCGCCCAACCACCTGCACGACAGCTGGCTGGACTTCCTCTACTGGGATGCCGAGCTGGAGGCCTGACGCGAGCGCGACAGCGGGGCGCCGAAACGAGAAACGCCGGGCAGGGGCCCGGCGTTCGCATTTCTGGTCTGGCCGTAAGGCTCAGCCGGCGGTCGGCTCCGCGGCGGGCGCCGCTGCGACCTTGCCCTTGCCGGTCGAGAGCGGGTCGTCGGCGCGCTGCACCGAGCCCTCGAAATGGGCGCCGGACTCGATGGCGATGGTCTTGTGGATGATGTCGCCCTCGACGCGGGCGGTGGCGGTCAGGCGGACCTTGAGGCCGCGCACACGGCCCACGATGCGGCCGTTGATCACCACGTCATCGGCGACGATCTCGCCCTTGATCGTGGCGCTCTCGCCGACGGTCAGCAGGTGGGCGCGGATGTCGCCCTCGATCGTACCCTCGACCTGGATGTCGCCGGTGGTCTTGATGTTGCCCGTGATGTGCAGATCGCTCGACAGGACCGAAGCCGGCGGCTTGGCTTTCGGTGCGGTCGGTTTGAACTCGGTCGACCGGGGCGCATCGGAAACAGCGGGCTTTGCCGCGGTATCCTCGGCCTTGGGCCCGGGTTCATTGATCTTGCTCTTAGAAAACATCGTTAGCAGCCTTGATGTAGATCATGGGATTGACGGGCTCCCCACCAACGCGGACCTCGTAGTGAAGGTGCGTGCCGGTCGACCGTCCTGTATTTCCCATAGCACCAACCTGCTGCCCGCGCGAGACCCTTTGGCCGACCTTCACGTTGATTTTGGACATGTGCGCATAGCGCGTCTCGATCCCGAACTCGTGCTGCACCTTCACCAGACGTCCGTAACCCGACATCCAGCCGGCGTGGGTGACGACGCCGTCGGCGGTGGCATAGATCGGCGTGCCGTGCGGCGCGGCGAAATCGGTGCCCGCGTGCAGGCGGCCCCAGCGGCGGCCGAAGCCCGAGGTAAAGCGGAACGGATCCTTCAGCGGCACCGAGAAGGGGGCCTTCTCGGCGGCGATGCGGTAGAGGTTCAGCTTGTCCATCTCGCCGAGGATGCGGTTGGCGCGCTCGGCGTCGAGCGAGGGTTCCTCGCCGCGGGTGCTGAAGGTCAGCGGGGTAAGCGGGCCGCCCTGGCCGGAATAGCCCTTGCGGACCTGCTTGATGAGGCTGTCGGGGTTCATGCCGGCGGCCTTGAACATCTTGTCCAGCGGCTCGACCGAGATGGTCATCGCGTCCTCGAGCTGGCGGAAGATGATGTCGTTCTGCTCTTCGCGCAGGCGCAGTTCGGTGGCGATCTCGTCGGCGCGGACCAGCGCGTCCTGCGCGTCGGCGACCACCTGATCCCGTTCGGCGGCGGTGCGGGCCAGCATATCCGAGAGCAGGTCGAGCGTGCCGTCGCCTTCGCCGGCGGCGGAGGCCAGGGCGGTCCCGCCTTCGGCAATCTGCTCCTGCAGCGCGGCAAGGCGGGTGCTGGCCTCTTCGCGCTGTTTCATGGTGGTGCCGAGGGTGGCCTGGATCACGTCGATGCCGGTTTCGAGTTCGCGGCGGCGGGTCTCGCTGTCGAGAAGCTGGGACTGCATCTCGGAGACCTGGGCGAGGGCGGTGTTGAACCGTTCCTGCGCGGCCTTGGCCTCGGCGGCGCGGACGTCGCGCTCGCGGGACAATTCGTTCAGGCGCTGCTGGTAGGTGGTCTGGTCGCGGCGGGACTGCTCGCGAAAGTTGCCGGCGCTGATGCTGTCCATCAGCAGGATCGAGGTGGCGACGATGGTCCAGCCGACGGTGAGGGCGATGCCGAGCGTCGCGATGGCCTGGGTGCCGGATCGGAGGCGGATGAACCGCGTATCGGTGTCAGATCTCAGAAAAAGCCGACGTTCCGGAAAATAGCGCTCAAGAAGCGCGTGCCATTGTATCGCGAGCCGCGTGCGCACGTGTCTGTCCCTCGTTCCGTCCCAATTCCGACCCGGGTCCCCTAATTCCCGCGTCCCCGAAGGGACTAACAGACCCCCCCGAAATCGCAACAATTTTGGGCTTGCGATTCGTAACGGAAAGCGAAAGCGCGCGCATGTGGCGAAAACCCGCCGATCTCAGGTACTTCTTTCGGATAGGGTCTGCCCGGTTTTGCGCCGTTTTTGTGTCAACGGGTGACGCCACGGTAGAAAGGCCGCCTCGCGGCGGCCCCATTGCGCAGATTTTCGGCGCGGTTCGACGTTCTACGAAGGAGGTTGCAACGCCCTCCGAGGGGCGTTGGTCTAGCTCAGAGCTCCTTGGCGGCGGCCAGCACCTCGTCGGCGTGGCCGGGCACCTTCACCTTGCGCCATTCGCGCACGATACGGCCCTCGCCGTCGATCAGGAAGGTGCTGCGCTCGATGCCCATGAAGGTCTTGCCGTACATCTTCTTTTCCTTCCACGCGCCGAAGGCGGTGCAGGTCTGCGCGGTCTCGTCCGACAGCAGCGGCACGGTCAGGGCCTTCTTGCGCATGAACTTCTCGTGGCTGTCCAGAGAGTCGGCGGAAATGCCGAAGACCTTCACGCCAAGCGCCTCGAACTCGGGCAGCAGGCGGGTGAAGTCCTGGTTTTCCACGGTGCAGCCAGAGGTGTCGTCGCGCGGATAAAAGAACAGCACCACCTTCTCGGGGCGCAGCGCGGACAGGGTGATCTCTCCGCCGCCGGTGACGGGAAGGGTGAAATCGGGGGCCATGTCGGTCATTGCGCATCTCCTTTGGGCGGTTCGCTTTGCCGGGTTCTTGGGCTAGAACCCGGGATAGGACAATAGCCAGATGAGAGCGCGCCGCCAGTGACAGAAGGCCCGACCCGCAAGAAACGTCGCTCGAGACGCCGCCGCGTCGTGATCTGGGGTTGCGGCTGCGGCATGGGGGCGGTGCTGCTTGTGGCGCTGCTGCTGGGCGGCGGCATCTGGTACGCGATGGGCCGTTCGGTCTCGGCGCCGGACTGGCTGCGCTCGGCCATCGAGGCGCGGCTGGCCGAGGCGCTGCCGGGCACCGAGGTCGATTTCGGCGACCTGCGGCTGCGGCTGCAGCCGGACTGGCTGGCGCGGATCGCGCTTACCGACGTCGAGCTGCGCAGCACCGACGGCACGCCGATGCTGACGCTCGGCCTGCTCGAGGCTGGGCTCGCGCCGACCAAGCTGCTGCAAGGGGAATACGAGCTGCGCGTGGCGCGGGTCTCGGGGGTGCAGCTCACCGCGCGCCGCGATGCCGAGGGGCGGCTGACCATGGGCTTCGACGAGCTTTTCGGCTCGGGGGCGCCGGCGCCGGATATCCCGACGATCATGGCGCAGATCGACAAGCTGGCCGCGGACCCGCGCCTGTCCGGCCTGCGCGCGCTCGAGGCGGATGCGCTGACCCTGCGCTACGAGGACGCCCGCGCGGGCCGCGCCTGGACCGCCGATGGCGGGCGCATCGGCCTGCGCCGCGACGGCGCCGCGCTGGCGCTGTCGGGGGATGTGGCGCTGCTCGGGCGTGGCGACGTGCCGGCAACGCTCTCCTTCAACGCCGAGAGCCCGATCGGCCGCGGCAGCGCCGAGTTCGGCGTGAGCCTCAGCAGCCTCGCGGCCCAGGACATCGCGACCCAATCCCCGGCGCTGGCCTGGCTCAACGGGCTGCGGGCGCCGATCTCGGGGGCGCTGCGCGGCTCGCTCACCGATGCGAGCGATCTGGGCGAGATGTCGGCGACGTTGCAGATCGGCGAGGGCGTGCTGCAGCCGCGCGCTGACACGCAGCCGATTCCCTTCGAGGAGGCCCGCACCTATTTCTCCTTCGACCCGGCGAGCGGCACGCTGAGCTTCGACGAGATCTCGGTGAAGAGCGCGCTTGGCACCCTGGTCTCGGACGGGACGGCGGAGCTCGAAGGGCTCTCGCAGGGCATGCCCGACGCGATGGTGGGCCAGTTCCGCTTCTCCCGGCTCGAGGCCGATCCCGAAGGCGTCTTCGAGGACCGGCTCAAGCTCTCGGGGGCCGAGACCGACTGGCGGCTCAGCTTCGATCCCTTCCGTTTCGAGCTTGGCCGGCTGCGGGTCACCGACCCGGCACTGCCGCTGCGCGCCAGCGGCAGGCTCTCGGCGGAAGAGGGCGGCTGGCACATGGCGCTGGATGCGCAGCTCGACACGCTGACACCCGAGACGCTGCTGGCCTACTGGCCGCCCTCCGCCGCCGAAAAGGCGCGCGATTGGGTCGAGAAGAACATCTACGCGGGCACCTTCCACGATGTGAACCTGGCGCTGCGGCTCGATCCGGGCGGCCGCCTGGTGCCTTACCTGCAGAGCCGGTTCACCGGCGTCGAGCTGACCTATTCGCGCACGCTGCCGCGGCTCTACGAGGGGGTGGGTCAGCTCACCTTCCTGCGCAACCGCCTGGCCGTGGCGCTGGACAGCGGTGAGGTTCGGCCGCGGCAGGGCGGGGTGCTGGAGGGCAGGGGCTCGAGCTTTGTCATCCCGGATCTGACCGAACGGCCGATGACCGGAGAGGTGATGGTGCGCGCGACCGGCAGCCTCGAGGCGGCGCTCTCCTATCTCGATGAGCCGCCGCTCGAGGTGATGAAGAAGGCCAACAAGCCCGTTGCGCTCGGCAGCGGCGAGGTCTCGGCCGACGTGCGCATCGTCACCCCGCTCAAGCGCGGGGTGAAGCGCGAGGAGATCACGGTGATCGCCGACGGCACTGTCACCGGGGTCGAAAGCGCCGAGGTGGTGCCGGGCAAGGTGCTGAGCGCCGAGGAGTTCTACGTTGCTGTGGACGACACCGGGGTGAGCGTCAGCGGCGAGGGAGACCTGTCGGGCGCGCCCTTCGATGGCGCCTGGACGCAGTCCTTCACCCCCGGTACGCCGGGCAAGGTCGAGGGCGAGGTGGTGCTTTCCGAGGCGGTCTCCCAGGCCTTGGGCGTCGGTCTGCCCAAGGGCACCTTCTCGGGCGAGGGCCGCGGCAAGATCGACATCACGCTGGAGAAGGGCGCGCCGCCGCGTTTCGTGCTGACCTCGGACATGGCGGGGCTGGGGGTTTCGCTGCCGCAGCTTGGCTGGCGGCTGTCTCAGGGCGGGACCGGATCGCTCGAGGTCGAGGCCACGCTGGGCGCGCCGGTTTCGGTCGAACGGCTGGCGCTCTCCGCGCCGGGGCTGACCGCGCAGGGCAGCGTTGCGCTCAACGGCAATGGCAGCCTGCGGCGGCTGTCGCTGCCGGTGCTGCGCACGGGCGGCTGGCTTGACGGGGCGGCGGTGCTGACCGGGCGCGGGGCCAATGTCGCCCCGGCGATCCGCATCACCGGCAATGCGCTCGACATGCGCGGCGCGCCGCTCGGCGGGTCCGGCGGCGGCGGAGGCGGGCCGATCGAGGTCGCGGTGAACCGGCTGCAAGTGACCGACAAGATCGCCATCAGCAATTTCCAGGGAACGTTCAGCACGAAGCGTGGTATGAACGGCAGTTTCACCGGGGCGGTCGGCGGGCGGGCTCCGATCCAGGGCGACGTGGTGCCGCAGAACGGCGGCACGGCGATCCGCATCCGCGCGCGCGACGCCGGAGACGTCCTCAAGGGCGCAGGCGTCATGCAGAACATCGAGGACGGCACCTTCGATCTAACGCTGGTGCCGGTGCAGGGGCGCAGCGGCGAATATGACGGCGCCCTGAAGATCGAGGGCACCCGGATGCAGAAGAACCCCGCCGTGGTGCAGCTGCTCGACGGCATCAGCGTGGTCGGCATCCTCGACCAGCTCAACGGGCCGGGCATCTTCTTTTCCGAGGTCGACGCGCGCTTCCGCATGACGCCGCAGCAGATCATCCTCACCCGCTCCAGCGCCACCGGTCCCTCGATGGGGATCTCGATGGACGGCTATGCCAACCTCGCCACCGGCCAGATGGACATGCAAGGGGTGCTTTCGCCGATCTACGTGATTAACGGCATCGGCCAGCTCTTCTCGCGCAAGGGCGAGGGGCTGATCGGCTTCAACTTCAACCTGCGTGGCCCGGTGGCGGATCCGGCGGTGAGCGTGAACCCGCTTTCGGTCTTCACTCCGGGCATGTTCCGTGACATTTTCCGCCGCCCGCCCCCGCAGGTGAGTCAGTAGCGCCCGCACCCCCGAAAAGACCCCCAAGAGTTCCGAAGACCCCATGCAGCTTTCCGATTTCGATTTCCCTCTGCCCGAGGATCTCATCGCCACGCGCCCGGCGCATCCGCGCTCCTCGGCGCGGCTGCTGGTGGCCGAGGGCGAGCGCATCACCGATGCCGTCGTGCGCGACCTCACGGACTGGCTGCGTCCCGGCGACCGGCTGGTGCTGAATGACACCAAGGTGATCCCGGCGCGGCTCTCCGGCCTGCGCCACCGCTCGAGCGCGCAGGGCGAGACCGAGGCACGGATCGAGATCACCCTGCTCGAGCCGCGCCCGGGCGGGCTCTGGGCGGCGCTGGTCAAGCCGCTGAAGAAGCTGCGCGAGGGCGAGACGGTGGTGCTGTCCGAGCGGCTTTCGGCCACGCTGGAGGCGCGCGAGGAAGGGCAGGGCCTGTTCCGCTTCAACCTGACCGGCGAGGATTTCGACGCGGCGCTGGCCGAGGCCGGGGCAATGCCGCTGCCGCCCTATATTGCCGCCAAGCGCGCCGCCGACGATCGGGACAAGGAAGACTACCAGACCGTCTGGGCGCGGACCTCGGGCGCGGTCGCGGCGCCCACCGCCTCGCTGCATTTCGACGCGCCGCTGCTGGCAGCGCTGAAGGACAGGGGCGTCGACTTCACCCATGTGACGCTGCACGTCGGCGCGGGCACCTTCCTGCCGGTGAAGGTCGATGACGTGACCACCCACAAGATGCACGGCGAATGGGGCGAGGTGACCGACAGCGCCGCCGCCGAGCTCGCCGCCACCAAGGCGGCGGGCGGGCGGGTCATCCCGGTCGGCACCACGGCGCTGCGGCTGATCGAGACCGCCGCGCGCGAGACCGGGGCCATCGCGCCCTGGACCGGCGTGACCGATATCTTCATCTACCCCGGCTTCGAATTCCACGTGGCGGATGCGCTGATGACCAACTTCCACCTGCCGAAATCGACGCTGATGATGCTGGTCGCGGCCTTCATGGGCAAGGATCGGATGGACCGCGTCTACGCCCACGCGCTGGCCGAGCGCTACCGCTTCTTCTCCTACGGCGACGCCTCGCTGCTGATCCCCTGAGCGGAGGGCGGCTGACCCGCCGACGGTTCGTGACTGCTTAACCCTCGCGGCCTATGCCGGAGGGGGAACTGTGCATGTTTTCGCGCCGTCTTGTGAATCCTCTTGCGCCGAACGCGCGGGGCAGGCAGGGCAGGGCAAACGGCGGAATCGACGCTGCGTGACACTGCGTCTATCGGACGGACATTCGAACAAGGGATCTGAGGTATGACCGAGGTTCTGAAACACTCCTGGGCGCTGCTGCTCGGGGTCATGCTGCTGATGGTCGGCAACGGCCTGCAGGGCTCGCTGCTCGGCGTGCGCGGCGGCAGCGCGGGCTTCTCGGCCTTTTCCATGTCGGTGGTCATGTCCGGCTACTTCGCCGGCTTCCTGCTGGCCTCGCGCATGACGCCGGGGATGATTCGCCGCGTCGGTCACGTGCGGGTCTTCGCCGCGCTCGGCTCGTTCATCTCGGCGGTGCTTATCCTCTACCCGGCCTTCCCGCATCCGATTATCTGGACAGTCGAGCGGATGATCATCGGCTTCTGCTACTGCGGCGTCTACGTCACCGCCGAGAGCTGGCTGAACAACGCCTCGTCCAACGAGAACCGCGGCCAGGCGCTCTCGGCCTACATGATCGTGCAGATGTTCGGCATTATCGCGGCGCAGATGCTGCTGCTGGTGCCCGACCCCTCGGGCTTCCTGCTCTTCGTGATCCCCTCGGTGCTGGTCTCCATCGCCTTCGCGCCCATTCTGCTGTCGATTACGCCGACCCCGGCCTTCGACACCACACGCCCGATGAGCCTGCGCGAGCTCTACACCGTCTCGCCGCTGGGCATGGTGGGCATGTTCCTGCTGGGCGGGGTTTTTGCCTCGCAGTTCGGCATGGCGGCGGTCTACGGCTCCGAGGCGGGGCTGAGCCTTGGCCAGATTTCGACCTTCGTCGCGGCGTTCTACGTCGGCGCGCTGGTTACCCAGTACCCGCTGGGCTGGCTGTCTGACCGGATGGACCGGCGCGTGCTGGTGGTGATCGTGGCGCTGGTCGGCGGGCTCGCGGCGGCGGCGGCGGTCAGCCTGTCGGGGCATTTCACCGTGCTTCTGGCCGCGGCCTTCCTGGTCGGCGGCGCGTCGAACCCACTCTACTCGATCCTCATCGCGCACACCAACGACTACCTCGGCACCGACCGGATGGCGGCAGGCTCGGCGGGGCTGCTGTTCATCAACGGCCTCGGCGCCATCGCCGGCCCGCTGATCTCGGGCTACGCGATGGAGACCATGGGGCCGGGCGGCTTCTTCGTGCTCATCGCGGCGCTGATGCTGGGGCTGACCGCCTATGCCGGCTGGCGCATGACGCGGCGCCCGGCGCCGGAGTCGGACGATGCCGCCAGCGTCACCGCCGTGGGTCCGGTGTCCTCGCCGGTCGCGGTCGAAGTGGCGCAGGAAGTGGCCATCGAGGCGCAGGAGGCCGCCGAGGCCGAAGCCGTGGAAGCTGCGAAGCTCGACGTTGATAGCGATCCCATCGCGCGGCGAATGCCTAAATTTTGGTCGTTGCGCAAATGAAGCAAGGATTGTCGCAATTGACAGAATTTGTGACTTCTTCTTGCGGCAGGGGCGCATGTAACCTTTCAGTGACAACGGAGCGGCACGTAAGGATGGAACGATGAAAGCCCCCGAAGACATTCTGGCATTCTGGCTCGACGAAACCGGGCCCGAGCAATGGTACAAGGCGGATGAGGCGCTGGACGCCGAGATCCGCTCCCGGTTCGAGGAGACCTGGGAGGGCGCGATGGAAGGGCGGTTCGGCCTCTGGCTGACCTATCCCAGCGGCGCCCTAGCCTACATCCTGCTGCTCGACCAGTTCTCGCGCAACATGTTCCGTGGCACGGCCAAGGCCTTCGTCGCCGACGAGATCGCGCTGGCGGCGGCCAAACAGGCGATCTGGCGCGGCTGGGATCTCAAGATCGACGAGCCCGCCCGGCAGTTCTTCTACCTGCCGCTGATGCACTCCGAGAACCTCTGCGACCAGGAACGCTGCATCCGCCTGATGAAGGAGCGGCTGCCCGAGGGCGGCGCCAGCAACCTGCTGCACGCCCGCGCGCACCGCGAGGTGATCCGCGAGTATGGCCGGTTCCCCACCCGCAACGAAGCGCTGTCGCGTGCCACCACCACGCCCGAGCACGGCTACCTGCAGGGTGGCGGCTACGGCGAGGTTCTGCGCAAGCTGCAGGCGGTCGAGGCGGCCTGAGGCCACAGTCTTCCGAGCAGTCCTCCGGGATTTGCTTCCAGGGCCCGCGCGATGCGATCGCGCGGGCCTTTTCGCAGCCCGACGCCCGGCGTCCCGCAACGGGTTGCGCATCCGGCTTCGGCCCGCCACCTTGCTCTCAGCCCGGCCATGCCCTAGCTGACCGGAGGGAAGGCGATCTTTCGCGGGTGCCGTTGAAGCCCCTTGGGAGATGGTTTAATATCAAACTAATTTGACTCGGCGGGAGAGAGCCATGGCTTCGCAAAGCTTCGACATGATCGTCATCGGTGCAGGACCCGGGGGCTATGTCGCCGCCATCCGCGGCGCGCAGCTCGGCCTGAAGGTGGCCGTGGTGGAACGCGAGCACATGGGCGGCATCTGCCTCAACTGGGGCTGCATTCCGACCAAGGCGCTGCTGCGCAGCTCGGAGATCTACCACTACATGGCACGCGCCAAGGAGTACGGGCTGACCGCCGAGAAGATCGGCTACGACCTCGACGCCGTGGTCAAGCGCTCGCGCGGCGTGGCCAAGCAGCTGAACTCCGGCGTCACCCACCTGCTGAAGAAGAACAAGATCACCGCGATCATGGGCGAGGCGACGATCCCCGCCAAGGGCAAGGTCACCGTCAAGACCGACAAGGGCACCGAGGAGCTGACCGCGAAGAACATCGTCATCGCGACCGGTGCGCGCGCCCGCGAGCTGCCCGGGCTCGAGGCCGATGGCGACTGCGTCTGGACCTACAAGCACGCGCTGGTGCCCGCGCGCATGCCCAAGAAGCTGCTGGTCATCGGCTCCGGCGCCATCGGCATCGAGTTCGCCAGCTTCTACAACACGCTCGGCGCCGACACGACGGTGGTCGAGGTCATGGATCGCATCCTGCCGGTGGAGGACGAGGAGATCTCGAAGTTCGCCAAGAAGCAGTTCGAGAAGCAGGGCATGACCATCCGCGAGAAGACCATGGTCAAGCAGCTCGACCGCGCCAAGGGCAAGGTCACCGCGCATATCGAGCAGAACGGCAAGACCACCAAGGAAGAGTTCGACACGGTGATCTCGGCGGTCGGCATCGTCGGCAACACCGAGGGGCTGGGCCTCGAGGCGCTCGGCGTGAAGGTCGAGCGCACCCACGTGGTGGTCGACAAGCATTGTCGCACCGGCATCGAGGGCGTCTATGCCATCGGCGACATCGCCGGCGCGCCCTGGCTGGCGCACAAGGCGAGCCACGAGGGCGTCATGGTGGCCGAGCTCATCGCGGGCGGGCATCCGCATGCGGTCGAGCCGTCGTCGATCGCCGGCTGCACCTACTGCCACCCGCAGGTCGCCTCGGTCGGCCTGACCGAGGCCAAGGCCAAGGATGCCGGCTACAAGATCAAGGTCGGCCGTTTCCCTTTCATCGGCAACGGCAAGGCGATCGCGCTCGGTGAGCCCGAGGGCATGATCAAGACGATCTTCGACGAGAAGACCGGCGAGCTGCTCGGCGCCCACATGGTCGGCGCGGAAGTCACCGAGCTGATTCAGGGCTACGTGGTGGGCCGCCAGCTCGAAACCACCGAGGAAGACCTGATGAACACCGTCTTCCCGCACCCGACCCTGTCCGAGATGATGCACGAAAGCGTGCTCGACGCCTGGGATCGCGCGATCCACTTCTGAGATCGCCGCAGGCTCCGGAACTCGAAAGGGCGCCCGCGAGAGGCGCCCTTTTTAATGGGGCGGCGTTTGTCGGGGGGGGGGCGTCCAGGGGCGCTGCCCCCGTCCACTGCCGCGGACTCCCCCGGGATATTTGGACCTAGAAGAATGGGGGCGGTCCGCGCTTCTTCTAGGCGGAAATATCCCGGGGGTGAATTCGCCGCAGGCGAAGAGGGGGCAGCGCCCCCCCCCGGTCGTGCAGTCAGTGCGAGAGGCGCGCGAGGAAGGCCTCGACCTTCGGCGCCAGCCAGTCCCAGAGCTTGGGCGCGCCGCTCTTGATCTTGGGGGCCATCTTGCGCTCGAAGACCGGCCAGGTGACCTTGTAGTCGACCCAGGAGCCGCCTTGGGTGACGAGGTTCATATTGGGCGGCTGGAAGCGGTCGACCGACTTGGCGAAGCGCGCATCGGGGGTCTCGTTGGCCTCGAACTCGTCCCAGAGCGCGCGCAGCGTGGCGCACTGGTCGGCGGGCAGCAGGCCGAAGAGCCGGTCGGCGGCGGCGGCTTCCTCGGCCTCCTTGGCGGCCTCGTCGACCTCGCCGAAGAACGGGTTGTCGCCGGCGTCGATCTCCACGAGGTCGTGCAGCAGCAGCATCTTGATGACCCGCTCGATGGTCACCCCCTCGGGGGCATGCTCGCCCAACACCAGCGCGAAGAGCGCCAGGTGCCAGCTGTGCTCGGCGGAGTTCTCGAAGCGGGCGCCGTCCGAGGTCTTGGTGGCGCGGGTGACCGCCGAGAGGCGGCCCGCCTCGAGCAGAAAGGCCATTTGCGCATCGAGGCGGCTGGTCTGACCGTCGAGGCTCATTCCTGCGGCTCCCCCGGTGTGCCGGTGCCGCCGGCCTTGGCGGCGTTCAGGCGTTCGACGAGGAAGGCCCGGGCCCGGCGCTCGGCGAGGCGGACGCGGATCGAGGTGAGATAGGCTTCCTCGAGCGTGGTGGAGGAGGCGCCGATGACCTTGGCCACCTCCATGAAGAAGCGATCGTCGCCGGTGAGCTTCATCACCTTGAACGTGTCCTCGGCCAGCTTGTCGGCAAGCTCATTGGTCAGGCTCATGGGCGCTCCTCTCGATGTCGCGGGATTCTGGATGTCGCGGGGTTCCGTATGGGGTCTTCGCGGGGTCACGGCCTGCCCCGGCGGGGCGGCGGAAATGCAGAGGCCGGCGCGGGGCCGGCCTCGAAGCTGTCTGTCAGCGGGTGGTTTCCGTGAGGCGGCGCTTCACGTAGCCGGTGACGCTGTCGATCATCGTCTCCATGTGCGGCTCTTCGAAGAAGTGCCCGGCCCCTTCCACCTGCTCGTGGGTGATGGTGATGCCCTTCTGCTCCTTGAGCTTGTTCACCAGCGTCGTGGTGTCCGCGGGCGGCGCCACGCGGTCGCTCGTGCCGTTGATGATCAGCCCCGAGGAGGGGCAGGGCGCGAGGAAGGAGAAGTCGTACATGTTGGCCGGCGGCGAGACCGAGACGAAGCCGGTGATCTCGGGGCGGCGCATCAACAGCTGCATGCCGATCCAGGCGCCGAAGGAGAAGCCCGCGACCCAGCAATGCTTGGAGTTGTTGTTCATCGACTGCAGGTAGTCGAGCGCCGAGGCGGCGTCGCTCAGCTCGCCGATGCCCTGGTCGTATTCCCCCTGGCTGCGCCCCACGCCACGGAAGTTGAACCGCAGCACGGTGAATCCCATGTTGTAGAAGGCGTAGTGAAGGTTATAGACGACCTTGTTGTTCATCGTCCCGCCAAACTGCGGATGCGGGTGCAGGATGATGGCAATGGGGGCGTCGTTGTCTTTCTGCGGATGATAGCGGCCTTCGAGGCGGCCTTCGGGTCCGGGAAAAATGACCTCGGGCATCGGGCGGAAGTGCTCCTGATCGGTGTGCGCGAAATTGTTGACGAAATTTCTGCGGCACTTTAGAACGTTTCTAAATCCCGTGCAGGCACGGGAGAGGGCTTGATTGCAGATATGCAATTGCCCGGTCAAGGTCAATCGGTTGGGCGCGATCGCGCCCGGGAGGCAAGCGTGAAGCTGAGCACGAAGGGACGATATGCGATGGTCGCGCTGGTCGACATCGCCCTGCAGCCCGAGGGGGACTTGGTGACGCTGGGGGATATCTCCAAGCGCCAGGACATCTCGCTGCCCTATCTCGAGCAGCTTTTCGTCAAGCTGCGGCGCGCGGGCCTGGTGGCCTCGGTGCGCGGCCCCGGCGGCGGTTACCGGCTGGCGCGCACCCCCGACGAGATCCGCGTGGTCGATATTCTCGGCGCCGTCGACGAGACGGTGGACGCGATGCATAAGGGCGCGGGCGCCTCGGGCGGCGCCTCGGGCAGCCGCGCGCAGTCGCTGTCGAACCGGCTCTGGCAGTCGCTCTCGGCGCATGTCTACGTCTACCTGCACCAGGCGCGGCTCTCGGACGTGGTGAGCAACGCGCTGGCGCCCTGTCCGGCGGTGCCCTCGCTCTTCGCCATCGTCGACGAGCCGGTGTCCGAGGAGGAGTGCGAGGACGTCTTCTCCGACGAGGCGTGAGCCCGGCGCACAGCGCGGTACGAAACTTTTGGAAGATAAAAGAGGGGGCGGCGTGACGCGGGCCTATCTCGACTGGAATGCCACGGCGCCGCTCCGCCCCGAGGCGAAGGACGCGATGATCGCGGCGATGGACGTGGTGGGAAACCCCTCTTCGGTCCATGCCGAGGGGCGCGCGGCGAAGGGGCTGATGGAAGCCGCGCGGGCGCAGGTGGCCTCGGCGCTGGGGGCGGACGGGGCCGACGTGGTCTTCGTCTCCGGCGCCACCGAGGCGGCGGCGCTGGCCTGTGCCGGGCGCGGGCTGCACGGTGCGGACATCGAGCACGACGCCATGGCGGCCTGGCTGACCTGCGATCTGCCGGTGGACGGGCAGGGGCGCGTCACGGTCGCCGAGCCGGCGATGACCGCGCTGCAGGCGGCGAACTCCGAGACCGGCGTCTTGCAGGAGCTGCCGCAGGGGCTGGCCGTGGTCGATGCCACGCAGGTCTTCGGCAAGCTCCCCTTCGCCTTCAACTGGTCCGGCGCGCAGATGGCCATCGTCTCGGCGCACAAGCTGGGCGGGCCAAAGGGAATCGGTGCGCTGGTGATGAAGCGCGGCACCGACCTTCCACCGCAGATGAAGGGCGGCGGCCAGGAGATGGGTCGGCGGGCCGGCACCGAGAACCTGATCGGCATAGCGGGTTTTGGCGCAGCCGCAGAGGCTGCCGCGCGCGATCTGGCCGATGACGTATGGACAGGAATCGAAAAACTTAGAACTATTCTAGAGAACGCTATTGCGGCTGCCGCTCCAGAGACTATTTTTGTCGGGAATGGTGCGCCGCGCCTGCCGAACACCTCTTGCTTCGCTCTGCCGGGCTGGAAGGGCGAGACGCAGGTGATGCAGATGGATCTCGCCGGCTTCGCGATCTCGGCGGGGTCGGCCTGTTCCAGCGGCAAGGTCCGCGCCTCCCGCGTGCTGCGGGCAATGGGATTTGACGACGATGTGGCCGGCAGCGCGATCCGCGTGAGCCTTGGCCCGACGACACGGGAAGAGGACGTGCTGCGCTTCGCCGAAGCCTGGGCACGTCAGTATCGGAAGAAATACGCGCCGGGGCTCTGAGCCAGGCGGCAACCGGAAACGCAGGGCGGCGCATGGCGCGTGCCCCGGGACGACAGGAGATAAAGGCTGATGGCAGCTTTTGACAACATCACCGTGAAAGAGGGTGTCGAGAAGGAGACCGTGGATGCGGTCGAGGCCGTCTCGACCTACAAATACGGCTGGGACACCGACATCGAGATGGAATACGCGCCGATGGGCCTCAACGAGGACATCGTGCGTCTGATCTCGGAAAAGAACGAAGAGCCCGAGTGGATGACCGACTGGCGTCTCGAGGCCTTCCGCCGCTGGCTGCAGAAGGAAGAGCCGACCTGGGCGATGGTCGACTATCCCAAGATCGACTTCCAGAAGCAGTACTACTACGCGCGTCCCAAGAGCATGGAGACCAAGCCCAAGTCGCTGGACGAGGTCGATCCGAAGCTGCTCGCCACCTATGAAAAGCTCGGCATCCCGCTCAAGGAGCAGATGATCCTCGCCGGTGTCGAGGGCGCCGAGAACGCCGCCCCCGCCGACGTGGGCAAGGACGCCGTCTCCGAGCTGTCCGAGACCGCCAGCTCGGGCCGCAAGGTCGCCGTCGACGCGGTCTTCGACTCGGTCTCGGTGGGCACCACCTTCCAGAAGGAACTGGAGAAGGCGGGCGTGATCTTCTGCTCGATCTCCGAGGCGATCAAGAAGCACCCCGAACTGGTCAAGAAGTACCTCGGCTCGGTCGTGCCGGTGTCGGACAACTTCTACGCCACGCTGAACTCGGCGGTCTTCTCGGATGGCTCCTTCGTCTACGTGCCGCCGGGCGTGCGCTGCCCGATGGAACTGTCGACCTACTTCCGGATCAACGCCGAGAACACCGGCCAGTTCGAGCGGACGCTGATCATCGCGGACAAGGGCTCCTACGTGTCCTACCTCGAGGGCTGCACCGCGCCGAAGCGTGACACCGCGCAACTGCACGCGGCCGTGGTCGAGATCATCGTCGAGGAAGACGCCGAGGTGAAATACTCGACGGTCCAGAACTGGTTCCCCGGCGACGAGGAAGGCAAGGGCGGCATCTACAACTTCGTCACCAAGCGGGCCGATTGCCGCGGCGACCGTGCCAAGGTGATGTGGACGCAGGTGGAAACCGGCTCGGCCGTGACCTGGAAATACCCGTCGTGCATCCTGCGCGGCAACGAAAGCCAGGGCGAGTTCTACTCGATCGCCATCGCCAACAACCACCAGCAGGCCGACACCGGCACCAAGATGATCCACCTTGGCAAGGACACCAAGAGCCGGATCGTCTCGAAGGGCATCTCGGCGGGCGTGGCGCAGAACACCTATCGCGGTCTGGTGTCGATGCACCCGAAGGCGAAGAACTCGCGCAACTACACGCAGTGCGACTCGCTTCTGATCGGCGACAAGTGCGGGGCCCACACGGTTCCCTACATCGAGGTGAAGAACAATTCCTCGCGCTGCGAGCACGAGGCGACCACCTCGAAGGTGGACGACGAGCAGCTCTTCTACTGCCGCCAGCGCGGTATGGACGAGGAAGAGGCGGTGGCCCTGGTGGTCAACGGCTTCTGCAAGGAAGTGCTGCAGGCGCTGCCCATGGAGTTCGCCATGGAAGCCCAGCAGCTTGTTGCCATCTCGCTCGAAGGCTCGGTGGGCTAAGGCCCGCCGCGAAGGAGACGTCCGATGCTGCAACAGCTGGTCATGGACTCTGCCGGGGCGGCGGTCGGCGTCTTTCTCGGCGTGCTGATCGGGCTCGGCATGCGCAAGCGCAAGGGCAACACCGAGGGGCTTCTGGCCGACTCGGTGCTGCTCACCGCAAGCGCCGCCGCCGGGCTCGCGCTCGTTGTCATGATGGCCTTCCGCTACTTCCTGTACTGAGGTCCGGCCGATGATCGTCACCACCACGCCAAACGTCGAAGGCCACCGCATCACGTCCTACAAGGGCGTGGTCGTGGGCGAGGCGATCATGGGGGCCAACGTGGTGCGCGATCTCTTCGCCCGGGTCACCGATGTCATCGGCGGGCGCTCCGGCGCCTACGAGGCCAAGCTGCAGGATGCCCGCGACGTGGCGTTCCGCGAGCTCAAGGAGCGTGCCATCGCGCTCGGGGCGAACGCGGTGGTCGGTGTCGACCTCGACTACGAGGTGGTGGGGGACTCGATGCTCATGGTCTCGGTGTCGGGAACGGCGGTGGTGATCACGCCATGACCGCGCTGCTGACCCGGCCCGAGCTGACCCTGCCCGAGGCGGAGGCGTCGCTGTTGCGCGCCGAATACGCGCGGGCCGAGGTGATCCTCGAGTACGGCTCGGGCGGCTCGACCGTTCTGGCCGGCGAGATGCTCGGCAAGACCGTGTTCTCGGTCGAGTCGGACAGGGACTGGGCGCAGATGATGCGCCGCTGGTTCGCCGAAACCCCGCCCGCAGCGGGGACCGAGGTGGACGTCATCTGGTCCGACATCGGGCCGACCAAGCAATGGGGCCACCCGGTCGACGAGATCGAGTGGCGCAGCTTCCCGGAGTACCCGCTGAAGGTCTGGGAGCTGCCCGAGTTCCGCCAGCCGGGCGTGGTGCTGGTGGATGGCCGTTTTCGCGAGGGCTGCGCGCTTGCCGCCGCCTTCCTGACCGAGAAACCACTGGTGCTGCTCTTCGACGACTACGCGCCGCGGCACCACTATCACAAGGTCGAGCACTGGCTCGGCCGACCGCAAATGACCGGCCGCATGGCCCGGTTCGAGATCGTCCCTCAGGCCTTCCCGGTGAAGGATCTGCTGCGGATCATGAAACTGACCGTGCGGCCCTGACCGCACCCCCAAGGAGGGAAACCTATGCTGGAAATCAAGAACCTTCAGGTGAAGCTGGAAGAAGAGGACAAGCAGATCCTCAAGGGTGTGGACCTGACCGTGGAGCCGGGCAAGGTGCACGCGATCATGGGCCCGAACGGTTCGGGCAAGTCGACCCTGTCCTATGTCCTGTCGGGCAAGGACGGCTACGAGGTGACCGGCGGCGAAGCCACCCTCGAAGGCGAGGACATCCTCGAGATGGAGCCCGAAGAGCGCGCCGCGGCGGGCCTCTTCCTGGCGTTCCAGTACCCGGTGGAAATCCCCGGCGTCGGCAACATGACCTTCCTGCGCACCGCGGTGAACGCACAGCGCAAGGCGCGCGGCCAGGAAGAGATGTCCTCGACGGAGTTCCTCAAGGTCGTGCGCGAGAAGGCCAAGTCGCTGAAGATCGACGCCGAGATGCTCAAGCGCCCGGTCAACGTCGGCTTCTCCGGCGGTGAGAAGAAGCGCAACGAGATCCTGCAGATGGCGATGCTCGAGCCGAAGATGTGCATCCTCGACGAGACCGACTCCGGCCTCGACGTCGACGCCATGAAGCTCGTCGCCGACGGCGTGAACGCGCTGCGCGGCGAGGGCCGCTCCTTCCTGGTGATCACCCACTACCAGCGCCTGCTCGACCACATCAAACCGGACGTGGTGCACATCATGTCGAACGGCCGCATCATCAAGACCGGCGGCCCGGAGCTGGCGCTCGAGGTCGAGCACAACGGCTACGCAGACCTGATCGAGGAGCAGGCGTAATGGCACTTCCCCAAGTCAAGCAGACCGCGACCGACGCGCGGCTGGCCGCGCTCAGCCTGCCCGAGGGCGGCTGGTCGCGCCCGGCCCGCGAGGCGGCGCTGGCGCGGGTGCAGGCCATGGGCCTGCCCGGTGCCCGCGACGAGTACTGGAAATACACCCGCCCCGACACGCTGACCGCGGTCGAGCCGACCTCTGCCGCCGTGCTCGAGGTCGGTGACGAAGCGCCGGTCTTCGGCGCGCGCGACCGCCTCAAGGTGGTTTTCGTCGACGGCGTGTTCAGCGCCGAGGAGTCCGATGACCTCGCCCTCGAGGGGCTGACCATCGAGCGTCTCGCCGAGGCCTCGGACATCCACTGGGCCAAGGACCTCTACGGCACGCTGGAAGCCAACGGCCAGACCCCGGTCGAGCGCCCGCTCGCCGCGCTCAACACCGCCTTCGCGACCGACGGCCTGCTGATCCGCGTGACCGGCAAGGTCGCCAAGCCCGTGCACCTGCTCTATCGCCACGAGAGCGACAGCTCCGACGCGATCCTGCATCACGTGGTGAAGGTCGAGGAGGGCGGCGACGTCACGCTGCTCGAATCCGGTCCCGCCGCCGCGCGCTTCAACAAGGTGATGGAAGTCGACGTCGCCGACGGCGCGGGCTTCCACCACGTGCGCGTCCAGGGCCGCGACCACGAGCGCCGCGCCGCGACGCATATCTTCGGCCGTCTCGGCACCGAGAGCACGCTGAAGACCTTCACTCTCACGGTGAACGGCGTGCTGACCCGCAACGAGGCGGTGATCGAGCTGACCGGCGACGATGCCGCGGTGCATGTCGCGGGCGCCTGCATGGGGGACGGCGATTTCCACCACGACGACACGGTCTTCATCACCCATGACGCCGTGAACTGCGAAAGCCGGCAGATCTTCAAGAAGGTGCTGCGCAACGGCGCGACCGGCGTGTTCCAGGGCAAGATCCTGGTCAAGCCGGACGCACAGAAGACCGACGGCTACCAGATCAGCCAGTCGCTGCTGCTCGACGAGGACAGCCAGTTCCTCGCCAAGCCGGAGCTCGAGATCTACGCCGACGACGTGGCCTGCTCGCACGGTTCGACCTCGGGCGCGATCGACGAGGAGGGTCTCTTTTACCTGCGCGCCCGCGGCGTGCCGCGCGGCATCGCCGAGGACCTGCTGACCATCGCCTTCATCGCCGAGGCGGTGCAGGAGGTCGAGGACGAGAGCATCCAGGAAGAGATCAACGAGCTGGTCGCGGCCTGGCTGGGCCGTCGCCGCGACTGATGTCGCTCTCGCGCGAGATCGTCGCCACCTACCGGGGGCCGGGCGCGGTGCTGCGCCGCCTGCTGTCGCAGGGCCCCCGCGAGGACCGGGCGCTGATGTTCGTCATGGCAGCCTGCGCGATGTTCTTCGTCGCGCAGATGCCAGCGCTCGCGCGGCAGGCGCATCTCGAGGCCACCGAGCTCAATCCGCTCATGGGCGCCTCGCTGCTGGCCTGCATGGTGATCCTGCCGCTTGCGCTCTACGTGCTGGCGGCGCTGAGCCACCTGGTGGCGAAGCTCTTCCGGGGCCGGGGCACCGGCTACGGCGCGCGGCTGGCGCTGTTCTGGGCGCTGCTGGCGGCGAGCCCGCTGGTGCTGCTCAACGGTCTGGTCGCGGGGTTTGTCGGCGAGGGCGTGCAGCTTTCGCTGGTGGGCCTGCTGTGGTTCCTGGTGTTTCTCTGGTTCTGGATCAGCGGCCTGCGGGTCGCCGAATGGCCCGGGGCGCAGATTGCCGGACGGCCCGCCGCATGACCGTGGCGGGTTTCCTGTCTCTGGCCTGGCAGACCGTGGTTGCCCCGCGCGAGGTGGCGCGGGTGCTGCTGGACCTGCGCCTGTCGCGCGAGGCGCTGCTGACCGGCTTCGGGCTGGTGGTGGTGCTGAACGCGCTGCTCGTCGGGCTGATGCAGCTCGGCGGCGAGCTTGGCGCCATGGGCGGGCTGATGATGCCGGTGCCCATGGGGCTGCTGCTGGCGGGAATGCTGGCGGGCACCATCGCCGCGCTGACCTGGGCCGGGCGCAGTTTCGGCGGCACAGCGCGGGTCGAGGAGATCGCCGTGCTGCTGATCTGGCTGCAGGGCCTGCGCGCGCTGGCGCAGCTCGGCGTGGCGCTGGTCGGGCTGGTCTCGGGCGGGCTGGCGGTGCTGCTGGTGCTGGCGGCGCTGCTCGCCGGGCTGTGGATCCTGGTGAATTTCCTCGATGTGGCGCATGGCTTCGGCAGCCCTTTAAAGGCGCTGCTGGTGCTGATACTCGCGACCATGGCGCTGGCCGTGGCGCTGATGATGATCCTCTCCCTGCTGGGAGCGGGCCCGAACGGGATGGCGAGCTATGTATGACGTGAAAAAAATCCGCGAAGACTTTCCGATCCTCGCCCGCGAGGTGAACGGCAAGCCGCTGACCTATCTCGACAACGGTGCCTCGGCGCAGAAGCCGCAGGTGGTGATCGACGCGGTGACCCGCGGCTACGCCGAGGAATATTCCAACGTCCACCGCGGGCTGCACTACCTGTCGAACCTCGCCACCGAGAAATACGAGGGCGTGCGCGGCACCATCGCGCGCTTCCTCGGCGCGAAGGACGAGGAGGAGGTGGTCTTCACCAACGGCTCGACCATGGGCATCAATCTCGTCGCCTACGGCTGGGCCATGCCGCGCATGGAGGCCGGGGACGAGATCATCCTTTCGGTCATGGAGCACCACGCCAATATCGTGCCCTGGCACTTCCTGCGCGAGCGGCAGGGCGTGGTGATCAAATGGGTCGACGTGGACGCCACCGGCGCGCTCGACCCGCAGGCGGTGCTGGATGCGATCACGCCGAAGACCAAGCTGATCGCCGTCACGCAGGTGTCGAACGTGCTGGGCACCGTGGTCGACATCAAGACCATCGCCGCGGGCGCGCGCGAGAAGGGCGTGCCGGTGCTGGTCGACGGCTCGCAGGGCGCCGTGCACATGCCGGTGGATGTCGAGGATCTCGGCTGCGACTTCTACGCCATCACCGGCCACAAGCTCTACGGCCCCTCGGGCTCGGGCGCGATCTGGATCCGAAAGGACCGTCAGGCCGAGATGCAGCCCTTCCTCGGCGGCGGCGACATGATCCGCGAGGTCCACAAGGACAGCATCACCTATGCCGAGCCGCCGATGAAGTTCGAGGCCGGCACCCCCGGCATCGTGCAGCAGATCGGCCTCGGCGTGGCGCTCGAATACATGATGGACCTCGGCATGGAGAACATCGCCGCGCATGAGGCCAAGCTCGCCAGCTATGCCGCCTCGAAGCTGCAGGGGCTGAACTGGCTCAACGTGCAGGGCACCACGCCGGACAAGGCGGCGATCTTTTCCTTCACCCTCGACGGCGCGGCGCATGCCCATGACATCTCGACGATCCTCGACAAGAAGGGCGTCGCGGTGCGCGCGGGCCACCATTGCGCCGGCCCGCTGATGGATCACCTCGGCGTCTCGGCCACCTGCCGGGCGTCCTTCGGGCTCTACAACACCGAGGCCGAGGTCGACACGCTGGTCGAGGCGTTGGAACTGGCGCACGAGCTCTTCGCCTGAGCCTTTGCCGGGTGTCGCGCGAGACGGTGCCGCCGGATATGCGTATTTGAAAAGAGAAGAAGCCCCGGGGATCGCGCGGATCGCCGGGGCTTCTTTTGCTTCGTCTAGATCCAAATATCCCGGGGGAGCCCGCGCAGCGGCCGGGGGCAGAGCCCCCTCTCTCTCCGCAGGAGAGGTCTACTCCACCGTCACCGATTTCGCGAGGTTGCGCGGCTGATCCACGTCGGTGCCCTTGGCGATGGCGGCGTGATAGGCGAGCAGCTGCGCGGGCAGGGCGTAGAGCAGCGGCGCGAGGCGGTCGTCCACCTCGGGCAGGGTGATGCTCTGCCAGATGCCGTCCCCGGCCTCCTCGATGCCGCGCGCGCAGGAGATCAGGCAGACCTTGCCGCCGCGGGCCATGACCTCCTGCATGTTCGACACGGTCTTGTCGAAGAGCCCGTCGCGCGGCGCCATGACGATCACCGGCACCGTCTTGTCGATCAGCGCGATCGGCCCGTGCTTCAGCTCGCCGGAGGCATAGGCCTCGGCGTGGATGTAGCTGATCTCCTTGAGCTTCAGCGCGCCTTCAAGCGCCAGCGGGTACATCATGCCGCGGCCGAGGAAGAGCACGTCGCGCGCCTCGGAGATCTTGCGCGCGGCCTCGGCGATGGCGCCGTCGCGGTCGAGCGCGGCATTGAACAGGCCGGGCAGGGCGCGCAGCTGCGCCAGCAGATCGGCCTTCTCGGCGGCGTCCATGCGCTCGCGGGCCTCGGCGGCCTTGATGGCGAGCAGCAGCAGCACGTTGAGCTGGCAGGTGAAGGCCTTGGTCGAGGCGACGCCCACTTCGACCCCGGCGTGGATCGGCAGCGCGAGATCGCTCTCGCGCGCGATGGTCGAGGTCTCGACGTTGACCACCGAGACGATCCGGTCGGCCCGCCCGGCGCAGTAGCGCAGCGCGGCGAGCGTGTCGGCGGTCTCGCCCGACTGGCTGACGAAGAGCGCCACGGTGCCCTTGGTGACGGGGGGCTCGCGGTAGCGGAACTCCGAGGCGATATCGACCTCGACCGGGATGCGGGCGAGCTTCTCGAACCAGTATTTCGCCGTCAGGCAGGCGTAATAGGCGGTGCCGCAGGCGACCAGCACCAGCCGGTCGACCTCGGAAAAATCCAGCCCCGGCGCGGGCAGGACGATCTCGTCGCCCTTGAGATAGGCACCGAGCGCCTCGGCCAGCACGGTGGGCTGCTGGGCGATTTCCTTGGCCATGAAGTGCTTGTAGCCGGCCTTGTCGACCTGCGCCTGGTCGAGCCGCACGCGCTTTTCCTCGCGTGTCACCGGCGCGCCGGTCTCGTCGAAGATCTCGGCCCCGGCGCGGGTGACCACGGCCCAGTCGCCTTCCTCGAGGTAGGTGATGCGGTCGGTCATCGGCGCCAGCGCGATCGCGTCGGAGCCCACGAACATCTCGCCCGTGCCGTGGCCGATGGCCAGCGGCGAGCCCTTGCGGGCGGCGACGATGAGGTTCTCCTCGCCGTCGAAGAGGAAGGCGAGGGCAAAGGCGCCCTCGAGACGACCAAGCGCCTTGGAGGCGGCCTCGATCGGGGGCAGGCCGCTTTCGAGGTAGTGCGAGACCAGCATGGCGACGGTCTCGGTGTCGGTCTCTGTCTCGGGGCTCAGCCCGCATTCCGCCAGCTCGGCGCGCAGCTCGCGGAAGTTCTCGATGATGCCGTTGTGCACGACCGAGACCTTGCCGGCGCGATGCGGGTGCGCGTTGCGCTCGGTGGGTGCGCCATGGGTGGCCCAGCGGGTGTGGCCGATGCCCGCCTTGCCCGCCAGCGGCTCGTGCACCAGCAGGTCCTGCAGGTTCACCAGCTTGCCGACGGCGCGGCGGCGGTCGAGCCGACCGGCGTTGACCGTGGCGATGCCAGCGCTGTCGTAGCCGCGGTATTCGAGGCGCTTCAGCGCCTCGACCAGCATGGGGGCAACCTCGTGCTTGCCCAGGACGCCGACGATTCCGCACATGATGTTAGTCTCCCTTGGCGGCGGTCTTGAGCGCCGCTTTCTTGGCCTTCAGCATGTCGCGCAGCCTGGTGGCAAAACCGGGCTTGGTCACCTGTTTCGTGCGCCCCAGCGCCAGCGCGCCGGCGGGCACATCCTCGGTCACCACCGAGCCCGAGCCGGTCATCGCGCCGTCGCCAACGGTGACCGGGGCGACCAGCATGGTGTCGGAGCCGATGAAGGCGTCCTTGCCGATGGTGGTGCGGTGCTTGAAGAAGCCGTCGTAGTTGCAGGTGATGGTGCCCGCGCCGATGTTGGTGCGTTCGCCGATGTCGGCATCGCCGATGTAGGTGAGGTGGTTGGCCTTCACGCCCTCCGCCAGATAGGCGTTCTTCACCTCGACGAAGTTCCCCACATGCACCTCCTCGGCCAGTTCGGCGCCGGGGCGCAGGCGGGCATAGGGGCCGACGATGGCGCCGCGGCTGACGTGGCAGCCCTCGAGGTGGCTGAACGCCCGGATGCGGGCGCCGGTTTCGACGGTGACGCCGGGGCCGAAGACCACGTTGGGCTCTATCTCGGCATCGCGGCCCACGTAGGTGTCCCAGGCGAGGAAGACCGTCTCGGGCGCGCTCATCAGCACGCCCTCGTCGAGCAGTTCCGTGCGCTTGCGGGCCTGGAAGGCGGCCTCGGCGGCGCGCAGCTCGGCGCGGGAGTTGATGCCCAGCGTCTCGGCCTCGTCGCAGCGCACGACACCCGCCGAGAGGCCCCGCGACCGGGCGATCTCGACGATGTCGGTGAGGTAATACTCGCCCGCGGCATTGTCGTTGCCCACCGCGTCGATCAGTTCGAAGAGCGTCTGGCTGGCCGCGCAGACCACGCCCGAGTTGCACAGGGTGATGGCGCGCTCGGCCTCGGAGGCATCCTTGAACTCGACGATCCGCTCCAGCGTGTCGCCCTGCGTCACCAGTCGGCCGTAGCGGCCCGGATCGGCGGCCTCGAACCCCAGCACCACGACGTCGTGCTGCGCGCGAGCCTCGCGCATTGCCTGCAGCGTCGCCTCGGAGATGAAGGGCGTGTCACCGTAGAGGACCAGCGCATCGCCGTCGAAACCGTCCAGAACGGGCTTGGCCTGCGCCACCGCATGCGCGGTGCCGAGTTGCTCTTTCTGGATCACCACCTGCGCTTCGGGCGCAAAGTCGGCGGTGGATGCGGTGACCTCTTCGGCGCCATGGCCGGCCACGACCACCTCGCGGGCGGGCTCCAGCGCCTGCCCGGCGCGCAGCGCGTGCCACAGCAGCGGCGCCTGGCCGAGACGGTGCAGGACCTTGGGGAGGTCGGATTCCATCCGGGTGCCCTTGCCCGCGGCAAGGAGGATCAGCGCGATGCTCATGCGGTTTCCTGTTTGTCTTCTGCCTGCGTCCGTTTTATCCGCTTGGGGCAGGGGGGCAAGGTGCCCCATGTCACGTTGGATTTCAGCCTGTGACAGGGCGGGGCGGAAGGGACAAGCAGAATGCGCACGGTGGTCTTCGATCTCGACGGCACGCTTGCCGACACCAGCGGCGACCTGATCGCCGCCGCCAATGCCTGTTTCGAGGGTATGGGGCTCGAGGTCAGGCTCGATCCGCGGGCCGACGCCGGCATCGCGGTGAAGGGCGGGCGGGCGATGCTCACCGCCGGCCTCGACCGCGCCGGGGCGTTCTCGGAGGAACTCATTGCCCGCTGGTATCCCGAGCTGCTGACGGTCTACGGCGCGGCCATCGACCGCTACACCCGCTTCTATCCCGGCGCACTTGAGGCGGTCTCGGGTCTGCGCGAGGCCGGGTACAAGGTCAGCATCTGCACCAACAAGCCCGAGGGGCTGGCCGAGACGCTGATGCGGCGCATGGGCGCGCGGGGACATTTCGATGCGCTGATCGGCGCGGACACGCTGCCCGTGCGCAAGCCCGACCCCGCGCCCTACGTGGCGGCGGTGGAGCGCGCGGGCGGGCAGGTGGCGCAGAGCCTGCTGGTCGGCGACACGGCGACCGACCGCAACACGGCAAAGGCGGCGGGCGTGCCCTGCATCCTCGTGGGCTTCGGCCCTGATGGCGAGGCGGTCTCGGCATTGGACCCCGAGGCGATGATCGCCCATTTCGACGAGCTGGCCGGGGCGGTGACGCGGCTCATCGGTTGAATCGGAGCGCGCGGATCGGGGTCTTTCCGAAACGCAGCGCCAGTTTTCGCAGTGCCCGCAGCGGGGTTCCCAGCACATGACGGCGGCGCGCGCGTTTGAGCGCCGCGACCTCTGCTTCGGCGGCGGCCCGCTCGCGGGCGTATTCGCTGTTTGCCTGTGGCGCTTCGCGCAGTGGCTGTAAAAGAACCTGCATAGGGGCTCTCCTTCTGATATTGAAAGACGTGCCTGGCTTGGTGCCATCATGCCTGCCTGATCGGCGCGATATCAGCCGCGAAGATGCGAAGGGGACTTTCAGAAATGAAAATGCTGCCCAGCCTCGACGACATCGCTCTCTTCCTCGCCGTGGCCGATGCGGGCACGCTCGCGGGCGCCGCGAAGCGCAGCGGCGCCAGCATGCCCACCCTCAGCCGCCGGATGACCGAGCTCGAGCGACAGCTCGGCGCGCCGCTCTTCCAACGCGGCGCGCGGCGCTACGCGCTCACCGCCGAGGGCCGGCAGTTGGCCGAGGAAATGCGCGGGCTGCGCGAGGTCACGGCCCGGCTCGAACGCTGGCAGCAGGGCGGCACGGGGCCGGTGCGGGTGCGGATCACCGCCGGGCTCTGGACCTCGCGCTTCCTCGCACGCGGGCTGGTGGGGGTGTGGTCGCCGGAGGCACCGTGGCTGCCCGAGTTCACCGCCTCCAATGCCGATCTCGACATTGCCCGCCGCGCCGCCGACATCGGCGTGCGCAACCGCCGGCCCGATCAGCCCTGGCTGGCGGGTCGCCGCACCCGGCGGCTCAGCTACGCCGCCTATGGCCGCGACGCGCAGGTGCAGGGCTACGTGACCCTGCCGCCGGGCGCCGCCACCACGCCCTCGGAGCGCTGGCTGCGCGCGACCCATTCGGATGAGATCGTCACCCATGCCTCGGACGCCCGGCTGGCGCTCGATCTTGCGCTGGCGGGCGTGGCGCGGATCGTCATGCCTTGCTTCGCCGGCGATGCCGAGCCGGGGCTGCTGCGCCTCTCGGACCCGATCGAGGCGCTGTCTCACGACGAATGGCTCGTCGCCCATCACGAGGCGCGCCACGACCCGCCGGTGCGCGCCGCGCTCGACGCCGTCCACGCGCTGCTGGCGGCGCCGGACCGGGCGGGCACATCCGCGTGATCCCTTCCGCATTGACCGCGGCGCAGCGCAGGCGCATCAATGCCCCATGACCGAGCCGCGCATGACAGACACCCTCGCCGCCGAACGTTTCACCGGCAGTTTCACCCAGCAGGAGCCGATCCCCGAGGTGGGGATCGAAGCCGCGCTGGAGGTGCTGCGCCACGGCCGGTTGCACCGCTACAACACCGCCGCCGGAGAGACCGCCGAGACCGCGCTGCTCGAACAGGAGTTCGCCGCCTTCACCGGCGCGCGCTACTGCGTCGCCGTGGCCTCGGGGGGCTACGCGCTCGGCTGCGCCCTGCGCGCGCTCGAGGTGCAGCCCGGCGAGAAGGTGCTGACCAATGCCTTCACCCTCGCGCCGGTGCCGGGTGCGATCGCCGCGGTGGGGGCGGTGCCGGTCTTTGTCGGGGTGACCGAGGACCTGGTGATCGACCTCGACGATCTCGCCGCCAAGCTGCCGCAGGCGCGGGTGCTGATGCTCAGCCACATGCGCGGACACCTGTGCGACATGGATCGGCTGATGGCGCTCTGCGACGCCGCCGGGGTGCAGGTGATCGAGGATTGCGCCCACACCATGGGGGCGTCCTGGAACGGCACGCCCTCTGGCCGGCACGGGGCCATCGGCTGCTATTCGACGCAGACCTACAAGCACATGAACTCGGGCGAGGGCGGCTTTCTGGTCACCGACGACGAGGATCTGGCCGCCCGCGCGGTGATGCTCTCGGGCAGCTACATGCTCTACGAGCGCCACCTCGCTGCGCCGGGCCCGGAGGTCTTCGAGCGGGTGAAATACGTCACCCCCAATGTCTCGGGCCGGATGGACAACCTGCGCGCCGCGCTGCTGCGCCCGCAGCTTGCCGATCTGCCAACGCAGATCGCGCGCTGGAATGACCGTTACCGAGTGGTCGAGGACGGGCTGCGTGGCACCCCCGGGCTGACGGTGATCGCGCGCCCCGCGGCGGAGCGCTTCGTCGGCTCCTCGATCCAGGCGCTGCTGCTGGACTGGACGCCCGAGGCGATCCAGGAGGTGCTCGCCCGCTGTGCCGCGCGCGGGGTCGAGCTGAAGTGGTTCGGCGGGCGCGCGCCGGTGGCCTTCACCTCGCGCTACGACAGCTGGCGCTATGCCCCCTCCGAGCCGATTCCCGCCACCGACCGCATCCTGACCGGCATTCTCGACATGCGGCTGCCGCTGACCTTCAGCCTCGAGGATTGCGCGCTCATCGCCCGCATCATCCGCGCCGAGGTTTCGGCGGTCTACCAGCAGGCGGCCTGAGCGCCCGGTGCATTTCCGGTGCCTTCGGCCGTTCCCGGCACACGACCCAGACGCGAAGGAGCGTTTGTCATGACCCACGACAGTACCGACCCGAAGGCGGCGACAATCCGCGACTTCGACGCCATCCCCGAAACCGCGCTCGCCTGGCACCGCGCGGGGCGCAAGGCCGCGCTCGCCACGGTGATCCAGACCTGGGGTTCGGCGCCGCGCCGCACCGGCGCGCAGCTCGCCATCTCCGGTGACGGCGAGATCGAGGGCTCGGTCTCCGGCGGCTGCGTCGAGGGGGCGGTGATCGTCGAGGCGCTGGAGGCGCTCGAGGAGGGCAAGGCCCGCGAGCTGGAATTCGGCGTCTCGGACGATGATGCCTTCGCCGTCGGCCTGGCCTGCGGCGGTACGATCCGCGTGCTGGTCGAGCCGGTGGGCTCGGCGCTGCCCGAGGCGCTGCTCGCCGAGCTCTGCGCGGCCCGCGCCGCGCGCACCCCGGTGGCCTATGTGGTCGACCTTGACAGCCAGGCGCGGGCGCTGGCCTACGACGGGCACGAGACCGCCTTCCGCATGGACCGCTCCAGCTTTGTCGAGGACAGCCGGACTTTCGTCGCCATCCACAACCCGCCGCTGCGGCTGCTGGTGGTCGGCGCCGTGCATATTGCGCAGGCGCTGCTGCCCATGGCCCGCATCGCCGGCTACGACCCGGTGCTGATCGACCCCCGCGGCGCCTTCGGATCCGAGGCGCGCTTTCCCGGCGAGACCATTCTCGATGACTGGCCCGACGAGGCGGTGACGAAGCTCGGCCTCGATACGCGCACCGCGCTGGTGCTGCTGACCCATGACCCCAAGCTCGACGATCCGGCGATCGAGGCGGCGCTGCGCTCCAAGGTCTTCTACATCGGCGCGCTCGGCTCCAGCCGCACCCACGCCAAGCGCGTGGCGCGGCTGACCGAGGCGGGGTTCACCGAGGCCGAGATCGCGCTGATCCACGGCCCCATCGGGCTCGACATCGGCGCCTCGGGCCCTGCCGAGATCGCCGTGTCCATTCTCGCCGAGATGACCCGGGTGCTGAGGAAGGGCGCATGAAATTCGGCCCGGTTCCGCTGGCCGAGGCCGAGGGCGCGGTGCTGGCCCATTCCGTCGCGCTGCCGGGCGCGAAGCTGAAGAAGGGCCACGTGCTGGCCTCTGGTGACCTTGCGGAAATGCGGCGGGCGGGCCTTCTCGAGGTGATCGTCGCGCGGCTGGAGCCGGGCGACGTGGCAGAGGATGCGGCGGCGCAGAGGCTGGCCGAGGCGCTGCTGCCCGATCCCGCTGCCGCGCAGCTGCGCATCGGCCCGGCCACGACCGGGCGCGTCAACCTGCACGCGCTTGGCCCCGGGGTGCTGGAGGTCGATGCCGCGCGGATCAACGCGGTGAACGCGGTGCACCCGATGATCACCGTCGCCACCCTGCGCCCCTGGCAGCGCTGCGCGGCGCGGGCGATGGTGGCCACGGTGAAGATCATCTCCTACGCCGTGCCGGAGGCCGCCCTTGACGCCGCCTGCGCCGCGGCCCGCGGCGGGGCACTGCATCTGCACGGGCCGGTGGCAAGGACCGCCACCCTGATCGAGACCGAGGTGGGCAGCGATCCCGGCGACAAGGGTCGCCGCGCCACCCGTGCCCGGCTGGAGCGCTTCGGCACCACGCTGGGCCCGCGGGTGCTGGTGCCGCACCGGACCGGCCCGCTCGCCGAGGCGATCCGCGCGGCGGCGGGTGACATAATCCTGATCCTCACCGGCTCGGCCACCTCCGACCTGCACGACGTCGCCCCCGAGGCGCTGCGCTCGGCGGGCGGCGAGGTCAGCCATTTCGGCATGCCGGTCGATCCCGGCAACCTGCTGTTCTACGGCAGCCTCGGCACGCGCCCGGTGATCGGCCTGCCGGGCTGCGCCCGCTCGCCGGCGCTCAACGGCGCGGACTGGGTGCTCGAACGGTTGATCTGCGGCCGGCAGGTCAGCCCGGCGGAAATCGCCGGCATGGGGGTCGGCGGGCTGCTGAAGGAGCCGCCGTCGCGCCCGCGCCCGCGCGAGGGTTGAACGGGCCGAGCGGGGCTCCGGCTTTTCGTCTAGACGGAAATTTCCCGGGGGAGGCCGCCGCAGGCGGCCGGGGGCAGCGCCCCCTCTAGCCTCCACCAAAAAAGCAAAACCCGCCGGCGGCAGCGCGGCGGGTTTACACATTCGGAAAGCGGATGGCCGGAAAGCGGATGGCTTACTTGACGATCGGACCGATCATCATGACCATCTGGCGGCCTTCCATCTTGGGCATGTTCTCGACCTTGCCCACTTCCTTGACGTCCTCGGAGACGCGCTCGAGCAGCTCGCGGCCGAGGTTCTGGTGCGCCATCTCGCGGCCACGGAAGCGCAGGGTGATCTTCACCTTGTCGCCGCCTTCGAGGAACTTCAGCACGTTGCGCATCTTGACGTCGTAGTCGTGCGTGTCGGTGCCGGGGCGGAATTTGACTTCCTTAACCTCGATAGTCTTCTGCTTCTTCCGCGCTTCGCTCTCACGCTTCTGCTGTTCGTACTTGAACTTGCCGAAGTCCATGATCTTGCAGACGGGCGGCTTGGCGTTGGGCGAGATCTCGACGAGGTCGAGACCGGCTTCCTCGGCCATCTCCATCGCGCGCGCAGGGGTCTGCACACCGAGGTTTTCACCTTCGGCGCCGATCAGGCGGATTTCGGGAGCCCGGATGCGATCGTTGACGCGGGGGCCGGTGTCGCGCGTCGGGGGCGCGTTGTGAGGTCTGCGAGCTATGGTTTTCGTCCTTTGTTGCCGTGTCTCGTAGGCGCGCAAAGTAGTGCTGCGGGCGGGGTGTTTCAAGCGACAATTGGCCGAAACCGGGGCAAGTCGAGCCTCAACCCGCTCATCGGCCGCGCGTTGCGCCGCCGATGGCCCGCCGCATGGATGATCGTGGCATTCTGGATACCTATCTCACACCGACGCGACACTCATGCGAGATTGGAGACATTTGAGATGAGACAAGCGATTCTGATCGTCGGGGCGATCGTGCTGATTGGCTTTTTGGTATTCGGCATGCGGGGCGCCGACGAGGGCATTCCGGTCGAGAGCGATGCGGCTGTATCCGAGCCAGTGCTCGAGCCGACGGACGAGCCGATGGACCAGGCGGGGGCCGAGGCGGAAGCGGCGGCGGA
Source organism: Alloyangia pacifica (assembly GCF_020524285.1). Taxonomy (GTDB): domain Bacteria; phylum Pseudomonadota; class Alphaproteobacteria; order Rhodobacterales; family Rhodobacteraceae; genus Salipiger; species Salipiger pacificus_B. The sequence continues at coordinate 165,841 of NZ_JAIVKX010000001.1, forward strand.
TGACGCCGAACAGGCGCTCGACCAGGCCGCAGACGAGGCCGCGGCCGCCGGTCGCGAGGCGATGGACGAGGCGGGCGAGGCCGCGGGAGCCGCCTCGGATGCGATTTCCGATGCCGCGGATGCAGCCGGCGAGACCGTCGCGGGCGCGGCGGAGGCCGTGTCGGAGGCGGCGCAGGACGCGATGGACGCCACTTCCGAGGTCGCCGCTGGCGCGATGGAAAGCGTTCGCGGCGCGACCGACGATGCCATGGCCTCGACCGAGGGCGCGCTGGACAGCGCCGGAACCGCCGCGCAGGACGCGATGGGCGGTGCCGCCGACACCGGGGCCGAGGTGGCCCGGATGACCGACGAGGAGCTGCGCGAGCTCTTCACCATCGAGGGCTTCGACTACGACAAGGCCGTGGCCTACATAGAGCAGTCCGACCTCGGGTTCGCTGCCAAGGAGGCGACGAAATCGGCGCTCGCTTCGGTGAAGGATGCCCCGGATCAGCTTGCAGCGGTGCTCGAGGAGGCCCGCGAGCGGCTCGGGCTCTGAGCGCCGGCCACGCTGAAACCGGAAGAATCTGCCCCCGCGCAAGGATTTTTCTGGCGCGGGGATGATCTGCTTGGTCTAAGATCGCGTATCTTTTCAAGCTGAGGCCGACATTCCGGGACATCGACGACCATGGCACGCATTAAGACCGATCTGGCCCATCGCTGGGTTCCCATCCTTCTTTCTATCGTGGCGCTCTGCTTTGCCGGCTCGGTTCTGACAGGCTGGCTGTTCGAGATTGAAGTCCTTGTCCGGGGCGCCGCCGATCGCGCCGCCATGGTGCCGAGCACGGCGATCAGCTTTGCCTTGCTCTTTTCGGGGGTCGCCTTTCACCTGAGGCCAGACCGGATGCGAGGGGCGGTTCTGACCTGCGCGGGCCTTGCTGCCGCTGTTGCGCTCACCAACTCCATAGTGTTTTCGCTCGGCGGTGCAGGTCTCGATACCTTTGTCGCGGCCCGCGCCCCTTCGGATCGCATGTCGCCTGGCACGATTGCCGGGCTTCTTGTCGCGGCGCTCGGGCTGGCCAGCCTGGGCAGCGCTCGCTTGAGCCGGACCGAAGTGCCGATGCTCTCGGCCCTGGCGGGGCTCACGGGGATCGTCTCGGTGCTGCTGGTGCACAACTTCCACCGCGGCTCGGCCCTGTCGCTGCCGTTCTTCGAGGCAATGTCGATCTACACGGCGCTCTGCCTTCTGGCCTTCTACGTGGTGCTGCTGCTGATTGCGCTCGAGCCGTCGCTGGATCGGCGGCTTGCAGAGCGCCGCTTGCGCGGCTGAGCGCAGTCTGACCCGCGAACGAGAAAAGCCCCGGCAGTGCCGGGGCTTTGTTGTCTTCGGGGTTGTGACCTTGGGGGCTGCCGATCCTCAGTCGAGGAAGGCTTTTTCCACGACGTAGTGCTTGGGATCCGAGTTGGCGCCCTCTTCGAGCCCGTAGTCCTCGAACATCTGCTTGAGCTCGAGGTTGAAGGCGAGGTTGCCGCAGATCATCGCGCGGTCGGTCTCGGGGTTCAGCGGCGCCACGCCGAGATCGGCAAAGGCCTCGCCCGAGCGCATCAGGTCGGTGATGCGGCCCATCTTCGGGCTCTCTTCGCGGGTGGTCGTCGGGTAGTACTTGATCTTCTTCCAGAAGCCCTCGCCGATCACCTCGTTGAGCAGCTCGTCATGCTTCAGGCTCTCGATCAGCGCGGCACCATACTCCAGCTCGCCCGCCTCGCGGCAGGTGTGGGTGATGATGACCTCGTCATAATCCTCGTAGGTCTGCGGCTCGCGCAGCAGCGAGGCGAAGGGCGCGAAGCCGGTGCCGGTGGCGAAGAACCACAGGCGCTTGCCGGGCAGCAGCGCGTCATGCACCAGCGTGCCGACGGGCTTGGGGCGCAGGATCAGCTCGTCGCCGGGCTGGATGTGCTGCAGCTTCGAGGTGAGCGGGCCGTCCTGCACCTTGATCGAGTAGAACTCCAGTTCCTCGTCCCAGGAGGGGGAGGCGATGGAATAGGCACGCAGGAGCGGCTTCTGCTTGCCGGTCTTGGGGTCGGGATCGCCCATCAGGCCGATCATCACGAACTCGCCCGAGCGGAAGCGCAGGCTGGCAGGGCGGGTGACGCGGAAGGAGAACAGCCGGTCGGTCCAGTGCTTCACGAAGGTGACGGTCTGGGCGTCGGGAAGCACCATCTTCTTCGGCGCATCGGCTTTCGCTGCGGTGGCTTCGTTCACGGGTTTCAACTCTGTCATGATGTCTCTCGCCGGCGCGGGGCCGGTCCCTTGGCTATATCGTCGATGCAGGTCAGGGGAAAGGCGTCTTAGCCGCGCACCCGCGACTGGTAGTCGTGCTTTTGCCAGTTGGCGCGGAATTTCCACTCGTCCTCGGGCTGGCGGGCGGCCAGCTCGTCGGAGATCTCGATCTCGTCGAAGCCCGAGCGGCGGGCCATGGCGTATTGGTCCGAGATCACGTGGCCGGCGGCGCGCAGCGTGCCGGTGTAGCCGCGCAGGCGCAGCAGCCGGGCGAGGGTGAAGCCGCGGCCATCGGCGAAGCTCGGAAAGGCGATGCGCACGTGCACGGCGTTGTGCGGCACTTCCAGCGTCGCGGGGTCGGTGTCGGAGGGCAGGTCCAGCACGGGGGTGTCCTGATCTGCCCAGCTGTCCGGGCCGAAGCCCGCGTCGGTGACGATGACGGTCATTGGCTCTGTCCTTCTCTCACGGCCTGCCCATTGATGAAATGGATGCCGCATTCAACCTTGTCTTCTCCGCGCCAGCGTCCGGCGCGGGGGTCCTCTCCGGGCGCGACCTTGCTGGTGCAGGGCGCGCAGCCGATGGACGGGTAACCCTGCGCCACCAGCGGATGCCGGGGCAGGCGGTTCTCGTCCATATAGGCGCCGATGTCCTCGGGCGCCCAATGCGCCATCGGGTTCACCTTGATGCGCCCGGTTTCCTCTTCGAGCTCGAAGAACTCGAGGCCCGCGCGGGTCTTCGACTGGTAGCGCTTGCGCCCGGTGATCCAGCCGTCGAAGCCCGAGAGCGCCTGTTCCAGCGGCAGGGTCTTGCGCAGCGCGCAGCAGGCGTCCTGATCCGAGAAGCGCAGCGCGCCATAGGGGTCGTTCGCGGCGAGCGTCTGCTCGTCGGTACGGATCACCTGCACGTTCGACAGGCGCAACCGCTCGGACACCTCGAGCTGGTAGTCCAGCGTCTCGGCGAAGAGCAGCCGCGTGTCGATGAACAGCACCGGGGTCGTGCGGTCCACCACCGCCACGAGGTGCAGCAGCGCCACCGATTCCGCTCCGAAGGACGAGACCATCGCGATGCGGCCCGCCTCGGGATCGCGCAGGGCCCCCTCCAGCACCGCGGTTGCGCCGTGGTGCCGGTAGCGCGCGTTCAGCGCGTCGACCCGGTCGCGCAGCTCTGCCAGCTCATCGGGCAGCAGAGCCTTCGCGCCTGTTCCGGGCGTGTTGGGAGGGAGTTGGAGGGTCATCGCCTCAGGCTGCCTCGGCGTTCTTCTTCTCGGTCTCGTAGAGCGCCTCCTTGAAGGGCGCCATGCCGAGACGGCGATAGGCCTGCAGGAAGGTCTCGTCCGCGCTTTCGCGGTTCTCGACGTAAGCGTCCACCAGCCGCTCGATCGCGGGCACGATTTCCTCGTAGGAGAAGCCCGGACCGGTGCGCTCGCCGAGCGCTGCGGTCTCGGTGCCGTCGCCGCCGAGGGTGATCTGATAGGTCTCGACGCCGCCGCGATCCAGCCCGAGGATGCCGATATGGCCCACGTGGTGGTGGCCGCAGGCGTTGATGCAGCCCGAGATCTTGATCTTCAGGTCGCCGATCTCGTGCTCGGTCTTCAGCTCGTCGAAGCGGGTGGCGATCTGCGTGGCGATCGGGATCGAGCGCGCCGTGGCGAGCGCGCAGTAGTCCATGCCGGGGCAGGCGATGATGTCCGAGATCTTGCCGATGTTGGCGGTGCCGAGGCCATGTGCCGCGAGGATCTTGTGAAGCTGCGGCAGGTCCGACTTGTGGACGTGAGGCAGGATCACGTTCTGCTCGTGGGAGATGCGCAGCTCGTCGTGGCAGAAGCGCTCGGCGAGGTCCGCCAGTACGCGCATCTGCTCTGCCGAGGCGTCGCCCGGGGTCTGGCCATGCGCCTTCAGCGAGACCTGCACGATGGCATAGCCCGGCGCCTTGTGCGCGGCGAGGTTGGTGTCGGCCCAGGAACGGAACACCGGGTCGGCCTCGTAGGCCGCGGTGAAGTCATCCTCCGGCGCATTGCGGAAGGCGGGCGGCTGGAAACTGAGCTTGATCTCTTCGTAGAGTTCCAGGTCTGCGCCATTGAACGCCGCCTTGGTCTCGGCGAAGCGGTCCGCGACGAGGCGCTGGATTTCCTCGATACCATGCTCGTGCACGGTGATCTTGATGCGCGCCTTGTACTTGTTGTCGCGGCGGCCGAGCAGGTTCCAGACCGAGACGGTGGCCTCGACGAAGGGCAGCAGGTCTTCCTGCGGCACGAAGTCCGACAGCACCTTGCCGATCATCGGCGTGCGGCCGAGGCCGCCACCGACGAGCACGCGGTAGCCCTGCTTGCCGTCCTTCTCGACGATCTCGATGCCGATGTCATGCGCCTTGATCACCGCGCGGTCGTTCGGCGCGCCGGTGACGGCGATCTTGAACTTGCGCGGCAGGAACTGGAACTCGGGGTGGTCGGTCGACCACTGACGCAGCAACTCGGCCACCGGGCGCGGATCGGCGATCTCGTCGGCGGCAGCGCCGGCGAAATGGTCCGCGGTCACGTTGCGGATGGTGTTGCCCGAGGTCTGGATGGCGTGCAGGTTCACCTCGGCCAGCGCGTCGAGCATGTCCGGCACGTCCGAGAGCTTCGGCCAGTTGTACTGGATGTTCTGGCGGGTGGTGAAATGGCCGTAGCCCTTGTCCCACTTCTCGGCCAGCAGCGCGAGCTGGCGCATCTGCGCCGAGCTCAGCGTGCCGTAGGGGATCGCCACGCGCAGCATATAGGCGTGCAACTGCAGGTAGAGCCCGTTCATCAGGCGCAGCGGCTTGAACTCGTCCTCGGTGAGGTTGCCGGCGATGCGGCGCTCAACCTGGGCCCGGAACTGGCGGTTGCGTTCCTGGATGAAGGCGGTGTCGAACTCGGTATAGCGGTACATCTGGGTCTCCTGCGTCTGGCCTGGTCGCTGCGTGGGGAAGGGCGCCGGATCAGGCGTCGGCTTCGGCCTGCTTGCCGTGGAAGTAGTTCGAGGGGCCGGTGCGGCGGAAATCCTCGCGGAAGTGGGTCGGCTCGGCGCCGTTGGCCCCGAGCTTGACGTCGGCGAGGTAGACGCCGACCGTTTCCGAGGCGCGCGCCTGCGCGTCCAGCAGGCGCATCTGTGCGATCGCCTCGTCGGTGATCACCTCGGCCTTGGCAAGGTCGCGGACCCAGCTGTCATCGGCTGCGAGATAGATCACGTCGCCTTCGATCAGCGCGTTGGCGGTGACGACCTTGGGCGTGAAGGGCTTCGGCATCGGGATACACTCCGGGAGGGGGTTCGTTGCCGCTCAATATAGAATTTTGTCCCCCCTTGCGGCCAGAGGGGTGGAAATATAAGGACATGCGTTCCGTCCTGTGGTTAAGGATGGTGCAGACGTTCCAATGCAGGCGAAAGGGCGGAACAGCCATGGCGATCGACGAGACCGACCGGAAAATCCTTCTGGAACTGCAGGAGGACGCGGGCCGCTCGCTGGACGAGATCGCCCGTGCCGTGGGGTCATCCAAGACCCCGGTGTGGAATCGCATCCGCAAGATGCGCGAGGCCGGGATCATCGGCCCGCAGGTGGTGATCCCCGATCCCGAGAAGCTGGGTTTCGAGGCCTGTTTCTTCGTGCTGATCCGCACCTCGGAACACGAGGCCGACTGGCAGGCGAAATTCCTCAAAGCGCTGCGCGAGCGGCCCGAGGTGATGGAGGCGCATCGCCTCGCCGGGGAGATCGACTACATCCTCAAGGTGCGGGTGAAGAATGCCCGCGCCTATGATGTCTTCTACCAGGCGCTCATCTCCGAGGTGAAGGTCTACAACGTGACCGCGCTGCTCTCGATGGAAGAGATCAAGAACACCAACGCGCTGCCGCTCTGAGGAGGGACCGATGACCGAAACGCCCGAACCGCCGAAGCCGCAGGTCTCGATCACCTATTGCACCGGCTGCAACTGGCTTCTGCGCGCCGGCTGGATGGCGCAGGAGCTGCTGCAGACCTTCGGGCAGGATCTCGGCGGGGTGACGCTGGTGCCTGGCTACGGCGGGGTCTACGAGATCTCGGTGGACGGCGTTCTGCTCTGGGAGCGTAAGCGCGACGGCGGCTTTCCCGAACCGAAAGTGATCAAGCAGCGCCTGCGCGACGTGATCGCCCCGGAGCGCGACCTCGGCCATTCCGACCGCCCGGCGGGGTGATCGCCCCGGCCCGCGCCGCGTGAAGTTTCCATGGCACGCGTGACCTTGGCGCGGGCTGTGCTAGGTTCGCCCTCAGACCCCCAAGCGGGGCAGCAAGAGGAGACCCAAGAGATGATCAACAAGAGCGGATCGGCGAACTGGCAGGGCGGGCTGAAGGACGGGACGGGCACCGTTTCGACCGAGTCCGGCGTGCTGGACAAGCAGAACTACGGCTTCAACAAGCGCTTCGGCGACGAGGCCGGCACCAACCCCGAGGAGCTGATCGCCGCGGCCCACGCCAGCTGCTTCTCGATGGCGCTGAGCAATATCCTCGGCGATTACGACCTCAAGGCCGAGGACATCTCCACCGTCGCAACGGTGACGCTGGAGCAGGGCGACGGCGGCTTCACCGTCACCAAGAGCCACCTGAAGCTCACCGCCGTGATCCCAGGTGCCAGCGAGGAGACCTTCCTCGAGGCAGCGGGCAAGGCGAAGGCGGGTTGCCCGATCTCCAAGCTGCTGAACGCCGAGATCACCATGGACGCGACGCTGGCCTGAATGGTGCTGGCCTGAATGGTGCTGGCCTGAATGGTGCTGGCCTGAATGACGCTGGCCTGAATGGTGCCAGGGAAGGGGGGGGGGGGGGGGGGGGGGGGGG
>NZ_JAIVKX010000002.1 GCF_020524285.1 Alloyangia pacifica
GCGACCGTGGCCGCAAGGGCGAGCGCGAGAACACCGTGGTCGGCATGGGCGATCACATGCCCGAGTTCATCGCCCCTCGCGCTCCCCGGGATATTTGAGCCTAGAAGAAAAGGGCGGGACGCGCGCCGTTTCTTCTAGGTCCAAATATCCCCGCCGGAGGCAGGCCCGACCGTGCCGCATCGAGGTCCTTCGGCAGAAGTACCGGTTCGGACGAGGGTCCAGACGAAAAGAGCCGCCCCGAGGGGCGGCTCTTTCGTATCGGGATGGGGCGGGCTCAGCCGGCGCGGCGCTGTTCGAAGCTCAGGGCGATGAACTCGGGCATGTGATCGCCCATGCCGACCACGGTGTTCTCGCGCTCGCCCTTGCGGCCACGGCCGCGCGGCTTGTCGGTGTTGCGCGGTGCGCGCTCGGGCTTGTCGTTCGCCTCCGGGGCGGGCGCGGCGGCGACCTCGGAGACTGCCTCGGTCTTGGGGGCCGCCTCGGGCTTCGGCGCGGTCTCGCTGCGCTCGGAGCGACGCGAGCGCGAGCGGCTGCGCTTGGCGGGCTTTTCCTCGTCCTTGGCGATCGGCGTGTCGGAGGCGGGGGTGCCACGCACCGGCGCGTCGATGCGCGGGATTTCCTTCTGGATCAGCGCCTCGACATCCTCGAAGTTCTTCTCGTCCTTCGGCACGATGATGGTGAAGGCCTTGCCCTGGCGCCCGGCGCGGCCGGTGCGGCCGATGCGGTGCACGTAGTCCTCGGCATGGCTCGGCACGTCGAAGTTGAAGACGTGGCTGACCGAGGGCACGTCGAGCCCGCGCGCCGCCACGTCGGAGGCGATCAGCAGGCGGACCGAGCCGTCACGGAAGCCGTCGAGCGTGCGCATGCGCTGCGACTGGTCGAGGTCGCCGTGGATCGGCGCGGCGTTGTAGCCGTATTTCTTCAGCGACTTGGCGACGATGTCGACGTCGACCTTGCGGTTGCAGAAGATGATCGCATTGGTGCAGGCGTCGCCTTCCTTGTCGATCAGCGCGCGCAGCACGGCCCGCTTCTCGGAGGCTTCGCGATCCTTGCGCGAGGCCTTGAAGAACACCGCGCCTTGCTCGATCGTCTCCGAGGCAGTGGCCTGGCGGGCCACTTCGACGCGCTCGGGGCCCGACAGGAAGGTGTTGGTAATGCGCTCGATCTCCGGCGCCATGGTGGCCGAGAAGAACAGCGTCTGGCGGGTGAAGGGGGTCAGCGAGAAGATGCGCTCGATGTCGGGGATAAAGCCCATGTCGAGCATCCGGTCGGCCTCGTCGACGACCATGATCTGCACACCGGTCAGCAGCAGCTTGCCGCGCTCGAAATGGTCGAGCAGGCGGCCCGGGGTGGCGATCAGCACGTCCACGCCCTTGTCGATCAGCTGCTCCTGCTCCTTGAATGAGACGCCGCCGATCAGCAGCGCCTTGGTCAGCTTCAGGTGCTTGGTGTAGACGTCGAAATTCTCGGCGACCTGCGCCGCGAGCTCGCGCGTCGGGCAGAGCACGAGGCTGCGCGGCATGCGGGCGCGGGCCCGGCCGCGCGCCAGAAGCGTGATCATCGGCAGCGTGAAGGAGGCGGTCTTGCCGGTGCCGGTCTGGGCGATGCCCAGAACGTCGCGGCCCTCGAGCGCGGGGGGGATGGCGCCGGCCTGGATGGGAGTGGGCGTCTCGTAGCCCGCCTCTTCGATGGCTTTCAGCACCTTGGGGTTCAGGTTCAGGTCGGTAAACTTGGTCATGTAGGTCCGATGCAATGCGGACTCTGAAACGTGGCCCGCGCGTCTGAGGAAGGGCCCGGATGGCCCGCAAAAAGCCGCCCGAGGGCAGCCATGATGCGGGCTTGTACCGGAATCAGGCGGGAAAGGTCAATCTCGACGCGGTTTTGCCCCTTAAATCGACGGCTTCACCCGGTTTTGAGGCCGGATGGCAACGGAATCGTGATGCTTTAGGTTGCATCGCCGCAGGATTCTGTCGCGGCGGCCGGGGAAAGCAAAGGGTGCGGGGCGGGACTCAGCGCTGGCGGCGGGCCATGAAGGCCAGCCGTTCGAACAGGTGCACGTCCTGCTCGTTCTTCAGCAGCGCGCCGTGCAGCTTCGGCAGCGCGTCGGTGCCATCGCGGCGCAGGTCGGCGGCGTCGAGATCCTCGGCCAGCAGCAGCTTCAGCCAGTCCAGCACCTCGGAGGTCGAGGGCTTCTTCTTCAGTCCCGGCTGTTCGCGCAGCTCGTAGAACTGAGTCAGCGCCTCGGTCAGCAAGGCAGGCTTGATGCCGGGGTGATGCACCTCGACGATGCGGCGCAGGGTCTCTTCGTCGGGAAAGCGGATGTAGTGGAAGAAGCAGCGGCGCAGGAAGGCGTCGGGCAGCTCCTTTTCGTTGTTCGAGGTGATGATGACGATCGGCCGCTGGCGCGCGCGCACCGTCTCGCCGGTCTCGTAGACGTGGAACTCCATCCGGTCGAGTTCCTGCAGCAGATCGTTGGGAAACTCGATGTCGGCCTTGTCGATCTCGTCGATCAGCAGCACCACCTTGCCCTCGGCGTCGAAGGCCTGCCAGAGCTTGCCGCGGCGGATGTAGTTGCCGACGTCATGCACGCGTTCCTCGCCAAGCTGGCTGTCGCGCAGCCGGCTGACCGCGTCGTACTCGTAAAGGCCCTGCTGGGCGCGGGTGGTGGATTTGATCGACCATTCGATCATCGGCAGGCCGAGCGCCTGCGACACCTGCCGCGCCAGCTCGGTCTTGCCGGTGCCGGGCTCGCCCTTCACCAGCAGCGGCCGCTCGAGGGTGATCGCCGCGTTGACCGCCATGGTCAGATCCTCGGTCGCCACATAGGCGTCGGTGCCCCGGAAGCTCAGGTCGGTCATTCGGCATTCCTCCACTGCTCTGTGCAGAGGGATACTGGGCCGCAAACCTCGCTTCAAGCGGGGTTTCGAGGCGCTTTGAACGGGGGCTGTCATACCGTGGTTACAAAAGAGGCACCTGCCGAAGATTCGTTCGGGACCTATCCCATTGTGTAGTGACATCGGGGGGTGGGTGGGATAACAGCAGCCTCGCAAGGGGTACCGGGGCCGGTCAGGAATTCCTCGCCGGACACCGGTTTTGAAGAGGGAGCAGAAATGAAGCCCGAGACTTTTCTGCCCGACGATTACCGTCCGGCCGAAGACGAACCTTTCATGAACGAGCGTCAGACGGAGTACTTCCGCCGCAAGCTGCTCGCATGGAAAAACGACATCCTCGCCGAGAGCCGCGATACGATCGAGGCGCTGCAGGAAGCCACCCGGAACATTCCCGACGTGACCGACCGTGCCAGCGAAGAGACCGACCGCGCGCTCGAGCTGCGCACCCGTGACCGCCAGCGCAAGCTGGTCGCCAAGATCGACGCGGCCCTGCGCCGCATCGAAGAGGGTGAGTACGGATATTGCGACGTGACCGGCGAGCCGATCAGCCTCAAGCGGCTGGACGCGCGTCCGATCGCCACCATGAGCCTCGAGGCTCAGGAGCGTCACGAGCGCCGCGAGAAGGTGCATCGCGACGACTGAGCCCGCAGGGCCCCGGCGCAGCGTCGGGGCTTAACGGCTTGACAAGACAGGACGCCGGGGCCATTGGCTCCGGCGTTTTCTTTTTTCGCCTTTAGCGGGAGCGGCGCGGTGCCGGGTAGGTCAGTCACGATTATCGGCGGGGGCATCGGCGGGTTTGCCGCGGCCCTGGCTCTGCGTCAGCGCGGCTTCGAGGTGCGGGTGCTCGAGCAGGCCGAGGCGATCGCCGAGGTCGGGGCGGGGTTGCAGATCAGCCCCAACGGCTTGCGGGTGATCGAGGCGCTCGGTCTGGCCGAGGCGCTGCGTGCCGGGGCCTGCCGGGCGCAGGCGGTGTCGCTGCGCGACCACCGCCACGGCACAGAGGTGCTGCGGCTCGATCTCGGGCGTTTGCCCGACTCCTCCGAGTATCTCTTCGTCCACCGCGCCGATCTGATCGGCCTGCTGTCGCAGGCGGCGCGCGAGGCGGGGGTGCAGGTCCGCCTGCTGCAGAAGGTCGCCGCGGTTCACCCGGGCGCCCCGGTGCGGCTGGAGATGGCCAACGGCGATTCCTGTTCTGCCGATTTGGTGATCGGCGCCGACGGTCTGCACTCGGTGCTGCGCGGCGCGCTCAACGGCGCGACGGCGCCCTTTTTCACCGGCCAGGTCGCCTGGCGCGCGGTGGTGCCGAACCTGACCGGTCACCCGCCGGAGGCGCGGGTGCACATGGGGCCGGGGCGGCACCTCGTCAGCTATCCCTTGCGCGGGGGCAAGGTCGTCAACCTCGTGGCCGCCGAGGAACGCCGCGGCTGGACCGAGGAAGGCTGGTCGCAGTTCGACGATCCGGCCAACCTGCGCGCCGCCTTTGCCGGTTTTGGCGGTGACGTGCCGCAGCTGCTGTCCGCGGTCGATCGGCCGGGGCTCTGGGGGCTGTTCCGGCACCCCGTGGCGCGGCGCTGGTACGGGGAGGGCGTGGCTCTGCTTGGCGATGCGGCGCATCCGACGCTGCCGTTCATGGCGCAGGGCGCGAACATGGCGCTCGAGGACGCCTTCGTGCTCGCCGCGTGCCTCTCGTCGATGGAGGACCGCGACGCCGCGCTGGCGCGCTATCAGGCGCTGCGCCGGGAGCGCTGCGACAAGGTGGTGGAGGCGGCCAACGGCAACGCCTGGAAATATCACCTGAAGAACCCGCTGGTGCGCGGCGTTGCGCATCTGGGGATGGGCATGCTTGGGCGCATGGCGCCGGACCGCATGCTCGGTCAGTTCGACTGGATTTACGGCTACGACGCGACGCGGGTCGTCTAGGAGCTCACGCTCCTCGGCTGCTCATTCCTCCTCCCATGTGACCTCGGTGCCGTAGAGCGGCACGGTCGAGATCGCCAGCTTGGCCGACCCGTCGGTCAGCTCGGCGGCATGGGCAAGGTAGATCAGCGTCTGGTTGCTCTCGTCATAGATGCGCTTCACCCGCAGCGATTTGAGGATGATCGAGCGCGAGGTGCGGAAGACGTCCTCGCCGTCCTTGTCGCGGTCGATGTCGCCGATCACGATCGGCCCGGTCTGGCGGCAGGAGATCGAGGCATTGGACGGATCCTCGAACCAGTTGCCCTTGGACAGCCGGTCGAAGATTCCTCGGTCGAAATAGGCGATGTGGCAGGTGACGCCCTGCACCTTGGGGTCGGCAATGGCATCGATCTCGATGTCGTTGCCGACCCAGTCCACGCCCACCTCGCCGACCTGCTCCGCAAGCGTCATCGAGGGCAGCAGGCACAGCAGCGCAAGGAGGGCGGGTTTCATGGCGAGTCTCCGGATCAGAATACCACCCGACCATGCTCGCCCACGTCGGGCGTGTCATCCGTCATCTGCGCCTTGGCGATCTCGTAGAGGAAGCTTGCGCCGCCGTTGCTGATCCAGACCTCGCCGTCCTTCGGCGTCATCTTGATCAGCTGAACCGCATTGTCGTCGCGACCGTTCTTGAACCAGGCACCGGCGACGACGCTCCAGATGTCGTCGAGCTTCTTCTCGTCGTTCGAGATCTCGGCCTTGCCGAAGACGTTGGCATAAAGGTGCGCCTTGGGGTCGGCGACGTGGAAGCTCACCTCGCCGCCGCTCTTGGCGGCGCGGTCGGCGGCCGAGCCCTTGGCGGTGATGAACCAGATGGCATTCTCGTCTTCGTCGGCATGCGGCGCCATGGGCACCGGGCGCTCGCCGTCCGCCGCCAGCATGCCGGCGCGCACGTCCTTCAGGGCTTTCCAGAAATCGGCCTTGAGGTCCTTGATGTTGTCCTTGGGCATCTCTTCGCTCCTTTCCTGTTTCTCTCCCCGACAACGCAGCCGCCGCCGGGCCGTTCCTCGTGGTCACGGCAGGGTGAGGCGCCTTTGCTGTTGACGGCTGGCGGGCTGCGGGCTTAGATATGAACAAGTGTTCAATAACTGCCAGGGGAGGGGCGGTTTGGATGTTCAATGCGGTCATGACCTTTGATCTCGGCGACGACGTGGGTGCGCTGCGCGAGATGGTGCATCGCTGGGCGCAGGAGCGCGTCAGGCCGATGGCGGCGCAGGTCGACAGGGACAACGTGTTCCCGAACGAGCTGTGGCGCGAGATGGGCGAGCTCGGTCTCCTGGGCATCACCGTGCCCGAGGAGTTCGGCGGCGCCGGCATGGGCTACCTGGCCCATGTGGTCGCGGTCGAGGAGATCGCCCGCGCCTCGGCCTCGGTCTCGCTCTCCTACGGCGCGCATTCCAACCTCTGCGTCAACCAGATCAAGCTCAACGGCTCGCCTGAACAAAAGGCGAAATACCTGCCCGGGCTGGTCTCGGGCGAGTACGTCGGCGCGCTTGCCATGTCCGAGCCGAACGCCGGCTCTGACGTGGTCAGCATGAAGCTGCGCGCCGAGAAGAAGAACGACCGCTTCATCCTCAACGGCAACAAGTACTGGATCACCAACGGGCCGGACGCCGACACGCTGGTGGTCTACGCCAAGACCGACCCCGATGCCGGGTCGAAGGGCATCACCGCCTTCCTCATCGAGAAGAGCATGACCGGCTTCTCGACCAGCCCGCATTTCGACAAGCTCGGCATGCGCGGCTCGAACACCGCCGAGCTGATCTTCGACGACGTGGAAGTGCCCTTCGAGAATATCCTCGGCGAAGAGGGCAAGGGCGTGCGGGTGCTGATGTCGGGGCTCGACTACGAGCGCGTCGTGCTCGCGGGCATCGGCACCGGCATCATGGCCGCCTGCCTCGATGAGATCATGCCCTACATGGCAGAACGAAAGCAGTTCGGCCAATCCATCGGGAACTTCCAGCTCATGCAGGGCAAGATCGCCGACATGTACACCGCGATGAACTCGGCCCGGGCCTATGTCTACGAGGTCGCCAAGGCCTGCGACCGCGGCGATGTCACCCGCCAGGATGCGGCGGCCTGCTGTCTCTACGCCTCGGAGCAGGCGATGGTGCAGGCGCATCAGGCGGTGCAGGCGATGGGCGGGGCGGGCTTTCTGGCCGATGCGCCGGTGGCGCGGCTCTTCCGCGATGCCAAGCTGATGGAGATCGGCGCGGGCACCTCGGAAATCCGCCGGATGCTGGTGGGCCGCGAACTGATGAACGCGATGAGCTGAGCGTGATCTCCCGGTCGCTCTGGTATGCCCCCGCGCTGGCGCTTCTCGCGCTGGTGGCGTTGGTGGCCTACCGCGCCGGGATGCAGGCGGCGGAGCTCACGGAGACCGAGGCGATTGCCGCTGCCGCCACGCTCTACGTCGAGACCGGCCCGGAAGGGGCCGCGAAAAGCGATTGCACGGGGCGCCCCGCGGAGGCGCCGGTCTGGATCGTGGTAACCTGCGCGCGGGACGACCTGGCGCATGTCTACGAGATGGACCGGCTGGGGCGCATCCTTCACGCGCGGGTCAGGAGGGGGCCGCAGACATGAATCCGATGCTGCCGGATGGCACATATGACCAGATGCGCGCGCGCTTCGACTGGCGCGTCCCGCCACGGCTGAACATGGCCGCGCAGGTCTGCGACGACTGGGCGGCGCTGGAGCCGAACCGCGTGGCGATCCTCGAGCATGGCCGCGGGCCGGTGGCCTACGGCGCGCTGGCGACGCTGTCGCGCCGGGTGCAGGCGGCGCTCGAGGCGCGCGGCGTGGCGCGCGGCGACCGGGTGGGCGTGCTGCTCTCGCAATCGCCGCTCTGCGCTGCCGCCCATATCGCCGCCTGGCGGATGGGGGCGATCTCTGTGCCGCTGTTCAAGCTCTTCCGCGAGGACGCTTTGCGCTCGCGGCTCGGCGACAGCGGGGCGCGGGTGGTGGTGACCGACGAAGAGGGGGGCGGGATGCTCGCGCCCTTCGACCTCAGCGTCATCACCGAGCTACCCGCAGAGCCTTCCGCAAGCCCCATCGCCGACACCGGCCCCGAGGACCCGGCGATCATTATCTACACCAGCGGCACCACCGGCAAACCCAAGGGCGCGCTGCATGGGCACCGCGTTCTGATGGGCCATCTGCCGGGCGTCGAGATGAGCCATGACCGGCTCGGACAGTCGGGCGACGTGCTCTGGACCCCGGCGGACTGGGCGTGGATCGGGGGTCTCTTCGACGTGGCCATGCCCGCGCTGGCGCTCGGCGTGCCCGTGGTGGCCGCGCGCATGGCCAAGTTCGAGGTCACGGAGTGCGTGAGTATCTGCGCGGAACACTCTGTCAAGAATGTATTTTTCCCGCCAACGGCGCTGCGCATGCTGAAGGCGGCGGATGCCCGTATCCCGAACCTGCGCTCGGTCGCCAGCGGCGGCGAGCCGCTCGGGGCCGAGATGCTGGCCTGGGGGCGCGAGGCCTTCGGGCTGACCATCAACGAGTTCTACGGCCAGACCGAATGCAACATGGCGGCCAGCTCGGCGGGCACGCTCTTCGAGCCGCGCCCGGGCTGCATCGGCAAGCCGGTGCCGGGCCACGAGATCGCGGTGATCGACCTCGAAGGCCTGCCCACCGAGGGTGAGGGTGATGTGGCGATCCGGCGGGGCTCGGGCTCGATGATGCTGGAATACTGGCGAAATCCGCAGGCCACCGCCGACAAGTTCCGCGGCGATTGGCTGCTGACCGGCGACCGCGGCACCTGGGACGGCGATTACCTGCGATTCCTTGGGCGCGAGGACGACGTGATCTCCTCGGCGGGCTACCGCATCGGCCCGGCGGAGATCGAGGATTGCCTGATCACCCATCCGGCGGTGCTGACCGTCGGCGTGGTGGGCAAGCCCGACCCGCTGCGCACCGAGATCGTCAAGGCCTACGTCGTGCTGAAAGACGGCGTCGAGGCGGATGCGGAAACCTTGAAGTCATGGGTGAAGGAGAGGTTGGCAACCTACTCATGCCCAAGGGAAATTTCATTTCTTGAGGCGCTGCCCATGACGGTCACCGGCAAGGTGATCCGCAAGGAGCTGAAGGCCCGTGCCACGGCTGAAGCCGAACAGGAGGCGGACCGTCTAAAGGTTCAGGAGGACATATGAAACTGCAATCCCAGGCCATCCCGTCCTCCGAGACGTTCAAGGCCAACCGCGCCGGCCATCTCGAGGCGCTGCGGGTGATCGAGCAGGCTGCAGCGCAGGCGGCGGCGGGCGGCGGCCAGAGGGCCCGTGAGCGCCACGTGTCGCGCGGAAAGATGCTGCCCCGCGAGCGCGTCGCCAACCTGCTCGACCCGGGCACGCCCTTCCTCGAGATCGGCGCCACCGCGGCGCACGACATGTACGAAGGTGCCGCGCCCTGCGCCGGGGTCATCGCCGGGATCGGCCGGGTCATGGGCCGCGAGGTCATGGTGGTCTGCAACGACGCCACGGTGAAGGGCGGTACCTACTACCCGATGACGGTCAAGAAGCACCTGCGCGCCCAGGAGATCGCCGAGGAGAACCATCTGCCCTGCGTCTACCTCGTCGACAGCGGCGGGGCGAACCTGCCGAACCAGGACGAGGTCTTCCCCGACCGCGACCACTTCGGGCGCATCTTCTACAACCAGGCGCGGATGAGCGCCAAGAACATCCCGCAGATCGCCGTGGTCATGGGCTCCTGCACCGCGGGCGGCGCCTATGTGCCCGCCATGTCGGACGTGACGATCATCGTTAAGGAGCAGGGCACGATCTTCCTTGCCGGCCCGCCGCTGGTGAAGGCGGCGACGGGCGAGGTGGTCAGCGCCGAGGATCTCGGCGGCGGCGACGTGCACACCCGGCTCTCGGGCGTGGCGGACTATCTTGCCGAGGACGATGCCCATGCGCTGGCGCTGGCACGGCGCGCGGTGGGCGGGCTCAACCGGGTGAAGCCGGCTGGGGTGGAGTGGCAGTCGCCCGAGGCGCCGGCCTACGACCCCGAGGAGATCCTCGGCGTGGTGCCCGCCGACCTGCGCACGCCCTACGACATCCGCGAGGTCATAGCCCGGATGGTCGACGGCTCGCGCTTCGACGAGTTCAAGCCGCGCTACGGCGAGACGCTGGTGACCGGCTTTGCCCATGTGGAAGGCTGCCCGGTCGGGATCATCGCCAACAACGGCGTACTGTTTTCCGAGGCGGCGCAGAAGGGCGCGCATTTCGTCGAGCTTTGCTCGCAGCGCGGCATTCCGCTGGTGTTCTTGCAGAATATCACCGGCTTCATGGTCGGGCGGAAATACGAGAACGAGGGCATTGCCCGTCACGGCGCCAAGATGGTGACCGCGGTGGCGACCACCAACGTGCCGAAGATCACCATGCTGGTCGGCGGCTCCTTCGGCGCGGGCAACTACGGCATGGCGGGTCGCGCCTATCAGCCGCGCTTTCTCTGGAGCTGGCCCAACAGCCGCATCTCGGTGATGGGCGGGGCGCAGGCGGCGGGGGTGCTGGCGACGGTCAAGCGCGACGCCATCGAGCGCGGCGGCGGCAGCTGGTCGGAGGAGGAGGAGGCGGCCTTCAAGCAGCCCACCATCGACATGTTCGAGCATCAGTCGCACCCGCTCTACGCCGCGGCCCGGCTCTGGGACGACGGCTGCGTCGACCCGCGCAAGTCGCGCGCCGTGCTGGCACTGTCGCTGAGCGCCGCGCTGAACGCGCCGATCGAGGAGACACGCTTCGGCGTGTTCCGGATGTGATGCGGGGGGCTGAGATGAGAGGGCGCTCCGCCCCCGCGCAACTTAGGCGCGGATGTTTGGATGCAGGGGGCTCCGCCCCCGCGCGCCACAGGCGCGCGAGTTCGGATGCAGGGGGCTCCGCCCCCGACGCCTGCGGCGTCTCCCCCGGGATACTTTGGCCTGGAAGAATGACGATGACTCGATGCGGATACGGAGGCGGCAATGTTTGACACTTTGCTGATTGCCAATCGGGGCGAGATCGCCTGCCGGGTGATGCGCAGCGCCCGGGCGCTGGGGCTGCGGACCGTGGCGGTCTACTCCGAGGCGGACGCCGGCGCGCGGCACGTGGCCGAGGCCGACCTCGCGGTCTGCATCGGCGGCGCGGCGCCCTCGGAGAGCTACCTGAGGGGCGAGCGGATCATCGAGGCGGCGCTGGCGACCGGCGCGGGGGCGATCCATCCGGGCTACGGCTTCCTGTCGGAGAACCCGGAGTTCGTCGAGGCGGTGGAGGCGGCGGGGCTGATCTTCGTCGGGCCCTCGGCTCCGGCGATCCGGGCCATGGGCCTCAAGGACGCGGCCAAGCTGCTGATGGACGAGGCCGGGGTGCCGGTGGTGCCGGGCTATCTCGGCGAGGACCAGGATCCGGCGCGGCTGGCGCGCGAGGCCGAGGCCATCGGCTATCCGGTTTTGATCAAGGCCGTGGCCGGCGGCGGCGGCAAGGGCATGCGGCTGGTCGAGGCGGCGGCGGATTTCCCGGCGGCGCTCGAGGGCGCCAAGGCCGAGGCGCGCGGCGCCTTCGGCAACGAGGCGGTGCTGATCGAGAAGTTCATCACCGCGCCGCGGCACATCGAGGTGCAGGTCTTCGGCGATGGCGAGACGGCGGTGCATCTCTTCGAGCGCGACTGCTCGCTGCAGCGGCGGCACCAGAAGGTGATCGAGGAGGCGCCCGCGCCGGGCATGGGCGCGGAGATGCGCGCCGCCATGGGGGCCGCCGCCGTGCGCGCCGCCGAGGCCATCGGCTACAAGGGCGCGGGCACGGTGGAGTTCATCGTCGACGGCTCGCAGGGGCTGCGGCCCGACGGTTTCTGGTTCATGGAGATGAACACCCGCCTGCAGGTCGAGCACCCGGTGACCGAGGCGATCACCGGCGTCGATCTGGTTGAATGGCAGCTGCGCGTGGCGGGGGGCGAGCCGCTGCCGCTGGCGCAGGAGGAGCTGTCGATCACCGGACATGCCTTCGAGGCACGGCTCTACGCCGAGGACGTGCCGGCGGGCTTCCTGCCGGCGACCGGGCGGTTGGCGCATCTGGACTTCCCGGCGGATGTGCGCGCCGACAGCGGTGTGCGTTCGGGCGACGTGATCTCGCCGCATTACGATCCGATGATCTCGAAGCTGATCGTGCACGGGCCGACGCGTGCCGTTGCGCTGCGCCGGCTGGCGCAGGGGCTACGGCACACGCGGGTGGCGGGAACGGTGACCAACCTCGCCTTCCTCGGCGCGCTGGCGGAGCACGCGGGGTTTGCCGCGGGCGAGGTCGACACCGGGCTCATCGCGCGCGACCTCGATGCGCTGGTTGCCGTGCCAGAACTGGCGCCGCAGGTGGTGGCCGAGGCGGCGCTGGTGCTGGCCGGGCTCGACGAGGCCGCGGGCTGGGAGGTGGGATTCACCCTCTGGGCACCGCTGGCGCGCTCGCTGCTGCTGCGCCGGGGTGAGCAAGATCTGCCCTGCGTGCTGCGGGTGCGCGGCCCGGACCTCGTGGAGATCGACGTGCCCGGCGCGACGGTGCTGGCTGCCCGCTCGCAGGGGCGCTGGAGCTTCGATGGCCGCCCCGCCGCCGGGCATTTCCGCGAGGATGGCCACGTCACGGTCTTTGCCCACTACGGGCTGCGCTTCGATCTCGTCGCACCGCTGGACCGGGCCGCCGAGGCAGGCGCGGGCGGCAACCTCGTCGAGGCGCCGATGCCGGGCAAGGTGGTCGCGGTCTTTGCCGAGGCGGGGGCGCAGGTCAGCGCCGGCGATCGGCTGGCGCTGCTCGAGGCGATGAAGATGGAGCACACGCTGCGCGCGGCGCGCGACGGCATCGTCGCCGAGGTGCTGGTCGCTGCGGGGGCGCAGGTCGAGGCCGGGGCGGCGCTGATCCGGCTCGAGGAAGAAGAGGCATGATCCGGATTCACCACGTGCCGCAGTCGCGCTCCATGCGGGTGCTATGGCTGCTCGAGGAGCTGGGCCTGCCCTTCGAGCTGGTCACCGAGCGCTTCGACAAGTCGCTGCGTCGCGAGGAGTATCTCGCGCGCTCGCCCGCCGGGCGCGTGCCGGCGCTAGAGATCGGCGGCGAGACCATGTTCGAGTCCGGCGCCATCCTAGAATACCTCTGCGAGCTCTATCCCGACAGGGGGCTGGGGCGGATGCGCGGCGATGCGGAGCGGCGCGATTACCTGGTCTGGCTGCATTTCGCCGAGACCATGAGCCACCACGGCGCCGCGCTCACCCAGCAGCACCTGATGCTGCGCGAGGAGCACATGCGCTCGCCGATCATCATGCAGCTCGAGGCGGCGCGGCTCGGCAAGTGCTTCGCGGCGATCGAGGCGCGGCTGGCGCTGAGCGGCGAGCACCTGCTCGACGGCTTCTCGGCGGTGGACATCGCGGTCGGGCAGGCGGTCTATATCGGGCGCCACTTCCGCAGCACCGAGGGGCTGGCGCGGCTCGAGGCGTGGTACGGGCGGATCACCGCGCGCGACGCCTTCCGGCGGGCGCTGCCGGAGGAGGGCGCGCGGCTCTATACGCAGGACTTCTACCCGGCGTGGGAGATGCCGGGCGTCTGAGCGGCGCCGCGCCGGTGGCAGCTGCCGGGCCGTGCGTATTTGGAAAGAGAAGAAGGGCCGGGGAGAGGCGGGACGATGGGCGAGTTTGTCGAGATCTTCGAGGTGGGGCCGCGGGATGGCCTGCAGAACGAGCCGCGGCTCATTCCGGCGGCGGAGAAGATCGCGCTGGTCGACTGCCTGAGCCGGGCCGGGTTCCGGCGCATCGAATGCGCCAGCTTCGTCAGCCCCAAGTGGGTGCCGCAGATGGCGACCTCGGCGGAGGTCATGGCAGGCATTCGCCGCGCCCCGGGCGTGTCCTACGCGGCGCTGACGCCGAACATGAAGGGGCTCGAGGCGGCGCTGGCCGCCAGGGTCGACGAGGTGGCGATCTTCGGCTCGGCCTCGGAGGGGTTCAGCCGCGCCAATATCAATGCCACGATCGCCGAGAGCCTCGACCGCTTCCGCCCGGTGGCCGAGGCGGCGCGGGCGGCGGGCCTGCCGGTGCGGGGCTATGTCTCCTGCGTCGTCGAATGCCCCTACGATGGGGCGGTGGCGCCGGAGCAGGTGGCGCAGGTCGTGCGCGCGCTGCACCACATGGGCTGCTACGAGATCTCACTGGGCGACACGATCGGGCGCGCCTCGCCCGGGGCGGTGACGGCGATGCTGGAGGCGGTCACGGAGGTGGTGCCGCCGGCGCAGCTCGCCGGGCATTTCCACGACACCGGCGGGCGGGCGCTCGAGAATGTCGAGGCAGCGCTGGCCCTCGGCCTGCGGGTCTTCGATGCGGCGGTCGGCGGGCTCGGGGGCTGCCCTTATGCGCCGGGGGCCGCGGGCAACGTGGCGACGGAGGCCGTGGCGGATCGGCTGGCGGAGCTTGGGTATGACACCGAGCTCGACCGCGCGGTGCTGGACGAGGCGGCGGCGCTGGCGCGGCGGATGCGCAGGGGATGACCCGCGGCGCGGTTAGGGAGACAGGCAGATGGCATTGATCGATACGCGCATCGACGCGCGCGGCGTGGCGGAGCTGGTGCTGAACCGGCCGGAGAAGCACAACGCACTCTCGGCGCAGATGATGGCCGAGCTGGTCGCGGCAGCCGCGGCGCTGGCGGCGGACGAGGGCGTGCGCGTCGTCGTGCTCGCGGCCGAGGGCGCGAGCTTCTGCGCCGGCGGCGACCTGGCCTGGATGCGCGAACAGTTCGAGATGGACGGCGAGACGCGCCGCCGCGAGTCGCGGCGCATCGCCGAGGCGCTGGCGGCGCTGGCGGCGCTGCCGCAGCCGCTGATCGGCAAGGTGCAGGGCAATGCCTTCGGCGGCGGCATGGGGCTGATCTCGGTCTGCGACGTGGTGGTGGGCGTCGAGGGCGCGAAATTCGGCTTCACCGAAACCCGGCTTGGCCTCTTGCCCGCCAATATCGGCCCCTACGTGATCGCCCGCATGGGCGGCACCAAGGCGCGCGCGGTGTTCATGAGCGCCCGCATCTTCGGCTCGGAAGAGGCGCGGCGGCTCGACCTGCTGAACCGGGTCGTGGCGCCCGCGGAGCTGGACGCGGCGGTGGCGGCAGAAGTGGCGCCCTATCTCGGCTGCGCGCCGGGCGCGGTGCGCGCGAGCAAGATGCTGTTGAACGCGCTGGCGGGGCAGGTCACGCCGGAGCAGGTGGACATGGCGATCGACGCGCTGGCGGCGCGCTGGGAGACCGCCGAGGCGCAGGCGGGGATCGCCGCCTTCTTCGACAAGCGCCCGGCGCCCTGGGCGCCGCCGCGGGAGGGGTGAGGCGCGCCCGATGGCGGTGCAGCTGGCGCATCTCTACGTCACGCTCTGCCTTGCACGCATCTTCTTTCATCTCGCGCTGATCCTTGGTGCGCCCCTGGCGCAATGGGCGCCCGGAGGCGGACCGGAGGGCCGGGCGACCCGCGGTGCCAGGGCGCTGTCGGCGCTTGCCGCTCTCGTGCTGCTGGGGCAGGCGGCGGCGATGCTGGTGGTGGCCGGGGTCCCGGGCACCGAGCGGGCCGCCTCCGCCGCTGTGGCGCGCTGGATCGCAGTGGGGCTGCCCGCGGCCGGACTCGCGCTCGGGCTGATTTCCGCCGCGGAAGCCGACCGGAGGCTCTGGCGAGTTCTCGATCTCGTGATGCTGGCGCTTTCTTTGGCAGTCCTAAGTGCCTGAGTCTGCGGGTCCGCGCAGAATGTATGCAACGGTCGACAGAAAAAATGTCGAAACATCAGTGCTTACCCAGCGGCAGGTGCCTTATCTCATTGCTGTGAAAGCATTTTCATCATTTGTGAATATCTTGGGCGGTTGTTGACCCGGCACGCACTCGGCGATAAGTCACTCACAGCAAGGCAACAAAGCCATGGTCTCCGCGCCGCTTAGCGGTGCGCCTCGCAAAGGAGCCACATCGTGGACGAGATGCTGCGGGAATATCTTCCCATCCTCGTGTTCCTCGCCGTCGCCGTCGGCCTCGGTCTCGTGCTCATCCTGGCGGCCGTCGTGCTGGCAGTGCGCAGCCCCGACCCGGAAAAAGTCTCGGCCTATGAATGCGGGTTCAACGCCTTCGACGACGCGCGGATGAAGTTCGACGTCCGGTTCTACCTGGTCTCGATCCTCTTCATCATCTTCGATCTCGAGATCGCCTTCCTCTTCCCCTGGGCCACCGCGTTCAAGGACGTGAGCATGGTGGGCTTCTGGTCGATGATGGCCTTCCTCGCGGTGCTGACCGCGGGCTTTGCCTACGAATGGAAGAAAGGGGCTCTCGAATGGGAGTGATGACCGGGCTCAATACCGCCGGTGGCGACCGCGAGGTCGCGACGCAGGCGCTGAACCGCGAGCTGCAGGACAAGGGCTTCCTGCTGACCTCCGTCGACGACGTGATCAACTGGGCGCGCACCGGCTCCCTGCACTGGATGACCTTCGGCCTCGCCTGCTGCGCCGTCGAGATGATGCAGACCTCGATGCCGCGCTACGATCTCGAGCGCTTTGGCACCGCGCCGCGGGCCAGCCCGCGCCAGTCGGACCTGATGATCGTCGCCGGCACGCTGACCAACAAGATGGCCCCGGCGCTGCGCAAGGTCTACGACCAGATGCCCGAGCCGCGCTACGTGATCTCGATGGGATCCTGCGCCAACGGCGGCGGCTACTATCACTACAGCTATTCCGTGGTGCGCGGCTGCGATCGCGTGGTGCCGGTGGACGTCTACGTCCCGGGCTGCCCGCCGACCGCCGAGGCGCTGCTCTACGGGCTCATGGCGCTGCAGAAGAAAATCCGCCGCACCGGCACGATCGTGCGCTGAGCCTTCGCGGGAGGGGATCATGACAAAAGCACTCAACGAACTTGGCGCCCACATCGAGGTGAAACGCCCCGATTGCGTGATCGCCTGGGACGTCACCCACGGCGAGCTGAACGTCGACGTGGCCCCGGCGAACATTTCGGGGCTGGTGGAGTTCCTGCGCAGCGACCCGACCTGCCGCTTCTCGTCGCTGGTGGACATCACCGCGGTCGACTACCCGAACCGCCCCAAGCGCTTCGACGTGGTCTACCACTTCCTGTCGATGTACCAGAACCACCGCATCCGCCTGCGGGTCTCGGTGCGCGAGGAGGAGATCGTGCCGTCGATCACCGCGCTGCACCCCTCGGCCAACTGGCTGGAGCGCGAGGTGTTCGACATGTTCGGCATCCTGTTCTCGGGCCACCCGGACCTGCGCCGCATTCTCACCGACTACGGCTTCCGCGGCCACCCGCTGCGCAAGGACTTCCCGACCACGGGCTATGTCGAGGTGCGCTACGACGAAGAGCTCAAGCGCGTCGTCTACGAGCCGGTGAAGCTGGTGCAGGAATACCGCCAGTTCGATTTCATGTCGCCGTGGGAAGGTGCGCAATACGTGCTGCCCGGCGATGAAAAGGCCGAGGAGGAGGCGAAGTGATGGACGGCTCCAAAGGTTTCGAAGACGCCCTGTCGGGCGAGCAGAAAATCCGCAACTTCAACATCAACTTCGGCCCGCAGCATCCGGCGGCTCACGGCGTGCTGCGCCTCGTGCTCGAGCTTGACGGCGAGATCGTCGAGCGCTGCGATCCGCACATCGGCCTGCTGCACCGCGGCACCGAGAAGCTGATGGAAAGCCGCACCTACCTGCAGAACCTGCCGTATTTCGACCGGCTCGACTACGTCGGCACGATGAACCAGGAACACGCCTGGGTGCTGGCGATCGAAAGGCTCTGCAACGTCGAAGTGCCGCGCCGCGCCCAGCTGATCCGCGTGCTCTACTGCGAGATCGGGCGCATCCTGAACCACCTGCTGAACGTGACCACGCAGGCCATGGACGTGGGCGCCCTGACGCCGCCGCTCTGGGGCTTCGAGGAACGCGAGAAGCTGATGATCTTCTACGAGCGGGCCTGCGGCGCGCGCCTGCACGCGGCCTACTTCCGGCCCGGCGGCGTCCACCAGGATCTGCCGCCCGAGCTGATCGACGACATCGCCGAATGGTGCGAGCAGTTCCCGGCCCGCCTGCAGGACATCGACGACCTGCTGACCGAGAACCGCATCTTCAAGCAGCGCAATGCCGACATCGGCGTGGTGACCGAGCAGGATATCCAGGAGCACGGCTTCTCGGGCGTCATGGTGCGCGGCTCCGGCCTTGCCTGGGACCTGCGCCGGGCGCAGCCCTACGAGTGCTACGACGAGTTCGACTTCAAGATCCCCGTCGGCAAGAACGGCGATTGCTACGACCGCTACCTCGTCCGCATGGCCGAGATGCGCGAGAGCGTGAAGATCATGGTCCAGGCCTGCGAGAAGCTGAAGCTCCCCGAGAACCAGGGCGACGTGCTGTCGCGCGGCAAGATCACCCCGCCGAAGCGCTCGGAGATGAAGACCTCGATGGAGGCGCTCATCCACCACTTCAAGCTCTACACCGAGGGCTTCCACGTGCCCGCGGGCGAAGTCTACGCCTGCGTCGAGGCGCCGAAGGGCGAGTTCGGCGTCTACCTGGTCGCCGACGGCAGCAACAAACCCTACCGCGCCAAGCTGCGCGCGCCGGGTTTCCTGCACCTGCAGGCGATGGATTATATTTGTAAGGGCCACCAGCTGGCCGACGTTGCGGCGATCCTCGGCTCGCTCGACATCGTGTTTGGGGAGGTCGACCGATGATCCGTTTTTCCACCGCACTTGTGGCCCTTGGCCTGCTGTCCGCCTGCGCCATGCCGCCGAAGGGCACCGACGAGCAGGACCTGATGGCCTGGGATGACGCCGTCGCTTCGATCGGCTGCGAGCTGGTCGCAGAGAGCGACTACCAGCCGGTCGAACTGCAGAGCGGGCTGAGCCGCGCCCAAGTGCAGGAGATCGCCTCGTACAAGGTGCGCACCGAAGAGGCCGTGCCCACCGAGACCGGCGGCGTGCGCCTGGTGACCGGCAGCTGCGCGCCTGCGGCCGAGCCCGTCTCGGAGCCGATGGCTGACGCAGAGACCGCCGAGACAGCGGCGGGCTGACAGAATAGAGAGCGGGGCACCGGCCCCGTCGCAACGCCGCGGCGGCGCCTTGCCCCCGGCCAATGACATGAACCGAAGGTCCGTTTGCCCATGCTGCGCCGTCTTCATCACGACCAACCCGAGAGCTTCGCTTTCACGCCCGCCAACATGGATTGGGCCGAGGCGCAGATCAGCAAGTATCCCGAGGGCCGTCAGGCCAGCGCCATCATCCCGCTGCTGTGGCGGGCGCAGGAGCAGGAGGGCTGGCTGAGCCGCCCGGCGATCGAATATGTCGCCGACATGCTGGGGATGGCCCACATCCGCGCGCTCGAGGTGGCCACCTTCTATTTCATGTTCCAGCTGCAGCCGGTGGGCTCGGTGGCGCACGTGCAGATCTGCGGCACCACCTCGTGCATGATCTGCGGCGCTGGCGAGCTGATGGAGGTCTGCAAGGCCAAGATCGCTGCCAAGCCGCATGAGGTCTCGGCCGACGGCAAGTTCTCCTGGGAAGAGGTCGAGTGCCTCGGGGCCTGCTCGAACGCGCCCATGGCGCAGATCGGCAAGGACTACTACGAGGATCTGACCGGCGAGAAGCTGGCCGAGATCCTCGACGCCATGGCGGCGGGCAAGGTGCCCGCGCCGGGTCCGCAGAACGGCCGTTTCGGCTCCGAGCCGCTGGGCGGCCCGGTGGTGCTGACCGAGGGCAAGGACGAGGAGCTGAACGCCTCTGTGGCGCTGGCGACCGCGATCGGCGACACCGTCAAGCGCATCGACGGCACCGAGGTGCCGCTGCGCGCGCCGTGGCGCGACCGCTCGGACGAGAAGGGCGATGCGACGCCCGACACCCATGCGCCGAAGCTGTCCGAGGGCGAGCCCGCCGACGAGACCGGCATCGATAAGCGCGAAGCCCCGGTGACCCCGGCGGCCGAGGTGAAATCCGACCCGGAGCCCGCAGAGCCGCAGCCGCTCGGCGAGGGCCGCAAGCCCGAAACCCTGAGCGCGCCGCGCGAGGGCGGGGCGGACGACCTCAAGAAGATCAAGGGTGTCGGCCCCAAGCTCGAAGAGCTGCTGCACCGCCTCGGCTTCTTCCACTTCGGGCAGATCGCTGCCTGGACCGAGGAAGAGCTGGCCTGGGTGGATGCCAACCTCGAGGGCTTCAAGGGCCGCGCCTCGCGCGATGCCTGGGTTGCCCAGGCCAGGACCCTGGCCGAAGGTGGTGAGACGGAGTTCTCGGCCCGCGTGGAAAAGGGCGAGGTCTACGACGACGACTGAGTGATGACATGACCAGGGAGTGAGAGATGACAGAGCTGACGATGCAGGACGGGGGCACACGCAAGTGCTGGATAGCAGCGGCCGTGATCGGCCTCGTCGTCGCGCTGTTCGCGCTGGGTGGGGGCAAGGGCTTCGTGGCGGCACTGCTGCTCGGGCTGCTCGCCACCGGCCTGCTCGGGTCGCTCTTTGTCTGGATGACCTGCGCGCCGGTTCCGCAGCTCGCCGCGCGCTCGCCGATTTCGCAGCTCACGCCCTCGGTCGAGGGCGAGGTGCCGCCGGTTCCGGAGCACGCTCCGGCTGCCCCGGCGCCGCTGATGTCGGAACCGGCGCCCGAGGCGGCGCCCGCAGAGACGCCCGCGTCCGCCCCGGTGGCGGTGCCCGCAGAGACACCCGCCGAAGCTCCGGCTGCGGCGGTAGACGTGGAAGAGGAGGGGGGCTCGCAGCCCGAAGCGCTGGCACAGCCGCGCGCGGGCGAGGCGGACAACCTGAAGGAAATCAAGGGCGTGGGCCCCAAGCTCGAACAGCTGCTGCACGAGCTGGGCATCTACCATTTCGACCAGATCGCCGGCTGGAGCGCCGCCGAGGTCGCGTGGATGGATGAGAACCTGAAAGGGTTCCGCGGCCGGGTCTCGCGCGATGACTGGATCGGGCAGGCCAAGCTGCTGGCGGCTGGCGGGGAGACGGAGTTCTCCAAGCGCGTCGAGGATGGCGAGGTCTACTGACCCGCCGAGGGAATGAGAGCGCTGCCGGGGTGGACCGGCGGTGCGGGAACAAGGAAACGGGACCGAGATGAGCGGACAGGACCAGCACAGCCGGCAGGGGCGCATCACCGCGCTCGTCATCGCCGGAACCGGGCTGGCCTGGATCGCCGCGACGGTGGCCGGGGAACTGCTGGGCTGGTCCCAGCGCACGAGGGCCTTCTTCGACCTTGCCGCTCTGGCCGGGTTCGGGACGGCGATCTGGATGATTTACGGGCTCTGGCGGTCACGCCGGAAAGACAAGGACTGAGCGATGCTGAAGGACGAAGATCGGATCTTTACCAATCTCTACGGCATGCAAGACCGCTCCCTCGCCGGGGCGAAGAAGCGTGGCCACTGGGACGGCACGGCCGGCATCATCGCCAAGGGCCGCGACTGGATCATCGACGAGATGAAGGCCTCGGGCCTGCGCGGCCGCGGCGGTGCTGGGTTCCCGACCGGCCTGAAGTGGTCCTTCATGCCCAAGGAGAGCGATGGTCGCCCGGCCTACCTGGTGATCAACGCCGATGAATCCGAGCCCGCGACCTGCAAGGACCGCGAGATCATGCGCCACGATCCGCACACGCTGATCGAGGGCGCGCTGATCGCCTCCTTCGCGATGAACGCGCATGCGAGCTACATCTACATCCGCGGCGAATACATCCGCGAGCGCGAGGCGCTGCAGGCGGCGATCGACGAATGCTACGACGCGGGCCTGCTGGGCAAGAACGCCGCCGGCTCGGGCTGGGACTTCGACCTCTACCTGCACCACGGTGCCGGCGCCTATATCTGCGGCGAGGAAACCGCGCTGCTCGAAAGCCTCGAGGGCAAGAAGGGCATGCCGCGGATGAAACCGCCGTTCCCGGCGGGCGCGGGCCTCTACGGCTGCCCGACCACGGTGAACAACGTTGAATCCATCGCCGTCTGCCCGACCATCCTGCGCCGCGGCGCGACCTGGTTCTCCTCCTTCGGGCGGCAGAACAACGCGGGCACCAAGCTCTTTGCGCTCACCGGCCACGTCAATACGCCCTGCGTCTTCGAAGAGCAGATGTCTCTGCCGGTGCGCGAGCTGATCGAGAAGCACGGCGGCGGCATTCGCGGCGGCTGGGACAATCTCAAGGCGATCATCCCCGGCGGCGCCTCCTGCCCGATCCTGCCCAAGGACAAGCTCGAAGACGCCATCATGGACTTCGACTGGATGCGTCAGAACCAGTCGTCCTTCGGCACCGGCTGCATGATCGTCATGGATCAGAACACCGACGTGATCAAAGCCGTCTGGCGCCTGTCGAAGTTTTTCAAGCACGAGAGCTGCGGCCAGTGCACGCCGTGCCGCGAAGGCACCGGCTGGATGATGCGGGTGATGGACCGCCTGGTGACCGGCGACGCGGAGGTCGAGGAGATCGACATGCTGCTCAACGTCACCAAGCAGGTCGAGGGCCACACCATCTGCGCGCTCGGCGATGCCGCGGCCTGGCCGATCCAGGGCCTGATCCGGCACTTCCGCGAAGAGATCGAGGACCGCATCAAGGCCAAGCGCACCGGGCGCATGGGCGCCATGGCGGCCGAGTGATCCGGGTGGGTGTGAAAATGGTACGCGGTGGATTTTGTGTGATGGCGGCGCTTGTCGTCGCGGGCTGTGCGGCGACGCCCTCGGGCGGGCCGTCGATGGGCCTCGGCGGCGGCTCGGTGGCCAACCGCTGGGAGCAGCGGGTGGTGACCATCTCGATGGCCGAGCGCATCGCCGACGCCTGCCACGGTGAGGGCATCTACCTTGCCCCGTCGCGCTGGGGCGGGGCGGCGCACCGCGCGACCGAAGAGATGGCGGCGGAGGGCGTCGATCGCGACGCGCTCGAGGCGGCCTTCGCGGCGCAGGATTTCGGCGCGCTGTCGATCGAGATCGACAGGACGCTGGCCCGCAAGGGCGTCGAACCCGGCCGGCCGCAGAGCCTGTGCCGCGTCGGCGCCGAAGAAATCGCGGCGGGGTCCGACCTGGGCCTGACGCTGAAGAAGGGATGATCATGGGACAGAAACTCCGGCCGCATTTCCGCATGGGCGCACTGCTGGCGCTCGCTGGGCTGCTTGCGGCCTGCGGCGCGAGCAAGGACGATCCCGAGTTCGGCGGGCTGCGCTTCCGCGGCACGGCGAAGCCGGTGGGCGAGGATCGGGCGAACTTCGTTGCCACGGTCAGCGATGCCGCGCGCGCGCCCTACGCGGCGGTGGATGCCGGGCTCTACGAGGGCACCAAGTACTGCATCCACTACCTCGGCACCTCGGACATCGCCTGGGCGGTCACGCCCGAGGCGCTGCGGGCTCAGCCGCGCCTCTCGGGCCGCGACCTCGTGCTGCGGGGGCGCTGCGTCGAATGAGTGGCAGCGCGCTCATAACGCGGGGTTTTCCGGGTGGTTATTGCATAGCCTCCGGTGTCGCCCCCACATCCCTTGGCGAGGGAGTCCGCGCAATCGCGGCCTCCGCACTGCGCCAATGGAGTAAAGATATGAGCAAGCTCAGAACCACCGTCCTCGCCGCAACGCTGGGTCTGGTCGCGCTGCCCGGCACCGTGATGGCCAAGCCGCCGCTCGGCGAGGTGCGCGAGATCCACGACGGGCTCATGGCCGTCGGCATCGCCGACGAGATCCGCAACCGCTGCGACAATATCGGCGCGCGGATGATCACCGCCATGGGCTACCTCAACACGCTGAAGAACCGGGCGCGGGCGCTCGGCTACAGCAACGAGGAAATCGAGGATTACGTGACCTCGAAGGCCGAGAAGAAGAAGATGCGCGCCGACGGCGAGGCCTACCTGGCGTCGCGCGGCGTCGCCGCGGACGACACGGCGGGGCTCTGCCGGGTCGGGCGCGAGGAAATTGCAAGGGGCAGCGCCATCGGCGCGCTCCTGAGGGAGAAATGATGCGACACGCGACGTGCATATCCCCCAGCGCCCTGCCGCAGGCGGCGGGAGCGTCGCGTGTGTCACCAGTCATGGGAAGATGCCAATGACCAACCTTCGTAAGATCGTCATCGACGGCAACGAGATCGAGGTGGACGGGTCGATGACCCTGATTCAGGCCTGTGAGGAAGCCGGCATCGAGGTGCCGCGCTTCTGCTACCACGAGCGCCTGTCCATCGCCGGCAACTGCCGCATGTGCCTTGTCGAGGTGGTCGGCGGCCCGCCCAAGCCCGCGGCCTCCTGCGCCATGCAGGTGCGCGACCTGCGGCCCGGCCCCGAAGGCCAGCCGCCGGTCGTGAAGACCAATTCGCCGATGGTCAAGAAGGCCCGCGAGGGGGTGATGGAGTTCCTGCTCATCAACCACCCGCTCGACTGCCCGATCTGCGACCAGGGCGGCGAATGCGACCTGCAGGACCAGGCCATGGCCTACGGCGTCGACTTCTCGCGCTTCCGCGAGGCCAAGCGCGCCGTCGAGGACCTCGATCTCGGCCCGCTGGTCGAGACCCATATGACCCGCTGCATCTCCTGCACCCGCTGCGTGCGCTTCACCACCGAGGTGGCGGGCATCACCCAGATGGGCCAGACCGGGCGCGGCGAGGATGCCGAGATCACCTCGTATCTGAACCAGACGCTCGACTCGAACCTGCAGGGCAATATCATCGACCTTTGCCCGGTCGGCGCGCTGGTGTCGAAACCCTATGCGTTCACCGCCCGCCCGTGGGAGCTGACCAAGACCGAGTCCATCGACGTGATGGATGCGCTTGGCTCGAACATCCGTGTGGATACCAAGGGTCGCGAAGTCATGCGCTTCCTGCCGCGCAACCATGACGGCGTGAACGAGGAATGGCTGTCGGACAAGAGCCGCTTCGTCTGGGACGGCCTGCGCCGCCAGCGTCTCGACCGGCCCTACATCCGCAAGGACGGCAAGCTGAAGCCCGCCACCTGGCCCGAGGCTCTCGCCGCCGCGGCCTCGGCGCTGAAGAGCGCCAAGAAGGTGGCCGGTCTGGTCGGCGATCTCGCCCCGGTCGAGGCAGCCTTCTCGCTCAAGCAACTGGTCGAAGGGCTCGGCGGGGCGGTCGAATGCCGCACCGACGCGGCGCGGCTGCCGGTCGGCAACCGCTCGGCCTACGTGGGCAATGTGGCGCTCGAGGACATCGACACCGCGAAAGAGATCGTGCTGATCGGCACCAACCCGCGCGACGAGGCGCCGGTGCTGAACGCGCGCATCCGCAAGGCCTGGATCGCCGGCGCCGAGGTCAAGCTGATCGGCGAAGCCGCCGACCTGACCTATGACGTGACGCACCTGGGGTCTGACCGCGCGGCGCTGTCGGGTGCCGAGGTCTCCGAGGATGCCATCGTGATCGTGGGACAGGGCGCGCTGCGCGAGGCCGATGGTCTCGCGGTTCTGGCCGCGGCCCAGGCGCTCACCGGCAAGCTGCTGGTGCTGCACACCGCCGCTGCCCGTGTCGGCGCGCTCGACGTGGGTGCGGTGACCGAGGGCGGTCTGGAAGCGGCCACCAAGGACGCGGACGTGATCTTCAACCTCGGCGCCGATGAGATCGAGATCGAGGCAGGTGCCTTCGTGATCTACCAGGGCTCGCACGGCGATCGCGGCGCACACCGCGCCGACGTGATCCTGCCGGGCGCGGCCTACACCGAGGAAAACGGCCTCTTCGTCAACACCGAGGGCCGGCCGCAGCTTGCCTTCCGCGCCGGTTTCGCACCGGGCGAGGCGAAGGAGAACTGGGCGATCCTGCGGGCGCTTTCGGCCGAGGTCGGCAACACGCTGCCCTGGGACAGCCTCGCGCAGCTCCGTCAGGCGCTGGTCGCCGCGGTGCCGCATCTGGCGCAGGTCGACATGGTGCCGGAAAACGAGTGGTCGCCGCTCGAGACCGACAAGCTGGGCGATGCGTCGTTCCGCAACGCGGTCAAGGACTTCTGGCTGACCAACCCGATCGCCCGCGCCTCGGTGCTGATGGCCGAGCTGTCGGCAAACGCAAAGGCGCGCCGCGACGCGCCGCTGGCCGCCGAGTGATCCATGCGCGCGCGGATATCCCTCTCACTGGCGGCACTGGCCGCGCTCTGTGCCTGCGAGCAGACCTCGCAGGACAAGGCGCCGTTCGTGCCGTCCTACGAGGGGATCGAGACGCGGCTGCTGGACGGCGATCTGGTGAACTTCCTCGTGGCCATGCGCGGTGCGCGCGGCTCGGAGGATGTGGAGACCTACGCAGATTGCGCCGCGGCGCAATATGCGCTGATCCGGGGCTACGGATTCGCGCGTCATCTGCGGACGAATGTATCGGAAGAGGGTGGCCTCTGGCGCGGAGATGCGGTTTACACCATCTCGGCGGCGCTGCCCCGCGGGCTCAAGACGATCGACGCGGAAGTCGTCGCGTCAGCCTGCGCCGAGAACGGAATACCGATGGTGTGAGGGACACTTGATGGCAGACTTCTTCGCGACCCCCTTCGGCATCTTCATCCTTGTGCTCGCGCAAACCCTTGCGGTCGTGGCCTTCGTGATGATCTCGCTGTTGTTCCTGGTCTATGGCGACCGCAAGATCTGGGCCGCCGTCCAGATGCGGCGCGGCCCCAACGTGGTGGGGGTGTTCGGCATTCTCCAGTCGGTGGCCGACGCAATCAAATACGTCCTCAAGGAAGTGGTGATCCCGGCGGGCTCTGACAAGAGCGTGTTCCTGATGGCGCCGCTGATTTCCTTCGTCTGCGCGATGATCGCCTGGGCGGCCATTCCCTTTGCCGACGGCTGGGTGCTGGCGGATATCAACGTGGCGATCCTCTACGTGATGGCGATCAGCTCGCTCGAGGTCTACGGCGTGATCATGGGGGGCTGGGCGTCGAACTCGAAGTACCCGTTCCTCGGTTCGCTCCGTTCCGCCGCGCAGATGATCTCCTACGAGGTGTCGATCGGCCTGATCATCATCGGCGTGATCATCTCCACGGGCTCGATGAACTTCGGCGACATCGTGCGCGCCCAGGACGGCAGCTTCGGCTTCTTCAACTGGTACTGGCTGCCGCACTTCCCGATGGTCTTCCTGTTCTTCATCTCGGCCCTGGCCGAGACCAACCGCCCGCCGTTCGACCTTCCGGAAGCGGAATCCGAACTGGTGGCCGGCTACCAGGTGGAATATTCCTCGACGCCCTTCCTGCTGTTCATGGCAGGTGAATACATCGCGATCTTCCTGATGTGCGCGCTGACCTCGCTGCTGTTTTTCGGCGGCTGGCTGTCGCCGATCCCCGGCCTGCCCGACGGCGTGCTGTGGATGGTCGCGAAGATGGCGTTCTTCTTCTTCATCTTCGCGATGGTGAAGGCGATCACCCCGCGCTACCGCTACGACCAGCTGATGCGCCTGGGCTGGAAGGTGTTCCTGCCGTTCAGCCTGTTCTGGGTGGTCTTCGTGTCCTTCGCGGCGAAATTCGGATGGTTCTGGGGCATCTTCGCCCGCTGGACCACGGGAGGTTAAGCAACCATGGCATCGATCGACTACGGCCGGGCAGTCAAGTATTTCCTGCTGGCAGACTTCATCAAGGGCTTCCAGCTTGGCCTGAAGTACTTCTTCGCGCCCAAGCCCACGCTGAACTACCCGCACGAGAAGGGCTACCTGTCGCCGCGCTTCCGTGGCGAGCACGCGCTGCGCCGCTATCCCAACGGCGAAGAGCGCTGCATCGCCTGCAAGCTCTGCGAGGCGATCTGCCCGGCGCAGGCCATCACCATCGACGCCGAGCCGCGCGACGACGGCAGCCGCCGCACCACGCGCTACGACATCGACATGACGAAATGCATCTACTGCGGCTTCTGCCAGGAAGCCTGCCCGGTGGATGCGATCGTCGAGGGGCCGAACTTCGAGTTCTCGACCGAGACCCGCGAGGAGCTTTTCTACGACAAGGAGAAGCTGCTGGCGAACGGCGAGCGCTGGGAGGCCGAGATCGCCCGCAACCTCGAGCTCGACGCTCCGTATCGCTGACACACCTGGGGAGGAGAGCACATGACCGCCACCTTTGACCAAGCCCGAGCCGAGGCCCGCCGCACCCGCGCGCGGGGCAGGGCAGGGATTGGCCATGCAGGAGGCCGGGCATGAGCGATCAGAAAACCCCCTTCGAGCTGATGATGACCCAGGCGCAGGAGATGGCGAAGGCCTTCAACCCCGCGCTGGAGAGCTTCGCGCCCAAGGAGTTCGAGAAACTCTGGCCGACGATGCCCAAGGACATCATGGAGTTCTGGTTCGGCAAGGGCATGTCGAAGGACGGGCTCGACGCCAAGACCCGGCTGCTGCTGACGCTGGCCGGGCTGACCATGCAGGGCGCCCAGGCCGACACGCCGGTGCGCATGACCGTGCGCCACCTGATCGAGGCCGGCGCCACCAAAGACGAGATCGCCGAGACCATCGCCCATATGTCGATGTTCGCCGGCATACCCGCCATGACCCGCGCCATGGAACTTGCGCGCGAGGTGATGGAAGACAACAAGGATGACGCAAAATGACCGTGTTCGCCTTCTACCTCTTTTCGCTCTGCGCCATCGTGGGCGGGCTGTTCACGGTGATCGCCCGGAACCCGGTGCACTCGGTGCTCTGGCTGATCCTCGCCTTCCTCAGCGCGGCGGGGCTCTTCGTCCTGCTCGGCGCGGAATTCGTCGCGATGCTGCTGGTCATCGTCTACGTCGGCGCGGTGGCGGTGCTTTTCCTCTTCGTGGTGATGATGCTCGACGTCGACTTCGCTGAGCTGCGTGCGGGCATGGCGAAATACATGCCTCTGGCGCTGCTGATCGGCATCGTCATCCTGATGCAGCTCGGCATGGCCTTCGGCGGCTGGCAGGCTTCGGAACTGGCCTCGAGCCAGCTCTCGGCCCCGACGCCCGCGCCCGAGGAGATGCAGAACACCGTGGCGCTCGGCGTGCTGCTCTATGACCGCTATTTCCTGCTGTTCCAGCTGGCGGGGCTGATCCTTCTGGTCGCGATGATCGGGGCGATCGTGCTGACGCTGCGCCACCGCACCAACGTCAAGCGTCAGAACGTGCTGGCGCAGATGTGGCGCGACCCGGCCAAGGCGATGGAGCTGAAGGACGTGAAGCCCGGGCAGGGGCTCTGAGTTACGTCCTGCCGCGCCGCCCGGGAGGGGCGGGCGCGGCGGGCAACGGGATATGACGCGGACCCACCCGTCAAAGGGCCGCGAGGGACTAGAAGAATCGGGGCAGAGACCCGGAGGGATGCATGATCGGACTTGAACATTACCTGACGGTGGCGGCCGTGCTGTTCGTCATCGGGATTTTCGGGATTTTCCTGAACCGGAAGAACGTGATCATCCTGTTGATGTCGATCGAGCTCATCCTGCTTTCGGTGAACATCAACTTCGTCGCCTTCTCGTCCTTCCTGGGCGACCTGGCGGGGCAGGTCTTCACGCTCTTCGTGCTGACCGTGGCCGCCGCCGAGGCGGCGATCGGCCTCGCGATCCTGGTCTGCTTCTTCCGCAACCGCGGCTCGATTGCCGTGGAAGACGTCAACGTGATGAAAGGCTGATCGCCCATGGAGACGATTATTCTCTTCGCCCCGCTGTTGGGCGCGGTGCTGGCCGGGTTCGGCTGGCGCTTCATCGGCGAGAAGGGGGCCATGTGGGTGACCACCGGCCTGCTGTTCCTGGCCTGCCTGCTGTCGTGGATCGTGTTCCTGTTCCTCGGCGAGGCGGAAACCATCCCGCTGTTCCGCTTCATCGAGTCCGGCTCGCTGAGCACCGAATGGGCGATCCGCTCGGACCGGCTGACGGCGATCATGCTGATCGTGGTCACCACGGTCTCGGCGCTCGTGCACCTCTACAGCTTCGGCTACATGGCGCATGACCCGCAGTTCAAGGAAGGCGAGAGCTACAAGCCGCGCTTCTTCGCCTACCTGTCGTTCTTCACCTTCGCGATGCTCGCGCTGGTGACCTCGGACAACTTGGTGCAGATGTTCTTCGGCTGGGAAGGCGTGGGCGTCGCGTCCTACCTGCTGATCGGCTTCTACTACAAGAAACCCTCG
Source organism: Alloyangia pacifica (assembly GCF_020524285.1). GTDB lineage: Bacteria > Pseudomonadota > Alphaproteobacteria > Rhodobacterales > Rhodobacteraceae > Salipiger > Salipiger pacificus_B. The sequence continues at coordinate 29,819 of NZ_JAIVKX010000002.1, forward strand.
GCGGGCGCGGCAGCAATGAAAGCCTTCATCGTCAACCGCGTTGGCGACTTCGGCTTCCTGCTCGGCATCCTGGGCCTGTTCTTCCTCACCGACTCCATCCGCTTCGACGACATCTTCGCGGCGGCGCCGCAACTGGCGGAAACGCAGCTGACCTTCCTCTGGACCGACTGGAACGCTGCGAACCTGCTGGCCTTCCTGCTGTTCGTCGGCGCCATGGGCAAATCGGCACAGCTGCTGCTGCACACCTGGCTGCCCGACGCGATGGAAGGCCCGACCCCGGTGTCGGCGCTTATCCACGCCGCGACCATGGTGACCGCCGGCGTCTTCCTCGTCTGCCGCATGTCGCCGCTGATGGAATACGCGCCCGAGGCGATGGCCTTCGTCACCTTCCTCGGGGCCACCACCGCCTTCTTCGCGGCGACGGTCGGCCTGGTGCAGAACGACATCAAGCGCGTCATCGCCTATTCGACCTGTTCGCAGCTCGGCTACATGTTCGTGGCGGCGGGCGTCGGCGTCTACTCGGCGGCCATGTTCCACCTGCTGACCCACGCCTTCTTCAAGGCGATGCTTTTCCTCGGTGCCGGCTCGGTCATCCACGCGATGCACCACGAGCAGGACATGCGGAACTACGGTGGCCTGCGCGGCAAGATCCCCTACACCTTCTGGGCGATGATGATCGGCACGCTGGCGATCACCGGCGTCGGCATCCCGCTCACGCACATCGGGTTCGCCGGTTTCCTGTCGAAGGACGCGATCATCGAGAGCGCATGGGCGGGCACCGCGGGTGGCTACGCCTTCTGGATGCTGGTCATCGCGGCGCTGTTCACCTCCTTCTACTCCTGGCGCCTGATCTTCCTGACCTTCTACGGCCGTCCGCGCGGCGACAAGCACACGCATGAGCACGCGCACGAAAGCCCCAAGGTGATGACCATTCCTCTGGCGGTGCTCGCCGTGGGCGCGGTCTTTGCCGGGATGGTCTTCTACGGCCCGTTCTTCGGCGACCATGACAAGGTGAACCGCTTCTTCGGCATCCCCGCGCATCACGCGGAGGCTTCGGAAGAGGGTCACGGTGAGGCGGCGGGCGAAGAGCACGCGGCTGCCACCGAGGAGCACGGCGAAGAGACCGCCGTCGCCACCGAGGAACATGGTGCCGAAGCGACCGAAGCCGCGGCCGAGGAAGGCCACGCCGAGGCAGCGACGCATGTCGCGACCGGCATGGCTCCCGAGGGCGCGATCTTCATGGGCCCCGACAACCATGTCATGGACGAGGCGCACCACGCGCCGGTCTGGGTCAAGGTCTCGCCGTTCTTCGCCATGCTGATCGGCTTCGGCGTCGCGTATCTGTTCTACATCGTGAACCCGGCGCTGCCGAAGCGTCTGGCCGAGAACCAGCGCCCGCTGTACCTCTTCCTGCTGAACAAGTGGTATTTCGACGAGATTTACGACTTCATCTTCGTGCAGCCGGCCAAGAAGATCGGGCGCTTCTTCTGGAAGCGCGGTGACGGCAACGTCATCGACGGTTCGATCAACGGCGTGGCGATGGGGATCATCCCCTTCTTCACCAAGCTCGCGGGCCGTGCCCAGTCCGGCTACATCTTCACCTACGCCTTCGCCATGGTGATCGGCATCGCCGTTCTTGTCACCTGGATGTCGATCCTCGGAGGGGCTCACTAATGGCCAACCTTCTTTCCATCGTCACCTTCCTGCCCGCGCTGGCGGCGCTGATCCTCGCGCTGTTCCTGCGCGGCGGCGACCAGGCCGCGGACCGGAACGCCAAGTGGCTCGCGATGATCGCGACCACGGCGACCTTCGTGATCTCGCTGTTCATCCTGTTCCAGTTCGACCCGGCCAACACTGGCTTCCAGATGGTCGAAGAGGGCACCTGGATCATGGGGCTCAAGTACAAGATGGGCGTCGACGGCATCTCGGTGCTCTTCGTGATGCTCACCACCTTCATGATGCCGCTGACCATCCTTTCGTCCTGGGGCGTGAAGACCCGCGTGAAGGAATACATGATCGCCTTCCTGCTGCTGGAGACGCTGATGCTCGGCGTGTTCATGGCGCTGGACCTGGTGCTCTTCTACCTCTTCTTCGAGGCGGGGCTGATCCCGATGTTCCTGATCATCGGCATCTGGGGCGGCAAGGAACGCATCTACGCCTCGTTTAAGTTCTTCCTCTACACCTTCCTCGGCTCGGTGCTGATGCTGGTGGCGATCGTCGCCATGTATGCCGATGCCGGCACGCTCGACATCCCGACGCTGCTCACCCACGAGTTCTCGACCGCGGGCTTCTCGGTGCTCGGCATCCACATCGTCGGCGGTCTGCAGACGATGCTCTGGCTGGCCTTCTTCGCCTCCTTCGCGGTGAAGATGCCGATGTGGCCGGTGCACACCTGGCTGCCCGACGCGCACGTGCAGGCGCCCACCGCGGGCTCGGTGGTGCTGGCGGCGATCCTGCTGAAGATGGGCGGCTACGGCTTCCTGCGCTTCTCGCTGCCGATGTTCCCCGTGGGCTCGGAGGTGCTGGCGCCGCTGGTCTTCTGGATGTCGGCCATCGCCATCGTCTACACCTCGCTCGTCGCGCTGGTGCAGGAGGACATGAAGAAGCTCATCGCCTATTCGTCGGTCGCCCACATGGGCTACGTGACGCTGGGCATCTTCTCGGCCAACCAGCAGGGCGTCGACGGCGCGATCTTCCAGATGATCAGCCACGGCTTCGTATCGGGCGCGCTCTTCCTCTGCGTCGGCGTCATCTATGACCGCATGCACACCCGCGAGATCGACGCCTACGGCGGCCTCGTGAACCGCATGCCGGCCTATGCGCTGATCTTCATGTTCTTCACCATGGCCAACGTTGGCCTGCCGGGCACCTCGGGCTTCATCGGCGAGTTCCTGACCATGATGGGCATCTTCCAGGTCAACACCTGGGTCGCCGCCGTGGCCGCGACCGGGGTGATCCTCTCGGCGGCCTATGCGCTCTGGCTCTACCGCCGCGTGGTCTTCGGGGATCTCATCAAGGAGAGCCTGAAGACCATCCAGGACATGAACACCCGCGAGCGCTGGACCTTCGCGCCGCTGGTCGTGATGACCCTGTGGCTCGGGGTCTACCCCGCCGCCGCGCTGGACATCATCGGCCCGTCGGTCGAGGCGCTGGTCAACCACTATGATACGGCCGTGGCGGCCGCCGATCTCGGCGGCACCTCCGTGGCCGAAGCGAACCACTGAGGGGGCGAGGCATGATCTCGGCTGATCTGAACACCATCCTTCCGGAGCTGCTGCTGGCGGTCTACGCCATGCTGGCGCTGCTCGGCGCGGTCTACACCGGCAAGGACAAGCTCGCCCCGGCGCTGGTCTGGCTCACCGCCGCGGTGATGGCGATCCTGGCGCTGTGGATCGGCACCGCCGGCTCCGGCACCAACCCGGCCTTCCACGGCATGTTCATCGACGACGCCTTCTCGCGCTTCGCCAAGGTGGTCATCCTGATCGCCGCGGCCTGCGTGCTGGTGATGGGCCTCGGCTTCATGCAGAAAACCAAGATGCTGCGCTTCGAGTACCCGGTGCTGGTGGCGCTCTCGACGGTCGGCATGATGGTCATGGTCTCGGCGGGCGACCTGATGACGCTCTACATGGGCCTCGAGCTGATGTCGCTCGCGCTCTACGTGGTCGCCTCGCTGCGCCGCGACAGCGAGATGTCGACCGAGGCGGGCCTGAAGTACTTCGTGCTGGGCGCGCTGTCGTCGGGCATGCTGCTCTACGGCGCCTCGCTGACCTACGGCTTTGCCGGCACGACGCTGTTCTCGGGCATCATCAACGCCGCCACCGAAGGGCACCTGTCCATCGGCCTGCTGATCGGCCTGGTGCTGATGATCTCGGGCTTCTCGTTCAAGGTCTCGGCGGTGCCGTTCCACATGTGGACGCCTGACGTCTACCAGGGCGCCCCGACGCCGGTCACCGCCTTCTTCGCCACCGCGCCGAAGGTCGCCGCCATGGGGCTCTTCGCCCGGGTGATGCATGACGCCTTCGGCGGGGCCGTGGCGGACTGGAGCCAAGTGGTCGCGCTGATCGCGGTGCTGTCGATGTTCCTCGGGTCCATCGCCGCCATCGGTCAGACCAACATCAAGCGCCTGATGGCCTATTCCTCGATCGCCCACATGGGCTACGCGCTGATCGGCCTTGCCGCAGGCACCGAGGCGGGCGTGCAGGCGATGCTGATCTACATGGTCATCTACGTGACGATGAACGTCGGCACCTTTGCCTTCATCATGTCGATGAGCAAGGATGGCCAGCCGGTCACCGACATCCGTGCGCTCGGCATGTACTCCAAGCGCGAGCCGGGCCGGGCCCTGGCCATGCTGGTGCTGCTGTTCAGCCTCGCCGGCGTGCCGCCGCTGCTCGGCTTCTTTGCCAAGCTGGGCGTCTGGCAGGCGGCCATCGCCGAAGACATGGTCTGGCTCGTCGTGGCCTCGGCCATCGCCTCGGCCATCGGTGCCTTCTACTACCTGCGCATCGTCTTCTACATGTACTTCGGCGAAGACCGCGAGGATGCGCTGGACGCGGGCGGCTCGCCGATCCTCTGGGGCTTCCTGGTGGTCTCGGCCTTCATCATGGTCGCGGGGGTGGTGAACCTCTTCGGTCTGGAAGGCCCGGCAGCCGCCGCGGCGGCGACGCTTGTCAACTGAGCGCCGAGCCAGCACAAAAACATCGAGTGGCGCGCCTCTGGCGCGTCACTTTGTTTTCGCCTATGCCGCAGCGGCCCGCTGTGGGCGCGACGAGAAATGGACGAAAGGGCAGGCGCATGTGGCCTGACGGCTATGGCCGGCGCGTGCTGGCGGAAGTGGACAGCACCAATGCCGAGGCGGCGCGGATCGTCTCCGGCCTGACCGGCCCCGAGTGGATCCTCGGGCTGAACCAGGTGGCGGGCCGCGGGCGCCGCGGGCGGCCCTGGACCATGCCCGCGGGCAATTTCGCCGGGACGCTGGTGCTGCCGGTCTCCGAGCCGCCGCAGGTCGTCGCGCTGCGCAGCTTCGTCGCCTCGCTGGCGCTGCACGAGGCGTTTGTCGCAGTGACGGGCAGGGCCGACATGCTGGCGCTGAAATGGCCCAACGACGTGCTGGTCAATGGTGGCAAGGTGGCGGGCATCCTGCTCGAAAGCCTCGGCCGTCATGCCGGGCGCGACTGGCTGGCGATCGGCATGGGGGTGAACCTTGCCGGCGCACCCGACGTGGGCGAGGTCGAGCCCGGCGCGCTGCGCCCGGTCTCGCTCCTGTCCGAGGCCGGGGTGCGGGTGACACCCGAAGAGTTCCTGGCCGTCCTCGCCGCCGCCTACGCGCAGGAAGAGGCACGGTTCCGGGCGCTCGGCTTTGCCGGCATCCGCGAGGCCTGGCTCTCGCGTGCCGCCCGGCTCGGGTCGGTGATCACCGCGCGCACCGGGCGCCATGAATTTACCGGCACGTTCGAAACGGTGGACGATGCCGGCAATCTTGTCCTAAGGACAGCCAGCGCGCGGCAGGCGATTGCCGCCGCGGACGTGTTTTTCTGAGGGGGCGCGCATGCTTCTGGCCATCGACTGCGGCAACACCAACACCGTGTTCTCGATCTGGGACGGGGAACGCTTCCTCGCGACCTGGCGCACCTCGACCGAGCACCAGCGCACCGCCGACCAGTATTACGTCTGGCTCTCGACGCTGATGGAATTCCAGCGCATCGAGGCCGAGATCACCGATGTGATCGTCTCCTCGACCGTGCCGCGCGTGGTATTCAACCTGCGTGTGCTGGCGGATCGCTATTTCAACACCCGCGCCATGGTGGTAGGCAAGCCCGAATGCGCGCTTCCCGTGGACGTGCGGGTGGATCTCGGCACCAACGTGGGGCCGGACCGGCTTGTAAACACGGTGGCGGGCTATGATCTCTACGGCGGCGATATCATCGTGGTCGACTTCGGCACCGCGACAACCTTCGACGTGGTGGCGCAGGACGGCGCCTACGAGGGCGGGGTGATCGCACCGGGCGTCAACCTCAGCCTCGAAGCGTTGCACCAGGCTGCCGCCGCGCTGCCGCATGTGGACATCACCAAGCCACAGCGCGTGGTCGGAACAAACACCGTCGCCTGCATGCAGTCAGGCGTTTTCTGGGGCTATGTCGGCCTCGTCCGTGAAATCTGCGCGCGCATCAAGGCCGAACGTGACCGGCCGATGCGCGTCATCTCAACCGGTGGGCTGGCACCGCTTTTCCAGCAATCCGAAGACCTCTTCGACGACTGGCGGGAGGATTTGACCATGCATGGTCTCACCGTCATCCACGCATACAATCTTGGCAGGAGCCAAAGCACATGAGCAGTGAACGCATCATCTATCTTCCCCTCGGGGGTGCCGGCGAGATCGGCATGAACGCCTATGTCTACGGCTACGGCAAACCGGGCGAGGAACGTCTGATCCTCGTCGACATCGGCGTTGCCTTCCCCGACATGGACACGACGCCCGGCGTCGACATCATCTTCGCCGACATCAGCTGGCTGAAGGAAAACCGCGAGCGGCTCGAGGCGGTGTTCATCACCCACGCCCACGAGGACCACGTCGGCGCCATCGGCCATTGCTTCGAGGATCTCGGCGTGCCGGTCTACGCGCGCGCCTTCACCGCCAATATCGCCCGCGGCAAGCTGGCGGAATACGGCCATTCCCCCGAGACGGTCACCACCGTCTCGCCCTGGCCCGAGACCATCAAGGCCGGGCCCTTCACCGTCGGCTTCCTGCCGATCTCGCACTCGATTCCGGAAAGCTCGGGCCTGGTCATCGACACCCCCGGCGGGCGGCTGGTGCACACCGGCGACTTCAAGCTCGACCCGAACCCGATCGTCGGCGAGGCCTTCGATCCCGATCTCTGGGCCGAGGTGTCGAAGGACGGGGTGAAGGCGCTGATCTGCGACTCGACCAACGTCTTCTCGCCCAACCCGGGCCGCAGCGAGATCACCGTCGGCCCCGAGATCGAGACGCTGATCGCCAGCGCGCCGCAGATGGTCGTCGCCACCACCTTCGCCTCGAACGTGGCGCGGGTGAAGACGCTGGCCGAGGCAGGCGAGCGGGCCGGGCGCTCGATCTGCCTGCTCGGCCGCGCCATGCGCCGGATGATCGAGGCGGCGATCGAGACCGGCGTGGTGACCTCCTTCCCGAAGGTCATCTCGCCCGAGGACGCCACGCAGATCCCGCGCGAGAACGTCATGCTGATCGTCACCGGCTCTCAGGGCGAGCGGCGGGCGGCCTCGGCGCAGCTGGCGCGCGGCAAGTACAACGGCATCGAGCTGAAGGAGGGGGATCTCTTCCTCTTCTCCTCGAAGACCATCCCGGGCAACGAGAAGGGCGTGATCCACATCATGAACTCGCTGTCGGAGAAGGGCGTCGACATCGTTGACGACGATGGCGGCAAGTACCACGTCTCGGGCCACGCCAACCGCCCCGACCTCGAGCGCATGCAGGACATCGTGAACCCGCAGATCGTCGTGCCGATGCACGGCGAGCACCGCCACCTGCGCGAGCACATGAAGCTCGCCGAGGGCCGCGGCCGCGCCGGGGTGCTGGCGATCAACGGCACCATGGTGGACCTGTCGGGCAACCAGCCCACGGTTGCCGGCTATGTCGAGAGCGGTCGCACCTACCTCGACGGCTCGGTGCAGATCGGCGCGCTCGACGGGATCGTCCGCGACCGTATCCGCATGGCGCTGAACGGCCACGTGGTGGTGACTGTGATCCTCGACGAGGAAGACGAGCCACTCGGCGAGCCCTGGTGCGAGCTGAAGGGTCTGCCGGAGCTGGGCCGCTCGAACGCGCCGCTGGTCGACATCCTCGAGGAGGATCTGGCGCAGTTCCTCGGTCGCGCCGGTGAGAAGACCCTGACCGACGATGACAAGCTTGAGGAAGGCATGCGCCGCATCGTGCGCAACTCGGCGGTCAACGAGATCGGCAAGAAGCCCGAGGTGACGGTGGTGATCAGCCGCCTGTCGTAAGGCTTTCGGCCGGACGGACAAAAGGCGCGTCGCGGAAGCGGCGCGCCTTTTTTGTTTGTGGGACATGAGCCGGGCGAGCGCCTGCCCGTGGGGTGGCGCTGCAACCTGCGAGGTCTATACTTTATCCAAGCCAAGCCCGCGCGACTTGCGAACGCCTCACGAGGATGACAAAGCGCCAGCCCGCCGGGACGGGCAGGCGCTCGCCCGGCGGCTTCGCCTTGATTCCGGGCGGGTCAGCGCGTGACCCGTAGCGCCTCGAGCCCGTGGAAGTGGTAGAGGTCGGCGTATTTCGGCACTCCTACCAGCTTCATTCCCGAAAGCCGTTCAAAGAGGATCGGCAGCGCCGTCACCAGTTCGAGTCGGGCCAGTGGCGCGCCGACGCAGAAATGCATGCCGCCGCCGAAGCTGGTGTTGGTCACCACCGGGCGCGAGGGATCGAAACGCGCGGGCTCGGCCCAGACCGCCGGATCGCGGTTCGCCGCGCCCAGCAGCAGCGCCACCTGGTCGCCGCGCCGGAAGGTATGGCCATAGGCCTCGACCTCCTCGTAGGCGTAGCGGGTGAACATATGCAGCGGCGGGTCGAAGCGGAGCACTTCCTCCACGACCGGCGCGGCGTTTTCCTCGGTGATCGTCACGCCCTGGTCCAGCAGCGTCTTGATGCCGTTGCCCATGGTGTGCACCGTCGCCTCGTGCCCGGCGTTGAGCAGCAGGATGCAGGTGGTGATCAGCTCGTCGGTCGAGAGCTTCTCGCCGCCTTCCTCGGCGGCGATCAGATGCGACAGAAGATCGTCCCCGGGGCTCTTGCGGCGCTCGTCCACATAGCCGCGGAGGAAGTCCGAGAACTCGGTGGCCGCCGTTGCCGCCGCCAGCTCCATCGCCATGTCGCGGCGCGCCTGGTACATGCCCACCATGTCCGCCGACCAGCGCAGGAGCTGCGGCGCCATTTCCTCGGGCACGCCGAGCAGCCGCGCGATGACGATCACCGGAATCGGCTGGCAGAATGCCGGGAGCAGGTCGATCTCGCCGCTTTCGGGCATCTCGTCGACCAGCCGATGCGCCAGCGCGGCGATCTCCGGCCCCAGCGCGGCGATGCGGCGCGAGGTGAAGGCGCGCAGCACCAGCCCGCGCAGGCGGGTGTGGCGCGGCGGCTCAAGCTCCAGCATGGAATGCGCCTCGACCGCGTAGAAGGGCGCCTGGTGCGCGGGAATCTCGGGGGCGATCTCGGGCGGCACCTCGCGCCCGAAGCGCCGGTCCTTCAGCAGCGCCGCGACGGCGCGCTGCGACACGGCGCAGGGCAGTGCGTAGTCCTCCCAAAAGGCAAGATCGCCCGCGGCGCGCATCTCGTCGTAGAACGGGTAGGGGTCCTGCACGAAGGCGGGGTCGGTCGGGGATCGGGAAAAGCGCTGCATGGGTCTCCTCTGGGTCATGGCGCAACCCTAGGCCACGCGCCCGCTTTCTTGGCAAGGGCGGTCTTGCTATGAGGGACCATGAGCTGGGACCTGCTGACCCGGAGCCGCGCCGCCTGGCTGGCGCTGACGCTCGCCTTCGTGGCCGCTCTGGCGGGCAGCGTGTGGCATTACGGCTACCTGCAGGCGCTGGGGCCGCTGGCCGCGCGCGGGCAGAGCGACCTCGACCTCGCCTCCGACCGTCTGGTCACCCAGCTGCAGCGCTACCGCGAGTTCGCCGTGCTCACCGCCCGGCACCCGGCGCTGGAGGCGCTGCACGAGGGCGGATCGAAAGCCGAGGCCGAGGCGATGCTGCTCGGCGCCGCGGATCGCACCGGTGCGGTGAGCGCCTTCTACATGGATGCCTCCGGGGAGCTGCTTGCTTCGTCGGGCGGGCCGATGCCGCCGGACGTGCCGCGCAGCAGCTACTTCCGCCGCGCCCTCACCGGCGCGCTCGGCGTTGCCCATGGCGAGGGGCCGGGCGAGGCGGAGCGGGTCTTCTTCTACGCCGCGCCCAGCTTTGCCGCCTCTGGCGAGGTGCGCGGCGTGCTGGTGGTGATCGTCGATGCGGCGGTGCTGGAGCGCGACTGGCGCGGCTCGCTGCCGGCGGTGTTCTTCCTCGACGAGGAGGGCACGGTCTTCGTCACCAACCGCACCGAGCTGCTGGGCTGGCGGCGCGAGGGGGACGGGATGGTCTCGCCCTCTGGGCGTCGCTACGACACCGAGGCGACCTACCTCGACACCTACACGATCCTGTCGCAGAACTGGTCGCCCTACATCCCCGCCCGCGCGCTGCGGCGCACGGTCGACCTGCCGGTGATCGGCATGACCGGCGTGCTGCTGATCGACGTGCGCCCGGCGCGGCGTTACGCGCTGCTGCAGGCGGCGGCGGTGGCGGCGGGGGTGCTGTTCTTCGTGGCGCTGCTGTGGTTCGCGCTCGAGCGGCGGCGGGCGCTGGCGGCGATCAACCTCGAGCTGGAAGCGCGCGTCACCGCACGCACCCGCGATCTCGAAGAGGCCAACCGCGCGCTTCGCCGCGAGGTGGTCGAGCGGCAGGAGGCCGAGGCGGCGCTGAAGCGCGCGCAGGCCGAGCTGGTGCAGGCCTCGAAACTCACCGCGCTCGGCAAGATGAGCGCCGGGATCAGCCACGAGCTGAACCAGCCGCTGATGGCGATCCGCTCCTTTGCCGAGAACGGTGCCGCCTTTCTTGATCGCGGCAAGCCCGAGCGGGCGGCGGAGAACCTCGGACGGATCAGCGACATGGCAGGGCGCATGGGGCGGATCATCAAGAACCTGCGGGCCTTCGCCAAGGCCGAGCCGGGACCGGCGCATCGCATCGGGCTGGCGGCGGTCGTGGAGCAGGCCCTGGAGCTGATGCAGGGCCGGATCGAAAAGGCCGGCGCAACCGTCGACTGGCAGCGCCCGGACCGGCCCGCCATCGTCATGGGCGGCGAGGTGCGGCTGAGCCAGGTGGTGGTGAACCTCATTTCCAATGCGCTCGACGCGATGGAGGGGCAGGAGGTTCGCCGCCTGACCCTGCGCATGATCCATGACGACGCGGCGGGCATGGTGCGGCTGACGATCCGCGACACCGGCCCCGGCATCCGCGAGCCCGACCGCATCTTCGATCCCTTCTACTCGACCAAGGAGGTCGGCCCCGAAGAGGGCATGGGGCTCGGCCTGTCGATCTCCTACGGCATCGTCGAAGGGTTCGGTGGCAAGCTGCGCGGCGAGAACCTGCCCGGCGGCGGCGCGCAGTTCACGCTCGACCTGCGGCAGGCGGAGCAGGAGGTCACACAGGTGGAGAAGAGCGCATGACCCGGCGGGTGCTACTGGTGGACGACGACGCGGCGGTGCGCGAGGCGCTTGGCCAGACGCTCGAGCTGGCCGATCTCGACGCGGTGACGGCCGGCAGCTTCGTCGAATGCAAGGAGATGATCGTGCCGGGCTTTGAGGGGGTGATCGTCTCGGACATCCGCATGCCGGGGCGCGACGGCTTCCACTTGCTGGACTACGCGCACCGTCAGGATCCCGAGCTGCCGGTGATCCTGCTGACCGGCGAGGGCGATATCCCGATGGCGGTGCGGGCGATGGCGGCGGGGGCCTTCGACTTCCTCGAAAAACCCTGCGCGCCGGGCGATCTGACGGCGGTGGTCGAGCGCGCGCTACGCACCCGCAGGCTGGTGCTGGAGAACCGCCGGCTGAAGGCCGAGCTGGAGACCGGCGATGCCGCCGCGCGCATGCTCTTCGGCATCTCGCGCAAGGCCGACGGGCTGCGCGCGCGATGCCGGGTGGCGGCGCGCGCGGGCACCGACGTGCTGGTCACCGGCGCACCGGGCTCGGGCATCTCGAAGGTCGCCGAGGTGGTGCATCTCTGTTCGAGCCGCTCCAAGGGGCCGTTCGAGAAGCGCTCGGCGGCGGGGCTGGACCGGGCCGCGCTCGGCGAAGTCTGGCACGGCTGCGCGGCGGGGACGGTCTTTCTCGACGAGATCTGCCAGCTGCCCAGGGACAGCCAGCTCGCGCTCATCGACCTTCTGGACGAGGGCGGCACCCGGCTGATCGCCGGGACGGTGCACGATCTGGCGAAGGAGGTGGCGAGCGGGGCCTTCTCCGCGGAGCTCTTCTACCGGCTCGAGGTCATGCAGATCCACATCCCGGCGCTGGCCGAGCGGCCCGAGGACATCCCGGTGCTGTTCCGGCATTACGTGGCGCAGGCCGCCGAGCAGGCCGGGCTGGAGGCGCCCGAGATCACCGAGGAGGTGATCTCGGGGCTCATTGCGCGTGACTGGCCGGGCAACACGCGGGCGCTGATGTCGGCGGCCATGCGCTTCGCGCTGGGGCTGGGTGAAAGCGAGGATGCGGGCGCGGGGCTGGGGCTGACCGAGCGGCTGGCGCAGGTCGAACGCTCGCTGCTGGTCGAGGCGCTGAAGCGGACCGGCGGGCAGGCAAGCGCCGCGGCGCAGGCGCTGAAGCTGCCGCGCAAGACCTTCTACGACAAGCTGGCGAAATACGGCATTCGCGCAGAGGACTATCGCTGAGCGGCGATTCCGCGCTCTGCCGGTTTTTCGGGCGGCGCGAAAACTGTGTGGATTTCCGCACAGGCTCGGTGGGATCGCGTGCGGTATTTCGCACATGGGGCGCGGGGTGATTTTGGACTTCGTACAGAGTTATTTAATAAGTAATTGAAAATAAATATAAAATATAAATGTAACGCGGATATCTCAAAAATGTTGCGCGAAACTCCGCCGGAATATTTCTTCATCTTCAGGGCGGCCACGAGGGAGCACCGGGCCGCCGAGGACGGAAAACGGAAGTTCCGGGAGGATACCATGAAGAAGTTTCTGATGACCGCAGCCGCGGTGACCGCACTCGTGTCCGGCACCCAGGCCGCAACCGCTGCCTGCGACGACGGCGAGATCGTCGTCAAGTTCAGCCACGTCACCAACACCGACAAGCACCCCAAGGGCATCGCGGCGCAGCTGTTCGCCGACCGCGTCAACGAGGAGATGGACGGCAAGGCCTGCGTCGAGATCTTCCCGAACTCGACCCTCTATAACGATGACCAGGTGCTCGAGGCGATGCTGAACGGCGACGTGCAGATGGCCGCGCCCTCGCTGTCGAAATTCGAGCAGTTCACCAAGGTGTTCCGCATCTTCGATCTGCCGTTCATGTTCGTGAACATGGAAGCCGTGGACGCCTTCCAGAACTCCGACATCGGCCAGGACATGAAGGAATCCATGGTCCGTCGCGGCCTTCTCGGTCTCGGCTTCTGGCACAACGGCCTGACCCAGTTCTCGGCCAACAAGCCGCTGATCTCGCCGGAAGATGCCAAGGGCCTCAAGTTCCGCGTGCAGCCCTCCGAGGTGCTGAAGGCGAACATGGAGCAGCTCGGCGCCTCGCCGCAGCCGATGGCCTTCTCGGAAGTCTACGGCGCGCTGCAGACCGGCGTTGTCGACGGGCAGGAAAACACCTGGTCCAACATCTACGGCCAGAAGTTCTTCGAGGTTCAGGACGGCACCACCGAGACCAACCACGGCGTGCTCGACTACATGGTCGTCACCTCGGTCGACTGGTGGGAGAGCCTGCCGGAGGACGTGCGCATGCAGATGGGCCAGATCCTCGACGAGGTCACCGCGACCCGCAACGCCGCGATCGCCGAGGTCGATGCCGACAACCGTCAGGCGATCCTCGACGCAGGTGGCGTGATCCGCGAACTGACCCCCGAGCAGCGCCAGGCCTGGGTCGACGCGATGAAGCCGGTCTGGGAGCGCTTCGAGGATGAAGTCGGCGCCGACAACATCGCCGCCGCGCAGGAGTTCAACGCGCAGTTCTGATCCGGCGCCGTTGCCTTCGGCCCGGTCCTGCGCAGCGCGGGGCCGGGCCTTTTCACACCCGAATACTCATCTTGGGGCAACCCATCCGGCATAGCGGGGGACAAGATGTCCAATACCATGCACGGCGGTTCCGCTTTGGGCCGCTTCGTCAACGAGCTGGAGGAGACGGCGATCGCCGTGATCCTCGGGCTGATGACGCTCCTTACCTTCGTCAACGTCGTCCTGCGCTACGGATTCAACACCGGGGTGATCTGGGGCCTCGAGGCGGTGACCTTCCTCTTCGCCTGGCTGGTGCTCTTCGGGGTGAGCTACGCGGTGAAGGTCACCGCGCACCTCGGGGTCGATGCGGTCACCAGCCTGCTGCCGACCACCGTGCGCCGCGTGCTGGCGCTGATCGCCGCGGCGCTCTGCATCTTCTACGCCTTCCTGCTGTTCAAGGGCGCCTGGGACTACTGGGCCAACTTCGCCAACCTGCCGCAGACCACCGGGCGCTGGTTCCCCACCGGCTTCGAGGAGATGAAGCGCACCTCCTACCGCTCCTGGTACGAGGTTGTGGACATCCCGATGCCGGACTGGCTGCGCTTCATCGAACCGATGATCAACGAGGGCGAGGCCTACGAGAAACTGCCGCGCTTCATCCCCTACGCGATCCTGCCCTTCGGCATGGCTCTGCTGCTCTTCCGCTTCATCCAGGCCGGCGTGCGCATCTGGACCGGCAAGCAGGACAGCCTGATCGTCAGCCACGAAGCCGAAGACGCCGTCGATGACGTCGCCCACATGAACCGCGAGGACTGAGTCCGATGGAAGTCTTTCTCCTTTTCGTCTGCATCATCGGTCTGATGCTCATCGGCCTGCCCATCGCGGTCTCGCTCGGCCTGTCGTCGATCATCTTCCTGCTGGCCCTGTCGGACACTTCGCTGGCCTCGGTGGCGCAGTCGATGTTCCAGGCCATGGCGGGGCACTACACGCTGCTTGCCATTCCCTTCTTCATCCTCGCCTCGTCGTTCATGTCGACGGGCGGCGTCGCGCGGCGGATCATCCGCTTCTCGATCTCGCTCGTGGGCCATTTCCACGGTGGTCTCGCCATCGCCGGCGTTTTCGCCTGCATGCTCTTCGCGGCGCTCTCGGGCTCGTCGCCCGCGACCGTGGTGGCCATCGGCTCGATCGTCATCGCCGGCATGCGGCAGGTGGGCTATTCGAAGGATTTCGCGGCCGGCGTCATCGCCAACGCGGGCACCCTGGGCATTCTCATCCCGCCGTCGATCGTGATGGTGGTCTACGCCTCGGCGACCGATGTGTCGGTGGGCCGGATGTTCCTCGCCGGTGTGATCCCGGGCCTGCTCGCGGGCACCATGCTGATGATCACCATCTACGCCATTGCCCGCATCCGCGGCCTGCCGAAAGGCGAGTGGATGGGCTGGGGCGAGGCGATTCGCTCGGGCCGCGAGGCAATGTGGGGCCTGTTCCTCATCGTGATCATCCTCGGCGGCATCTACGGCGGCATCTTCACCCCGACCGAAGCGGCCGCGGTGGCGGCGGTCTACGCCTTCTTCATCGCCAACTTCGTCTATCGCGACATGGGGCCGCTCGCCGGCAAGGACGGCGCGCCGAACCTGCCGCTGATCAAGAAGCCGATCGCGCTTATCACCGCCTTCTTCCACCGCGACACCCGCGACACGCTCTTCGAGGCGGGCAAGCTGACCATCACCCTGATGTTCATCATCGCCAACGCGCTGATCCTCAAGCACGTGCTGACCGACGAGCAGATCCCGCAGCAGATCGCCGCCGCCATGCTGGACGCGGGCTTCGGCCCGGTTGTCTTCCTGGTGATCGTCAACGTGATCCTGCTGATCGGTGGCCAGTTCATGGAGCCCTCGGGCCTGCTGGTGATCGTCGCGCCGCTGGTCTTCCCGATCGCCATCGAGCTGGGCATCGACCCGATCCACCTGGGCATCATCATGGTGGTCAACATGGAGATCGGCATGATCACCCCGCCGGTCGGCCTGAACCTCTTCGTCACCTCGGGCGTCGCGGGCATGCCGATGATGCGGGTGGTGAAGGCAGCGCTGCCGTTCCTCGCGGTGCTCTTCGTCTTCCTGATCATGGTGACCTACATCCCGTGGCTGTCGACCTGGCTGCCGACCACCTTCATGGGGCCGGAGATCATCACCAACTGAGCCGCCTGCGGCAGTGGGATAATCGAAAGCGCGGCGCTCTCATCTGGGGCGCCGCGTTTGCTTTTAGGGCAGGACCGCCTCCGGCGGGCGTATTTATCAAAGAGAAGAAGCAGGGGACGGTGGGCTATCCCCTGCTTCTTCTCTTTTCAAATACGCATTGTTGCGCCGGTTCAGCTGGCGCCAAGCGCCTCGATGATCGGCACGAAATCCGCTGCCTTGAGGCTGGCGCCGCCCACGAGCGCTCCGTCGACGTTCGACACCGCGAAGATCTCGTCGGCGTTGCCGGGCTTCACCGAGCCGCCGTAGAGCAGGCGGACCGAGCGGCCGACGCCCTCGCCGAAGCGTTTCTCGAGCTTGGCGCGCATGAAGTCATGCACCTCGCCGATCTGGTCGGTGGTCGGCACCTTGCCGGTGCCGATGGCCCAGATCGGCTCGTAGGCGACCACGAGATTGTGCCCGGTGGCGCCATCGGGGAGCGAGCCCGCGAGCTGTCCTGCGATGATGTCGAGCGTGTTCGAGGCCTCGCGCTGCGAAAGGCTCTCGCCGACGCAGACCACGGCGCTCAGCCCGGCGTCCCAGGCGGCGCGGGTCTTGGCGCGCACGTCCTCGTCGGTCTCGCCATGGTCGGTGCGGCGCTCGGAGTGGCCGAGAATCACGTAGCTGGCGCCGGCGTCCTTGAGCATATCTGCCGAGACATCGCCGGTGTGGGCGCCCGAGGTCTTCGCGTGGCAATCCTGCCCGCCAATGGCGATCTTTCCGGCTACAGAGGCAGCTTGGGCGACCAGTGTGGCAGGCGGGCAGATCAGCACCTCGGTCTCGCCGCCATTCGCCTCGGACATGGCCTTCAGCTCATCCAGCGCGGCGGCCAGCCCGTTCATCTTCCAGTTGCCGGCGGCAAGTTTCCTGCGCATCGTTGCTCCTCTCGTTGAGTGTCGCGCGTATCATCGCGGCGCAGCCCGCAGCGTCAAGCTTGGTTGCGCAATCAAGGAGATAGGGCGGGATGCGCCGAGGGGGAGGTGGGGCCGCGCTTATTCCGGGCCCTGGTCCGAGACTTGGCGCTCGGCCTCGAGTTCCTCGATGTCCTTGAACTTGATCGACTCGCCGCAGCCGCAGGCGTCGGTCACGTTGGGATTGTTGAACTTGAATCCCGATTCCAGCAGCGAGGTCTGGTAGTCGATCTCAGTGCCGAAAAGGAACATCTGCGCCATCGGTGCGATCAGCACGCGCGCGCCGTCCTGTTCCACGACCTCGTCGTTGGCCTCGGGCGCATCGACGAAATCCATGGTGTATTCCATGCCGGCGCAGCCGCCCTTCTTGACGCCGATGCGCAGGCCCGCGCGGCCGTCGCGATCCATCAGCTTGCGCACCTGCGTCACCGCGGCGGGGGTGATGGTGACTGCCTGTTTTCCGGGAATGCCGAACATTCGCGTCTCCTATGAGCTTTGTCAGGAATTTAAGGCCCTGCCGCGCGGGAAACAAGGGGCGCCCATAGGGAGAGCGGCGCCGGGGCGCGCTTATGGTCGGGGGTCTGCCGGGGCGGCGGGCCGGGCGCGCTGCGCTCAGGCCGCCTCGGCGGGGCTCGCCTCCGGGAAGATCGGCTGCGCCTCGCTGTCGAGCTCCTGCGCCGCTGCCAGCAGCCGCTCGCGCGCCTCGCATTCCAGCGACCAGGCGATATTCGGATCCGGGCAGGGGATGAGGAACAGGACTTCCTGCCCGAAGACGTCGTGCTGCGAGACATAGACCCCACGCGATTCGGGGCGGTCGGCGATCCCCTCCATGTCGTCGAGAATCTCGTCGTAGCGCTGGCGCAGTTTTTCGACCTTGGCGTTGTGCGACAGCCGCAGCACCACTTCGCGGATCAGGAAATGTTCCTGCATGGTCCAGTTCTCGAAGGGTTCGGCGACAAAATCCACCACCGGCACCACCAGGCGCTGCCCGGTCCAGACCCGGAGCTGGACGTAGGTGAAATGGATGCGCTCGACCGAGCAGAGGTGGCCCTTGAACAGCACCTTGTCGCCGATTCGCGCCGACTGGTTCAGCGCGATCTGCATCGAGGCCATGATATTGGTCAGCACGTTGCGCCCGGCATAGGCGAGGATGATCGTCGCGGTGCCCGCCGAGGCCAAGAGCGAGATGCCGAGCGAGCGCATCACGCTGGCCTCGGAGATGACGATGCCAGCGCCGACCAGCACCACCAGCACGATCACCGCGCGCCGTGCCGCCGAAACGCGGGTGGCGATATTGCGGCGCTGCTCCTGGCCGTCGCCCATCTCGGCCAGTTCGTCGCCGTCGAATTTCACCAGCCGGTTGAGAATCACGTCGGCGACGTTGATCACCAGCCAGAGCACGGCCGAAACGAAGCCGAGAATGATCAGCGGCGAGAGAATCGTGTCGATCCGGCCCGAGAACACGAAGACATGGCGGGTGAGCAGCGACATCGACGCGCTGATCACCGAAAGGGTGACCGGTCCGCGCAGCGCCACGAGCATGGAATAGGGCGCGTCACGCAGCGAGCGGTTGAGCCCGCGCGACATCAGCCCGTTCACGAAAAAGCCGATGACGCCGGTGACGATCAGCACCAGCGGCAATGCGATGACCTCCCACCAGCGCAGCCCCCAGAAGGCGCGTTCGCGCAGCGGCGCGGGCAGTGCCTCTTCGAGCTTGGTGGGACCGAAAGCATCGGCGAGAGCGGGCAGCGCCTGCACGGTCTGCCGCGAGACCAGCCAGACCGGCTCGCCGGTGGCGGGCTTCACCCGGTTGATGCGGATCGGCACGGGTCGGTCGCCCAGCTTGACGTACCACAGCAGCAGCGAGCGGCGCGGCTCGCCGGCCATGGGCGAATCCTTGGTGCGCGCATCGACGCCATCGGGCCGGTCGCGCAGGTCGTACCAGTCGATCATGATCTTGCGATCCATGAGCGTGGCGAATTGCCGGGCGCGTTCGGGGCCGAGTTCGGCCTGCTCTCCGGGCTCGATGCTCGACAGGTCCAGAAGATGCGCCGCGCCTTCCCAGTCCTCGGCGTCGGCGCGGAACAGAAAGCTCTCGAGCGCGGCGCGCGGGGTGGTCCGGTCGATGTTCTGCGGCGCCGATCCCAGGCCGGGGTTGACCATCTCGACCTGGTACCAGCGGTCGAGCCCCTGGTCCTGCGCGCGCAGGGGGGCGGGCAGGGCGGCGAACAACGCGAGTAGGGCGAGCGGCAGGAGGCGGGCGAGCAGGGTCATCGCAGCCCAACGGCGCAACCCGCCCGCGGGTTCCCGCGCCTGGCCACGAGAGGGTCGAAGAGAAGGGCGCGGAATTGGAGGCGGCGGCGGGTCGGCAGACAAAGAAAAAGCGCGCCAGAAGGGCGCGCTCGGGTCGGCTGCGTGTCGCTGAGTGGCTTACATAAAGCCCAGCTCCAGCCGGGCCTCGTCGGACATCATGTCCATGCCCCAGGGCGGATCGAAGACCATGTCGACGTCAACGTCCTTCACGCCCGGCACCGAGGCCACGGCGTCCTGCACCCAGCCCGGCATCTCGCCCGCCACCGGGCAGCCCGGTGCGGTCAGGGTCATGATCACCTTCACCTCGCCTTCGGCAGCGATCTCGATCGTGTAGATCAGGCCGAGGTCGTAGATGTTCACCGGGATCTCGGGGTCGAACACCGTGCGGCACGCTTCGACGACCGAATCGTACAGCGGGTGATCGGTGCTGGAGGGCGCGATCAGCGGGGCGCCTTCAAGCGGTGCATCGGTCATGGCGGGTCCTTCCTAGGGTTCCTGAGCGAAGATATAGGAAATGCGCGGGCCGGGGTAAAGGGCGCGCGCCGCTCAGGAGGCGGGGAAAGCCGGCACTGCAAGGGTCAGGCGATATGGGTGGCGATCCAGCGCTCGATCTCCGGAATGCGCGCCCGCGCCACGGGCACCCCGGCGCCGCCGAGCAGCCGCAGCACCGGCTTGCCGCCTTCCTCCTCGAGCCCGCGCACGGCGCGGCGCGCCACCCACCAGGAGCGATGCGTCTGCACGCCGTCCTCGGGCCGGGTCTGGGCCAGCACATCCGCCAGCCGGGTGCGCAGGGTGAGCGTGCCGGCGGTCAGGCTGGCATGCACGTGATGCTGCCGCGCCTCGAGGTAGTTCAGCTCGTCGAGCGGCACCGGCTGCGCCCCGATCAACAGTACGCGGGATGCGGGCATGTCGACCTCGGGTTCGTCGCCGTCGGGTTCGGCCGCCGCAGCAACGACGTGCTCGGGGCCGTCGTTATCGGCGTCCGCAGCGGCGCCTTGCCCGGCGCCCGGCGCGGGGTCCTCGGCGCCGGTGGCGGGCGGCGCGGCGCGGACGAACCGCATGAAGATCGTCTCGAACATGACGATGCTGACCAGCAGGTAGAGCATTCGGCGCATGATCAGGGCGCCCAGCGGGGCGCCGAGCGCGAAGCTCAGCGCATGCTCCAGCAGCAGCAGGGTCGGGCCTAGCGCCAGCAGCGACAGGAGCGGCCAGTAGACCGGGCCGCGCGGCAACAGGCGGCGCAGCGATGCCACTCCTAGCATCAACAGGATCTGGCTGCCGAAATAGCAGCCGACGCCGAAGGCCCAGGCCAGCAGGTAGGCCGCCAATGGGAGCCGGTCGGACAGCCCCAGCGGGTCGGACGCGACCAGAACCACCAGCACAAGCGATAGATATCGCCAGGTCTGGGCCTGGCAGAGCATTGAAATGTAGTCCTCGATACTGAGCGGCAGCTGCCTCCCCGTGGTGTCGATCAGCCCGAGATCCTGAGCCAGTAGTGCCTTCACGTGGTGTCGCTTGTGTATCTATCTGCAATCAATTGCACTTTCTCGTCCAATTCCGAGGTCTCCGCAAGCCCGCGGCGGCGTATCTCGGCCTCGTCATTGTCTTGCGCACCGGCGTTGCAGGGCGCCTCGTTGCTGCATGTGGCGCAGGGGACGCAGCGGTCTCGATCGGGAAAATAAAGGCTTTTTTGGGGCGCCACCTGTGTTAGCCTGATGCGGATTGGCGTCAGGTCGGGCCCTTGCGGCGCGGCCCGGATGTCCGCGCATGGGGATGCGCGCCGCCATGGCGGCCGAAGGCGGAACTTTCGCTGCGCCGTGCAACACCGGGTCCGAAGACCGGGCCGGGCGGAAAGTCAAAGGGGACAGTGTCGGGCGCGGGCCGATGGGCTCTTCCGCGCGCGGCACGGGATTAAACTGGGAGCTAGGAGTGCGGGGACGTGGGACGACTCTACACTGAAAATGAGCAGACGCCGGCTGGCGGGGCGCTGGTCGATGTGCCGGTGTTCGAGGATGTCATCGCGC
The DNA here is from genome assembly GCF_020524285.1 of Alloyangia pacifica. Taxonomy (GTDB): domain Bacteria; phylum Pseudomonadota; class Alphaproteobacteria; order Rhodobacterales; family Rhodobacteraceae; genus Salipiger; species Salipiger pacificus_B. Next base: position 51,054 of record NZ_JAIVKX010000002.1, read on the forward strand.
GGGCGCAGGAACTGCGCGGGGCTGACTCGGTCTCGGAACTGCTGCGGTTGTCGGCGGCGCTGCTCGAGCATTGCGCCTATGAACTGGCGCGCAGCGAAAGTCGCGGACAGGTGTCGCGGATGATCCTTATTTCTGCGGAGCTTGAGCGCATGGCACGGGACGCGGCGACAAAATAGGTTGCGGTCGCGGATCGGGCGTCTTCGCCGAGGATACGCGCAGATTATTGATCCATAAGGGAAAAACCTGGAATATGTCGCGCCGCGGCCTGCGCGGAGGCGCCGCGGGACAGGTTTTTCGAGGGCCCGAAGAAAAATCCGCAACTGCCCCTAGGAAAGCGCTTGACGGGGTCCGGCCCCCCGCCTAAAAGCGCCCCACGTTCGGGACACAGTCCAGACGGTAGCGAGCGGTTGTAGCTCAGATGGTTAGAGTACCGGCCTGTCACGCCGGGGGTCGCGGGTTCGAGCCCCGTCAACCGCGCCACCGCTACCTAGGATTGATGACCGGCAGAAAAGCGCGGTTGTAGCTCAGTTGGTTAGAGTACCGGCCTGTCACGCCGGGGGTCGCGGGTTCGAGCCCCGTCAACCGCGCCACTTTCTTCGGAACGCAGACGCCTCGCAGCCTCCGGGCCGCGCGGCGTTTCTGCTTTTGGGGAGCCGCATTTCGGAGGAGGGGCTGCAGGTCCTTCGTCTGGATCGAAATATCCCGGGGGAGCCGCGCGGAGCGCGGCGGGGGCAGCGCCCCAAGGACGCCCGGCCCGCAACTTGAGCCGCGCGTCGAGTCGCGCTAAACCGCGCCGCAACCGCATTGAACTCGCGCCGCGACGTCATCCAGCCGGAAAGCCCGACCATGAAATTCCTCGATCTTTGCAAGGTCTACATCCGATCCGGCCAGGGCGGCAAAGGCTGCACCTCCTTCCGCCGCGAGAAGTTCATCGAATACGGTGGGCCCGACGGCGGCGATGGCGGCCGGGGCGGCGATGTCTGGGCCGAGGCGGTCGACGGGCTCAACACGCTCATCGACTTCCGCTACCAGCAGCATTTCTTCGCCGGCAACGGCGTGCCGGGCATGGGCCGCCAGCGCACCGGCGCCGACGGCGACGACATCGTGCTGCGGGTGCCGGTGGGCACCGAGATCCTCGACGAGGATGAGGAAACGGTGATCGCCGACCTCACCGAGCTCGGCCAGCGCGTGCTGCTCGCCAAGGGCGGCAACGGCGGCTGGGGCAACCTGCACTTCAAGACCTCGACCAACCAGGCGCCGCGCCGTGCCAACCCCGGCCAGCCGGGCATCGAGCGCACCATCTGGCTGCGGCTGAAACTCATTGCAGATGTGGGCCTGCTGGGCCTGCCGAATGCCGGCAAGTCGACCTTCCTCGCCGCGACCTCCAATGCCCGCCCGAAGATCGCCGACTACCCGTTCACCACGCTGCACCCGAACCTCGGCGTCGTCGGCGTGGACGGCAAGGAATTCGTCGTCGCCGACATCCCCGGCCTGATCGAGGGCGCGCATGAAGGCCGCGGCCTTGGCGATCTCTTCCTCGGCCACGTCGAGCGCTGCGCCGTGCTGCTGCACCTCGTCGACGGCACCTCGGGCACGCTGCTCGAGGACTGGGAGACGATCATCACCGAGATCGAGGCCTACGGCGAGGGTCTCGCCGACAAGCCCCGGGTCACCGTGCTCAACAAGATCGACGCGCTGGACGACGAGGAGCGCGCCTTCCTGAAGGAAGAGCTCGAGGCGAAGACCGGCGGCAAGGTGATGCTCATGTCCGGCGCGGCCGGCGAGGGCGTGACCGAGGTGCTGCGCGAACTGCGCGGCTATATCGACGAGAACCGCCTGCGCGAGGCGCCCGAGGAAGACACCCCATGGCAACCCTGAGCGAGGCTCGCCGCCTCGTTGTAAAGATCGGCTCGGCCCTGCTGGTCGACAAGCAGACCGGTGCGCTGCGCCAGGACTGGCTGACCTCCATGGCCGCCGACGTGGCCCGGGTGAAGGCGCGCGGCGCCGATGTGGTGCTGGTCTCTTCGGGCTCGATCGCCCTGGGGCGCGGCATCCTCAAGCTGCCGCCCGTCGCCCTGCCGCTCGAGCAGAGCCAGGCCGCCGCCGCGGTCGGGCAGATCCGCCTCGCCCGCGCCTGGGAAGAGGCGCTCGTCCCGCACGGCATCACCACCGCGCAGGTACTGGTGACGCTCGAGGATTCCGCCTCGCGCCGCCGCTATCTCAACTCCCGCGCCACGATGGAGACGCTGCTCGGCTTCGGCGCGGTGCCCATCGTCAACGAGAACGACACCGTCGCCACCGACGAGATCCGCTACGGCGACAACGACCGGCTGGCGGCGCAGGTCGCCGTCACCGTCGGCGCCGACCAGTTGATCCTGCTGTCGGACGTCGACGGGTTCTACACCGCCAACCCGGCGCAGGATCCGAAGGCGCGGCGCTACGACGTCATCCACCAGATCACCCCCGAGATCGAAGCCATGGCCGGCGACGCCGGCTCGGGCCTGTCGAAGGGCGGGATGAAGACCAAGCTCATGGCCGCCAAGACCGCCACCGGCGCGGGCTGTGCCATGGCGATCACCGAGGGCTCGGTGCTGAACCCGCTCACCGCGCTGGAAGAGGGGGCGAACGCCACCTGGTTTACCCCGCAGATGGACCCGCACGCGGCACGCAAGGGCTGGATCCTTGCGATGAAACCCTGCGGCGTGCTCACCGTCGATGCCGGCGCCGCCGCCGCGCTGGCGCAGGGGCGCTCGCTGCTGCCGGTCGGCGTGACGCGGGCCGAGGGCGCATTCGGCCGCGGGGATCCGGTGATGATCCGCGACGCCGAGGGGCGCGCTCTGGGGCAGGGGCTGACCCGCTACACCGCCGAAGAGGCGCAGGCGATCATCGGCCACCACAGCTCGGAGATCGAGCAGGTGCTGGGCTATCCCGGTCGTGCCGTGCTGATCCACCGCGACGACATGGCGCTCTGAACGGGCCTGCCCGGCGCCGCGCTGGCGGCGGGCGAAGAAGGTGTATTTGGAAAGAGAAGACGGGCGCAGACCAGCCCGCCGCTCCTTCTCTTTGAAAATACGCATGGCCTGCCACCGGCCATCCCTGCGATCCGCCGGGGCGGCGCGCAATCGGCTCTGTATCCCTCAATGCCGCGGCGCTATAAGGGGGCTCCAAACCCCAAACCTAGGGTAAAGAGCGATGAAAGACCTGACAGACATCCACGCGACCATGATCGACCTCGGCAAACGTGCCAAGGCCGCCGCCGCGGAGCTCGCCTTTACCCCGCCAGAGCGCAAGACCGAGGCGCTGGAGGCCGCGGCGGACGCCGTCTGGGCCCGCCGCGCCGAGATCCTCGCCGCCAATGAAAAGGACATGCAGTTCGGCCGCGACAAGGGGTTGTCGGACGCGATGATGGACCGCCTGCTGCTGACCGAGGAACGTCTTCAGGGCGTGGTCGACGGGCTGCGGGCGATTGCCGCGCAGCGCGATCCCGTGGGCGAGGTGATCACCGAGTGGGACCGTCCCAGCGGGCTGCAGATCAAGCGCGTGCGCACGCCGCTCGGCGTCATCGGGGTGATCTACGAATCCCGCCCGAACGTCACCGCCGATGCCGGGGCGCTCTGCCTCAAGTCGGGCAATGCGGTGATCCTGCGCGGCGGGTCGGAGAGCTTCCACAGCTCCTCGGCGATCCACGCCTGCCTCGTCGACGGGTTGCGCAAGGCCGGACTGCCGGAAGATGCGATCCAGCTGGTGCCGACGCGCGAGCGCGCCGCGGTGCAGGAGCTGCTGACCATGACCGACTATGTGGACGTGATCGTGCCGCGCGGCGGCAAGGGGCTCGTCGGCCTCGTGCAGCGCGAGGCGCGGGTGCCGGTCTTTGCCCATCTCGAGGGCATCGTGCACATCTACATCGACCGCGCCGCCGACCCGGTGACCGCGCTCAAGGTCGTGCTCAACGCTAAGACCCGGCGCACCGGCATCTGCGGCGCCGCCGAATGCCTGCTGATCCACCGCGAGGCGATGGACACCGTCGGGCAGGGCGTGGTCCGCGCGCTGCTCGACGCAGGGGTCGAGGTCCGCGGTGACGCGGGCCTGCAGCAGATCGAGGGCGTGATGCCGGCCACCGAGGACGACTGGGGCCGCGAGTATCTCGACAAGATCATCGCCGCCAAGGTCGTCGCCGACGAGGATGACGCCATCGCCCACATCCGCCGCTATGGCTCGCAGCACACCGACTGCATCCTGTCGCAGGACGAGGCGGCGGTCGACAAGTTCATCCAGCGCGTCGACAGCGCCATCGTCATGGTCAATTCCTCGACCCAGTTCGCCGACGGCGGCGAGTTCGGAATGGGCGCGGAGATCGGCATCGCCACCGGCAAGATGCATGCCCGCGGCCCGGTGGGCGCCGAACAGCTGACCAGCTTCAAATACGTGGTGCGCTCCGACGGCGCGGTGCGCGGCTGAGCCTCAACTGATCTCGATCGTGACCGCGGCCTCGCCCGCGGTCACGGCAATGCTGCGGCCGCGATCTTCGGAGAGTGCCGCCAGAACCGGGAAATGAACCTGCGCGCCCGACAGCGACGGCAGTTTCCCAGGGTGCGCGAGCAGGGGCCAGAGCGCCGGGTCATGGGCGATGCGCGGGCCGGTCCCGGTGATCCGCCAGCCCGCGCCCAGCTCTTCGATCTCGACCTTGCCGCCCATCGGCAGCGCACTCTCGCAGCAGAGCACCGCCAGCAGCGCGAGTTGCACCTCGGAACGGGGTGCGCTGCTCTCGCGCCGCCAGTCGCAGCTCAGCCGGCCCCCCTGACAATAGTCGCGCAGCAGCCGGCCGGCCTCGGGCGGGCCGATCATCTGCTCGCCCTCGGCGTGGCCGAAGGCAACGCGAAAGAGGCTGATCCGGGCCCGCGCCGCGCGGCAGCTTTCGTTAAGCAGGGCCATCTCCGGCGAGTCCTGCGCCGTGCCCGAGAGCGCCAGAAGCTCGAGCCCATTGGCGATTGCGCCCACCGGGCTCACCATGTCATGGCAGAGTCGCGAGGCTACCAGTGTCGCGAGTTTGGCGTTAGGCTGTTGCATCAAGGCCTCGTGGAAGGGGAATGGATATGAACGATCTCAACGCGTTGCTCGAGCCGGGAATGCTGGTGCAGCATCCCGACAAACCGGAGTGGGGGATCGGGCAGGTGCAATCCAACATCGGGGGCCGCGTCACTGTCAACTTTCGGGAGCAGGGCAAGGTCGTGCTCGATGGCGAGCGGGTGACCCTCCTGCCGGTCTTCGACGCCTAGGGTTACGCCGTAGTCGTTTACGAATGGTTAACCAAGCCTTGCCAAGCCGCCCTCGCGAGGCGGTCCGGGCAAAAGCTGTTTTCCTTTGCGCCGCGCCGCATTAGAACCGCGGCATAACGCAGAGGGGAGCGATGGCGCTGGACGACAGGAACTTGACGGTGCGGCTGGCGCGCACGCAGGACGAGATCGTGGCGGCACAGCGGCTGCGTTACGAGGTCTTCGTCGCGGAGCTGGGCGGTGGTGGCGCGCTGGTGGACCACGAGAACCGGCTCGAGCGGGACCGCTTCGATCCCTTCTTTGATCACCTGCTGCTGACGGACTCCCGCCAGGATGGCGCCGTGGTCGGCGTCTACCGGCTGCTGCGCGACGACCAGGCGGCGGCGGCGGGGCAGTTCTACTCCGAAGATGAATATGACCTTGCGCCGCTGCGCACCAGCGGGCGCCGCTTGCTGGAGCTCGGGCGGTCCTGCCTGCACCCCGACTACCGCGGTGGGCCGGGAGTGATGCTGATGTGGCAGGCGCTGGCCGATTACGTGGCCACGCACGGGATCGAGATCCTCTTCGGCACCGCGTCGTTCCATGGCACCGACGTGCAGGCGCTGGCGCATCCGCTGTCGCTGCTGCACGCGCGTCATCTCGCGCCCGAGCAGCTGCGCGTGCGCAGCCGGGTGTTCCAGCCGATGGACCTGCTGCCCGAGGCCGAGATCGACCGCCGCCGTGCCATGGTCGAGACCCCGGCGTTGATCAAGGGCTACTTGCGGCTCGGCGGCATGGTCGGCGAGGGGGCCTTTGTCGATCATGCCTTCAACACCACCGACGTCTGCCTCGTCATGGACACGCAGCGGCTGAACGAGCAGGCCGCGGCGCGGGTGCGGCGGGGGCGCGGGTGAGCGATCCCTCGGGTCCGACAGGTCCGGCCGGTCCGGCGGGCCCGACCTGGCGCGGGGCCGAGCCGCCGCAGATCCCCCTCGACTGGGCCGACTGTCTGCGGGCCGGCCTGCGCGGGCTGCTGATCGCGCTGCTTCTGGTCTGCGGGATCGTGGTCAAGCTGGCGGTGCTGCTGGTCGAGCGGCTGTTTCGGGGCGGTCGGCGTGTCTGGTCGCCGCTGGTGACGCAGGCGGTCTGCCGTCTTGTCTTCACCATCCTCGGCATGCGCCACGCGGCACGGGGGCCGCGGATGGCCGGGCGGGGCGCCTATGTCGCCAACCATTCCTCGTGGCTCGACATCTTCGCGCTCAACGCGCGGCGCAACGTGCTCTTCGTGTCGAAGGCCGAGGTGGCGGGCTGGCCGGGCATCGGCCTGCTGGCGAAACTCACCGGCACGGTTTTCATCAACCGCGATCGGCGCGAAGCGAAGGCGCAGCCCAAGGTGATCGAGGCGCGGCTGCTGGCCGGCGACAGGCTGCTGTTCTTCCCGGAAGGCACCTCGACCGATGGTCTGCGAGTTCTTCCTTTCAAAACAACGCTCTTCGAGGCGTTCCTGTCAGGTGGACTGAAGCAGGAGCTGCAGGTCCAGCCGGTCACCGTCGTCTATCACGCGCCGGCAGGCAGCGATCCGGCCTTCTATGGCTGGTGGGGTGATATGGCGCTCGGGCCGCATTTGCTGCGGGTGCTGGGCGCGCGCCGACAGGGGCATGTGGAGGTAATCTACCACGAGCCGCTGCGGGTCGCCGAATTCGCCAACCGCAAGGCGCTGGCGCGGGCGGCGGAAGCGCGGCTCAGGTCCGCGCATCCATCCGCAAGTGATGTCTGAGAAATAGTTCGTAACGCGCTGAAAGCTCAGAGCATTGCGGAGATCAGGGATTTCAGGGACGCGGCGGGATCCTCGGTGTTCCAGATTTCCTCGCCGATGCTGAGGAAGTCGGTCACCGGGGCGAGTTTCGCCACCAGCTCGGGGGTCAGCCCACCTTCGGCCACCACCGGCACCTCGATCATCTGCGACCACCATTCGAACATCTCGAAATCGGCCAGCGTGCCGTCGCCGAGCGCCTCGCCGCTGAGCGGACCGAAGGCGACGTAATCCGCCCCCGCCTCGCCGGCGACCATGCCGTCATGGCGCGAGCTGCCGCAGAAGGCGCCGACGATGGCGTCGGGACCGAGGTCTTTGCGCGCGGCGCGCACCGAGCGCGAGCCGTCGGTCAGATGCACCCCGTCGAGCCCGAGGCGCTGCGCCAGCACCACGTGGGTGTCGATCACCAGCGCGATGTCGTAGCGATGCGCCACCTCGCGCACCACGTCGGCAGCGCGCAGCAGCCGGTCCTCGTCGCGCGTAGCGAGCGACAGGCGCATGCAGGCGATCTCGGCGGCATCGAGCACCGAGGAGAGCTTGTCCGGGAAGCTCGACAGATCGAACTCCGGCGGGGTAACGAGATAGAGCTGAGGCTGGTCTGCTTCGGCCATGGCGCGGCTCCTGACTTGCGAATTGCGCTCCTATATCGTGCCTTTAGAGCGCACGAAAGGGGGCAGCGTCATTTCGGTGGCAGGCCGCGGACGAAGGCCAGGGCCAGCGCGGTGAGCCGGGCGCGGGTGGCGTCATCGGCCATGGCCTCGGGCGCGGCTTCCACATAGCCGCCCATGCGCCGCCCGCCCATGATCGCGGGGCCGACGGCCTCGAGCGCGGTGGCGTCGTCCTGCATCGCCTTGCCGACTCGGTAGAGCCCGCCCTCGGCCCGCACGCCGCAGATCATGTTGCCGTCGAGCAGGAAGCACAGCGCGCCGAACATGCGTTTCTCGCTCAGCCCGGGCAGCGAGCCGATGTCGTCGCGGACCATCTCGGCGAGGCCTTCGTCGTAGCTCATGCGCAGCGCTCCTTGCTAGGGACGCGCGCAGCATATCCTTCGGAGGCCGCCGGCGGGGATATTTCTGCCTAGAAGACGGCGCGGCGCTCAGTGCCGGGGGAAGGCGTAGCGGAAGACCTCGTTGGGGTAGGCGTTCTCGCCGATGCGGAAGTGAGTCTGGCCGATCTGCTCGAACCCCTGCGCGCGGTAGAAGGCGATGGCGGGCGTGTTCTCGGAATTGGTGGCGAGCCAGACCGAGGGGGCGTCCAGCGCCAGCGCCGCGCCGAGACCGGCCTGCAGAAGATCGCGCCCGATGCCGTGGCCCTTGTGGCGGGGCTGGACGTAGAGCGTGGCGATCTCGGTGTCCGAGCAGCCGGGAAGCGGGCCTGGCGCGCCCTGGGTGAGACGCAGGAAGCCGTCGAGCCCGTCCTCGTTCTGCGAGACGATGAAGCGCTCGGAGGGCAGCGCGAGCCAGCGTTCGAAATTCGCCTTGGTGAAGGTCTCCAGCGCGTAGTCCGCGAATTCGGCACTCACGCCGCGGCGGATGTAGGTGCCGAGCCAGACCTCGATCGACAGGGCGGCGAGGGCGGAGGAATCTTCGGGTCGGGCGTCTCTGAGGGTCATCGCGGCTCCGCTGTCGGCTTTGCACCCTCATGGCAGCGGCGGGCGCGGGCGGCAAGCCTCGCGGTGGGGCGCGACAAATCGGGGCGGGGCGCTGTCGCTTTCTTGCTCTTCGGGCCGTGCGGGACTATGCGGAAGCCGGATTTACGGAGTTTGTCATGCCGAGCGAGACGAGGCAGCCAGCGTTCGTGCTGGTGCGGCCGCAGATGGGCGAGAATATCGGGGCCGCATCGCGGGCCATGTGGAATTTCGGGCTGGACCGGATGCGTCTGGTGAGCCCGCGCGACGGCTGGCCGAACCCGTCGGCGGTGGCCATGGCCTCGGGCGCCGGGCGGCTGCTGGACGAGGCGCAGCTGGTCGAGACCACCGCGCAGGCGGTCGAGGATTGCGACCTCGTGTTTGCCACCACGGCGCGGATGCGCGGGCTCACCAAGCCGGTCTACTCGCCCGAGCAGGCGATGAAGGAAGCCAGTCAGCGCATCGCGCAGGGCGGCAAGGTCGCGGTGATGTTCGGCCCCGAGCGCGCCGGGCTGGAGAACTCCGACGTTGCCGTGGCCAATGCGCTGATCAACGTGCCGGTGAACCCCGAGTTTCCCTCGCTCAACCTTGCGCAATGCGTGCTGCTTTGCGCCTACGAATGGCAGCGGGCCTCGACGCAGATCGAGGCGCAGCGGGTCGAGATGGCGGGCGCCGAATGGGCCAGCGGTATCGAGGTCGAAAAGCTGGCCGAGCATTACGAGGAGCGGCTGAGCGAGGCCGGGTTCTTCTTCCCGGACCACAAGGCCGAGAGCATGAAGCTGACGCTGCGCAACCTCTGGAGCCGCATGCCGCTGACCCGCGAAGACGTGAAGACCCTGCACGGGGTGATGCGCCAGATGGTGCGCTGGAAGGAGCGCGGCTGAGCCGCGCTGTGCTGGACTGATGGCGGCTTGATGGGGCGCGGGCGCGCGCCTATCGTCGCCGCGACGGATGTAGGAGAAGATCATGGCCGGAAACCGCAAGCTCTTTGAGGAGGTTGGGGCGGAGACCCCGAAGGCCGCCCCCACGGGCGGCATGATCGACAAGGGACGCGGTGGGGCCCGCGGCGCGATCCGGGTCTGGCTGATGCTGCTCTTCGTGCTGGTGCTGGCGATGATCTGCGTCGGCGGGCTGACCCGGCTCACCGACAGCGGCCTGTCGATCACCGAGTGGAAGCCGCTGCACGGCGCAATCCCGCCGCTGAGCGAGGCCGAATGGCAGGAGGAATTCACCCTCTACCAGCAGATCCCGCAGTACGAGCTGCTCAACAAGGGCATGACCCTGTCGGAGTTCAAGGGCATCTACTGGTGGGAATGGGGCCACCGGCAGTTGGGCCGGGTGATCGGTCTCGTCTGGGCCCTCGGCTTCCTCGTCTTCCTCGTGGCGCGGCAGATCCCGAGCGGCTGGACTGGGCGGCTGCTGCTTCTGGGCGCGCTTGGCGGGCTGCAGGGGGCCGTGGGCTGGTGGATGGTGTCCTCGGGCCTCGTCGGCGACATGGTGGCCGTGGCCTCCTACCGGCTGGCGACGCACCTTGGCCTTGCCTTCATCATCCTCGGCTTCATCGCCTGGGACATCTTCCTGCTGGGCCGGCAGGAGCGCGACCTGATGCAGGCGCGGCGCCTGCGCGAGCCGAAGCTCTTCTCGATGTCCACCGGCCTGCTGCACCTTGCCTTCGTGCAGATCCTGCTGGGCGCGCTGGTGGCGGGCATCGACGCGGGCCGGTCGTTCACGGACTGGCCGCTGATGGCGGGCGGCTTCTTCCCGCCGCAGCCCTTCGACCTGGTGCCGCTCTGGCGCAACTTCTTCGAGGACCCGGGGCTCGTGCAGTTCATGCACCGGATGGTGGGCTACCTGCTCTTCGTCTTCGGTGTGGTGGTCTGGCTGCGCGGCCGCAAGTCCGCGAACGCCGACACCCGCTTCCGCTTCAACGCGGTCATGGCGATGCTCTGCGTGCAGGTGGTGCTGGGCATCACAACGGTGCTCTACGTCGCACCCTGGCATATCGCCATCACCCACCAGCTCGGGGCCGTGGTGCTCTGGGTGCTGATCCTGCGCGCCCGTTTCGGCGCGCAGTTCCCGAAAACCCAGTCGATCCGCGAGGCCCGCTGAGATGAGTGCATATGATGATCTGATGGCGTTCCAGCGCGAGACCGGCGCGCTGGCGCAGGTGGCGGGCCGGCTTGGCTGGGACCAGGAAACCACCATGCCGCATGGTGCGGCGGACCAGCGTTCCGAGGAGATGGCGGCGCTGGAAGGCGTGCTGCACGCGCGGCGCACCGATCCGCGCGTCGGCGAGTGGCTGGCGGCGATCGACGCCGCCACGCTTGACGAGGTCGGGCAGGCGCAGCTTCGGCACATCCAGCGCAGCTTCACCCGCGCGGGCCGCGTGCCGGGCAAGCTGGCGGCGGATCTGGCGCGGCTGACCAGCCGGGCACACCGGGTCTGGGCCGAGGCCCGCGCCGACGACAATTTCGCCGCCTTCGCGCCGGTGCTGAAGGACGTGGTTGCGCTGAAGCGCGAGGAGGGCGCCGCGCTTGCGGGTGGCGGCGACGTCTACGACGCGCTGCTCGACGACTACGAGCCCGGCGCCACGGCGCAGCAGCTTTCCGAGATGTTCGGCGCGCTGCGCCCGCGCCTCGTGGACCTGCGGCAGGCGATCCTCGAGCGGCCCGCGCCGAAGCCGCTTTCGGGCACCTTCGACGATGCGAAGCAGATGGAGCTGGCGCGCAAGCTGGCCGAGGTCTTCGGCTACGACATGGCGCGCGGTCGGGTCGACAAGGCCGTGCATCCGTTCAGCTCGGGCAGCGGCGACGACGTGCGGATCACCACGCGGACCAACCCGCTCGACCCGTTCAACTGCGTCTACTCGATCATCCACGAGACCGGCCACGCCGCCTACGAGCAGGCCATCGCCCCCGGCTACCGCTTCACCCCGCTGGGCGAAGGCGTGTCGATGGGCTTGCACGAGAGCCAGAGCCGCATCTACGAGAACCAGCTCGGGCGCTCCCGCGCCTTCACCGGTTGGCTGCATGGCCAGATGCAGGCGGAGTTCGGCGACCTGGGGCTGAGCGCCGAGGAGTTCTACGCCAGCGTCAACTCGGTGCAGAACAATTACATCCGTACCGAGTCCGACGAGGTGCAGTACAACCTGCATGTGCTGCTGCGCTTCGATCTCGAGCGGGCGCTGATCTCGGGCGAACTGGCGGTCGACGATCTCGAGGCGGCCTGGAACGAGCGCTTCGCCGCGGACTTCGGCTTTGCGGTCGACAAGGCGTCGGACGGGGTGCTGCAGGACGTGCACTGGTCGGCGGGTCTCTTCGGCTACTTCCCGACCTACAGCCTCGGCAATGTCTACGCCGGCTGCCTGCACAAGGCGCTGCGGCAGGCGGTGCCGGACCTCGACGCGCAGATGGCCGAGGGCGACCTGTCTGCGGCGACCGGCTGGCTGCGCGAGCGCGTGCAGCGGCATGGCGGGCTCTACGCCCCGCGCGACGTGATCGAGCGGGCTTGCGGCTTCGCGTCGTCCGAGGCGCCGCTTCTGGAGTATCTCGAGGCGAAATTCGGCGCGCTCTACGGGCTCTGAGACCCGGCGGGTGCGGAAAGAAAAAAGCGGCCCCGCGGGGCCGCTTTTCTTGTCTTCGTGAGTGGTGGTCCGGAGTTAGACAGGTTCCGGGGTCTGTACAGCGATCACGCTGAAACGTCCTCCGCCGAAAATGACGAGCGGAAGGGCGAGGGATGCGACAAGCAGGCAGCTCTGGGCCGCCTGCAGGTCAAAGAGGTTGAAGCCGGGCACGAGGGCCTCATGCGCGAGGTAGATCGCAGCGCCGGCCAAGGCGACCGTGCGCGTGCCGATCCCGAGGATCAGCCAGATGCTGATCGAGGCCAGCACGACGCAGATGATAGAGGTTCCGAACTCGGGCAGGCGCACGGCGAAGGCGCCGGTGAGCGTGGGGTCGCTGGTGAATATCTCCAGCGCGACGGTGTGTCCGAGCAAGATGGCAAATGACAGCCGCAAAGCGCATTGAATGGTGGGTATTAGGCTGAACATAATCCTGCTCGTTACTCCGGAATCGAATGGCCCGGTTGAATACATGTCGCCAATGTTACACTTGGTCATCACAAAACCAAGAGGGAAATGTTCAACGCTAACTTTGCGTAAACATTGTTAGATGTATTCCGAGCGGCCGGCAGGTTCGCTGTCAAGGTCCTCGAAACACTTGATAATCCAGTCCACAGCGCGACGCATTCCGGAATCCGTGCGGCGACTCTCGTGATAGAAGAGCCAACACTCCAGGGTGATGGCGGCCGCTTCTGGCTGAATCGGCACGAACTCGGGTGACTGACGTGCCAAAATATCCGGCAAGGGGCCGGACATCCGGGTGGTCTGCATGAGCCGGTGCAGGGCGATGAAGTTGTCGACCTTGATCTTCGGCTCCTTGCCGAACAGCTCGTAGGCCTGGCGCAGAACGCGTGAGCGACCCGGCGTGGTGTTCAGACCGATCCAGTCGCCCTGCGGGTCGGTGTCGCGGAAACGGTAGGGGCGGAAGCTCATGTCGCCGGCCTTGCGCGCGACGATGCGGCCCTGATCGGGGCGTCCGAACTGGACCACCAGATCGTTCTCGCCGAGCCCCTCGCGTTCGCGCCGCTCGGTGACCGTCAACTGCACGCCGGGCAGCATCTCGGCCTGCGGCCCGAGGCCCGGAAAGAGGACCAGAGAGGTGATGATCGGCGAGGCGCCCAAGCTGAGCGACACCGTTTCGACGTCGAGCCCGACGCCCTGGTTGTTCAGCGTCGACTTGAGCTGGCCATCGAAGTTCTGGGCGACGTTGATCAGCTCACGCACCGCCTCGGAGGGGCGCCAGCCGTCGGCGGTCTTGACGAAGGCCGGGACGCCGAGCGTTTCGGAGAGGCGTTCGATCCTGCGGGAGACGGTCGCGGTGTTGGTGCCGAGGAGCTTGGCCGCGGCGGTCATGGTGCCGGTCTTGGAAAGTGCGACGAGAAACCGAAGGTCGTCCCAATTGTTCATGATATTTGTTGTACTCGGAATGCTGGGTCTTCGGGTGGCTTGGCTGGGCGCTTCTTAAAGTTGTGTGAGTGGTGGCGCGCGCCCTTATCGGTAGTTTGAAATAATTTAGGACATTGATGCTGACAGACAAGGCCGCGGCGCGGTCGCGCGGAGGCGGATTTGTGTCAGCATGACGCTGGGGAAGGAAAAACGCCGCGTCCCGGCAGGGAGGCGGCGTTTTCTCGGCGGAAACACGCTTGTCGAAGGCCCGAGACGAGCCGGGCTCCGCCGAAGCGGGCCCGGACGACTCAGCCGAAATATTCGGCGAAGCTGCCGCGGTAGGCGGCTGCGAGCTCGGAGAGCGGCGCTTCGCTGCCCCCGAGGCGGACCGTGTCGCCGGTGAACTTGCCGACGGTGGTCAGCGTGACACCCGCGGCGGAGGCCGCGATCATCAGCGCTTCGGCCGCGTCGAAGTTGCAGGCGATCAGGTAGCGGCCCTGGTCTTCGCCGAAGAGGGTCGGCGTGTCCGCCGCGTCGATGTGCACGCCGACGCCCGAGGCCTCGGCCATCTCGAAGGCGGCCATGGCAAGCCCACCGTCCGACAGGTCGGTGCAGCTGCGGATCCAGTCGCGGTTGGCGAGGATGAACTCACCGTTGCGGCGCTCCGCCTCGAGGTCGACCGACGGGGCGTCGCCTTCCTCGCGGTTGAACACCTCTGCAAGCAGGGCGGACTGGCCGAGGTGGCCGGCGGTGTCCCCGACCAGCAGCGCCACATGGCCTTCGCGGGCGTAGCCGAGGATCGGCTCTTCGCCGGCGGCGATCAGGCCGACGGCCCCGATGGTCGGCGTCGGCAGGATCGGCTCGCCGTCGGTCTCGTTGTAGAGCGAGACGTTGCCCGAAACGATCGGCGTGTCGAGCGCGAGGCAGGCCGCGCCGATGCCGTCGATGGCGCCGACGAACTGCCCCATGATCTCGGGCTTCTCGGGGTTGCCGAAGTTCATGTTGTCGGTGGTCGCCAGCGGGCGGGCGCCGACGGAGACGAGGTTGCGGTAGGCTTCCGCCACCGCCTGCTTGCCGCCCTCGACCGGGTTGGCGCGCACGTAGCGCGGCGTCACGTCCGAGGTGAAGGCCAACTTCTTGTCGGTGCCATGCACGCGGATCACGCCGGCGCCGAAGCCGGGGATGCGCACGGTGTCAGCCATCACCTGGCTGTCGTACTGCTCGTAGACCCATTCGCGCGAGCAGTAGTTCGGCGAGGAGATCAGCGCCTTCAGCCCGTCGATCGGATCGATGCCCGGCACCTCGGCCAGCGGCTCGGCGGCGGGGGTGGGGACCCAGGGACGGTCATACTCGGGCGCGGTGCCCGAGAGCGCCTTGAGCGGCAGGTCGGCCTTCACGTCACCGTTCAGCACGATGAGGAAGCGGTCCTCGGCGATGGTCTCGCCGACGATGGCGAAGTCGAGGTCCCACTTGTCGAAGACGGCCTTGGCCTCGGCTTCCTTGGCGGGGTCGAGCACCATGAGCATGCGCTCCTGGCTCTCCGAGAGCATCATCTCGTAGGCGGTCATGTTCTCTTCGCGGACCGGCACCTTCTCGAGGTCGAGGCGCACGCCGAGGTTGCCCTTGTCGCCCATCTCCACGGCCGAGCAGGTCAGGCCCGCGGCGCCCATGTCCTGGATCGAGATCACCGCGCCGGTCTGCATCAGCTCGAGCGTGGCCTCCATGAGGCGCTTCTCGGTGAACGGGTCGCCGACCTGAACGGTGGGGCGCTTTTCCTCGATGGTCTCGTCGAATTCCGCCGAGGCCATGGTCGCGCCGCCGACGCCGTCGCGGCCGGTCTTGGCGCCGAGGTAGACCACCGGGCGGCCAACGCCGGAGGCGGCGGAGTAGAAGATGCTGTCGGTGTCCGCCAGGCCCGCCGCGAAGGCGTTGACCAGGCAGTTGCCATTATAGGCCGGGTGGAAGCGCACTTCGCCGCCGACGGTCGGCACGCCGAAGCAGTTGCCGTAGCCGCCGACACCCTCGACCACGCCGTGCACAAGCTGGCGGGTCTTCTGGTGGTCCTTCTCACCGAAGGACAGCGCGTTCATCGCCGCGACGGGCCGCGCGCCCATGGTGAAGACGTCGCGCAGGATGCCGCCCACGCCTGTCGCCGCGCCCTGGTAGGGCTCGATGTACGACGGGTGGTTGTGGCTTTCCATCTTGAAGATGACCGCCTGGCCATCGCCGATGTCGACGACGCCAGCGTTCTCGCCCGGGCCGCAGATGACCTGCGGGCCCTTGGTCGGCAGCTTGCGCAGGTGGATCTTCGAGCTCTTGTAGGAGCAGTGCTCGTTCCACATGGCCGAGAAGATCCCCAGCTCGGTGAACGTCGGCTCGCGGCCGATGATCTGCAGGATCCGCTCGTATTCGTCGGGACTGATCCCGTGGGCGGCGATGAGCTCTTCGGTGATGGACGGTTCCTGCATCCTGACTCCCCTTAGCGTGGTTGGTGCGCTCTTTAAGGCAAGGGCGGCAAAGGGGGAAGAGGGGTCAGGGCCTCTGAGCCGTCACAAGGTTCATTCTTGCGGGCACTTTGGCCCCTTCGACAGTTTCATAGGGCGCAAAGGCCGCGTGAATGTCATTTTGAATGGCCTGTGCCTGCGCCTCGGTGGCGCCCTTGTCGCGCATGTGGCGCACCGCGGGGCCGATGCGGGTGGCAAGGTCTGCGGCCTTCATGCCCTGTGGCAGGCGCAGCTCGGTCTCGACCGTCTCTATGGCAATGTCGGAAAACCCCGCGCGGGACAGGATGCCGCGCACCCGCTCGGGGTCGCGGAAGGCCATGGGCCCGGGGGCGTCGGGATCGCCGGGGGCGGGCGGGCCGAGATGATGCACCGCCGCTTTCATCGGCAGGTCGAACCACGGGTTCTCCTCGATCGCGCGCCAGCAGATGAAGGCGAGCCGCCCGCCGGGCTTCAGGAAGTGCAGGATATTGGCGAAGGCCGCGTCGGGGTCGTCGAAGAACATCACCCCCATGCGCGACAGGCACAGGTCCACCGGCGACTCCGGTCGCCAGAGTTGCGCGTCGGTGTGGATGAACTCGGGGCGGATGCCGTCCAGCGCTTCGGCGCGGGTGCGGGCCACCTCGAGCAGCGATGTGGAAACGTCGATGCCGGTCACATGGCCTTCGGGCGCCACCGCCTCTGCCAGGGCAAGGGTCGTCGCGCCGGCGCCGCAGCCGAGATCGATGACCCGCTCGCCGGGCTGCGCCGCGGCGCGGGCAAGCACCTGTTCGGAGATATGCGAATGCAACGTGTCGAGTTCTTCGCGCAGGGCGACCCAGTTTAGGCCGGGGCCCTCGGTCCAGAATGTCTGCTGCGCCGCGTTGCCCGGGGAAATCTCGTCCGCTGCCATCTTGCCCTCCTTCACCTTGGGGAAGGGTAGCGCACAGGGCGGACGCACCAAAGCAAGCTCTTGCGAGTCGGCAAAAAAAAGGCCGAGCACAAAGCTCGGCCGAAGTCCAACAGGGAGGTTGAAGATGACGCGCACTAGGGCGCTTCAAGCTTCGTGTGCTGAATATGTGATCAGTCTTGAGTCGATCAAGGGAAGAAATGGCCTCAATCGGTCATTGCTGCCATGCACTGTTTGCATGGCGCCCGATTTTTGGGCGTCGTCAGTCGGCGCCCATCGCCTTGAGCTGCCGCCGGTGCGCGAAGATCTCGTCCTGCACGAAGTCGCGGAAGGCCGTTACCCTCTTGGAATGACGCAATTCTTCCGGGTAGGCGAGGAACACGGGCACCTCGTTGCTCTCGACGTCGGGCAGCACCCGCACCACATGCGGGAAATCCTCTATGATGTAGTCGGGCAGCACGCCGATGCCGAGATTGGCGATCACTGCCTGCAGCACCCCGAAGTAGTTGTTCACCGTCAGACCCGTGCGGATGTCATAGGTGAGCAGCTTCTGCACCAGCGCCTTGCCCGAGAGCACCTGCGCCGAGTTCGGGTTCTGGCAGATCAGCCGGTGCGACGCGAGATCCTCGAGCGACTCGGGAAGCCCGTTCTGTTCCAGGTAGGCGGGGGAGGCGTACATGCGCATGCGGATCGACATCAGCCGCTTGCGGATCAGGTCCGCCTGGCTCGGCTCCTTCATGCGGATGGCCACGTCGGCCTCGCGCATCGGCAGGTCGAGCACGCGCTCTTCCAGCATCAGGTCGATCTTCAGGTCGGGGTACTTCTCGTAGAGCTTGGTCAGGCGCGGGGCCAGCCAGAGCACGCCGAAGCCGTGGGTCGTGGTGACCTTGAGCTCGCCGAAGACCTCTTCCTCGCTGTCGCGGATGCGAGCGGTGGCGCTGTCGATGCGCTTCACCATCGAGGCGGTGGCGTCGAACAGCAGCTCGCCCTGTTCGGTGAGAATCAGTCCCCGCGCGTGGCGGTGGAAAAGCGTGGTATCCAGCGCCTCCTCCAGCGCCCGGATTTGTCGCGACACGGCGGATTGCGACAGATGCAGCGCATCTCCCGCGTGAGTCAGGCTGCCCGCATCTGCGACAGCGTGAAAGATCCTGAGCTTATCCCAATCCATGGCGGCATCTTATTCAACTTTGGCGCCCTGTATACGACAGGAACGATTAACGGAAACACATCTTTGCCGAGTGTGGGAAAATCACGAAGATTTCCCTATCCGGGTCAGCATGTGTGACCTATCATGGGGCTTAGCTGCAAGCACTATGAGCGAAGGGAGGCGCGCATGAGCAAGCAAGCAATTTCCCTGCAGGACAGGTTCGATTTAAGCAAGAGTCCGGTCCTTTTGAATGGCACACAGGCGCTGGTTCGCCTGATGCTGATGCAAAAAGAGCGCGATCGCGCCGCCGGGCTGAACACGGCTGGCTACGTGACCGGCTACCGCGGCTCGCCGCTGGGCGCCGTCGACATCCAGATGAACCGCGCCGGCAAGCTGCTGACCGAGGCCGACATCCTCTTCCAGGAGGGGCTGAACGAGGACCTTGCGGCCACCGCGCTCTGGGGTTCGCAACAGGCCGAGCTGCGCGGCGAGGGCAAGTACGACGGGGTCTTCGGCCTCTGGTACGGCAAGGGCCCCGGCGTCGACCGGTCCGGCGACGTGATGCGCCACGCCAATATGGCGGGCACCTCGAAGCATGGCGGCGTTCTCATGGCCATGGGCGACGACCACACCGGCGAAAGCTCGACGGTGCTGCACCAGTCCGAATGGGCGCTGGTCGATGCCTATATGCCCGTGGTCTCGCCTGCCGGCGTGCAGGAGGTGCTGGACTACGGCATCTACGGCTTTGCCCTGTCGCGCTTCTCCGGCCTCTGGGTCGGCCTCAAGACCATGAAGGACACGGTCGAGGCCACCGCCGTCGTCGATGGCCGCCCCGACCGCATGTCGCTGGTGACGCCGGAGTTCGTCATGCCCGAGGGCGGGCTGAACATCCGGCTCGGCGACACGCCGCACCTGCAGGAAGCGCGGGTCATCGACTTCAAGCGCTTCGCGGCCGAGGCATTCTCCCGCGCCAACAAGATGGACAAGCGCGTCTGGGGCAAGCCCGGCGCCAAGATCGGCCTTGTCGCGGCGGGCAAGAACTGGCTCGATTTGCAGCACGCCATGTCGCTGCTCAATATCGACGAAGCCGAGGCCGAGCGGCTGGGGATCACCACCTACAAGGTCGGCCAGACCTTCCCGCTCGACATGAAGGGCTTCCACGACTGGGCCGAAGGGCTCGACCTGATCGTCATCGTCGAGGAGAAGCGCAAGCTGATCGAGGTGCAGGTCAAGGAGGCGATCTTCGACGACCGCCGCGGCCGCCGTGTCTACGGCTGGTACAAGGGCGGGGCAGGTGGCATGCACCGCGAAGAGCTCTTTCCCACCCGCGGCGCGCTTGATCCGGTGTGGATCGCGCAGAAGCTGGGCGAGATCTTCGTCGAGGAGGGTCGCGGCACCGAGGGTATCAAGGCCGGGCTGACCGCGCTCGACGAAGCGCGCAAGGCCGACAACGCCCCCGACCTCGCGGCGCGTCTGCCGTATTTCTGCTCGGGCTGCCCGCACAACACGTCCACCAAGCTGCCCGAAGGCTCGCGCGCCTATGCCGGGATCGGCTGCCACTACATGGTGCAATGGATGGACCGCAACACCACCGGCTTCACCCACATGGGCGGCGAGGGGGTGAACTGGGTCGGCGAGGCGCCCTTCTCGACGCGCAGCCACGTCTTCCAGAACCTCGGCGACGGCACCTACAACCACTCCGGTTCGCTGGCGATCCGCGCCGCGCTCGCGGCGGGCACCAACATCACCTACAAGATCCTCTACAATGACGCCGTCGCCATGACTGGCGGCCAGCCCAACGAGGGCGGGCTGACCGCGGATCGCATCGCGCGCGAGCTGAAGGCCATGGGCGTCGAGCACCTGGCAGTGGTCTACGACGAAAAGGAGGAGGTGAACTTCGACCTTTTCCCGGGCGGCATCGAGACCTTCGAGCGCGCCGAGATGGAGGCCGTGCAGAAACGCTTCGAGCAGATCGGCGGCGTTTCGGTCATCCTCTACATCCAGACCTGCGCGGCTGAAAAACGCCGCCGTCGCAAGAAGGGCACCTTCCCGGACCCGGACAAGCGGGTGTTCATCAACACCGAGGTCTGCGAGGGCTGCGGCGATTGCGGCGTGCAGTCGAACTGCGTGTCGATCGTGCCCGCCGAGACCGAGCTGGGCCGCAAGCGCGCCATCGACCAGTCGAGCTGCAACAAGGATTATTCCTGCCTCAAGGGCTTCTGCCCCTCCTTCGTCACCCTCAAGGGTGCGAAGATGCGCAAGGGCGAAACCACGGACCTCGACCTGCCGCACCTGCCGCAGCCGCAACTGCCGAGCATCGACAAGACCCACAACGTGGTGATCACCGGCGTCGGCGGCACCGGGGTTGTCACGGTCGGTGCGGTGCTGGCGCAGGCGGCGCAGATCGCCGGCATGGGCGCGGGCATGATGGAGATGGCGGGCCTCGCCCAGAAGGGCGGCGCGGTGCACATCCACCTGCGGCTGGCGAACCGCCCCGAGGACATCTCGGCGGTGCGCGTGGCGACCGGCGAGGCCGATGCGCTGATCGGCGGCGACCTGGTGGTCAGCGCCGGGGCCAAGACCCTCGGCCTCACCAAGCGCGGCCGCACCGGTGCGGTGGTCAACGGGCACGAAATCATCACCGGCGAGTTCACCCGCGACACCGAGTTCACGCTGCCCTTCGACCAGCTTCGGGTGGCGCTGGAGGCGCGGATGCAGGACCGGCTGGCGATCTTCGATGCGACCGAACTGGCGCGGGTCACCATGGGCGACTCAATCTTCTCCAACATGATGATTCTCGGCGCCGCCTGGCAGCAGGGGCTGCTGCCGCTGCCGCATGACGCCATCGAAGAGGCGATCCGCCTCAATGGCGCGGCGGTGGAGCGCAACCTGCGGGCCTTCGAGATCGGGCGCTGGGCGGTGATCCACCCGGCCGAGGCGGCGGCACTGGGCGCGCCGAAGGTGGTCGAGAAACCCAAATCGCTCGACGAGAAGATCGCCTTCCGCGCCGATCACCTCGCGGTCTACCAAAGCAAGCGTCTGGCAAAGAAATACCGCGCCCTGGTCGAGCCGATCACCGACCCGCACCTGCGCGAGGCGGTGGCGAAGGGCTACCACAAGCTGCTCGCCTACAAGGACGAGTACGAGGTGGCCCGCATGCATCTGGAAACCCGGAAGAAGGCCGAGGAGACCTTCGAGCCGGGCTTCGAGATGAGCTTCCACCTCGCGCCGCCGATGCTCTCGAAGGAGGGCTCCGACGGCCGGCCGCTGAAAAAGACCTACGGCGAGTCGATGCTGAAGACCTTCGGCCTGCTGGCGAAGCTGAAGTGGCTGCGCGGCACCGCGCTCGACCCCTTTGGCCGCACCGCGGAGCGCAGGATGGAGCGCGCCCTCATCGCGCAGTACGAGCGCGACATGGACGAGGTGCTGCCCAAGGTCACGCCCGAGACCCTCGAGGCCACCGTCGCCCTCGCGGAACTGCCGCTACAGATCCGCGGATATGGCCCGGTGAAGGAAGCCGCCGAGCGCGCCGCCGCCAAGCGCCGCGAGGAGTTGCTCGCGGTGATCCGCGCCGGTGGCGCGCCGCTGGCGCAGGCCGCGGAATGACCGACAGGGGCGAGGCGGAAAGAGCGCCGCCTCGCCCCTTCGTCTAGACCGAAATATCCCGGGGGTGCGGGGACAGCGCCCTCGCCTCGTAGATGCCTCTTCGCCGCAATCCGAGAGCGGCGAACGATGTCGTGAGCCCGCGGCAGGGCGCAATGGACCTCCAAAGCAAAGCGCCGTAAGACCTTTGCCCAAGGCTTCCGCGGCGTGAGTCGCTCGCGGTGCCAGCGCGAAAGACCGGGCAGAGACCCCGGCAAGGAGGGCAGAGAATGGCGGTTGGTGTTTTCGATTCCGGGCTCGGCGGGCTTACGGTACTCGACGCGGTCGCGAAGCGGCTGCCCGAAGTGCCCTTTGTCTACTATGCCGACAGCGCCCATGCGCCCTACGGCGTGCGCGATGCCGAGGACATCTACAAGCTGACCGTAGACGCGGTGCACGCCCTGTGGAACGCCGGCTGCGACCTGGTGATCCTCGCCTGCAACACCGCCTCGGCGGCGGCGCTGCGGCGCATGCAGGAGGGCGGCCTGCCGCCGGGCAAGCGGGTGCTGGGGGTCTTCGTGCCCTTGATCGAGGCGCTGACCGAGCGGCAGTGGGGCGACAACTCGCCGCCGCGCGAGGTCGCGGTGCAGCACGTCGCGCTCTTTGCCACCCCCGCCACCGTCCGCGCCCGCGCCTTCCAGCGCGAGCTGGCGTTCCGCGCCATCGGCGTCGACGTCGAGGCGCAGGCCTGCGGCGGGCTGGTGGATGCCATCGAGGAGGGCGACATGATCCTCGCCGAGGCGCTGGTGCGCAGCCACGTCGAGGCGCTCAAGCGCAAGATGCCCGAGCCGCAGGCGGCGATCCTCGGCTGCACGCATTACCCGCTGATGCAGGAGGTCTTCCAGGAGGCGCTCGGCCCGGATGTGAAAGTCTACTCGCAGGCCAACCTCGTGGCGGAGTCGCTGGCCGACTACCTGCAGCGCCATCCGGCGATGTACGGCCCGGCCAAGGAGAGCCGCTTCCTGACCACCGGCGATCCGCGCAAGGTCTCGGTGCATGCAACGCAGTTCCTGAAGCGGCCGCTGACGTTCGAAAGCGCCTGACGCCGCCCTGGGGGCGCCGCGCGGGCGCCGCCCTCGACGTGCCGGACAGAGCGGGGGCGCTGCCCCGCGACCCCGGAAAATGTCCCCAAGTGGAGGCAGGGGGCGTGGCGCGATGACGCAATTTTATTTGGCGCGGTTCTCTTGGGCAGATAAATTGCCATATAGGGAGAATGGCATCCGTGCTTGGGAGAAGAAGATGGGTCTCAAATCGCTGAAGAAGCAGCGGCGTATCCAGATCGTGGCGCTGGCTGCGGTGGCGCTGGTCGTCTCGACCGCGCTGATCGGCTACGCCATGCGCGACGGGATCAACTTTTTCCGCTCGCCCAGCCAGGTGGTCGAGGCGCCGCCCGCGCCGAACGAGACCTTCCGCATCGGCGGGCTGGTCGAGGCAGGCTCGCTGGTGCGCGGGCAGGGCCACGAGATCAGCTTCTCGGTGACCGACGGCGGCGCTTCGGTGCCGGTGGTCTTCGAGGGCGTGCTGCCCGATCTCTTCGATGAGAACCAGGGCATGGTCGGCACCGGGCGCTACGTCGACGGCGTGTTCCGGGCGACCGAGATCCTCGCCAAGCACGACGAGACCTACATGCCGAAAGAAGTCATCGACGCGCTCAAGGAGCAGGGGGTCTACGAAGACCCCAAAGCCGGCAGCTGAGCCCTCTCACGGGCCGCAAGCGCAGGGCGTGCCGGTGGCGCGCCCTTTTCGTTTGCGGCTTGCAGCCGATGCAACCGGGCTGCCCGCATGTGGCGGGGGACATTGCCGCCGGTCCCCGGTACTGTGCGCGTTCGAACTGCCTGAGACCCGAGACCCGAGAGCCGAAGATGACGATCACTGACATGGATGACCTGGCGGGGCTGAAGGATATCGGCCGCATCGTCGCCAATACGCTGCATGGCATGGCGAAGGCGATCGAGCCGGGCATCACCACGCGCGAGCTCGACGAGATCGGCCGCGGCATGCTCGAGCGCGAGGGCGCCGAGTCCGCGCCGGAATCGAGCTACCGCTTTCCCGGCGCCACCTGCATCAGCATCAACGAGGAGATCGCCCACGGCATCCCCGGCCCGCGGGTGATCAAGCGCGGCGATCTGGTGAACATAGATGTCTCGGCCTCGAAGAACGGCATCTTCGCCGACACCGGCGCGACCTTCCGCGTCGACCCGGTGAAATCGCCGCTCGACCGGCTCTGCCGCGATGGACGCAAGGCGATGCAGATCGGCATCTCGCAGGTCGGCGCGGACCGGCCGCTCGCCGGGATCGGCAATGCCATCGGACGCTTCGCCGGCGACCGGGGCTACACGCTGATCCGCAATCTTGCCAGCCACGGCATCGGCCATGCCCTCCACGAATATCCCGAGGAAATCCCCACCTGGCCCGCCCGCAGCGAGCGGCGGCGGATCTCCAAGGGGCTGGTGCTGACCGTCGAGCCCTTCCTGTCGATGGGTGGGCTCTGGGCCAGTGAGGGCGAGGATGGCTGGACGCTGTTCAGCGAGCCCTGCGCGCCGGTGGTGCAATACGAGCACACGGTGGTGGCGACCGAGACCGGCGCCATCGTGGTCACCCAGCCGGGCTGACCGGCCGCGTCAGCGGCGGCGCTCGAAGAAACGCAGGTGCGGCAGGGCGATCTCGGGCACGGGCTGGTAGGGGCCGCGCTCGGCGAAGCCGAGCTTGATGTAGAGATGGCAGGCGGCGCTCAGCGTGTTCATCGTGTCGAGCCGCAGCAGCGGCACGCCCGCGGCGCGGGCGCGGGTTGCCAGCTCTTCCACCAGCCGCGCCGCGAGCCCATGACCCCGTGCCGCCGGATCGACAAACACCCGCTTGATCTCTGTGCTGCCGTCCGGAAGCCGCTGCGACATGGCGCAGCCGACGGGCGCGCCGTCCAGCTCCGCCAGCAGCACGGCATCGTGCTTGCCGGGCAGTGCGTCCAGCAGCTCGGTATAGGCGGGGTCGGGGTAGAAGAGGGTCACCAGCGCCGGGGCGGCGGGGTGATGGGTGCGCAGATCCTCGCGGTAGGCGAGGCAGAGCGCGCGCACGGCGGCGAAATCCCGAGGACTCGCCGCCGTGCGGATGGTGATCGCGGTCACGCGGCCGGATCCGGGAGCCGGATCAGGCGTTGGCTTCGCGGATCTTCTCGGCGGCGTCCTTGTCGTAGGTCACGCCGCTGGTCTCGAAGAGGCTGTCGAGCTCGCCCGAGAGGGTCATCTCGGTGACGATGTCGCAGCCGCCGACGAATTCGCCCTTGATGTAGAGCTGCGGGATCGTCGGCCAGTCCGAGTAATCCTTGATGCCCTGGCGGATGGCGTCATCGGCCAGCACGTTCACGTCGAGATAGTCGACGCCCATGTAGTTGAGCACGCCCGCGACGCGGCTGGAGAAGCCACATTGCGGCATGGTCTTGGTGCCCTTCATGAAGAGCACCACGTCGTTCGCCTTCACCGTTTCTTCGATCTGGGTGGTTGCGTCGGTCGTCATCTCTGTCTCCTGTCTGCGCGCGCCGCTCGGCGGGTTGGCAGGGCGCGCGGCGTGGATGTCTGGTCTTGCTCTGCGTGTCTTAGTCGGGGGCCTTGGTGGTGAGCGCCAGCGCGTGCAGCTCGCCATGGTTGCCGTCCATCTTGCCCTTTAGCGCGGCGTAGACGGCGCGCTGCTGCTGGACACGGTTCTGGCCGCGGAAGCTTTCGTCGATGACCTCTGCGGCGTAGTGATTGCCGTCTCCGGCAAGGTCGGTGATGGTGATCTTGGCCTCGGGGAAGGCGGCGCGGATGAGCTGTTCGATCTCCGTCGCTTCTATTGCCATGTGGGCGGACTCCGCTGTCAGACTGTTCTACTCAGATGTAGGACGGGCGCCGCGCGGGTGCAAGCGCGGGCCATTTGCTTGGCATGGTTCGGGGCGAAACCGGGGGCGGCGGGCTCAGAGATCCAGCTCGACCCAGACCGGCACGTGGTCCGAGGGCTTGTCGCGGCCTCGGATGTCGCGGTCGATGCCGCAATCGGTCATCAGGTCGGCGCAGGCCGGGGTCATCAGCACGTGGTCGATGCGGATGCCGTTGTTCCGCTGCCAGGCGCCCGCCTGGTAGTCCCAGAAGGAATAATGCCCCGGTCCCTGCACACGGGCGCGGAACGCCTCGGTGAAGCCGAGGTTGAGAATGCGGCGGAAGGCATCGCGGCTCTGCTGCAGGTAAAGCGCGTCCTTCTCCCAGGCCTGCGGCTTGGCGGCGTCCTCGGCCTGCGGAATGATGTTGTAGTCGCCCGCCATCAGGGCGGGGGTCTCATCGGCCAGCAGCTGCTGCGCACGGGCGTGCAGCCGGTCCATCCAGTCCAGCTTGTAGCCGTATTTGCCGCTCCGGATCGGCTGACCCTCGGCGTCGAACTCCACCGGGTTGCCGTTCGGCAGGTAGAGCCCGCAGAGCCGCACGGCCTCTTTCTCGCCGACCACGGTGGCCTCTATCCAGCGCGCCTGCTCGTCGCTGTCGTCGCCGGGCAGGCCGCGGCTGACGTCCTCGAGCGGGTGTTTCGACAGGATCGCCACGCCGTTGAAGCTCTTCATGCCGTGGGTCTCGACGTTGTAGCCGCGCTCCTCGAAGTGCTCGCGCGGGAAGGCCTCGTCGACCGACTTGATTTCCTGCAGCAGCGCGACATCGGGCTGGGCTTCGTCGAGCCAGTCCGTCAGCGCGCCGATGCGCGCCTTGATGCCGTTGATGTTGAAGGTGGCGATCTTCATCTGGGGCCCTCCGGAAGTTGCGCCAGCTATCGCGCAAAGCCGGCGGAGGGACAAGTCCGGCTGTCCGGAATCGCGCGCGATTCGGCACTTTCGGCCAGTGATTCGTCGTCAAACCCCGGCTTTGGGTGACCGGGCGGAAACTATCCCCAGAAAAGATTTCGCTGTGAAGAAGCGAGATTGTCATCCGAGGGTGACAAATTGTAAGTCATTGTTTCTGTGAAGAAGTCCGGTATAAATCTACCCTGGCAAGAAACCATATTGCCTGAAGCAATCATCGCAAGAAACCCTGAAGCACGTTTCTCGTGTCAATCCAACCAGGGAGGTCTCCCATGACTGCTCAACTCAAGCAAACCGTGACCGTTGAAGCTCAGACCCGGGTCGAAAGCGACCTGTTCGGGGGCGAGGGCTGCGCCATGTTCACCTCGGGCGCGGCGCCCGCCGGAGCCGAAACACTGCTCGGGGAAGGTGCCGAGATGTTCACCTCCGGGGCTGCGCCCGCCGGGACCGAGATCGCCACGGGCGAGGGGGCTGCACTCTTCACCTCGGGCGCCGGTCCGGTGACAGCCGCGGGCGATGCGGTCGGCCTGTTCACCTCGGGCGCCGCGCCGCTGCGCTCGGAGATCGGCGCCGGGGACGCCACGGCGCTCTTCACCTCGGGCGCCTGACGCCGCGCTGCACGGGCGGGCGCCGCCACGGTGCCCGCCTGTCCTCCGGCGCCCGTCATCCCGTGCCCGCCAGCCCGCACCGGAGACCGCGCCTCCCGCCTGTTCCTTCGCTCCCGCGCGCAGAAAGGCCCTCCGCATGTCCAATATCGTTGCCCTCCGCCCGGCGCCCCGCGTCGCCGACCCCGAGACCCGCATCGCGGCGCTGATCGCCGGTTTCGCGCAGCACCGACGCTGCGAGGAGGATGTCTTCTGGCTCAAGGAGAACGCCGAACTTCTGAACATCCTCGAATGCACCGGGACAAGGGCGCGGGGCTGGATCGGCCCGCAGGCGCTGCTGCCGCATGCGGAGCTCTACGCCGGCGCCGAGGCGCGGCTGGCCTTCTTCCCGCAGTACTACCGTTTCCTGCTATCCATCGTGCTCGACCTCGAGGATCTCGGCATGCCCGGCGACACGGCCGCCCGGATGGCCGAAAGCATCGCGGCGTCCGGCGCGCCAGAGGCCGAACTGTCGGACCTGCAGCGCATGGAGGCGCGGCGGCTGCTGGCGCGGCGCGACCTGTCAGGCCCCGACGATCCCGGCCTCGAGGACCGGCTGCGCGGCTTCTGCGCCCGGCCCGGCACCTTTGCGCTGCCGAACAAGAAGGCGGCCTACGAACTCACCCATATCGTCTTTTACTTGAGCGAATACGGCCGCCGCGATCCGGCGCTGGAGCCCGAGGCGCTGACCAGCCTGCAGTTCGCCGGACACCTTGCCTTTCTCGAGCAGAATTCCGACCTGCTGGCCGAGGTCTGCATTGCGCTGCGCTACGCCGGGGCAGTGCCGCCGGCGCTCTGGACCGGCTGGCTGAGCCGCGAGACGCATCTCTTCCACGTCGGGCAGGACGCGCAGGCGCCGCTGCAGGACGGCTATCATGATTTCCTCGTCTGCAACTGGCACCTGGCTCTGGCGGGCGAGGAACCCTTCCGCAAGCCGCTGGTGCCGGGAGGCATGCGCTTCGAGCGGGCGGGCGCGCGCATCGCGCCGCTGCGCGAGCTGTCGCGGGCGCTCTTTGCCATGAAGGGCGGGCGCTGCGCGGACTGGGTGGTCATGCGCCGCCGCATGGAGGGGGCGCTGCCGCCGATGGTGCTCGACCTGCTCGACCTCATGGCGCGCGAGACCGCGCATTTCGACGCCTTCTTCGAGGGGTTCGCCCGGGCAGGCAGGGCATGAGAGCGGCGCTCACCGGCGCGGCATTGGTGGCGCTTTACACCGCGCTGATCGCCGCGGCGGACGGGATCACCAAGCTGATCGCCGGAGGCTACGCGGCGCCGCAGTTCTTTGCCCTGTCGTCCGGGATGGTGCTGGTCTTCACGCTCGGCGCGGCACGGCGGCAGGGGTCGCTGCGCACGGCGCTGAACCTGCAGAGCCGCGGCACCATGACGCTGCGCGCGCTGCTGACCGTGCTCGCTGCCGTCGGCTTTTTCCAGGCGTTCCGCCTGCTGCCTTTCGCCGATGTCTTCCTCTTCATCGGGCTGATGCCGCTCATCGCCGCCGCGCTCTCGGGCCCGGCGCTCGGCGAGCCGGTGCGCCCCGCTGCCTGGCTGGCGCTGGGGGCAGGGGCCTGCGGCATCCTCGTGCTGATGCCCGAGGGCCGGGCGGGGCTGGGGGCCGGGCACCTCTGGGCGCTGCTGGCCGCGGTATCGGGCACCGGCTCGATGGTGGCCGCGCGCGCCATTGCCCGGCGCGAGCGCAAGCCGCTGGCGCAGGTTTTCTGGCCCAACCTCGCGCTGGCACTTGTGATGGGGGCGGCGCTGCCCGTCGTCTGGCAGCCGATGCCGGTCTCAGACTGGCTCTGGGTCGCGGGCTACGCGCTTTTCCTCTTCGGCGCGCGCTATGTCTCGGTCGAGGCGCTGCGGCTGCTCCCGGCCTATGTGGCGACGCCGCTGATGAACCTGCAATTCGTCTGGATGCTGGGCATCGGCTTCTTCGGCTTCGGAGAGCTGCCGACGCTGGGCGCCCTGCTGGGCGCGGCGCTGGTGATCGGCTCGGGGCTCTGGCTGGTGGCCGACGAGGCGCTGCCGGCGCGGCGGCTGCGGCGCGTGTAGAGGAGTGCAGGCCCCCTCGGGAATCCCGGTCGAAGGCCGCCGGGAGAGCGCCTGCCCGTCCGAGTGGGTTGGCGCTTTGTCATCCTCGCAGGACGTTCAGCTATTGCGCGGATTTGGCGGGCATAAAGCGTCGACCTCGATCGATGCCGCGCCATCCCAACGGCAGGCGCGTGGCCGGCTCGCGCCGCGCCGGCCAATCAGGGTCACCGACAGCGCCGTCATCCTCCACGCTTTTCGCGGGCGGCTTATGGACAGGCGGGGGATGGAGATATACACCCGTCCGGAACCCGCAGACGAGGCGCAAGAGAACACCCATGCCCACGCTGAACGACATTCGCTCGACGTTTCTGAACTACTTCGCCAAGCAGGGCCACGAGATCGTCCCCTCGAGCCCGCTTGTTCCCCGCAACGACCCCACGCTGATGTTCACCAACTCCGGGATGGTTCAGTTCAAGAACCTCTTCACCGGCGTCGAACACCGCGACTACAAGCGGGCCACCACCGCGCAGAAATGCGTGCGCGCCGGCGGCAAGCACAACGACCTCGACAACGTGGGCTACACCGCGCGCCACCACACGTTCTTCGAGATGATGGGGAACTTCTCCTTCGGTGACTACTTCAAGTCCGAGGCGATCCCCTTCGCCTGGGAGCTGATCACCAAGGAGCTCGACATCCCCAAGGAGCGGCTGCTGGTCACCGTCTATCACACCGATGACGAGGCCGCCGACATCTGGAAGAAGGTCGCCGGCCTGTCGGACGATCGGATCATCCGCATCCCGACCAACGACAACTTCTGGATGATGGGCCCGACCGGCCCCTGCGGCCCCTGCACCGAGATCTTCTTCGATCATGGCGAGAAGTACTGGGGTGGACCTCCGGGATCGCCCGAGGAAGACGGCGACCGCTTCGTCGAGATCTGGAACCTCGTCTTCATGCAGAACGAGCAGTTCGAGGACGGCTCCATGCGCGCGCTCGACATGCAGTCGATCGACACCGGCATGGGCATCGAGCGGGTCGCGGCGCTGCTGCAGGGCACCAATGACAACTACGCCACGGACCTCATCCGCTCGCTGATCGAGGCCTCGGCCGATGCCACCTCGAGCGATCCCGATGGTCCGGGCAAGACCCACCACCGGGTCATCGCCGACCACCTGCGCTCGACCTCCTTCCTGATCGCCGACGGCGTGATGCCCTCCAACGATGGCCGCGGCTACGTGCTGCGCCGGATCATGCGCCGCGCCATGCGCCACGCGCACATGCTGGGCGCCAAGGATCCGGTCATGCACCGTCTCGTCCCGGCGCTGGTGCGCCAGATGGGCGCGGCCTACCCGGAACTGCACCGCGCACAGGCACTGATCGAGGAGACGCTGAAGCTGGAGGAAACCCGCTTCAAGCAGACGCTCGACCGCGGCCTCAAGCTGCTCGACGACGAGCTGGTCGGGCTCGACGAGGGCGCCAAGCTGCCCGGCGAAGCGGCCTTCAAGCTCTATGATACCTACGGCTTCCCGCTCGACCTGACGCAGGACGCCCTGCGCGAACGTGGCCGCGAGGTCGACACGTCGGGCTTCGACAAGTCGATGGCCGAGCAGAAGGCCAAGGCCCGCGCGGCCTGGTCCGGCTCGGGCGAGGCGGCGGACCTGACCATCTGGTTCGACATCGCCGAAGAGAAGGGCGCGACCGATTTCCTCGGCTACGACACCGAGACCGCCGAGGGCCAGATCCTCGCGCTGGTCAAGGATGGCGCCGTGGTCGACACGCTGTCGGAAGGCGAGAGCGGCTGGGTCGTGCTGAACCAGACCCCGTTCTACGGCGAGAGCGGCGGCCAGGTCGGCGACACCGGTTGGCTGCGCCGGCTCGAGGACGAGGATGACCAGGCCGAGGTCACCGACACGCAGAAGCTGGCGGGCGGCAAGATCACCGGCCACGTGGTCACGGTGAAATCCGGCACCTTCTCGAAGGGCGACGCGCTGGGTCTCGACGTGGATCACAAGCGCCGCGGCAAGATCCGCGCCAACCACTCCGCGACCCACCTGCTGCACGAGGCGCTGCGCCGCGCGCTCGGCGATCACGTCGCGCAGCGCGGCTCGCTGAACGCGCCCGAGCGCCTGCGCTTCGACTTCTCGCACACCAAGGCGCTGACGCCCGAGGAAGTGGCGCAGGTCGAAACCGAGGTGAACGCCTTCATCCGCCAGAACTCGGCGGTGAGCACCCGGATCATGACCCCGGACGATGCCCGCGCGCTCGGCGCACAGGCACTCTTCGGCGAGAAATACGGTGACGAGGTGCGCGTGGTCTCCATGGGCACGCTGTCTGGCTCGGGCAAGGGCTCGGACGGGCAGACCTACTCGCTGGAGCTCTGCGGCGGCACGCATGTGGCGCAGACCGGCGACATCGGCATGTTCGCCCTGACCTCGGAATCGGCCTCCTCGGCCGGTGTGCGCCGCATCGAGGCGCTGACCGGCGAGGCTGCCATGGCCGCGCTGCGTGGCCGCGACAAGGCGCTTTCGGGCATCGAGGGGCTGCTGAAGGTCTCGGGCGACGAGGCGGTGACCCGTGTCTCCGCGCTGCTCGACGAGCGCCGCAAGCTCGAGAACGAGGTGGCCCAGCTGCGCCGTGATCTCGCCATGGCCGGCGGTGCCGGGCAGGGCGGCGGCGCCGAGGCCCGCGAGGTGAACGGCATGAAGTTCGTCGGCCAGGTGCTCTCGGGCGTGTCGGGCAAGGACCTGCCGCCGCTGATCGACGAGCACAAGTCGCGGCTCGGCTCCGGCGTGGTGCTGCTGATCGCCGACACCGGCGACAAGGTGGCCGTGGCCGCCGGCGTGACCGAGGACCTCAAGGCCAGCGTCTCGGCGGTGGATGTGGTCAAGGCCGCGGTGGCGGCGCTCGGCGGCAAGGGCGGCGGCGGCCGTCCCGACCTCGCCCAGGGCGGCGCCAAGGACGCCAGCGAAGCCGAGGCAGCCATCGCGGCGGCCGAGGCGGTGCTGGCAGGCTGATCTGAGCTTGGGGAGGAGCTTATGACCGCATACATGATCGCCCGCATCGAGGTCACCGACCCCGAGGAATATGCCGTCTATGCCGGCCAAACCGTTGCGCTCGCCGAGAAATTCGGCGGGCGCTTCCTTGTGAAGGGCGGCCCTCAGGCCTTTGTCGAAGGCGAGGGGCCGGGCCGGCACGTGGTGGTGGAATTCCCCAGTCGTGTCGCCGCCGAACGCTGGTACCACTCGCCCGAGTACCAGCGCATCCTGCCCATCGCCCTGCGCGCCTCGGTGCGCGATCTCGTCATCGTGGAAGGACTGTAATGCCCGCTCTCTGGATCGCCCATGTGTCTGTCACCGACGAGGACGCCTACGGCAAGTACGCCAAGCTCGCCGGTCCCGCGATCGCCAAGCATGGCGGCGCCTTCATCGCCCGCGGTGGTCGCTACGTACAGCTCGAGGGCAAGGATCGCCCGCGCAACGTCGTGGCGAAGTTCCCCTCGGTCGAGGCGGCCGAGGCCTGCTATCACTCGCCCGAGTACCAGGAGGCCCTGGGCCACGCGCGCGGCGCGTCGGAGCGCGAGCTGCTGATCGTCGAAACCACCGAGTGAGATCGCCGGGTGAGAGCAACGGGTGAGCCGCAGGGCCTGAAGGCTCTTCTGGCGACCCATCATGCGCCGGGCCGGCTCGACTGGATCGGTCTGCGTGCGGAGCGGCTCGCGCCGCCGCGGTCGGTCCGCGAGACGGCGCTTACCCTTTCCGGGCTGGAGGGCGACCACGGACACCCCGGCAAGCGCGCGGTCACGCTGATCCAGGCCGAACACCTGCCGGTCATCGCGGCGCTTTGCGGCCGCGAGGCACTGGCCCCCGAGGTGCTGCGGCGCAATCTGGTCATCTCCGGCATCAACCTGTCGGCCCTGCGCGGGCAGGAGGTCTGGCTCGGCGCGGCGCGCCTGCGCTTCACCACCGTCTGCGCGCCGTGCTCGCGGATGGAGAAGGCGCTGGGGCAGGGCGGCTACAACGCCATGCGCGGCCACGGCGGCTGGTGCGCCGAGGTGGTCCACCCCGGCGCGATCCGTGTCGGCGACAGGCTGACGCCCGCCTGAGTGTCAGCCGTCCGCGGCGGCGGCGCTGATCTCGCCCAGCATCTCCGCCGCCTCGCGGGTCAGCGCCCGGATGTCGACGCGAGTCAGTTCGCCGTCCCGCTTGTGCACCGCGCCGTCGATCATCACGAAGGAGACGTCCTCGGGCTCGGCGGAATGAGTCAGCAGGAAGTCCATGCTGCCCGAGGGCCGGGTGTTGAGGCTCTCCGTGTCCACGGCGATGAGGTCGGCCGGGCCGCCCACCTGCAGAACGCCGACGCCTTCGGGCGCCTGCACCGACTCCGCGCCCTGACGGCTTGCCCAGTCGAAGACCGTCGCGTCCCTCAGGCTCTGCTGGCTTTCGGAGAAGCCGTCGCCGAGATCGGCGGTGAGGCGCATGACCTCGAACATATTGATCTGCCCGGCGAGCACCGTGTTGTCGACCGAGACCGCCATGTCGAGGCCCGCCTCCTGCATCAGCGCCGGATTGGGCACGCCGTAGCCCACCTCCATCTCGGTCCAGGGCGAGATGATCAGCGGGCTGCCGTTCTGCGCCAGCGTCTCGAGGTCGGCGCGCGGGGCCGAGGTCATATGCACCACGTGGATGTCCTCGCCCAGCATGCCCTCGGATGCCAGCGCCTGCGCATTGTGCTGGCCGGCGGCATCTCGGCTGCCGCCCATGTGGAAAGTCACCGGCAGGCCGAGCGCGCGCGCTGCGGCGATTTCCGTCTGCCAGATCTCCGGCTCCGAGCGGTCCGGCCCGCGCAGCGAGACGCCGAGGTCGATCCTGCCGTCCGGCCAGTCCGCGGCGGTGGCGCACAGGTCCTCGAGGTCCATCATCTCGCCCTTGCCGGCGGTCTGCGGGTAGCCGTAGCTGAAACGCCCCCGAACGCCGCTGTCGCGCATCGCGGCGATCTCGGCGTCGGCATGCGCCGGCGAGACGGTGTTATGGGCCCAGTTGTTCACCCAGGTGATGCCCGAGTTCACCGCCAGCGCCATGCCCAGCTCGACCGAGAGCGCCGAGGCCTCGGGCGTCCAGACCCTGGCGAGTGGCCCCATGGTTTCCGAGAAGCCGCCGGCGTCCGAGCGCGCCATGCCGCGGGCGATCGAGTTCCACATGTGCCAGTGACCATCGACGAGACCCGGGGCAACCACATGGCCCGAAAGGTCGATCACCTCGGCGCCCTCGCTCGCCAGGTCCGGGCCGATCTCGGCGATCCGGCCCCCCTCCACGAGTATGTCGAGGGCCTGCGGCTCGGTCCAGCCGCCCTGCATGGTGACGACCTCGGCGCCGGTGAGAAGGCGGCGATCGTCATCCTGCGCGAGCGCGTCGATCGGAAGAAGCGCGGGCAGCGAGGTTCCAAGCGCGAGCAATGTGGGGCGGGTCATGAAAAGTCCTTTCGGGAGGGAGAATTGGGCTTTCTCCGTCTCAAGGCGGACCTTGCGTAAAGAGTTGCGCCGCCTCACGCGCTTGTCAGACCGTCCCAGCTGACCGGGCCGGGCCCCCAGCAAAGAAACCCGGGCACCCAGCATAGAAAAGAGCGATCCCCGAAAGGACCGCTCTGCAACTTCTTCTCTTTGAAAATACGCCGGGGGTGCGGGGGCTGGCCCCCGCGTTTTCCGGCGTGCGGGGCTTGGCCCCCGCAGCTCCCGCCACCGCTTACTGGCTCTTGGCCATCCGCTTGCGCTCGTGCGGGTCGAGGTAGCGCTTGCGCAGGCGGATCGCGT
Organism: Alloyangia pacifica; assembly: GCF_020524285.1. GTDB lineage: Bacteria > Pseudomonadota > Alphaproteobacteria > Rhodobacterales > Rhodobacteraceae > Salipiger > Salipiger pacificus_B. Next base: position 86,221 of record NZ_JAIVKX010000002.1, read on the forward strand.
TCGGGGTGACCTCCACCAGCTCGTCGTCGTTGATGTAGGCGATGGCCTCTTCCAGCGACAGGGTGACCGGGGTGGTCAGGCGCACGGCTTCATCGGTGCCCGAGGCGCGGACGTTGGTCAGCTTCTTGCCCTTCAGCGGGTTCACTTCCAGGTCGTTCTCGCGGCTGTGCTCGCCGATGATCATGCCCTGGTAGACCGGCGCCTGGGCGCCGAGGAACATCTTGCCGCGGTCCTCGAGGTTCCACAGCGCGTAGGCCACGGCCTCGCCGTTCTCCATGGAGATCAGCACGCCGGCGCGGCGGCCCTCGATCGGGCCCTTGTGCGCCGTCCAGCCGTGGAACACGCGGTTCAGAACGCCGGTGCCGCGGGTGTCGGTGAGGAACTCGCCGTGGTAGCCGATCAGGCCGCGCGACGGCACGTGGCCGACGATGCGGGTCTTGCCGGCGCCGGCGGGCTTCATCTCGACCAGCTCGCCCTTGCGCGGGCCGGTGAGCTTCTCGATGACCGCACCGGTGTACTCGTCATCCACGTCGATGGTGACTTCCTCGACCGGCTCCATGCGGGTGCCGTCTTCTTCCTTCATGATCACCTGCGGGCGCGAGATCGACAGCTCGAAGCCCTCGCGGCGCATGTTCTCGATCAGAACGCCCATCTGCAGTTCGCCGCGGCCCGAAACCTCGAAGGCCTCGCCACCGGGGGTGTCGGCGATCTTGATCGCCACGTTGCCCTCGGCTTCCTTCATCAGGCGCTCGCGGATGACGCGCGACTGCACCTTCTTGCCGTCACGGCCGGCCAGCGGGCTGTCGTTGATGCCGAAGGTCACGGTGATGGTCGGCGGATCGATCGGCTGCGCGTCGATCGGCGTGTCCACGGCGAGCGCGCAGATGGTGTCGGCGACGGTTGCCTTGGTCATGCCGGCGAGGCTGACGATGTCGCCGGCGAGGCCCTCGTCGATGTCCGCCTGCGCGAGGCCGCGGAAGGCCTGAACGCGGGTGACGCGGAATTGCTCGATCTTCTGGCCGACGCGGCTGATCGCCTGCACCGTCTGGCCGACCTTGACGCGGCCGCTCTCGATGCGGCCGGTGAGCAGGCGGCCGACGAAGGGGTCGGAGCCCAGCGTGGTCGCCAGCATGCGGAAGTCTTCGTCCTGGTGCTTGATCTGCTTCGGCGCCGGCACGTGGTTCACGATCAGGTTGAACAGCGCCGACAGGTCCTTGCGCGGGCCGTCGAGCTCGGCGTCGGCCCAGCCGTTGCGGCCCGAGGCGTACATGTGCGGGAAGTCCAGCTGGTCTTCATCCGCGCCGAGCGAGGCGAAGAGGTCGAAGCATTCGTCGAGCGCGCGGTCGGGCTCGGCGTCGGGCTTGTCGACCTTGTTGAGCACCACGATCGGGCGCAGGCCGAGGGCCAGCGCCTTGGAGGTGACGAACTTGGTCTGCGGCATCGGGCCTTCGGCCGCGTCCACCAGCAGCACCACGCCGTCGACCATGCTCAGGATACGCTCCACCTCGCCGCCGAAGTCGGCGTGGCCGGGGGTGTCGACGATGTTGATGCGGGTGTTCTTCCACTCGACCGAGGTCGGCTTGGCGAAGATGGTGATGCCACGCTCGCGCTCGAGATCGTTGCTGTCCATGGCGCGCTCGGCCACGGCTTGGTTCTCGCGGAACGCGCCGGACTGTTTGAGCAGCTCGTCCACCAGCGTGGTCTTGCCATGGTCAACGTGTGCGATGATCGCGATATTGCGCAGGTCCATAGGAATGCCTTTGAAGGGAGGTTTGCGCGCGGGTTAGCCGGGGAAGGGGGAAATTGCCAGCACTTAATGCGGCGAGGCCCCCGAAAACAGGTGAATCACGAGGATCCCGGCAACAATCAGCCCCATTCCGAGAACTGCCGCAAGGTCCAGCTTCTGGCCGAAGGCGACCAGCCCGATCAGCGAGATGAAGACGATCCCGAGCCCCGACCACATGGCATAGGCCAGCCCCACCGGCATGGCGCGCAGCACGATCGACAGCAGGTAGAAGGCCGCGGCGTAGGAGACCACGACGATCACCGAGGGCAGCGGCCGGGTGAACTGCTGGCTGGCCTGCAGCGCGGCGGTGCCGATGGTCTCTGCGAGAACCGCGAGGGCGAGGGTGATGTAGGGCATGGAACACTCCGGCGGGATGGTGCCCCACTTCTGGCCCGGCGCGCCGCGCGCTGCAAGCCGGGGCGCAGGGCGGCGGGACAAAAAACCGCCAGCCTTAACTTCGCGTGAGGAAATCGCCGCTAGACGAGGAGGCACGACTTGTTCGCGGAGGTGCCCCATGCTTGTCCATCGCCTTACTATTCCGGGCCGTCGCCGTGCCGTCCTCGCCGGGGTGGGGCGCGTGTTTGCCGCTGGCCTGATCCTCTTGCCGCCGATGCCGCTCTGGGCCGAACAGATCGCCGCGCCGCTGCAGGCCGTGATCTCGGAGTACGTCGATCCCCTGCTCACCGACCCGGAGCTGATCGCCGCGATCCGGGCGCAGAACGCGGTGACCGCCGGCTACGACGACGCGAAGATCGCCGAGCTTGACGCGCTCTGGCAGTCCGAGATCGGCGCCGCCGAGATCCCGACCATCTCGGCGGTCTGGGATACGCCGGTGTCGGATCACCTGCGCGCGCAGCTTGCGGGGTCGGCGGGGCTGATCCACGAGATCCTCGTGATGGATGCGCGCGGGCTGAACGTCGCCGTCTCGGGGGTGACCTCCGACTACTGGCAGGGCGACGAGGCCAAGTATCTCGAAACCTACGCGCGCGGCCCCGGGGCCCTGCATGTCGGCGCCGTAGAGTTCGACGAATCGAGCCAGGTTTACATGCAGCAACTGTCGCTGAGCATCGCCGACCCGGAGTCCGGCGCGGTGATCGGCGCGCTCACCGTCGGCCTTGACGCGGAGCGCCTGCAATGAGGGTGCGGACGCTTCGGCTGGGCAGGTCAGGGGGCAAGTCAGGCGACAGCGCAGGGGCCAGTTCAGAGGCCAGTTCAGGGGCCAGCTCAGGCGGGCCCTCAGGCGGCAGGCCCGGCGGCGCGGCACGGGACGCCGCGAAAGTCGGCACGGGGCTGCGGCGTGCCATGGGATCGGTCTTTGCGCAGGTGGCGGGGCTCGTCGTGCTGTCGAGCCTCGTCGTCGCCGTGGTGCTGGCGGTGCAGGTGTGGCGCCTCAGCGACAAGGCCACCGGGCAGGGCATCGCGGGCATGGCGCGGCAATCGGTCGAAGCCACCGCCGCCAGCCTGCTGCCCTCGGTGCGATTCCGCGACGATGCGCGGCTGGCGCAAATCCTGCAGGACAAGGCCGAGAGCGCCGGGCAGGATCTTCTGGGCGGGCTGGTGCTCGGCGCGGATGGCGACGTGCTCGCGCGCACCGGCGACCTGGGCGATCTGGGCGAGCGCGAGGCCGAGCTCGTCGCATCGGCGCAGAAGGTGCTGGCGGAGGGCGGGCGCCACGGAAGCCTGTGGAATTTCGTCGCGACCGAAGCGGTCGCGCTGCCGGGAGAGGGCGCGCCGCTCGGCGCGCTGGCGATGGCCTGGACCGACAGCGCCATGCGCGCGTCGATCCTCCGTGACAAGCAGATCATGCTGGCCAGCGCCGCAGCAAGCCTCTGCGTCATGCTTGCCGTGACGCTTGTGCTCCTGCGCCGGATCGTCCTGGCGCCGCTCAGCGCGCTGCGCCGGGGCATGTCGCGGGTCGCGGCGGGGGATTACGACGTTACGCTCCGCGCCGAGCGGCGGCGCGACGAATTCGGCGAGTTGGGGCGCAACCTGGCAGATCTCACCAAGACCTTGGCGCGCGGACGCGAGGCGCAGGAGGCGCGAGGGCGTGCCCATGAGGCGCAGAACCAGGTGGTGCGCCACCTGAGCGATGCGCTCGATGCCCTCGCCGGGGGCTCGCTGCGGCACACGATCCTCGAGGCATTTCCCGGGGAATACGAAGAGCTGCGCGGCAACTACAACCGCGCGGTCGAAAGCCTGCACGCCACGATGACCGAGGTGAACTCGGGCGCGCTCAACATCCACAGCAGCGCCGAGGAGATCGCGCGCGCCTCAGATGATCTCTCCCGCCGCACCGAGACGCAGGCAGCCACCCTCGAGCAGACCGCGGCCGCTCTCGACGAGATGCTGTCCCGGGTGCGCGAAGCGGCGCAATCCGCCAGGGACGCCGAGACCAGCGTGCAGACAGCCTCGAAGCTGGCGGATCAGAACGGCGAGGTCATGCGCTCGGCGATCGAGGCCATGGGTGGGATCGAGCGCAGCTCGCAGCAGATCAACGAGATCATCGGGGTGATTGACGACATCGCCTTCCAGACCAACCTGCTTGCGCTCAACGCCGGGGTCGAGGCGGCGCGCGCCGGGGCCTCCGGCAAGGGGTTTGCCGTGGTGGCCTCCGAGGTGCGGGCGCTGGCGCAGCGCAGCTCGGACGCGGCGCAGCAGATCAAGACGCTGATCAGCGGCTCGGCAGACCGGGTCCGCGACGGGGTCGAGCTGGTCGAGCGGTCTGGCGAGGCGCTGAGCGAGGTGGTGGCCCAGGTGAACCAGATCTCGAGTCTGGTCAGCAGCATTGCCGGTGTGGCCGCCGAACAGTCGCAGGGCCTCAACGAGATCAATGTCGGGGTCAGCAATCTCGACCGGGTCACCCAGCAGAACGCCGCCATGGTCGAGCAGAGCACCGCCGCCGCGCATATGCTGCGCGGCGATGCGGGCCGGCTCTCCGACCTGATGCGGCGCTTCAACGTGGGCGACGAAGTCGCCGCCGGGGGTGGCGCCGCAGTCGCGGCGGCCTGAGCGGTCCGGCGCCGGGCGATGAGCGGGCCCGGGCGCCGCTCTGAAGGGCCTAGTGCCGGGCGTCGATGGCTGCGGCCACCACTGCGACGAAATCCGCCTCGTCACGGACCGTCGCCATGTCGGAGGCTTCGACGGTGACACCCCAGTTCTGCGCCATGGCCTCGTAGCGTGGTTGCCGATGCGCCAGCGCCTGGGCATAGGTCCAGCGGATGAAGTCATCGGGGTCCACCGCGCCCTCGGAGATGCCCTTTTCGTCGAGGTACCGCGTCCAGGCAGCCTCGAGGAACTCGGGTTGGTAGGCCATCGGCTTGGGGGCGCGGTCGAAACGGCGGATGAGCTCTTCGGTATGGGCCTCGCTGCCGCGAACCCAGACCATCAGGGCCTGGCGTGACAGCTCGCTCAGGATCGGATCGCGGGGATTTTCGGCGTCCACCCATTCGCAGATCGAGCCGCCCGTGTCGCAGACGAAATGCGGGTAGCCATAGAGCTGCTGCGCGCGCTCGATGAAATAGCCGGTGTCGAGCAGGGCCTGCTCCTCGGCGCGGCGGAACTGCTCCTGCCGCAGGCGGTAGGTGGTCATCGGCAGGCCGCCCTTGGCCGCATCGCCGGGTTTGCCAAGGTAGGCCGACACCGGCGTGAGGTTCTCGAAGGTGATGTTGGAGCCGATGTAGATCGAATCCGACAGCAGAAGCTCGCGCAGGAAGGGGTTCTTCATTGCCTCGGCCTTGGCATTGTCGGCGATGTACTCGCCCATGTAGCGCGTGCCGATGCGGTAATCGATCGAGTAGTGGAACCAGTCGCCCGACTGCCGCAGCATCGAGGACACATGAGTCTTGCCCAGCCCCGACATGGCGAAGAGCACCACGTGCTTGCGCGCGGCATCACGCCAGACGGCGGCGGTTTCGTACAGCATGGATCGGCTCCTGGTTCGTCTGGCCTGACAGGTACTTGCGCCCGCGCCCGGCGTCAAACCCCAGAGGCAAGCCCCAGCGTCAAATCCCCGCCGGTCCGCCGCCACGGCGCGCGGCGCGGGTCTCGCGCAGGATATTGGCATAGTTGGCGGTAAAGATGATCGCCGCGCCCAGCAGCACCCAGGGGTCGAGCGGCTCGGCGTAGAGCAGCATGCCGACGATGGCGATGACCGGCAGGCGGGTGAAATCGATGGGCATGACCACCGAGGCGGGCGCAAGGCCGAGCGCCGTGGTCAGGCAATAGTGGGCGCAGAGCCCGGCAAGCCCGATGATGATGACGCCCGGCACGGCCTCTGCCGAGGGGATGGCTATGTCGCCGTCGATGCCGGCGCAGACCAGCCCCATGACCGCCTGCGTCAGAGTCAGCCAGAAGAGGATGCACAGCGTGCTGTCGGTGCGGGTGAGCTTGCGGGTGAAGATCGCGCTGCCGGCAAAGCCGATCGCCGCGCCGGCGGCGGCAAAGAGCCCGGGCGAGAGCGTCTCTGGCGAGGGGCGGGTGACGATGAGGATGCCGAGAAAACCGACCAATGCCGCCAGAGACCTCGACCAGGTCAGCCGCTCTCCGAGCACCAGCGGCGCCAGCAGCATGGCCCAGATCGGCCCGGTGAACTCCAGCGCGAAGACCTGCGCCAGCGGGATCACCGTGATGGCGTAGAACCACAGGTTCTGCCCGGTGAAATGGCTGATGTTGCGGATGATATGCGTGCCGAGATGGCGCGTGGCGACGCTGCGGCGGCGGCCGGTGGCCAGCACGATGGCGCTGATGATCACCACCCCGAGCAGCGAGCGGTAGAGCATGATCTCGAAGGTGTCGAGGCTGCTGCTGACGTAGCGCCCGGCCACGGCCATGGCGCTGAAGGAGACGATGGAGCCGAGCATCCACAGCGCGGCCCTGGGCACATCGCCGAGGCGCGACCCGGGGGCAGGGACGGCACTCACAGGTCGGCCACGTCGTAGTCGCGCGGCAGGTCGCCGGTGATCTTGAACCAGGCGCTTGCCCGGGTGCGGTCCTGGTGCGCGTCGAAGGCGGCGCGGTTCTGGAACAGCTCGGAGACCTCGAAGACCCCGGGCTCGGTCTCGCGCAGCTCGAAGAAGAGGCAGCCGGCCTCGGCGCGCGACAGGCGGATGTGCTCGTCCATCGCGGCGCGCACGGCGTCGCAGCGCTCGGGCGGGGCGGTCATCTGGCCGGTCAGTTGCACGGCGCTCATGCTGCGCTCCGCGTCACTTGGCAAATCTGGGGGGCGGGCGCGCGCAGCGGCGCGGAAAATCGTGGTGTCATGGGATCCTCTCCGAGGGCGGAGACTGGCCTGCGTCAAGGAGAGTGGCAAGAGGCAATCGGCGGGCCGAAGGTCCCGGCGCAGCGGGGTGTGATTTTCAGGTTTTGCGCAGTTGCGGATGGGGCTCTCGCAGGCCAGCGCAGGGCCGGAAACGACAGGAGGCCGGGTTTCCCCGGCCTCCGCAATCCATCGCAGCGCGCTGCCGGATCATTCCCACTCGATCGTGCCCGGAGGCTTCGAGGTGATGTCGTAGGTGCAGCGGTTGATGCCCTTCACCTCGTTGATGATCCGCGTCGCGGTCTCGCCGAGGAACTCGTGGCTGAACGGGTAGTAATCCGCCGTCATGCCATCGACCGAGGTCACCGCGCGCAGGGCGCAGGCGTAGTCGTAGGTGCGGCCGTCGCCCATCACGCCGACGGTGCGCACCGGCAGGATCGCCACGAAGGCCTGCCAGATCTCGTCGTAGAGACCGTGTTTGCGGATCTGGTCGATGTAGACCGCATCCGCCTTGCGCAGGATGTCGAGCTTCTCGCGGGTGATCTCGCCGGGGCAGCGGATCGCCAGGCCCGGGCCGGGGAAGGGGTGGCGGCCGATGAAGCTGGCGGGCAGGCCAAGCTCGTGACCCAGCACGCGCACCTCGTCCTTGAAGAGCTCGCGCAGCGGCTCGACCAGCTTGAGGCCCATCTTCTCCGGCAGGCCGCCCACGTTGTGGTGCGACTTGATGGTGACCGACGGGCCGCCCGAGAAGCTGACGCTCTCGATCACGTCGGGATAGAGGGTGCCCTGCGCGAGGAACTGCGCGCCCTCGATGCCATCGGCGTATTTCTGGAACACGTCGATGAACAGCTTGCCGATGATCTTGCGCTTGGTCTCGGGGTCGGAAACGCCCTCGAGCTCGCCGAGGAACAGGTCCTGCTCCTGCGCGTGGATCACCGAAAGGTTCATGTGGTCGCGGAACATCGCGACGACCTCGTCGGCCTCGTTGAGGCGCAGCAGGCCGTGGTCGACGAAGACGCAGGTCAGCTGCTCGCCGATTGCCTCATGCAGCAGCGCCGCGGTGACCGAGCTGTCGACGCCGCCCGAAAGCGCGCAGATCACGTTGGCGTCGCCCACCTGCTCGCGGATCTGGCGTACGGCCTCTTCGCGGTAGGCATCCATCGTCCAGTCGCCGGTGAAGCCAGCTTCCTTGATGAAGTTTTCGTAAAGCGTCTTGCCGTTCGGCGTGTGGTGCACCTCAGGGTGGAACTGCACGGCGTAGAACTTGCGCTCGGGGTCGGCGGTCACCGCGAAGGGCGCGCCGGGCGAGGTGGCGAAGACCTTGAAACCCGGGGCAAGTTCCGAGACGTGGTCGCCGTGGCTCATCCACACCTGCTCGCGGCCGGTGCCGTCGAGGAACCAGCCCGATAGCAGGTCGAGGCGGTCGTCGTTCGGCGTCACATAGGCGCGGCCGAATTCGGCGGTGTGGCTTTGGCCGGCTTCGACCTTGCCGCCGAGGTCATGCATCATGACCTGCTGGCCGTAGCAGATGCCGAGGATCGGCACGCCAAGCTCATAGGCGGTTTTGGGCGGGCGAGGAGAACCCTCGCGCGTCACGCTGTCGGGGCCACCGGAGAAGACGATGGCCTTGGGGGCGAACTCCTTCAGAAAGGCGTCGGTGACGTTCTGATAGGGGTGGATCTCGCAGTAGACATTCAGCTCGCGCAGGCGACGGGCGATGAGCTGCGTCACCTGGCTTCCGAAGTCGATGATAAGGAGGCGATCATGCTGGGTCATGCGGCTGCTTTAGGCGGGCCGCGCCCCGCGCGCAAGAGGGTGGGTGCGGGCTGGATGGAATTGCCGGGCTCCGGCGGCGCGACCGGGCGCGTCCGGGGCCATGCGCGCGCACGGGGCGCCGGGTTGATCCGATAAAGTCGATCCGGGCCAGTCGCTCCGTTTCAGTCGCTCCGTTTTAGTCGCTCTGGCTCAGTCGATCTGGCTGAGCAGCGACGGGGCGGTCACCAGCCGGCGCACGCCGTGGCTGTGGCTCTCCTCGAAGACGTTGCCCATGGCGGCCCAGGCGTCGAGCGTGGCGATGTCGAGCCGGGCACAGCGCGGGCGGACCGACCATGTCACCTGCAGCGGCGAGCAGATCTGCTGGCTGTAGCTCGGCCCGGTGGTGGAGCCGCGGAAGACGACCGGCGTGCCGGTGCCGCCGGGCAGGTCGCGGGCCTGGTGGCGGCCATTGCGCATCGTGCCGAGGTAGATGAAATCCCGGAAGTCGAGCGCGTTCGGATCATTGACCACGAGGAACACCTGCGCCTCCACCCTCAGCTCGGGGTTGGCGCAGCTTTCGGACAGGCAGGAGCCGAGACCCGGGCCGGGTGTGACGTCGCAGGAGGTATGGACCCAATGCACCTCGATCGTGTCGCCGGGCTCGACCCCTTCGAAGCGCGCGGGGCTACCGGCCGGGCGGGTCAGCTCGGCGGCGCTGAGCCCGGATGAGCCCGCGCATTTGAAGCCGCCGTTCTCCTCGGGGCCGGCGTAGATGGAGAATCCCGGACCGAGGTGTTCCGCATTGGTGTGGGTGTGGATGTTGCACAGGGTCATTTCCTCCGGCGGCGGCGCGAGACCGAAGGACACCGGGTTGCTGCCGTAGGTGTTGCCGATGTCGCGCGGTGTCTGCGGGCCGAAGCCAGTGCAGAGCGCGCCGGGGTCTCCATGGGGTGCGGCGGGTGCGGCGGCATGTGCGGCGCTTGCCGGTTCCGCCGCATGCCCGGCACTCTGGCCCGATGCGTGCTCCGCGGGCTGACCGCCACCGTGCTCCGCTGCGTTGTCATGGGCTTCGGGGGGATACGTGACCTTGTTCTCCGCCGGGGCGCCATTTGCGAGGCCGAGCAGGGCGGAAATGGTGAGGGCCGAGAGGAGGAAGGGGCGCGTCGTCATGATATCCTCGCATGGTGTTGGCGCCGCACTTTCAAGAGGCGCGGTTCTTGGGAACCCGCTGCATCAGCACAGTGCGAGCAGGGGGCGTGACCGTTCAGGGAAGCGGCGCCCTACGATGGCGCGCTACCTTTCCGTGTCACCCTGCCTTGCGTCGTCACTTGCGTCTTCGGCTGTGCGTTGCCTGGGCCTTCATGCCGTGCGTTGCCAGCGGTCGCGGCCAGATTGGGGCAAAGAGTTGAACCGGCGCTTAACGCCGCGCGGTGAATGGCTCAGTAAATGGCATCGGGAAGCGAGAGATCCTGCTCGACCCGGGCGCTCTTGTCCTTGCGCTGGCTCCAGACGGCCAGCGCGGCGAAGAGCCCGGAGTAGAGCAGCCCGCCGATGGCCATCGCCTCGCCGGGGATGGCGCCGACGGCGGCGCGCTGCAGCGCTTCGTCGAGGCTCTGCACCGGCGTCGGATGCACGGTGATTTTGCCGATGAAGGCGAGAAGCTGGATCAGCATGATCCAGAAATAGCTGCGCCGGATGCGCCGCCCCATGGCGTGCAGGTAGGAGATGCCGAACTCGGGCCGCGCGTAGTCGTCGCGCAGCTCCCTTGCCCAGTCGGACCCCGGCAGCGTCGCGCCGCCGAGGATCGGGCCGTAGAAATTCACCTCCATGCTGCGGAAGCGCCGGCGCCAGAGGTCGCAATAGCGGTAGCGGCGCGCCTCGAGCGTCAGGAAGAAGAGGTTGGAAATGCCGACCAGCACCAGCGGCAGCGGCGAGGCGTCGGGCGCGGCATAGGCGATGGAGAGCGCCACGCCCAGCGTCACCACGGCCCAGTTGGTGGTGGTGTCGAGCCGGGTGCGCCAGACGGTGCAGCGGTAGACCTCGCCACGGTAGAGATGCGCCAGGGCGCCGATCTCGGCCCCGTCGAGCGGGCGGCCGCTGATTTCGAGTTGTACATCCTTCATCTGCTGCCCCGTTTCCGGACCGGATGCGCAAAGTGGATCAAGAGCAGGGGCCCGACCGGCCCGCAGCGGCGGCCCGCGCGCGGCGATTCAACCAGCTTTGGTGCCCGAACCAGACCTGCCCATCGACCCTGCACTGCCGGTCGACGCCCTTCACCCGGAAAAGATTCTCATCAGAATCATCTTAAGAAGCCGTTTCGAGGTCCGAAGATGTCGTATTTGTCGCGGAGGCGGCGCAAACTCGTCTCTGGTGCCCCGGGCGCTGGGCTACTACTGGTCGGGCATGCGAAGGAACGGGAGAGCGCCATGTCGGAGACAGAAACGCGGAAACGGGCACGCAGCGGCGGCGGGGCGGCCCGGCGGGCGGCACGCGGCTCGGCACGGATCGAGACCGCCCGGTTCATCGAGCGCAACATCCCGAATTTCGAGCTGCTGACCGAAGAGGCGCTGGAGATGATCGAGGCCGGTGCCGAGACGGTGCTGGCGGAGATCGGCGTCAATTTCGTCAACAATCCCGGCGCGCTGGCGCTGTGGAAGGAGGCCGGGGCCGAGGTCGAGGGGGAGCGTGTGCGCATTCCGCGCGGGTTGGCGCGGCAGCTCTGCGGCCACGCACCGTCGCGCATCACCCAGCACGCCCGCAACCCCGCGCGCAGCGTCGAGATCGGCGGACGCTCGCTGGTGCTGGCGCCGGTCTACGGCCCGCCCTTCGTGCATGACGCCGAGAAGGGCCGGCGTTACGGCACCATCGAGGACTTCCGCAACTTCGTGAAGCTGGGGCAGATGTCGCGCTGGCTGCACCATTCGGGCGGCACGCTCTGCGAGCCTACCGACGTGGCGGTCAACAAGCGCCACCTCGACATGCTGCATGCGCATATGACCCTGTCGGACAAGCCCTTCATGGGCTCGGTGACCGAGCCGAGCCGGGCGCAGGACAGCGTCGACATGTGTGGCCTCCTCTTCGGCGAGGACTTCGTGCAGCGCAACACGGTGATGACCTCGCTGATCAACATCAATTCGCCGCTCACCTTCGACGACACGATGATGGGCGCGCTCGAGGTCTACGCGCGCAACAACCAGGCCTGCATCGTCTCGCCGTTCATCGTCGGCGGGGCGATGGCGCCGGTTTCCGTGGCGGGGACGCTGACGCAGGTGCTGGCCGAGGCGATGGCGGGCATCGCCTACGCGCAGCTGGTGCGCCGCGGCGCACCGGTGATCTTCGGCGCCTTCGTCACCTCGATCGACATGAACTCCGGCGCGCCCACCTTCGGCACGCCCGAGGCCTCGCAGATCAGCTACGGCGTCGGCCAGCTGGCCCGGCGGCTCGGGCTTCCCTACCGCTCCGCCGGGAGTTTCTGCGGCTCCAAGCTGCCCGACGCGCAGGCGGCCTACGAGAGCGCCAACTCACTGAACATGGGGCTGCAGGCAGGGGTCAACTTCATGCTGCACGCCTGCGGCTGGCTCGAGGGCGGGCTGGTGGCCTCCTACGAGAAGTTCGTGATGGATGCCGACCAGCTCGGCGCGCTGCACAAGATGGCGCAGGGTGTGACGGTCGACGCGCAGACGCTGGCGCTCGATGCGATCCGCGAGGTCGGGCCGGGCGGGCACTACCTCGGTTGCGCCCACACGCAGGAGAACTTCAAGACCGCCTTCTGGCGCTCGGAGCTGTTCGACTACAAGCCGTTCGAGACCTGGTCGGAAGAGGGCGCGCGCGACACCATGCAGCTCGCCACCGCGCGGGTGAAGGCGCTGCTGGAGAGCTATGAGCAACCCGCCATCGACCCCGGCGTGAACGAGGCGCTGGCGGATTTCGTGGCGCGCAAGAAGGCCGCCGTGCCCGACGCCTTCCTCTGAGGCGGCGGCTCAGGCCACCAGCTCCCGCGCAGCCGCGCGCAGGCGCGCCTCGCCGATGATCGCCGCAAGCAGTTCCACGTGGCGCGCCGCCGCATAGCTTGCGGCGCGGCCGCGGCGGCTGTGGTCGAGCGCCGTCTCCAGCTCCATCAAGCGCAGCAATGCGGCGCCATGGCGTGCCGGGTAGGGCGTGCCGAGCAGCCGCGGCAGGCAGGCGTCGCGCCGGTAGTCGTCTGCGCCATGGCGCGCGGCACGCACGAGAAGGCGCGGGCGGCGCAGGCCGTCAAGGCGGCTCTGGAGGTCCTGCATCGGTCGTCTCCCATTCGATGAACAGGCAGGAAGACTGACACGGCAGCCGGGGGTGTTGCCCGGCGCCCGGCGCTGCGTGCGCGGGGTTTACCGATGTTTATAATTTGTAGACAAGACTGGTAAATGTCTAATTTCATTAACTTTTAGATAACTTCGGCGCAATCAGTTTTCAGGTTCACTTTCGCAAGCCCTGCGATAGCGGGGTGCAACCTAGGGGACTTGTTCGATGAGCCGCCACGACGTTTTTTCCAAGGACTTCGCAGAGAATTTTCCCGGGCATTCCAGAAGGGCGCCCGGCCTTCCGGCCTGGGTGCCCGACATGGCCCGGCTCTACCTCGCGCATACCGAGGACGGCGAGGCGATCCGCGCGCTGGCGCGCGCGGCGGGCTGCCATGCGTCGACCGTGCTGCGCCAGGTGCGCCGGATGGAAACGCTGCGGGACGACCCGCTGGTGGACGAGGCGCTGCGCCGGCTGGGCGCCGCCCGGACCGCGCCCGCCGCAAGCGCAAGGGAGGTGCGACGGATGACAGGATCGCAGGATCGGGACGGGGAGCGGGGCACGATGCCGGATGCGGCGACGCTCTCGCGCGAGGCGCGGCGGGTGCTGCGCCGCCTGTGCGAGAGCGGCGCGGTGCTCGCCGTGGCCGCCGAGATGGACAAGGCCGTTGTGGTCCGCGACACCGGCGAGGGCGGCTCGGCCCGCACCGCGGTGGTCGAGGTGCCGGTGGCCGAGGCGATGGCGCTCAAGCGCTGGATCCGCTGCGACGCACCGGGGAGGATCTCGCGTTACCGGATCACCCCGGCCGGGCGCAGCGCGCTGGGGCGGCTGCTGGCCGAACAGGAAAGCCGGCTGCGCGGCTTCTCAGAGGCGCAGGCCGGCTTCGACAGCGGATGCGCGGCCGAGGCGGCGCTGGCCGAGGAGGAGGGCGCGCGCGGGCGTCGGCGCTACGCGGCGGCCGAGAGCCCGCTGGCCTCGCTCGGGCGGCGCCGCGACCGCGACGGCAAACCCTTCCTCGACGAGGTGCTGCTGCGCGCCGGCGAGCGGCTGCGCGAGGACTTCGAGCTGGCGCAGATGGGGCCGCGGGTGACGCAGAACTGGGACCAGTTTCTCACCGCGGGGGTCCGCCCGGACGGGTCCGGGCTGCCGCCGCAGGGCGCCGAGGCGGCACGGGCGCGCTTTACCGGCGCGCTGCGCGAGCTGGGGCCGGGCCTCGGCGACGTGGCGCTGCGCTGCTGCTGTTACCTCGAAGGTCTCGAGGAGACCGAGCGGACCCTGGGCTGGGCCGCGCGCTCGGGGAAGGTCGTGCTGCGCATCGCGCTGCAGCGGCTGCGGCGGCACTACGAGGGGCTGGACGCCGCGGGCGGCGGGCTGATCGGCTGAAGGGCACGCGAGAAAGACGTTGTGCCATGCAAGAGGGGCGGAGCCGCTGGCTCCGCCCCTTGATCGTTGCGCTCTGAGAGTGACTTACTCCGCCGCGCGGACCGGCGTGTCGTCGGTGACCGGGATCCCCGGATAGTCGTCGATATTGCCGCTCTCGAGGTCGGCCGCGGCCTTCTTCACACCGGCGAGGTAGTCGGGGTGCACCCGCTCCAGCACCGCGTACCAGCGCTCGCGGACACTGTCCGAAACCGGTGCCATGGCGCGGGCCATGTTGAGGTGCAGCCGGGCGCGTTCGTCATCGCCCAGGACCTCGGCATAGAGCGCACGGGGCTGGACGTAATCGGCGTCCTTGTCCTCCTGCGTGTAGCGGTCGGCGTCGCCGGAGATTTTCAGCGGCGGCTCCATGACCGAGGAATCCGCCTTGGCCGACTCCTCGTATTGGTTCGGCTCGTAGTAGGCGTCGACATGGCCGGTCTGCTGCGGGAAGAACCGCATGGAACCGTCCTTGTGGTAATGGTGCACCGGGCACTTCGGCGCGTTGGCGGGCAGCGCCTCGTAATGGGTGCCGAGACGGTAGCGGTGCGCGTCGGCATAGGCGAAGACCCGGCCCTGCAGCATCTTGTCCGGCGAGAAGCCGATGCCCGGCACCTTGTTCGACGGCGAGAAGGCGGCGTTCTCGATCATCTGGAAGTAGTTGTCGGGGTTCTTGTTGAACTCGAGCATGCCCACCGGGATCAGCGGGAAATCCTTGTGCGACCAGACCTTGGTCAGGTCGAACGGGTTGAAGTCGAGTTCGGCGGCCTGTTCCTCGGGCATCACCTGAATGTTCAGCTCCCACTTCGGGAAGTTGCCCTCGTCGATCGCGTTGTAGAGGTCTTCCTGGTAGCTCTCGCGGGTCTCGCCGACGATCTTCTCGGCCTGCTCGTTGGTGTAGTTCTTGATCGGCTGCTGGCAGCGGAAGTGGAACTTCACCCAGAAGCGCTCGCCCTTGTCGTTCCACATCGAGAAGGTGTGCGAGCCGTAGCCGTGCATGTGCATCGGATTCTGCGGAATGCCGCGGTCCGACATCAGGATGGTCACCTGGTGCACCGACTCGGGTTGCCCGGCCCAGAAGTCGAACATCGCCTCGGGCGAGCGCAGGTTGGTCTTGGGGTGGCGCTTCTGCGTGCGGATGAAGTCGGGGAACTTGAAGGCGTCGCGGATGAAGAAGATGGGGGTGTTGTTGCCCACCATGTCCCAGTTGCCTTCCTCGGTGTAGAACTTCACCGAGAAGCCGCGCACGTCGCGCTCGGCGTCCGCGGCGCCCTGTTCGCCCGCCACGGTGGACCAGCGGGAGAGGATGTCGCAGGTGTTGCCGACCTTGGAAAAGAGCTTGGCGCAGGTGTACTGGCTGATGTCATGGGTCACGGTGAAGGTGCCCTGCGCGCCCCAGCCCTTGGCGTGCACCACGCGCTCGGGGATGCGTTCGCGGTTCTGGTGGGCGAGCTTCTCGATCAGCTGGTAGTCTTCCAGCAGCACCGGGCCGCGCGGGCCGGCGGTGGTCGAGGTCTCGTTGCTGGGAACCGGCGCGCCGGCGGATGTGGTCAGTCGCTTGCTCATGACGTGCTCCGTATGTGTTGGGCGGAAATGTCTCGCTGAGCGTTCAACTAGAGGGCGCTTCATAAGTTCCCAATTGCGAAGAATTGTTGAAGTGATAGGAATTTCCTATGTCTTTGACGCTTCGCCAACTCACCTACTTCCGCGCGCTCGCCGAGCAGCGCAACTTCCGCCGGGCGGCGGAGGCCTGCAATGTCTCGCAGCCGGCGCTCTCGGTGCAGATCCGCGAGCTCGAGGCGGCGCTGAACGGACCGCTTGTCGAGCGCCAGGCGCGCGACGTGCTGCTCACCCCCTTTGGCCGAGAGGTGCTGGAGAGCGCCGACCGCATCCTAGCCGAAGTCGCGGGGCTGGAGCACGCGGCGCGGCGGCGCGGCGGGCTGACGGGCAAGCTCTCGCTCGGCGTGATCCCGACCATCGCCCCGTATTTCCTGCCCGAGGCGCTGGCCGCGTTGCGCGCCGAGGACATCTCGCTCGACGTCGAGGTGACCGAGAACAAGACCGAACGGCTTCTGTCATTGCTCGCCGAGGGGGCGCTCGATGCGGCGCTCGTCGCCATGCCGATCAAGGAGGAGGGGATCGAGGTGCTGCCGCTCTTCGAGGACCGCTTCCTGCTTGCCGGCAGTGTCGCGCGGCTGGACCAGATCCGCGGTGTGCCCAGCCCCGAGGGGCTGGCTGAAAGCCAGTTGCTGCTGCTCGAAGACGGCCATTGCCTGACCGACCAGGCGCTGGCGGTCTGCGGCCGGGGCAGGGGCAATGCGCGGATCAACATGGGGGCGACCTCGCTCTCGACACTGTCGCGGCTGGTGGCGGCGGGCTTCGGGCTGACGCTGATGCCCGAGGTGGCGGCGCTGACCGAATTGCGCGCCTCGCCCGGCATGCGGCTGCGGCGCTTCGCCGAGCCGGAACCGGCGCGGATCGTGGCGCTGGCGCGGCGCGCCTCCAGCCACCGCGAAGGCTGGTTCACCGAGCTGGCGGATGTGCTGCAGACCGTGGGCGAAGGGCTGGTGGACGGCGTGCGGCAGAGCGCCGAGATCTGCGAGGCGTCGGGTTGAGTGCACCGCGCCGATGCGCCGCGCCGGGAGCAGGCGTTTCGGGGTCAGGCTCCCGCAAGCAGGGATGCTGTCGGAAACGCGTATGAAGCCGCACAGGAAACCTGTGCGGCTTCTTGGTCCTTTAGCGACTCCTCTGCCCAGGCCTTGATCGCTGGGGAAACGAGGATGCCATAGGCAGGCAGAGCCGGTTCGGGACTTGAAGGATTGGAGCCTTGGGACGCGGCTCCCTTCCTGGGGAAGCCCGGCGTTGAGGGAAAATGTAACGCCGAGCCGCAAAGACGCTTGGTCGACCTAGCGGGACTCGTAACAACAGATGATTCTAAATGACGTCAGACTGGTAACAGGGTCAGAATACAGGCTTTGTTGCATGCGGCTATCCCTGATTTTTCGTGTTTCAGAGCGGTAACAGGTCACCTTGCTGCGGTGCCGCAGGGTAATGTACGGAAATCATGGGCTAAATCTTGCCGATATGGTGGCGGACCGTTGCTTGTTGCAAACACAGTGTTTCCGAAATGTGAGGTGAGGGTGCAGAATGATGTCGAAAAATCTCCCAAAAGATGTGATTTTTTATAGAATTGTCGCGCTAAAGTAGAATTACCCTAAGTCTTCAGTCGCCCGGAAAGGGGCTGTCATGATCGGGATCAAGACATTCACCTACACTTTTGCCGTGCCTTATTTCTTGCCTCTCCTGCTCGCGGTGCCGCAGGCGCAGGCGCAGTCCAGCGCCGAGGTGGCCTTTGAGCCCGGCAATTACGGAACGATGCTCAGCGGGACGCTCACCGGCGACGCCTACATGGATTACTATCTCGGCGCGTCGGGCGGACAGGAGCTCTTCGTCGACCTGAGCGTGTCGAGTACCGATGGCACCGGCTCGGTCTATCTCAACGTTCTGCCGCCGGGCAGCACCGGCGAGGCGATCTACGTCGGCTCGATGGACGAGGACAGCAGCGAGACGGTGCCGCTGCCCGAGGACGGCACCTATACGATCCGCGTCTATCTCATGGGCAATGACCGCGATGCGGGCAAGACGGTGGGATACAACCTCGATGTGTCGATCCAGTGAGGTGTCGATCTGCGGAGGCGGTTGCATCCCGGTGCGGTCGGCGGGCCTTTGCCGTGGATCGGTGATATTTTTATGAAATGCAACGACATGGTTGCTTTTGAGCAGGGCTGGTTCAATACTTCTCGCTAAAGGCGAGTTTCCTTAGGGATAGCCTCGCCTTGTGTGTGACGTGTCCGGGAGGGGATCTTGCGGTTTTCCGAAACGAACAAGCCCCGACCACCGATCGTCAGCCTCTCGGCCGTTTCGGGGAGGCAAGCTGGGCACGGTGGTTGGTTTCGCTTTTTTTAGCTGATTTTCTAGGGAGATTTTCATGACACGGAAACTTTTGACGACGCTGGTCGTCGGGTCCGCGCTGGCCTTGGGCTCCGCTGCCTGGGCGCAGGATGACAGCGCGGACATGCCGAACATCCTGGTGATCTTCGGGGACGACATCGGTCAGACCAACCTGTCGACCTACAGCTTCGGCCTGATGGGCTACACCACGCCGAACATCGACCGGATCGCCACCGAGGGCGCCAAGTTCACCGACTACTACGCCGAGCAGAGCTGCACCGCCGGGCGGTCGACCTTCCTCACCGGCCAGTCGACGCTGCGCACCGGCCTGTCGAAAGTGGGCCTGCCGGGCGCCAACGCCGGCCTTCAGGCCAAGGACGTGACGCTGGCCTCGGCGCTCAAGGACCTGGGCTACGCCACCGGCCAGTTCGGCAAGAACCACATGGGCGACCGGGACGAGTTCCTGCCCACCGCGCATGGCTTCGACGAGTTCTTCGGCAACCTCTACCACCTCAACGCCGAGGAAGAGCCGGAGCAGTTCAACTATCCGCAGGACCCGGAATTCCGCGAGCGCTTCGGCCCGCGTGGCGTGCTGCACTCCTATGCCGACGGCGAGATCGAGGACACCGGCCCGCTCACCCGGAAGCGCATGGAGACCGTCGACGAGGAGACCGCTGCCGGGGCCATCGACTTCATGACCCGCGCGGTGGAGGCGGGCACGCCCTTCTTCACCTGGTACAACACCACGCGGATGCACTACAAAACCCACGTGCGCGAAGAGAACCGCAGCGCACCGGGGCTGACCGCGCCGACCGAATACGCCGACGGCATGGTCGAGAATGACGGGGTCGTGGGCACGGTGCTCGACGCGCTCGACGAGCTCGGCGTCGCCGACAACACCATCGTCATCTACACCACCGACAACGGCCCGCACCAGAACACCTGGCCGGATGCCGGCACCACGCCGTTCCGCTCCGAGAAGAACACCAACTGGGAAGGCGCCTACCGCGTGCCGGCACTGATCCGCTGGCCCGGCGTCATCGAGCCCGGCACGGTCTACAACGAGATGTTCTCTGGCCTCGACTGGTTCCCGACCCTCATGGCGGCAGTCGGCGATACCGACATCAAGGAGCGGCTGCTTGAGGGGACAACCATCAACGGCAAGGAGTACAACAACTACCTTGATGGCTATAACCAGCTCGACTACCTGACCGGCGCCACGGATGAGGGCGCACGCAACGAGTTCTTCTATCTCAACGACGACGGCGAGATCGTCGGCCTGCGCTACGAGAACTGGAAGGTGGTGTTCAAGGAGCAGCGCATGAAGGGCACGATGGCGGTCTGGGCCGAGCCTTTCACCAACCTGCGCGTGCCCAAGATGTTCGACCTGCGCGCCGATCCCTACGAGCGGGCCGACATCACCTCGAACACCTATTGGGACTGGCTGAGCGATCACGCCTACCTCGTCGCCCCGGCGGCGCAGGAAATCGCCAAGTTCTTCGCAACCTTCGAGGAGTTCCCGCCGTCGCAGCGGCCGGACAGCTTCTCGATCGATCAGATCCAGGAAGACCTGAACAACAGCCTCGCGAATATCGGCAGCAACTGATCTCGCTGCACCTGACCCGGGCCGGCGCGCGTCGCCGGCCCGGCCATTCTTGACCTGCCCGACCATTCTTGACCTGATTGTCTTGCGGCGCCGCGATTTGAAGGCGCCCGCTCTTGAAGGGGATACCTATGCCCATTCCGCACGCGCCCTGCGCCGCTGCCCTTGCTGCGCTCCTCGTCGCCGCCCCCGCGCTTGCCGACCCGCTGCCCTCGTGGAACGACACCGGGTCGAAGGCGGCGATCATCGAGTTCGTCGAGAGCGTGACCGATCCGGACTCGGACAGCTACGTGCCCGAGGACGACCGTATCGCCACGTTCGACAACGACGGCACGCTCTGGACCGAGCAGCCGGTCTATTTTCAGGCGCTCTACGCGCTCGACGTGCTGCAGGAGAAGGCCAAGGCCGATCCGGGCATCCTCACCACGCCGGCCCTCGAGGCCGGGGCCAAGGGCGACGTCGGCGGCATCCTCGCCACCGGCATGGAGGGGCTGCTCGAGGTGATCAACGTCTCGCACGCCGGGCTCACGGTGGAGGAGTTCCAGGCCGACGCGCTCGACTGGCTGACAAATTACACCCATCCGACGACGAAAAAGCCTTATGTCGACATGGTCTACCAGCCGATGCTCGAGCTGCTGAGCTACCTGCGCGACGAGGGTTTCAGCACCTATATCGTTTCCGGCGGCGGCATCGACTTCATCCGCGCCTTCTCCGAGGACGCCTACGGCATCCCGCCGTGGCAAGTGGTCGGCACCGAGGGCAACACCGCCTACGAGGTGGTCGAAGGGCTGCCGATGCTGACCAAGAACGGCGGCGTCACCTTCATCGACGACAAGGAGGGCAAGCCGGTCGGCATCGCCCGCCACATCGGCCGCAAGCCGATCTTCGCCGCGGGCAATTCCGACGGCGATTTTGCCATGCTCGAATACACCACCCACGGCGACGGCCCGTCCTTCGGCCTGCTGGTGCATCACACCGATGCCGCGCGCGAGTTCGCCTATGACCGCGAGGGCCATATTGGCACGCTGAACCGCGGCCTCGACGAGGGGCCGAACCTCGGCTGGACCATCGTCGACATGGCGCAGGACTGGGCCAGGGTATTCCCGACCGAGTGATGTGCGTGGAAAGGTAAGGACGTTATGGAAGGCATGACCGAAAGCGGCACGCGGGCGCAGATCGACAGCCTGCGCGCCCGCATGGGAGAGGCGATCATCGGCCAGCGCGAGGTGATCGAGCGGCTGCTGATCGGCCTTCTGGCCAACGGCAACCTGCTTGTCGAGGGGCTGCCGGGCCTTGCCAAGACCCGCGCCATCAAGGCGCTCGCCCGCAATCTCGAATGCGATTTCTCCCGAATCCAGTTCACCCCGGACCTGCTGCCCTCGGACGTCACCGGCACCGAGGTCTACTACCAGAGCGAGGCCGGCGGCGAGTTCCGCTTCGAGGCCGGGCCGATCTTTGCCAACCTCGTGCTCGCCGACGAGATCAACCGCGCGCCCGCCAAGGTGCAGGCGGCGCTGCTCGAGGCGATGGAGGAACGGCAGGTGACCGTGGCAGGCACCACCCACAAGATGGAGCCGCTGTTCATGGTCATGGCGACGCAGAACCCCATCGAGCAGGAGGGCACCTATCCGCTGCCCGAGGCGCAGATGGATCGCTTCCTGATGCATGTGAACATCACCTATCCGCCGGTCGAGGACGAGGTCGAGGTGATCCGCCTCGTGCGGGCCGAGGAGATCGCCGCGCAGCAGGGCGCCGGGACCGCCGCCGCCGAGGCCCACGCCCCGATCCCGCAGCAGGCGGTTTTCGCCGCCCGCCGCGAGATCGCCGCCTTGCGCGTGGCGCCGGAGATGGAGCGCTACATGGCCGATCTGGTCAACGCCACCCGCGTGCCCGCGGAGTTCGGCGATGACCTGAAACGCTGGATCGAGGTCGGCGCCAGTCCGCGCGCCTCGCTGGCGCTCGACAAATGCGGGCGCACCCATGCCTGGCTGGCGGGCCGCGACTACGTCGACCCCGAGGACGTCCGCGCCGTGGTGGCCGACGTGCTGCGCCACCGGCTGGGCTTGTCGTACGAGGCGCAGGGCGAGGGCGTCAGCCCCGACGCGGTGGTGGCCGAGATCGTCCGGCAGGTGGCGCTGCCCTGATCAGGGCCCGAGGAGGAGACCATGAAGGACCGCGCCGCCCGCATCCGCACCGGCACCCTGCCGAAGGCCCCGCAGGTCACGGATGATCCGCGCATCCACACCGATCTGGCCTACCTGCGCAGCCTCGAGGGCCCGGCGCGCGGGCTCAGCTTCCTGCCGCGCCAGCCGGCGCAATCGGTGCTCAACGGCCGCCACGCCTCGCGCTTGCGCGGGCGCGGGCTCAACTTCGAGGAACTGCGCGACTACCTGCCGGGCGACGACATCCGCGCCATCGACTGGAAGGTCACCGCCCGGACGGGAAAACCCCATGTCCGGGTGATGACCGAGGAGCGCGACCGCCCGGCGCTGATCGTCGTCGACCAGCGTATGTCGATGTTCTTCGGCACCCGTCGCGCGATGAAATCGGTCACCGCCGCCGAGGCCGCGGCGATGACCGCCTTCCGCATCCTCGACCAGGGCGACCGGGTGGGGGGCATCGTCTTCGGCGACGAGATGATCGCCGAGGTCCGCCCGCAGCGCAGCCGCGCCGCGCTCAACCGGTTTCTTACCGCGCTTGCCGAGGCCAATGGCCTGCTGCACGCCGAAGCGCCCAATGTCGCCCCCATCGGCCTGACACGGGTGCTGCGCGCCGTCGCCCGGATTGCCAGCCGCAATCACCTGATCATCGTGCTGAGCGATTTCGACGGCATCGACGGCGAGACCGACCGCATCGTGTCCGGGCTGGCGCGCCACAACGACCTGATCCTCGTGCCGGTGACCGACCCGAGCGCGGGCGAGATCCCGGCGGGGCTGAAGCTCATCGTCACCGATGGCGCGCTGCAGGCCGAGATCGACACCGGTGCGCCGGGCACGCGCAAGGGGCTGATCGAGATGTCGAAGGGGCGGCTGGCGGATGTTCTGGACTGGCAGCGTCGCTTCGGCGTGGCGATCCTGCCGCTCTCGGCCGGCGAGGAGACCCTGCCGCAGATGCGCCGCCTGCTGGGGCTCGGGCCGCGATGAACGAGGAGGGAGCGGAAACCGAGAGCCTCGTCGGGCTGATCAACCAGCTGATCGACCCGGTGCCGCCCGCGCCGGTATCGCTGATGCCGCAGACATGGGGCTGGGTGGCGCTGGCGCTGCTGCTCGCGGGGCTGCTGCTCTGGGGCCTCTGGCGCTGGCATCGCCGCCACCTGGCGAATGCCTACCGCCGCGCGGCGCTGGCCGAACTGGACCGGGCAGGCACCACCGCCGAACTCGCCGCCATCCTGCGCCGCGCCGCGCTCGCGGCCTTTCCGCGCGCCGAGGTCGCCTCGCTCACCGGCGCCGACTGGACCGCCTTTCTCAGCCGCACCGGCCGCAGCCGCTTCCCGGACACCGCCGGAGAGGAGCTGCGCCGCGCGCCCTACCGCGACCCGGATGCCGCGCCGTCGCCCGAGCTGCGCCGCGCCGCCGAGCGCTGGCTGAAGACCCATCGCGCGGCGCCCGCCACACTCGCGCGGGAGCTGACCGCATGATCTCGCTCGCCGCCCCCTGGCTGCTCCTGCTTCTGCCGCTGCCGCTGCTTGTCCGCTGGCTGCTGCCGCCCCATCGCGAGCGTGAAAGCGCGCTGCGCTTTCCGTTCTTCCGGCGCATGGCCGAGGCGGCGGGGGCCGAGCCGCGCGCCGGGGCGGTGGTGCTCTCGCGCCCGGTGATCTCGGCGATCACCGCCGGGCTCTGCTGGGCGCTGCTGGTGCTGGCGCTGGCCCGGCCGGAGCGGGTCGGGGCGCCGATCACCATCGAGAAGGCCGCGCGCGACGTGGTGCTGGCGATCGACATCTCGGGGTCGATGGACGCAAAGGATTTCGCCACGCCCGAGGGCGCGCGCATCCAGCGCCTCGCCGGGGTGCGGCAGGTGGTGGGCGATTTCGTCGCCGGTCGCGAGGGCGATCGCATGGCGCTGATCGTCTTCGGCACGGCGGCCTACCTGCAGGCGCCGCTGACCGACGATCTGACCACGATCACCGAGCTGCTGGACACCACCGAGGTCGGCATGGCCGGGCCGCACACCGCGCTCGGCGACGCCATCGGCCTGTCCATCCGCACCTTCGAGGCCAGCGAGATCGACCAGCGCCTGTTGATCCTGCTGTCGGACGGCTCGGACACCGCCAGCCGCATGAGCCCGGTCAACGCGGCGGAGATCGCCGCCGACCGGGGGGTGGAGATCTTCACCATCGGCGTCGGCGATCCCGAGGCGACGGGCGAGAACCGGGTGGATCTGGTGACCCTCCGGGCGATCGCCGAGCGCACCGGCGGGCAGTATTTCTTCGCCGAGGACGCGGCGGCGCTGGAGGCGGTCTACGCCCGGATCGACGCGCTTGCCCCGCGCGAGACGGAGACGCTCTCTTTCCGCCCGCGCCGGTCGCTGGCCTGGCTGCCCATGGCGCTGGCGGCGATGCTGGGGATCGGCGCGGTGCTCTGGCTGCAGCTGCGCGGGCGGCGGCGGGCGGTGGCCGGGGCGGCGACGGAGGAAACGGCATGACCGATCTGCCGCTTTTCCTCGAAGCCTTCCACTTCCTGCGCCCGCTCTGGCTGCTGCTGGTGCCGCTGGTTCTTCTGGTCTGGGGCTGGGTGCGTCGCCCGCTGCAGCGCGGGGCGATGCAGGCCGAGGGCATCGCCCCGCACCTGCGCGAGGCGCTGACGGTGGGGCGCGCGCAGCGAAGGCGGCTCAAGCCGATCGACGGCACCGCCGCGATCCTCATCCTCGCTGCGCTCGGCGCGGCGGGGCCGACGTGGTCGCGCCAGCCCGACCCGTTTGCGGCGCAATCCGCCCCGGCGGTGATCGTGCTCGCGGTGACGCCTGGGATGGAGCAGACCGACCTGCCGCCGTCGCGCCTCGAGCGCGGCAAGCAGAAGATCCGCGACTTTCTCGAGCTGCGGGCCGGGGCGCGCACGGCGCTGGTGGCCTATGCGGGGACCGCCCATGTGGTGCTGCCGATGACCGAGGACGCGCAGGTCATGGTGCCCTATCTCGAGGGGCTCAGCCCCGAGGTCATGCCGCGCGAAGGCGCGGTGGCGGGCGTAGCGCTGGCGCTGGCCGCGGCGATGCTCGCCGAGGAGACCGCGCCGGGCGGCATCCTCTTTGTCACCGACAGCCTCGACCCGGCGGATGTTGCGCCGCTCGATGCCAGCGCGGCGCCGCTGGCGGTGCTGTCGATGCGTCCGGAGGGCAGCCGCGACCGCGGGCTCGATGCGCTCTCGGCGCCGGTGATCGAGGTGACGCCCGATCCGTCGGACATCCGCAGGCTCGACGGGCTGCTCAATGCCGCCTACCGCCGGGCGCAGCTCGACGACGTGGATCAGCCCTGGGAGGACCAGGCGCATTGGCTGGCCTGGCCCGCGGCGCTGATCCTGCTGCTCAGCTTCCGCCGCGGCTGGACCATGCGATGGGCGGCGCTCGCGGCGATGGCGCTGCTTGCCGCGCCGCAGGGGGCGCGGGCCGAGGGTATGGCCGACTGGTTCCTGACGCCGGACCAGCAGGGCCGGATTGCGTTCGAAAACAAGCACTACGCGCGTGCGGCGGAGCTGTTTGTCGACCCGCTCTGGCGCGGCTATGCGCTCTACCGGAGCGGGCAGTACGACGATGCCGTGCTGGTGCTGGACCGGGTCGAGACCGCGCAGGCGGCCTTCATCCAGGGGCTGGCGCAGATCAAGGGGCGGCACTACCGCGACGGCGTGCGGGCCTTCGAGACCACGCTGGCGCGCGATCCGGACTATCCCGGAGCGGCGGAGAACCTCGAGACCGCGCAGCGCATCGTCGCCTATGTCGAGGCGGCGCAGCTGGCCTCCGACACCGGCGAGGACCAGGGGATCGGCGCCGACGAGGAGGTCTACGACAACGAGAGCGGGCAGGGCGAAGAGACGCTGCGCGAGGCCAGTGGTGCCGCGGAGGGCGGCTTGCTGACAGCCGAGCAATGGATGAACACGGTCGACACGCGCACCGGGGATTTCCTGCGGATGCGGTTTGCGCTCGAGGCGGCCCAGCCGCCTGCGAGCGCAGATGCGTCGGCGGAGCCTGCCGCCCCGGCGACCACGGAGGGCGGTCAATGATGCGCGTGCTTCTCCTTCTCGTCCTGCTTCTGCCATTGCCGCTACGGGCGCAAGACGCCGAAGATCTGCCGCAGCTCATCGTCGACTTCCCCGAGACCGAGGCGATCCCCGGCCAGTCGCTCAGCCTGCGGCTGACGGTGCTGGTGCCGAGTTTCATGCCGAAGCCGCCGGTCTGGCCGAGCCTCGAGGCGCCGAACCTGCTGGTGCGGCTGCCGTCGCGCTCCACCAACCCCGTCTCCGAGCGGATAGGTGGCGAGACCTGGGCGGGCATCTCGCGGCACTACCGGATCTCGCCGATGGTGCCGGGGCAGGTGGTGCTGCCGCCGCAGGAGGTGCTGGTCACCTGGCAGGACACGGGTACCGGCGAGGCGCGGCAGGCCACGCTGACCACCGGGCCGATCGGTTTCGCCGGGGTGGTGCCGGAGGGGGCCGAGGCGCTTGATCCGTTCCTCGCCGCCGCGGATCTGACGCTGACGCAGGAGATCGACGGCGACCCTGCTGCGATGGTGCCGGGCGACAGCCTGAAGCGGCGGGTGACGGCCGAGGTCTCCGGCGTCTCGCCGATGTTCCTGCCGCAGCTCCTGGCGCCGGTGGAACTGCCGGGGGTCGCCGCCTATCCGGACGAGCCGCGGCTGTCCGAGACCGATGAGCGCGGTGCGCTCAGCGGGTCGCGGGCGGAGAGCGTGACCTATCTCGCCGAGGCGGGCGGTGGCGGTGCGCTGCCGGAGATCACGCTCGAGTGGTACGACACCGATGACGGGGTGGTGAAGACCGCCTCCGTCCCGGGCCTTGAGTTGCAGATCGACGGCCCGCCCCCGGGCCGCAGCGCGCCGCTTGATCCACGGCGCATCGCTCTGCTGGCGGCGGCGGCGCTGGTGG
This sequence comes from Alloyangia pacifica, assembly GCF_020524285.1. Taxonomy (GTDB): domain Bacteria; phylum Pseudomonadota; class Alphaproteobacteria; order Rhodobacterales; family Rhodobacteraceae; genus Salipiger; species Salipiger pacificus_B. Next base: position 113,349 of record NZ_JAIVKX010000002.1, read on the forward strand.
CCCTGGGGCTGGTTTTCCTGGCTTTGCGCTACCTGCTGCCCGCGCTGGCGCGGCGGCGGGCGCTGCGGCGCGACAGGGTGCTGGCCTCGGAAGGCTTTGCCTGGCGGGAGTTGATGCGGGTGATTGCCGCGCGAGATCACGCGGCGCTGCGTCCGGCGCTCGATCTCTGGGCCAGACGCGTGGAGGGGCCGGACCCGCGCCGCGCCGCGCAGGTCGAGGCGGCGCTGCTGGCGCTGGGGGCGGAGCGCTACGGAGGCGGCGGCGGGGGCGGCGACACGGCGTGGTCGACCCTGCGCGGGGCGCTTGAGCAGGCCCGGCCGCGCCGGGGCGCCGAGGTCCGTGCGCCCTTGCCGCCGCTCAACCCCGGCGGGGCGCTCTAGACGCCGCGCCCCGGATGGGGTGTGTCAGACGCCCTTTTCCCGGAGCCAGCCGGTGACGATCTCGGTCAGCCGGTCCCCGGGAAAGGAGGGGAAATGGCCGCCGTGCACGATCCGCATCGGCAATTCGGCGAGGCGCTGCATCGAGCGGATATAGGCCTCGGCATCGGCGTGATAGGTATCCTCTATCAGCGGGCCGTCGTAGATGATGTCGCCCGAGATCAGCACGCCCGAGGCGGCTTCCCAGAGCGCGATGCCGCCGGGGCTGTGGCCGGGGGTGTGGATCACCTCGAAGTGCCGGTCGCCGAGGTCGATGACGTCGCCATCCTCCAGCAGCCGCGTCGCCGGGGCGCCCTTCACGGCGTAAGTGGTTGAGCTGTAGGGCACGTCGGGCAGGGCGTCGAAGATCTCGTCGGTCACATAGGGATCGGCGAGGGTGCTCGCGCGGGTCGGATTTGCGAGAATGTCGGCCTCGGCCGCGTGGCAGAGCCGACAGGGGAACTCGTGATGGCAGCCGATGTGGTCGAAATGGGTGTGGCTGGCAACCGCATCCAGAGGGCGCTCGGAGACCAGCGGGACCCATTCGCGCAAGGAGACCACCCCCATGCCGCTGTCGACCATCAGATCCCGGTCCCGCCCGCGCACGTGCCAGATGTTGCAGCGGTAGAATTCCTGGATGAACGGCTCGTCGATCCAGGTGATGCCGTCGCCGACCTGGCGCTGGCGGTACCAATCCTTGGGCGGGATGCGGCCCGTCATGCGGCGGCCTTTGCCTCGGGGGCCAGCACCACCGGGGTGCGGCCGAAGAGCTCGACCTCGGCGCCGGGCTGCGGGTGCGCGCCCTGCGGCAGATGCGCGGTGAGGAGCATCTCCGGTGCCGCAACCGGGCGGAAGTGGCAGCGGTGATAGGAGCCGTAGAAGGCCGCCTCGACCAGCGTGGCGCGTCCGAGGCTGAATTCGCCCGAGAGGCCGATGCTCTCGGGACGCAGGCAGAGCATGCCTTCGGCCGGGGCAATGGCGAGCGGGCCGAGGGGCGAGGTGACACCCTCGCCGGCGGGGCTGACGGGGATGCGGTTGGTCTCGCCCATGAACTCCGCCGAGAACATGGTCTTCGGGGTCAGGTAGACCTCCTCGGGGGTGCCGCAATGCTCGATGCGCCCGTGGTTCATCACCACGATGCGGTCGGCGATGGCCATGGCCTCTTCCTGGTCGTGGGTGACGTGCACGAAGGTGGTACCGACGCGGCGCTGGATGGCTTTCAACTCCTCCTGCATCTGGCGGCGCAGCTTGAGGTCGAGCGCCCCGAGCGGCTCGTCGAGCAACAGCACGTCAGGCTCCACCGCGAGTGCGCGGGCGAGGGCGACGCGCTGGCGCTGGCCACCCGAGAGCTCGTGCGGACGGCGAGCGGCCTTGTCGGCTAGGCCCACCATGTCCAGCATCTCAAGCGCCTTGGCGTTGCGCGCGGCCTTGGCCATGCCGCGCATGCGCAGGCCGAAGGCGACGTTGTCGCGCAGGCTCATGTGCGGGAAGAGCGCGTAGTCCTGGAACATGGTGGTGGTGGGCCGGTCCTTCGGCGCCACATGGGTCATGTCGCGCCCGCCGATCAGCACTTGGCCCTCGGAGGGTGTCAGGAAGCCGCCGATGATCGACAGCAGCGTGGTCTTGCCGCAGCCCGAGGGGCCGAGCAGCACGATGAACTCGCCCGCGGCAATCTGCATCTCGACCCGGTGCAGGGCGGTGAAGCTGTTGAACCTATGCTCGACGGCCTTGATGTGGACATCCGCGGTCATTTCGATCCCTTTCGGAAAAGCGTGAGTTCAAGTGCCACCACCACGATAACCGAGACGAGGAAGACCAGCGAGCCGACGGCGTTGGTCGCGGGCGAAAGCCCGGAGCGCAGCATCGACCAGATCTCGACCGGCAGGGTCACGTCGAAGCGGGTCAGCAGGAAGGCGATGATGAACTCGTCCCAGCTGAAGGTGAAGGCGAGGAAGAAGGCGGCGGCGAGCGCCGGGGTGAGCATCGGCGCGGCGACGAACCAGAGCACCTGCCATTCGCGGGCGCCGAGGTCGCGCGCGGCTTTCAGCGCGCTCTTCTGGTGCTCGCCGATGGCGGCATAGAGGATGGCGAAGCAGAGCGGCAGATTGATCACCACATGGCCGATGCCGGTGGCCAGAAGCGAGGGGCGGATGCCGACCTTGTTGAACATCTGCAGCAGGCCCAGGGCGATGATCAGGTAGCTGACGGTCATCGGCGCGATCAGCAGACCGCGCATCACGACGGAGCCGGGCAGCACCACGCGGGCGAGGCCCGAGGCGGCGAGAAAGCCCAGCGTCAGCGCCACCAGCGACGACAGCAGCGCCACGATCAGCGAGTTGCCGAGCGCCTCCATCATGGCGCGGTCGGTGAGGATCTCGGCGTACCATTCGAAGGTCACGCCCTTGAACGGTGGCACCGGCAGGCGGCCGTCCTGGAAGGAGAAGATCACCAGCGTCACCACCGGCAGCAGGATGAAGCCGAAGAGCGCGACGAGATAGGCCCAGGACAGGTACTTCATCACACGCGCTCCATCTTCAGCCAGCGCGCGCAGGCGGCGTAGGCCAGTGTCACGATGACCATCAGCACCACCGACAGGGCCGAGGCCATGGGGAAGTCTCCGCGCCGTCCGAGCTGCAGCATGATGAGCTGCGGCAAGGTCAGCTCGTTGTTGCCGCCGAGGATCTGCGGCGTGATGTAATCGCCGATGCAGAGCACGAAGGTCAGGAAGGCGCCGGTCATCACCCCGGGCAGGGTGAGCGGCAGGATCACCAGCCGGATCACCTGCCATTTCGACGCGCCGAGGTCCTCGGCGGCGCGGGCGTAGTTTGGCGAGAGCTGGATCAGGTTGGAATAGATGGTGAGCGTGAGGAGCATGACGAAGAAATGCACGAAGCCGATGATCGTGGCCGAGCGCGTCGCCATGATCTGTACCGGTTCCGCCAGCAGGCCGAGCCCGACGAGCGCGTTCATCACCACGCCCTTCTCGCCCAGCACCAGCGCCCAGGAATAGGAGCGCACCACGTAGGAGGTCCAGAACGGCAGCACCGCCAGCAGCAGCGCCATGCGCCGCCAACGGGCGGGCACGCGGGTGGCGATGATCCAGGCCAGCGGCCAGGCCAGCAGCACCGAGATCACCGTGACCACCGCGGTGATCTCCAGCGAGACGAAGATGCCGCGCCGCAGCGACGGATCGGTGAAGATCCGCAGGTAGTTGCCGAGGTCATGGCCCTGCACGATCTCGCGCCCCTCGAGGTGCGCGAGGCTCATCATCACCATCGCCGCGAAGGGGATGACGAAGAAGCCCAGCGTCCACAGCAGCGCGGGAGCGACCAAGGTCGCTCCCTGACGTTTTTCCTGTTTCTCGATGCTCATCTGGCTCTCTTAGTTCTGGAGCATGTCGGTCCAGAGGTCCTGCATCGCGGCATCGGTGTCCGCGTCCGGCACCGGGTAGAGCTGCGCGCGGCTCAGGTAGTCCGGCTGATCGTCCCAGCGCAGGATCGCCTTCTGCTCGTCGGTCAGCACGTCGCCCGCCGCCTTGTTGGCCGGCATGCCCCAGTAGCACGACGAGGTGGCGAGACGCGCTTGGCCCTCGGGGGAGGTGATGTACTTGATGAACTCCAGCGCCAGCTCGGGCTTCTCGGTGCCCTCGACGATGGCCAGCGACTGCGCCCAGAGCAGGCCGCCTTCCTCGGGGATGGTCCAGTCGAGGTCGGGGTTCTCGGCATTGAGCACGGCGGTCAGCCATTCGCCGCCGCCGATCAGCACGTCGACCTCTCCGGTGGCAAGCGCGGTCTGGCTGCCCACGACGTCCGAGACCTGCTTGGAGGCCGCGTTGAGCTTCATCAGCGGCTCGCGGATCGTCTCCAGCGTGTCGGCGCCGAGATCGGCGGTGTCGATGCCCGCCTCGAGGCCGACGAGGCCCAGCACCGGCAGGTAGTAGTCGTAGATGGCGATGCGGCCGTCGTACTTGCCCGACCAGAGCGCATCGAGGCTGGCCATGTCCGCCGGGTCCACCGCCGCCTTGTTGTAAGCGATGGTGTTGTAGCCGAACTTCTCGGTCACCGCGTAGGTGGTGCCATCGACGGTGGTGTGATCGGCCAGAACCGCCTCGGGGAAGTAGCTGTCGGTCGCGAGCTGATCGACGGGCAGGGGGGCGAGCAGCCCGCGCTCGACGGCGCGGCCCACGTCCACCGCGTCGATCACCATCACGTCCCAGTCGCCGGGACGGGACTGTTCCAGCAGGGTGAGGCCCGCGGCGGTGCCTTCGTATTCCTTCACGTTGACCCGGACGTCATGCGCCTCTTCGAAGGGCTGCAGCAGCTCGGGGTCGGCGTGGTCGCACCAGATCAGCGCATTGAGATCCTCGGCCTGTGCGGCGGAGGCCAGTGCGGAGGTCAGGCCAGCAGTCACGGCGAGAATCGAGCAGGTGTGTTTCAGTGCCATTTTTTTCCTCTCCTGTCGGGGCGCGGGCGCTGTTCTCGGCCCTGCGTCTGGAAAAAAGTTGAACCGGTTCAGTTTTACAGTCAATATCAATTTTGAAGTGACCAAGGAGGCCCCATGGCCGGACTGCGCGAAAGACAGAAAGCGAAACGCCATCGTGCCATAATTCAGGCGGCGAGCACGCTTTTTAAGCAGAACGGGTATGAGGCGGCGCGGATCGAGGCGATCGCCGAGGTCGCCGAGGTCTCCGTCGGCACCTTCTACAACTACTTCGAACACAAGGCGGACCTGCTGCTCGCCATCGTCTCGATGGAGGTCGAGGAGGTGCTGCATCAGGGCGAGGGTGTCGTCGCCGCGCCGCCGGACGATGCCTATGACGCGATCTGCACATTGGTGGCCACCTACTACGATCACTCCCTGGTCTACCTGACCAAGGAGATGTGGCGCACCGCCATGGCCTTTTCGATTCAGAGCCCCGACACGCCCTTCTCGCGTCGCTACCGCGAACTGGACCATCAGCTCTCGGAGCAAGTGGTGGCCCTGATGGCGCGCCTGCAGCAGGGCGGGCTGGTGCGGAGCGGCGTCGATGCGCGCGCCTTCGGTGAGCTGACCTTCCTCGGGCTGAACGGGCTTTTCACGGCCTATACCGTGAGCGAGGCGATGGCCCTCGACGACCTTAAGGCCGCGATGTTCCGGCAGGTGCGGGCGCTGACCGCGCAGATCGGCGCGACCGAACGGGTGTAGCCGGGGGCAGGCTGCGGCGGGCGACACGTGCTGAGGGGAAGGCCGGATGACCGGCGGAGCTGACAAGCGCCTGCGGCGGCACTTGCCGCTTCATGGCTGATATTTCGGTGGCCACCGCTGTCCCAAGCGCTCTATGCGATACGCCGGGATTGAGAGATCCTGATCGCGCGCCACTACAGGTCGCATTCGCAAAGCGCGCGGACGGGGGCGAATGATCTGGCTCCCATTATTCCAATTTTAACCAATGTGACTCACAAATCGTCGTATCGCGCCTGCTGAATTGGAGAGGGTATGGGCGGATAGTCTGGCCACGCAGCTTCATCTGTGGGTCGGGCCGCACGCCCATGTGCCGCCCATCTTCCGCCACGCGCAGGGGCTAAGCGCCGGGAACGGTCGCTTCAGCCGGCCGACGCGTCAATGAGTGAGGTCTCGGGGCATGCTCTCCGAAACGGTACCAAATGTGAGAAACGCCTGAAATGGACCATAGATCGCGGCTTGACCTGATTTCAGACCTGCAAAGCAAGATCCACAGAAGTCTCGCTGGGTACATTCGCGAAGATCAGCACCTGTCGATCGTCGACTTTCCCGACATCAAGAATTGCGGGGATTCGGCGATCTGGGTCGGCGAAATCGCCTACCTGCGGCGGCATTTCAACGGCAAGACCCCGGATTATGTCTCGAGGTTGCGGGACTATGCGCCCTCGGACTTGCGCAGGAAGGCGCCGGACGGGCCGATCTTCATACATGGGGGCGGGAACTTCGGGGATATCTGGCTGGCACACCAGACCTTTCGCGAGAGAGTGCTGGCGGATTTCCCGGACCGCCAGGTCGTGCAGTTCCCTCAATCCATCCATTTCAACGATCCGCGCCACATCGATGCGGCTGCCCGCGCGATCGACCGCCATGGCAATTTCATCCTGCTTGTCCGCGACGCGGAGTCCCTCGAATTTTCACGCAAACATTTCAATTGCGAGGTCCGCCTGTGCCCGGACATGGCGTTCGCGATCGGGCCGATCGAGTGGAGCCGGCGTGCGCTGCCGGTGCTGGCCATGCTGCGCGAGGATTCCGAAAAGGTGACGCGCGCGGGTGGATGGCCGTTTCCCGACATCCCCAAGGAGGATTGGATCACCGAAGACGAAGCGCTGGTGACCCGGACCAAGCGCATTGCCTGGGCCGGGTCTTTCAGGGATCTCAGACCCGCGGAGCGCAGGTTCCGCATGCTCGACGCCGCTGCGAACCAGCGCCTTTTCGATCGCGGGATTGCGCAGATCGGACGCGCCGATGCGCTCGTCACCGATCGGTTGCACGTGCATATCTGCGCGCTGCTGCTGGGGCGGCCCCATGCGGTGCTCGACAACAGCTACGGCAAGATCCGGCGTTTCATGGGCGCATTTTCCGGCGGAACCGACGTCGCCTACCGCGCCAGCTCGATCAGGGACGGCGTGGCCTGGGCGCGCGAACAAGCCGCGCTGGCGCAAGCCGTCGTGTGAGGAGGGGGAGCATGACACTCGTCACGTTCATCATCCCGGTTCGGCATCAGGACAATGCGCGGGACTGGCGCCAGCTGACGGCCAAGCTCGAACAGACGGTGCGCTCGATCTCGGCCCAGACCCATGCGGACTGGCGCGGGATCATTGTCGCGAACCACGGTGCCGCCCTGCCGCCGCTGCCGGAGAAATTCTCGGTCACGCGCGTGACTTTTCCGCCCAACGATCTGCATGAACTGGGGCAGGCCGGCAGAGATGCGTTTCTGGATGCCTTCCGGTTCGACAAGGGGCGCCGGGTTCTGGCCGGCATGCTCGAGGCCGCAGACAGCCGTTTCACCATGATTTGCGATGATGACGACCTGGTCAGCAATAGGATCGTCGATTTCGTCTCCAGACATTCCGAGGCCTTCGGCTGGGTCATCGAAAAGGGCTGGCTGTGGGAAGATGGCGGGGCCTTCTTTTATGGTCACGACCGGTTCGCCAGCCGCTGCGGCACCTGCCTGATCGTCCGGCGGGACCTCTACCGCATCCCCCCCAGGTTCGAGGACGCCGCTTCGGACTGGATCAAGGACACTTTCGGAAGCCATGTGAGGCTCGCGCCAAGGCTGCGCGCGCAGAACACGCCGCTGTCGCCTCTGCCGTTCCGGGGGGCTGTCTACCGGGTCGGCAATCCCGGCTCGCACAGCCGGGCACAGGGGGTTCTGCGTGAAACGGTGCTCAATCGCGCGCTCCTCAAGAGGCCGCAACGCATTGCGCGGAATCTCTTGCGGTTCAGGCGAGTCGGACCCGGCCTTCGGGAGGAATTCTTCGGCCTGCAAGCGTCGGAGGGGATCGGGTGATGGCTCTTGTTCGGCGTGGCCATGGGGCCGCGCCTGCAAGCGGACCGCGCTGCTCAGCCTCTTTGAGCTTCAGGTGGGCCGGGGATCGTGCCTCGCTGCCTGGTTGGGGAGTGACGACCTTTTAAGGCAATAATGACGGTCGTTTCTACGACGGCAATCCGTCGCACGCGCTGTTCGTGTCACTGGCGGAACCGCGCCTCGCGCGCTTGGTGGCAGGCCGTCGAGCAAAAGAGGTGGGCCCAGAGATCGATTGCTTCGGCGTCGCGGCAGAGCAGCCGGTCGCCGCCAAGGGCTAAGGGGTTGAAGGCTTGCTGCATTTTCTGCGGTGCCGTGCGGCATTGGGTCCCATGCCCCGGTGCGGGGCAGATCAAGCCGCAGAGGCCAGAGATCTTTTGGGCGGTAGCGGCACCTTGGATGCTGACCCTGGATACCTGTTCTGCGCCTGGCAACTATTACCATCCGGGAGGCCTCGAGCCGAATGATCGCTCAGCGCGCCGGGACTGTCAGCGGGATCAGGTTTTCGGCATCGAGTTGGGCCATTCGACTGCTCCGAAAACGTGTCAGGGCATCCTCGGAGTCGCGGCCGCGTACCACATTGTGCACCGGTTTGTGAATCCGAAACGCAAAACCCCCGGGTCTCTGCCGAGACCCGGGGGTTTTCTGCCGAAACTTCAAGCTCTTGCGAGAAGTTTGGCTCCGGCGGTATGGATCGAACCTACGACCAATTGATTAACAGCTTCGCGAAAGCGAGCGTCGGAATCGTCTAAGTCATTGAAATTAAAGGGATCAAGGGTAGGTCAGAGAGGTCGATTTAGGCCACGAAAACCCTTCTGGGTGACACACCTCTGACACAGCTCTGACACACCCGAAAAGGTCCCGAAAATACAACTTCCGATTGAGTAGCTGATGACGACGACCAACAACAAGAACCGCGACGACCTGATGGCCAGGGACTACCTCTCAGGCATGGAGATCGGCGAGATCGGCCGCTCCAATGGCCTGGGTCCGCGCCGAGTGCAACAGATCCTGAAAGAGCAGGGCGTCAAGATGCGGCCGCGGATCGCGAAAGCGGATCGCTCGCCGGTCAGCTCGGTACACGAGCGCCTCGGGCGCAAGCTGATCGATTTCCGTTTCGACAATGACCTACAGCCGAACGAAGCGGCAAACGACCTCGGTTGGAGCTACACAAAACTCCGGGACGTAGAAAGAGGCCTGGTCCCGATTGATCTCTTGGAGCTGCGTGACATCATGACGTACACAAAGAAATCGCTGAACGAGTTGACTGGCATCCGTTGAGTGGTGGTGCGATCGGGCACTATTGACCGCTAAGATGATGTGATTGCACTTGGCTCGCTTCGTCTATCGTGAGTCAAGCTAGCAAAGCCGATAGTTCATTTTTGCGAATTTCGTGTGCATCATCGAAGATGAAAGCACCTGTCTAGTGGCGGGGCGTTTCTGATATGAACTAAATCTTTTCAGAAACGCCCCGCCGCCACGCAGACGTTAGCCGTTAAGTTCGTAAAATATGAGGGCTGCTTCGGGTTATTCGCTTGATGCACGCGCAGTATCGCGTAAACCCGTCGACTAGAGCTACGATGTCGGTGAAGCTCACATCTGAAGCGTCATCATTGTCATGAATGATTGCATTTCTTTTTGTCACGCGTGCGGAAATGAAATCTTTCATTTCCCGAAATTCCTCATCAGCGTCAAGATCCACTCCAATGCGTTCAAAGGCTGTGATCGTCTTGTCAATATTGCCGCTCAGCTTCTCAGTTAGCGCCTTGTCTGTGAGGTCGATTTCAAAAGCGGAGAATTTGCGTCCGTTGGAGCCATCCTTGGCGCCTGCAGACCAAGCGGTCAAATTATGTGGTATGTTGGCTGTACTTAGATGGGTCTTAATTTCGTAAACAAAGTACAAGACTTCGTTTTGCAGGAACGCCTCTAGAACAGAGCATGCGCTTACGAGATATGATTTGGTAAACACATTTACGTGCTCCTCAAACAGAGGATCTGGAGTATCCGCAATTATCCTGCGGTTGCTCTCACTTGCTACATCGCGTAGCGCTGAAAGTTGCTCATCGAAATGAGAGGAGTCTTGGAACGGGTTCAAAGATGACATTACGGGTCACTCTTGACCGACGATCTTTTTCAGCCTGTCCATCCAAAGTCTATTTCTTGTTCCTACAGAGGATTTCCGCTGTACGCCACCTTCTGTAAGCTTCTTGAATTCGCGCGAAGAACACATGTCGCGCCAAGAAACGCGAATGTCTTTTCGATGTTCTTTCAGGTCTTTCTTGCTAAACTCAGAGAGTGTGACCATTTGGAGATCAAAATATACCAAGCCTTGGCGTCGGCGGTCTCCGGCTAGGCTTGTGAAGAGTTCATTCTCACCGTCGAAAACAATTTTGCATTTTTCCAAGGCGCTCTTAAATTGAGCTCTATGCCTGTCCACTTCGGTAGTATTCATCTGTCGATTGTTCTTCATGAACCTATCTAAGAAGAACTTGAGGTTTCCTCCGTAGCTCTTTAGGTCATTGTTCAGTGCGAAGAATCTCAAGACTAACTCTTCAGCTTCAAGGGAGTCCCTTCTGCTATTTCCCTTTCGCCCCTGCTTGAAGTTTTTGATGTCCTCAAATTTTGAGAGCTCAGAAAGCAGGTTATTGAATTCCCCAGGGAAGAGCGCATGCCGAATTTCTTGATCGGAAAGATCAACGCCACCTTGGTTCAATCGCGAAAAGATTTCGGCGATGATTTCGGCAGGGTTTTCTCTTCTTAGGATAATGCAGCGTATTGTCGTAGACTCAAGATCTCCGGCTTCGGAGCCAAGATCCGAAAATTTCTTTCCGTTTAGGTGAGAGAGTGTCTGTAAGCCGGATAGCGCAAATTCATTGTTCATGAATTTACAGATCGTTGTGATCCTCTGGACGCCATCAATGACCAATTGACGTCCGTCATCAATTTCAGCGAAGTAGCATGAAGGTAGCGGAATTCTCATCAGGCAAGATTCAATAAATTTCGAGGACCTATCCCAGCCCTCCTTGTCCCATTTGAATTTCCTCTGGAAATCTGGGTCTAGTATCAGTTTTGCCGGGTCGGAGGTTACGCGAGACACCAGTGTCTCAAATGGATAGTCTACAGTGTTGAGAGACAAAGTCTGCGAATTGCTGCTACTCACGCCACGTACTCCAAGTCCAATTTTTTGCATTGATACCAGATTGCCGACCCCCGGCAAGAGCTGCACTTGCCCGGAGTTTGAGATTTGCTGATGCGCCTCGATGCATCCTTGAGGTCACAGTGCGTGCGTACGCGGCAGATTCTCGTGTGCGGCCTGCGGACAATGGCGGCCCCTCTCTCAGGGGGCTAGGTGCGTCATCAGGGCCTTTTGGGGGCCCTGAGTGCATGTAGAAGGGCCTGTCTTGGTTGTCCAAGCGGAAGCCGGACAGTTCATTTCGTGTGATTAGAAAATCGGAGAGCGTGACACACAGCCGATAAACTGTGTCTCTACGCTAAACCACTGATTTGCTGAACTTTTCCTGCAACTGCGTCAGTTCCAAGGTGGCACAAACTGACACACCTTGCGGAACATATTGCGAACATCTCTGACACACCAATTAACCCGACCGTATTAAGGTCCATGTTCACAAAGGGTTAATTGGCTCCGGCGGTAGGGATCGAACCTACGACCAATTGATTAACAGTCAACTGCTCTACCGCTGAGCTACGCCGGAACGTGGGGGGTGTTTAGCAATGGCGACTCCGGGCGTCCAGAGGCTTTTTGCAGTTTTTTGCCTCTGGCGCGATTTTTCTTTCAGACCTTTGAAAAGATGGATGATTTCTCGAATTTCCCCTGCGTAACAACTTCCTTACGCAGGGTCATGTCGATCAGGTGGGCCAGTACGTTGCGGGCCGCGGCGGGCAGCAGGGCGGGGTCGGTGTCGTGGTAGATCATCGCCGCGAGGCGCGTGGCGTCGGCGGGGCCGGCGGCGAGGGCGTCCAGGATTGCGGCCTCGCGGGCGCGGCGGTGGGCGAGCAGCGCCTCGATGCGGGCCAGGGGCGCCTCGACCGGCGCGCCGTGGCCCGGGTGCAGCCGAGACCAGTGCCGTCGGCGCAGGCGCTCCAGCGAGTGCATGAAGGCGCCGAGATCGCCATCGGGTGGCGAGACGAGCGAGCTCGCCCAGCCCATCACCAGGTCGCCCGAGAACAGCACGTCGCCCCAGGCAAAGCTCAGGTGGTTGCCGAAATGGCCGGGGGTGTGCAGCGCTTCGAGGCGCCAGCCGTCTCCCTCGACCACGGCGCCGTCCGCCAGAAGCTCGTCGGGGGCGAAGTCCGCGTCGACGCCTTCGCCGCCGCCGGCCAGCCCGCTCGCGGCAAGGTCCTGCATCATCTTGCTGCGCCCGGCGCCTGCGTCGCCGAAGGCCAGCACGGGCGCGCCGGTGGCCTCGGAGAGCGGCCGGGCGAGGGGCGAGTGGTCGAGATGGGCGTGGGTCACCAGGATGTGGCTGACGTGCTGGCCCGGCTCGACCGCGGCGAGGATGGCTTCGAGGTGCGGCTCTGACAGCGGGCCGGGGTCGATCACCGCCAGCGCGCCGGTGCCCAGCAGATAGGTATTGGTGCCGCGGAAGGTCATCGGCGACGGGTTCGGCGCGAGCACCCGGCGCAGCCCGGGCGCAAGCGGTTCGGCACGGCCCGGGACGGGCTGGAAGTCGGGCTGGGGATCGATCATCTTTGCTCTCGTTTGCGGATGGTGGCGCGTCGGCGCCTCGGCTAGGGTTAGCGCATGTTCTTCCAGTGGCTCAAACGTTACATGCCGCGCGGCATCTACGCGCGCGCGGCGCTGATCCTGATCCTGCCGGTCTTCACCATACAGCTGGTGGTCTCGGTGGTCTTCGTGCAGCGCCATTTCGAGGGGGTCTCGCAGCAGATGACCCGGGGCGTAGCGCGCGACGTGCGATATGCGCTGCACGCGCCCGCGGCGGCGGCGCCGCTCGGTCTGCGGCTGCGGCAGGTCGACGAGAGCGCGCTGCCGCCGGAGGACCAGCGGCGCTGGTACGATTTTTCGGGAATCGTGGTGACCGAGACGCTCCGAAATTTCGTGCCGGGGGTGCTGCGGGTGATGCTGCCCAACGACAATGATGTCGAGGTCTACCTGCGCGGCTCGCGCGGCACCATCTTCAAGGTCGAGTTCTCGCGCCAGCGCGCCTCGGCTTCCAACCCGCACCAGCTGCTGGTGAACATGATGGTCTTCGGCATCCTGATGACGCTGATCGCCTTCTTCTACCTGCGCAACCAGCTGCGCCCGATCACCCGGCTGGCCGAGGCGGCAGAGGCCTTCGGGCGTGGGCGGCACGTGCCCTATCAGCCGGGCGGGGCGGTCGAGGTGCGGGCGGCGGGCAATGCCTTTCTGGACATGCGCAACCGCATCGAGCGGCAGATCGAGCAGCGCACCATGATGCTCTCGGGGGTGAGCCACGACCTGCGCACCCCGATCACCCGGCTGCGGCTCGGCCTGTCGATGCTCGACGATGCGGACCGCGAGCCGCTCGAGCGCGACGTCGACGACATGCAGAAACTGATCGACGCCTTTCTCGACTTCGCGCGGGGCAACTCGCAGGACGGGGTGGCCGAGCCGGTGGACCCGGTGGCGCTGGCCTCGTCGGTGGTGGCCGACGCGCAGCGGAGCGGCAAGGCAGTGAGCCTGGCGGCGGTCGAGGGGCAGGGGGAGGTGAGCGTGCGCCCCGTGGCGCTGCGCCGGGCGCTGGAGAATCTGGTGGGCAACGCGGTGCGCTATGGCAGCCGTTGCGAGGTCTCGGTGACGCTGACCGATAAGTCGCTGCGGCTGCGGGTCGAGGATGACGGTCCGGGGATTCCGCCGGAGCGCCGCGAAGAGGCGATGAAACCCTTCGCGCGGCTCGATCCGGCACGCAATCAGGACCGCGGCACCGGGGTCGGGCTCGGGCTGGCGATCGCCGCCGATGTGGCGCGCGCCCACGGCGGCGTGCTGCGGTTGGGGGAAAGCGACACCCTCGGCGGTCTGCGCGCCGACATCGTCATCGCGCGCTGAGCCCGGGGCAAAGCCAAGCAGGATTGGCGCGCGCGGCGGGGTGCCGCGCGCGCGCCTTCTCAGAGCTCCTCGAGAACCTCTTTCCGAGCCGCCACCAGCAGGTCCGCGCGCTTGGCGGTGACCTCCTCGACGCTGGCCTTCTCGCCGAGATCGGCGGCGATGCTCGCGATGATATCGTCATGGCTGGCCTCGTCGAGGTCGGCCTTGATGATCTGCTCGGCGTAGGCCGCGGCCTCCGCGTCATCCTTTCCGAGCAGCGCGGCGGCCCAGAGGCCGAGCTTCTTGTTGCAGCGCACCTCGGCCTGGAAATTCAGGTTGGCATCATGGGCGAACTTGTTTTCATAGGCCTGTTCGCGGTCGTCGAAAGTGGTCATTGGGTACCCCTCCATAAGATGGCCCAAGTATAATGCAGTCAGTTTGTAACGCACTTTGCGCTGGCTCAAGTGAAAGCAGCCCGCTTGCGGCAACGGCAGCCTTGATTTATGAGGGCGGACGAGACGCAGCGGCCGATACGCGGCCCCGGGCGAAAGGATTCCCATGGCACGGCGCAAGAAGATCTACGAAGGCAAGGCAAAGATCCTGTACGAAGGCCCCGAACCGGGCACCATCGTCCAGTACTTCAAGGACGATGCCACCGCCTTCAACGCGCAGAAGAAGGACGTGATCGAGGGCAAGGGCGTGCTGAACAACCGCCTGTCCGAGTTCTTCATGACCGGCCTGAACGGCATCGGCGTGCCGACGCACTTCCTCAAGCGGCTGAACATGCGCGAACAGCTCGTGCGCGCCTGCGAGATCGTGCCGCTCGAGGTGATCGTGCGCAACTACGCCGCCGGCTCGATGGCCAAGCGCCTCGGCATCGAAGAGGGCACGGTGCTGCCGCGCCCGATCGTCGAATATTGCTACAAGGACGACAAGCTGGGCGACCCGCTGGTCACCGAAGAGCATATCGCCGCCTTCGGCTGGGCCAGCCAGCAGGACATGGACGACATCCTCAGCCTCGCGCTGCGGGTGAACGACTACCTGTCGGGCCTGATGTACGGCGTCGGCATCCGTCTCGTCGACTTCAAGATCGAGATCGGCCGTGTCTACGACGGCGACTTCCAGCGGCTCATCCTGGCCGACGAGATCTCGCCCGACTCGATGCGCCTGTGGGACATCGAAACCGGCCAGAAGCTCGACAAGGACGTGTTCCGCCGAGACCTCGGCTCGCTGACCGATGCCTACACCGAGGTGGCGCGCCGTCTTGGCGTGATGCCGAAGCAGGCGACCCACGTGGCGAAGCCGAAGCTGATCAATTGAAAGCGTAACGCCGCGGGCGGCGCTGCGATTTACCTGATTTGGGAACGATGAGGGGCTGAGCCCTTCCGCGAAGAACGGAGAGATGGCCATGAAGGCACGTGTGCATGTGATGCTGAAAGAGGGCGTGCTCGACCCGCAGGGCGAGGCCGTGCGCCATGCGCTTGGCGGGCTCGGCTTCGAAGGCGTGGGTGCCGTGCGTCAGGGCAAGGTGATCGACCTCGAGCTGGCCGACGGCACGGGCGAGGAGACGGTCAAGGAGATGTGCGAAAAGCTGCTCGCCAACACCGTGATCGAGAGCTACCAGATCGAGATGCTCTGATCCGCTCCGGCGGGACGGCCGCAAGGCCGATCGAGACCTGACAAATTCGACAAACGCCCCCGGCACTCCGCCGGGGGCGTTTCGCTTTCGGGGGGCAAGTACTGACCGGGGAAGAATGTGGCCGGATTGGGTCGATTTGATTCGGCGCCTTTACCGGTTCATCCGCGATGAACGGCCCAATTTCCCAATTCGGCGCGCATTGATGCCTGCCCGAGGACAGAGTCGCCTTATTTTCGACCTATCGAAGGCGCGGCCTCCTGTGGGCTTGGATCGGCCCAGCTGTTTCTTGATCGGGGACAAGATTGCCCTGCGGAGCCGGGCTCAACCCGTGGAATGCCTGTAAAATCGAGGCTTTTTCGGAGGAGCGATCGAGATATTTGGAAACAATATTTCGACACATTTGGGCGAAAACATTCAAAAACCTTGAGATTCCAGCCCCTCTTTGGCCGCATTGCGCCACCTGAATGCCATTTTTGACTTTGTTAACGCGACGCCCGGCTCTAAGTACTCTGTTAAGCCCGACTGGGGGGCGACGAAAGACAGGCCGGGGGCGGCCGCCGATCTCAAATCCTCTGCGAGGATGTCACCGATGGTGCGGGGCAGATGTGCCCGGCACCACTCGATAAGCCTTTGCCCGCTGCCACGCGGGGCCGGGGCGAGACAGCTCAGCGCAAGGAACGGGGTCGGACAAGACGGCGCGGCTGCGCCGGGTGCCGCGGTCGCGGCGCGGGGCAGGCCCCGTTCTGGAGTTGAAGGGTGTAACGATGGCTGACTTGTTTTTGAACTGGGCGTCGCTCGGCGCTTTTGGGACCACGCTGACGGACACGTCGACCGGCGGATCGTCGACCACCGTGGACACCGGCGGCGTCAACGTCGGCATCTCCTTCGAGGCCCAGGACGAGGGGGCCGAAGCCTTCACCGTCAACTACGACGGCTATGTGCCCGAGGGCTCCTCGACCGATCCCAACTCGCATCTGAAGCTCTTCGGCGAAGGCGGGGATGGCGGGACGCTTTCCTCCACCTCGACCACGGTCTTCGATTTCAGCTCCTCGAACGAGCTCTACACCGACGAGGTGCAGAACCTGTCGTTCGTGCTCAACGACGTGGATGGCGGCGCAGGCTCCGACCTCGGCGATCTGACCGGCGACTCGACGTCCACCCCGGGCGGCGTCGACTTCCAGGACAATGTCACGATCCTCGCCTATGACGCCGAGGGCAACCCGGTCGAGGTCACGCTGACCACGCTCGGCAGCGGCACCAGCACCAGCGGCGCCACCGCCACCGGCGAGGAGGTCACCGACTTCGCCGACCAGGATGGCACCGTGCTGGTCTCGATCGCCGGCCCGGTGTCGCGCATCGAGGTGATCTACGAGAACGGCGGCGACTCGACCCAGGGCGTGCTGATCTCGGACATGAGCTTCTCGACCGTCGACGTGGCCGACAGCGGCCCGGTGGCCGTAGATGACGCGGCCGAGACCGACGAGGACGTGGCCGTCACCATCGACGTGCTGGACAATGACAGCGATCCCGATGGCGATCCGCTGACCGTCACCTCCGCCACCGTCACGGGCGGCGACAGCATCGGCACCGTCGCGATCAACGGCGACGGCACGCTGACCTTTACCCCCGCCGACGATTACAACGGCGATGCGGAAATCACCTATACCGTCGAGGATCCCTCGGGCAATTCCGCCACCGGCAATGTCGCGGTCACCGTCTACCCGGTGAACGACGATCCGGAGGCGGTCGACGATGCGGTCACCACCGGTCACAACACCGCAGTCACGCTCGATCCGACCGAGAACGACACCGATGTGGACGGCGACGATCTGACCGTCACCGGCGTCGGCGATGCGAGCAACGGCACCGTGACGCTGAACGCCGACGGCACCGTCACCTATACGCCGAACGACGGTCACTCGGGCGAGGACAGCTTCACCTACACCATCGACGATGGCAACGGCGGCACCGACACCGGCACGGTCACGGTGACGACCGGCATCCCGACGGACCCGACCGGCGGCGAAAACACCCCGCCCGTGGCGCAGAACGACCTCTACCACACCAGCGCCACCACCACCGCGACCTTCGATCCGACCGAGAACGACAGCGATGCCGATGGCGACGCGCTGACCATCACGGGGATCGGCGATGCCAGCAACGGCACCGCCACGCTGAACGCGGACGGCACGGTCTCCTACACCGCCGAAGAGGGCTTCACCGGCTACGACGCCTTCTCCTACGAGATCGACGATGGCAATGGCGGCACCGATACCGCCTATGTGACCGTCGAGGTGATGCCCTGCTTCACCCCGGGCACGCTGATCGCCACGCCGCAGGGCGAGCGGCTTGTCGAGGAGCTCAAGGTCGGCGACCGCGTCATCACCCGCGACAACGGCATCCAGGAGATCCGCTGGGTCGGTCGCAAGGAACTCACCGGCTTCGAGCTGGCGCGCCAGCCGCATCTGCGCCCGGTGCTGATCCAGAAGGGCGCGCTTGGCAAGAACCTGCCCGAGCATGACCTTCTGGTCTCGCCGAACCACCGCGTGCTGGTCTCCAACGACCGCACCGCGCTCTACTTCGAGGAGCGCGAGGTGCTGGCGGCGGCCAAGCATCTGACCGGGCTTCCGGGCGTGGACGAGGTCGACACGATGGGCGTCGCCTACATCCACTTCATGTTCGACCAGCACGAGGTGGTGCTGTCGAACGGCGCCTGGACCGAGAGCTTCCAGCCCGGCGACTACACGCTCAAGGGCATCGGTGACGAGCAGCGCGAGGAAATTTTCGCGCTCTTCCCCGAACTGGAAGAGGAAGAGGGTCTGCGCGCCTATGGCGCCGCGCGCCGCTCGCTGAAGAAGCACGAGGCGCAGCTGCTGGTCGGCTGACAGCCACCGGCATCATCGCGCACCGCAATTGCAGCGCGTTGCGGGAACGCCGGTGGGGCGGCGCCGCGATGCACAAAAGACCCCGGAGCGCGGTGCGTTCCGGGGTTCTTTGTCTGGGTGATCCGCATATTTCGGAACGGTCGCCGCTCAGCAGGGATCGAGCGCCTCCTGCCGTTGCTCCCAGTCGCGCCAGGCCTCGGGCGTGTCGAGGTCGATCAGCGCGCGGCGGCCGGGTAGGGGAACCCGGCGCAGACGGTTGCGATTGCTGGCCAGCACGCTGCGTGCGCCCGCGTCGCCGTCCAGCATCTGAAATGCTGAGAAGCAATCTGCCGGGAACAGCACCGGGTGGCCCGGCGTGCCATCCTCGGCGCAGCCCTGCTGCAACGTCGGCTGCGGCATGGCGCGGAACCCCTGCACGAGCTTGAGAATGTCGTCTGCGGTCAATTCCGGCATGTCGGCGGGCAGCACGATCAGCGCATCGATCCCGCGCGGCAGCATGCCGACCCCGCGTCGCAGCGAGGCGGACATGCCCGAGGACGCATCGGGGACGGCGACAAGTTGCACCGGCAAACCTGCCAGCGCGGCGGCGCGCGGATGGTCGTGATCGGGCAAGGTGACCGTCACGTGGTTGGCCGCGCGCAGCGCTTCCTCGGCCTGTCGGCGCAAAAGCGCCCGGCCGCCGACCTGCTTCAGAAGCTTGTCGGCCCCGCGCATCCGGCTGCTTGCGCCGGCGGCGGGAATCAAAACAGCTATTCCTCCCATGGGACTCCTTATACAGCAAAGCCCGGAAATCCGGCGGGATTTCTCGGTGGTGTCGGAGGGCCGGGCGGCACGTCGCGGAACAGGGCGCATATGCGTAACCTGCTTGGACATGCCCGGCGGGGTGGGGGTGCCGCGCGGAGTGGCCGCGCGGCACACGCGAAGTTTAGCGGTATCAATGGGGCCGCCAACACGGCTTATGCAGCAAATTCGCGAAAAATGTGTAAACTTCCGCAAGGCGCCCCTCGGTTGACGCGGCCTCACGGTGTCCACCACGCTTTGCCACTTGGCGGACTCCCGCAAGCTGCTATGTCTGAATGATCGCCCGCGGTGTCCCTGCACCGCATGGTCTGGAGGAAGGACGAAGTTGGACTATGGTTCTCGCACGGAAATCGGATGACGAGCTTGAGCGTCTTGCGGAGCTGCGCAGCTTCGGCGTGCTCGACAGCGGTCCCGATCCGGCCTTCGACGAGGTGGTGGAGCTGCTTGCCTCGCTGCTCGAGGTGCCGGTGGCGCTGATCAGCCTCGTCGACGAGAAGCGGCAATGGTTCAAGGCGCGCTTCGGGATGGAGCCGGGGCAGACGCCGCTCGAGCAGTCGATCTGCGCCCATGCCATCCTGTCGGAGGACATCCTCGAGATCGAGGACACGATGCTCGACCTGCGCAGCGCCGACAACCCGCTGTGCTGCGGCACGATCTCGGCCATGCGCTTCTACGCGGGGGCGCCGCTGATCACCCGCAGCGGCCAAAGCATCGGCACGCTCTGCGTGCTCGACGACAAGCCGCGCAAGCTGACCGCGCAGCAGCGCAAGCTGCTGAAGGTCATGGCCGGGCAGGTGATGCGCCAGCTCGATCTGCAGCGCGCCCTGCACAACAAGGAGGTGCTGCGCGAGGAGATCGACCACCGGGTGAAGAACTCGCTGCAGACGGTGGCCTCGACGATCCGGCTCTACCGGGCGCGCTCGACCGTCCCCGAAACCCGCGAGGCGCTCGACGCGATCGCCCGGCGGGTGGATTCGGTCTCGCAGCTGCATGCCGAACTGAACCTGACCTCGAAGATGCACTTCGTGCGGCTCGACACCTATCTCTCGCGCGTCGCCACGCTGCTGCAGCGCCACGCGCCCGCCGAGGTCGGCTTCGAGGTCGAGGTGCCGCGCATCGAGGTGGAATCGCGGGTCGCCGCCTCGATCGGCGTGGTGGCAAACGAATTTGCCGCCAACGCGATGAAATATGCTTTCCACGAGGGCGGCGCGGAACCGGTGGTCCGTTTCGAGATGAAGAAGACCGGCGTCAACCGCATCCTCTTCACCTGCCGCGACAACGGCACTGGGCCGGAGCCGGGCTCGACGCTCGATGCGCTCGCCTCGACCGCGCTTGGCGCGCGGCTGCTCGAGGCGGCGGTGAGCCAGGTCGGCGGCACCGTGGTCGAGCGGCGCGAGCCGGCCGGCTACGTGCTCGAGGCAGAGCTGCCGATCGACCCCGCCGCCGATGCGCCGCTCACTCCGGCAGAGGTTCCACGGGCCGCACCCGCAGCCGAGTGATCCGGTTGTTCTCGCGTTCCATGACCTCGAAGCGGAAGCCGTGGAAGCTGAAGCGCTGGCCCACGGTGGGGATCATCTGCGCCTCGTGAATCACCAGCCCGGCGATGGTGTTCGCCTCGTCGTCGGGCAGCGACCAATCGGCGGCCCGGTTGAGGTCGCGGATGGTCATCGCACCGTCGAGCCAGTACCAGCCGTCCTCGCCGGCGCTGACCTGGTGCTCGGCGTCGGGGTCGTGCTCGTCGGCGATCTCGCCGACGATCTCCTCGAGGATGTCCTCGAGGGTGATGAGGCCCTCCAGTGAGCCGTATTCATCCACCACCAGCGCGAAGTGCGTGCGGCGGCGCAGGAAGTTGCGCATCTGGTCGGCCAGCGTGGTGGTGTCGGGCACGAAGTAGGGCTTCATCATCACCTCGGTGATGCGGAAGTCGTCCAGCGCCGCGAAGCCGCGCTCGCCGGCCGAGGCCATCGTGTCGTACATCGCCCGCAGCAGGTCCTTGGCGTGCACCATGCCGATGATGTTCTCCTGCTCGCCGCGGTAGACGGGCAGGCGGGTGTGGTTGCTGTCGAGACACTGCTGCAGGATCGCCCGCGGCTCGGCCTCGGCGTCGATGCTCTCGATGCCCGAGCGGTGCAGCATGATTTCCTCGACCGTGCGCTCGGCGAGGTCGAGCGCGCCGAGGATGCGGTCACGGTCTTCCTTTTCCACCACGCCCTCGGAGTGGCCGAGCTGCAGCGCGCCGGCGATCTCTTCGCGCACCGCGAGGATCTGGCTGTCGGGGTCGGTCTGCACGCCGATGAGCTTGAGCAGCATGCGCACCAGCGCCCGGATCGCGGCGACCACGGGCGAGAAGATCAGGATCACCAGCCGGATCGGCGGCGCTACGGTGGCGGCGGCGGTCTCGGGGTTGGTGATGGCGTAGGTCTTGGGCAGCACCTCGGCGAAGATCAGCACCAGCAGGGTCATGATCAGCGTCGCCATGGCCACGCCGCCGTCGCCCAGCAGCCGGGTGAAGAGCGCCGTCGCCAGCGAGGTGGCGAGGATGTTGACGAGGTTGTTGCCCAGCAGCACCGAGCCGATCAGCCGCTCGTTGTCCTCGGTGATCTTCAGCGCCATAGCGGCCCCGCGTGAGCCGCGGTCCATGGCGGCGCGCAGCTTGCCGCGCGAGGCGGCGGTCAGCGCGGTCTCGGAGCCCGAGAAGAAGGCCGAGAAAAGGATGAGCAGCAGGATCGCGGCGGAGGTCATCCAGAAGGCCGCGTCGAGTGTTCCGGTGGCAGGGGCGTCCATACGTCCGTCTTTTTGTGTCTGAGAGTGTTCAGAGAGTTATGGGGCGCGGGGCAGGGCTCTTCAAGGCTCTGACCGGTATCGTGTCATGAAAAACGGGCAGCCCGTGGGGCTGCCCGCCATGGGTTCGGGATGGTTCTCGATCAGCCGTCGTCGCTGTCCGGCCCGTCGGTGGCGCGCATGGCGGCCATGGAGAGCAGGAAGTAGGTGACGGTGAGCGCCGCGGCGGTGAGGAAGAAATCCTTCTGCATGACCACCAGGGCGGTGCCCTCGGGTGCGGTGACCACGAGGCGCACGGCAAAGGCGATCATGAAGACCAGCACGGCACCGGCGCCCACCAGAAGCCATTTCGCCAGCCGCGCGGTGTGTTCCTGCGAGGGGTCGTCTTCGGCGTCCTCGCCGAACTCCTCGAGGCGCTTGCGCTCGAACTTGGCCAGAGCCTCTTCGCGCGCGGCCTGACGCGCCTCGTCCGCGGGCCATGTGTCGCGCGCGCCGAGGTAGCTGGCGGCGAGCGGATAGACCACGAGGGCGATCAGGTACTCGGGGATGAAGATGAAGTAGAAGCTCAGCGCATCGGTCATGTAGACCGCGACGGCAAAGGCCAGTGACACCCCCCAGGTGATCAGCGCCGCCGGGTTGAGCGGCTGGCCGAGGTAGCGCGACCAGTAGCGGGTCAGCCCCATACGTGGCAGCAGGTAGTGCTCGGCGATCACGATGGCGCCGATCGGGCACAGCAGGATGGCGCCGTAGACCGTCAGCGGCATGATCGATTGCGCCACGAAGGGGAAGCAGGCCGCGACCACGATGAAGCCGCCGACGATGGCCGTGACCTTGCCGCGCGATATCGAGGGCATCAGCGTGCTGGCCGCGAGGCCGGCGCGGTAGAGACAGGCGTTGGCCGTCGTCCAGCCGGCGCAGATCACCGCCAGAACGCCCACGTAGCCCAGCACCGAGAAGGCGACGTCGGCCGAGTCGAGCGCCATCAGCGGCTTGCCGATGATCACCGCCGCGCCGGCGCCCATGAGACCCGCCGAGATCCAGCCGATGTAATGGCCGAGGAACATGCCGACGCCGGAGAAGACGCCGTACCACTTGCGGTGTGCGAAGCGGAAGGTGGCCATGTCGATGAGGCCGAGGTGCACCATCGCGCCATTGGCCCATGCAAAGGCGGCGACCTCCCAGACCGAGATGCCCGACTCGCCCTCGGGGGTGGTGCCGGTCCAGATCGTAGCGTGCGCGACCTCGAGGAAATCGCCGAAGCTGCTCATGCCGGTATCGCCGAACACGGAAAAGGCCAGCATCGGCAGGGCCGCGGCGCCGCCGCAGACGAAGCACGCCAGCATCCAGGGGGCGCAGATCGTGGCGAAGTTCGCCATCGCCTCGAAGCCGCGGGCCGCCACGACGATCACCACCGTGCCGAGCAGGATGGTGATCACGATGAAGGCCAGCGAGGTCGGATAGGGCTCCAGCTGCACGGGCAGGCCGAAGGCGAAACGCACGGCATAGGCCGAGACGGTGATCATCGCCGCCGCCAGCGCGCCGTAGAACAGCAGGATGGCGGTGTTGTAGATCTTCGAGAAATAGGGGCCGGTGATCTGTTCGAGATAGCTGAACAGCGAGCGCCGGGTTTCCACCGCGATGGGCGTCGTCACCAGCGTCCAGCTCGCCACGGCCAGCAGGTTGCCGATCAGCAGACCCAGCAGCAGCTCCATCGTGCCGACCCCCATGGTGACGAAGGTCACGCCGATCACGAACTCGGTGGCGGCGATATGCTCCCCGCCGAAGAGCCCGGCGAAGTAGCGCCAGCCGCGCACGTGCCGTGCGGCGGGAGGAATGGCGCTGCGCGCGTGGCGTGGCCGTGCGGCGCGGGCTGGCTGAGTGAGGGAAGAGGCGGCGGCAGTGTCAGGCGTTGCTGAAAGGCTCATCTATTCTTTGCTGTTGTTTCCTGGGCGCCCGCGAAAGTGGGATCACGCAGACATGATTGAACCGGCAACCTGACGTGGCGGTTCCGCAATGTCTTGGCCTGTGAGCGCCCGCGGGCCCTATTCCATCAGTCTGAAGTCTGAAACCCTCATGGTGACATGTTGAGGGTGCGCCTGAAGGGCACGGAGACAGCCCGCGCAATGGCTGGTTGCACGCGCGAAGGCCCTGGTGTGAAATCGAGGAGGTGGTGCCTCTTGCAGGATCCAGCCCGGCGGTGCGCGCGATGCTGACAAGGGGCGGGATCTTGGCAAAGCCATCGGCGCCGTCCGCCCGCGCAGAGCCCGCGCCGGTTGCGAGTGGCAAGGCAAGCCTGCCTGCGCCGGCCCGGGGGCAAAAGCAAACGCCCGGCGCTGGGGCCGGGCGTTGATCTCTTAGAACGGGATTTCGTCGTCGATGTCGCGCGATCCGCCGCCGCCGCCGGCACCGCCACCGTAGCCGCCGCCCGATCCGCCGCCGTAGCCGCCATCGTTGCCGCCGCCATAGCCACCGCCCGAACCGCCGCCATAGCCGCCACCGGAGCCGCCGCCGTAGCCGCCACCCGATCCGCCGCCGAAGTCACCGCCGCCGCCGCCCTGGCGGCTGTCGAGCAGGGTCAGCTCGCCGCGGTAGGGACGCAGCACGACCTCGGTGCTGTAGCGGTCCTGACCCGACTGGTCCTGCCACTTGCGGGTTTCCAGCTGGCCTTCGATGTAGACCTTCGAGCCCTTGCGCAGGTACTGCTCGGCGATCCGCGCGAGCGGTTCCGAGAAGATCGCGACCGAGTGCCACTCGGTGCGCTCGCGGCGTTCGCCGGTGTTGCGGTCCTTCCAGTTTTCGGAGGTGGCGATGCGCAGGTTGCAGACCTTGCCGCCGTTCTGGAAGGTGCGCACCTCGGGGTCCGCACCGAGATTGCCTACCAGGATCACCTTGTTCACGGAGCCGGCCATGTCATCCCCTTAATTCTTGGTCGTTTGCTTGTGCCTCAGACTGGGTCTGCGGCTGAAGTCGCTTGAGTGTTTTGCCTGTGATTTTCGCATGACTGCGAATCCCCGCAAGCGGAGTGTTTGCACTGGTCTACAGCAGGGCATCGGCAGGACCAAGCGATCAATCCACGCGGAAATCCGCCGGTTCGCGCCTGTTGCACAAGCTGGCCTAGGGTCAATTTATCTGTATAGTCGGGCGCTGAGGGAACAGTGAAACGGAACAGGGACGTGATGCGCAATTTCGCAACGCGGGCGCTGGCCGGAGTTTTGTGCGCTCTGGTGATGTCGGGAACCTCGGTCTCGGCGGAAGTGCTGTCATCCAAGAGCCGGGTCCGGCTCTTCTCCAAGCAGACGAGCGTGCTCGATGGGCGCGCCTCGCAGCAGTACAACAACTCGGTGCGCCTGCAGCCGAACCGCGTGGTGACCCCGACGAAATGGGGGCCCATGGGCGGCAACGAGGGCGCGGTGCCGAGCTATCGCGGCGCCTACCGCGGGCCCTACGCCGATCTCGCCCGCCAAGCGGCGCGGCGCAACGGCGTGCCAGAGGACCTTTTCCTGCGCCTCGTGCAGCAGGAATCGGGCTTCAATCCCAAGGCGCTGTCGCACAAGGGCGCGATCGGTCTGGCGCAGCTCATGCCCTTCACCGCGCGCAAGCTCGGCGTCGATCCGCATGACCCGGCGCAGAACCTCGAGGGCGGGGCGCGCTACCTGATCCAGCAGTACCGCAAGTTCGGCTCCTGGCGGCTGGCGCTGGCGGCCTACAATGCCGGGCCGGGAGCTGTCGAAAAGCACGGCGGCGTGCCGCCGTACCGGGAAACGATGAACTACGTGAAGGTGATCTGGGGCCAGTAGGCCCCGGCGCCAGGCGGCGCCGCATGGCGCCGCGCCCAAGCCTGCCTTGACGCAGCAGGCGCTTTGCCTGATATGCCTGACCTAAAGGCTAGGGATTTGATCCCGATCAAGGCCGCGCGCTTTGTGCGTGGCCATTCTGGTCGGGTCGGCATCGCCGAGCCCCACCGGAAAGGTCACAGGAGAGCCCCATGCGTCATGCCGCCATCCTCGCGTCCGTCGCCGCCGTCGCGCTTTGCGCGGGCGGGTTCGGCGCGTCCTGGCTGACCGCGGCCCCCGCCAGCTTCGACAGCATGGACGCGCTTGGCGAGGCGCTGTTCTTCGACGCCAACCTGTCGAAGACCCGCTCGCAGAGCTGCGCCACCTGCCACGATCCCGCCTATGCCTTCGCCGACCCGCGCGGCGCCGCCTCGATCGGCGACGATGGCGCCTCGCTCGGCGACCGCAACGCGCCGACGGTGACCTATGCCGCGCATGTGCCCGAGCTGTCGCGCGACGAGGAGGGGCGCTGGCGCGGTGGTCTGTTCCACGACGGGCGCGCGGTGACGCTGGAGGAACAGGCGGGCGGCCCGCCGCTCAACCCGATCGAGATGGGCATGGCGGACACGTCCGAGGTGGTGGCGCGGCTGCGCGAGAACCCCGATTACGTCGCCGCCTTCGGTGCGCTTTTCGGCCCCGGCACGCTGGACGATCCCGAGGCGGGCTATGCGGCGATGACCCGCGCCATCGCCGAATACGAGCGGCGGCCGGAATTCTCGTCTTTCGATTCCAAGTACGACCGCTTCCTGCGCGGCGAGGCGGAGCTGACCAACCAGGAAGAGCTGGGACGCCTGCTGTTCTTCTCGCAGCAGTTCACCAACTGCAACCAGTGCCACCAGTTGCAGCGCAGTGCCGTGGACCCGGCGGAGACCTTCTCGGACTACCGCTTCCACAATCTCGGCGTGCCTGCGAATGCCGATCTGCGTGCCTCTAACGGCTCGGTCGAGGGGTTCATCGACGGCGGGCTGCTGCAGAACGCGCATCTCACCGAGGACGGCAGCCCGGAGGACGCGGCCCTGCGCGGCGCCTTCCGCACGCCGACCCTGCGCAACGTGGCGGTGACCGCGCCCTACATGCACAACGGGGCGTTCGAGGATCTGCGCACGGTGATCCTCTTCTACAACAGCTACAACACGCGCAACGAAGCGCGGAAGATCAACCCCGAGATCGGCGCCCCCTTCGGCCCGCCCGAGGTCGCCGAGAACCTCGCGCCCGAGCTCACCGAGGGACCGGCGCTGGATGACAAGCGGGTGGATGCGCTGGTCGCCTTCCTCAAGACGCTGACCGATGCGCGCTACGAGGATCTGCTCGAGGAGTGACCGGGCGCGCGCCATGGTCTGCGAGATAACTGCGGCCACGGCAGGGCGGGATTGTAGGACTGGCTTCTGAAGGGCCCGCGCTCCGCTCGACATGGCTGCGGCGGCCAGAGGCATCAGGCCATCTGTGGCCGCGCCTCAGACCTCCAGCGCCAGCCTGTAGGGATGGATCTCGAACGCCGGGTGCATTTCTGCGCCGAGCACGCCGGGGCGGACGTGGCGGTAGAGCGAGCGCCAGAACGGCTGCACGATCACCGCGTCCTCCTGCAGCTTGCGCTCGATGCGGGCCATGACCTTCTGCCGCGCCTCGGCATCGGCGATGGTCAGCGCCTCGGCGACCAGCGTATCGAACTCGGTGTCGGCATAGCCGGATTCGTTCCACGCCTCGCCGGTGCGATAGGCCAGCGCCAGCACCTGGATGCCGAGCGGGCGGTGGTTCCACTCGGTGATCGACAGCGGGTAGTCCTTCCATTCCTGCCAGAAGGCCGAGCCGGGCAGCACCTTGCGCGTCACGTTGAAGCCCGCGTCGCGCAGCATGGCGGCGCAGGCGTCGCCGGTGCGGCGGGTGAAGCCGTCGTCAAGCGTGACCAGCTCGTGCTCGACATCGCCGAGCCCGGCGTCCTGTGCCAGCGGCAGCGCCAGCGCCGGGTCGTATTCGGTCGGCCCGACCTCGGCGTAGTCGGGGTGGATCGGCGCGACATGGTGGTTCTCGGCCACGGTGCCGAGCCCGGCGTGTCCCAGCTCCAGCGCGATGTCATTGGCGATGGCGAGCTGCAGCGCCTTGCGCATGCGCTTGTCGGCATAGACCGCGCGGCCTTCGACGAGCGCGCGCTGGTTGCCGCGCAGCACCACGGTGGCGCCGGTGACCACCTCGGAGCGCTCCCAGCCCATGAGGTCGGCGGCCTCGATGAAGGTGCCGACGTTCTCGTAGAGCATGTCGATCTCGCCCGCCTCGGCGGCGCCGAGCCAGGACGCCGGATCGGTGCCGTAGTCGAGAAACTCGATGCGCTCGAGCGTGGCGCCGCCCCAGCCCTCGGCTTCTGTGCCCCACCAGTCGTGGGCATGGTTGCGCACCAGCACGGCGCGCCGGGTGGGCACCACTTCCTCCGGCAGGTAGGGGCCGGTGCCGATGGGATCGGTGAGCATGCTCTCGGGATCGTGCCGTGCGTGGACGCAGGCGGCGGGATAGTCCGACAGCCCCGCCATGATCGCCACGTCCGGATAGGCCAGCTTGAGGCGCAGGGTCAGATCATCGAGGATCTCGACCGCCCCCTCGGCCAGCCGTTCGGTCTGCGGATCGCCGAGCGCGGCCAGCCGCCCGGCCATGGAATTGCCCTCCACGCTGCGGTCGCACCAGTAGCCCATGAGCCGCGCGACATCGGCCGAGGTGAAGGGCTCGCCGGTGGTCCAGGTGACGCCGGGCCTCACATGCAGCAGGTACTGGCTGGCATCCTCGCTGGCCTCCCAGCTTTCCAATAGCATGCCGCGCAGGCTGCCGTCGCGGTTGTATTCGACAAGGTACTCGAGCCACCCGCGCGAGACATTGGCGATCTCTGACCAGTCGTAGGTGCGCGGATCCTTGAGCGGGCGCACCTCCATCTGGATGCGCAGCGTGCTGCCGGGCGGCGCCTCGGAGGGGCTTTCCTCGGCGGCGGCCATGCCGACCATGCCGCGCGCCATCACGGCAGAGGTGCCGAGCGCCGTCGCGCGGGTGAGAAACTCGCGGCGCGAGACCTTTCCCTGCCGGAAATCGCAAAGCTCCCGGTGCACGGCAGGATGGAGCCACTGTGCGTGGCGGCCTCGGCTCATCTGGCGTCCCCTTCGGATGGTCTGGCGTCGTGTCCTCTCCCATAGCGCCCGAATTGGGACCCCACGTCAATCGTGTAACGCTTAGATTGTGCCGGGAAAGTTTGCTCGCGGAGACGCTGAGGCGCGTCAGAAGCGGCGCAGCGGGGGACGCAGTGGCTGCGTGGCGCGCGCGGCCGCGCCGGGGCTCTGCTGGGCGCTGCGCAGCTCGCTCGGGGTCTGGCCGGTCTGCTTGCGGATGAAACGGCTGAAATCGTCGGGGCTGCCAAAGCCGAGCCCGCCGGCGATGGTGGCGAGGGGCAGCTCGGGCGCGGCCAGAAGGCGGCGCGCCTCGTGCAGCCGGCACTCCGACAGGATTCGCTGCGCCGAGCGCCCGCAGGCGGTACGGCAGGCGCGGCTGAGATCGGGGCTGGTCACGCCGAGTTCGGCGGCCATCTCGCCGGGGCCGACGGGGCTGCGATAGCGCGCGACCACCGAGGCGGCATAGGCCGCGGAGAGCTGTTGCGCGGCGCTCTCTCCGGGCTGGTCGCTGCGGCCCTCCTGCTGCTGGCGCCGCAGCCAGACCGCCGTGAGCCGGGCATAGGCGGCGAGTGCCTCGTCGAGATGCGGGCGGTCCTGCGCCAGCTCGCGCTGTATCGCCTCGAGCAGCGCGGTCAGTTCGGCCTGCGCCAGCGCCTCGCGCACGCGCAGGTGCAGCGGCCTCTCGGGGAAGGACAGATCGCCGGACGAGGGGCCGGGCGAGGGGATGTGCAGGATCAGCCCGAGGCTCTGCGGCCCGAGATCGAGGGCAAAGAGGGTCCGGGCCGGAACGAAGACCGCGCTGTGGGTGCCGAGCCCGCGCCGCAGCCCGCCCAGGGTGACCTTGCCCTGACCGCGGGTGAGCCAGAGCAGCGTCGCCTCTTCGCGGTCGTGCAGCAGGCCGTAGGCCCAGGCCGGTTGCTGGCCGGGCGAGAGCAGGCGGATGCCGCCGCCGGAGGCCGTCTGCGGGCTCACGCCAGCGCCTCCTCGGGGCAAAAGCGCGGCCAGTCCTTCATCCGGGCGCGGAACCAGGTGCGTTGGCGCTTGGCGAACTGCCGGGTGAGGATCGCGCCGCGTTCCACCGTGTCGTCGAAGCTCAGATCGCCCCGCAGGTGCCCGATCAGCTCCGCCGCGCCGATCGCCTTGGCCGAGGGCAGGGCGGGATGCCAGTGCTCGAGGTTGGCGCGGGCCTCGTCGAGCGCGCCGCCTTCGACCATCAGCCGGAAGCGCCGCGCGATACGCTCGTTGAGCCAGTCCTTGGGCACGTCGAAAAGGATGGGCTGGGCGCCCGCAAGCGGCAGCAGCGGCGGCGGTGTCTCGGCCTGCCAGGCGGCGATGCCGCGGCCGGTGGCGGTGAGCACCTCCCAGGCGCGCTGCACCCGCATCGGGTTGTGGCAGTCGATGCGATCGCGGCTCTCGGGATCGAGTTCTTCAACCATGGCCGCCAGCTCCCCGGCGTCGAGCCGGGCCATCGCGCGGGCGCGCACCTCGGGCGGGGTTTCGGGAATCGCCGCCAGCCCCTCGGTCAGCGCCGAGAAGTAAAGTCCCGTGCCGCCGACAATAATCGGCCGCGTGCCCGCCAAGAGAGGGCCCAAATCCCGCAACCAGTCGCCCACGGAATAGGCGCGGGTGCCCGGCACGTGACCGTAGAGCAGGTGCGGCACGCGGGCCTCTTCCGCGACCGAGGGTCTTGCGGTCAGCACGCGCCAGTCGTCGAAGACCTGGATGGCATCGGCGTTGATCACCACGCCGCCGGCAGATTCGGCGATTTCCAGCGCCAGCGCGGACTTGCCGCTGGCGGTGGGGCCGGCAATCAGCACCGGGAGGGTCGGATCGGGCGCATATTGTTTCACCAGATCAGTCACCGGCGATCCTTTCTTGCGGGGGCGCGCAGCATTGCAGGCGCGGGTATTTTCGGTCACATATAGCCGCAATTTGGATCGTGCACAGACGGAGCGCAACATGACCGAGCAGCCCCAAACCACCTTCAAGCGTGTGATGCTGAAAATCTCGGGCGAGGCGCTCATGGGCGACCAGGGCTACGGCCTGCATCCGCCGACCGTCGAGCGCATCGCGCGCGAAGTGAAATCGGTGCACGACATGGGCGTCGAGATCTGCATGGTCATCGGCGGCGGCAACATCTTCCGCGGTCTCGCCGGCTCGGCGCAGGGCATGGAGCGCACCACCGCCGACTACATGGGCATGCTGGCGACGGTGATGAACGCGCTGGCCATGCAGTCGGCGCTGGAAGAACTGGGCGTCTTCACCCGGGTGATCTCGGCGATCCGCATGGACGAGGTGGCCGAGCCCTATATCCGCCGCCGCGCCGTGCGCCACCTCGAGAAGAAGCGGGTCTGCATCTTCGCCGCGGGCACCGGCAACCCCTATTTCACCACCGACACCGCCTCGTCGCTGCGCGCCAACGAGATGGCCTGCGAGGCGATCTTCATGGGCAAGCAGGTCGACGGCATCTACGACAGCGACCCGAAGACCAACCCGGACGCCAAGCGCTTCGACAAGATCTCCTACGACGACGTGCTGCGCGACAACCTCAAGGTCATGGACGCCTCGGCCATCGCGCTGGCGCGCGACAACAAGATGCCGCTGATCGTCTTCTCGCTGAACGAGCCCGGCGGCTTCCGCGGCATCCTCGCAGGCGAGGGCACCTATACCGAGGTGCACGCCTGAGGGTGAGCCGGGAGCGGGGGCGCTGCCCCCGCGCTCTGGATCGCGCAGGATCAGGCGGGGGGCCAGCCCCCCCCACCCCCGGGGTATTCTCATCTGGACGAAGGGCCGGGGCAGATGGCCTCGGCGCGCGGCGTCAGTCCCGGGCCATCGGGTGATGGTCGAGCACCAGCTCGCGCAGCCGCTCCTCGAGAACATGGGTGTAGATCTCTGTGGTCGCCACGTCGGCATGGCCGAGGAAGGTCTGGATGGCGCGCAGGTCCGCACCATTGGCCAGCAGGTGCGTCGCGAAGGCGTGGCGCAGCGTGTGCGGCGTGACCTTGGCGGGCGAGACGCCCGCAGCGACGGCGATATCCTTGATCATGATGTAGAAGGCATGGCGGGTCAGGTGCCCGGCCTTGCCGCGTGACGGAAAGAGGAAGCTCGAGGCGGGCTTGCCCTCGGCGCGCTTCAGGGATTCCTGCAGATCACGCCGTTTCAGCCAGTCGGCCAGCGCCGCGCGGGCCGGGGCCGAGAGCGGCACCATGCGCTCCTTGCCACCCTTGCCGCGGATCAGCAGCATGCGCGGATCGCCCCGCGCCGCCGAGAGCGGCAGGGTGACCAGTTCGCTCACTCGCATGCCGGTGGCGTAAAGCAGTTGCATCAGGCAGGCGTTGCGCAGCCGGTCGTCGGCGCTGCGGCCATGGGTCTCGGCGGCGTCGAGCAGCCGGTCGACCTCTTCGGTCGAGAGCGTCTTGGGCAGGCGCTTGGGGCGGCCCGGCCCGGCGATCTGTACCGCCGGGTTGTCGGCGCGCAGCCCTTCCTCGAAGGCGAAGCGGTAGAGCTGCTTGATCGCCGAGAGCCGCCGCGCCCGGGTCGAGACCGCCAGCCCCTCGGCCTCGCAGGAGATCAGGTAGTCCTCGACGTCGCCGCGCTGCGCGCTGGCCAGATCGTGCTTGCGCGCCGCCAGCCAGGCGGTGAAGGAAGCAAGATCGCGGGCATAGGCGGCCTGGGTGTTGTCCGCGGCGCCGCGCTCGGCGGCCTGCGCCTCGAGAAAGGCCGAAACCCAGTTGCCGGCGCTCACAGCGGCGCGCCTTCGTCGGAGAGCAGGATCTGCTGGATCGCGGCGCGGCGCGCGGTGTCCTCGAGCCCGACCCGGCGCAGGGTGGTCAGCGCACCGGTAAGATCGGCGTGGTTGCCCTCGGCGCCATCCTCGAAGAGCGCGATGGCGCGCAGGATGGTCTCGCCGAGCTTGCCCTCGCGCAGCAACTCCTGCATCTCGGCAGGCACCTGGGCGTCGGGACGCCAGGCCTCGACCACCGCCTGGGCGGCGGGGGCGAGCGGGATGGTGTCGGGCATCTCGCCCTGCGCCACCGCGTGGACCGCGCGCATCAGCCCGGTGTGGGCGGGCAGGCGGCGGGCGGCCTCTTCGTAGTCGGGCGAGAGCAGCGCGGCGCGCTGCGCCAGCGCCGCGGCGCGCGGATCGAGGTCGAGCCCCTGCAGCCGTGGCGCGTAGAGCTCGGAGAAGGGCACCAGCAGCCCGGCGCTGCGCATCTGCGGCCAGGCGGCGAGCAGCGCGGGGCCGATCAGGTCGCTGCGCCCGGCGTTCAGCGCCGCCTCGAGCTGCTGCACCGCCTCGACCCGGTCCCAGACGCCGCCCGAGGCGGCGGGCTCGCGGTCGGTGTAGATGCCCAGAAGCCGGTTTTCCGAGAGCGTGCCACGCCGTGCCAGCCGTTCGGCGGCGAGGAGCTGCGCCCGCCAGCCGCTGTTGCCGGACAGGTCCGCGGCAGCGAAGACGCGCGGCAGCGGCTGGGTTGGCAGCGCCTCGCCCACCGCCTCGAAGAGGTGGAATTCCAGCGGGGTCGGCCGCGCCGGCGGGTTCAGCGGCTCGGAGGCATCGACCAGCTCGGGGTCGAGGAAGCGCGCCAGAAGCTCGGTGTCGCGCGGGCCGATCTGCCCCAGCGCGGCGGCGGAGCCGTAGACGGTGACCGCATGCTCCCAGTTGCCGATGCGCGCGTCGCAGTAGATGCGGCTGGCGAGATCCGGGCTCAGGTGCGGTTTCTCTGCCAGCGTGCGGCAGGCCTGCTCGTCGTTGCCGGTCAGCAGCGACAGGTCGAGCCAGCGCGCGAAGATCTCCGGGTCGGAGCTGCCGCCGGCCTGTTCGACCAGCGCCAGCGCGGCATCCACCGCGCCTTCCTCCATCAGCCGGTTGATGCGCGCCACAAGCAGCGAGGCCGCGCCCGCCGGGGCGTCCGCCTCGGCCAGCAGCAGTGTCAGGAGTTGTGCCGAAAGCGCCGGTACCGCCGGCTCGGTGGTCTCGATCAGCCGCGCCAGCACGGCGGCGTCGGAGCCGGTCCAGAGCGTGCGCGGCAGCCCGGTCAGCGCGCTCGACAGCAGCCCCGCCGACTCGGCGCTGGGGGCTTCGAGCGGCGCGCTCTCGACATCCGGCGTGTCGCCGGAGGCGGCCACCGGCGGCTCGTCGCGGCGCGGGCGCTCGGCGCGCGGCACGGCGATGCCGCCCTGCGGCCGGGGATCGGGCAGGGGCAGCGCCGCGCTCATGCCGGGGTCGCGCTTGAGCCAGTCGATGGCGGCAAGCGGGGCCTCGGCGGCAAGCGCCGTCGGCGCGCCCAGGGCGAGCGCGCAGAGAAGCAATCTAGTTCGCATCAAGCTCCACGGGCTGGCGGATCTCGGTCTGCGGCGGCGAGAAGTCCGCGCCAAAATAGGGGCCGACGTACGCGTAGGCCACCAGCGCAATCGCCGCGAGGACGAGAAGGAAAAAAAGGGGTTTGAGGAGTCGTCCCATATGCTCGTTAGTCCTGCCTCATGTTTTTTGTCACTTATACCTAGCCTTTTCGGCAACGACACGTCATTCACGGCCTCAGGAGGCAGAATTGGCGATGCATGGCCGAGAAACAAGGGGATTGCACCCGAAGTTGAAAAAGACAGTTGTGCTGGTGGGCATGATGGGAGCAGGAAAATCGGCCGTTGGCCGGGCGCTCGCCTCTGCCCTGAACGTGCCGTTTCGCGATTCGGATGCCGAGATCGAGAAAGCGGCGAACATGACGATCGCCGAGATCTTCGCCCGCGACGGCGAGGAGTTCTTCCGGCGCAAGGAAAGCCAGGTGATCGAGCGGCTGCTCGACGCCCGCCCGGCGGTGCTGTCGACCGGCGGGGGCGCCTATATGGCCGAGGGCAATCGCCGGATGATCACCGAGAAGGGCGTCGCGGTCTGGCTCGATGCCGATCTCAGAGTGCTCTGGGGGCGGGTGCGCCACAAGGACACGCGGCCCCTGCTGCGCACCCCCGATCCGCTTGCCACGCTGAGCGAGATCTACGAGCGCCGGGTGCCGATCTATGCGCTGGCCGATCTCGCGGTGCGCTCCGAGCAGGGGCTCTCGGTGGATTCCATGGCGGGCAAGGTGATCGAGACGCTGAAGACGCGTCCCGACGTATTGGAGGACTGCAGCAGATGAGCGAGGCGATGCGGCCGGAGACGGTGCATGTGGATCTGGGCGCGCGCGCCTATGACGTGCGGATCGGGCGCGGCCTGCTGACGCGGGCCGGGGCCGAGATCGCGCCGCTGCTGGGCAGCCGCAAGCGCGTGGTGGTGGTCAGCGACGAGACCGTCGCGGCGGCGCACCTGGGCGCGCTGAAGGATGGGCTCGCCGCCGAAGGCATTGCCTGCGAGGCGCTGACGCTGCCGCCGGGCGAGGCCACCAAGTGCTGGGCGCAGCTCGAGCGTGTCACCGAGTGGCTGCTGGCGCAAAAGGTCGAGCGCCGCGACATCGTGGTGGCGCTCGGCGGCGGGGTGATCGGGGATCTCGTCGGCTTCGCGGCGGCGATCCTGCGCCGCGGCGTGCGCTTCGTGCAGATCCCGACCTCGCTGCTGGCGCAGGTCGACAGCTCGGTCGGCGGCAAGACCGGGATCAATTCGCCCGCGGGCAAGAACCTGATCGGCGCCTTCCATCAGCCGTCGCTGGTGCTGGCGGATATCGACGTGCTGGCCACGCTCACGCCCCGCGATTTCCTCGCCGGCTACGGCGAAGTGGTGAAATACGGGCTGCTCGGCGATGCGAAGTTCTTCACCTGGCTCGAGGCCGGGGCCGAGGACCTGCTGGCCCGCCGCCCCGCGGCGCTGGCCCATGCGGTGACCCGCTCGGTGGAGATGAAGGCCGAGATTGTGGTGCGCGACGAGACCGAGCAGGGCGACCGCGCGCTGCTCAACCTCGGGCACACCTTCTGCCACGCGCTGGAAGCGGCGACCGGCTATTCGGACCGGCTGCTGCACGGCGAGGGCGTGGCGATCGGCTGCGCGCTGGCCTTCGAGCTCTCGGCGCGGCTCGGGCTCTGCCCGCAGGAGGAGCCGTCACGCCTGCGCGCGCATCTCGCCGAGATGGGCATGAAGCGCGACCTGTCGGACATCCCGGGCGATCTGCCCTCTGCCGAGGCGCTCTACGATCTGATGGGGCAGGACAAGAAGGTGCTCGACGGCGCCATCCGCTTCATCCTGGCGCATGGCATCGGCCGCGCCTTCGTGACCGCCGACGTGCCGCGCGAGGCGGTACTGACGCTTCTGCGCGAGGCTCTGGCCGGGCGCTGAGCCGAGGCGCTGCGCCCCTGATGCGTATTTGAAAAGAGAAGAAGCCCGGAGGTCCGCGACGATCTCCGGGCTTCTTCTCTTTTCAAATACGCCTGCTCGGCAGGTCCGCCGGCGCAGCGTGGAGCAGGGGCAGAGTGACCGTGGCTTCGGGTTTGAAAAAAGGCGCGAGGGGGTGCCTCGCGCCCAGGGGAAGAGGTCCTGTCAGGTCCGGGGATCAGCCCTGCCAGAAC
Organism: Alloyangia pacifica; assembly: GCF_020524285.1. Lineage (GTDB taxonomy): Bacteria > Pseudomonadota > Alphaproteobacteria > Rhodobacterales > Rhodobacteraceae > Salipiger > Salipiger pacificus_B. The sequence continues at coordinate 149,888 of NZ_JAIVKX010000002.1, forward strand.
TTGCGGCGCGCCTCCTTCAGAGCGACGTGCCGTTCGAGCCCGACGTCGCGCAGCAGGTGATCATCGAGGTCGGTCAGCGCACGGCGGGTGCGGCGACGCTCGGACCACTGCGCGGTCACCACCGCAACGCGAAGCGCCAGCGCGGCAAACGGCGGCAGCGGTTTCTGCGCGTCGAGATAGGCGAGGTACGGGGCGTGTGCGGCATGTGCCATCGGTGTGTCTCCAGTGTTGTATCGGTACAATTATCTTGATCTCATGCTGAGATTGATACATTGTGCCCTAATGACCGTCGAGCAAAACATTGTCACCGATACAATTTTCGAGCTGTTCGAAAATCAGGCATCCGGACCGAAATATCGTGCCCTCGCAAACGCTTTGCGGGATGGCATCACGCAGGGGCAATTGTCGCCGGGCACGCGTCTGCCGCCGGTGCGCGAGCTTGGGTGGCGGCTTGGCATGACGCCGGGCACCGTGGCGCGGGCCTATACACTCCTCACGGACGAAGGCGTGCTGATGGCCGAGGTCGGGCGCGGCACCTTCGTTCAGGGCGAGGTGGACAAGGCCGCGCCACTGCTGATCGAGAGCGGCCCGCGCGAGGTCTCGGAGTCCGGCGACCGCATGGTCAGCCTGTTCACCGGCCGCATCCCCGATCTCGGACAGGTGGCGCTGGTGCGCGAGGCGCTGGCGCGAATCTCCGCCCGCCCGGCGCCGGGGTTGATGGACTATCCCACCAGTCGGGCCTTCGCCCCGGCTCGAAAGGTGGCGCTGGAGTGGCTGTCGGATGTGCCGCTGGGGCAGGTGCACCACGAGGACCTCGTGCTCAGCCACGGCGCGCAGAACGGCATCTCGCTGGTCATGCAGGCGGTGCTGCGCGGGCGGCGCCCGGTCGTGCTGGTCGAGGAGCTGTGCTACCCGGGCTTTCGCCGCGCCGCCGAACTGCTGCGCGCCGACGCAGTGCCGGTGCCGATGGACGAGCACGGCATCCGCCCCGACGCGCTGCGCGAGCTGGCGCGCAAGCACGAGGCGCAATTGCTGTGTACCTCGCCGGCGCTGCACAACCCCACCACAATCGTCACCCCGCCGGAGCGGCGCCGCGAGATCGCCGAGGTGGCGCGCGGCTGCGGCCTGCACATCCTCGAGGACGACAGCACCTTTCTCGGGCAGGCGCGCTGCGAGAGCTACCGGGCGATGCTGCCCGACCTGGGCTGGTTCGTCTCGTCGATTTCCAAGACGCTGACGCCGGGGCTGCGGGTGGGCTTCGCCATCGCGCCGCGGGCGCGGCGCGGCGACCTGCGGCGGGCGGCGGAATACGGGTTCTTCGGGCTGGCGCTGCCGCTGGCCGACCTGCTGGCCGACGTGCTGGCGCGGCAGGAGACCCGGCAGATCGTCCGCGCCGTGCGCGAGCGCAACGCGCTCTACGTGCGCAGCACGGTCAATTTCCTCGGCGGGCACGAGCTGCGCTGGAGCGAGGAGGCGCCCTTTGTCTGGCTGCGGCTGCCGCAGGGCTGGCGCGCCGCGGCCTTCTGCATGGCGGCCGAGGCGCAGGGCGTGCAGGTGCGCGCCGCCGAGGATTTCGCCCTGCGCGATTCCTTCGCGCCGCACGCGGTGCGCATCGGCATGAACGCCCAGGTGCCGCTGGCCGAGTTCGAGCAGGCGATCCTGCGGCTGCGGCGGCTGCTGGACGATCCGCCGGAGCAGATCCTCGTCTGACAGGAGGGCTGCGGGGGGACTTCGCGCAAGATTCTATGGGGTAATTAGATACCGTTTTTGCAAGATATTGAAATATCTAAGTAAACCGCAAATCAAGGCGCTTGACTGCGCCGCTCTCGTGCTTATAACCCGCCCATCGGAATTCGGACCCCCCAGGCGGGTCCCATTTGAACAGCTCAAGGGCACCCACGATGAAAACCTTCTCTGCGACTCCTGCAGACATCGAGAAGAAATGGATCGTGATCGACGCGGACGGCGTCGTTCTCGGCCGTCTTGCCTCGATCATCGCCATGCGTCTGCGCGGCAAGCACATGGCCACCTTCACCCCGCACATGGACATGGGCGACAATGTCATCGTCATCAACGCCGACAAGGTGCAGATGACCGGCAAGAAGCGTGAAGAAAACTTCTACTGGCACACCGGCCACCCGGGCGGCATCAAGTCCCGCACGAAGGCCCAGATCCTCGAGGGTGCACACCCCGAGCGCGTCGTGTTCCAGGCCGTCAAGCGTATGCTCCCGGGCAACCGCCTGTCGCGCAAGCAACTGACCAACCTGCGCATCTACGCAGGCGCGGCGCACCCGCACGAGGCACAGTCGCCTGAAGTGCTGGACGTCAAGTCGATGAACAAGAAAAACACCCGGGTGTAATCATGGCCGAACAGATCAACTCCCTGGAAGAGCTCGGCACCGCAGCCGGCATCGAGACCGCACCCGAGGCAGTCGAAACCCCGCGTGAGCCCGTCCGTGACGAGCTCGGCCGCTCCTACGCGACCGGCAAGCGGAAAGACGCGGTTGCCCGCGTCTGGATCAAGCCGGGCTCCGGCAAGGTCGTGGTGAACGGCAAGGAGCAGTCGAAGTACTTCGCTCGCCCCGTGCTGCAGATGATCCTGCGCCAGCCCTTCACCATCGCCGGCGTCGAAGACCAGTTCGACGTCTACGCCACCGTCAAGGGCGGCGGTCTTTCGGGTCAGGCCGGTGCAGTCAAGCACGGCATCTCGAAAGCCCTGCAGCTCTACGATCCGTCGCTGCGCAGCGCTCTGAAAGCCGCAGGCTTCCTGACCCGCGACAGCCGCGTCGTCGAGCGTAAGAAGTTCGGTAAGCGCAAGGCACGCCGCAGCTTCCAGTTCTCGAAGCGCTGATCCGCGTCTCGATACGATTTTGCGAAGGCCGCTCTCCGGAGCGGCCTTTTGCTTTTGCGGTGCAGGCGTTAGGACTGGGCTGACCCGGAAGCGCAGGCGGGCCGCTCACCGCGGGCCGGCGCGCTGCGGATGATCTCGGCAAGAGGGGGCCCGACATGGCGCCATACACAATCGATCGCGTGGCCGAGCTGGTGGAGAGCGTCTCGCGCCCGGTCGATCCGGACAAGCTGACGATCTTCTCGATCGTCCGCAACGAGATGGCGCTCTGCCCGGCGTTTTTCGACTACTACCGCCGCATCGGGGTCGAGCAGTTCCTGATCATCGACGACCGCTCCGACGACGGCACGCACGCGTGGCTCGAGGCGCAGCCCGACTGCTGCGTTGTGAGCATGTGGCTGCCCTATGGCGACGAGATCGAGATCCAGCTCGAGGGCGCGGCGCCGCGGATGCAGCGTGCCGGCACCTTCTACAAGATCGCCTTGCCGCACCTGTGGATGGACGGCGCCTATGTCACCTATGTCGACGCCGACGAGTTCCTCTTCCTGCCGCCCGGGGTCAACTCGCTGCAGGAGATCGCCGCGCGGCTGAAGGCCGAGGGCGCAGCGGCGGCGGTGGCCTCGGTGGTGGAATTCTTCCCGGCTTCGGTGGGCGGGCTCGCGGGGCCCTTGCCGCAGAGCTTCGCCGGGCTGCTCGAGGCCTATCCCTATTTCCAGGCGGAGCGCCTGGTGGAGCTGTCGCCGCAAGGCGCGGAACTGGTCGGTGAGAGCAAGACCGCCCGGCTGTTCGAGCGCTACGCGGTCAAGCCGAGGGTCGAGCGCCGCGGCTGGCACCGCATCTACATGCCCTCGCGGGTGCGCAAGGCGCAGAGCTTCCAGAAGGCTGCCCGGCACAAGACCCCGATGGTCCTGCGCAGCAAGCACAGCGGCATGATCGACACCCACAACGCCACCCAGCCGCCCTCGCAGACCATCCTGCTGACGCTGGCGCATTTCGTCTATACGTCCGAATTCGCGGCCAAGATCGACCGCGCGATCTCCTGGGGCGCACATGCCAATGGCGCCGCGAAGTATCGCTACTACGCCGAGCTCCTGGAGAAGATGGACGGGGTGGAGGATGGCTTTCTCGACGAGAACTCGCGGCGCTACGAGGGGCCGGAGCAGCTCGTCGAGCTCGGCCTCATGCGATGGTGAGCGCGTAGGGGGCCGAGGGCCAGAGCGCGCGCACCTGCGGCAGGCGCTCGGCGGCGGCCTCATAGGCGGGGCGGTAATGCGCCGCGATCTCGGCAAGAAGGTCTTCGTGCAGCCTGCCCGAGCCCTTGGCCCGGGCGTTGACCGCCTGTCCGCCCTGGGACGGATCGCTGGGGACATCGGCGAACCCGGACAGCGCGGCGATCCCCTCGGGGGTGAAGAGATCCTCGAAGAGGCACAGGAAGCGGTCCTCGGGGGCAAACACCTGCTCCATGGCGGCGATCGTCCGGTCGTAGCGACTGCGCGCCTCGGCCTCCGCAGTGGCATAGAAGGCGCGCAGCGGCGCGGCGTTGCTCTCCTCGGCGGCGAGCCGCTCCTTGGCCATCTCCATGCGCATGTGCGAGCGCAGCCGGTCCACCGGGTCGCGCATCGAGAAGATCGCCTTCACCGCGATGCCGCGCGTGACGAAGCCATCCCTGATGCGCGCCAGCATCTCGGGCGGCAGCGCGGCGTAGGAGGGGGTGATGTCGCCGGTCCGGACCATGCCGGGACGCGCCAGCAGGCCGGCGAAATAGTCGAAATAGGCCTCGGGGTCCGCCTGCAGGCGCCAGCGCAGGTGCTGCGCCGGCTCATCGGCCCCGACGGAGGTCTTCAGCCGTGCCCGCAGCCGCTCTTTCAGCGGCGGCACGGGCACCTTGTAGCGGGCGAAGACGCCGCCGAGCTGGTGCTCCCAGACCTGGTACTCGCCCAGCCGGCCGAAGTCGCTGCCCTGCTGCCGGTTCAGGTAAGCCTGGATCCAGGTCGAGCCGCATTTCTGGCCGCCGAGGCCGAGGTAGAAGGTCTTTTGGGTCATGTCGCGGTCCTTGAGGCGGGATGAAAGGGGGCGCTGCCCCCGCCGCGCACAGCGCGGCAAATCAAAAGTGAAGGGGCTCGGCCCGCCGCGCACGGCGCGGCAAATCCTAAGTGAGGGGGCTCCGCCCCCGCCGCGCACAGCGCGGCTCCCCCGGCGATATTTGGGTCTCGACGAAGGGTCAGGCGTCGGGCGGGATGAGGCCGAGGCCGCGCAGGTAGATGCCGATGCCGGTCTCCAGCAGCTCGTCGGCGGGGAAGGGCGACTGGGTGCCGGGCGAGTTGCGCGCGAAGAGCTCGACCACGCCGTGGCTCATTGCCCAGATATGGGCCGAGAACATCGAGGCGGGCGGGCGCTTTTCCGGCGGGATGTGCTGCGACAGGTCGGCGGCGGCCTTCTCCAGCACGCCGCGGGCGTGGCGCGAGGCGGCGGCCAGCTCGGGCGAGTGGTTCACCGACACGCCGCTTTCGAACATGGCGATGTAATGGCCGGGGTAGCGGCGGGCGAAGGCGAGATAGGCGCGGCCCGTCGCCTCGAAGGCCGCCAGCGCCGAGGGCTGGCCGCTGTCATAGGCGTATTGCATCAGGTCGCCGAAGATCTCATAGCCCTGCCGCGCCGCCTCGGCGATCAGATCCTCGCGCCCCGAGAAATGCCGGTAGACCGCGGCCGGGGTGACCCCGGCGCGTTTCGCCGCTTCCGACAGGGTGAAGCCGGTCGGGCCCTTTTCCTCGATCAGTTCCAGCGCCGCCTCGACCAGGGCCTGGCGGAGATTGCCGTGGTGGTAGCCGCGTTTAGCCATCCCAGACTTCGGGGCCCCCGGCGATCTTGGGATCGGGCGCGCCGACATTGCGCTCGTCCTTGTTGTCATAGTCGAGATGGGTGAGCACGTGGCGGATCGCCTCGATGCGGGCGCGCTTCTTGTCGTCCGAGCGGATCACCGTCCAGGGCGCGGCGGGGGTATGGCTGCGCGACAGCGTCTCCTGGATCGCCGCGCCGTAGTCGTCCCAGAGCTTCAGCCCCTCGACGTCGATCGACGAGAGCTTCCACTGCTTCAGCGGATCCTTCTCGCGCTCGAGGAAGCGGCGCAGCTGCTCGGCGCGGCCGACGTTGAGCCAGAACTTGAAGAGCTTGATGCCCTCCTCGACCAGCATCTTCTCGAAGTCGGGCACCTGGGCGAAGAAATGCTCGCGCTGCGCCTCGGTGCAGAAGCCGAAGACCTTCTCCACCACGCCGCGGTTGTACCAGCTGCGGTCGAAGAAGACGATCTCGCCGCCCGCGGGCAGGTGGTCGATGTAGCGCTGGAGGTACCATTGCGTCGCCTCGGTGTCCGAGGGTTTGCTCAGCGCCACGACACGCGCGCCGCGCGGGTTGAGGTTCTCGCGGAAGCGCTTGATCGTGCCGCCCTTGCCGGCGGCATCGCGCCCCTCGAAGAGGATGGCGATGCGCTCGCCGCTCTCCTTCACGTGGCGTTGCAGCTTCATCAGCTCGATCTGCAGCGCCTTCAGCTGCTTGTCGTAGGCCTTGCCCTTCATCTCCTCGGAATAGGGATAGCTGGCCGAGAGGATGTCATCCTTGTCGGCGCGGCGGATGGCCTCGCGGATTTCCTTGGGGGCCTGCTTCTCGAAATAGGCGCTGATCGCGCCGTCGAAGGGCTTGGACACGGGCTTGGGTCCTTCGTGTTGAAATCTCTCGGTCAATATGCCGTGTCGCCGCGCCTAGCGCAAACCCGCGCGCGCCGCGGCGCGGGCGATGGCGGCGTCCATCTGTGCCGGGGTGACGTGCTGCGGCATGTGGCCGACGCGGGGCAGGGTGACGAGGTTGGCGCCGGGGATCTGTGCCGCCGTGGGCACCGAGTGGATCTGCAGCCCGACGGTGGTGTCGGCCTCGCCGTGGATCAGTTCCACCGGCAGGTCGAGCGCCGGGTAGCGCGGGGCGAGGGCGCGGATCTCGGCCTTCAGGCTGGCGCGCTGGCGGGCGTTGGCATCGAGGCTCTCGCGCCGGAGGGTCAGCGGCGCGCCGATATGCGCGGCGTAGCCCGCGGGCACGGGGTTGGGGGCGAAGACCTCGGTGATCGCCTCCTGCACCTTGGCATCGGGGGCGAAGGCGGCGATGGCGGGATTGGCCAGCGGCGCGAGCGGGCCCGCGGTCACCTTGTAGAAGAAGGGCAGCCCGCCGTCCCAGGGCTGCGAGGCGGCGCCCAGCAGCACCAGCGCCGAGACCCGCTCGGGGTGGTTGGCCGCCCAGGCCAGCGCCACCGCGCCGCCGTAGGACTGGCCGAGCACGATCGGGCGCGTCGCGCCGAGCTGCGCGGCGGCGGCGGAGAGCAGCTGCGCCTGCTCGAAGATGCTGTCGCCATCCGCCTCGGCCTCGGTGTAGCCCAGCCCCGGGCGGTCGAAGGCGATGACGCGGTAGTCGAGGCTCAGGCGGGAGACGGTGTCAAAGGTCCAGTCGCGCAGGTTGCCGCTGGCGCCGTGGATCAGCACCAGCGCCGGGCCGGAGCCGGCCTCGACGTAATGCACGCGGCGGCCGTCCACCTGCAGGAAGTCGCCCTCGGGCGGAAAGGCCGCTTCCGCGGCGGCCTCTTCCTTTGCCGCCTTGCTGCCGGTCAGCCCGCAGCCCGCCAGAACCAGCGCGGCAACCGGCAGCAGCGCCTGCCACATGGCTCAGGCCCCGACCTTCGCCGCGGCGCGCCAGTCGGTGGACTCGCTGCCGATGCGGGAGACGTCGAAGGGCGTGGTCATGTAGATTTCCGAGATCCAGTTGGTGAACAGCAGATGCGCGTGGCTGCGCCAGCGGTTCTGCGGCTTCTGGCCGGGGTCGTCGTTCGGGTAGTAGTTCGCCGGCACGTTGATCGGCTTGCCGGCCGCGACGTCGCGGTCGTACTCGTCCTTCAGCGTGGTGCTGTCGTACTCGAGGTGGTTGAAGATGTAGAGCGCGCGATGCGCCTTGTCCTCGACCAGCGCGGGGCCGGTTTCGGGCGAGTCGATGAGCACCGGCAGGCCCGCGGCCTCGATCTCGGCGCGCTGCATCTCGGTCCAGCGCGAGACCGGCATCACCATGTCGTCGGAGAAGCCGCGCAGGAAGGGCGAGGCGGGGGCGAGGTTCTGATGGCGCACGCAGCCGAAGGCCTTGTGATCGAGGATGTGCTTCTTCACCCCGTGGAAGTAGTTGATCATCGCCATGCCGCCCCAGCAGACGCCGAAGGTGGCGTGCACATGGGTCTGGCTCCAGTCGAAGACGCGGCGCAGCTCGTCCCAGTAGGTGACCTCGTCGAACTCCAGGTGCTCGACCGGCGCCCCGGTGATGATCAGCCCGTCGAACTTCTCGCCGGTGGCCTCGACCTCGGAGAACGGCCGGTAGAAGGCCTCCATGTGCTCGGCGGCGGTGTTCTTGGTCTGGTGCTCGGTCATGCGGATCAGGCTGAACTCGATCTGCAGCGGCGTCGCCCCGATGAGGCGCGCGAACTGGTTCTCGGTCTGGATCTTCTTGGGCATCAGGTTGAGCAGCGCGATGCGCAGCGGCCGGATGTCCTGCCGCGAGGCGCTGTCCTCGGACATGACCATCACGCCCTCGCGCGAGAGCACGTCGTAGGCGGGAAGGTCTTCGGGCAGCTTGATGGGCATGGATATCGTCCTCTGGTCAGGGCCGCAGATGTATCGCCGCGCGGGCAATTGCTCAAGGGCTGCGTGGGGATGGCGGGGGGCGGAGCAGGAGAGGGGGCGCTGCCCCCTCGCCGCTGCGCGGCTCACCCCCGGCGTATTTCGAAAGAGAAGAAGGCAGGGAGGGGCGGTCGGACGCGGCGCGTGCGGGACAGGTTCGACAGGCAGGGGCACGAGATCGGGAGGGCTTGCCTTTGCCGGGCAGCTGTCGTTCTGTGATCGCAGAATCTGGAGGAGATGTCCCATGCGCGCCGCGGTGCTGAGAGAGTATAACGCCGACCTGTCCATCGAAGACGTTGCGATGCCGGAGTGCCCGGCGGACGGCGTGGTGCTGAAGGTGCTGGCCTGCGGCGTCTGCCGCTCGGACTGGCACGGCTGGTCGGGCGAGCATCCGCGGGTGAAGCCGGGGCAGATTCAAGGGCATGAATATTGCGGCGAGGTGGTCGAGGCCGGGCCGGGCTCGCAGTGGCAGGTCGGCGACAAGCTCGTCGCGCCCTTCATCCTGGCCTGCGGCACCTGCCCGCAGTGCCGCGAGGGGCATCAGCACACCTGTTTCGACCAGCGCCTGCCAGGATTCGTCGAGCCCGGCGCCTTTGCCGAATACGTCGCCGTGCCGCGCGACTTCAATCTCGCGCGGCTGCCCGAGGGCATGTCGCCCACTTTGGCCGCGGGGCTCGGCTGCCGGGTGACCACGGCGTGGCATGCGCTCACCGGGCGCGCGGCGCTGCAGGGTGGCGAGTGGCTGGCGGTGCATGGCACCGGGGGCATCGGGCTTTCGGCGGCGATCCTGGGCCGCGCGCTGGGGGCGCATGTGGTGGTCGTGGACGTGGTGCAGGAAAAGCTCGACCATGCGCTCTCGCTCGGCATGGATGCGGCGGTGAATGCCGCCGAGGAAGACGCGGCGGCCAAGATCAAGGAGATCACCGGCGGCGGCGCGCATGTGAGCGTCGAGGCGTTGGGGATTCCGCAGACCGTCAACGCCTCGATCCGCTGCCTGCGTCCATTGGGGCGGCACGTGCAGGTGGGCATGCCGGTCGGTCATCACGCGGTGCAGGAAGTGGACATGAACGCCGTCTACATGGCCAACCTGGCGCTTTACGGCACCCGCGGCATGCCTTCGCACCGCTATCCGTCGCTGCTTGGATTGATTACGCGCGGAAAGGTGGATATGAGCCCGCTTATCGCGCGCGAGATTCCCCTCAGCCAGGCCGGGGCGGAACTGGCGGCGTTCAACGGGCCGACGCCTCCGGGCGTGGCCGTGATCACCGATTTCACCCGCTGACGCGGGGGCGGCGCCGCAGCGCGCCGCAAGGCCGTTCAGGAGAGTGCCCATGAAAGCCGCCGTCATCGTCTTCCCCGGATCGAACTGCGATCGTGATCTGAAGATGGCCTTCGAACAGGCCGGGCTCGAGGTCGAGATGGTCTGGCACAAGGACACTGCGCTGCCCGCGGGCGTCGACATCGTCGGCCTGCCGGGCGGCTTCTCCTACGGCGACTACCTGCGCTGCGGCGCCATTGCCGCCAACTCGCCGATCTGCCGCGGCGTGAAGGCCCACGCCGAGCGCGGCGGCTACGTCTTCGGCGTCTGCAACGGCTTCCAGATTCTCACCGAGACCGGGCTGCTGCCGGGGGCGCTGCTGCGCAACGCCAACCTCAAGTACATCTGCCGTACCGTGGGTCTGGAAGTGGCCGAGAGCCAGTCGGTCTTCACCCGCGGCTACGAGATGGGCGAGAAGATCGGCATCCCGATCGCGCACCACGACGGCAACTACACCGCCGACGCGGCGACGCTGAACATGCTGGAAGGCGAGGGGCGCGTGGCCTTCCGCTACACCGACAACCCCAATGGCGCGGATCGCGACATCGCGGGCATCCTGTCCGAAAACCGCCGTGTTCTGGGGATGATGCCGCACCCCGAGCGGGCCTGCGATCCGTCGCAGGGCAACGAGGACGGTGCGCGTCTTTTCGCCAATCTGACGGCGGCTCTCGCCGAGGCTTGACCGGCACCGCTTGAGCCGACCGGGCGCCCGGCGTAAGTTGGGCGCCATGTCGGAGCCCACGAGTGACAAGAAAGACAGACGGCGTTCGGGCCCGCTGAGTTGGCGGGTGCGGGCGGCGCTTATCCTTTTGCTGGTGCTGGCGGTCAGCACGGTGTGGATCACCAACGTCCTGCTCACCGACCGCTCCACCGCCTCGACGCGCAACCGCGCCGAGCTGCGGCTGGCGCTCTATTCCGGCAACATCCTCTCCGAGCTGCGCCGCAACGCCATCGTGCCGCAGCTGCTGGCGCGCGACCCGGCGCTGATCGGCGCGCTGAACTCGGGCGATTTCAGCCAGTCGACGCAGCGGCTGATCTCCTATGTCGACGAGATCGGCGCCGCCTCGCTCATGCTGCTCGACCGCGACGGGCGCACCGTGGCGGCGACCGACCGCAACCGGCTCGGCTCGAACCACCGCTCCGAGGCCTATTACGTCGACGCGCTGCGCGCCAATACCACCGTCTTCACCGTGCAGGAGCGCGAGGCGGGCGGTTATGCCTTCACCTACTCGCGCCGGATGGAGAGCCAGAATTCCGCCATCGGCGTGATCATGGTCGAGGTCGATCTGGCCAAGTTCGAGCGCGCCTGGGCGGGGATTACCGATGCCGTCGCGGTGCTCGACTCCGAGGGCCGGATCATCCTCGCCACCGAGCCGCGCTGGCGCGGGCTGACGATGGAGGAGGCGCTGGCCAAGCAGCCCGCCGAGAACGCCATCGAACGCGCCATCAAGGCCACCGCCGACTGGACCGCGCTGCCCGCCGATGCCTACCTGCGCGGCGAGGCGGTGATGCGCATCGACGGGCGCATTCCGTTCCGCGGCTGGACCATGGCGACCTTCACCACCTACGCCTCGGTGCGCGAGAAGGTGAACGCGGTGCTGGCGCTGGAGATCATGGGCTTTGCCCTGCTGACTGCGCTGGCCTTCTACGCGCTGTCCCGGAAAACGGCGCTGCGCATGGCGCTGTTCCAGCGCGAGAGCGTCGAGCTGCGCGCGCTGAACGCCCGGCTGCAGCGCGAGATCGCCGAGCGCGAGAAGGTGCAGAAGGATCTCGCCAGCGCCGAGCAGACGTTGGAGCAGAGCTCGAAGCTGGCCGCGCTGGGCGAGATGTCCGCCGCGGTCAGCCACGAGCTGAACCAGCCGCTCGCCGCGATGAAGACCTATCTCGCGGGCGCGCGGCTGCTGCTCAAGCGCAACCGCCCCGAGGAGGCGATGACCGCCTTTTCCCGCATCGACGACCTGATCGAGCGCATGGGGGCGATCACCCGCCAGCTCAAGAGCTACGCCCGCAAGGGGCAGGCGAACTTCGTGCCGGTCGACATGGGCGAGGCGCTGGCCTCGGCGCTGTCGATGATGGAGCCGCAGCTAAAGGCGCGGCGGGTGCGGATCTCCAAGATCCTGCCCGATCTGCCGGTGATGGTGATGGGCGACCGCATGCGCATCGAACAGGTTCTGGTGAACCTGCTGCGCAACGCCATCGACGCCACCAAGTCCGTCGCCAACCCCGAGATCGAGATCATCCTCGCCAGCGGCGAGACGGCGACGCTCAGCGTGCGCGACAACGGACACGGCATCGAGGATCTCGATGCGCTCTTCGAGCCCTTCTACACCACCAAGCAGCCCGGCGACGGCACCGGCCTCGGCCTTGCGATCTCCTCGGGGATCGTCACCGACCTCGGCGGGCGGCTCTCGGCGCGGAACGGAACCGAAGGGGGGGCTGTTTTCGAGATGCAATTGCCTATCTTGAACGAAAGCCCGGCTGCGGCAGAGTGAGCCGCGGGTGATGACCAGTAAGATACCGCGCGATGCGCGCAAGAAGACCACAACACAAGGCGACCAGACCCTATGACCAAAGCCATGAAGATCGCCATCGTCGACGATGAGAAGGACATGCGCCAGTCAATCAGCCAGTGGCTGGCCCTGTCTGGCTATGACACCGAGACCTATTCCAGCGCCGAAGAGGCGCTTGGCGCCGTCGGCGCGGACTACCCGGGCATCGTGATCTCGGACATCCGCATGCCCGGCATGGATGGCATCCAGTTCCTGCGCAAGCTGATGGGCAACGACTCTGCGCTGCCCGTCATCATGATCACCGGCCACGGCGACGTGCCGATGGCGGTCGAGGCGATGCGCATCGGGGCCTATGACTTCCTCGAGAAGCCGTTCAACCCCGATCGCATGTCGGAGCTGGCAAAGAAGGCGACCAATGCGCGCCGCCTGACGCTCGACAACCGGGTGCTGCGCCGCGAGCTCTCGGACGGCGGCCAGCTGATGAGCAAGCTCATCGGCCAGAGCCCGGCCATGGAGCGTCTGCGCGAGGACGTGCTCGATCTCGGCCAGGCCGACGGCCACGTGCTGATCGACGGCGAGACCGGCACCGGCAAGACGCTGATCGCCCACGCGCTGCACGCGGTGGGCTCGCGCGCCGGCAAGAAGTTCGTGCTGATCTCCTGCGCGGCGATGGACGAGGACGCGCTGATGCGCCGCCTCTTCGGCCCGATGCAGCCCGAGGACACGCGGCTGCCGGCGATCGAGGAAGCGCGCGGCGGCACGCTGGTGCTCGAGGACATCGAGAGCCTGTCGGACGCCTCGCAGGCGCGCCTTCTGTCGGTGATCAACGATCAGGGCACGCCGCCCGAGACCCGCATCGTGGCGATCTGCAACCTGCAGGACGAGGGCCGCACCTGCGAAACCGCGCTGCGCCCCGACCTTTACTACCGCCTCGCGGCGCTGAAGATCACCGTGCCGCCGCTGCGCCAGCGCGGCGAGGACATCCTGACGCTGTTCACCCGCTTCTCCGAGCAGTTCTCGGATGAATACGGCTGCGACGCGCCGCAGGTCTCTGCGCAGGAGGCGGCGCAGCTGCTGCAGGCGCCCTGGCCGGGCAACGTGCGCCAGCTCATCAACCTCGCCGAGCGCGCGGTTCTGCAGTCGCGCCGGGGCACGGGCACCATTGCCTCGCTACTGATGAACGACCACGAGGACATGCAGCCGGTGATGACCACCGAGGGCAAGCCGCTCAAGGAATACGTGGAAGCCTTCGAGCGGATGCTGATCGACAACACCATGCGCCGCCACAAGGGCTCGATCTCCTCGGTGATGGACGAGCTCTGCCTGCCGCGCCGGACGCTGAACGAGAAGATGGCCAAATACGGCCTGCAGCGCTCGGATTACCTCTGACGCGACGCCGGGGCCGCAAGGCGCGGCTTCCGTCCGGTCACTGCCATATCGACGCCGCCCGGTTCCCGGGCGGCGTTTTCCTTTCGTGCCGGGCCAGCCGATGAGGTGCCGCGGTCGCGTATTTCTCCGCGCTGCGGCCGGTTCTTAACAACTCATTAAGTATTTCCCTAAAACCTGAACCAACCGGCCCGGCTTCGCGGTCGGGAGCATTGTTTCGGGGGCATCCGCGGCCCCTCGTTTTAGAACTGAAGAATTTTCTCCAAGCGCAGGGGCGGCTGCATGATGAGTGACCTGACGGACCACGGCGCCTTCGGACATGACAGGCTGCCGGTTTCGGACCTCGACGCCTTCCTGGACCGGATCGGCGCAGCGGCGCTGCCGCTGACCGGGGCGGTGGCTTGCCTGGTCGATCTGCCGGCCGAGGTGGCCGGGCCCCGCGCGCTGCGCATGGCCGCGCCGCTCGGCGGGCCTCTCGCCGACAGCCTGCACCGTCTCGTGGAGCGCCAGCCCGGCGCGCCTGCGCCCGAGGATTGCCCGCGGCACCTCGAGCAGGAGGTGGCAGGTCGTCGTCTGCGGTTCGTGGTCGAGCGCCTCGGGGGGCGCCACAGACCGCGGCCGCAGCCGGACCTCGGAACCCTCGTGCTCGGTTTCGATGCCGAGACCGCAAGTGCGGACGACGCGGGCCGCGCGTCGAAAGGGTTCTTGGCGATGCTCGAGGCGCTGCTGGTCGAGCGCCGCGCCAAGATCGCCATGTCCCGGGACATGGCCGCGCTGCGGCGGCACGCGCAGCACCTGCAGCGGCGCGTGATGCAGGACGCGCTGACCGGGCTCGAGAACGCAGATGCCTTCCGGCAGGCGGTGCGCCGGGCGCTGAACGCCGGGCGCACGCCGCACGCGCTGGTGCTGCTCGACGTCGATCACTTCAAGCAGATCAACGACTTGCACGGGCACCAGTTCGGCGATGTCTACCTGCGCGCCATCGCCGGGGCCTTGACCGGCAGCGTGCCTCCGGGCACCCGGCTCGGGCGGATCGGCGGCGACGAATTCGCTCTGCTTCTGCGTCTGCAGGACGACGCGGAGACAGTGCTCAGCCAGGTGATGCGCGACTGCCGGGCGGGGCTCGCGCGGATGGCGCAGACCATAAGCAAGCCGGGCCTGGGCAGCGTCAGCATGGGGGTCGCGCTGTTTCCCCGGCACAGCGAGAGTTTCGAGGCGCTCTTCGAGCAGGCCGATACGGCGCTCTACGCCGCCAAGGAGACGGGGCGGGGCACGGATGTGATCTTCGATCCCCATTGCCACCTGCGCTTCAGCCTGCGCGAGCTGACGCGGAATTTCTCGGGGGCGCTGGCTGCGGGCGAGATCGGCCCGGCGTTCCACCCCGTGGTCAATCTCGCCACCGGCGAATGCACCGGCTACGAGGTGCTCGCCCGCTGGCGCGGGGAGAACGGCGAGGTCATGGGGCCGGAGCTCTTCTACCCGATCTTCGACAACGCGGTGCTGGCGCAACAGCTCACCTGCAGCATGATCCGGCAGGCCACCGAGGTCCTGCGCCGACTGCCCGCGCGTGGCGCGCTCGGCGGTGCGCCGCTGCGCATGGGGATCAACGTCACCGGGTTCGACCTGCACAACCGGCAATTCAGCGGATCGCTGTCTCGGCTGCTGTCGGACCTCGGCCTGCCCTGGGAGGCGATCGTGATCGAGGTGCCGGAGACGGTGATGCTGGGCGAGACCGGCGGGCGGGCCTTCGAGACGCTGCGCGATCTGCGCAAGCGCGGGGCGGCAATCGCGCTCGACGATTTCGGCACCGGCTATGGCAGCCTGCGCCACCTCGGCACCTGGCCCATCGACATCCTGAAGATCGACCGGCAATTCGTGCAGGGCCTCAGCGGTCGCCCGCGCGACCGGGCGGTGGTCGAGGCCATTCTCGGCATGGCGCGGCGCTTCGGGTTACGCGTGGTGGCCGAGGGGATCGAAACGCCGGGCCAGCTCAGCTACCTGCAGGCCATGGGCTGCGAATCCGGTCAGGGGCACCTGCTGTCGCCGCCGCTCTGTCCCGGTCAACTCGCCGGGGCGCCGCGGGTCTATCCCGTCGGCGAGCGGGTCACCTAGTCCCGGAGAAAGCGGCGCCGGGCCTCCTCGGCCATGGATTGTTTCATCTGAAGCTCGGCCAGCCGGGCCATGGCGGCCTTGCGCGCCTCCGGGTCGGTCAGCCCCGCCAGCACCTGCTGCTGCGCGGCAACCTGCTTCTTGAGGGTGATCTCCTCGGGCAGGGCGCCGGCCTCGGCCATGATCCGGAAGCCCATGGCCTCACCGGGGTCAAGATGTGCCTCGCCGCTGCGGTCGGGCAACGGGTGGCCCTCTCCCTCGAGGCCCCGCAGCTTGCCCTCGGCCAGCGATTTCAGGATCCGGCGTTCCGTGAGACGGCTCAGCCACGACATGACAAGGCCCACCCTTTCGCGTGGAAGGATGGGCCCTGGGAGTGTCTGAAGCAAGAGGGGTGCGGCGATCAGTAGCCGCGCCAGATCCAGCCGCCACCGAAGATGCGGCTGCCCTCGGGGGCGTAGAACACGCAGGCCTGGCCCGGGCTGACCCCTTCTTCCGGGGTGAGCAGTTCGACCTCGGCCTCGGTGTCGCTGAGCGGGCGGATGATCGCGTCGCGCGGCGGGCGGGTAGAGCGGACCTTGACCTTCAGGTGCCATTCGTCGCGGCTGGTGAAGGGCTCGTCCCCGAGCCAGTTGATCTCGCGCACCGGGATCTTGCGGGTCGCCAGCATCTCCTTGGGGCCGACCACCACTTGCTTGGCGTCGACATCCAGCTTCACCACGTAGAGCGGCTCTTCCAGCCCGCCGATGCCGAGGCCGCGGCGCTGGCCGATGGTGTAGTGGATGACGCCCTTATGGGTGCCGAGCTTGCGCCCGTCCGCATGCACGATCTCGCCCGGCTCGGCCGCGCCGGGGCGCAGCTTCTCGATCACCGAGGCGTAGTTGCCGTCGGGCACGAAGCAGATGTCCTGGCTGTCGGGCTTGTCGGCCACAGACAGGCCGTACTTGGCCGCCAGCTCGCGGGTCTCGGCCTTGCTCTTCAGGTGGCCGAGCGGGAAGCGCAGGTACGACAGCTGCTCGGGGGTGGTGGAGAACAGGAAGTAGCTCTGGTCGCGGTTGGCATCGGCGGCCGAGTGCAGCTCGGGGCCCTCCGCGCCATCCATGCGCTGGATGTAGTGACCGGTGGCCATGCAGTCGGCGTCGAGATCCTTGGCGGTCTCCAGCAGGTCCTTGAACTTCACCCGCTCGTTGCAGCGGATGCAGGGCACCGGGGTCGCGCCGCCGAGGTAGCTCTCGGCGAACTCGTCGATAACCGCGTCCTTGAAGATGTTCTCGTAGTCCAGCACGTAGTGGGGAAAGCCCATCTGCTCGGCGACGCGGCGGGCGTCGTGGATGTCGATGCCGGCGCAGCAGGCGCCCTTCTTGGCCAGAGCCGCGCCGTGGTCGTAGAGCTGCAGCGTCACGCCGACCACGTCGTAGCCTTCCTCGGCCAGCATGGCGGCGACGACGGAACTGTCCACGCCGCCGGACATGGCGACGACCACCCGCGTGTCGGCGGGGGATTTCGCAAAGCCAAGCGAGTTCAGGGTCTGGGTATCGAGGGCCATCATCAATCTCCGGGAGTCCGGGGGAATATAGGAAAATGCGTCTTACTAACAAGGGCGCGTTTTAGACAGCGTTAAATCACGCAAGGCCAATATGCGTCACCCCCATAGCTGGGACGGCGTGTATCTGAGAGCGGCGTAAAGCGACTTCGGCGTAGAGCGACGGAAGCGTAGAGCGACCGAGGTGCCGAGTGACCGAAGTACGGAGTGACCGAAGTACAAAGTGACCAAGGCGCGAAGTACCCGCGGCGTCGCGTGACAGCAGCGCAGAAGTGCGGCCGTGCCGGTGAGTGCTGAGCGAACTAGCGCCCGACAGGGTGGCGCTCGACAGAGCGTCGCACGACAGGGGGAAGGCCACGCGAGAGGGCCACTGAGACTGGCATGCGACACAGGCGCAGTTCACGAGTAAACGAGATGGGCATGGGGGCCACAACGGGGGACGACCAAGCGGATCGACTGCCAAGACAGGGCGACCAGGGTGCGACCATACGGGACGACGACCATGTACCTGAAGAAGATCGATGGCCCGCGTGCGGTGACGCTGCCTGACGGCTCGATCATGACACGGGCAGACCTCCCGCATCCGGAAACGCGGCGTTGGGTTGCCTCCCGCAAGGCGGCCGTGGTGCGTGCCGTGCGGCACGGGCTTCTGACCGACGAACAGGCGATGGAGCGCTACGCCCTGAGCGCCGAGGAACTGGCGGAATGGGTCAAGGCCGTCGCAAGTCACGGGGAAGAGGCGCTCAAGGCCACACTCGTGCAGCGTTTCCGGGAACACGACACCTAAAGGTTGAGCAAATCACGCGCGGTAGCCGGCAACGGCTCGGGTCTTAAATCCACGTATGCGGGGCCGCCTGCGGTGCGTCACCTGCCCTAGGGTCAGCCATGGCGCCGAAGCGCAGAAAAAATGCGCGACCTATCCTTATGAGATTCTGTCAAAAGTTGATTGACCGCCCGTCTTCTCTAGAGTGCTCCCGGCTGGGGTAAAGAACCATTAACTAAATTGGGACAGGCTCGGCGCAGGGGTAGAGAAAATCGGAGACGGCCATGCGCATCCTTCTGGTTGAAGACGATCCGACCACGTCTAAGAGCATCGAACTGATGCTGAACCACGCGAACCTGAACGTCTACGCCACCGACCTCGGGGAAGAGGGCATCGATCTGGCGAAGCTCTATGACTACGACCTGATCCTGCTCGACCTGAACCTGCCGGACATCCACGGGCACGAGGTGCTGCGCCAGTTGCGCATGGCACGGATCAACACGCCGATCCTGATCCTCTCCGGGGCCGATGACACCGAGAACAAGATCAAGGGATTCGGCTTCGGTGCCGACGACTACCTGACCAAGCCCTTCCACCGCGACGAGCTGGTGGCCCGCATCCATGCCATCATCCGCCGCTCCAAGGGGCATTCCCAGTCGATCATCCGCACCGGCAAGGTCTCGGTGAACCTCGATGCCAAGACGGTCACCGTGGGCGAACGCCCCGTGCATCTGACCGGGAAGGAATACCAGATGCTCGAGCTGCTCTCTCTGCGCAAGGGAACGACCCTGACCAAGGAGATGTTCCTAAATCATCTCTACGGCGGGATGGACGAGCCCGAGCTGAAGATCATCGACGTCTTCATCTGCAAGCTGCGCAAGAAGCTCTCGGAAGCCACCGGGGATGAGAACTACATCGAGACCGTCTGGGGGCGCGGATACGTGCTGCGCGATCCCGAGCCGCCGGTTGGCGCCATGGCAGTGAACGCCTGACTCTGGACGCGCCCCGCCGCGCGCCCTATCACGTCTGCCAAAAGGCGTGAGCAAGGGATGCGGCAATGGCCCAGAACGTGGCGGAGAAACCGGTAGAGGCACTGACCGAAGCGGAGGCACGGGACGAGCTCGCCCGGCTTGCCGATGTCCTGGCACAAGCCAACACCGCCTACCACACCGAGGACGCGCCCGAGATCTCGGACGCCGAGTATGACGCGCTGAAGCGCCGCAACCTCGAGATCGAGGAACGGTTTCCCGAGCTCAAGCGCGAAGACAGTCCCAGCGAACAGGTCGGGGCACCGCTGGCCGAGGGGTTTTCCAAGGTCCGCCACGTGGTCTCGATGCTCTCGCTCGGCAATGCCTTCGAGCCCGAGGAGGTGGACGAGTTCGACGCGCGCATCCGCCGCTACCTGGGTCTCTCCGACGGCGCTGGGCTCGCCTATACCGCCGAGCCGAAGATCGACGGCCTCTCGCTCTCGCTGCGCTATGAAAACGGCGAGCTGGTGCAGGCCGCCACGCGAGGCGACGGATCGGTGGGCGAGAACGTCACCGCCAACGCCCGCACCATCGCCGACATCCCGCAGCGCCTCGAAGGCGCGCCCGCCGTGCTCGAGGTGCGCGGCGAGGTCTACATGAGCCACGATGACTTCGCGGCCCTCAACGCACGCCAGGAAGCGCGTGGAGGCAAGCTCTTCGCCAACCCGCGCAACGCCGCCGCCGGTTCGCTGCGCCAGCTCGACGCCGAGATCACCCGCGCCCGCCCGCTGCGCTTCTTCGCCTATGCCTGGGGCGAGCTTTCGGCGCCGCTTGGCGAGACGCAGATGGGCTCGATCGAACGGCTGCAGGCGCTGGGCTTCCAGACCAACCCGCTGACGCAGCTCTGCGACGGCCCGCGCGAGATGATCGCGCATTACCGCAACATCGAGGAACAGCGCGCCACGCTCGGCTATGACATCGACGGCGTGGTCTACAAGGTCAACGATCTGGCGCTGCAGGGGCGGCTGGGGTTCCGCTCGACGACGCCGCGCTGGGCGATCGCGCACAAGTTCCCCGCCGAACTGGCCTGGACCCGGCTCGAGGCGATCGACATTCAGGTCGGCCGCACCGGGGCGCTCAGCCCCGTGGCACGGCTGACGCCGGTCACCGTGGGGGGCGTCGTCGTCTCCAACGCCACGCTGCACAACGAGGATTACATCGCCGGGCGCGACGCCAAGGGCGAGGTGATCCGCCCCGATCCCGAGGGCGGTGCCAAGGACATCCGCGTCGGCGACTGGGTGCAGGTCTACCGCGCCGGGGACGTGATCCCCAAGGTGGCCGACGTCGACCTCGGCAAACGCCCCGAGGACGCGCAGCCCTACGTCTTCCCCGCAACCTGTCCGGAATGCGGCTCCGAGGCGATCCGCGAGGAGGGCGACGCCGTGCGCCGCTGCACCGGCGGCCTCGTCTGCCCGGCGCAGGCGGTGGAGAAGCTCAAGCACTTCGTCTCCCGCGCCGCCTTCGACATCGAGGGGCTGGGCGCCAAGCAGGTCGAGCAGTTCTACCGCGACGGCTGGGTCAAGGAGCCGGCGGATATCTTCGAGCTGAAGGCGCGCTACGGCTCCGGCATGCAGCAACTGAAGAACCGCGAGGGCTGGGGCGAGAAGAGCGCCAGCAACCTCTTTGACGCCATCGACGAGAAGCGGAAGATCGAGCTCAACCGGGTGATCTTCGCTCTCGGCATGCGCCACGTCGGCGAGGTGGTCGCCAAGGATTTGGCGAAACATTACCTTAGCTGGGACGCGATGATCGCGGCGGTGGATCAGGCGGTGTCGGCGGTCGAGCGCTACCGCAAGGCCGAGGCCGCCGTCGAGGACGAACGCAAGGCCGCCGCCTCCGCCGGTCGCCGCGCCCGCATCAAGGAAACGCAGGATGCGGTCTGGGCCGAGGCGCCGAAGGTCGCGCCCGAGGCGCGTGCCGCCTGGGACGATCTGGTGGGCATCGACGGCATCGGCGCCATCGTCGCCGTCTCGCTGGTCACCTCGCTGCACCAGGAGGCCGAGCGCGCCTCGGTCGACCGGCTGGTCGCGCATCTGGACATCCAGGACGCCGAGCGCCCGGCGACCGAGGGCAGCCCCGTCGCGGGCAAGACCGTGGTCTTCACCGGCGCGCTGGAAAAGATGACCCGCGCCGAGGCCAAGGCGCGCGCCGAGGCGCTGGGGGCCAAGGTCTCGGGCTCGGTATCCAAAAAGACCGACATCGTCGTGGCGGGCCCCGGCGCGGGCAGCAAGGAGGCCAAGGCCAAGGAACTGGGGGTCGAGCTGATGGACGAGGATACATGGCTCGCGCTGATCGGCGGATGACCCGGGCATGAGGCAGCGCCCCGAAGTTCTCTGGCCGCTCTTTGCCGAGCTGAAGACGCTGGATGGCGTCGGCCCCAAGACCGCGCAGGCGATGGAGGGGCTGGACGTCGTCGCGCCGCGTGACCTGCTGCTGACGCTGCCGCATTCGGTGATCGACCGCCGCCCGCGCCCCTCGGTTGAGGGTGCTGATCTGCCGGGCACTGTGACCGTCGAGGTGCAGGTGCTGCGCCACATGCCCCCCGTCGTGAAGGGGCGGCCCTACCGCATCCAGGTCGAGGACGCCGAGACCACCTTTCAGCTGGTGTTCTTCCACGGCCGGGCCGACTACCTGACCCGCGTGCTGCCCGAGGGATCGCGGCGGCTGGTCTCCGGCAAGGTCGAGCTTTTCGACGGTCTGGCGCAGATGGTCCACCCCGACCACATGCTGCCGCCGGAGGAGGCGGATGCGCTGCCGCTCTTCGAGCCGGTCTACCCGCTCACCGCCGGGGTCACGCAGAAGCTCATGGCCCGCGCTGTGGCCGGGGCGCTCTCCCGCGCGCCCGAGCTGGCGGAATGGGTCGACGGCCCCCTGAAGGACCGCGAGGGCTGGCCCGACTGGCACGCCGCGCTGGAGGCGGCGCATGCCCCTGACGGCATGGCCGCGCTGAGCCCCAGCGCCCCGGCGCGCGCCCGGTTGGCCTATGACGAGCTGCTGGCGCACCAGCTGACCCTGGGCCTTGCGCGGATCAACCGCCGTAAGGGCAAGGGCTTCCCGACCATGGGCGACGGCCACCTGCGCCGCCGCGTGCTTTCGGCGCTGCCCTACCGGCCCACCGGCGCGCAGCTCAGGGCGATGGACGAGATCGCCGAGGACATGGCCGCCGAGACCCGGATGAACCGCCTGCTGCAGGGCGACGTCGGCGCGGGCAAGACGCTGGTCGCCTTCATGGCGCTGCTGGTGGCGGTGGAATCCGGCGGGCAGGGCGTGATGATGGCGCCGACCGAGATCCTCGCCCGCCAGCACATGGAGGGGCTGCAGCCGCTGGCCGAGAGCGCCGGAGTGGTGGTGGAAATCCTCACCGGCCGCGACAAGGGCGCCGAGCGCAGGGCCAAGCTGGCGGCGCTGGCGGCGGGCAATATCCACATCCTCGTGGGCACCCATGCGGTGTTCCAGGACGACGTGGTATTCAAGGCGCTGCGCCTTGCCATCGTCGACGAACAGCACCGCTTCGGCGTGCGTCAGCGGCTGGAACTGGGCCGCAAGGGGCAGGGCGCCGACGTGCTGGTGATGACCGCCACGCCGATCCCGCGCAGCCTGGCGCTGGCGCAATATGGCGACATGGACGTCTCGGTGCTCGACGAGAAGCCGCCGGGGCGCAAGCCGGTGCAGACCGCGCTGGTCTCCACCGAGCGCATGGGCGAGGTCGTCGAGCACCTGCGCAAGGCGGTGGCCGAGGGGCGACAGGCCTATTGGGTCTGTCCGCTGGTCGAGGAGAGCGAGGTCTCGGACCTCACCGCCGCCGAGGAGCGTTTCAAGCGCCTGCGCGCGAAGCTTGGCGAGGGCGTGGTGGGGCTGGTGCATGGCCAGATGCCCCCCGCCGAGAAAGACGCCGCCATGGCGCGCTTCGTCGCCGGAGAGACCAAGGTGCTCGTCGCCACCACGGTGATCGAGGTGGGGGTGAACGTGCCCAATGCCTCGATCATGGTGATCGAGCGGGCGGAGATCTTCGGGCTGGCCCAGTTGCATCAGCTGCGCGGCCGCGTCGGCCGCGGCGAGGCCGCCTCGACCTGCCTGCTGATGTACCAGCCACCGCTCGGCGAAAGCGGCTCGAAGCGGCTGACGACCCTGCGCGAGACCGAGGATGGCTTCCGTATCTCCGAGGTCGATCTGCAGATGCGCGGCGCGGGCGATCTGATCGGCACGGCGCAATCGGGCCTGCCGCGCTTCAAGGTGGCGGATCTCGAAAGCCAGGCCTCGCTGATGGCCATGGCGCAGAGCGATGCGCGGCGGCTGCTGGCAGAGGATCCGGAGCTGACCAGGGATCGTGGCAAGGCGGCGCGCCTGCTGCTTTGGCTGATGCGGCAGGACGAGGCGATCAAGCTGATCAGCGTGGGCTGATCGGCGCGGATCTTATGTAAGTATCTGAAAAGTAAAAGAGAAAATAAAGACCCGGAGCGCCACGGCGTGTTCCGGGTCTTTCTGTTCTCACTCGATGTTCTCATGTGTTCGCAAATGTTCTCAAAAAGTTCTTTACTCGAATCGGATCACATGAGAACAAAAGGGCAACAAGAGAAAACGCACAGCACGCACAGAGGGAACGCCAAGATGATCGACACCATCCGCACCACCATGAGCCGCGCCGACAACACCTCGCTGGTGACCGACATGATCGGGGCTGTCTCGCTGATCGTGATCCTCGTCGGGGCGCTGCACCTGCCGCTGCTCTGAGCTTTCGACTTTCTGCCTGCGGTCTTGCTCCGGGTGCCGTTCGCATCACTGTCCCGATGCGTCGCATTGTTTCCCCAGCTCCGGGTCGCCTGATCCCCGGATACGCAACGCGGCTCTTCCGGAGTCCACAAGACACGCCACTGCCGCCGCCTCCCATCCCCGGAGTGCGGCGGTTTTTTCATGTGGTTTGGTAGGTCTGGCCGGGTCTAGCCTATTCTCGCCGGGCCGGGCCGGGCCGGGCCGGGCCGGGCCCGTGGCCCGCACCGGGCGCAGGGGCTTGGCCGTCAGGCGCTGCGCGCCGCGGCGATCTCCTCGGCGGCCTCGGTCGCCGCGTCCAGCGCCAGCATGATCGACGCATGGCGATTCTTGTAGGCCGCCGCCGGGCGCAGCACCTCGAGCCCGTCGAAGGGGGCAGGCGGGGTCGGCCCGTCCTCTTTCAGCATGGCGCGCAGCGCGTCACGCGCCTGCGCCAGCTGCTCGGGGGTGCAGCCGATGATCGCCTCGCCGACCACCGAGGCCGCCGCCTGGCCGAGCGCGCAGGCCTTCACGTCTTGGCCGAAGTCGCTGACCCGGCCGTCCTGCAGCGCGAGATCCACGGTCACCGTCGAGCCGCAGAGCGGCGAGCGCTTCTTCACCGTGGCGTCGGGATGCTCCAGACGCTCGGTCCGGGGGATATCCGCCGCCAGCGCAAGGATGCGCGAGGAGTAGAGCTTGATCAGATCGGTTTCGGCGGTGGTATTGGCGGACATGGGTTTCCCTTTCGGCTCGCCCCCCATAGATAGGGCGCGCGCCCGGCGCCTGCAAAAGGGAATTTCACCATGAGCTTCGATCCTGCGACCTTGGTCTATGACGCAAACGGCCTGATCCCCTGCATCGCGCAGGAGGAGGCGACTGGCGAGGTGCTGATGATGGCCTGGATGAACGCCGAGTCCGTCGCCCGCACGCTCGAGACCGGCCGAGTCACCTATTGGTCGCGCTCGCGCCAGAGCTTCTGGGTGAAGGGCGAAAGCTCGGGCCACCTGCAGGAGCTGGTCGAACTGCGCGTCGATTGCGACAGCGACTGCCTGCTGGCCCTCGTGCGCCAGACCGGCCCTGCCTGCCACACCAACCGCCGCAGCTGCTTCTACACCGCCGTGCGCGATGGCGAGCCGGTCGAAATCCTGACGCCCATGGAAGACTGACGCACCGCGCCACTTCCGGCACGGCCCTTCTTCTCTTTCAAAATACGCCGGGGTGAGGCGCGCAGCGCCGAGGGGCGGAGCCCCTCTCTTGCACGGGGGCGTCGGCGCCCCTCAGCCACCGAGCCCGACCAAGCGCCGGATGTCCTCGGGCGTTGCCCCGTCCTCGCGATATTTGGCGATCGCCCGCGCGTCGTCGCGCTTGGCCAGGCGCTTGCCCGCGTCGTCGCGGATGAGGTCGTGGTGGTGGTAAATCGGCGTCTCCAGCCCCAGGATCCGCTGCAGGACCACGTGGATTGCCGTTGCCTCGAAGAGATCGCGCCCGCGGACCACGTGGGTGATGCCCTGCGCCGCGTCATCCAGCACCACCGACAGGTGGTAGGAGCCGGGAAAATCTCGCCGCGACAGCACCACGTCGCCGACGTGGCTCAGCAGCCCGTCAGCCGAGAGCGCGATGCGCCCGGTCTCACCCTCGGGACCCGCGCCGGTCTCCTCGAACCACAAATCCTCGCCGATCTGAGCCAGGGCCCGCGCCATGTTCAGCCGCAGCGCCGCGCCGCGCGGGCGGGGCGTCGTGCCGTAGCCCGGGGCCAGCAAGTCGCGGCAAGTGCCGGGGTAGACCAGCCCATCGGGCCCGTAGGCGGGCTCCGCGCCTTCCTGCGGCGCCGAGGCGGCGGCCTGGATATCGCGGCGGGTGCACTGGCAGGGGTAGATCAGCTCGCGCGCCCAGAGCGCATCGAGCGCTGCCTCGTAGGCGGGCAGCCGGTTCGACTGGCGCATCGGCTCCTCGTCCCACCGCAGGCCGAGCCAGCGCAGATCCCCGTAGATCTGCGCCTCCCAATGGGCGCGCGAGCGGGTGCTGTCGATGTCCTCGATGCGCAGCAGGAAGGCACCGCCCGCCGCACGCGCCATGCCCTCGGCCAGAAGCGCCGAATAGCCGTGGCCGAGGTGCAGCGGGCCGGTGGGCGAAGGGGCGAAGCGCGTGCGCAAATCAGTCCTCGCGGCGATAGGCCTTCTCGATGCGCCGGGTGCGGCGCTCCTCGCCGGACTGGTAGATCAGCACCCAGGCCAGCAGGATGAACATCGGATGCGTGAGCCCGCCCGAGAAGATGATGGCCGGCACCCAGATCAGGAAGACGACGATGCCGAGGATCGGCCGCCCCGTCAGCAGGATCGACAGCGGCGGCAGCAGCAGGGCGAGCACATAGTTCACGCGGGCACCTCCTGCGCGGCGAGCCACTCCTGCCAGACGGTCTTGGCGCGGTCGGTGTAGCCCTTGTAGCGCTCCTTGCGGCCGCGGCGGCCGCCGCGCAGCCCTTCGAGCGGGCGGAACAGGCCGAAGTTCACGTTCATCGGCTGGAAGGTCTTGGCCTCGGCGCCGCCGGTGATGTGGTGGATGAGCGCGCCATGGGCGCTGTCCTGCGGCACCGCGGGCAGCTCGCGGCCGAGGATCTCCGCCGCGGCCATGCGGCCCGCGAGCAGCCCCATCGAGGCGCTTTCCACGTAGCCCTCGACCCCGGTGATCTGACCGGCAAAGCGCAGGTTCGGCCGCGCGCGCAGGCGCATCTGCGCGTCGAGCAGCGTCGGCGAGTTGAGGAAGGTGTTGCGGTGGATGCCGCCGAGACGCGCGAAGCTGGCGTTCTCCAGACCCGGAATGCGGCGGAAGACCTCGGTCTGCGCGCCGTATTTCATCTTCGTCTGGAAGCCGACGATGTTGTAGAGCGTGCCGAGCGCATTGTCGCGGCGCAGCTGCACGACCGCATAGGCCTTTTGCTCGGGGTTGTGCGGGTTGGTGAGGCCGATGGGCTTCATCGGGCCGTGGCGCAGCGTCTCGCGGCCGCGCTCGGCCATCACCTCGATCGGCAGGCAGCCGTCGAAATAGCCCGCGGTCTCACCCTCGTGGAACTCGGTCTTCTCGGCGGCCAGAAGCGCGTCGATGAAGCCCTCGTACTGCTCCTTGGTCATCGGGCAGTTGATGTAGGCCTTCTGCTCTTCCTCGGTCTCACCCTTGTCGTAGCGGCTCTGCAGCCAGGCGACGTCCATGTCGATCGTGTCGAAATAGACGATGGGGGCGATGGCGTCGAAGAAGGCCAGCGCCTCGGCGCCGGTCTGCTGCTGCAGCGCCTTGCCGAGCGCGCCCGAGGTCAACGGGCCGGTGGCGAAGATCCAATGCCCGTCCGAGGGCAGCTCGGTGATCTCCTCGTAGCTCACGCGCACGTTCGGCAGCGCGCGCAGCCTGGCGGTCACCGTCTCGGAGAAGGGATCGCGGTCCACCGCCAGCGCGCCGCCCGCGGGCAGCCGGTGCTCGGCGGCGGTGTGCATGATCAACGAGTCCGCCTGGCGCATCTCCCAGTGCAGCAGACCGACGGCGTTCTGCTCGTGATCGTCCGAGCGGAAGGAGTTCGAGCAGACCATCTCGGCGAGGTTGCCGGTGCGATGGGCGAAGGTTTCCACCTTCGGCCGCATCTCGTGGATCACCACGTCAACGCCCTGCCGCGCCGCCTGCCAGGCGGCCTCGGACCCGGCCATGCCGCCGCCCACGATATGAAGAGTTTTGTCCATGCGAGGCAGATAGGCGATCCGCGCCCCGGTGTTAAGAGGGCGCGGGGCGGTTGGCGGGAAAAGGGGGCTGCCGCCCCCTCGGCGCGGCGCGCCTCACCCCCCGCGCGTATTTGAAAAGAGAAGAAGGAGGCGCGGCCCGCAGCTTCTTCTCTTCGCAAATACGCAAATCCCGCCGTCGCCACCGGCGCGGGGCCGGGGTCAGTCCATGATCCCGCCCTCGGGCAGCGCCTTGACGTAGGCAGCGACGGCGGCGCGGTCCTCGGCGGGAAGCTGCGCGAAATTGTCGATCACCTCGACCATGTGGCCGCCGGCGCTGTCGTAGTCGGGGGTGAAGCCGGTCTCGAGGTAATAGGCGATATCCTCGGCGCTCCAGCTCAGCTTGTCGGGGGTGAGCGCGGGAATGCTGCCCTTGCCATCGGGCGCCGGGGCGCCGGTGAGCCAGGTGTCGCGCTGCAGCCCGCCGAAGCGGTCGCGCGGCGTGTGGCATTCGCCGCAATGGGCCAGCGCCTCGACGAGGTAGCGGCCGCGGCGGGCCTCGTCGGTCTCGGCGGCGGTGATCCATGCCGGGTCGAGGTAAAGCTGCTTCCACAGGCCGAGGCCGCGGCGAAGGTTGAAGGGAAAGCCGACCTCATGCGGTTGGCTTGGGGACTCGGCTTCGGGCAGGGTGCGGATGTAGCTCCAGAGGTCGACGACGTCCTGCGGCGCCATGCGGATGTAGGAGGTGTAGGGGAACGCGGGGTAATAATGCCGACCCTCGGGCGAGACGCCACGCAGCAGGGCATTGGCAAAGTCGTGCAGGCTCCAGGCGCCGATGCCCGCCTGCGGGTGCGGCGAGATATTGGGGGCGATGAAGGTGCCGAAGTCCGAGGCAAACCGCTGGCCGCCAGCGAGCACCAGCTTGTCCTCGCTCTCCGGCGCGTGGTGGCAGGAGGCGCAGCCCGCAGCGGTGAACACCGTCTCTCCGTGGACCGGATCGCCGCCCGCGTCATCGGCAAATTCTCCGGCGGGCAGCCGGTCGGGGGCGCTGATCATCCAGACCGCCCCGCCCGCCAGTGCGGCGAGAAGGACCAGAAAGCCGAGCAGGCCGCGCATCGTTTACTCGGGCGCGCGGAAGTCGTCGTGGCAGGCCTTGCAGGCGCCGCCGAGCTGACCGACCGCCGGGCCGAGCGCCTCCTGGCCGGTGGCCGCGACCTGCTGCAGTTCCCCGGCGGCCGCGCCGAGGCCGGACCATTTCTCGCCGAAGCTCTCCCAGCCGTCCCAGATCTCGGCCTTGGCCCGGGTGCCGTCGATGTCCATCTCCGAGGTGCCCTCGGGGAAGAGCGGTGCCTGGTTGATCATCGAGACGGCCACCAGCGTGTCGGCGGCGGCCTGCGCGGCCTCGGCATCGTAGTCGGCCTTGCCGCGGGCCATGTCGCC
This sequence comes from Alloyangia pacifica, assembly GCF_020524285.1. Taxonomy (GTDB): domain Bacteria; phylum Pseudomonadota; class Alphaproteobacteria; order Rhodobacterales; family Rhodobacteraceae; genus Salipiger; species Salipiger pacificus_B. The sequence continues at coordinate 178,976 of NZ_JAIVKX010000002.1, forward strand.
GAGAATGCCGAGGTTGATGGCAAGGATGTTGAACTGGCCCTGCCGCGCCTTGACCGGGCCGGGCAGGTCCTGGGCGAGCGCGGCGGTGCCAGAGGCGGCAAGCGCCGCGACAAGGGTGAGGCTGGTGGCGGTCATCCTGGTGATCTTCATGAGAAACTCCCTGTCCTCCCGAAATCGGGGCGTTTTCGAAAATCTTGCGTCTGGAGCGTAGCCGAGGCCGGGTTTCGATCAAGGGGGCGGCAAGCGCTGAAGCGACCGCAGCGCGGCTCCGTGCGGCCTTTCTCTTTTGCATGTAGAATCAAAAAAAGAAAGTTGAATGAGTGGTTTGCGAAGCAATTCTGAAGTCTCGCCTCATCCGAGATGTTTCAGGGGTTCACGGAAATTATCACGCTGTCTGACCAAATCGCGATACCGGGCGCGAGTGTTGGGCAGGGTCGGGCAGGTCTGCTCTCAATAGGTATAGCCCGGGTATTGACGTAATACCGGAGGGTTCGGGGTGAGCGCCGCCGGCCAGCCGCCGAGTGCGTATTCAAGCAAATAAAAAAACCCGAAATACAGGAACAAAACCAATGCGGTGGCGAGAATTTTGAACGCCATCGACCGGCGCAGTCGCTGCGCCAGCCGACGAGGGCCACCAAGGCTCATGCCTCGGGGAACCGGACCTTGCCGATGAACGGCAGGTTCCTGTTGCGCTGCGCGAAGTCGATACCGTAACCCACGACAAACTCGTCAGGAATTTCGAATCCGATCCAGTCGGCCTTGAGCGGAACTTCGCGCCGGGCCGGCTTGTCGAGCAGCGCGATGGTGCGCAGCTTGCGCGGCTTGCGGCTCTCCATCAGGTGGATGACGTGGCTGAGCGTGAAACCGGTATCGACGATATCCTCCACCAGCAGCACGTCGCGCCCCTCGATCGGCGAGCGCAGGTCCTTGAGGATGCGCACCTCGCGGCTCGACTCCATGCCGTCGCCGTAGGAGGAGGCCTCGAGGAAGTCGACCTCGACGGCGAGGTCGAGCTCGCGCACCAGGTCGGCGATGAAGACGAAGCTGCCGCGCAGCAGGCCGACGACCACCAGCTTCTCGGTGCCGGCGAATTCGCGCTCGATCTCGCGCGCGAGGTCCTCGATCTTGGCGGCGATCGCCTTTGCCGAAATCATCTGGTCTACGACATAAGGCTTTTCTGCCATGGTTCACCCCTTGAAAATCCGCGCGCAGCATAGGAAATGTGCCGACATTGTCACGCGATAAAGGGGCGACATGCCGACCCACTCCGAGACGAAGCGCCTGCCGTACACGGCGCAGCAGATGTATGACCTCGTGGCGGATGTCGCGAATTACCCGAAGTTCCTGCCGTGGACGGCAGCGGCGCGGATCCGTTCGCGCGACGACATGGGCGATCACGAGGTGATGCTGGCCGACCTGGTGATCAGCTTCAAGGTGTTCCGCGAGCGCTTCGGCAGCCGCGTGACGCTCTGGCCCGAGACGAAGAAGATCGACACCGAGTATCTCGATGGTCCGTTCAAGCACATGGTGTCGAAATGGCACTTCGAGGACTCGCCCGAGGGCGGCGTCGACGTGCATTTCTTCGTGGATTTCGAGTTCAAGAACCGTCTGCTGCAGAGCGCAGCGGGGATGTTCTTCTACGAGGCGATGCAGCGCATCGTGCGCGCCTTCGAACGGCGGGCGGCAGAGCTCTACGGCTGATCCGCCCGCCACGCGTCGGGGGCTGAGCCGCGCGTCGGGGTCAGGGCAGGGCGTTTCGCAGCAGCGTGAGCGCGTGGCGGGTGGCCGCCGCGCGGACCTGTGCGCGGCCCAAGGCGCCGAACTCCACGGTTTCGGTCTGTGTGCCCGCGGCGCTGGCGAGGCCGAAGCAGACGCGGCCCTCGGGCTTGTGCGCCGAGCCGCCGGGGCCGGCGATGCCCGAGACCGACACCGCGAGTCCGGCGCCCGCGCGGGACCGCGCGCCTTCGGCCATCTCGGCAGCGACCTCTTCGGAGACGGCGCCATGCGCTTCAAGCGTGGCGGGGCGCACGCTCAGCAGGTCGACCTTGGCGGCGTTGGAATAGGTCACCACGCCGCGCTCGAAGATATTCGACGAGCCGGCGATGTCGGTGATCGCGGCGGCGACCATGCCGCCGGTACAGCTCTCGGCGGTGGTGACGGTGAGGCCAGCGGTCATGGCGCGGGTCAGGATGTCCTGTGCAAGCTCTTGGGTCATCTCGTCCCTCACATCAGGAAGCCATCAGGAAGCCGTGCGCGATCCCGGCGAGGGCAACGCTCACCAGCGCCGCGAAGATGCCCGCGATCACGTCGTCGAGCATCACGCCCATCGCGTCGCCGCGGCGGTCGGCCCAGCCCACCAGCCAGGGCTTCCAGATGTCGAACAGACGGAACAGCACGAAGCCCGAGACCCAGCCCGGCCAGAGCCGCCAGAAGTCCACGCCCATCATCATCGCGCCGTAGCCGACCGGGAAGAGCGCGATCCACATGCCGACCACCTCGTCGATGACGATCCACGAGGGGTCCTCGTCCTCGCCGTCGGCGGTGAGCTTCTGCGTGGCGATATAGCCCAGCACGAAGGCGACCACCGTGGCGGCCAGCAGCAGCCAGAAGCCGCCCAGCACCAGCAGCAGGTAGGCGGCGGGCAGGGCGGCCAGCGAGCCCCAGGTGCCCGGCGCAGGGCGCAGCAGCCCGGCATAGAAGAAGGTCGCGATCAGTCTCATGGTTTCACCAGCGTTGCGGTTGCGATGGCGGCGATGCCCTCTTCGCGGCCGGTGAAGCCGAGCCGTTCCGAGGTCGTCGCCTTGACCGAGACGCGATCCGTCGCCAGCCCCATGATCCGGCCCATCTCGGCCATCATGGCCGCGGCATGGGGGCCGATCTTGGGCTGCTCGCAGATCAGCGTCACGTCGATGTTCGAGATGGTGTAGCCCTTCGAAGTGGCAAGCTCGACCGCGTGGCGCAGGAAGATCTCGGAGGCGGCGCCCTTCCACTGCGGATCGCTGGGCGGGAAGTAGCGGCCGATGTCGCCCTCGGCGAGGGCGCCGTAGAGCGCGTCGGTGACGGCATGCATGCCGACGTCGGCGTCGGAATGGCCCTGCAGCGCGCGCCCGTGTGGCACCTTCACGCCGCAGAGCACCACATGGTCTCCGGGGCCGAAACGGTGCACGTCGTAGCCATTGCCGAGGCGGATATCCATGGCGGTCTCCTGCATGGGGGTCTTGAGGTAGCTGGCGGCCCGTTCGAAATCGTCGGGGCCGGTGATCTTGAGGTTGCGCTCCTCGCCGGGAACGATGGTGACGGAGAGCCCCGAGGCGCGGGCGACCTCGACGTCATCGGCGGCGCCGCCGGGGTGGGCGGCATGGGCGGCGCGGATATCTGCATAGCGAAAGCCCTGCGGGGTCTGGGCGCGGTACAGGCCGCTGCGGTCCTGCGTGCCGGTCACCTCGGACTCGGCGCCGGTCCAGAGCGCGTCGGTTACCGGCAGGGCGGGCGCGGCGCCGGGGGTGGCGTCGAGCGCGGTCAGCACTGCCTCGATCGTGTGCCGCGAGACGCAGGGGCGGGCAACGTCGTGGATCAGCACCTTCGCGGGCGGATTGCCCGCCAGCGCGTCGAGCCCGGCACGTACCGAGCCGGCGCGGTCGGCGGCCCCCTCCACCAGCGTCACCGGCAGGCCCTCGGCGACCGACTCGGCCATGGCGCGATCCTCGGGGTGAATCACCAGCACGACGGGGCAGATCGGGGCGAAGGCCTCGAGCGTCCAGCGCGCCACCGGCCGTTCCGCCACGTCGCGCCACTGTTTCGGGCGCCCGCCACCGGCGCGGGTGCCGCGCCCTGCAGCGACGATGATTGCGGCTGTTTCCGCGGCTGTTTCCATGGTGTTGACCTCCGGCGTCCCTCTCTAGGCGCTGCCGGGGGACGGTGCAATCACCGGGGGCGCGCTGCTCAATTTTTCATCACTCGCGTATTGCGTGCGCCCGTAACGCTCCCAAATGATTGAACACGCGCCGCGCGCGCGTTAACTCCCAAGCATCTGCACAAGGAATAGGCGCTTGAACTTCTCGCTGGGTGACAGACTCATCGACCCCCCGGTCCTTCTGGCCCCGCTCGCGGGAATCACGGACTTGCCCTTCCGCAGCCTCGTGTCGCGCTTCGGTGCCGGGCTCGTGGTGTCCGAGATGATCGCCAGTGGCGAGTTTCTCACCGCGCGCCCCGGCACGCGCGAGAAGGCGGAGCTGGGCGCGGGAATCGAGAACACCTCCGTGCAGCTTGCGGGCCGCGCGCCCGAGCCCATGGCCGAGACGGCCCGGCATGTCGCCGGCATGGGCGCCAAGGTCATCGACATCAACATGGGCTGTCCGGCCAAGAAGGTCACGGGCGGCTGGTCGGGCTCGGCGCTGATGCGCGAGCCGGACCATGCGCTGCGGTTGATCGAGGCGGTCGTCGAGGCCGTCGACCTGCCGGTGACGCTGAAGACGCGGCTCGGCTGGGACGGCGATTGCCTCAACGCCGCGCAGATCGCGAAACGGGCGGAGGCGGCGGGCGTGCGGATGATCGTCATCCACGGGCGCACCCGCTGCCAGTTCTACAAGGGCGCCGCCGACTGGGCGGCGATCCGGGAGGTGGTCGAGGCCGTGTCGATCCCGGTGGTCGCCAATGGCGACATCGTCGATGCGGCCAGCGCGCGGGCGGCCCTGAAGGCCTCCGGCGCGGCGGGGGTCATGGTCGGTCGGGGGGCGCAGGGCGCGCCCTGGAAACTGGCTCAGATCGCGGCCGAGCTTTACGGAACACCGGCACCTGACGTGCCGACAGGAAAGGCATTTTATCAAATGGTCGCAGAGCATTACGAGGCAATGCTTTCGTTTTACGGCAAGGAGCTGGGCGGCCGTGTTTCGCGCAAGCACCTGGGCTGGTACATGGATCATGCCGCGCCCGCGGCGGAGCTGCGCAAGCGCGTGCTGACCAGCCGCGAACCGGCCGAGACGCTGCACTTCCTCGACGAGGCGCTGTCCTGCGATCTGAAGGTCGCCGCATGAGCACCAACACCGAACTTCTGACGCAGCTCTGGTCGTCGCTGCCCGTGCCCGCCGTGCTGCTCGACGCCGAGGAGCGCATCGCCGACATGAACCCCGCCGCCGAGGGGTTCATGAACAACTCGGCGAAATGGCTGGTCGGCCAGCCGATCTGGGACCGCCTCGCGGTGGATGCGCCGCTCGAGGAAAGCCTCGCCCGCGCCCGCGAGCATGGTACGCCGCTCTTCGTCAACGACGTCGATGTCGGCACCGGCAACCGCCCGCCGCTGGTATGCAACCTGCAGCTCGCGCCGGTGCAGAATTACCCCGGCTGGTTTATCATGCTGATCAGCCCCCGCGAGCTGGCCGGACGCATGACCCAGAGCCATTCGGTGAAATCCGCCGCCAAGTCGGCCATCGGCATGGCCGAGATGCTGGCGCATGAGATCAAGAACCCGCTGGCGGGGATCACCGGCGCGGCGCAGCTGCTGTCGATGAACCTCAGCAAGGACGATCTCGAGCTGACCGATCTCATCGTTGCCGAGACCCGCCGCATCGTGAAGCTGCTGGAGCAGGTCGAGCAGTTCGGCAACCTCTCGGCCCCCGAGAAGAAGCCGGTGAACCTGCACGACGTGCTGGACCGCGCGCGCCGCTCGACGCAGCTGGGTGTCGGGGCGCACATGAAGTTCATCGAGGATTACGACCCTTCGCTGCCGCTGGCCCACGGTGATCCCGACCAGCTGCTGCAGGTGGTGCTGAACCTTCTGAAGAACGCCGCCGAGGCGGCAGACCCCAAGGAGGGCGGCACGATCCGCCTGCACACTTTCTTCGAGCACAGCTTCCGAATGCGCCGCCCCGACGGCTCGACCCAGAAGCTGCCGCTGCAGATCGAGGTCATCGACGACGGCCCCGGCCTGCCCGAGGACATCAAGGGCGACGTGTTCGACCCCTTCGTGTCGGGCCGCGAGAACGGCACAGGGCTCGGCCTCGCGCTGGTGTCCAAGATCATCTCCGACCACGACGGCTGGATCTCGGTGGATTCCGTCCCCGGCCGCACGGTCTTCCGCATTTCGTTGCCGCGCGCCCCGCGCGAGATTGAGGAGAACAGGTAAATGGACGGCACCGTACTTGTCGCCGACGACGACCGCACCATCCGCACCGTGCTGACCCAGGCGCTGACCCGCGCCGGCTGCAAGGTGCACGCCACCTCGTCGCTGACCACGCTGATGCGCTGGGTCGCCGAGGGCAAGGGCGACGTGGTGATCTCCGACGTCGTCATGCCCGATGGCAACGGGCTGGAAATGCTGCCCAAGATTCACCAGGACCGGCCCGAGCTGCCGGTGATCGTGATCTCGGCGCAGAACACCATCATGACCGCAATCCAGGCGGCCGAGGCCGAGGCTTACGACTACCTGCCCAAGCCCTTCGACCTGCCGGACCTGATGAAGCGCACCGCCAAGGCGCTCGACAACCGCAACCGCTCGCCGAAGCGCGAAGAGGTGGCGACGATCGGCGCCGACGGGCCGGACGAGCTGCCGCTGGTCGGCAAGACCCCGGCGATGCAGGCGCTCTACCGGCTCGTCGCCAAGGTGATGAACACCGACCTTCCGGTGCTGATCTCCGGCGAAAGCGGCACCGGCAAGTCGCTGATCGCGCGCGCCATCCATGATTTCTCGGACCGCCGCACATTGCCGTTCATCACGGTGACCGGCGCCGACCTGTCGGACCTCGAAGGCCCGGCGCGGGTGCTGGCGCGGGTCAAGGGCGGCACGCTGCTGATCGACGAGATCACCGACATCTCCGACGAGATTCAGGCGCGCGTGGTGCGCATGATGGACATTCCCGGCGAACACGTGCCGCGCTTCATGGCCACCAGCCAGGGCGATCTGGCGCAGGCGATGGAAGAGGGGGCGGTGCGCCAGGACCTCTACTACCGGCTGTCGGGCGCGACCATCAACGTGCCCAGCCTGCGCGAGCGGGTCGAGGACATCGCCCTGCTGACCGAGCACTTCCTGCAGCGCGCCGAGCGCGAGGGTGCCTCCAAGCGCTGGCTGTCGAAGGATGCCACCGAGCTCTTCCGTGCCTACAGCTGGCCGGGCAACGTGCGGCAGTTGGAAAACGCCGTGCGCCGCCTGTCGCTGACCAGCCGCGCCGAGGAGATCAGCCGCGCCGAGGTCGAGGCGGTGCTGGGCAACCAGCCCGACACCGGCCCGATCCTGCGCGGCGGCGACAGCGAGAAGCTCAGTACCTCGGTGGCGCGTCACCTGCGGCGTTATTTCGACCTGCATGGCAACATGCTGCCGGCGCCGGGGCTCTACACCCGCATCCTCAAGGAGGTCGAAGCGCCGCTGATCGAGATCGCGCTGGAAGCGACCGGCGGGAATCAGGCGAAATGTGCGGATCTTCTCGGCATCAACCGCAATACCTTGCGTAAGAAGATCACGGATCTGGATATTCGCGTGACACGGCGTCGCAAACTGATGTAAAAGCGTCACAGGCATGTGGCCGCATTGCGCCGCCCTCGGGGCGGCGCTTTCATGAGAAGCCACAGCTTTTGGCGACGCTGCCTCGAGCAGCCAATCAGTGTGAGGTGAATCTGTGGCCACCCGGGCACGGAGCACGACTTGGGCGCGCATGAACAGGCTGCGCCGACAACGGCGCGTTCAGAACGTGGCGACGCTGGGGCTGGTCCTGCTGGGACCGGTGCTCGCGGTGCTGACGTTCCTCGTGCTGGGCCCCCTCGGCAGCGGCGAGCGTGCAACGCAGCTGAGCCTGCGGCTCGTGCTGCTGGCCGACATGATCTACGTGCTGCTGATCGCCACGCTGGTGCTGGCGCGGCTGGTGCGGATGATCTCGGAGCGGCGGGCGCAATCGGCCGGCTCGCGCCTGCACCTGCGCCTCACCGGGCTCTTCGCGCTGATGGCGCTGCTGCCCACGGTCACCGTCGCGGTCTTTGCCGTGCTCACCATCAACATCGGTCTCGAAACCTGGTTCTCCAGCCGCGTGCAGAACGTGGTCGGCGCCTCGATGGCCGCCGCCGAGGCCTATGAGGAAGAGCAGCGCGTCGGGCTGATCGAGGACGTGCAGGCGCTGGCGCGCTTCATCGACGGTGCGCGCCGGGCCAATTTCGCGCTCGACGACGGCGATGTTCGGCAGGTTCTGGGGCAGGGGCAGGCGCAGATCCAGCGCGGGCTCCGCGAGGCCTACGTGATCGACGGCGGAGGCGAGATCCGCGCCCGCGGCGAGCGGTCCTACCTGTTCTACTACGAGGAGCCGACCCGCGAGCAGTTCACCCGCGCCCGCGCCGAAGGGCTGGTGCTGATCCCTGACTGGGACAATCACGAGCTGCGCGCGCTGGTGCCGCTCTCGGCCTTCGCCGACCGGTTTCTCTATGTCAGCCGCGTTGTCGACGGCAATCTTCTGAACCTGCTCGACGAGACGCAGGAGACCGCGCGCTTCTACCAGCAGCAGGAGACCGAGCGCGGACGCCGGCTCTTCGACTTCGCGCTGGTCTATCTTGGTTTCGCGCTGCTGCTGATCCTCGCGGCGGTCTGGCTGGGGCTTTGGTTCGCCGAGCGCATGGCGAAGCCGGTGGGGCGGCTCACCGGCGCGGCGCAAAGGGTCGGCGCGGGCGATCTCGACGTGCAGGTGATCGAGGGCGAGGGCGACGACGAGATCGCCATGCTCGGCCGCTACTTTAACCAGATGACCCGCCAACTGAAGGGCCAGCGCGAGACGCTGCTGGAGAACACCCGTCAGATCGAGCGCCGCCAGCGGCTGTTCGACTCCGTGCTGTCGTCGATCACCTCCGGCGTGGTCGGGCTTGATGCCGAGGGCAAGGTGACCTTCGTCAACCGCCCCGCTGAGCGGCTGCTCGGCTGGCGCGAGCCGCGCGCCGACGTGCCGCTGACCGTGGCGGTGCCCGAGTTCGGCCCGCTCTACGAGCGGCTGCGCGACACCGGGCTCGAGACCGCACAGGAAGAGGTCAAGGTCAGCCGCGAGGGGCGGCTCGAGCACCTGCTGGTGCGGCTCTCGGTGCGGCGGCGGCAGGATGGGGCGCTCGAGGGCTACGTGGTGGCCTTCGACGACGTGACCGATCTGGTCAGCGCGCAACGGATGGCCGCCTGGGGCGACGTGGCGCGGCGCATCGCGCATGAGATCAAGAACCCGCTGACCCCGATCCGGCTTTCGGCCGAGCGCATCACCCGCAAGTTCTCGCGCCAGCTCGAGGCGCCGGATGCCGAGAAGCTGGGGCAGATGACCGAGGTCATCGTGCGCCAGACCGAGGATCTGCGCCGCATCGTCGACGAGTTCAGCAAGTTCGCCCGCATGCCCGAGCCCGAGCGCAAGCCCGAGGACGTGGTGGTGCTGCTGCGCGGCGCGGTGCTGCTGCAGGAGACCGGCCAGCCGGCAATCCGCTTCGTCAGCGACCTGCCGGCCCACGCCATGCCCGCCGAGCTCGACGCCACCATGGTCGGGCAGGCGCTGACCAACCTGATCAAGAACGCCGGCGAGGCGATCGAGAGCCTCGGCGAGCAGGGCGCCCCGGAGGGCCATTCCCCCGAGATCCGCGTCAGCCTGACTGAAGAGGACGGGCGCGCGGTGATCCGCATCATGGACAATGGCATCGGGCTGCCCGAGGACCGGGCGCGGCTGTTCGAACCCTACGTGACGACCCGCGACAAGGGCACCGGCCTCGGCCTGCCCATCGTCAAGAAGATCATCGAGGAGCACGGCGGAACGCTGGCGCTCGAGGATGCGCCGCTGTTTGGCGGCGCCACCCATGCCGGGGCCATGGCGGTGATCCGCCTGCCGCTCGGCACAACCGGCGACAGGCCGGAGACTTCGGATAAAAGCATTTCGGAACTGGAGAGGCAGACATGAGCGACATCCTGATCGTCGACGACGAGCGCGACATCCGCGAGCTGATCGGGGACATTCTCGAGGATGAGGGCTACACGACCCGGTTGGCGGGCAACTCTTCCGAGGCGATGAACGAGGTCAACTCCGAGCCGCCCGCGCTGATGATCCTCGACATCTGGCTGAAGGACAGCAAGATGGACGGGATCGACATCCTCAAGACCGTCAAGCGCGACAATCCCGACATCCCGATCATCATCATCTCGGGCCATGGCAATATCGAGATTGCCGTCGCGGCGATCAAGCAGGGCGCCTATGACTTCATCGAGAAGCCCTTCAACATCGACCAGCTGCTGGTGGTGATCCGCCGCGCGATGGAAACCTCGCGTCTGCGCCGGGAGAACAGCCAGCTGCGCCGCCGCGAGACCGAGGTCGCGCAGATGATCGGCGAGAGCGCCATGTTCCGCGGCCTCGTCAGCCAGATCGACAAGGTCACCAAGTCGAACGGCCGGGTGATGCTCACCGGCCCGGCGGGCTCGGGCAAGGAGGTGGCGGCGCGCTACATCCACGCCAATTCCGGCCGCGCCGCGGCGCCCTTTGTCACCGTCAACTGCGCCGGCGTCGCGCCGGACAACATGGAGCAGATGCTCTTCGGCCGCGAAAGCGCCGACCGCGGCATCGAGCCCGGGCTGCTGGAGCAGGCGCATGGCGGTGTGGTGTATTTCGACGAGGTGGCCGACATGCCGCTCGGCACCCAGTCGAAGATCCTACGCGTGCTGGTCGACCAGAGCTTCAGCCGCGTCGGCGGCTCCGACAAGGTGCGCGTCGACCTGCGGGTGATCTCCTCGACCAACCGCGACCTCGAGGCCGAGATCGCCGCCGGCACCTTCCGGCAGGAGCTCTATCACCGGCTCAACGTGGTGCCGATCGCTGTGCCCTCGCTCGAGGACCGGCGCGAGGACATCCCGCTGCTGGCGCGGCACTTCATCGAAAGCTTCAACCGCAGCCAGGGCCTTCCGCTGCGCGATCTCTCCGACGATGCCGTTGCGCTGCTGCAGACGATGATCTGGCCGGGCAACGTGCGGCAACTGAAGAACCTGATCGAGCGGGTGCTGATCCTCGGCGACGGCACCGGCCCGATCGAGGCGCGCGAGCTGCCGCAGGACGGCCCGGCGGGCGAGGACGAAGAGGGCCGCGTGGTGCTCTCGGGCACGCTGGCGACCCTGCCGCTGCGTGAAGCGCGCGAGGCTTTCGAGCGCGAGTACCTGCTCACCCAGATCAACCGGTTCGGCGGGAACATCTCGCGCACCGCGGCCTTCGTCGGCATGGAGCGCTCGGCGCTGCACCGCAAGCTGAAGTCTCTGGGCGTGGTCACCGGGGCGAAATCCGGCGGGCGCATCGCCTATGTCGAGGAAGACCAGGTGACCCCGGCGTCCTGAGAGGGGCGCCGCACAAGGGATTAAAATCCGGGACAGTTCCGGCCCAGGGCCGGACTGGGGCAGGGCGGGTGCGCCGCCATGGGCGCCCGCGCATTGACCGTCCGCATCCGGCGTGTCATGCCGGGCGCACTCCGGTCCAACGGACCCCGGGCGAACAGATTGGGCAGACGACATGAAGGTCATCATTTGCGGCGCGGGCCAGGTCGGCTGGCAGATCGCCCGCCACCTTTCGGGCGAGCGCAACGACGTCACCGTGGTGGACAGCAATCCCGACCTGGTGCGGCGGGCGACAGACACGCTCGACGTGCAGGGGATCGCGGGCTTCGCCTCCTATCCCGACGTGCTCGACAAGGCCGGGGCGCGCGATGCCGACATGATCATCGCTGCCACCTATTCGGACGAGGTCAACATGGTCACCTGCCAGGTGGCCCATTCGATCTTTGCCATTCCCCGCAAGATCGCCCGCCTGCGCTCGCAGAGCTACCTGACGGCGATCTACTCCGACCTCTACCGCCGCGACCACCTGCCGATCGACGTGGTGATCTCGCCCGAGAAGGAGGTCGCCGAGGCCGCGCTGCAACGCCTCTCGGCCCCCGCCGCCTTCGACACCGAACGTTTCCTCGAGGGCGGGGCACAGCTGCTGGGCCTGACCATCGACGAGCATTGCCCGATCATCAACACGCCGCTGCGGCAGCTCTCGGACCTGTTCTCGACGCTGCGCTCGGTGGTGGTGGGCATCCGCCGCGAGGGCACGCTCTTCGCGCCCGAGCCGCGTGACCAGATCTTTGCCGGCGACGCCTGCTACGTGCTGGTGCACGCCGATGACATCCAGCGCACGCTGGAGATCTTCGGCAAGGCGCTGCGCAAGCAGGAGCGCATCGTCGTGCTCGGCGGCGGCAACGTCGGCCTCGCGGTGGCGCGCGCGCTGGAAAGCCGCGCCGAGCGCATCCGCGCCAAGGTGATCGAGAAGGACCGCGGCGCCGCCGAGCGCGCCGCAGACGCGCTGGAGCGCACCATCGTGCTGCATGGCGACGCGCTCGACACGGCGCTGCTGCGCGAGGCGGGCATCGGCCGCGCCGATGCGGTGCTCTGCGTGACCGACGACGAAAAGACCAACCTGCTGGCCGCCGTGCGTGCCAAGGCCGAGGGCTGCCCCATGGCCATCGCGCTGATCAACGATCCCACGCTGGTGCCGCTGATGAAGCCGATGGGCGTCGACGCCCACATCAACCCGCGCGCCACCACCGTCAGCTCGATCCTGCGCCACATCCGCCACGGCCGGGTGCGCTCGGTCTACTCGATCGGCGACGCCGAGGCCGAGGTGATCGAGGCCGAGGTGCTCTCGACCTCGTCCATTGCCGGGCGGGTGATCCGCGAGATCGACTTTCCCGAGGGCGTGCTCGTCGGCGCGGTGATGAAGGACGGCGAGGTGGTCAAGATCCGCGGCGATCTGCGCATCGAGGAGGGCGACCGCATCGTCATGTTCGCGCTGGCCAAGGACGTGCCGGAGGTCGAACGGCTCCTGCAGGTCTCCATCGATTTCTTCTGATCCATGATCGCGCTCAGCCGCACGCCCCTTCTGATCCTGCTGGCGGGCATCGCCAGCGCCTCGATGATCGCGCCCGCCGCGGTGGCGCTGGCGCACGAGGAGTTCCACGACGCGCGCAGCTTCTTCTACGCGGCGGTGGTCGGGCTGGTGCTCACCACGCTGATCGGCATCGCCCAGGCGACCCGGCCGCATTACCGCTCGGCGCCGCGCCAGCTTCTGGCGCTGCTCGCGACCTTCCTGCTGCTGCCCGCCATGCTCGCCGTGCCCTTTCACGAGGCGGTGCGGACCACCAGTTTCCTCAATGCCTACGTCGAGATGGTCTCGAGCCTCACCACCACCGGCGCCACGCTTTTCGCCCCCGAGCGGCTTTCGGCCGCCGAGCACCTGTGGCGGGCGCAGGTCGGCTGGATGGGCGGGCTGCTGATCTGGGTCAGCTCGGCGGCACTGCTGGCGCCGCTGACCCTTGGCGGCTTCGAGGTCACCGCCTCGGGCGAGCCGGGGCAGAGCGTGGACGCGGGCGCGGCGCGGCGCGACGTGACGGACCCGGCGCTGCGGCTGGCCGCCTCGGCGCGGGTACTGGCGCCGATCTACGTCGGTCTGACCATGGCGCTCTGGATCATGCTGCTGATGTCCGGCGACCAGCCGCTGGTGGCGCTAAGCCACGCCATGTCGACGCTCTCGACCTCGGGGATTTCTCCCATCGGCGGCCCGCAGGGCGCGCAGAGCGGCATGGCGGGCGAGATGATCATCTTCCTGTTCCTGTTCTTCGCCCTGTCGCGGCTGACCTTCTCGGGCGACACCAAGGGGCTCACGGGCTCGAAGCTGCGCAACGACCCGGAGTTCCGCATGGGGCTGCTGATCGTCTTCCTGCTGCCCGCGGCGCTGTTCCTGCGGCACTGGATCGCCTCGTTCGACATTGGCGCCGAGACCAACCTTGCCGCCGGGCTGCGCTCGCTCTGGGGCGGGCTGTTCACCGCGCTGTCCTTCCTGTCGACCACCGGCTTCCAGAGCGCCGACTGGGGCGCGGTGCGGGGCTGGTCGGGGCTGCAGACGCCGGGCGTGATTCTCATGGGGCTGGCGATCATGGGCGGCGGCGTGGCGACCACGGCGGGCGGGGTGAAACTGCTGCGCATCTACGCGCTCTACCTCGCCGGCGTGCGCGAAATGGAACGTTTGGTGCACCCGCATTCGCTCGGCCGCTCCGGGGTCATGGCGCGGCGCATCCGCCGGCAGGGCGCCTTTGTTGCCTGGGTGTTCTTCATGCTCTTCGCCATGACCATCGCGGTCTTCTCGCTGCTCTTCGCCCTCTCGGGGCTGGATTTCGAGAACGCCATGGTCACCACGGTCGCGGCGCTGACCAACTGCGGCCCGCTGATCCGCGCCGCCGCCGAGCAGCCGATTCCGCTCAGCGAGATGGGGGACGCCGCCAAGGGGCTCTTCGTGGCCGCCATGGTGCTCGGGCGCCTGGAAGTGCTGGGCATCATCGTGCTGCTCACACCGGACATCTGGCGCGATTGACCCCTGTTTCAGGCCCGATCCGCCGGCCTGTGCGGGGGATGCCGCGGGGGTGATATTTTTGCTCTGGAAGTTCCGCCACTTGCAATACATACTCGCCCGGAACGAGGGAGCGCCTGAGAACGGCACCAGCAAGAAAAAAAGGCTAAATTAATGGCTTCGGACAGACAAAATCTACAGGACGCATTTCTTAACCATGTTCGGAAAACCAAGGTTCCGGTTACGGTTTTCCTGATCAACGGTGTTAAATTGCAGGGTGTCATCACCTGGTTTGACAATTTTTGCGTTCTCCTCCGCCGCGACGGTCAGTCGCAGCTCGTGTACAAACACGCGATCTCGACCATCATGCCGTCGCAGCCGATCAACCTTTACGACGGCGACGATAACGCTTGAACGAACATGATCCGCATGTGACCCGCGCCTGGGTCCTGCACCCCGATATCAAATCAGACCGTGATCGCCGCGATGCGGAGATGGCGCTTGAAGAAGGTGTGGCCCTGGCCGCCGCTCTCCCCGATCTCGAGGTCGTGGGGAACGAGGTCGTGCCGCTACGCGACCCACACCCCGGCACGCTTTTCGGCTCCGGCAAGATCGCCGAGCTGAAGGAGCGGCTGAAGGAGGCCGAGGTCGAGCTTGTGCTCGTCGACGGCCCCGTCACGCCGGTGCAGCAACGCAACCTCGAAAAAGAGTGGAAGGTGAAGCTGCTCGACCGGACCGGGCTGATCCTCGAGATCTTCTCGGACCGCGCCGCCACCCGCGAGGGTGTCCTGCAGGTCGAGATGGCGGCGCTGAGCTACCAGCGCACCCGCCTGGTGCGGGCCTGGACCCACCTCGAACGGCAAAGGGGCGGGCTCGGCTTCGTCGGCGGCCCTGGCGAAACACAGATCGAGGCCGACCGCCGCGCCATCGACGAGCAGCTTGTGCGTCTGCGCCGGCAGCTCGACAAGGTGGTGAAGACCCGCGCCCTGCACCGCAAGGCGCGCGCCAAGGTGCCCTATCCGATCGTGGCATTGGTAGGCTACACCAACGCCGGAAAATCGACGATCTTTAACCGGCTGACCGGCGCCGACGTGATGGCCAAGGACATGCTCTTCGCCACGCTCGACCCGACCATGCGCGCGGTGAAGCTGCCGACCGGGATCGACGTGATCCTGTCGGACACGGTGGGCTTTATCTCCGACCTGCCGACCGAGCTGGTCGCGGCCTTCCGCGCCACGCTCGAAGAGGTGCTGGCCGCCGACATCGTGCTGCACGTGCGGGACATCTCGCATCCGGGCACCATGGAGCAGGCCGAGGACGTCTACGCCATCCTGCGCTCGCTCGGGGTGAGCGAGGAGGTCTCGCAGATCGAGGTCTGGAACAAGATCGACCGGCTCGAGCCGGAGGACCGCGACGCGGCGATTGCCCGCGCCTCGCGCGACGAGGGCATCTTCGCGGTCTCGGCGATGACCGGCGAGGGACTCGACGGGCTGCTCGAGGCGGTGACCGAGAAGCTGCAGGGCGCCTCGGTGGACGAGGACGTGCGGCTCGGCTTCGACGAGGGGCGGCGCCGGGCGTGGCTGTTCCAGAAGGGGCTCGTGCAGTCCGAGGAGCAGGACGAAGACGGCTACCTTCTGCACCTGCGCTGGACCGCCAAGGACCGCGCGCAGTTCGAGACGGTGTAAGGCAGCTCTCCTCGAAGAGAGGTGGCACGTCCTTCGAGGGACGTTTTCCCTAGAACAGAGGTTTGTCGGCGGCGAGGATCATCTTCGCCGCCTGCAACCGCGCGCGCTGGCGCGTGGAGGGTTCCGCGGGGGTGCGCGCCCAGCTTCCGAGCGCATAGGCGCGCTGCGCAAAGAGCCGGGCGACGGGGGCGGTGATCTCGTCGCCGTAGCCGCGCGCGAGAGCGGCGGCAAAGCGCGGGGCGTCGGGTTCGGGCGCCGACGCCAGCGCGTCGATCAGCAGCGCCACGAGGTCGCGGTAGGGGGCGTCGGGCTGGTCGTTCTCGAAATCCAGCCCCCAGAGCGCGCCCTCGGCGCAGACGAGATTGGCGAGGTGCAGGTCGCGGTGGGTGACGGCGCGGGTTGCCGCCTGTCCGCGGGCCTCGGGAAAGAGCACTTCTAGATCTGCGAGGGCGCGGGAGAATTTCTCGTGCTCGGGAAAGCCCGCCTCGCCTTTGCGTGCCTTCTGAAGCTGCGCCGCCAGCCAGTCGAGCTGTCCGCGCGGGCGCAGCTTGCGGCTCTGCAGCGTCGGGCGGTGCAGGGCGGCGAGCCAGCTGCCCGCCGCCTCGAGCGGCACGTCGCGTTTTTCGGCGGGAAGGTTGGGCCAGAGTTCCGCAAGGCTCGGGCCGGGTGCATAGGCCATGCCCAGGACATGCCGCGCCGGGTCGAAGAACAGCACCTCGGGCGCGCGCCAGGGGCCGGCCTGCATCTGCGCTGCGACCCTGCGCTGCTGCGCGGCCTGCGCCTGCGCGCGCTCGGCGAAGGCGGGAGCGAAGACCTTGACCACCAGGTGCTCGTCGGGATGGGCGGCGCAGAAGACCTGCGCGCGCATCGGCCGGTCGAGGTTCTTCAGGCAGCCGAGCCCGTAGGCGCGGCCGGGGCGCTGCTCGGCCAGAACCTCCCGCGCCAGCGCCAGCGCCTCGGGGCGGGTCAGGCGCGCGGGGTCGCTCACGGTTTCACCAGGTGTGTCACCCCGACCGAGGCGGCGCGGGCGAGCCCCTCGTCGAGCGACATCGGGATGTATTCGCCGCGCCGCCAGAGCGTGCCCATGTCGTCGTAGTGGCGCGACAGCAGGTGGCCCGACTCGCCGGTGGCGATGATGAAGACCGAGCTGTCGGGGTCGGCGAAATCATAGACCCCGCGGTAGGTCGCGCCGTGCACATTGGCGAAGGGGTCGTGGCCCGACCCGGCGGTGACGCCGCGCTGCAGGGTGAAATCGCCACCCGAGGTGGGCTGGCGAATGTTCACGAAATAGTTGAGCAGCGGCACGTCGCCCAGCACCGTGTGCTTGTGCGTCGCCTGGTGCGCATCGCCCCAGCGCAGGCTCTCGAGCTGCGTGCCGTAGCGCTCGCCGATCCACACCAGCGCGTCGTCCAGCGCCATGCGGGCGATGTCGGTGCAGGTCTCCTTGGGCGCCGAGCGCAGCACGTCGCACCACTTTCCGGCGCCGTCGATGTCGCGGAAGACGCGCTCGATGAACAGCGGGTCGACATGGGTGTACTCGTCGGCGAGCGGGCCGATCTCGTCGCGGATCAGCCGGTCCTGCAGGGCGCGCAGCCAGGCGGCGTAGATCAGTGGCTCGGGCATGTGTTCGTTCATCTCGCCGTTCCACTCGGCCAGCAGGTCGAGCGCGCGCTCGCGCTGGCGCAGCGGCGTGCCTTCGGGCGCGGCCTCGCCGGTGAACCACAGGTCGCGGCCGATCAGCGGCAGCAGCGTGCGGGCGGCGGGCGAGACGGTATCGAGCTGCGCCTCGATGAAGCTGTCGCGGGTGTGCACCTCGCGGCCCTGCATCAGCGTCTGCCAGCGCATCACCCGCTGGCTGTCGCCCCAGTTGAAGCTGACGTGCCGGGGGAAGGGCCGGTCGATCACCTTGTTGTTGGTATTGCCGAGGATGCCGCCCGCGGGATCCTTGAAAAGAGGGTTGTCGCTGTCCGGCAGCATCCCCTGCCAGCGGTTGGCGGCGATCCAGCCCGGGCTCGGCATGCGGCCCTGGGTCTGGCTCTGCGGATCGCGCTTGGGCATGGCGCCGATCAGCTTCATCGCGATGTGCTCATCGTCGATCAGCGTCAACATCTGCGACGGTGCGACGAAGGCCTTGCTGGCCTCCAGCGCCGCATCGACGCTCTGCGCCGTCATCAGGCCGATGGCCGCGCTCATCGAGGTGTCGCGGTCGCCGAGCGCGGTCCAGGCGAGCGAGACCACGTCGCCCTGCGGGGTGATCCGGTCGAGGTCGAAGGCCTTGCGCGGCAGCACCGGGCCGTTGTCGGTCCAGCGCAGCGTCAGCGTCACCGGCGGCGCCCCCTTTATAGTGACGATGGAGCGGCGCGTGCGGAAGGTCTTGTAGCCGTCGGGGGTGCGGTAGCGCTCGGGGTTCTCGGGGTCCAACTCCTCGATATAGAGGTCCTGGTCGTCGAGGTAGGAGGAGGTCAGCCCCCAGGCGACGTGCTCGGAGCGGCCCAGCATCACCGCGGGCACGCCGGGAATGGTGCCGCCGATCACGCCGCCGGTCGAGAGCTGCAGCCGTGCCAGATACCAGGTCGACGGCGCGGTGAAGCCGAGGTGCGGATCGTTGGCCAGCAGCGTGCCGCTGCCTGCCGAGCGGTCCGGGGCCGCGGCCCAGGCGTTGGAGGCCCCGGCCAGCCCGCGCGGCGCGACGGGCATCATGTCGGGGGCGGGGCGGCTGGCCTCGGCGAAGCGGGGCAGCGGCTTGTCGGGGAAGAGCGCGGCGTATTCCGGCAGTTCGGCGATGCCGGGGCCGGGGATGTCGGGCAGGATGTCGCGGATCATCTCGGGGTCGGGCAGGGCAAGCGAGGTACGGGCGCGCAGGATCTCGTCGCGGAACTGTCCCGAGAGCTGCAGCGCCATCAACTTGACCACGGCCAGCGAGTCCGCCGGTTGCCAGGGCGCGATCGGGGCGTTGAACAGGAAGAACTCCGGCGCGCCGCGGCCGAGGCTGTCGGAGTTGATCTCCTCGATCCGCGCGTTGACCCCGGCGGCATAGGCCTCGAGCGCATCGCGGGTCTCGTCGTCCTGCGCCTCCACCGACATGCGGGCATGGGTGTAGAGATCGAGCCGGCGCATCAGCGTGTCGGTCTCGACGGTGCGGCGGCCGAAGAGTTCGGACAGGCGGCCCTGCGCGGTGCGGCGCAGCAGGGTCATCTGCCACAGCCGGTCCTGCGCATGGGCGTAGCCGAGGCCGAAATAAACGTCGCGGTCCACCGGCGCGAAGATATGCGGTACCCCGGCGTTGTCGCGCACGATCTCGATGTCGCCGGCGGTGCCGGTGACCTCCAGCGTCTTGTCGTAATCGGGCAGGGAGCGCGAGGCCAGGTAGTAGGCCAGGCCGACGCCGAAGATGCCCAGCAGGATCGTCACGCTGACGAGCCTGAGAAGCCACCGGAAGAGTGTTGCCATGATCTGCCCCGAGTTTGCCCGCTTTCGTCGGGCTTACCCAAGACCCGCCCCCTTGCCAAGGGCCGGGCGAGGCGCGACAACTCCCGCAACGATAAACGTAACAGGAGGTTGATCCATGGCGAAATGCGCATTTCTGGGGCTTGGCGTGATGGGCTACCCCATGGCCGGTCACATGACCAAGGCCGGGCACGAGGTGACCGTCTACAACCGCACCGCCGCGAAGGCCGAGGCCTGGGTGGGCGAGTTCGGCGGCAAGATGGCGGCAACCCCACGCGAGGCGGCCGAGGGGGCCGAGTTCATCATGGCCTGCGTCGGCAATGACGATGACCTGCGCGCGGTCTGTCTCGGCGAAGATGGGGCCTTTGCCGGAATGGGCGAGGGCGCGGTCTTCGTCGATCACACGACGGTGTCCTCGATGGTCACCCGCGAGCTCTGGGAGGTGGCCAAGGACAATGGCTTCGGCTTCGTCGACGCGCCGGTCTCGGGTGGTCAGGCGGGGGCCGAGAACGGCCAGCTCGTTGTCATGTGCGGCGGCGATCAGGGCGACTACGACATGGCCGAGCCGGTGATCGACGCCTATGCCAAGCTCTGCAAGCGCCTCGGCGACAGCGGCGCGGGCCAGCTGTGCAAGATGGTCAACCAGATCTGCATCGCCGGGTTGGTGCAGGGTCTTTCGGAAGGGCTGGCCTTTGCCGAGAAGGCGGGCATCGACGGGCGCGCGGTGGTCGAGGTGATCGGCGGCGGCGCAGCGGGCTCGTGGCAGATGGTGAACCGCTACGAGACCATGCTCGACGACAAGTTCGAGCACGGTTTCGCGGTGGACTGGATGCGCAAGGATCTGGGCATCTGCCTTGCCACCGGCAACGAGATCGGCGCCTCGCTGCCGGTGACGGCGCTGGTCGACCAGTTCTACAAGGACGTCCAGAACATGGGCGGGGGCCGCTGGGACACCTCCGCCCTGATCAAGCGGTTGAAGGCCTTCGACTAAGGCTCAGTAGCTCGCGAGCGGGGGGGCCTCAGCAGCCTCCTCGCCAAGCTCTTCGGCGGCCTGCGCCTTCGCGGCGCGGGCGGCCCCGAGCAGCAGGCCGACGTCATTCGGCCCGACGATGAAGCGGTAGCCCGCCTCGCGCAGCTCGCCGTAGCCGCGGCCGGGACCGGCAACGCCGGTGATCGTGCCGAGCAGCAGCCCGCCGTCGAGCGCCGCCTTTTCCGCCTCGGCGATCTTGGCGCGCACGTCGGGGTGCTCGGTCTGCTCGAGCAGTCCCATGGAGGCGGCGAAGTCGTTGGGGCCGACGAAAGCCATGTCGATGCCGTCCACCGCCGCGATCCCGGCGACCTCGGCCACCGTATCCACGTGCTCGACCTGCGCCATCAGCAGCAGCTCGTCATGCGCCGTGGCGCCGTAGCCGGGCAGGGTGCCCCAGTTGGTCGCCCGCACGATGGGCGCGGCGTAGCCCCGGCGTCCGCGCGGCGCGTAGAGGCAGTAGGAGGCGATCTCGCGCGCCATCTCGGCGGTATGCACCATCGGCACCATGATCGAGCGGGCGCCCCGGTCGAGCGCCCGCTTCAGCGTCGCCTCGGAGGCGTCGGGCACGCGGATCACCGCCTCGCCGCCCGCGCCCTCGACCGCGCGCAGCAGGTTCAGCCCGGCCTCGAGCCCCGCGGCGCCATGCTCGCAGTCGATCACCACCACGTCCCAGCCGCTGTAGACCAGCAGCTCGGCCACCTCGGGCGAGCCCAGCTCGAACCACGCGGCGGTCACTGTCTCCCCGGCCTTGAGCCGCGCCTTGAGCCTGTTTCTTCCGGTCATGAAGTCCTCCTTCTCTCTGCCCCGGTCGCTCTGTCCCGGTCTCGGGCTCGGAACCGTTTCCGGGCTGGCCATGCCCGAGTTGAATACCGCGTGGGACGCGAGGTCAATATAAATGGTATACCAAATTTCCGCAGCGCTGCCTGCAAAAGAGGCAGGGCCGTCCGGCGTGCGGTGCGGCGCGAGATGACGCTGGGGCCGAGCGGCGCGCGGAGGGAGGCGCGGGGCATGCCGGAGAGCCGCGCGCACTGTGGGGGCAGCCCTGTGGATGAATTCATGCACGCGTCACATTCCATATTGTCATTGGGGGCGCGATGCCCCTATGCTACCTGTCAGGCAAGTGCGTTCCCGCCACACGAGCGGCCCGCAATGCCAAAGAGTTTCGCTGCTTCGGAGCCGTCCGCCACAGGACCCCGGGCAGACCGATCTGGCCGCAAGGCCAAGCACATTGCCCGGACCGCCCAAGGCGACGGGCCGCAACAAGGCACCGCGGGGCGTTTCGTCGCGACGGTGTCGGAGAAGAAACGCGATGAAGCGCGCGACGCAGATCAGGCACCCGGGCGAAGACAGATTGTCTTCCCGTGCCTGCGCGCCGCTCACCGCCCAGACAAGCCACGCCACATCACCTCGCAGCCCGGCTCCGCCCGGGCTTCTGGCGCATGTGTCGTGCACACGGAAAACATGGCAAAGAAAATGCTCATCGATGCCACCCACGCGGAAGAGACCCGCGTTGTGGTGGTCGACGGAAACAAGGTCGAGGAATTCGACTTTGAATCGGAAAACAAGCGCCAGCTAGCAGGCAATATCTACTTGGCGAAAGTCACGCGGGTCGAACCCTCGCTGCAGGCGGCCTTCGTGGATTATGGCGGAAACCGCCACGGCTTCCTCGCCTTCTCGGAAATCCATCCCGACTATTACCAGATCCCCGTCGCCGACCGTCAGGCGCTGATGGAGGAAGAGGCCGCGCTCGCTGCCGAAGAGGATGACGACGACAAGGAAAAGTCGCGCTCGAAGTCCTCGCGGTCCCGCACGCGCCGCTCACGCTCGCGCAGCAAGGCCGAGAAGTCGACCAGCGAAGACAAGCTGGTGACCGGCGAAGTTTCGGATGACGCCTCCTCGGAAGTCTCCGAGGGCATCTCTGGCATGGAAACCATCGACCTCGGGGACGACGTCCTCGACGCGCGCGACGACGAAGGTCTGTCGCCGATGGAAACCGTGGCCGAAACCCCGGTCGAAGAGCCCACCGATGCGACCGAAGAGGCCGCTGCCCCCGAGCAGAAGGCCCCCGAGGACTCCCCGGAGGCCGACGATCAGGACGATCACCCCGACGAGCTCGACGCGGCCAAGTCCGACGACAGCATCGAGTCGGTGGCCGATGACGACACCGAGGAAGACATCCGCCCGGCGCGCAAGCCGCGGGCCCGGAAGTACAAGATCCAGGAAGTCATCAAGGTCCGCCAGATCCTGCTCGTGCAGGTCGTCAAGGAAGAGCGCGGCAACAAGGGCGCCGCGCTGACCACCTATCTCTCGCTCGCCGGTCGCTACTGCGTGCTGATGCCGAACACCGCCCGTGGCGGTGGCATCTCGCGCAAGATCACCAATGCCGCCGACCGCTCGAAGCTGAAGGAAATCGCGCAGACCATCGACGTGCCGAAGGGCGCGGGTCTGATCATCCGGACCGCGGGTGCCAAGCGCACCAAGACCGAGATCAAGCGCGACTACGAATACCTGCAGCGCCTCTGGGAGCAGATCCGCGAGCTGACGCTGCAATCGGTGGCGCCCGCGAAGATTTACGAAGAGGGCGACCTCATCAAGCGCTCGATCCGCGACCTCTACAACCGCGAGATCGACGAGGTGCACGTGGAAGGCGAGCGCGGCTACCGCATCGCCAAGGACTTCATGAAGATGATCATGCCGTCCCACGCGAAGAACGTGAAACACTACCTCGACCCGATGCCGCTCTTCGCGCGCTACCAGGTCGAGAGCTACCTCGGTGGCATGTTCAACCCGACCGTGCAGCTCAAGTCCGGCGGGTACATCGTGATCGGCGTCACCGAGGCGCTGGTGGCAATCGACGTGAACTCCGGTCGCGCGACCAAGGAAGGCTCGATCGAGGAAACCGCGCTGAAAACCAACCTGGAGGCCGCCGAGGAGGTGGCACGCCAGCTGCGTCTGCGCGACCTCGCCGGGCTGATCGTCATCGACTTCATCGACATGGAAGAGCGCAAGAACAACGCCGCCGTCGAGAAAAAGCTGAAGGACAAGCTGAAGACCGACCGCGCCCGCATCCAGGTGGGCCGCATCTCGGGCTTCGGCCTTCTGGAGATGTCGCGCCAGCGCCTGCGCCCGGGCATGATCGAGGCGACCACACAGCCCTGCGCGGCCTGCCACGGCACCGGTCTGATCCGCTCGGATGACAACATGGCGCTGAACATCCTGCGCCAGATCGAGGAAGAGGGCGTGCGCCGCCGCTCCCGCGAGGTGCTGGTGAAATGCCCCGTCGGCATCGCCAACTACCTGATGAACCAGAAGCGCGAGCACGTCGCCCAGATCGAGGCGCGCTACGGCATGGCCGTGCGCATCGAGGGCGACCTGCATCTGGTGAGCCCGGACTTCTCGATGGAGAAGTTCAAGACCGCCACGCGCAACGTGCCCGAAGTGGTCGCGCCGGTGGTTTCGGCCACCGCCTCGCTGATGGACCAGGTCGACGAGGACTATGCCGCGGATGAGGACGAGGACGAAGCTCTGATCGCGGCGGAGGCCGAGGCCGAAGCCAAGGCGGGCTCGGAGACCGAGAGCGACGCTGGCAATGGCTCGGGTAACGGCTCGGGCGACGAGGATGGCGAGGGCAAGCCCAAGAAACGCCGCCGCCGCCGTCGCCGTTCGCGCTCGAAGAACCGGGAAGGCCAGAACGGCGAGAACGAGGACGAGAACGGCACTGATGACGAGGGCAATGGCGATGCCAAGCCCGAGTCCGAGGTGACTCCCGCGGCCGAGACCGCAGCGCCGGCGGCCGAAGATGCCCCCGCAGAGGCGGCCGAAACGGCCAGTGAGGCGCCTGCGGAAGCCCCCGAAGCCCCAGCCGCCGAGGAGGCGCCCGCCGAGAAGCCGAAGCGCACCCGCCGCTCGCGCAGCCGCAAGAAGGCTGAGCCCGAGGTCACCGAGGCGGCAGCCGAAGAGGTTCCGGCAGCCGAAGCGCCGGCAGAGGCCGAGGCCCAGCCCGAGACCGCTGCGGTCGAAGCGCCCGCCGAAGCCGCTGAAGCTCTGGTCGCGCCCGAGGCTCCTGCTGCTGAGGCCCCCGCAGACGCCCCGGCGGAAGAGCCGGTCGCCGAAGTGGCGGACGCCCCTGCAGAGGTGACCGAGGCCCCGGCTGAAGAACCGGTCGCGGAAGCTCCGGCAGAGGTCGCCGAGACGCCTGCGGAACCCCCGGTTGCCGAAGAACCCGCCGCCGAGGCGCCGGTCGCCGAAGAGCAGCCCGCCGAGGAGACCCCGGCCGCGGAAACTCCCGCCGAGCCGGAGCCCGAGCGCACGCCGGAGCCGGTTGCCGCGGAAGCGGACGAGGCGCCGAAGCCCAAGCGCCGCGGCTGGTGGAGCCGCTGAGGCCCCGCTGACTGACCCATGAGGAAACGCCCCGGCCAAGCGCCGGGGCGTTTTCTGTTTCGGCCCTGCGTCCGGGCGCAGGCTCTCGAAGTGGGCCCGAGCGGGCGCCGGGCAGGAGCGTGGCGCGGACACATCATTTCAGCCGGGGAACGCAGACGTGAGGCGCCGCCGGGTGACGGGGCCCCCGGGATCGCCTATTCGAAAGGCATGTTCGGAATCGAGATCATCGACGCAAGCCTGCTCCCCGCCATGATTGTGGCGCTTTTCGGAGGCGTGATCTCCTTCCTCAGCCCCTGTGTGCTGCCCATCGTGCCGCCCTATCTGGCCTTCATGTCGGGCGTCTCGCTGCAGGAGATGCAGGCCGGGGGCAGCGCCCGCTGGCGGGCTTTCATCGCAGCGCTCTTCTTCGTGCTGGGGCTCTCGACCGTCTTCATCCTTCTGGGCTTCACCGCCTCCTGGCTCGGCAGCTTCTTCTTGCAGAACCAGATCCTGCTGGCGCGCATCTCGGGCGTGGTGGTCATCGTCTTCGGCCTGCACTTCCTGCACGTCTTCCGCATCCCCTTCCTCGACCGCGAGGCGCGGCTTGATGCGGGCGAGGCGGGCGGCTCGGCCTTTGGCGCCTACCTGCTGGGGCTGGCCTTCGCCTTCGGCTGGACGCCCTGCATCGGCCCGCAGCTCGGCGCGATCCTGTCGCTCGCCGCGACCGAGGCGTCGGTCGCCCGCGGCACGCTGCTGCTCGGCGTCTACGCGCTGGGTCTGGGGCTGCCCTTCCTGCTGGCGGCGGTCTTCCTCAGCCGCGCCATGGGGCTGATGAACCGCCTCAAGCGGCACATGAAGACCATCGAGCGGATCATGGGCGTGCTGCTGGTCGTGGTTGGCCTTGCGCTTCTGACCGGCGCCTTCTCGGCCTTCTCCTTCTGGCTGCTGGAAACCTTCCCGGCGCTCGGCCAACTCGGCTGATCCGGCGACCACACCCGCGCTTTCTCGTATCGCCAGCATCTTGCCCTTCGCGCCCGCCGGGGGCATCGTCCGGGCAGGGGAACAGGGGCCGTGGTATGAGTGACAGCGACAGGGTGGCGCGCAGGCGGGTGTTCTACATCCCCGGCTACGATCCCATTCACCCGCGCCGCTACCGCGAGCTCTACCGCAAGGAGGGCGCGGCGCAGGGGGCGATTTCCGGCTATGACCTGAGCCTGAGCCCGAAGACCGGCGGCGGCGCCTACGGCTGGCATGTCGCGGCGCAGATGGACGGCGCGCAGGTCGCGGCGGAAGTCGAGGTGCTGGTCTGGTCCGATATCGTGCGCGGCAGCATGTCGGGCTCGATCCCGGCAACCTACCTGCAACTGGTGCGCACGGCCTGGGAGTATATCTCCACCGGCGCGCTGCTTCGGCTGATGCGCCTGCGCAAGGGGCCGGTGATCGCGGCGCTCTACCCGGTCGCCATGCTGCTGCTGCAACTGGTGCTGGCCGTATGCGCGGGCTGGGCGGTTTATGCGCTGGCTGGCTTGCTGGAGCCATGGCTGGGCGTTGCGGCACGGCTGCTCGGCGGCGCGCTGGGGCTGGTCGCGCTCTGGGCCATCCTGCGCTGGTTCCAGCGCAAGGACGGCAAGCTCTTCGCCTACTACCTGATGCACGACTATGCCTATTCCGCCCAGCACAAGGGCGCCAACCCGCCGGAGCTCGAGGCGCGCATGGCGCAGTTCGGCGCGGCCATCGCGGCGGCGCTGCGCGACGACGTTGACGAGGTGCTGGTGGTCGGCCACAGCTCGGGGGCGCATCTGGCGGTGTCGATCCTCGCCGATCTGATCCGGTCGGGCAGGGTGCCCGAAGACGGACCGAAACTGGCGTTCCTCAGCCTCGGGCAGGTGGTGCCCATGGTCTCCTTCCTGCGCGGGGCCTGGCGGCTGCGCGCGGATCTCGCCTATCTCGCGACCCGCGACGAGCTGACCTGGGTCGACGTGACCGCGCCCGGTGATGGCTGCGCCTTCGCCCTCTGCGATCCGGTGGCCGTCTCGGGGGTGGCGCCGGAGGGAAAGCGCTGGCCGCTGGTCTTTTCGGCGCAGTTCACCCGCTCGCTCAGCCCCGCCCGTTGGAGGGAGCTCCGCTGGCGCTTCTTCCGGCTGCACTTCCAGTACCTCTGCGCCTTTGACGCGCCGCTGGACTACGACTATTTCCGCATCACCGCCGGGCCGCTGACGCTGTCTGCGCGCTACGCGCAGCGCCCGCCCTCGGCGAGCCGGCTCGAGGCGCCGGTCAATCGCTTCACCTCGACGACCCCCGCGCCGGAGCGCGCCGCATGATCCCTCCGAAGCCGAATTCCCGCCCCGACAAGGTTTCGCTGCTGCGCTACCTGAAGCTCTTCCGGGCGGACCTGCTCTCAGCCCAGCCCGTGCGGCTCTACCGGGCGTGGATGGCCGAGTTCCGTACGCCGTTTTTCCGCTCCTACATGATCAACCAGCCGGAGCTTGTGAAGACCGTGCTGAAAGACCGCCCCATGGATTTCCCCAAATCCGGGCGCATCGCCGAGGGGCTGCGCCCGCTGCTCGGCAATTCGGTCTTCGTGACCAATGGCGAAACCTGGCAGCGGCAGCGGCGGATCATCGACCCGGCCTTCGAGGGCGGGAGGCTGAAGGAAACCTACCCGGCCATGTGGGACGCCGCGCAGGCGGCGCTCACGCGGCTGAAGGCGGAGGCGAGCGCGGGCGCCGAGGTGGAGATCGAGGAGCACACCAGCCATGCCGCCGCCGACGTGATCTTCCGCACGCTCTTCTCTCTGCCGATCGAGCACGACGTGGCGCAGGCGGTGTTCCACGAGTTTCGCGCCTACCAGCGCACGCAGCCGATCCTCAATCTCGCCGCCTTCCTGCCGCTGCCGCGCTGGATGCCGCGGTTTCATCGGCGGTCGACAAAGGCAGCGGCGACACGGATCCGTGCGCTGATCACCGAGCTGACAGCCGCGCGGCAGTCCGAGATCGTGGCGGGCCGGGCGCCGGACGATTTGGCGACCAAGATCATGACCAGAGCGGATCCGCAGACCGGCGAGACTTTCTCGACAGAGGAGATGGTCGACCAGGTGGCGATCTTCTTCTTGGCGGGGCACGAGACTTCGGCCTCGGCGCTGGCCTGGGCGCTCTGGCTGGTGGCGGCGCATCCCGAGTGGCAGGCGCGGCTTGCCGACGAGGCGGAGGCGCTCGGCGATACCCCCGATTTTGCCGATATCGCGAAGCTTCGCCTCTCGCGCGACGTCTTCCGCGAGGCGCTGCGGCTCTATCCGCCGGTGCCGATGATGGTGCGCGAGGCCAGCTGTCCCGAGCGATTCCGCGAGCGCGACGTGCCAAAGGGCGCGCAGGTGGTGCTCAGCCCCTGGCACCAGCACCGGCACGAGCGGCTCTGGGACAATCCCGACGGCTTCGACCCGGCGCGCTGGGGGACGGAGAACGGCAGGCACTGCGCGCGCGAGGCCTACATGCCCTTCTCGGCGGGGCCGCGCGTCTGCACCGGCGCGGGCTTTGCCATGGTCGAGGGGGTGCTGCTGCTCTCGCTGATCCTGCGCGACCTGAAGCTGGAGGTCGTGCCGGCACGCACCCCGGAGCCCGTGGCCTTCCTCACGGTGCGGGCGCGCGACGGCATATGGCTGCGCATCTCGCCCCGCTAGCGCTAAAGGTAGCGATAAAGGCACGCTTCGATCTATCCAATGCCGGCGGCTTGGGCTAAGCCTTTGGTAAACCGATTTTAACGATCTTACAGAGGATCCTCCATGGCACAGGACAAGGCCGTTTTTGCAAAGCAAAAAGACCAGATGGCGAACGGCAAGGGCTTCATCGCCGCGCTCGACCAGTCCGGCGGCTCGACCCCCAAGGCGCTGCTGCAGTACGGCGTCGAGGAAAGCGAATACAACGGCGAAGCCGAGATGTTCGGCGAGATCCATAAGATGCGCACCCGCATCATCACCGCCCCCGACTTCACCAATGACAAGGTGCTCGGCGCGATCCTCTTCGAGCGCACCATGCGCGGCGAGATCGACGGGCTGCCCACCGCCCAGTACCTGTGGGAAAAGCGCGGCGTGGTGCCCTTCCTGAAGATCGACAAGGGTCTGGCGGATCAGGAAAACGGCGTGCAGGTGATGAAGCCGATGCCGGGCCTCGAAGACCTGCTCAACGACGCGGCGCAGAACTTCGGCATCTTCGGCACCAAGGAACGCTCGGTGATCCACGAGGCGAATGCCGAAGGCATCGAAGCCGTGGTGGCACAGCAGTTCGAAGTGGGCCGCGCGGTGATCGCCGCGGGCATGGTGCCGATCCTCGAGCCGGAGGTGAACATCCATTCCGAGACCAAGGAAGAGGCCGAGGCGCTGCTCGAGGCGTCGCTGGCCAAGCACCTCGACACGCTGGCCGAGGGCGAGGATGTGATGATCAAGCTGACCATCCCGAGCAAGCCGGGCCTCTACGACGGTCTCGCCGATCACCCGCGCGTGGTGCGCGTGGTCGCGCTCTCGGGTGGCTATTCCACCGACGAGGCCTGCGAGCGCCTGTCGAAGAACTCCAAGATGATCGCCTCCTTCAGCCGCGCGCTGGCCGAGGGCCTGTCGAAGAAACAGTCCGACGGTGACTTCAACGCGCTGCTCGGCAGCAACATCGAGAAGATCTACCAGGCGTCGCTCTGATCCGCGCCTGACAGCTTGCGGCCCCGCGGGGCCCTGCGCGCCCGGTCTCTGTTCCAGAGGCCGGGCGTTTCTTCGTGATCCGGCGTGAGTCCGCCGCCGCCGGGATTAGGGAACGCGGCCGCGGACCCGGGCGTTGACGGATCAGAAGCAAAGGAGGACCCTATGTCTGAGCGCAAGAGATCGCAGGACGGGCGCAGCGAAACCGCCGAGCTGCTGGAAGGTGTGCCGGTCACGCCGGGCGCAACCGCGCAGGAAGGCCGCAAGGGCGGCGAGATCGCCCGCAAGGTTGGCACTCGCGACGAGGAGAAGCGGGTGGACGAAACCTCTGCCGGGGCGACCCGCCCGCTGGCGCAGGACCAGGACGGCAGCGGCGACAAGGAAAAGGTCTGAGCAAGCGCGAAGGAGGAAAGACGATGGCGATTCTCACCAATGGCACTTGGGTTCTGGTTGCGGACGGCGAAAAAGCGCTGTTCCTGCGCAATGACGTGGACGAGCAGGACCCCGACCTGAACGTCGTGCGCATCGAGACCCAGGAGAACCCGTCCGACCGCGAACAATCGGCCAACCGGCCGGGCCGGATGCACGATGGCGGGCCGGGTCAGAAGTCGGCCGTGGAGGACACGGACTGGCACGAACTGGCCAAGGAACGCTTTGCCGACGAGCTGGCGGAGATCCTCTACAAGCAGGCCCACAAGGGCCGGTTCGAGCGCATCGTTCTGGTCGCGCCGCCGGCCACGCTGGGCGAACTGCGCGGTAAGCTCCATAAGGAGGTTGCGGACAAGGTGGTGGCCGAGCTGGACAAGACGCTGACCAATCACCCGCTCGACAAGATCGAGAAACTGCTGCGTGACGAACTCGCCCCGGCCTGATCCGGGCGCCGCATTCAAGCCAAAACGCCGCTCTCACAGAGCGGCGTTTTTCTTTTTATAATAGATCTTTGATGCGTGCTCTTAACGTTCTTCCTCAGGTCAGCTCCCGCGCCAGGATATCCATCACCCCCTCGGGGCTCTCGGCGCTGTGCAAGAAGTCGAGCAGCGAGGCCTCGGCGAACCCCTGCGCCACCACGTGCTCGAGCAGCGCCTTGAGGGGGGTCCAGAACCCCTCGGTGTCGAGCAGCACGATCGGCTTGGCGTGCAGGCCGAGCTGGCGCCAGGTCAGCGCCTCGAAAAACTCGTCGAGGCTGCCTGCGCCGCCGGGCATCAGCACCACCGCGTCGGCGTTCATCAGCATGACCTTCTTGCGCTCGTGCATGGTCTCGGTGATCACGAAGCGGGTGAGGTCGGTCTTGCCCACCTCGCGCGACAGAAGATGCGTCGGGATCACGCCGAAGGTTTCGCCACCCGCCTCCTGCGCCGCCCGCGCGACCTCGCCCATCAGCCCCACGTCGCCAGCGCCATAGACAAGACGCCAGCCTTGCTGTGCAATGGAAGTGCCGAGCTTTTTTGCATCGGCAGCGTAGCTGGATGCCGTTCCGTGGCGCGAGCCGCAATAAATGCAGACAGATTTGGCGGTCATGTGGATAATCCAGTAAAATGCTGTTTTGACGGGTGATAACGGGATTGTTATAGGTTCTCAACCGCGCTCATGTGGACGGGTCGAGCGCCGTGTGTGGGATTTATTGAAATGAACAACAAGCTCTGGGTTTGGATCGGACTGGGCGCGGCGGCTATTTTGGGCGCGCTTTACGTCAGTGGCGTGATCGGGCCGCAGACCGCTGGGCTGAGCCTCCCGGCGGTGACCGAGGTCACCGAGGAGCCTGCCACGGCAGAGCCGCCCAAGGTCAGCGCATCAGCGCCTGCCTCAGAGCCATCTTCCGAAACTGCCGAGAGCGGCGCCGACCCCGCCGCGCCTCAGGGAGCGGCTAAAGAGGTCGCGGGGACCGAGGCCGACGCCGATGAAGACGCCGCTAGCGCGTCCGGGACAGAGATCGCCCTCGCACTGCCCGAAGACGGCGCGCCCGCGGTCGAGGCCGAAGTGGCCCCGAATACGGACTCCGAGGATGCGGCAGCGACCGAGGACCCGGTTACACCGAGCTTCGATCTCGTGCGCGCCGAGCCCGGCGGCCTCGTTACCGTCGCGGGCCGCGCTGAGCCCGGCAGCGAGGTCGTGCTGTTGCTCGACGGCGCCGAGGAGCTGACCAGCCGGGTTGGCAGCGACGGGCGGTTCGCCGCCTTCTTCGATCTGCCCGCCTCGGATGTGCCGCAGGTGCTGCGCCTGCGGATGACCGCGGACGGCGAACAGATCGAGTCCCAGCAGGAGGTGATCCTCACCCCGCCGGTCACGCCGCGCGTTGCGGGAGAGCAGGGCGAGGCGGACGCGGAAACCGAGCTTGCCTCGGCCGGGACCGGCGAGGCCCCCGAGGCCGCGGCACCCACCGTGCTGCTGTCGGATGCCGGCGGCGTCGAAGTGATGCAGGGCGCGCAGCCGCTGGCGCCGGGCGGCGTGGCGATCGACGCGATCACCTATGACGACACGGGCGGGGTCGAGCTTTCGGGCCGCGGCAATGGCGAGGCCTTCCTGCGCGTCTACCTCGACAACAGCGAGATCACCACGCTGCAGGTGGCCGCCGACGGGCGCTGGCAGGTTGCACTGCCGCAGGTCGACGCGGGCACCTACACGCTGCGGGTGGACCAGATCGACGCGGGCGGCAAGGTCTCGGCCCGGGCCGAGAGCCCGTTCCGCCGCGAGCCGCCGGAGAAGCTTGCCGCCGCCGCCGCGGAGCTGCCGGGCGCCGAGGAGGTCAGCGCGGTGACCGTGCAGCCGGGCAACACGCTCTGGGCCATCGCGCGCGAGCGCTACGGCGACGGCATGGCCTACGTGCGGCTGTTTGAGGCCAACAAGACGCAGATCCGCGACCCCGACCTGATCTACCCCGGCCAGATCTTCGATTTCCCCGAATGAGCCTGCGGGCCGCAATGAGCCTCGGGTGCGACTAAGCCTTCGGGCCGCTACCGCAGCGGGCGGCTCCGGGCACGCATGCCCCTGACCTGAGGCCGGGAGCGGCGCTGCACCGGCGGGTGCAAAGGGGCGTGCACAGGGGCCTGTGCGGTTCGGTCCTCTGGCCTTTGGAACTTCATCGGGATAAAGGCATGGGCCGCCAAGCGAAGAGAGCCGAGCCATGCCCCCCGACGCCGACCAGATTGCCATCGACGATGCCGAGCGCCGTTCCGGCCTCCGCACCATCCGCCGTGTCGCTCCCTACCTCTGGC
The DNA here is from genome assembly GCF_020524285.1 of Alloyangia pacifica. GTDB lineage: Bacteria > Pseudomonadota > Alphaproteobacteria > Rhodobacterales > Rhodobacteraceae > Salipiger > Salipiger pacificus_B. The sequence goes on from NZ_JAIVKX010000002.1 coordinate 211,741, forward strand.
CCGAAGGCGAGCCGTGGGTGAAGCGCCGCGTGGTGATCTCGCTGTTGATGCTGGTCGCCGCCAAGCTGATCGCCGTGGGCACGCCGATGCTCTACAAGCAGGCGGTGGACAAGCTGGGGGGCGAGGTCTCGACGCTGCTTCTGGGTGCGGTCGGGCTGACGCTGGCCTACGGCATGGCGCGCATTCTCAACGCGGCGTTCCAGCAGGCGCGGGACGGGGTCTTCGCCAAGGTCGGCCAGCGCGCGCTGCGCAAGCTGGCGCTGGAGACCTTCACCCACATCCACAAGCTCTCGCTGCGCTATCACATCACCCGCAAGACCGGCGGGCTGAGCCGGATCATCGAGCGCGGGGTGAAGGGCGTCGAGTTCCTGCTGCGCTTCATGCTGTTCTCGGTCGGCCCGCTGATCCTCGAACTGCTGCTCGTCGGCATCGTGCTCTTCTGGCTCTTCGACATCTGGTACCTGGCGGTGGTGGCGGTGACCATCGCGCTCTACGTCTGGTTCACCTTCGCGGTGACCGAATGGCGCGTGCGCCTGCGCCGCCGGATGAACGCGCAGGACACCGATGCCAACCAGAAGGCGATCGACAGCCTGCTGAACTTCGAGACGGTGAAGTATTTCAACGCCGAGGGCCGCGAGGCAGCGCGTTACGACGACGCCATGCGCGGCTACGAGGATGCCGCGGTGAAGACGGCGACCTCGCTGGCGATGCTGAACTTCGGCCAGGCGCTGATCATCAACCTCGGGCTGGTTGCGGTCATGGTCATGGCGGCCATCGGCGTGCAGAACGGCAGCCTGACCGTGGGCGATTTCGTCATGGTCAACGCCTACATGATCCAGATCACCATGCCGCTCAACTTCCTCGGCACGGTCTACCGCGAGATCCGCCAGAGCCTCGTCGACATGGGCCAGATGTTCGACCTGCTGGACCAGCCCGCCGAGGTCTCGGACAAGCGCGGCGCGCCGGCGCTGGCCGTTGGCGGCGGCGCGGTGCAGTTCGACAGGGTGCGCTTCGGCTACGATGCCGAGCGGGAAATTCTCAAGGGCATCTCGCTGACCGTCGGCGCGGGCGAAAGCGTGGCTCTGGTCGGGCCGTCGGGCTCGGGCAAGTCGACCATCGGGCGGCTGCTGTTCCGCTTCTACGACGTCTCGGGCGGGGCGATCCGCATCGACGGGCAGGACCTGCGCGACGTGACGCAGGACAGCCTGCACGCCTCCATCGGCGTGGTGCCGCAGGACACCGTGCTGTTCAACGACACGATCCGCTACAACATCGCCTACGGCAAGGACGCGGCCACCGAGGCCGAGGTCATCGCCGCGGCGAAGTCGGCGCAGATCCACGACTTCATCAGCTCGCTGCCCGAGGGCTATGACACGATGGTCGGCGAGCGCGGGCTGAAGCTGTCGGGCGGCGAGAAGCAGCGTGTCGGCATCGCCCGGACGCTGCTCAAGGATCCGCCGATCCTGCTGCTCGACGAGGCGACCTCGGCGCTCGACACCGAGACCGAGGCGTCGATCCAGAGCGCGCTGCGGCGGGCGGGCGAGGGGCGCACGGTGCTCACCATCGCCCACCGCCTGTCGACCATCGCCGATGCCGACCGCATCGTCGTGCTGGAAAAGGGCGAGGTGGTCGAGGAGGGCACCCACGAGGCGCTGCTCGCCCGGGCCGGACGTTACGCGCAGCTCTGGGCTCTGCAGCAGGCCGAGGAGCGCGCGGCCTGAGGGCAACGGGCTTTCAAGACATAGGGAATATGGGGCGCAGGCGGCAGGCCTGCGCCCTTTTGCCGTTCCCGGCGCAGGTATCGAGGCGCGGCGGGGCTTGGCGGCTGCGCTGTGCCGGGCCTATCCTTTGCGCGACAGAGACGGGCGCCGAAGGCACGGCTGCGGATCGACTATCGGCTTGGCGAATAGTGGCTGGTGGGTTTTGGTTAGGATTTTTTACCACGCTTGTTGCCTATCGGAAACTTGTTTCCTAAACGTGACGCAATCAAGATTCCGAAGGAGGTGTCCCCATGACTGCCAGCACGACCACCCGCATCGATCGCCACGGCCTGCAGATCGACCCGGTGCTCTGCACATTCGTCGAGGAAAAGGCCCTGCCGGGCTCCGGCGTCGAGGCGGATGCCTTCTGGGCGGCGCTGTCGCAGCTGGCGCATGAGTTCGGCCCGCGCAACGCGGCGCTGCTCGCCAAACGCGATGCGCTGCAGGAGAAGATCGACGCCTGGCACAAGGCCAACCCCGGCGTGCCCGACCTGCCGAGCTACACCGCCTTCCTCGAGGACATCGGCTACCTGCTCCCCGAGGGGCCGGACTTCGACATCGAGACCGAGAACACCGACCCCGAGTTCGCCTCGGTGCCCGGGCCGCAGCTGGTGGTGCCGATCACCAACGCCCGCTACGCGCTGAACGCCGCCAACGCGCGCTGGGGCTCGCTCTACGATGCCTTCTACGGCACCGACGCCATGGGTTCGACCCCGCCGAAGGGCGGCTTCGACGCCGCGCGCGGCAAGGAAGTGGTGGCCAAGGCCAAGGCCTTCCTCGACGAGAACTTCCCGGTGGCGGGCGGCAGCCATGCCGAGGCGGCGGGCTACGCCGTCGAGGGCGGCGCTCTGCTCGTCGGCGGCAAGCCCCTGGCCAAGCCCGAGCAGTTCTCCGGCTACCGCGGCGACGCGTCGTCGCCCGAGGCGGTGCTGCTGGTCAACAACGCGCTGCACGTCGAACTGGTCATCGACCGCACGCATTTCATCGGCAAGGACGATGCCTCCGGCCTCGCGGACGTGCTGATGGAATCCGCGATCTCGGCGATCATGGACTGCGAGGACTCGGTCGCCTGCGTCGACGGCGAGGACAAGGCGCTGGCCTATACCAACTGGCTCGGCCTGATGAAGGGCGACCTGGCCGACACATTCGAGAAAGGCGGCAAGCAGGTCACCCGTACGCTCAACGCCGACCGCAGCTACACCGCGCCCGACGGCTCGGAGCTGGTGCTGAAGGGGCGGGCGCTCATGCTGGTGCGCAACGTCGGCCACCTGATGACCAACCCGGCGATCCTGCTGAAGGACGGCTCGGAGATCTTCGAGGGCCTGATGGACGCGATGATCACCACGCTCATCGCCAAGCACGACCTGGCCAAGGACAGCGGTCCGCGCAACTCGACCCAAGGTTCGGTCTACGTGGTGAAGCCGAAGATGCACGGCCCGGAAGAGGTGGGTTTCGCCGACGAGATCTTTAGCTTCGTCGAGAAGGCGCTCGGCCTGCCGCAATACACCGTAAAGCTCGGCATCATGGACGAGGAACGCCGCACCTCGGCCAACCTCAAGGAATGCATCCGCGCCGCCAAGAATCGCGTCGCCTTCATCAATACCGGGTTCCTCGACCGCACCGGCGACGAGATGCACACGGCGATGGAAGCGGGCCCGATGCTGCGCAAGGGCGACATCAAGGGCACCAAGTGGATCGCCTCCTACGAGGATCGCAACGTCGACATCGGCCTTGCCTGCGGGCTGCGCGGCAAGGCGCAGATCGGCAAGGGCATGTGGGCCATGCCCGACCTGATGGAGGCGATGCTCGAGGCGAAGATCGGCCACCCCAAGGCGGGGGCCAACTGCGCCTGGGTGCCGTCGCCCACCGCCGCGACGCTGCACGCGCTGCACTACCACATGGTCGACGTGCTGGCGCGCCAGGCGGAGATCGCCGAAGGCGGGCCGCGTGGCACGCTCGAGGATCTGCTGACCATTCCCGTCGCCGCCGGCGCCAACTGGTCCGAAGAGGAAATCCGCGAGGAGATCGAGAACAACGCCCAGGGCATCCTCGGCTACGTGGTGCGCTGGGTCGACCAGGGGGTCGGCTGCTCGAAGGTGCCGGACATCCACGACGTCGGCCTGATGGAAGACCGCGCGACTTGCCGTATCTCCTCGCAGCATCTGGCCAACTGGCTCCACCATGGGGTTGTCTCCGCCGAGGAAGTGCGCGGCGTGATGGAGAAGATGGCCGCCGTGGTGGATCGCCAGAACGCCGGGGATTCCGCTTACATCCCGATGGCGCCGGGCTTTGACACCGTGGCCTACAAGGCCGCCTGCGATCTGGTGTTCGAGGGCCGGGTGCAGCCCTCGGGCTATACCGAGCCGGTGCTGCACAAGCGGCGGCTGCAACTGAAGGCGGGCTGATCGCGACATCCGGGACGCCGACGCGTTTGAGGCGCGCCGGAGCGAGGGGGCCGTCTGCCCCCTCGCACGCCCCCGAGGATATTTTCATCTAGACGAAGGGGCGGGCGCGGCGCGTCTGCCGGGAGACAGGGAGAGAGAGACGATGGCTGGAATTTCGCTGAGCCGGGCGCGGACGATCATCCGCAAGGCGCTGGACGCCGGGAAAGAGGCGGGCATGGCGCCGCTGTCGGTGGTGGTGCTCGACGCGGGCGGCCATGTGCAGGCCTTCGAGCGGCAGGACGGCGCCTCGCCGGGCCGTTTCGAGATCGCCTTCGGCAAGGCCTATGGCGCGGTGATGCTGGGCATGCCCGGCTCGGCGCAGATGGCGCGGGCCGAGGCGCAGGCCTATTTCATCGCCGCTGCCAACGGCGCCTTCGGCGGCAAGCTGATCCCGGTGCCGGGCGGGGTGCTGGTCAAGGATGCCAAGGGCCGCACGCTGGGCGCGGTGGGAGTCACCGGCGACAGTTCGGACAATGATGCCGCTGCCGCAAAAGCGGGCATCGAGGCGGTGGGGCTCACGGCGGTCATCTGAGCCACCTTTCTAAGTGCCTCTCCGTGCCTTATGTTTGACCCAAACAGGCAAGGAGAGGCATGCAAATGACCCGCCCCGTCGTCGGCATCATCGGAAACCAGCATCTGCTCAACGAGCATTATCCCGCCCATGCGGGCGGGGTGATGAACACCGAGGCCGTGGCCTGCGTCTCGCGCTGCCTGCCGCTGCTGATCGCGGCGGACCCGCGCTATGTCTCGGTCGAGGAGTTGATGGAAACCTGCGACGGCTTCCTGCTCACCGGCGGGCGGCCCAACGTGCACCCCGAGGAATACGGCGAGGAGGCGACCGAGGCGCATGGCGCCTTCGACCGCGCCCGCGATGCCATCGTGCTGCCGCTGGTGCGCGCCTGCGTCGAGCGCGGCCAGCCGTTCCTCGGCATCTGCCGCGGCTTCCAGGAGGTCAACGTCGCCATGGGCGGCACGCTCTATCCGGAGATCCGCGACCTGCCGGGGCGGATGAACCACCGCATGCCCCCCGATGGCACGCTCGAGGAGCGCTTTGCCCTGCGCCACAAGGTGACGCTGAGCGAGGGCGGGCGGTTCCACAAGCTTTTCGGTGCCACCGAGGTGATGACCAACACGCTGCACGGGCAGGGCATCAAGCGCCCCGGCGAGTGCATCGAGATCGAGGGGATGGCGCCCGACGGCACGCCCGAGGCGCTCTACGTCAGGGGCGCGCCGGGTTTCACCATGGCGGTGCAATGGCACCCCGAGTGGGATGCCGCCAACGACCCGGTCTCTCGGCCGCTGTTCACCGCCTTCGGCGACGCGGTGCGGGACTGGGCGAGCCGGTCCGAGGGGCATCACGCCCCCCGGGTGGCCTCTGCCTGAAGGCGCGGGCGAGTATCAGGTAACGCGCTTGCGGCGCTGGTACTTGGGCTGATCCCAGAGCGCGCCGCGCAGGATACGGGCGAGGATCTCCACCGCCTCGCGCACCTCGTCCTCGCCGATGTAGAGCGGGGTGATGCCAAAGCGCATGATGTCTGGCGCGCGGAAATCGCCGATCACCCCGAGGTCGATCAGCGCCTGCATCGCCGCGTAGCCATGCTCGAAGCGGAAGCTCACCTGGCTGCCGCGCCTGTCGTTCTCGCGCGGGGTGGCGAGCTTGAGGCCCGGGCAATGGGTCTCGACCTCCTCGATCATCAGCCCGGTCAGCGCCAGCGAGCGCTTGCGCACCTCCGCCATCTCCACCCGGTCCCAAATATCCAGCGCCGCGTCGAGCGCCGCCATCTGCATCACCGGCGGCGTGCCGACGCGCATCCGCTCGATGCCGGGCGCCGGGCGGTAGCTGCGCTCGAAGGCGAAGGGCGTGTCGTGGCCGAGCCAGCCCGAGAGCGCCGGTTCGGCATGTTCGGCGTGGCGCGGGGCGACGTAGATGAAGGCAGGCGCACCGGGGCCGGCGTTGAGGTACTTGTAAGTGCAGCCGACGGCGAAATCCGCCTTGCCGCCCGCCACGTCCACCGGCACCGCGCCGGCAGAATGCGCCAGGTCCCAGATCGCCAGTGCGCCCATCTCGTGCGCCTTGGCGGTGAGCGCGGCGACGTCGTGGCGGCGGCCGGTGCGGTAGTCGACCTCGGTCACCAGCAGCACGGCGACGTCCTCGGTGATCTCCTCCTCCAGCCGGTGCGGCTCGGCGAGGCGCAGCTCGTAGTCGTCGCCCAGAAGCTCGATCAGCCCCTCGGCCATGTAGAGATCGGAGGGGAAGTTGCCGGTGTCCGACAGGATCACCTTGCGCCCCGGGTTCAGCGCCACGGCGGCGGCCAGCGCCTGGAAGACCTTGATCGACAGCGTGTCGCCGACCACCGTGTGGCCCGTCTCGGCGCCGATCAGACGGCCGATGCGGTCGCCGAGGCGCGTCGGCATCTCCATCCAGTTGCAGGCGTTCCAGCCGGTGATGAGATGCGCGCCCCATTCCTCGGTCAGCATGGTCTCGATGCGCCCCGGCGTCGCCTTGGGCAGCGGCCCCAGCGAATTGCCGTCGAGGTAGATCATGCCGAGCGGAAGGTGGAACTGCTGCTTGGTCCAGTCGAAGATGGAGCCTGTGGGGGTGGTCAAGATGCGCCTCCTGCGATGTGGGCCAGCCTCCGGCGCGGGCCGGCGCTGCCGGGTGTCCGCACGGTGCCTCCTGCGGCCGCCGTCATATTGGCGGCGAAAGTGGCGGGGATTTTCGGCAGAGGCAAGATCGCGCTGCGGCATATCGCCCGCGCGACGTGGCGGAAGGGCCGCGCTACACAGGAAAAAACCCTACCGCCGCCGCGCGTTGGCGCCGACCTGCACAGCGAGGAGAGACCCGATGCCGAAGACCCTCGATCTGCCGCCGCTCTGGCTGCTCGCCTGCCTGTGCCTGGCCTGGGCGCAGAAGACCGCGCTGCCGCTGGGGCTCGGCTTCGGCCCGGTCTGGGCGGACCTGCTGGGCGGCCTGTTGGTCGGGGGCGGCGTGCTGCTGTCGCTTCTGGCGCTGCTGGAAATGCGGCGCGCGCGCACCACCTTCATGCCGCATGCGGAGCCGGACCGGCTGGTGACCTCGGGTGTCTTTCGCCTGTCACGCAATCCCATCTACCTCGGGGACGTGATGATTCTGGCCGGATTCATCCTGTTCTGGGATGCGGTGCCGTCGCTCGTGTTGCTGCCGATCTACGTCTGGCTGCTCGAAAAGCGCTTCATCGCGCCCGAGGAGGCGCGGCTGCGGCGAAAGTTTGTTGCCGACTTCCGCAGATATGAGACACAAACAAGAAGGTGGCTTTGAATTTCTTTCGTCATGTGATTAACCGGGTCGTTCCGGTTGTGAGCATGCCGCCGCGCAGGTAGACCATGCGTCAACCGAACAGCAAACAAGAGACCATGAAGGGTCGGACACTCGGCCTAAAAGGGGGACGAATTACGTGAAGATCGGAACGCCGACAGAGATTTTCGAGGGAGAGGCGCGCGTCGCCATGACCCCGGACTCGGCGCTGCAACTGCAGAAGCTGGGTTACGATTGCCTGATACAGTCAGGCGCCGGCGCGAAGGCAGGCTTTGCCGACGCGGCCTATGAGGCCGCTGGCGTGACCGTGGTGGCAGATGCCGCAGCGCTCTGGGCGCAGGCGGATATCGTCGCCAAGGTGCGCCCGCCGAGCGAAGAGGAAGTGGCGTATCTGACGCCCGACAAACTGCTGATCTCCTTCTTCTACCCGGCCTCGAACGAAGCGCTGATGCAGCAGGCCGCCGATCTCGGCGCCTCGGTCATCGCGATGGACATGGTGCCGCGGATCTCCCGCGCGCAGAAGATGGACGCGCTGTCCTCCATGGCCAACATCGCCGGCTACCGCGCGGTGATCGAGGCGGGCAACAACTTCGGCCGCTTCTTCACCGGCCAGGTGACCGCCGCCGGCAAGGTGCCGCCCGCCAAGGTGCTGATCGTCGGCGCCGGTGTGGCCGGTCTTGCGGCCATCGGCACCTCGACCTCGCTGGGCGCCATCACCTATGCCTTCGACGTGCGTCCCGAAGTGGCCGAGCAGGTCGAGAGCATGGGCGCCGAGTTCGTCTACCTCGACTTCGAGGAAGAGCAGGCCGACGGCGCTTCCTCGGGCGGCTACGCCTCGGTTTCCAGCCCCGAGTTCCGCGAAGCCCAGCTCGCCAAGTTCCGTGAACTTGCGCCCGAGATGGACATCGTCATCACCACCGCCCTCATTCCGAACCGGGAAGCCCCCGAACTCTGGACCGAGGACATGGTCAAGGCGATGAAGCCCGGCTCGGTGATCATCGACCTCGCGGCCGAGCGCGGCGGCAACTGCAAGCTGACTGTCAAGGACGAGAAGATCGTCACCGACAACGGCGTGACCATCGTCGGCTATACCGACTTCCCCTCGCGCATGGCGACGCAGAGCTCTTCGCTCTACGCCACCAACGTGCGTCACATGATGGCAGACCTGACGCCCGAGAAGGACGGCACGGTCAACCACAACATGGACGACGACGTGATCCGCGGCGCGACCATCGCGTATGAAAAGGCGATCACCTTCCCGCCGCCGCCGCCGAAAACCAAGGCGATCGCGGCCCAGAAGCCGAAGGAAAAGGCGCCTGAGCTGACGCCGGAAGAGAAGCGCGCGCAGGAAGTGGCCGCCTTCAAGGCGCAGACGAAACAGCAGGTCACGCTGCTGACCGTCGGTGCCGTGCTGCTGCTCGGCGTGGGCCTCGTGGCGCCCGCCAGCTTCATGCAGCACTTCATCGTCTTCGTGCTCTCGGTCTTCGTCGGCTTCCAGGTGATCTGGAACGTCTCGCATTCCCTGCACACCCCGCTGATGGCCGTCACCAACGCCATCTCCTCGATCATCATCCTTGGCGCGCTGATGCAAATCGGCTCGGGCAACTGGCTGGTGATCATCCTTGCCGCGCTTTCGGTTTTCATGGCCGGGATCAACATCTTCGGCGGCTTCCTCGTGACACGGCGCATGCTCGCCATGTTCCAGAAATCGTAAGGAGAGGTGGGGACTATGGAATTCGGATTCACGACGGCGGCCTATGTGGTCGCGGCCGTTCTGTTCATCCTGTCGCTGGGTGGCCTCTCGGGGCAGGAAAGCGCCAAGCGCGCCGTGTGGTACGGCATCGTCGGCATGGGCCTCGCGGTCTTTGCCACGCTGATCGGCCCGGGCTCGGGCCTGTGGCTACTGTCGGTCATCCTGATCGCGGCGGGCGGCATCATCGGCACCTATGTGGCCAAGAAGGTCGAGATGACCGAGATGCCCCAGCTGGTCGCAGCGATGCACTCGCTGGTCGGCCTCGCGGCGGTCTTCGTCGGCTTCAATGCGCATCTCACCATGCGCACGGTCGAAAAGGCCCATGCCGCCGGTGAGGCGGTGCACGGTGCCTTTGCCGAACTGGTGGCCCACAAGACCCCGGTCGAGCTGAGCATCCTGCAGGTCGAGCTGTTCCTCGGCATCTTCATCGGCGCGGTGACCTTCACCGGCTCGGTGATCGCCTACGGCAAGCTGGCCGGCAAGGTGACCTCCAAGGCCGAGAAGCTGCCGGGCGGGCACATCCTGAACGCCTCCGCGGCGGCGCTCTCGGTGATCTGCCTGATCTGGTACATGAACACCGGCGGGCTCTTCCCGGTGCTGATCATGACGCTCTGCGCGCTGTTCATCGGCTACCACCTGATCATGGGCATCGGCGGCGCCGACATGCCTGTGGTGGTCTCGATGCTGAACAGCTACTCGGGCTGGGCCGCGGCGGCCATCGGCTTCTCGCTCTCGAACGATCTGCTGATCGTCGTCGGCGCGCTGGTGGGTTCCTCGGGTGCGATCCTGTCGTACATCATGTGCAAGGCGATGAACCGCTCGTTCGTTTCGGTGATCCTCGGCGGCTTCGGCGGCACCTCGGGTCCGGCCATGGAGGTCGAGGGCGAGCAGGTGGCGATCGACGTCGACGGCGTGGCCTCGGCGCTCGAGGAAGCCGACAGCGTCATCATCGTGCCGGGCTACGGCATGGCGGTGGCGCAGGCGCAGCAGAACGTCGCGGAACTGACCCGCAAGCTGCGCGCCAAGGGCAAGGAAGTGCGTTTCGCCATCCACCCCGTGGCGGGCCGTCTGCCGGGCCACATGAACGTGCTGCTGGCCGAGGCGAAGGTGCCTTACGACATCGTTCTGGAAATGGACGAGATCAACGAGGACTTCCCCGAGACCGACGTGGTCATCGTCATCGGCTCGAACGACATCGTGAACCCCGCGGCGCAGGAAGACCCCAACTCGCCCATCGCCGGCATGCCGGTGCTGGAAGTGTGGAAAGCCAAGCAGGTCTTCGTCAGCAAGCGCGGCCAGGGCACCGGCTACTCGGGCATCGAGAACCCGCTGTTCTACAAGGACAACACGCGGATGTACTACGGTGACGCGAAACAGTCGATCGGCGAGCTGCTGAACAAGATCGGCTGAGCCTGAACGACGAGAAGACAGGGGCCCCGCCAGCGATGGCGGGGCCCTTTTGCTGTGCCGCCACGCCCCCGTCCCGGGCGCGCCCCGGACGGTGAGGGCAGAGTGCGTATTTGGGAAGAGAAGAAGCCGCGTGGGTATCCCTCTGGCTCTTCTTCTCTTTCCAAATACGCATGGCGGCGCGGTGCCGCCCGCGCGGCTTCGGGGCAGGGCGGCGGCCCGCGGGACCTGCCTGTCGGAAGAAATCGGCGGTTTGTGCCTGCAAAGGCGCGGAGCCAGCCATACAGGCGCGTTTCCGCCTTGCATGGACCCTCCGGGACGCATAGAAGACCGCAAATTCGAATTTCGCGGTGGGCCGGAGTCCGTGCCCCCGTATCACGACCACAAGGGAATTGGCATGCAGGTCAACGAGACGCTGAACGAAGGTCTGAAGCGCGCCTACGAACTCATCCTCACCGCGGAAGAGCTCGATGCGAAGGTGAACGAAAAGCTCGTCGAGGCGCAGCCGGAAATCGAGATGAAGGGCTTCCGCAAGGGCAAGGTTCCGATGCCGCTGCTCAAGAAGCAGTTCGGCCAGCGCGTGCTGGGCGAAAGCATGCAGGAAGCCATCGACGGTGCGATGAACGAGCACTTCGAGAAGACCGGCGATCGTCCGGCGCTCCAGCCGCAGGTCAAGATGACCAACGACGACTGGAAAGAGGGTGACGACGTCACCGTCGAGATGAGCTACGAGAAGCTGCCGGAAGTCCCGGAAATCGACGCGTCGAAACTGTCGCTCGAGAAGCTCGTGGTGAAGGCCGATGACGCCGCCGTCGACGAGGCGCTGGCGCAGCTCGCCGAGAACGCGCAGGACTTCAAGGACCGCCGCAAGGGCTCCAAGGCGAAAGACGGCGACCAGGTGGTCATCGACTTCGTCGGCAAGGTCGACGGTGAGGCCTTCGAAGGCGGCTCCGCCGAGGATTACCCGCTGGTTCTGGGCTCCAACTCCTTCATCCCCGGCTTCGAAGAGCAGCTGGTCGGCGTGAAGGTCGAGGAAGAGAAGGCCGTCGAGGTCAGCTTCCCCGAAGAGTACGGTGCCGAGCACCTCGCCGGCAAGGCCGCCGTCTTCGACGTGACCGTCAAGGCCGTCAAGGAGCCGGTTGCCGCAGAGATCGACGACGAGCTGGCCAAGAAGTTCGGTGCCGAGGACCTCGAAGGCCTGAAAGGCCAGATCCGCGAGCGTCTCGAAGCCGAATACGCCGGTGCCTCGCGCCAAGTGCTGAAGCGCGCCATGCTCGACGCCCTGGATGAGCAGGTGTCCTTCGACCTGCCGCCGAGCCTGGTTGAGGCGGAAGCCAAGCAGATCGCGCACCAGCTCTACCACGAAGAGCACCCGGACGATCACGGCCACGACCACGGCGAGATCGAGCCCACCGACGAGCACAACAAGCTCGCCGAGCGCCGCGTGCGCCTTGGCCTGCTGCTCGCCGAGATCGGCCAGAAAGCCGAGATCGAGGTGACCGACCAGGAAATGACCCAGGCGATCATGATGCAGGCGCGTCAGTACCCGGGCCAGGAACGTGCCTTCTTCGACTTCGTGCGCCAGAACGCCCAGATGCAGCAGCAGCTGCGCGCGCCGATCTTCGAAGACAAGGTCATCGACCACATCGCCGAAGGCGCGACCGTGTCCGAGAAAGAGGTCTCCAAGGACGACCTCATGAAAGCCGTCGAAGCGCTCGACGAAGAGTAATTCCGCGCGATATCGCCGGACCCAAGGGCCGCCCTCCGGGGCGGCCCTTTTGCATGTGCGGCATGGCACGCCCTGTCAAGGCTGCAGCTGCGGCGGGGAATTTTCTTGCCGTGTCGCGCGCTTGCGTGTGATCCTGACGGCAGGGAGGGTGCCCGATGGAGCCATCAGAGCCCGGAAACGGTTGCCGCAAGGTGCTGGATGCGGCAGAGATCGGCGCGCTGGCGCATCTCTACCGCGGCGAGGTCTACCGCTCGACCATCTGGCGCACCCGGCTCGACACCACGACGAACTGGGCGGTGGTGACGCTGGGCATCGCGCTCTCGATCTCCTACAGCTCGCCCGCGGCCTCGCCGCTGCCGCTGATCCTCGTCGGCATCCTGATCCTGTTCTTCCTGATGCTCGAGGCGCGGCGCTACCGCTACTTCAACGTCTGGCGCGCGCGCTGCCGCTGGATGGAGACGCATTTCTTCGCCCCCATGCTGCACGACGGCGATCTGCACATGGAGGAGGGCTGGCAGGAGGTGCTGGCGCAGGACTACTGGCGGCCGCGCTACCACGTCTCGGTCTGGGTGGCGATCGGCCGGCGCATCCGGCGCAACTACGTGTGGATCCTGCTGATCCAGAGCGTCGCCTATATCGGCAAGCTGCTGGTCCACCCCGAGCCGCTGAGCTCGGCGGCGGAGTTCGTCGCGCGGGCGGCGGTGGGGCCGATCCATGGTCTCGTGGTGCTGGGGGCGGGGCTGCTCTACTGCCTGGTCTGGGGCGCCGCGGCGCTCTGGAGCTGGCAAGACGACCGGCGGCGCGCGCGGCGGCGCCGGGACCGGACGAGCATGGGTTAGGCGCGACACCCGACGGTCACCCACTCAAAGAAAAACCGCGCCGGAAGGCTCCGGCGCGGTTTCGACTGTGCGGTGATCCGAGTGGGATCAGGCGTTGTCTTCGGTCTCTTCGGCTTCGGCGGCTGCCGGAGCTTCGTCCTCGTCCGATGCGGCGCTGCCGATATCGTCGAAGAGTTCCGAGATCTCGAATTCGGCCTGGGCCTCTTCCTCGGCTGCCAGTTCCTGGATCGACTTGCCCGACGCCTGCAGCTCTGCCTCTTCGGGCGAACGTGCGACGTTGAGGTTGATGGTGACCATCACCTCGGGGTGCAGGTGAACTTCCACCTCGTGCAGGCCGAGCTCTTTGATCGGCTGACGGATGATGACCTGCTTGCGGTCGATCGAGAAGCCTTCGGCGGTGGCGACATCTGCGGCGTCACGGGTGGTGACGGAGCCGTAGAGGTTGCCGCCATCGGAGGCCTGGCGAATCACGACGAACTGCTGGCCGCCAAGCTTCTCGCCGAGGGCTTCGGCTTCTTGCTTGGACTCGAGGTTGCGGGCCTCGAGCTGGGCTTTCTGTGCTTCGAAGGAGGCGATGTTCTCTTTCGAGGCGGTCAGCGCCTTGCCCTGCAGCAGCAGGTAGTTGCGGGCATAGCCGGGTTTGACGTCGACGACATCGCCCATCTGGCCGAGCTTGGCCACGCGCTCCAGAAGAATGACTTGCATGGGTCTCTCTCCTTATTTCACGACGTAGGGCAGCAGGGCGAGGAAGCGGGCGCGCTTGATGGCACGGGCCAGTTCACGCTGCTTCTTTGCCGACACTGCGGTGATGCGGGACGGGACGATCTTGCCGCGCTCGGAGATGTAGCGCTGCAGCAGACGGGTGTCTTTGTAGTCGATCTTGGGTGCATTGTCGCCCGAGAAGGGGCAGACCTTGCGGCGGCGGAAAAACGGTTTTGCAGCCATGGTTTTAGCTCCTCTCGTTCAGATCAGTTGCGGGGACGGCGGTCGCCGCGGCCCTCGCGCTCATCGCGCTTCTGCATCTGCACCGAGGGGCCCTCGGCGTGCTCTTCGACCTTGATCGTCAGAACGCGCATGACGTCGTCATGCAGGCGCATCAGGCGCTCCATTTCCTGGACCGCGGTCGCCGGGGCGTCGGTCTTCAGGAAGGCGTAGTGGCCCTTGCGGTTCTTGTTGATCTTGTAGGCCATGGTCTTCACGCCCCAGTACTCGGATTCGACGACCTTGCCGCCGTTGTCCGAGAGGACGGTGCCGAAATGTTCGACGAGACCTTCAGCCTGCGCGTTGGAGAGGTCCTGACGCGCAATGAAAACATGCTCATAAAGCGGCATGTGTGCTCCATTTCTATCCGGGCGCATTTCATAGGGCAGGCGATCCACTCCGCTCCTGCCCACGAGAGTCTGCGCGGTTCACATCATCTCGCGGAGGGATGGTGCTCTATACACGCTCGGGCGCGGGATACAAGCCTCGATCCGGCGGGAAAGGTGATTAACGGTTCCTCAAGAAACGCTCTCCATAACCTCGCGGAAGGTCGGCAGGGAAACCGCGGTGAATCGCCGGTTTGCCCCATTGCCGTCGAGATTGGGGACCACACACGTCAGCAGGACGGCGTGAGCAGGTGAGGAGGCAGGCGCGATGTCGATGGGCGGGTTTCGCAGTTCCCGGAATTCCGGGGACGAGGTGACGGGCATTCTGCTGCGGATCTGCGGCCAGATGCTGGGCTTTGGACTTGCGCTCTCGGCCTTCGCGCTCTGGCTGATGCCCGGCGCCGCGGAGGGGCTGTCGCTGGGGCGGCTGATGGCCTCGCTCGGCCTGCTGCTCACCGGGGTGAGCGCCGTGCTGCTCTGCGAGGATCGCCGCTAGGGCGACGGTGCGCGACCCTACCGCGCGAGCGGGCGCGTCGGCAGAGCCAGAGGAAAAGCATAGGCTTGAGGGGCTGCGGGCTTTCAGGGCATCTTCACTGTCGGAGCCTCGGGTTCTGAAGGAAGTGGCGCGGGCAGGTCGCCACCGGCCTCTCGATAGCCCGCGCGTCTTCGGTCTTGTAACTGTGCGCATGTGCGCGCCTGCAAGTGTTCGATTTTCAACAGACCCTGTGGAGGCAGGCCGAATTGCCGCGGCGCGGCAAATCACGACATGTTCGGGCATCGAAACGCAACCCCCCGGAGATATCCGACATGAAATCCCTTCTTCTCGCCGGCGCTGTTGCGCTTGCTCCGATCGCAGCCTTTGCCGCGCCCGAAACCTATGTCTTCGACGCGAGCCACACGCAGATCGTGTTTTCCTACAACCACCTCGGCTTCTCGACCGGCTACGGCATGTTCGGCGGCTTCGAAGGTGAAATCCAGTACGACGCCGAAGACCCGGCAGCCTCCAGCGTCACCACCTCCTGGGACGTGACCACCATGCTCACCGGCTGGGAAGCCCGCTACGACCACTTCATGAGCGGTGACTTCTTCGGCGCGTCGGACGACAAGACCGTCGCCTTCACCTCGAAGTCGATCGAAGTGACCGGCGACGACACCGGCCTGATCACCGGCGACCTGACGCTGAACGGCGTGACCAAGGAAGTCGTGCTCGACGCGGTCCTGACCCAGGCCGGCGAGCACCCGATGGAAGGCAAGCCCTGGCTCGGCTTCCACGCCACCACCACGCTGATCCGTTCGGACTACAACCTCGGCATGTTCGCGCCCTACGTCAGCGACGAAGTCGAGGTCGAGATCTCGATCGAGGCGATGAAGGCCGAGTGATCCGGCCTGGCCCTGTTCCTGCGGGGACGGGGCGTCTTTGGTAACGAGTGACGCGTCAAGAGATGTACCAGTGCCCCCCGGAGCCCATGGCTTCGGGGGTTGTTTTTTTGGCGGGGAGCGCACTGCGGCGGGCGCCCGCGTGGCGCCGGGCGCGAGAACCGCCCGAGCTGATGCGCGCCTGCGAAGGCTTTCTTGCCGTGGTGATGCCGCTCCGGGGCCACGCGAAGACGCCGTGCGAATACGATGAGCGGGGTCTGCCGCCGTGGCGCTACTCGGCGGCGCGGACCGTGCCTGCGGTGGTCATCTGCAGCAGCCGTCCCGGTCCCTGCGCCCGCGCGCCCGCCAGCCGCGCCATGTGCCAAGCGAGCACCGTGTTGCTGGCCAGAACGGGCAGGCCGATGGTCTCTTCCAGCGCCGCGATCACCGGCAGGGTGCGCAGGTTCGTGCAGGACAGGAAGAGCGCGTCCACAGGCTCCGGGCTCTCGGCGACCAGCTGCTGCCCGGCTACAAGGACAGAACCCGCCGAGATGCGGACCACCCGCGCTTCCTCCTCGATCAGGAAGCTGCCGAAGGTCGGGGTCTCGATGCCCGCCGCCGCCAGCACCGCGCGCAGCCGGTCCGAGACCGGCGCGATGTAGGGCGAGAGCAGGGCGAGGCGGCGCAGGCCAAGCGCGGCACAGGCGGCGATCAGCGCCGAGACCGGCTCGGTCACATGCGGGGCAGGGACCGCCTTGCGAATGCGCGCCGCGACCTCCGCCGCGCCGATCTGCGCGGTGCCCGAGGTGCAGCCATAGCCGACCGCGGCCAGCCGCGCGCCCCCCGGAAAGAGCGCCGCGGAGGCGGTCATGTAACCCTCCATCGCCGCCAGCGTGTCCGGCGTGACCTCGGCGCCCGAGGGGATGCGGCTGACCAGCAGCTCCAGCTCGGGCGGCAGCAGGCGGTGCAGGTCCGGCTCGATGGTCTCGTCCGATTGCAGCACGATCAGCCCGACCTGCGTCGGGCGCTGCGGCTCCAGGTCGTGCGGGAAGTGAACTCCGTTGTCCTGGCGCGTCATGTCGGCAGCTCCGGCAGGTGGGTGGCGGGGGTTGTCAGCCACTCGGCGCCGCTCTCGCGGATCACGAGGTCTTCCTCGTGCACCAGCATCCGTCCGGCGCCGAGCGCGATCCCCGGCTCCAGCGTCAGCACCATGCCCGGCTCGAGCAGCGTGTCGTCGGCGGGGATCAGCGAGGGCGGCTCGGTAAGTTGCATGCCGAGCCCATGGCCGAGCCGTCCGACCTCGGAGCCGCCGCAGATCGGCGCCATGGCGTGGAAGACATCGGCGGCCCGCGCGCCGGGCCTGGCGGCGGCAAAGCCCGCCTGCACCGCTTCGAGCAGCCGGGCGTGGGCGTCCAGCACCTCGGCTCCGGCGCGGCCGAGCGAGACATTCCGGTCGAAATCGCAGAAATAGCCGTCCAGCATCAGCCCGGTGTCGAGCATGAGCACGTCGCCCTCGCGCAGCGGGGCATCGGTTGCAGGGGAGATCACGTCGCCATAGCCACCGGGGCCGGCGGCGCCGGCGAGGTAGGGTACCCAATCCGCGCCCTCGTCGAGCGCCAGCATCTGGAAGCGGCGGAAGACCTGCGCCAGCGGCACGCCGGGGCGGGCGATCTCGGGCAGCCGGGCAAAGGCGCGGGTGCCGACGTCGCAGGCGGCGCGGATGCGGTCGATCTCGCCCTCGGATTTCACCATGCGCAGCGCCCGCAGGACGCCGCCGTCGGGGCCGAAGAGCCGGTCGTGCAGCCGGTGCTTCAGCGCCTCCCAGCTCGAGAGCGGCATGCGCAAGTGGGTCTCGTCGCCGCTCGGCACGCCGACCCATTCGCCGGGCGGCACCGCCTCGGCCAGCGCCTCGGCGAGCAGGGTGATGCCGTCGTCCTCGTAGTCCGGAGAGCGCCAGGTGCGGATATCGCGGATCCAGCACTGCGCCATGAGATGCGCGCCGATCGAGGGGATCACCGCCACCGGGTCGCCCTCGGCGGGCACCACGAGGAACCAGGGCCGTGTCGGGCTCTCCCAGAAGCGGGTGAGGAAGCCGGTGAAATAGCGGATCTCGGGCTCTGTGGTCAGCAGCAGCGCCGAGATGCCGGACATGGCCATGCGGGCCTGCGCCCGGGCCAGCCGGGCGCGGTACTCCGAGGGGCCGAAGCCACGGGAAGGCGCGCGCATGTCCATGGCGCAGCGTGGCTTTGCCGGGGCCGCCCGGTCAAGCGCGAAGCGCGGTCAGCCCTGCTGTGCCCGGAAATCGGCGAGGCTCTTGCCCGGTTCGTCCACGAACAGCCCGGGCAGGGGGGTGACGTCGGTCACCTGGTCGATGCGCAGGGTCTCGAAGCCGCGCGTGGTCTCGTTCCAGGTGATGCAGGTCCAGATGCGGCCCCAGTAGTCCATGTGCAGCGGCCGCAGGTCCTGCGGCGCGGCGCGGTCCTTCAGCGTCACCCGGAGCTTCTGCCGGGCGCGGATGGCGGCACGGAAATCGGGCATGAAGCGAAAGCCCTCGGCGGCCTCGCGGAACGGGTAGGTGGCAAAGCCGAAGGCGCCGCCGGGCGTGCCGTCCTCGGGCAGCAGCGCGTCGATCCGGGCCGAGAGCGCCTCGGCGGCCTCGGCGAGATCGGGCAGGCCGCCCTGTCCCACGGCGGCGAGGCCGAGATGCAGTGCCTCCAGTTCCAGCTCGCTGAGATTCAGCGGCGGCAGGGTGAAGGCGGCGCGGGCGGTGTAGCCGCGGCCGCGCTCGCCCTCGACCGGCACGCCGGAGGCGGCGAGCGTGTCCATGTCGCGGTAGATGGTGCGCACCGAGACGCCCAGTTCCTCGGCCAGCGCCTCGGCGGTGTGCAGCGATCCGTCCTTGAGACGGGTCATCAGGGCGTAGAGCCGGTCTGACTTCTTCATCGGCGGCCTTCCGGGCAGGGGCGATTCGCGGAACGGGCAGGGCCTGCGAGCGCCCCAACTGACAGTTTATTGGCACCTGACAGAATACTGGCAAAAAGAGGAAAGAAAACCCCGTCCAGCGGGCCGGCTGGCCGGCTTTGCGCCTTCCGCGTCGCCGGCAGGGATCCTAAAACCCGGGTACAGATTTCGACGTGCCGCTTCGGGGACACCCGGCAAGGGTTGGAGCGGCCAAAGGGAGACTAAGGACATGCTCAACAATATCGGCCTTCCGGGCCTTCTTCTGATCGCCGTCGTGGTGCTGGTTCTGTTCGGCCGCGGCAAGATTTCCAGCCTCATGGGCGAAGTCGGCAAGGGCATCACCGCCTTCAAGAAGGGCGTGAGCGAAGGCGGCAAGGAGCTTGAGGACGAAAAGGCGGAAGAGGCCAAGGACGTGACGCCCGAGAGCGAGAAAGACAAGGTCTGATCCCATGTTCGATCTTGGCTGGTCGGAACTCATGGTCATCGGGATCGTGGCGCTCATTGTCGTGGGCCCCAAGGATCTGCCGGTGCTGTTCCGCAATGTGGGTCGCTTCATGGGCAAGGCGCGCGGCATGGCGCGCGAGTTCAGCCGCGCGATGAACGACGCGGCGGACGAGGCGGGCGTGCGCGACGTGGCCAAGACGCTCAAGACGGCGACCAACCCGGTGAACTCGGCCATGGACGGGGTGCGCGATGCCGCCAAGTCGATGACCGACCCCACGCCCCCGAAGAAGACCGAGGGGCTGAAGGAAGATCCCGGCGCGCTCGACGCAGAGCGGGCCGCGAACAAGCAGAAGATCGAGGCCGGCGCCGCCCGTGCTGCTGCCGAGCGCCAGAAGCGCGAGGCGGAGGCCGCGGCCAAGAAGGCCGAGGACGCCGCGAAGAAGGCCGAAGAGCTGGAAGCGGCGCTGAAGAAAGACGGTGAGGCATGAGCCAGGTGGACCATGACGATATCGACGACAGCTCGGCGCCGCTGATCGAGCACCTGGCGGAGCTGCGTACGCGGCTCATCCGGGCCGTGGCGGCCTTCATCGTGGGCATCGTGCTGGCCTTCACCGTGGCCGAGCCGATCCTGCAGTTCCTGCTCGGCCCGATCGAGGAGACGCTGCGCGCGCTTGGCGATCCGTCGCCCACCATGCAGTACACCTCGCCGCAGGAATACCTGTTCACCCTGTTCCGCATCTCGATGGTCTTCGGCTTCGGCCTGGCCTTCCCGGTGATCTCGTTCCAGCTCTGGCGCTTCGTCGCGCCGGGGCTCTACAAGTCCGAGAAGAACGCCTTCCTGCCGTTCATGATCGCCTCGCCGATCATGTTCCTGCTGGGCGCGAGCTTTGCGCATTTCGTGGTGACGCCGCTGGCGATGCAGTTCTTCCTCGGCTTCGCCGACGTCAGCTCGATCTTCGCCGACCTGCTGCAGCGGGCCACCGACGGCATGCCGTCGGACCTGCCGGTGGACACGGCGGTGGTGCCGGAAACCACCGAGGGCATGAAGATCACCTTCTTCGGCAAGGTGAACGAGAGCCTCGACATCACGCTCAAGTTCATCGTCGCCTTCGGCCTGTGCTTCCAGTTGCCGGTGCTGCTGACGCTGATGGGCAAGGCCGGGCTGGTCTCAGCCGCGGGTCTTGGCTCGGTCCGCAAATACGCGGTGGTGGCGATCCTGGTGCTGGCCGCGCTGGTCACGCCCCCGGATGTGACCACGCAGGCGATCCTCTTCGTCGTGGTCTACGGCCTCTACGAAGTGTCGATCTTCCTGGTGCGCATCGTCGAGCGCAAGCGCGAGAAGGAACTGCGCGCCCAGGGCCTGTGGTTCGACGATGAAGACGAAGACGAGGGTCAGGAGGACCGCACCCCGTGACGAGTAAAGCGTTGAAACGCATCGCGGAGGCGCTGGAGCGAATGGCTCCGGCGCCTCTTGCCGCCCCGGAGTTCGGCGCGGCGGATGCCTTTGTCTGGCACACCGAACCGGACCGGCTGGAGCCGGTGCCGCAGGTGAACCGGATCGACCTGAAGCTGCTGGTGGGCATCGACCGTTCGCGCGACACGCTGCTGTCGAACACCCTGCAGTTCGCCCGTGGTCTGCCTGCCAACAACGCCCTTCTCTGGGGCGCCAGGGGCATGGGAAAATCAAGCATTGTCAAGGCGGTACACGCCGAGGTTCGGGCGCGGGGCGAGGGGCTGAAGCTGGTCGAGCTGCAGCGCGAGGACCTGCCGTCCGTGGGCCGGCTGCTCAACCTGCTGCGCGGGGCGCCGCACCGCTTCGTGCTGTTCTGCGACGACCTGTCGTTCAGCCACGACGACCAGCACTACAAGAGCCTCAAGGCGGTGCTCGACGGCGGCATCGAGGGGCGGCCGGAGAACGTGCTCTTCTACGCCACCTCGAACCGCCGGCACCTGATGCCGCGCGACATGATCGAGAACGAGCGCAGCACCTCGATCAACCCCTCCGAGGCGGTCGAGGAGAAGGTCTCGCTGTCGGACCGTTTCGGGCTCTGGCTCGGCTTCCACCCGTGCTCGCAGGACGAGTATCTTGCGATGATCCACGGATACTGCACCGAGCATGGCGTCGAGATCGACGACGAGACGCTGCGCGCCGAGGCGATCGAATGGCAGGCCACGCGCGGTGCGCGCTCGGGCCGGGTGGCCTGGCAGTATTTCATCGACCTCGCGGGCCGCAAGGGGGTGAAGGTCGGCTGAGGCCGGCTGAGATCGGCACTGACGTGGAACGGATCGAAGGGCCGGGGCTTTGCCTCGGCCTTTTGCGTTGCAGCGCGGGACATCGACTTTGTGGAACCGAGGCCAGCGGCCGCCCGGGGCGGTCTGCCGCCGGACGGCGGCGCTGCGCTCCTTGTGCCGACCGGAACGGAGGCAGGGACTCCCGCTTTCATGGGCATGTGTCAAATCCGAGGTTGCAGCCGGGCACCCCTTCGGGCGAGATGCGGAAAACTGAGGGGGAACAGGCATGTCACAGCCGATAGAGCTGGTGCTGTTCGATTTCGACGGCGTCGTGGTCGACAGCGAGATCATCTCGCTGCGCATGCTGGTGGCGGAACTCGCGCAGCAGGGCATCGAGGTCGATATCCCCTATGTCGCCCGGCATTTCCTCGGCCGCAGCTATCCCACGGTGATCGCGCAGATCCGCGAGGAATTCGGCATCACGCTCCCCGAGGGCTTCGAGGCCGACTACCGCGCCCGGCTCATTGCCGCCTTCGAGGCCGAGGGGCTACAGGTCATGCCGCATCTGCGTGAGGTGCTCGGTACGCTGTCGGTGCCCTATTGCCTCGCCACCAGTTCGAGCCCGGCGCGGGTGGCCTCGAGCCTCGCGATGACCGGGCTGACGGCGGCTTTCGAGGGGCGGATCACCACGGCCTCGGAGGTCAAACGCGGCAAGCCCGCGCCCGACCTGCCGCTGCGCGCCGCCGAGAAGGCCGGTGTGGCCCCGGAGCGCTGCCTGCTGATCGAGGACTCGCTGGCCGGCATCGGCGCGGGGCTGGCGGCGGGTATGGCGGTCTGGCAGTTCACCGGCGGAAGCCACCTCGCGGGCGGGGCGCTGCCCCGGGACCCGCAGAGGCTGCCGCACCGTCAATTTGCAAGTTTTGCGGATCTCCCGCATCTTGCCCCTGACCTCTTCATCACAGGCACGTGACCATGGCCCTGCGCACCCTCGATGACGGCGATACCTCTCCGGACGATCTCGCGGCGCGGGCCGCCTGGCTCTATTACGTCGGCGGGATGCGGCAGGACCAGATCGCCGAGGAGCTCGGGATCTCGCGCCAACGCGCGCAGCGGCTGGTGGCCCGCGCCGTGGCCGAGGGGCTGGTCAAGGTCCGTATCGATCACCCCATCGCCGAGTGTCTCGAGCTCGAACGCCGGCTGCGCCAGCGCTTCGGGCTGATCCGGGCGCGGGTCGCGCCGCGGGCGGATTCGGGGCAGGACGCTCTGCGCGCCATCGCACCCTTCGCCGCCGCCGAGATGGAACGCCTCTTCGCGCAGGAGACGCCGCAGCTCATCGCGCTCGGCACCGGGCGGACGCTGCGCGCGATGATCGACCAGATGCAGACGATCAACGCCGGGCATCACCGCATGGTCTCGCTGATCGGCAACGTGGCACCGGACGGCTCGGCCTCTTTCTACGAGGTCATCATGCGCATCGCCGACAAGACCGGCGCGCCGCACTACCCGATGTCGGTGCCGGTGATGGCGCGCGATGCCGAGGAATTCGCCACCTACCGCAGCCTGCCGCATGTGGTCAGCTCGCGCGCGCTGGCCAAGGAGGCGGATGTGACGGTGGTGGGAATCGGCCAGATGGCCGACGATGCGCCGCTTTTCGTCGACGGGTTCATCACCGCCGAGGAGCTTGCAAGCCTGCGCACGGCGGGGGCCGCGGGCGAGCTGGGTGGCCATGTTTTCGACGCCGAGGGGCGCTACCTCGAGCATCCTGTCAATGAATTCATGGTCGGCGTGCGCGTGCCGCAGAACGACAACCCGGTGATCTGCGTTGCTGGAGGTGTCAGTAAGATCAAGGCGTTGCGTGCCGCTCTTAAAGGGCGTCTGGTGCAGGGCCTGATCACCGATGAATTAACTGCGGCCGAAATCCTCAGCACTTCCTAAAGCCTTTGCGCTCAGAATGGGCTTGACTCGACTCGTCGCTTTGAGTGAGCATTTGCCCACAGCACGGGCAGTTGCTCACTCAGGGGAGAGCGGGCGCCAGACCCAGTGTCGGAATTCAGGGAGGATTTCTCATGTCAGTTACCATCCGCGCGCTCATGGGCGCGTGCGCCCTGGGTGCCCTCGGCACCGCGGCGCTTGCCGAAACCACCATCACCGTCGCGACGGTGAACAATGGCGACATGATCCGCATGCAGGGTCTGATGGACGCCTTCAACGAGACGCATCCCGACATCAAGGTCGAGTGGGTGACGCTGGAAGAGAACGTGCTGCGCCAGCGCGTGACCCAGGACGTGGCCACCAAGGGCGGCCAGTTCGATGTGATGACCATCGGCACCTACGAGGTTCCGATCTGGGGTGAGCGCGGCTGGCTGGTCAGCCTCGACGACATGCCCGAGAGCTACGACGTGGACGACCTGCTGCCGGCGATCCGGGGCGGCCTGACGGTGGACGGCTCGCTTTACGCCGCGCCGTTCTACGGCGAGAGCTCGATGGTCATGTACCGCAAGGATCTGATGGAGGCCGCCGGGCTCGAGATGCCCGAGGCGCCGACCTGGGACTTCATCAAGGACGCCGCCGCGGCGATGACCGACAAGGACAATGAAGTCTACGGCATCTGCCTGCGCGGCAAGGCCGGCTGGGGCGAGAACATGGCCTTCCTGACCGCCATGGCCAACTCCTACGGCGCGCGCTGGTTCGACATGGATTGGAAACCGCAGTTCGACAGCGAGGCCTGGAACGCCGCGCTGACCGACTACCTCGAGCTCATGAACAACTACGGCCCGCCGGGCGCGTCGTCGAACGGCTTCAACGAGAACCTGGCGCTGTTCCAGTCGGGCAAATGTGGCATGTGGATCGACGCCACCGTGGCGGCGTCCTTCGTGACCAACGCCGAGGAATCCTCGGTCGCCGACCAGGTCGGCTTTGCGCTGGCGCCGGACAACGGGCTTGGCAAGCGCGGCAACTGGCTCTGGGCCTGGAACCTCGGCATTCCCGCCGGCACCCAGAAGGAAGACGCGGCCAAGGCGTTTGTCGAATGGGCCACCTCCAAGGAGTACCTCGAACTGGTCGCCTCGAAAGAGGGCTGGGCAAACGTGCCGCCGGGCACCCGCACCTCGCTCTACGAGAACCCCGAGTACCTCGAGGCCGCTCCCTTCGCGCAGATGACGCTGGAATCGATCAACGCCGCGGATCCGCAGAACCCGACGGTCGACGAGGTGCCCTACGTGGGGGTCCAGTTCGTCGCCATCCCCGAGTTCCAGGGGCTCGGCACCGCGGTCGGCCAGCAGTTCTCTGCCGCGCTTGCCGGGCAGGTGACCGCCGAGCAGGCGCTGCAATCGGCGCAGATGCTCACCGAGCGTGAGATGATGAAGGCCGGCTACATCAAGTAGGCCAGCCTCGGGCAAAAGCCACGGACCGGCGGGCCCTCCGGGGATTGAAGGGGCCCGCCACCTCCAGGTCCGATGGCACTCCCGGCCCGGCCGGTCCCGGCAGCGCGGCGCAAGATCGCGCACCGGGGCAACGCGCAACCCGACCTCACCCGGGCGCGCCGGCCTGTCCGGGCCACCTGCTTCCGGGGCGATGCCCGCGGGCCCACCCCGCGCGGGTGCCCCGGAAGCCCTCAGCCCCGGCAGTTTTCAGCCCGCTCGCCCCGAGACGCCCACACATCCCACGTTGCGCGTCCAGGCTCCGCGCCACCTTTCCAAGATACCCGCAAGACACCCCAAGACCTTACACGACCAGGGAGACCGGCCATGGCCACCAAAGCATCCCGCGCCGCCGCCCGGCTCATGATCTCGCCCGCGGTCCTGCTGCTGCTCGGCTGGATGATCGTGCCGCTGTCGATGACGCTCTACTTCTCGTTCCTGCGCTACAACCTGCTGATGCCGGGCATGGAAGAGTTCACCGGCTGGACCAACTACCGCTTCTTCCTGACCGATCCCGCCTTCACCGCGGCGCTGTGGAACACGCTGCTGCTGGTCGGGGGGGTGCTGCTGATCACCACCGTCGGCGGGACGCTGCTGGCGCTGCTGATGGACCAGCCGTTCTGGGGGCAGGGCATCGTGCGCATCCTGGTGATCGCGCCCTTCTTCGTCATGCCCACCGTCTCGGCGCTGGTCTGGAAGAACATGTTCATGAACCCGGTGAACGGGCTCTTCGCCCACCTTGCGAAGTTCTTCGGCCTGCAGCCCTATGACTTCCTCGCGCAGGCGCCCCTAGGGTCGATCATCTTCATTGTCAGCTGGCAATGGCTGCCCTTCGCCACGCTGATCCTGCTGACCGCGCTGCAATCGCTGGACCAGGAACAGCTCGAGGCCGCCGAGATGGACGGCGCCGGGCCGCTGTCGCGTTTCTTCTACATCATGGTGCCGCACCTGGCGCGCGCCATCACCGTGGTCATCCTGATCCAGACCATCTTCCTGCTGTCGGTCTTCGCCGAGATCCTGGTGACCACCAACGGCGGTCCGGGCGTGGCGTCCACCAACCTGACGTACCTCATCTACATGCAGTCTCTGCTGCAGTTCGACGTGGGCGGCGGCTCGGCCGGGGGCGTGGTGGCGATCATCCTCGCCAATATCGTGGCGATCTTCCTGATGCGGATGATCGGCAAGAACCTGGAGGCCTGAGCGATGTCTGCAAGGCAAAACCTCGCCGCGGGCGCGTCCGCCAAGGCCCCGCGAATTTTCGAAAAACTGAGTGGGAGGGGCTGAGATGGCACGCAAAGTGACGACCCGGCGCAAGGCCGTGGTGACCGTGCTGGCCTGGCTCGTGGGGCTCGCGATCTTCTTCCCGATCCTGTGGATCGTCATCCTCTCGTTCAAGTCCGAGGGCGACGCGATCAAGACGCCCTTCGAAGTGATCTTCTCGAGCTGGACCTTCGAGAGCTATGCCACGGTGCAGGAGCGGTCGAACTACTTCCGCCACTTCTTGAACTCGGTGGTGATCTCGCTGGGCTCCACGGTGATCGGTCTTGTGATCGCCATCCCGGCGGCCTGGGCCATGGCCTTCGTGCCCGGCAGGCGCACGAAAGACGTGCTGATGTGGATGCTCAGCACCAAGATGCTGCCGCCGGTCGGCGTGCTGGTGCCGATCTACCTGATCTTCCGCAATCTCGGGCTGCTCGACACGCGCCTCGGCCTGGTCATCGTGCTGACGCTGATCAACCTGCCGATCATCGTGTGGATGCTCTACACCTACTTCAAGGAGATCCCCGGCGAGATCCTCGAGGCCGCGCGCATGGACGGTGCCTCGCTGAAGAACGAGCTGATCCACGTGCTGACGCCGATGGCGGTGCCGGGGATCGCCTCGACCCTGCTGCTCAACATCATCCTGGCGTGGAACGAGGCGTTCTGGACGCTGAACCTGACGGCAGCCAAGGCGGCGCCGCTCACCGCCTTCATCGCCAGCTACTCGTCGCCGGAGGGCCTGTTCTACGCCAAGCTCTCGGCGGCCTCGACCATGGCCATCGCGCCGATCCTCATCATGGGCTGGTTCAGCCAGAAGCAACTTGTCCGCGGCCTGACCTTCGGCGCGGTGAAATAAGGAAGGAACCAGACATGGGACGCATCACCCTCGACAAGGTGACCAAGAGCTTCGGCGACGTGAACGTCATCCCGCCGCTGGATCTGACCATCAACGACGGCGAGTTCGTGGTCTTCGTCGGCCCCTCGGGCTGCGGCAAGTCCACGCTGCTGCGGCTGATCGCGGGGCTCGAAGACGTGACCTCCGGCCAGATCCGCATCGACGGCGAGGACGCCACCGACATGCCCCCCGCCAAGCGCGGGCTGGCCATGGTGTTCCAGAGCTACGCGCTCTATCCGCACATGTCGGTGCGCAAGAACATCGCCTTCCCGATGAAGATGGCGGGGGTGCCGCAGGACGAGCAGAAGCGCCGCATCGAGGCGGCGGCGAAATCGCTCAACCTGACCGACTACCTCGACCGGCGCCCGGGCCAGCTCTCGGGCGGCCAGCGCCAGCGCGTCGCCATCGGCCGCGCCATCGTGCGCGAGCCCTCGGCCTTCCTCTTCGACGAGCCCCTGTCGAACCTCGACGCGGCGCTGCGGGTGAACATGCGGCTGGAGATCTCCGAGCTGCACAACGCGCTGAAGACCACGATGATCTACGTCACCCACGACCAGGTCGAAGCGATGACCATGGCCGACAAGATCGTCGTGCTGCGCGCCGGCAATATCGAGCAGGTGGGCTCGCCGCTCGAGCTCTACCACACGCCGCAGAACGAGTTCGTCGCGGGCTTCATCGGCTCACCGAAGATGAACCTGATCCGCGGCGCGGAGGCCGACAAGCACGGCGTCGCGACCATCGGCATCCGGCCCGAGCACCTCGCCGCCTCGACCGAGAGCGGCCTCTGGCAGGGTACCGTCGGCGTCGCCGAGCACCTTGGCTCCGACACCTTCCTGCACGTGCACGACCACGGGCTGGGCTCCGAGCCGCTGACCGTGCGGGTCGACGGCGAGATGCCGGTGCGCCACGGCGACCGCATCTTCCTGACCCCGGACGAGAGCAAGCTGCACCGCTTCGACATGCAGGGGCTGCGGGCATGACCACTCGTCTGCAGGGCAAATGCGCCCTGATCACCGGGGCGGCGCGCGGCATCGGCGCGGGCTTTGCCGAAGCCTACCTGCGCGAAGGGGCGAAAGTGGCGATTGCCGACATCGACCTCGCGCGGGCCGAGGCCACGGCCGAGGCGCTCGGCGCCGGGGCGATCGCGGTGCACATGGACGTCACCGACCAGACCAGCATCGACAGCGCGGTGGCCGAGATCGTCGCCCGCCTTGGTCGCATCGACATCCTGATCAACAACGCCGCGCTCTTCACCGCCGCGCCGCTGACCGAGATCTCCCGCGAGGATTACGCGCGGGTCTTCGACATCAACGTCGCGGGGGTGCTCTTTACGATGCAGGCCGTCGCCGGGCACATGATCGAACGCGGTGGCGGCGGGAAGATCATCAATATGGCGAGCCAGGCGGGCCGCCGCGGCGAGCCGCTGGTGGCGGTCTACTGCGCCTCCAAGGCCGCGGTGATCAGCCTGACGCAATCGGCGGCGCTGAACCTCATCGAACACGGCATCAACGTCAACGCCATCGCTCCCGGTGTGGTGGATGGCGAGCATTGGGACGGGGTCGATGCCTTTTTCGCCAAATATGAAAACAAACCGCTCGGCCAAAAGAAACGCGAGGTCGGCGAGGCCGTGCCCTATGGCCGCATGGGCCGGGCCGAGGACCTCACCGGCATGGCCGTCTTCCTCGCCTCGGACGAGGCCGAATACATCGTCGCCCAGACCTACAACGTGGACGGCGGACAATGGATGAGCTGACGGAGGCCCCCATGAAACTCCACACAGACGCGCTCGGCGCGCTCGACCCCCGCATTTCCGGCCCCGCCTACGACCGCTCCGGGCTGACGCCGGGCATCGTGCACGTCGGCCTCGGCAACTTTCACCGCGCGCACCAGGCGGTCTACCTCGACGATCTCTTCGCCAAGGGGCTCGACCACGACTGGGCGATCTGCGGCGCGGGCGTGCGCGCGCCCGATGGCAAGATGCGCGAGGCGCTGGCGACGCAGGATTACCTCTCGACGGTGATCGAGCTCGATCCGTCCGGTCCGCGCCCGCGGATCATCGGGGCCATGGTGGATTTCTGCCCGGTCGATCCCGAGAACGGCCCGCTGATCGACCGCATGGCCGACCCGGCAACCCGCATCGTCTCGCTGACCGTGACCGAGGGCGGTTACTACGTCGATGCCACCACCGGCACCTTCGATCCCACGCATCCCGATATCCTTGCCGATGGCGCCGCGCCCGAGACACCGAAGACCGTCTTTGGCGCCATCGTCGCCGCGCTCAAGGCGCGCAGGGCGGCGGGGTTGCCGCCCTTCACCGTGATGAGCTGCGACAATATCCCCGGCAACGGCGAGGTGACCCGCGACGCGGTGGCGGGCACGGCGCGGCTGTCGGCCCCCGACTTCGCGGCATGGATCGAGACCAACGTTGCCTTCCCCAATTCCATGGTCGACCGCATCACCCCGGCCACGGGCGAGGGCGAGCGGTCGCTGGCCCGCGAGTTCGGCCTCGACGACCCGGTGCCGGTGACCTGCGAGCCGTTCCGGCAATGGGTGCTCGAGGACAACTTCCCGCAAGGCCGCCCGCGGCTCGAGGAGGTGGGCGTCACCTTCACCGAGCACGTGCACGACTACGAGCGGATGAAGATCCGCATCCTCAACGGCGGCCATGCGATCATCGCCTATGCCGGCGCGCTGCTCGGCTGCGAGTTCGCCGATGACGCCATGGCGCATCCGCTGGTCAGCGCCTACCTGCGCAAGGTCGAGACCGAGGAAATCCTGCCCCATGTCGACCCGGTGCCCGAGTTCACGCCGCCGGCCTACCTCGAGCTGATCGCCGGGCGCTTTGCCAACCCGGCGGTGAAGGACACGATCCGCAGGCTCTGCCTCGACGGCTCGAACCGGCAGCCAAAGTTCATCGTGCCCTCGATCGCCGACGGGCTGCGCAAGGGCACGCCCACGGAGGGGCTGGCGCTGGAAAGCGCGCTCTGGTGCCGCTACTGCGCCGGAACCTTCGAGGACGGCACAGAGATCGCGCCGAACGATCCCAACTGGGAGGCCCTCACGGCCCTCGCGGCGCAGGCGCGCGAGACCCCTGCGGTCTGGCTGACACAGCGGGCGGTCTACGGCGAGATTCAAGGGGATGCGCGCTTTGAAGAGAGTTTCGCGCGCTGGCTCGATATGCTCTGGTCCGAAGGCGCGCAGCGCAGCATCGAAACCTATCTGAACGGCTGATCTCATGTCCTACCTCGGCATCGACCTCGGAACCTCCGGCCTGCGGGCGCTGCTCTGCGACGAGGCCGGGGTGCCCATTGCCAGCGCCGAGCGCCACTACGAGGCGCGCCACCCGCACCCGGGCTGGTCCGAACAGGATCCCTCGGACTGGATCGCCGCGCTCGAGGGCGCGGTGGGCGAGCTGCGCGCGCAGCCGGCCTGGGCCGGGCTGCGCGGCATCGGTATCGCCGGACACATGCACGGCGCGGTGCTGCTGGGGCCGGATGACGCGGTGCTCCGGCCCTGCATCCTGTGGAACGACACCCGCGCCTTCGCCGAGGCGGCGGCGCTCGACGCGATCCCGGCGTTCCGGGAGCTCTCGGGCAATATCGTCTTTCCCGGCTTCACCGCGCCGAAGCTCGAATGGGTCCGTGCGCAGGAACCCGAGACCTTCGCCCAGGTGGCGAAGGTGCTGCTCCCGGCGGCCTATCTCAATCTCTACCTGACCGGCGATCACGTGGCCGACATGTCCGACAGCGCCGGCAGCGCCTGGCTCGACACCGGCGCCCGCGACTGGTCCGAGGCGCTGCTCGAGGCGGGACACATGGCGCGCGCCCAGATGCCCCGGCTGGTCGAGGGCTGCGCCGCGGCGGGCCCGCTGCGCCCGGCGCTGGCGCAGGCCTGGGGGCTCGCGCAGCAGGTCACCGTGGCGGGCGGCGCGGGCGACAATGCCGCCGCGGCCTGCGGCACCGGGGCCTTGGACGAGGGGCAGGGCTTCGTCTCGCTCGGCACCTCGGGCGTGCTGCTGGCGGCGCGCAGCGGTTATCACCCGCTGCCGGACAGCGCGCTGCACACCTTCTGCCACGCGGTGCCGGGGCGCTGGTACCAGATGGGGGTGATGCTCTCCTGCACCGACAGCCTGAACTGGCTCGCCCGCATCGCCGGGATGCGCCCGGCCGAGCTGACCGCGCCGCTCGGCGAGGCGCTGATGCCGCCGGGCCGGGTGCGTTTCCTGCCGTATCTGTCGGGCGAGCGCACGCCGCACAATGATGCCGCGATCCGCGGCGCCTTCACCGGGCTCGGGGCGGAAACCGGGCGCGACGATATGACCCGCGCGGTGCTCGAGGGCGTCGCCTTCGGGCTGCGCGACAGCGCCGAGGCGCTGCGCGGCGCCAAGGCAGAGCTCGGTCACCTGCTGGCCATCGGCGGCGGCAGCCGCTCGCGCTACTGGCTGCGGCTCATCGCGACGGTTCTGGACACGCCGCTGCACCTGCCGGCCTCGGGCGAATTCGGCGCGGCGCTCGGCGCCGCCCGGCTGGGCCAGCTCGCCGCCACCGGGGCCGCCCCCGAAGAGGTGATCACCCCGCCCGCCACCGCCGAGGTGATCGAGCCCGTCGCCGAGCTGGTGGAAGCCTATGACGCGGCCTACCGCCGCTTCGGCCCGGCCTACCGCGCGATCCGCGAGATCCAGTGACGCCGCGACCTAGCCCTTTCTTCTAGGCAAAAATATCCCCGCCGGAGGCGCAAGGGGCCAGACGGCGGGGACAGGCATTTTGCAGCCAGGCGCGCGGCCTCAGATCACCCGCACCTGCGTGCCGACCGGGCAGAGCTGGAACAGCTCGGCGATCTTTTCATTGTAGAGCCCGATGCAGCCATCCGACGAGGGGCGGCCGATCTTGCGCGTGTCATGGGTGCCGTGGATGATGTAGGCGGGCCAGCTGAGATACATGGCGTGGGTGCCGAGCGGGTTTTCGGGGCCGGGGCCGATGGGTTTCCAGTCCGGGTAGCGCTCAAGCTGCGAGGCGGTCGGGGTCCAGGACGGGCCGACTTTCTTGCGCACGACCGAGGTGTAGCCGCGCTTGGTCAGCTCGTCGGTCAGCGGCACGGAGGTCGGGTAGGCGCGGTAGTCGGTGTCATCGGCGTTCCAGTAATGCAGGGTGCGCGAGGCGGTGTCGGCCACCAGCGTCGCCTTGCCGAGGGTGTCGAAATGGTCGCGCCAGTCCTGCCGCACCCAGCTCGAGGCGTTGCGGCGCGGCACGCTTTGCGCATGCAGAAGCGCGGGGGTGGCCAGCAGCGAGGCGGCGGCGAGGGAGCCGCGCAGCGCGGCACGGCGGGTCAGCAAGATGCTCATAAGGGTCTCCTGTCTTGCGGGGGTACGCCCCGTCCTTGGCGCTTGTGACCGGCTCTCGCTTAACCGGAGCTTAAGCATTCCCCCCTAGGCTCCAACCTCACGCGATTGCGATCATGCGCGGTCCCGTTTGCTCTGCCTGATCGGCGGGCTCAGGCTTTGGGAAGGGTCTTGGGAGCCTGTCTTGGGAGTCAGTCCTGGGAGTCGGTCCTGGAAGCCGGTCTTGGGATCCGGTCCTGGGGAGCGATCGCTGGGGGAGCGGGCGTGGGGAACAGTCTCGCCAGCTGGCTTGTCATCTTGGCGGGGATGGCTTGTAGAAAAAACGCGCGCCCGTTTGGGCGCGCGCTCGGATGCGCCGGTTAGGTCGATCAGGTCGACCTGTCAAACCGACCGGGGGAAACCCGTGGGCCTAGGCGATGACGGCCTCAGGCGGTGTCCGAGTCAGGAAATTTCGGACTCAGGCGATGCCGGACTCAGGCATTGTCATCCGCAGTGCCGTAGGCGGCATCGGCGCTCAGCGGCAGCGTCTCGGCCGGCGGCACCGTGCCCTCGCCGGAGCGCGACGCCGGC
The DNA here is from genome assembly GCF_020524285.1 of Alloyangia pacifica. GTDB lineage: Bacteria > Pseudomonadota > Alphaproteobacteria > Rhodobacterales > Rhodobacteraceae > Salipiger > Salipiger pacificus_B. The sequence continues at coordinate 244,810 of NZ_JAIVKX010000002.1, forward strand.
AGGACCACGACCTTCGTCCCGCGGGGCGTGTTCTCGTAGAGGTGCAGCGAGTCCTGGTTGAACATGCGGATGCAGCCCGAAGAGGTGGCATGACCGACGGTCCAGGGCGAGGGCGTGCCGTGGATGCGGTAGAGCGTGTCGCGCCCACCCTTGTAGAGGTAGAGCGCTCGCGCGCCGAGCGGGTTCTCCAGCCCGCCGGGCAGGCCGCTGGCCAGCGGCTTGTAGGTTTCCGGCTCGCGGCGGATCATGTTCGCCGTCGGCGTCCAGCTCGGCCAGTGGCGCTTCAGCGCGATATTGGCGTTGCCGGAAAAGGCCAGCCCCTCGGCGCCCACGGCGACCGAGTAGCGCATCGCCTTGTTGCCTTCCTGCACCTGGTAGAGCCAGCGCGCACCGGGATCGACGATGATCGTGCCCGGCTTCTCGTCGCTCCAGTAGTCGACCACCTGCCGCTTCTTCTCCTCGGTCAAGTACTTGTCCTCGATTGCCGGGATGGTGATGTCGCCGTCCTGCACCTCGGCGTACATCATCCGGGTTTCGTCGGAGATCGCACCGGGCGTGTTGGTCGGCACGCTGGTCGTGGCGCAGGCCGAAAGCAGGCCGACCAGGGTCAGCGAAAGGGCGGCGAGGGGAAGGCGGCCTGCAAGGCGACCTGAGAGGGAGACTGTCATCTGGCGGTTCCGTAGCTCTTGATTTGGGGGCGCAGGGCGGCTGCGCGCCGGACTGCGTGTGGCGCGGCTTGGGGCCGTGCGTCACGTCGATGGGACGGAAGTAGCGTGATTTCGGCGGTTGTCCGCTGGCAAGCGTCAGCATGTGGCAGGCGGGCCACAGCTCTGCGGGGGATGCGCGCCCTGCGGCGCGGGGAGAGCTTTCTGGGACACATCGGAGGCAACTAGGAATTGGTGCTTAAGTAAGTCTTAAGGTTTACCAGAGACCCCGCCCGCGCAAGGAGGATTCATGCGCATCTTGATCGTCGAGGATGACCCTGTGCTTTCCGAGGGACTCTCGGTCGGCCTCGGCCTGTCCGGCTTCACCGCCGATTCCGTCGCCACGCTCGGCGATGCGCGGGCGGCGCTGGCGGATTCGGCTTTTGCCGGGGTGGTGCTCGACGTGATGCTGCCCGACGGCTCGGGGCTGGAGCTCCTGTCGGAGATCCGCCGGGGCGGATCGGAGCTGCCGGTGCTGCTGCTCACCGCCCGCGACCAGGTGCGCGACCGGATCGCCGGGCTCGATGCCGGCGCCGACGACTACCTCGGCAAGCCCTTCGACCTGCACGAGTTGGCGGCGCGGATGCGGGCGATCCTGCGCCGCGCCGAAGGGAGGGCGGCCGCGGTGCTGCGCTGGAACGGGCTGGAGCTCGACCCCGCGCGGATGTGCGGCACGCTCCATGGCGCGCCGCTCAGCTTCTCCCGCCGCGAGTTCGCCGTGCTGCACGCGCTGATGGAGCGCCCGGGGCAGATCCTCTCGAAACCCGCACTGGAAGAACGGCTCTACGGCTGGCAGGAGGAGATCGAGAGCAACACGGTCGAGGTCCACGTCCACCACCTGCGCGCCAAGCTCGGGCGTGGGTTCATCGAAACGGTACGCGGCCTCGGCTACCGCGTCGCGGCCGAGGGCTGAGCCGATGTCGCTGCGCCTGCGCCTGTTCCTGATCCTCGCGCTGGCGACCGGCGCGATCTGGTTCTCGGCGGTGATCTGGATCGAACATTCGACCCGCGCGCAGGTGACCCGCGTGCTCGACGCCCGGCTGGCCGAGGCGGCGCGCATGGTGTCCTCGCTGCTCTCGGACCGGCGCATCGCCATGGCCGGCGACGGCGCGCCGGTGGCGATCCCGCTCGACCCGCATGGCGATTACGCGCATCAGCTCTCGTGCCAGATCTGGTCGCTGCAGGGCACGCTCGTGGGCCAGTCCGAGGGCGCGCCGCAGGCGCAGCTCACCGGCGATCATGGCACGGGCTACTCGGAAAGCACGGTGGATGGCGAGACATGGCGCGTCTACACGGTCGAGAACGCCGCGCTTGGCGTGCGGGTCATGGTGGGCGACAGCCTCGGGGTGCGCGACCGGCTGGTCTCGGGCGTGATCGAAGGGCTGCTGCTGCCCATGGCGCTGATCCTGCCGCTGCTCGCGGCGGCGCTCTGGGTGAGCCTCGGGCGCGGGCTGGCGCCGATGCACCGGCTGGCCGAGGCATTGCGCCTGCGCAGCCCCTCCGATCTTGCGCCGCTGCCCGCGGGGCCGGTGCCCGCCGAGATGCGCCCGATGCGCGCTGCGCTCGACGACCTCTTTGCTCGGCTCGGAAAGGCGCGCGAGGCGGAGCGCGATTTCACTGCCTTTGCGGCGCATGAGCTGAAGACGCCGCTCGCCGGGCTGCGCACCCAGGCGCAGATCGCCCGCATCGCGCCGGACGAGGCCACGAGGCGCCGCGCGCTGCACAATATCGAACGTTCGGTGGATCGCACCGACCGGCTGGTGCGGCAGCTGCTGGAGCTCTCGGCGATCGAGCGCGAGGGCGCCGCGCCGGAGCGGGTGGACCTCGCGCTGCTCGGTGCCGAGGTCTGCGCCGATCTCGCGCCGCTGGCCGAGGCGCGGGGCGTTGCGCTGGTGTCCGAGATCGCCGCGGGCGCCGCGCGGTCGCTGCCCGCCAGCGCCTTCCTGCTCCACGCCGCCCTGCGCAACCTCGTGGAGAACGCGCTGCAGGCCTCGCCCGAGGGCGGCACTGTGCGGATATGGCAAAGCGGCGCCGTGCTGACGGTCGAGGACGAGGGGCCGGGTATTCCCGAGGCCTTGCGCGCCCGCGCCTGCGAGCGGTTCGTGCGCGGCACGCAGGGCGGCGACGGCAGCGGGCTGGGTCTCGCCATCGCGCGGGTCGCCATGGAGCGCCTTGGCGGGCGGCTGGAACTGCCGGCGAGCGCCGGGCAGGGGCAGCGTGCCGAAGTGCACCTTCCGGGCGCCTGACACCTGTGTAGCCCCGGCGCAAACCCGGCGCACACCGCGTGTGCGCGGTGGGGGGCTGTCGCGCCGCCGCCTGGCGCCCTAGATTGCGCGCCAAGGCAAGGAGAGTGCAATGGAACTCGGACTTTACACATTCGGCGATGTGGGCACGAACCCGGTCACCGGCGAGACAGTGGACGCGGCACAGCGGCTGCGGAACCTGATGGAGGAGATCGAGCTGGCCGACCAGGTCGGGCTCGACGTCTTCGGCCTCGGCGAGCACCACCGCCCGAACTACGCGATCTCGTCGCCTGCCACGGTGCTGGCCGGCGCGGCGCGCAGCACGAAGAATATCAAGCTCAGCTCGGCGGTGACGGTGCTCAGTTCGGACGATCCGATCCGCGTGTACCAGCAGTTCGCGACGCTCGACAATCTGACCGGCGGGCGCGCCGAGATCATGGTGGGCCGCGGCAGTTTCATCGAGAGCTTCCCGCTCTTCGGCTACGATCTCGACGACTACAACGAGCTCTTCGAAGAGAAGCTGCAGATGCTGCTCGCGATCAACGCGCAGGAGCGGCTGAACTGGCCGGGCAGCACGCATACGCCCAAGGTCGAAGGGCTCGGGGTCTACCCGCGTCCCGCGCAGGACAAGCTGCCGATATGGGTCGCCGCGGGCGGCACGCCGCAGAGCATGGTGCGTGCCGGTGCGCTCGGGGCGCCGCTGGCGCTGGCGATCATCGGCGGCCAGCCGCGCCGCTTCGCGCCGCTGGCCGATCTCTACCGCAAGGCCGCCGCGCAGACCGGCCACGCCGAGCAGGCGCGGGTCTCGCTCAACGTGCATGGCTTCGTCGGCGAGGATGGCAAGAAGGCCGCCGATCTGTTCTTCCCGGCGCAAAAGCAGGTGATGGACCAGCTCGGCCGCGAACGCGGCTGGCCGCCGCAGAGCCGGGCGCAATACGACGAGAGCATGAGCCCCGAGGGCGCGATGTTCGTCGGCAGCCCGGCGCAGCTGGTCGACAAGATCCTCGGGCTGCGCGAGGATCTCGGCTTCGACCGGGTGACCATCCAGATGGCCATCGGGGTGATCGAACATTCCGAGATGCTGAAGGCGATCGAGGTGCTGGGCACCAAGGTCGCGCCCGAGCTGCGCAAGGCAGGCTGACGGCTGAATACCGGCGCCGGGGCAGGGTGACTTGCCCCCGGCGCAAGGGCGCCTTGCCTTTCGCCTGTCCCCGCCGCGCTTGATTTGCGGCACCGGAGCCTCTAGGTATCCGCGCCGAGAGGACGACCTCCCCCATATCGGGACAGCAGACGGGACGGCCCGATGCCAAGGAGCGTATCATGCGCAGCCGGTCCGACCGTATCCGTCACGCCCTCAGCTTCGAGCTGCTGGGCCTTGCCCTCATCACCCCGCTTGGCGCCTGGGCCTTCGATCGCGAGATGCACGAGATTGGCCTCGTTGCGCTGGTCTGCGCCACGGTGGCGACGGGCTGGAACTACCTCTACAACCTGCTGTTCGACCTGTGGATGTCGCGCCGCTACGGCCACACCCGCAAGAGCCTGCGCCTGCGGGTGATCCACGCCGCGCTCTTCGAGCTTGGCCTGTTGCTGGGCCTGGCGCCCTATATCGCCTGGGAGCTGGGGGTGAGCCTCGGCCATGCGCTGGTGATGGACATGGGCTTCGCGGGCTTCTACCTGGTCTATGCCTTCGTCTTCAACTGGGCCTACGACCTGATCTTCCCGGTGCCGGCCTCGCGGCCCGCGCGCGGCTGATCCCGCGCCTTCTTCTCTTTCAAAATACGCCGGGGGAGCCGCGCGAAGCGCGGCGGGGGCGGAGCCCCCTCTCGTCTGATGTGCCCGGCTGCGTTGGGCGGGCGCGGGGCGGGCGTGGGGCGCTCTGTTGTCTGATCTGCGGATGTGCCGGGACGGGAGGGCAGAAAGCCCTTGAGTTGACCAGCCAGAGCATGCCGCGCGAGGGGGGCGTCGGCTCTCTGGCGCATCGCTGCCACGTCTCATCTCAGAGCGCGCAGCCGCCCTCGGTCTCGGCGCAGGCGGACGCCGGCACGGGGGCCGGTTGCTGCTGCGCGCGGGCGCCCTGATAGGCGCCGAAGACGACAAGGGCCACCAGGGCCCCAAGCTGGATAAGGGTTGTACGGTTCATCTTCTGCCTCGCCCGGGTTGCCTGGGGTCGTTGCCCTGCACCCTGTGTTGCGCCCTCACATGGGGAGCTTGCAGGCAGAATACATCAGTCGGCGGGCGGGCCGGTGTCGCGAATGCGACGCGAGGGCAGAGTTTTGCTCAAATGCCGCTCATCTGCGCGAAAACCCGGCATTTCGTGGCTTTCGCGTCACGGTTTGGCGCCTGACGTTGCGCCAGGGGAACGCAAGACCGCCCGGAGCGGGGCTCCGGACGGTCGGTTTGCGACAGGCCCCGTGGCGGGCGGGGCCTCGGATGGCCCCGCGCCGGATCAGGAGGCGGCGAGGTTGCGCAGCACGTAGTGCAGAACGCCGCCGTGCTCGACGTATTCCTTCTCGATCGCCGTATCGATGCGGCACTTGAGCTGGATGGTCTTGGTCGAGCCGTCCTTGAAGGTGATTGTGCAGGGCACCTCGGCCAGCGGGGTGACGCTGTCGAGACCCTCGATGCTCACCGTTTCCTCGCCGGTCAGACCCAGCGTCTTGCGGGTGTCGCCGCCGTTGAACTCGAAGGGGATGACCCCCATGCCGACGAGGTTCGAGCGGTGAATGCGCTCGAAGCTCTCGGCGATCACCGCCTTGACGCCCAGAAGCGCCGTGCCCTTGGCTGCCCAGTCCCGCGAGGATCCGGCGCCGTAGAGCTCGCCGCCGAAGATCACCAGCGGGGTGCCCTGGTCCTGGTAGGCCATCGCGGCCTCGTAGATCGAGGTCTGCGCGCCGTCGGGGCCCTTGGTGTAGCCGCCCTCGACGCCGTCCAGCATCTCGTTCTTGATGCGGATGTTGGCGAAGGTGCCGCGCATCATGACCTCGTGGTTGCCGCGGCGCGAGCCATACGAGTTGAACTCGCGGACGGGCACCTGGTGCTCGACGAGGTACTGGCCGGCCGGGGTGCTTTCCTTGAACGAGCCGGCGGGCGAGATGTGGTCGGTGGTGATCATGTCGCCGAGCACAGCGAGCACGCGCGCGCCCTCGATGTTGGTGATCACGCCCGGGTCCTTGGACATGCCCTGGAAGTACGGCGGGTTCTGCACGTAGGTCGAGGTCGGCGGCCAGCTGTAGGTCTCGCCGCCTTTCACTTCCACGCCCTGCCACTTCTCGTCGCCCTTGAAGACGTCGGCGTATTTCTCCTGGAAGGCCTTGCGGGTCACGGTCTTCTCGACCAGCTCGGCGATCTCGGCGTTCGAGGGCCAGATGTCCTTCAGGTAGACGTCGTTGCCGTTCTTGTCCTGACCGATCACGTCCTCGGCGATGTTGACGTTCATGTCCCCGACCAGCGCGTAGGCCACCACCAGCGGCGGCGAGGCGAGGTAGTTGGCGCGCACGTCGGGCGAGATGCGGCCCTCGAAGTTGCGGTTGCCCGAGAGCACCGAGGTGGCGATCAGGTCGTAGTCGTTGATTGCCTTGGAGATCGGCGCATCCAAGGGGCCGGAGTTGCCGATGCAGGTGGTGCAGCCGTAGCCGACGAGGTTGAAGCCCACGGCGTCCAGATCCTCCTGCAGCCCCGCGGCCTCGAGGTATTCCGACACCACCTGCGAGCCCGGCGCCAGCGAGGTCTTCACCCAGGGCTTGCGGTTGAGGCCAAGCTCGCGCGCCTTGCGGGCGACAAGCCCGGCACCGATCATCACGTAGGGGTTCGAGGTGTTGGTGCAGGAGGTGATCGAGGCGATCACGATCGAGCCGTCGTGCAGCTGGTAGGCGCCGTCGTCGGTCTTGTACCAGCCCTTGGCGTGGTGGCCGACGTCACCGGGAATGTCGGTCGGCTCGGGGGCACCGCCCTCGGCCTCCCAGCGGGCCTCTGCGCGCTCGGTGGTATTGCCGTTGCGCTGGCCTTCGACAAACTTGGCGAAGGCGGGGGCGGCGGCGTCGAGCGCGATGTAGTCCTGCGGGCGCTTGGGGCCGGAGATGGCGGGCACGATGGTGCCCATGTCGAGCTCGAGCGTGTCGGTGTAGACCGGATCGTAGCCGGCGCCGCGCCAGAAACCGTTCTCCTTGGCATAGGCTTCGACCAGAGCGATGCGGTCCTTGTCGCGGCCGGTCTGCTCGAGGTAGCGCAGGGTCTCGGCGTCGATCGGGAAGAAGCCGCAGGTGGCGCCGTATTCGGGGGCCATGTTGGCGATGGTGGCGCGCTGCGCCAGCGGCAGGTTGTCGAGCCCGTCGCCGTAGAATTCCACGAACTTGCCGACCACGCCCTTCTCGCGCAGCATCTCGACGACCTTCAGCACGAGGTCGGTGCCGGTGGTGCCTTCCATCATCTCGCCGGTCAGCTTGAAGCCGACGACCTCGGGGATCAGCATGGAAATCGGCTGGCCGAGCATCGCGGCCTCGGCCTCGATGCCGCCCACGCCCCAGCCCAGCACGGCGGCGCCGTTGACCATGGTGGTGTGGCTGTCGGTGCCGACCAGCGTGTCGGGATAGGCGACCTCGGTGCCGTCCTGGTCCTCGTCGGTCCAGACGGTCTGCGCTAGGTACTCGAGGTTCACCTGGTGGCAGATGCCGGTGCCCGGCGGCACGACGCGGAAGTTGTTGAATGCCGACTGGCCCCATTTGAGGAACTCATAGCGTTCGATGTTGCGCTCGTACTCGCGATCCACGTTCATCTGGAAGGCGCGGGGGTTGCCGAACTCGTCGATCATCACCGAGTGGTCGATCACCAGGTCGACCGGGTTCAGCGGGTTGATCTTCTGGGCGTCACCGCCGAGCGCCTTGATGCCGTCGCGCATGGCGGCGAGGTCGACCACGGCGGGGACGCCGGTGAAGTCCTGCATCAGCACGCGCGCCGGGCGATAGGCAATCTCGCGGGGGTTCTTGCCGCCCTGCTTGCCCCATTCCGAGAACGCCTTGATATCGTCCACCGAGACGGTCTTGCCGTCTTCGAAGCGGAGCATGTTCTCCAGCACCACCTTGAGCGCCGCGGGGAGATTCGCGAAGTCGCCGAGACCGGCGGCTTCCGCCGCGGGGATCGAGTAATAGGCGATGGTCTTGCCATTCACCTCGAGCGTCTTGCGCGTCTTGGACGTGTCCTGACCGACTGTAATGGGCATGAGTGGCTCCCTCTCAATTGGTGGAGAAAAATGGGTCGCTACTGGGTAGATGGCGCAGCGAGGGGGTTGGATCAAGTCTGAAGGCGTAGAATTTGTATCCGATGGTATACAGTGCCCCGGAATCCTGCATCACCCGCTCTCGCAAAACCTTGATTGGTTATTTCAATGAGGGTTTTGTACCCCAGATGGGGCAGAGCTACGGGGAAAACTGGCCAGATGATCCGACTCACGACTTGGATGGCACCCATGGCCATGTTGCTTGCAGGCAGCGTGGCCCATGCACAGCAGGACAATCCGATACTGGTCGAGCTCTTCACCTCGCAGGGCTGCGCCGCCTGTCCGCCCGCCGACGCGGTGCTCTCGGAGCTCAGCGCGCGCGAGGACGTCATCCCGCTGGCGCTGCACGTGGACTACTGGGACTACATCGGCTGGAAGGATGAATTCGCCGATCCGGCCTTCACCAAGCGCCAGAAGGGCTATGCCCGCGCCGCCGGGCGCCGCTCGCTCTACACGCCGCAGATGATCGTCGCCGGGCGCTACGACGTGGTCGGCTCGCGCCCGATGAAGGTGGTGGATGCGATCCGCAGCGCGGCGAGCCACGAGCCGCCGGTGAAGCTGCTGCTGGCGCGCGACGGCGACGCGCTGGTGATCCGTGCCGAGCCGCTGACCACGCTGCCGCCGGAAACCGTGGTGCACCTCGTGCGCTATGCGCCTGAAAAGACGGTGGATATCGAGGACGGCGAGAATGCCGGGCTCGAGATGACCTATACCAATATCGCCCATGGCTGGCAGGTGATCGGCAGCTGGGACGGGCAGGGCGCCTTCGAGACCTCGGTGCCTCTCGAGGGCGACGATCCGGCGGTTGTGCTCGTCCAGGAGCCGCCCTTCGGCCCGGTGCTCGCCGCCGCACGCTGGCGCGACTGAGCGGCGTTTGCCCGCAGAGCGGCTCAGGCCGCGCCCTCGTCTCCCATGAACATCAGCTCGGGATTGCTGCCGTCCGGTGCGACGAGGCAGCGCCAGGGCGCGCCGTTGGCACCGACCCGCATGTAGATCGCCGTGGCCGCCTCGGAGGTCTCGCTGCCCACCACCGTCACGCCGCCCTCGGTCTGCGCCGTGATCGCCGATTGGCAGGCCGAGACGGCGGCGTTGCTGGCATCCGGCGACATGGTGGTGATGAAGGGCGGGCCGTCCGGCGCGGCGGGCATGGGCGAAGAGGGCATGGGCGCAGACATCGACGCGCTGTCCGCTTCGGTACATGCGGCGAGCGCGAGAGTTGCTGCTAAGGCGGTGAGCAGTTTCGCGGTGGGCATTCTTGGTCTCCTCGGCTGACGGACGATCCTGAAATGTCCGGGCGAGGATAGCACGGCGCCGCGCAGCCCGCGCAGGGCTCAGTCGTCGCCCTGATGCCGCGCGCGCTTTTCCGCCCGCTTGCGCTGCCGCTTGGGTTTCCAGCGGCGGTGGATCCAGAACCATTGCCCCGGGTCCGCCTCGATCCGCGCCTCGAGACGGCGGGTGACCTCGCGCATCATCTCCACCGGGTCGCCATGCGGGATCGGCGCCTCGAAGACTGCCTCGAAGTTCACCCCGTCGGGCTGTCGGATGCCGAAGAAGGGCACGAAGAGCGCCCCGGTCTTCACCGCGATCTCGGCGGCGGAGGTCAGCGTGGGCGCGGGCTGGCCGAGGAAGTCGATGGGCACGCCGGCGCTGTCGTAGACGTCGAAGAGCAACACGCCCATGCCGCCGCTCCGGATGTGCTTGAGCAGCCCCATGGTGCCGCGCCGGCCCTGCTCGAAGACCGGATCGCTCAGCGCATGCATGTTGGCGGCGTAATGTTCGTTGAAGAAGGGGTTGGCCATGGGCCGGTAGAGCCCGCCGATGCGCCAGCCGCGGGCGACCAGCGCGGCGCGCGGCGCTTCGAAGTTGCCGTAATGGCCGGTGACGAAGAGAATGGGCTTGCCCTCGACGCGGGCCGCCTCGATCGCCGCGACGCCATCGCCGGTGACCGGTGTGGCCTTCATCCGCGCCAGCAGCCCCGGCACGTCGTAATTCTCGATCATCGTGCGCCCGGCGTTGCGCGCCACCGCGCGGGCGATGCGGCGGCGTTCTGCCTCGGGCATCTCGGGCCAGACGTGGGCGAGGTTGGCCATGGCGCGGTCGCGGTAGCCGGCGAGCGGCGCGACCACCCGCGAGATCAGCGCGGCCATCATCCGGCCCCGGGTGGCGGGCGGAAGCAGCAGCGCGAGCCTGATCATTGCGCGCAGCGCCTTGTCGGACAGGTAGTCGGCCAGGCCGCCGCGGGTCTCGGCGGGAGCCGTCTCCGGCGCCGCGGCTTTTGCAGGTGCCTGCTTGCGTGCCGCGCGCTTGCCCGCGGCATCTCGGTCTGCTGCATCTGGACCTGCCGCGTTCTCGCCTGCCGCGTCTTGGTCCGCCGCGTCTTTGTCTGTCGTGCCCTGGGTCACATCCCGCTCCGCTGGTCTGAGCGGCAGACTTAAGCCGAGGGAGGGCGCGGCACAAGTTCCTGGGCTACTCCTCGTCCTCCTCGTCCGACTTCAGCTCGATCTCGCCGACGCTCACCAGCTCGCGGATGGCACTCACCACGGCGTTCATCGCCGCCTCGCCCTTCTTGCCCTTGACGCTCATCCCGGCGGCATCCTCGCGCAGCGCGGCGGCCATGCGTTTCGACATGTTTTCGAGCAGGTATTCGGCGGCGGGCAGGTCAACCTCGGAGCTGGCGGCAGCGATGGCGACGGTGAGCTGCTCGGGCGGCACGTCGCGGGTGATTTTCGGCACGTCCTGCTTGCGCAGCCGCGCGGGGATGTCGGCGAAGGTGAAGATGGCGCGGCGCACCGCCTCGGCGAAGTCCCTATCCGTCTCCTCGAGGCCTTCGAGCACCTCGTCGCGCTTGGCCGAGACGGCATAGTTGAGGATCGCGCCCACGCGCTCGTCGGCGCGCTTGGCGAAGGCCTTCGGCGGCTCGGCGTCGAGCTGCGCGGCGAGGCTGAGGCCGATGCGGTCCACGGCCTCGGGGGAGATGCCGGCGGTCATCGACACGGCGTAGGTGATGCGCCGGGCACGGTCGCCGGGCAAATGCGCCAGCACGGCGGCGGCCTTGGCGGTGTTGATCTTGGAAAGCATGACGGCGGCCACCTCGGTCGCCTCGGCGCTGGCGATGGCGGCGATGCGGTCTTCCGGCAGGGCGCCGATGCGCTCCCAGGGATCGCCGCTCTGCCGCACGCCCGCCTCCTTGCGCAGCCGCGCCGCGGTGCGGGCGCTGATCCTGCCCTCGAGCGCCGAGAGCGCCCCCGCCATGTCGCCGGGAAAGGACAGGCCGACGCCATCGAGCTCCTCGGAGAACTCCTCGACCACGGCATTGAGCGTGGCCCGGTCGATATAGCGCATGCGCCCGAGCTGCAGGGTCAGCTCGGCCTGCAGGTCCTCGGGCAGCGCAGAGAGCGGCACCTCGGTCCCCTCGTTGAGCAGGAACTGCACGATGATCGCCGCCTTGGCGCGGCGCGACAGCGGCGGCCTGCCGGAGGGCGCGAGATCTGAGGGCGAGGGCAGATGCGACATGGTGGAGTTCCGGGCTCTTGCTGATGCCAGAGCTAGCGCAGCGAGGTTAACGATCCCTCATCCCGGCAGGGAAAAGGGCAGCCGCGGCGGGCTGCCCTTCGATGGCGGGTCGGATGTGCCGCTTGCGCGGTCAGCCCGAGACGACCTTGCAGGTGCCGCTCGCGGAATCGTATTCCGAGCCTTCGGCGCAGGTCATCTTGGCCTGTTCGTGGTAGCTGCAGTCTGCCCATGCAACGAGCGGGGCGGCCACGAGGGCGGCTGCGGTCAACAGGGTCTTGATCGTCATGCTTCGTCCTCCGAGTGGAATGCCCGCAAGGCTAGCACAGCTTTGCCCGTCGCCAAAAAGAAACGGGCCGGCGCTTCGGCTCACGTTCCCGCGAGCGCCGCGCCGGCCCTTCGTCTAGATGCAAATATCCCGGGGGTCCCGCCGGAGGCGGGCGGGGGCAGGGCCTCCTGACCTTCGTCCGCCCCTTGAGCCCGCCCCGAGACCGATCAGCTCTCGCCGAACACCCGGCGGAAGATCGTGTCCACGTGCTTTGTGTGGTAGCCCATGTCGAACTTCTCGTTGATGCCGTCGACGCCGAGCGCTTTCACCACCTCTTCGTCGGCCAGCAGCAACTCACGGAAGTCGAGACGCTCTTCCCAGACCTTGAGCGCGTTGCGCTGGACCATCGAATAGGCGTCCTCGCGGCTCACGCCGGCCTGGGTGAGCGCCAGCAGCACGCGCTGCGACATCACGAGGCCCGGGAACTTGTTCATGTTGTCGAGCATGTTCTGCGGGTAGATGATCATCTTGTCGACCACGCCCGCGAGGCGGTTCAGCGCGAAGTCGAGGGTGATGGTGGCGTCCGGGCCGATGCCGCGCTCGACGGAGGAGTGCGAGATGTCGCGCTCGTGCCAGAGGGCCACGTTCTCCATCGCCGGGATCACCGTCATGCGCACGAGCCGCGCGAGGCCGGTGAGGTTTTCGGTCAGCACCGGGTTCTTCTTGTGCGGCATTGCCGACGAGCCCTTCTGGCCCATCGAGAAGAACTCCGCGCCTTCCAGCACTTCGGTGCGCTGCATGTGGCGGATCTCGATGGCGACGTTCTCGATCGAGGACGCGATGACGCCGAGCGTGGCGAAGAACATGGCGTGGCGGTCGCGCGGGATCACTTGGGTCGAGATCGGTTCGGGGCGCAGGCCCAGCTTCTCGCAGACGTGCTCTTCGACCGCCGGGTCGATATTGGCGAAGGTGCCGACGGCGCCGGAGATCGCGCCGGTGGCGATCTCCCACTTGGCCTTCTCGAGGCGGTTCTTGTTGCGGTCCATTTCGGCGTAGAAGCGCGCGAAGGTCAGGCCCATTGTGGTCGGCTCGGCGTGGATGCCGTGCGAGCGACCGACGCGGACGGTCATCTTGTGCTCGAGGGCGCGCTTCTTCAGCGCGGCCAGCACCTTGTCCATGCCCTCGAGCAGGATGTCGGCGGCGCGCACGAGCTGCACGTTGAGGCAGGTGTCGAGCACGTCCGAGGAGGTCATGCCCTGGTGCACGAAGCGCGCTTCCTCGCTGCCCACATGCTCGGCGAGGTGGGTCAGGAAGGCGATGACGTCATGCTTGGTGACGGCCTCGATCTCGTCGATGCGGGCGACGTCGAATTCCACGTCCTTGGCCTTCCAGACAGCCTCGGCGTTCTCCTTGGGGATCACCCCCAGCTCGGCCATGGCGTCGCAGGCGTGCGCCTCGATCTCGTACCAGATGCGGAACTTGGTGGCAGGTTCCCAGATGGCGGTCATCTCGGGGCGGGCGTAGCGGGGGATCATCGGCTAACCTTCCGTCTCATGCGTGGCAGACGCGGGCGTCATAGGGCGGAAGTGGCGCGGCGGCAAGGGCGGTGAGGCGGTGGTGGTGTCGGGGGCGGGGCTTGGCGGTGGGGGATGTGGCTGTTGCGGGGCCGGGTTGGGGGCTCTGCCCCCGCCCGCTGCGCGGCCTCCCCCGGGGTATTTCGGTCTAGACGAAGCGGCCGGAGCGCTGCGCTGGGGCGGCGTCAAGACAGCCCGTCGAGGCGGGCGCGGAGGTGTTCGAGCACATGCACGCGGATTGCCGAGGCCAGCCCGGCCTCGACGCCGCGGCGGGCGTCGATCTCGGTGGCCAGCGCGTTCAGCGTCTTGCCCTCGGTCTCGGCGATGCGGCGGAACTCGTCCCAGAACGGCGCCTCGAGCGACACCGAGGTGCGGTGGCCGCGAATGGTGAGCGAGTGCTTGATCGGCCGGCCGGTCATGTCTCGGAGGTCGGCTCGGCCGTAGGGTCGGCGGCCGCGTCCAGCTTGTGGCCCTCGAGGTCACGCTCGGATTTCTTGGCCTCGGCGGCCTCGCGCTGTTTCTCGGCCTTGCTGCGGCCGTGGCGCGCGGCATTCTCGTCGGCCTGCGCGCGTTTCTCGGCGCGGGCGCGATCCTTGCGGACGCGGTTGAGGTTGATCACGTTGCTCATGGCAGCGGAGAATAGCGCGGCGCCCGGGGGCGGCAATGGCCAAGGCGCAAATGCCGCAGGGGTGGAGCGACTCCGCGCTTGAGGCGGCGGGAAATGCGCATAGAAAAACGGGGCCACGCGGGCCCCGTTCATGGTCATGGCGCGGGAACGCTCAGCCCTTCGGGCCGACCATGTCCTCGGGGCGCACGATGCGGTCGAAGGTTTCGGCATCGACGAAGCCGAGGGCGATCGCCTCTTCCTTCAGCGTGGTGCCGTTCTTATGCGCGGTCTTGGCGACCTTGGTGGCATTGTCGTAGCCGATGGTCGGCGCCAGCGCCGTCACCAGCATCAGCGATTCCTTCATCAGCTTGTCGATGCGCGCCACGTTCGCCTGCGTACCTACGACCATATTGTCGGTGAAGGCCGAGGCGCTGTCGCCGAGCAGCTGCATCGACTGCAGCACGTTGTAGCTCATCATCGGGTTGTAGACGTTGAGCTCGAAGTGACCCTGGCTGCCAGCCATGCCGACGGCGGCGTCATTGCCCATGACGTGCGCGCAGACCATGGTCAGCGCCTCGGCCTGGGTCGGGTTGACCTTGCCGGGCATGATCGACGAGCCGGGTTCGTTTTCCGGCAGGATCAGCTCGCCCAGACCCGAGCGCGGGCCGGAGCCCAGCAGGCGCATGTCGTTGGCGATCTTGAACAGCGAGGCCGCCACGGTCTTCAGCGCGCCGGAGAACATGACCATCGCGTCATGCGCGGCGAGCGCCTCGAACTTGTTGGGCGCGGTGACGAAGGGCAGGTCGGTGATCTGCGCCATGTTCGCCGCGACCATCTCGGCCCAGCCCTTCTGAGTGTTGAGCCCGGTGCCGACGGCGGTGCCGCCCTGCGCCAGCTCGTAGATGTCGCCAAGGCAGGCCTCGACGCGCGCGATGCCCTTCTTCACCTGGTGGGCGTAGCCGCCGAATTCCTGGCCCAGCGTCAGCGGCGTGGCATCCTGCGTGTGGGTGCGGCCGATCTTGATGATGTCCTTGAACTCGTCGGACTTCGCCTCGAGCGCCGCGTGCAGCTTGCGCAGGCCCGGCAGCAGCACGTCGCGCGCCTGCATGGCGATGCCCACGTGCATGGCGGTCGGGAAGGTGTCGTTGGACGACTGGCCCATGTTGCAGTGATCGTTCGGGTGCACGGGCTTCTTCGAGCCCATCTCGCCGCCGAGCATCTCGATGGCGCGGTTCGAGATCACCTCGTTGGCGTTCATGTTCGACTGGGTGCCCGAGCCGGTCTGCCAGACCACCAGCGGGAAGTTGTCGTCGAACTTGCCCTCGATGACCTCACCGGCGGCGGCGATGATCGCGTCGGCGACCTCGGCCTCCATCGTACCCAGCTCCTTGTTGGCCATGGCACAGGCCTTCTTCACCACGCCGAGCGCGCGGATGATCGGAACCGGCTGCTTCTCCCAGCCGATGGGGAAGTTCATGATCGACCGCTGGGTCTGTGCGCCCCAGTACTTGTCGGCGGGAACCTCGAGCGGGCCGAAGCTGTCGGTCTCGGTGCGGGTGTTGGCCATCTGTGCCTCCTGCAAAGCATACCATTGTGTGCCGTTTAGCCGCCTCCCGGTCCGGGGGCAACGGTCAAGCGGCGGGCAAATGGGGTGTTAGCGCCGCGAAAGCACGGCTTTGGCGCGCGCGCCGACCCTGCGGGGCCGAAAACGCAACCGTAAACGCAACCGCGCCGGGCCTTGCGGGCTCCGGCGCGGGGAAATTCGGGTGAGGGGCGAGAGGCCCCGCCGGGTCACTTGCGGAAGGAGTCGAGGCGGACCACCTCGGCATCGTGCTTGACCGGCTCGCCGTCGCCGTCGTCCGGGCCACCCTCGGGCGGGGTGGGCTCGTCATCGTCGTCGTCGTCCTCTTCGTCATGCGTCTCGAAGCGCAGGCCGAACTCGACCGAGGGGTCGACGAAGGTCTTGATCGCATCGTAGGGGATGTAGAGCCGCTCGGGCGCGTCGCCGAAGTTCAGCGTCACGGCGAAGCCGTCCTCGGTGACCTCGAGGTCCTCGTACCAATGCTGCATCACCACGGTCATCTCGCCCGGGTAGCGGTCCGACAGCCAGTCGGCCAGTTCCACGTCGGGATGCTGCGTGTCGAAGGTGATGAAGAAGTGGTGATCTCCGGGCAGGCCAGTTTCCTGGACCCCAGCGAGCACGTCATTGATGAGCCCGCGCATGGCGCGGTGCATGAGATTGCCATAGTCGATGCCGCCGGGCATTGGCTGCTCCTCGTCGCTTTCTTTTCACCATATTAGATTTGGCGGCGAGGAAAAGGGGACATGGCGGAAAAATACCGTGCCATGTGGTTTTCCACGAAAGCCATTAATTAATAAATAGTTAATGCGTAGGATATGAATGCCGTAACGGCAAGCGTCAGCGGGACCGAGCGGCGCAGCGGTCCGAGCAGCAGCGCGGCGAGAAGCGTGAGCGCCAGGGCGCCGGGCTGCAGGCTGGACAGCACGGGCAGCTCGGGCGCCAGCGGGCCGAGCTTCGGCAGCCAAGTCTGCGCGAAGAGCACGTGCAGTGCAAACCACAGGGCGAGATTGGCCACCACCCCGAGCACCGCGGCGGTGATCGCCTCGAGCGCGGCCTGCAGGCGGGGCCGGGCGAGCAGCCGCTCGAGATGCGGCGCGAAGGCGAAGATCCACAGGAAACAGGGGATGAAGGTGACCCAGAGCACCATGGCGCCCGCCGCCAGCGCCATCTGCCAGCCGCCCGCCGCGAAGCCGGTGATCATGCCGACGAACTGCGTCACGAGAATCAGCGGGCCCGGGGTGGTTTCTGCCAGCCCCAGCGCGTCGGCCATCTGTGCCGGGTCGAGCCAGCCGCGGGCGGTGACCGCCTCCTGCGCGAGCCAGGCGAGCACCGCGTAGGCACCGCCGAAGGAGAAAACCGCCAGCTTCGAGAACAGCATGCCGATGTCGTAGAGCAGGGTCTGACCGGCGAGCCCGGCGGCGACCATCGGCGCGAACCAAAGCGTCACCCAGAGCGGCCAGACCCAGAGCCGTTCGGTCACCGGGGCGGGCACGGGCTGCACCTCCTGCGCGGCGGGCGCGGGCTGGCCGAGCCAGCCGACAAGCGCGGCGCAGGCGATCACCAGCGGAAAGGGCAGGTGCAGCACGTAGAGCGCGGCAAAGGCGGCGATGGAGATCAGCAGGGCGGAGGGCCGGGCCAGCACCTTGCGGCCGAGCTTCAGCAACGCCTGGGCCACCAGCGCGATGACCGTGGCCTTGACGCCGAGCATCAGCCCGGCGACCTCGGGGCGCGCGCCGTAGCTCGCGTAGGCCAGCGCCAGCGCCGCGATCACCAGCGCGCCGGGCAGCACGAAGAGCCCGCCCGAGATCAGCCCGCCCGCGGTGCCGCGCAGCCGCCAGCCGACCCAGGTGGCAAGCTGCATGGCCTCCGGCCCGGGCAGCAGCATGCAGAAGGAGAGCGCCCGCAGGTATTGCCGCTCGGTGAGCCATTGCCGCTCCTCGACAATCTCGCGGTGCAGCAGGGCGATCTGCGCCGCCGGTCCGCCGAAGCTCAGCAGGCCGATGCGCAGGAAGGTCAGGAAAAGCTGGGAAAGGGATGCCATGGCGGGCATTTGCGCCGGGGCCTGTGACGCTTTCATGACGCGTTCAGCCAAGCACCCGCGCGATCTCGCGCAGGATCTTGCGGCGCAGCGTTTCGCTGTATTCGCGGTGGCTGCGGGCGGTCATCACGAAGCCGTCGCGGGTGATCAGCACCTGCCGGTAGTAGTTGCTCACCGGCAGCCCGTGGCCGGGCCCCTCGATGGCGAGCCCGTTGACCGTCACCCCCATGCGCTCGGCACGGACCCGCGCCGCCGAGGCGGAGGGGCCGGCGTTCGGTGTGCCGTCGCCCGAGACGTCGATCACCCGCCGCTTGCAGGCGGGGGCGGTCTCGATGGCGTCGAGCGCCGCCTCGAGCGCGGCGCCGGGGGCGGTGTCGGACAGGACGAAGGCGCGCTCCATGACGCCGGCGGCGGCGGCGAAGGTCTCGAGGTCGGCGGGCTCGGCGATCTCGGTCCAGCCCAGCGTCAGCGCCTGGTGGCCGGGGCCGGACCATTGCAGCACCGCGAGCGCGATGCGGTCGTCGACCATGATCGCCGCGATCTCTGGGTCACTCAGGGCAAGCGCCAGCCCCTCGGCCTGAATGGCGAATTCGGCGTGGTCGATGGAGTTCGAGACGTCCATGGCCAGCAGCAGCGCGGTCTCGCAGGCGTGGAGCTTCGGCGCGCAAAGCGCAGCAAGCAGGGCAAAACTGGCTACAGGGACCGGGGCCATGCCGACCATGCTGACAGGCGGCTTCCCTTGGGTCAATCGGCTTGCATTCCGAAGGCTGAATGTCGCGGAAGCGCGCGCCGCGTCGCGATCACGTTGCTGATGCCTGTGGGGAGAGCCGACGTCTGTGGAGGGGGGGGGAGAAGTGCAGGTTTCTGTTGCCAGGTACCTGCGAACCCCGCCTTAAGCTGCTAGGCCCAAGGGCTTAAATTTCGGTTTTTCGGACTGCTTACGCAGCCAGAGCAACCGGAGCACGATTGTTGTTGGCAACTATGCTTTATGAACCGATAACGGTGGTATCTCACCGGGACAAAGCTACATCTTTACGCGTTCGTCGATCCTATTTCGGCCCCATGAACCCCCAACAAGGGTTTATTGGTGGAGCCGCCGGGTACCGCCCCCGGGTCCGATCCGTTTATTACATGCGCGTTTATGCCCATAGTCCCTCGCGGGACAGGCTTGATATAGGACGGCGCGGCGCGGCTTTCAATGGGGGATCTGTGTCAGATCCGCTTCGCGATCACGAGGTCGCGGCGAAAAGTGCTGACAGGTGCAGCTCGCGCTGCCCGAGGCAGGCGAGCGCCGACATCTCGTCGCGGAACACATAGATCTCAAAGGGAAGGCTGGCCGAGAGCATCTGCTGCGCCATGCGCCCGATTCCGAATCCGAGGTCCGACGGCGCGAAATAGGCGACCGGCACGCAGGCGCCTTCGAACACGCGGGACTCTTCGAGTTCCCTGCAGAAGACCTGCATTTCCGAGAAATCGCCGATGTAGGAGGTGAGTTCCGAATTGTCGACAAGTATCGCAAAGCTGGGTTGCCATTCCGGGTGCGCCATGACCTTCGCAATGGTGGCGTGACATTCCGAGATATGGGCATCGCTGAAGAACTTCATATATACCAAGCGGCGCTCGGGAATAACGCTGAAATTTGCAGGCATATCGAGTCCCTCAAAGAGCTGGCAGCTGCTGGCACTAAGAGTCATCTGCTATTTCTAAAAGGGCCTGTCAAATGTTATGTCGCGCAGGTGACACTTCCCCAAGGATGACTACGCGGAAACCCTTTCAACCTGCGGCTTCAAGGAGTTCAGCAATGCTGCGTTCCCTGAGGCCCAGAAGCGTCAGGCAATCCTCTTCGTTCTGTTGAACGCGGGCCACAGCGCAGTCGAGCCCATCCCAGCAATTCAGCGCGAGCGTGCTGACCTGGAAAGCCACGGCGGTCGGTGCGAAATAGAGCAGGATGGCGGTGCTTCCCATGCCGCAGAAAACCTCGGCCCTTTTTGCCTGGATCTTCATGAGCTCCACATAGTCGTGGTCCCAGCTGGTCAGACCCGAGAGATCCACAAGGTGTTTGTGGCCCTGCCGGAAATCGGGGTGGGACATCAAATCGTCGATCGCCCGCGTCGTGTCGGAAAGACGCGCGTGGCCCTCGTATCGCGCGTAGACGAGGCCGTGGTTCCTGAGAATGCGGAAGCTAACGGGCATGTTCCACCGGAATAGTGTGTTTCGGACCGATGGTGGCGGAGAGCCTGTCGTTACGTCAATACTGACTCTCAATTGAATCTTTTGACGTGCAATAGTCTGCCCCGCAGAAAAGGTCCGCCCGGATTGCTCCGGGCGGACCCTGTCTTGATTTCTTGGTGGGCCTGGACGTCAGTCCATCGCCTTGAAGTTGAACTCGCCGCCTTCCTTGATGCCCGAGAACCAGCGCGCGGTGACGGTCTTGGTCTTGGTGTAGAAGCGGAAGGCGTCGGGGCCGTACTGGTTGAGATCGCCGAAGGCCGATTTCTTCCAGCCGCCGAAGGTGTGGTACGACAGCGGCACCGGGATCGGGAAGTTGATGCCGACCATGCCCACGTTCACCCGGTGCGCGAAGTCGCGCGCGGTGTCGCCGTCGGCGGTGTAGATCGCCGTGCCGTTGCCATAGGGGTTGTCGATCACCAGCTCGAGCGCTTCCTCGTAGGAGCCGGCGCGGACCTGGCTCAGCACCGGGCCGAAAATCTCTTCCTTGTAGATGTCCATGTCGGGTGTAACGTTGTCGAACAGCGACGGCCCGACGAAGAAGCCGTCCTCGTAGCCCTGCAGTTTGAAGTCACGGCCGTCGACGACCAGCGTCGCGCCCTGATCGACACCCGAGTTCACGAGCCCCTCGATGCGGCTCTTGGCGGCGGCGGTGATGACGGGGCCGTAGTCCACGTCGTCGCCCGCGGTGTAGGGGCCGACCTTCAGCTTCTCGATGCGCGGCACCAGCTTCTCGATCAGCGCGTCAGCGGTCTCCGCGCCCACCGGTACGGCCACCGAGATCGCCATGCAACGCTCGCCCGCGGCGCCGTAGCCGGCACCGACCAGCGCGTCGGCGGCCTTGTCGAGGTCGGCGTCAGGCATGATGATCATGTGGTTCTTGGCGCCGCCGAAGCACTGGGCGCGCTTGCCGTTGGTGGCGGCGCGGCCGTAGATGTACTGCGCGATCGGGGTCGAGCCGACGAAGCCCACGGCCTGCACGGTTTCGTTGTCGAGGATCGCATCGACCACTTCCTTGTCGCCGTTGACCACCTGCAGGACGCCTTCGGGCAGGCCGGCCTCGAGCAGCAGCTCCGCCAGGCGCAGCGAGGTCGAGGGGCAGCGCTCGGACGGCTTGAGCACCATGGCATTCCCGGAAACGAGCGCCGGGGCCATCTTCCACAGCGGGATCATCGCCGGGAAGTTGAACGGCGTGATGCCGGCGACCACGCCAAGCGGCTGGCGCATGGAGTAGAGGTCGATGCCCGGGCCGCCGTTGTCGGTGAACTCGCCCTTGAGCATGTGCGGGGCGCCCATGCAGACCTCGACGACCTCGAGGCCGCGCTGCACGTCGCCGCGCGCATCGGGCAGGGTCTTGCCGTGTTCCTTGGAGACCAGCTCGGCCAGCTCATCCATGTGTTCGTTGATCAGCGCGCCGAACTTCATCATCACGCGGGCGCGGCGCTGCGGGTTGGTCGCACCCCACTTGATCTGGGCCTCGGCGGCCTTGGCCACCGCGTCGTTCAGCTCGTCCACGGTCGCCAGCGGCACCTTGGCCTGAACCTCGCCGGTGGCGGGGTTGAAGATCTCGGTGAAGCGGCCGGACGTGCCCTTCACATGTGCGCCGTTGATGAAATGCGTAAGTTCCTGCATGGGACCCTCCTTCTGTTGGCCGGTACAGTAGCCTTGCGGAAATGCAGCGAACAGGGGTAATTAAGCAAATAGGTTTTGCAAAAATTCAGGTATGCCATGCGCGAGAACTGGGACGACCTGCGGATTTTCCTCGCCGTGGCCCGCGGCGAGAGCCTCTCGGCGGCCGGGCGCGTGCTGCGCATGGACCCGGCGACGGTGGGGCGGCGCGTGGCGCGGCTGGAGCAGGCGCTGGGGCATCCGCTCTTTGCCAAATCACCGCAGGGCTACACGCTGACCGAGGCGGGGGCGCGGCTGCTGGTGCACACGGAAACCGCCGAGCAGGCGCTGGGGCAGGGCGCGCAGGCGCTGATGGGCTCGTCCGAGGGGTTTGCCGGCCAGATTCGCATCGGGGCGCCCGACGGCTGCGCCAACTTCCTGTTGCCGCAGGTCTGCGCGAAGATCGCCGAGGCCAACCCGGGGCTCGACCTGCAGATCGTCTCGCTGCCGCGGGTGGTGAATCTGTCGCGGCGCGAGGCCGACATGGCGATCGCCGTCTCGGCACCCACGGCGGGGCGGCTGGTGGTGCAGAAAATCTCGGACTACCGGCTGCATCTCGCCGCCTCCGAGGATTATCTCGCGCAGCATCCGCCGATCCGCGCGCGCGCCGACCTGCAGGGGCACCGGATCGTCGGCTATATCCCCGACATGATTTTTGACCGCGAGCTGGACTACCTTGCCGATCTCGGGCTCGACCGGGTGCGGCTGGCCTCGAACTCGGTGGCGGTGCAGTTCCACTGGCTGCGGCTCGGGGCAGGGCTCGGGATCGTGCACGACTTCGCGCTGCCCGCGGCGCCGGGGCTGCGCCGGGTGCTGCCCGACGAGGTCGCGCTCACCCGCAGCTTCTACCTCGTGCGCCACGCCGACGACCGGCGCCATGCCCGCCTTAACGGATTCGCAGCGCTTCTGGCCGAGGCTGTGCGCAGTGAACTCGCGGCGCTCGAAGCGGCGGCATAGGGCCGGCGCCGCGCGCTATAGACCGGACGTCGCTGTTGACAGAACCTCGCGGCGGGCGGACGCTAGGTTGTCTCAGCAGCGCTTAGGAGGAAAGCCGCATGCAGGTACAACAGATTCTCAAGGACAAGTCCGACGATGGCGTGGTCACCGTCGCCCCGGGCAGCAGCGTCGGCGATGCCGCGCAGGTGCTGGCCGAACGCCGGATCGGCGGGGTGGTGATCTCGGAGGATGGTCAGACGCCCGTGGGGATCCTTTCGGAGCGCGACATCGTGCGCGCGCTGGCCGCGCAGGGCGCAAGCGTTCTGTCGATGACCTGCGAGGTTCTGATGACCCGCAAGCTTCAGGTCTGCACCCGCGACGAGGACACCAACGTGGTGCTTGCCCGGATGACCGAGGGGCGCTTCCGCCACATGCCCGTGGTCGAGGACGGCGTGCTGGTCGGGATCATCTCGATCGGCGACGTGGTCAAGGCGCAGATCGCCGAGCTCGCGATGGAGAAGGATGCCTTGCAAGGGATGATCATGGGCTTCTGATCGGGTTTCCTCGCCGGGGCTGCCGGTTTCGGGGTTGCATTCCGAAACGCAATATTGTTGCGTGCGCCGGACTGCCCACGCTGGCATTCCTGGAGGACCCTCATGCGCATCGGCCTTTATCCCGGCACCTTCGATCCGATCACGCTTGGCCACGTGGACATTATCCGCCGCGCCGCGGCCTTGGTGGACCGCCTCGTGATCGGCGTCGCGATCAATCGTGACAAGGGGCCGCTCTTCACCCTCGAAGAGCGCGTGGCGATGATCGAGACCGAATGCGCGGAATTGTCCAGGGAAACCGGGACCGAGATCGTCCCGCATCCCTTCGAGAACCTGCTGATCGACTGCGCCCGCGACGTGGGGGCGCAGATCATCATCCGCGGCCTGCGCGCCGTGGCGGATTTCGAGTATGAATTCCAGATGGTCGGGATGAACCGCGCGCTCGACACCAGCATCGAGACGGTCTTCCTGATGGCCGAAGCCCGGCATCAGGCGATCGCGTCCAAGCTGGTGAAGGAGATCGCGCGTCTGGACGGCGACGTGAGCAAGTTTGTCACGCCCACCGTCAACGATGCGCTGAAGGCGCGCTTCGCGAAGGGTTGATCAGCCGCTGATCAGCGGCCGTAGACGGCGAGACGGGCGGTCTCGTCCTCGCGTCCGATCAGGTCGCAGTCGATGCGGGTGCGCATCGGCAGGGACATCAGCGCCTGGCGGGTGCGGCGATAGGCGAAGCGGCGGGAGAAGCTGTCACGGACGGCATTGATGGCTTTGGTCATGGCTCTGTTCCATTTCATCGGCGGCGCCTCCATCGGGAAGGCGCTGCATTTGCGGATTGGTCTGTGTGAAAACATGAAGGTCGTAAGCGCGGCGAACGTTACGTCGTCGTTGGCGCTAACCTAGGCTTTGCTGCGCCGCAGAACAATTGACGGTTTTCCATTCCCGCCTTGCAAATGCTGCATGGCGGCGCGGGGGCCGGGGCGGGGCCTCGTCAAGTGGATGTAAACCTTTGGGGATTAGCTTGGGCGGCGCCGCCTGGCGCGGGCCGTGCCGGCGCCTGCCGCGGTGGAAGGGCGGTTTTTGCCCTGCCAGTCAGCCTTGCCAGAAGGGCAGTCAGCCTTGCCAGAAGGGTATGTGCGATGGAAATTCCCCGCGAGACGACCGGATACGCCCGGTCGATCCGCCCGAATCCGACCTCTTCGCGCGATGCGGGCGCCGATCCTCCGCCCGAGTCGCGGCGTGGCCCGATGCTGTCACCGATGCCGCCACCTGTACCGGTCGCCGCACAGAGCCTGCCGGCTGCTCAGCTGTCGCAGGTCAGGCTCCAGGCGCGACCTCCCGGGCTGGTCGCCGAGCAGGGATACCGTGCAGCGCTCGGGGTCGTGCGAGCGTGAGGCGATGGCCGGGCGGGCGGCGCGGGGCGAATGGAGCGAGGGCGGGGGAAGCGTGGACCTGTGAGAAGGAGAGGCGCTCAAAGCTCAAGAAAGCCATGGCGCAGGGCATCACTCGGCATAACGGCATAGTAGAGCGGTGCGCGTGCGAAGCGTGATCCCACGCGGAAAGCCACGGCCCACGAAAAAGGCGGGACCCTCGAAAAAGCGAAGGCTCACAAAAAAGGCGAGGCCCATCGCCCCGCCTTTCGGTACTAAAATGATCGCGCATGGTTGTCGCGCGCGGATCGGTCCTTGGTCAGAGCAGCTTGCCCATGGCGACGGCGGTGTCGGACATGCGGTTCGAGAAGCCCCACTCGTTGTCGTACCAGGACAGGATGCGCACCATGCTGCCGTCCATGACTTTCGTCTGGTCGGTGTGGAAGATCGAGCTGTGCGGGTCGTGGTTGAAGTCGATCGAGACGTTCTTCTTGTCGGTATAGCCGAGGATACCGTTGAGCTTGCCGTTGGCCGCGACGCGGATCGCGTCGTTGATCTCTTCCACGGTGGTCTCGCGCTCGGCCTCGAACACCAGGTCCACGACCGAGACGTTCGGCGTCGGGACGCGGATTGCCACGCCGTCGAGCTTGCCGTTGAGTTCGGGCAGCACGAGGCCCACGGCCTTGGCGGCACCGGTCGAGGTCGGGATCATCGACATGGCCGCGGCGCGGGCGCGGTAGAGATCCTTGTGCATCGTGTCCAGCGTCGGCTGATCG
The DNA here is from genome assembly GCF_020524285.1 of Alloyangia pacifica. Classification (GTDB taxonomy): domain Bacteria; phylum Pseudomonadota; class Alphaproteobacteria; order Rhodobacterales; family Rhodobacteraceae; genus Salipiger; species Salipiger pacificus_B. Next base: position 270,135 of record NZ_JAIVKX010000002.1, read on the forward strand.
CCGGTATAGCTGTGGATCGTGGTCATGAAGCCTTTCTTGATGCCGACGGTGTCGTTCAGCACCTTGGCGACGGGCGACAGGCAGTTGGTGGTGCAGGACGCGTTGGAGACCACGAGGTCATCCTTGGTCAGCGTGTCGTCGTTGACGCCGTAGACGATGGTCTTGTCGGCCCCGGCGGAGGGGGCGGAGACCAGCACGCGGCTGGCGCCGTTGGCGAGGTGCGCGGCGGCCTTCTCGCGCGAGGTGAAGATGCCGGTGCATTCCATCACCACGTCCACATGCGCCCAGGGCAGATCGGCGGGGTTGCGCTCGGCGCTCACCTTGATCGGGCCACGGCCCACGTCGATGCTGTCGCCGGACACGCTCACCGGGTGCGGGAACCGGCCGTGCACGCTGTCGAACTGCAGCAGATGCGCGTTGGTCTCGACCGGGCCGAGGTCGTTAATCGCGACCACCTCGATGTCGGTGCGGCCGGATTCGATGATTGCGCGCAGCACGTTGCGCCCGATGCGGCCGAAGCCGTTGATCGCTACCTTGACGGTCATGATGTCTCCTCGCTGTCCGAGAGTCTGCGGTTGTCCAGAGGTCAACAGGATACGTCAGGCAAGTCAATACTGGGACTGTTAGCGCTCACCGCCAAAATGCCATCCAATCGAGCAGAATGAAAATCTTCCGCCCGAGGAACACCAGGGTCCGGCTGTCGAACAGCATGATATCCAGCGCGATGGCGGCGATCAGCAGGGCGCCGATCCAGAGGGCGATGCGATTGGTCATTTTCTCGTGATGCCAGAGCCTTGCGTCGCTGTCATCCCTCTTTCGCAGCGGCGGGGTGCGGCGTGTCCTCGGCACCGGCGCCGGTCATCAGCTCCTCGATGAAGAGGCTGAGCAGCCCGCCGCGGCCCGACACGCCGGCCTTGCGATAAATGGCATTGAGGTGGGATTTGACCGTGCCCTCTGCCGAACCACGCAGCGCCGCGATCTCGGGGATGGTCATGCCCTTGAGGGTGAACATGGCAACGTCGCGCTCCGATCCGGTCAGCTCCCAGGCCGCAAACTGCGCCTCGACGATCTCGTGGAAGGCGCCGGTGGCCAGCGAGACCTGCCGCTCGAGGTGGGCGTTGTGCCGCAGCAGCCGCAGCAGGAAGCGCATCTCGACCCAGACCGCGGCGGCGAGGCAGAGCACCATGCTGCCCTCGAGGAAGGCTTCCGGGTCGTGCACCGGATTCCACCCGGCCTCGGTGGCGTCGAAGATCACGTCGACCACGAAGAAGGCCGTGCAGATGAGCTGCACGGCGATCAGCAGGGTGAGGATCAGGGGGCGTTGCGAGGTTTGCGGCGTCATGCCTCGATCTTTGCGTCATCCGGCACGCATTTGACACCCGTGACCATGGCCTTGGGCAGATTTACCCCGGTGCGGCGGCTTTCCCAAAGCACCGCTCCCACGTGCAGCGCCACCGAAACCTCGGCCCAGCTCACCAGTACCTCGTGCATCTCCTCGACCCAGCCCACGCCCCAGAAGGCGTCGGTGGTCATCATGACGCCGGTGGCGATGATGCCGCAGAGGGTCAGCAGCAGGTTGAAGATCATCAGCGCGCCGAGCGGCGTGTGCATCAGGTGCACTCGGCGGCGCCCGGTGGCCATGTCGGTGATCTGCCGGATCAGCCCGGCGCGGGTCGGCAGAAAACTCGCGAAGCGGGCCGAATGGGGGCCGGCGAAGCCCCAGAGCAGGCGCAGCACGATCAGCCCACCGATGGTGTAGCCGATCCAGCGGTGCAGCTTCGACTCCGGATTGTCGAAAAGCGCGTTCGTGGCGAAGAGGGCGACGAGGCTCCAGTGAAAGATCCGCAGCAGCGGATCCCAGACGAAATGGCGGGACATGCGCTCGGGCATCGGGACAGACCTTGTAGAATGTGCGGAAGGGGGGACGCGGGGAAAGCTGCGGCCCCGCGCGATGGCGGGGCCGACAGGGCGTCAGTCGGTCTTGCTGCGCACGATCTTCAGGTCTTCGTCGAGGTAGAGCTCGAGCTTCTTGCCGTCCTTCAGGGCGTAGACCTCGATCATGCCGTCCTCGCTGTCGATACGGCGCACCTCGTAGCCCTCGGCGGTGAGCTTCTCGCGCACCTGGGCCTGGGTCTGTTCCGGGATCGCCGGGGAGGCGGTGACGGCGCCGGCGGTCAGCAGGACGGCGAGCAGGCCGGACGTGAGTCCGGAGGTCACAAGGCGGTAAGTCATCGATCGGTCTCCTAAGTGGGGGCGCGGAACATCCGGGCCTCGGGGACCGATCTGGCGTGGGGCTGGCGGGACCGCCATGCACCGCAGGGGGCAGATTCCGCCCCCTGCAACTTTGGTTGAGGGCCGTCTTCGGGACGTGCGGCTCAGGCGGTGCGGCGCCAGGCCGCGATCCACACCAGCACGAGTCCGAAGGAAATCAAGGCGTTCCAGCTTGCCATCGACAGGCCGAAGAGCTGCCAGGCGACCTCGTCGCAGCGCACCAGCGGCGCGTTCATGATCTGGTTCAGCAGGTCGTCTGCGGACATGCCGCCGACCGGGCCGGAGGTGCAGGTGGTCGGGCCTTCCCACCAGCCGCGCTCGACGCCGGTGTGATAGACGCCGATACCCGAGGTGGTCAGCGCCGCGAGCGCGCCGAGCAGCGGCAGCAGGCGGGCCCGGAAGGCCAGCGCCAGCGCGCCGATCAGCACCGCGGCGGCATGCGGCCAGCGCTGCAGGATGCACAGGTGGCAAGGCGCGAGCCCGCCGATGTATTGCGAGCCGATGGCGCCGAGCAGCACGGCGGCCGATCCGCCGGCGGCGATCAGGATGAGGAACTTGCGCAGGTCAGTCATGGTCTCAGAGGTATTTTACCAGGAAGAAGCCGCCGGCGAGCAGCAGCACGAAGACAGTAAACACCAGGCCGAGCCGCTTTTCGATGAAATCCCGGATCGGCGCGCCGAAGGCCCGCAGCAGCCCCGCGACGATGAAGAAGCGGAAAGCGCGGGCGATGACGGCGGTGGTGACGAAGACGCCGAGCGGCATCGCGGTCCAGCCCGACATGATGGTGATCACCTTGAACGGGAAGGGGGTGATGCCGGCGATCAGCACCGCCCAGAAGCCGACGCCGTTGAAGCGGGCGTTGAAGGCCTCCATCGCGTCGGCCTTGCCCAGCGTCTCGAGGATCGGCCGGCCGATGCTGTCGAAGAAGAAATGCCCGATGGCGTAGCCGAAGAGCCCGCCGACCACCGAGGCCACGGTGGCCACCAGCGCGATCAGCCAGGCCCGGCGCGGCGCGGCGAGGATCATCGGGATCATCAGCACGTCGGGCGGAATCGGGAAGACCGAGGCTTCGATGAAGGAAACTGCCGCCAGCGCCCAGAGCGCCTTGGGGTGATCGGCAAGCGACATGGTCCAGTCGTAGAGGCGGCGCAGCATCGTCGGGTCGGTCTCCGGCGGTTGTTTCCATCGCAGGAAGCACGCGAGGCGGCGGGGTGCAAGCCATTGGGGCGCCTTTGCGTGTGACAGTTCCGTCAGTGTGTCGCGATAGGCTGTCGATTGCCGCTTTACGCGGCGCGGTGCGGCGGATAAATCGAGGTCAGTGCCCGAGTGGCTGGCTGGTAGAGGCCGGAGATACCGATATCTTAGCATCTGCGCGCGAGTGTGGCGGAATGGTAGACGCGACGGATTCAAAATCCGTTTCCCGAGAGGGAGTGTGGGTTCGAGTCCCACCACTCGTACCACAGGGCAGGCCGCCTGAAGGCCTTTCTCCGCAAGAGGATCACCGATCGAGCGCGCCGCCGTCTGGCAAGGGGTGAGACCGCGTGCCGCAGCGGCTGTCGGACACCTATTTGCGTCTCGCCGCGTTCGCCAGCTTGCCGGGCCCAACCGTGAGGTCCGATCACCTTCGGCCCGCCTCAACTTGAATCGTAGTGGTCTGAACGCCTGCAACGCGCGGCGGTAAATCCTGCGCGGGAGCGCCCATGGGCACGGGTGCAACGCCGTGGAGACACCGCGCAATGGCCGTAATTGTTCCTTAATTCGCGATCAAACGTTCCGCGTACTGTTTTGAAAGGTGTATCTACATGTCAGGTTTGATTTCCGGGGTTGGGTCTTCGGCGCAACTCGGCCTCTTCGGCGGGCTCGCGAATGCCGTCAGTGCGATGGCGTCCCAGCAGCAGACCGCCGCGACCGACACGCAGGACGCAGAGGATGCGGAGGTCACCGCCGTCGAGGCGAGTGCCGACGCAAGCGCCGGCGAAACAACCGCAGCGCAGCAATCGGACGAGACGAGCGGCGCTTCTGCGCAAAGCACGCAGAAGGCGGATTCGGCCTCCGACGTCTCCGGCGATGGCGTCGCGCTGCGCGCCGGCTCCGATGGGGACGCGGCTGCGTCGGGCGATGAGGACGCGCTCGCAAAGGCCCGGGCAAAGGCGATCTCCACGCAGGAGAGCTTCACGAAGTCGCTGCTGCTTGCCCAGATGGCGGCCGGACCCGACGAAGACGGGCTGGCCCAGCGTCTGCGCCAGGGGGCCGAGAGCTATGCAAACGCCAGCACTCCCGCAGCGGAGGAAGGTGGCGCCGAACGCACCAGCGTCGCGGCCTGACGGTCAGGCGCTCAACTGATAGAACTGCTGCGGCGCGCGGATCTCTCCGCGCGCCGTTTTGCTTTAACAGACCGTTCTTGCGTCTGATGTATGGTCGCCCCGCGCTCGCACGGGTTTTTCCGAGACCCGCCCACAAGGTCAAGGCGCGAGACCGCTGCGCCCGCAGAGCGTGCGGCTCGGACGTTCTGGTGGCCGGTTCAACTCGCCCGGGCGGGAATGAAAATCCGATTTGAGGCCCGTTGTGCCGCGCGTTGCAACAGACATCGGGCAAGGCGCGCCGACGCGCGAGTTCGCGCAAAAGGTCGGGAAATCCAGACCTGCCGGCGCGCGTGTTTCGTGTTATGGTTGAAAAATCTATCAGTTTTTGTTAAAATCCACTCCTTAGAATTCGGTATGTCAAAGATGTTGCAAGATAATTTCTAGCAAAACCGGAGATTTACCTATGCGCATTTTGCTACTTTCGTTGAGCCTTCTCGTGACGATCCCGTCTGCGCTCGCGGTGTCCCAGCCCGCCATGGCTGCTGCCTGCGTGCCGACACAGCCCGATTGCCGGTAAGGCCGACCTGATTGCCTTTGGGGCCAAGAGCCTGAACTCACCGAACCGAGAGCACCGACATGTCAGAGATCGGAGCACTGCTCTTCGGGGCGGTCATCATCGTGTTTTTCTCGTACGAGCGGTTCAACCGCGTCAGCTACGAGGGGAACGGTCGTCTTGAACGACTCGTCTACCTTCTGTCGCCTGACAAGCTGCGCGCGCGGCGCATCGTGCTGCGCGCCTATTTTGTCTACGTCGCGACGCAGCTGATGCTCTACCTATTCTTCTGCGCCTATGCCGAGGTGCTGCCGCTGATCGGTGGCCCGGTGCTGGGAGGCGGAGATATCGGCGCCAGCGAACTGCCGACCGTGGCCACCGAGGCCGCCGCCACCGCGGCGACGGGCTACTCCCCCGACAGCGACCTGATCTCCTGGAACCAGCCGCTCGGCGCGGTGGAAGAACCTTCGCCCGGGTGGACCCTGGGGATCGCGCCCGAGGTGTCCCTGGCGGTTGCGCTGATCATGGTCGGGCTGGCGCCGAGCTTTCCGATCCTGCAGCGCTTCGAAGCCTGGATGCGAGACGCCACCCATCGCCTTGCGGGCATTCCCACCCATGTCATCGGCGCGGCAGAGGATCTGCGGCGCCGCACCCTCGACATCGGTCTCAAGAAAAGCGGAACGGGCCGCGCCGCGGACCCCAGGCCTGCCTTGCTGCCACGGGGCGATCTCGAGCGGCTGAAGGTCTACATGGAGGCCGAGGGCGGGAAGCTGCGGGCGCCGCTGGATTTCCGCAACGATCTGATCATCATCTTTGCCGTCTCCGATTGGGTCCTGTCGCGTGGTTTGAAGCTTTCGCACCTTGAGGTGCGGCACCGGTTCGAACCGCTGGAACGCGAATTGGCCGAGCGCGCCGAGAGCCTGATCCTCGCGCTCGACGAGCGCTCGGGCTTTCATCGCTCGGGCCTGCCGCAGCCCGCCGTACAAGAGCCCGCGGAAGAGGCGCCGGAGGACGTACGACAGGGCGCGAACTGGGAGCGGCTCGCGGGTGACGCCGAGAAGCTGGCAGACGACATGTGCCTGCTGCTGGCGCTCTACAACGAGCACGGGATCATCGATCTCGAAGCGGAGGACATTCCCGACACCGACTCTGCGACCGAAACCGTTCGGAAACATGGTCTTGCACTGGAAAGTTTGCGCAAGTTCTTTCAGTCGGGCAATGGGGATGCGGTGCCCCATGTTCCCGCCTCCAACACCCTGCCGGCCTGGATCTGGAGCACGGCGGCCGTGCTGGCGGTTACCTTCCTGTGGTATTCGCTGGGGCCGGGGCGGCTGGAGGTGGGGCTCGTCGGCTACTCGGGGTCGTTTTTCCTGCGCAGCCTGAGTGAGCTCATTTCCGCCTTCAACATCTTCGCGATTCCGATGATCGTGTCGCTCGGCATCCGGGACGGCGGTCTGCATACGCATCGCTGGAACTACATGTCACGGCTGCACTGGACGCAATGGCTGCCACAGGCGGCGCTCGCGCTCTCGGCGTCCTGGGTGGTCGCCACGGTGATCATCGGCGGCCTTGTGCTCTGGTCTCCGCGAACCGTGGGAAGCTGGAACTTCGAAGAGTTGCTCGCCGTCTTCGCGTTCAATGGTCCGATCGTCCTGAGGGGCGCCATCCTCTCGCTCATTGTGATCTGCGTTCTGGATTCGCCAGTTGCCCGTCGCCCGGACCGCCATCGCGCGTCCCGGTGGCGCAGCCTTGTCTGGGCGCTTCGCGCCGCGGTCTTGATGGGGCTGGTCGGGGCGCTGACCCGAATCCTGAACACCAAGGTCGCCGCCTCGAGCGCGCGTCCGCCCCGTCTCTGGCCCGACGGGATCGACTATGGCTTGATCGTCTACGCGACGGGGTACTCCGCACTGATCGGCTTCGTCGTCGTGTTTTGCGTGGCCGAGGCGGTGCAGAACCCGCAGCGCCGCTTTGGGGCGCGCACGACACCCGGGGGCGAATCCAAGTCCGGGACAGGACAACGCCGTGCCAAAGAAGCGGCCGCGGAGTGAAGCGCATGAAGGCACCGATTATTGCCGCGCTGCTTGTGCTGATGCTCTCGAGCATGCCCCTGCGCGCACAGACCACTTCGTTCGGAGACATAAGGATCGGGGCGCGGGCCGATGCCCGGCCGTTTGTCTGGAAGGAGGCGCGCAGCGGCGCCATGCCCGTCGAGGGGCGTGAGACAGGGGAATTCCTCGGGTTTTTCTGGGACATCTGCACCGAGGCCGTTGCGCGGGCCGGCTATGATTACGGCGGTAGTGTCGAGGAGGTGGATAGCGAAATGCGCCAGGCGTTTCTGCAAAGCGGTGAAGGGGGATACGACCTTCTGTGCGATCCGACCACGATCACCCTGTCTCGGATGGCAGGCTTCGCGCCGGGCGCACCCGCGGCCGCGCTGGAATTCTCCCCGATCATCTTCGTTGCAAATGGCACCTTCGTTCAGCAGGAGCGCGGCGCGTCAGCGCCCTTCGCCTCGGGAAAGCTGCCGATCGGAAAGGCAGAGGCTGCGGAGGTGGCGGTGGAGCTCACGGCGCGCGGCGTGGATGCTCCGCCGCAGCAGGATGGCGCTGCGGCGCCGCTGGAGATGTGCCGCCATGTCAGGGCATGGCTCGACACTTCGACAGGCTCCGCCCCGTCCGAGGAGTTTCCGTGGCCACCGTCTGACAGCGCGGAACAGCCGGTCGATGAAAGCCCTTCCGAGGATGAGGCCCCGTCAGGGGAGGAGGCAGAGGCGGCCGACGCGGGCGGCACGAAGACGCGCTGGCCGGGACTGGAGACCGTTGGGACCTGGTTCAAGTCCTTCGTCGAAGAGGCCATGCTGGTCCGGCCGCCGGCGACCAAAACGGATGATTTGCACTTCCGGGTCTGGGGCTACGTGGCTGGTTCGACCATCGGCGCGGAACTCGAGCGGGACTTCCGGCCGGGCGGGACCACGCGGCAGGCCGAGAGCGACGTCAACCTGATCACCTGCCTCACGCCATTCGCGTCCCATGCCGAGGCGGCAGAGGCTTTCTGCCAGGGTCGGCTGGCGCAGTATTTCGGCGATGCGGAGATCGTGAAGGCGGCGCTGCGGACATACCGCGAGGCGAGCGGAGAGGCCTGTGCGGCCGACCTGAATCCGACCCGGCAGGGCACCTACGAGCCCTATGCGTTCGTCCTTTCGCGCGCGCGCTATCCGGATTTCCCCGAGCGGTTTGTCCTGGCGCTCTACGGCATGTTCGAAGACGAGACGGTGGAGCGCCTGTTCCGCGGACATTTCCCGGACGTCGAAGCTTCGGACTACCTGCAGACGCTGTTCCGGATCAACCGCATCCCGCGCGGCAGTGGCGCCGGGGCCGGTGAGCCATAGCGCCCGGCGACTGCCGCTTGCAGGTCGTGGTGGGCCGGGTTGTGGAGCACCACTTGCGGGGCAGGCCGTGAAGGCGCGGGAGCGGGCAACGACAGAGCGCCATGGCGCCTTGCGGTGTCTTGAAGACACGGCAGGCAATCCATGGCGCTATCCGAAGTAAATAGCTACTTTCCCGAAGGAAAGTGGCGGAGAGACAGGGATTCGAACCCTGGGACCCCGTGAAGGGTCAACGGTTTTCGAGACCGCCCCGTTCGACCACTCCGGCACCTCTCCGCGGGGGTCGTGGGGGGCCGTTTAACGACAAGCTCGGGGGGGTGCAACAGGGAATTTTGAAGTTTTTTCGTCCGGGCGAAATTCTTTTCCGGCGAAGCTCCGCCGCCGCGGGATCTCGTCACCTTGGAAATGCCGGAGCCCGGCCCTAGGCTATGAGGCTGTCACATCCGGAGTACCCGCGTCCCATGTTCCCGCGCCTTGCCGTCTGCGCCTTTGCCGCCAGCCTTGCCATGCCCGCCCATGCGGAACCCGCAGAGGAAATTCTCGATGCGCTGAAGATCGGCGAGATCGTCGAGCTCATGCGCGAGGAGGGGCAGGGATACTCGGCCGAGATGGCCCAGGACTTGCTCCCCGCCGGCGAGACCGAGGCTTGGCGGGACGCCGTCGCGCGGCTCTATGCGCCCGAGGCCATGGAAGAGGTCGTGCGTGCGGGATTCCTCGAGAGCTTCGGCGACACCGACGCCGGGCCGCTGCTCGACTATTTCTCCAGCGAGGCCGGGCAGCGGGTCGTCGATCTGGAGATCGAGGCCCGGCGCGAGATGATCAACCCCGAGGTCGAGGCCGCCGCGCGCGAGGCCTGGCGCGAAGGGGCAGGGGGCGGCGACGCCCGGCTCGCGCAACTCGATGCCTTCGTCGCGGCGAACGACCTGCTGGACACCAATGTGACCGGCGCGCTAAATGCCAGCTTCCAGTTCTATCTCGGCCTCGTGGATGGCGGCGGGCTGGAAATGACCGAATCCGAGATCGTCGAAGAGGTCTGGATGCAGGAGGAGGTGACGCGGGCCGACACCCGCGAATGGCTCTACAGCTACCTTCTGCTGGCCTACCAGCCGCTCACGGACGCGGAGCTGCAGGACTATCTCGATGTGTCCGCGACGCCCGAGGGCAAGGCGATGAACCGCGCGCTGTTCGCCGGCTTCAATCACATGTATAACGAGATCTCTTATGGCCTTGGATTGGCCGCCGCGCGCGAGATGCTGGGCCAGGACCTTTAATCCGGGCTTTCGGCGCCTCAGGAGGGGGCTGGCGGTAACGCGGGCGAGAAAAGCGCGGCTCGGCGCGCGGAAAACCCGCCAAATGCGCGGCAAAAGCCCGTGGCGCGGGTTGACAGATCGGGGAATTGCCCCGATAAGCCGGGCCTCGTGACGGGGCCATTGCGCGCCCCGCTTTCGATTCTTATATCCATACAGCCCGCAAGGGCGCGCTGTTCGACGGCGGAGCGGGTCTTCCCGCACCACGAAGTCCCCCAGTACTTAGCGGTACGCATCGGGGCGCCTCAGGACGCGGTAGACAAAGGAAGACGCAGATGTTCGCGGTGATGAAAACCGGCGGCAAGCAATACAAGGTCCAGGCGGGCGACGTGCTCCGCGTGGAAAAGCTGGCTGCAGACGCGGGTGAAACCGTCCAGTTCAACGAAGTCCTGATCCTCGGCGGCGACGACGTCACCGTGGGTGCCCCGCTGGTGTCCGGTGCCGCCGTCCAGGCGACCGTGATCGACCAGATCAAGGGCGACAAGGTCATCAAGTTCGTCAAGCGCCGCCGTAAGCACGGCTCGCAGCGGACCCGCGGCCACCGCCAGCAGCTCACCCTGCTGCGCGTGACCGAGATCCTCGCATCCGGCGCCGAAGGCACCGGCGTGAAGTCCGCCACCGGCGCTGCCTCCGCTCCGAAGGCCGCTCCGGCCGCAGCTGCTCCGAAAGCAGCCGCCGCTGGCGACGACCTGACCCAGATCACCGGTGTCGGCCCCGCCGCCGCCAAAAAGCTGAACGAAGCCGGCATCGCCACCTTCGCCCAGCTCGCAGCCGTTGACCCCGAGAGCTTCGACGCCGTCAAGGTGAAGCCCGAGTGGGTCGAGCAGGCCAAGACCCTGGCCTGATAGACAGTTAAGGAGACCAACCCATGGCACATAAAAAAGCAGGCGGTAGCTCCCGTAACGGCCGCGATTCCGCTGGCCGCCGTCTCGGCGTGAAACTCTACGGTGGCCAGTCGGCCAACCCGGGCAACATCATCATCCGTCAGCGCGGCACCAAGTTCTGGCCGGGCGAAGGCGTGGACATGGGCAAGGATCACACCATCTTTGCCGTGGCCGAAGGTTCGGTCAAGTTCCACAAAGGCCTGAAAGGCCGCACCTTCGTGTCCGTCCTGCCGATGGCGGAGGCTGCCGAGTAATCCGATCCCGGATTGAAAAAATGAAGGGGATCGGCACGGGCCGGTCCCCTTCTCCGTTTCGGGGGGAGACGAAGCGGCCCGCGAGAGTTCTCGCGACAAGAGGAGAAAGACGATGAGTCTGGCCGAAGACGACCAGCTGACCGCGCAACCGGTCATCGAGACACCCCGCTTCGTGCTGCGGCCGCTGCGCCGCTCCGATGCCGGGATGATCGCGCATTACACTTCGGAGCTGCGTCTTGCACGCATGACCACCTCGATTCCGCACCCGCTTCCGCCGGGCGCGACCGAGGCCTTCATCACCCGTGCCATGGACCCCAAGCGGGTCGAGGACGTCTGGGCGATGGATGCCTCCGACCAGGATGGTGCCGAGGTGATGGGTCTGATCTCGCTCGAACGTCTCACCGATGGAAACCAGGCCGAGATCGGCTACTGGGTCGCGCCGCCGTTCTGGAACACCGGCCACGCCTCGGAGGCGGTGCGCGCGCTGGTGCAGGCCAACCCCTTCGGAAGCGCCACGATGTTCGCCTCGGTGTTCCAGGACAACGCGGCCTCGGCCCGTGTGCTGACCAACTGTGGCTTCGAGTACATCGGCGACGCCGAGGCCTTCTCGGTTGCCCGCAATTCCGCGGTGCCCACCTGGACCTATCTGCGCCGGATGGACTGAGCGCGCGCCCGCGCGACGTCGACACCCGCGACAAAGTGATGCCGCCCGGCCGATGATTTCCATTGGCCGGGCGTTCTCTTGGTGCCTATAAGCAAGGCATGATCACCGAATTCGGACATTTCGCGCTCATCCTCGCCTTCCTCGTCGCCTGCGTGCAGGCGGTGGTTCCGATGATCGGCGCGCACAAGCGATGGCCCGGCTGGATGGCCGTCGCCGAGCCCGCCGCAACGGCGCAATTCCTGCTTGTCGCGCTGTCCTTCGGCGCCCTGATGCATGCCTTCATCACCTCGGACTTCTCGCTGCGGCTTGTGGTGATGAACTCGCATTCCGCCAAGCCGCTGCTCTACAAGATCAGCGGCGTCTGGGGGAACCACGAGGGCTCGATGCTGCTCTGGGTGCTGATCCTGTCGCTCTTCGGCGCGATGGCGGCCTGGTTCGGGGGCAACCTGCCGCCGACGCTGCGGGCGCGCGTGCTGTCGGTGCAGGCGGCGGTGGGCGTGGCCTTCTTCGCCTTCATCCTGTTCACCTCGAACCCCTTCCTGCGTCTTGCGGTGCCGCCCTTCGACGGGCAGGATCTGAACCCGCTGCTGCAGGACCCGGGGCTCGCCTTCCACCCGCCGTTCCTCTACCTCGGCTACGTCGGCCTCTCGATCTGCTTCAGCTTCGCGGTCGCCGCGCTGATCGAGGGTCGGGTCGATGCCGCCTGGGGCCGCTGGGTGCGCCCCTGGACGCTGCTGAGCTGGGTGTTCCTGACCGTCGGCATCGCGCTCGGCTCCTGGTGGGCCTACTACGAGCTCGGCTGGGGCGGCTTCTGGTTCTGGGACCCGGTCGAGAACGCCTCCTTCATGCCTTGGCTGCTGGCCGCCGCGCTGCTGCATTCGGCCATCGTGGTCGAAAAGCGCGAAGCCCTGAAGAGCTGGACCATCCTGCTGGCGATCCTCGCCTTCGGCTTCTCGCTGATCGGCACCTTCATCGTGCGCTCGGGCGTGCTGACCTCGGTGCACGCTTTCGCCACCGACCCGCAGCGCGGCGTGTTCATCCTCGGCATCCTTGTGTTCTTCACAGGCGGGGCGTTGACGCTCTACGCGGCGCGGGCGGGGATCATGCAGGCCAAGGGCGTGTTCGGCATCGTCAGCCGCGAGTCGGCGCTGGTGGTGAACAACATCCTGCTCGCCGTGGCCTGCTTCGTGGTCTTTACCGGCACGCTCTGGCCGCTGGTCGCCGAGATGCTCTTCGGCCGCAAGCTCTCGGTCGGCGCGCCCTTCTTCAACATGGCCTTCACCCCCTTCATGGTGCTGCTTGGCCTGATCCTGCCGATCGGCGGCATGATCAGCTGGAAGCGCGGCAAGATCGGCCGGGTGCTGCGCCAGCTCGCTCCGGCGCTGGGGCTGGCGTTGGCGTTGGCCGGGCTCGTTTGGGCGATGCAGACCGGGCGCAGCCTGATGGGCCCCATTGGCGTCTTCCTCGGCACCTGGCTGGTTGCGGGGTCGATCACCGACCTGCTCAGCCGCATCGGTCAGAACCGCGACTGGCGCCGCCTCGCGCGGCTGCCGCGCGCCGACTGGGGCAAGGCGGTTGCTCACGCGGGGCTTGGGGTCACCATGCTGGGCATCGCCGGGCTGATGGCCTGGCAGCAGGAGGACATCCGCGTCGCCCATGTGAACGAGCCCTTCACCGTCGGCGCCTACGAGCTGGAACTGCTCGGCGTCGAGCGGGTGCAGGGGCCGAACTATTTCTCTGACATGGGCGAGGTCTCGTTGCGCCGGGATGGTGCCGAGGTGGCGCATCTCTACCCGGAAAAACGCACTTATCCCGTCGCCGGGATGCCGACCACCGAGGCGGCCATCGACGGCGGTGTCCTGCGCGATGTCTACGTGGTGCTCGGCGATGCGCAGGGCGGCGGGAGCTGGACCATGCGGACCTATGTCAAACCGCTCGCCAACTGGATCTGGGGCGGGGCGATCCTCATGGCCCTCGGCGGCGCGCTGAGTCTGTCGGACCGCCGCTTCCGCGTTGCCGCAGGCGCGCGCAAGGCGGCCCCGGCACGGGGAGTGCCCGCGGAATGACCCTGCCGAAACCCTTCCGCGCGCTGCTGCTGCTGGCGCTTCTGGCGCTCCCGCTGATGCAGGCGACGCCGGCGCAGGCCGTGCAGCCGGACGAGATGCTCGCGGACCCGGCGCTCGAGGCGCGGGCGCGTGAGCTGTCCAAGCACCTGCGCTGTCTGGTCTGCCAGAACGAGAACATTGACGATTCCAATGCCGCGCTCGCGCGTGACCTGCGCCTGCTGGTGCGCGAGCGGCTGGTGGCGGGGGACAGCGACGAGGAGGCGGTGGCCTACCTCGTGGACCGCTACGGCGAGTTCGTGCTGCTGCAGCCCACCACGCGCGGCTGGAACTGGCTGCTCTGGGCCGCCGGGCCGATCCTCTTCGTGCTGGCGCTGATCCTCGCGGCGGTCTACCTGCGCGGCCGCGCGCGCGCCGAGCCGAGCACGGAGGCCGGCCTCAGCGCCGAGGAAGAGGCCCGGCTGAAGCGCATTCTGGACGAAAACCGCTCCTCCTGATAGGACTGCCGGCAGGGTCGGCAGTTCACCCAGTCTCCGCCGTCCGGATGTTCCGGGCACGCTGAACCTGCTTTTGGGATCGCAGACCTCTCCGGACATGCCGGCGATGCCTGACGGACAAGGGCGGAACTCCAGCCCCGCGAGGGTTCGGGCAAAAGGCGCCGGAGGATCTGGAGGATCCGATGACCCATCCGATGAAGATCAACGCCCCGTCGCGGGAGGCAATCCCGCTTGCCATCGACGATCTTTCGCAATTTGCCCGTGCGCTTCGGGCCGGCCTCGAGACAGCGCCGTCGCATCAGCAGATGCTCGGGCTGATTGCAAAGGCTGCGGGCTACCGCAACTACCAGCACCTGCGCGCGCAGACCGAACCCGCTCCGCGGCCTGACCTCAGACAGGTCTCGCGCGCTCTGCGCCACTTCGACGGGCAGGGGCGCTTGCTTCGATTTCCCGGACGGACGGCGATGCAGGCGCTCTGCCTCTGGCCGCTCTGGGCGCGCATTCCACCGCGGCAGAGCTTCACCGAGCGCGAGATCAGTGCCCGGATCGACACGCTCTGCGCTTTCCGGGACGCCGCGCAGATCCGCCGGACAATGGTCGAGAACCGCATGTTGGAGCGCACTCGCGACGGTGCCGTCTACACCCGCATCGAGACCCGCCCGAGTGCGGACGCGCTGGCGCTGATCGCGGCGCTGGGTCGGGTCTGCGGCAGGTAAGGGGACTTGCGCACCGGGCGCGCGCGGGGGAGAGTTCCCGCGCGCAACCGCGCCAGCCCGGAGGACCCCATGCACTACGACACCATCCGCTACGAGATCGAAGACGACGTGGCGCTGATCACCCTGGCGCGGCCCGAGGTGATGAACGCGCTCTCGGCGTCGATGCGGGCCGAGCTGACCCATGCCATCCAGGCGGGCGGCAAGGAGGCGCGGGTGGTGGTGCTGACCGGCGAGGGCCGGGCCTTCTGCTCGGGGCAGGACCTCGGCGATCGCGAGAGCGCGGCGAACATCGACCTCGAACGGGTGCTGCGCGACGAATACATGCCGATGCTGAGCGCGCTGGTGGCGTGCCCGCGACCGACCATCGCCGCGGTGAACGGCGCGGCGGCGGGGGCCGGGGCCAACCTCGCGCTGGCCGCAGACGTGGTGATCGCCGCCGAAAGCGCCTTTTTCATGCAGGCCTTCACCCGCATCGGACTGATGCCGGACGCGGGCGGGACATGGATGCTGCCGCGGCAGATGGGCATGGCCAAGGCCATGGGCGCGGCGCTCTTCGCCGACCGCATCAGCGCGGCGCAGGCCGAGCGCTGGGGGATGATCTGGGAGGCGGTGCCCGATGCCGAGTTCGAGGCGATCTGGAAGTCCCGCGCCGCGCATCTGGCGCAGGGGCCCTCCGAGGCCTATGCCCGCATCAAGCGCGCCATCCGCGGCGCCTTCGAGAAGGACTTCGACGGCCAGCTTCTGCTCGAGGCACAGCTGCAGGGCGAATGCGGCATGACCCGGGACTTCAAGGAAGGCGTGGTCGCCTTTCACGAAAAGCGCCCGGCGAAGTTCGAGGGGCGCTGAGCGCCTCGCCCGCGTCGGTGGTCTCCTTCGCCTGCCAAGACGGCGGATCCACCCTCAGCGGCCCCGCCGGAATGTCCCACCGGGGCGGCTGGCGATCCAGCGTCACCGGAAAGCGCAAACGCCGGGCCGGTCCCCAGCCGGTTTGCTCGATCTCGGGCGCGAGATCGGCTCCGGTCTCCGCGATGGGCGCGCCGGTGACGTCCCGAACACCTCCCGAGACCAGCAGCGCGCCGGTGCGGGCCAGCGACAGCCGTGCCGAGACCACCCGCCCGTTTGCCTGCCGCTGCCGCAACGCGCGCAGCACGGTGGCGGCCATGAGGCAGCCCGTGGCGTGATCCAGTGCCTGCACCGGCAGCGGCACCGGGCGCGGGGCCGCACGGCGGCGCATGCCCTCGGCGGCAATGCCGCAGCTCATCTGCACAAGGCTGTCGAAGCCGCGCCGCCCGGCCCAGGGGCCGGTCCGGCCGAAGGCGCAAAGGCTCACGTCGATCATCCCGGGCGAGAGTTTGCGCCGGGCCTCCTCGCCATAGCCCAAGCCCTCCAGCGCGCCGGGGCGATAGCCGTGCACCAGCACGTCGGTCGTCCTGAGGAGGTCTTCGAAGGTCGCACGATCTTCGCGCCGGGTCAGGTCCAGCCCGGCACGACGTTTGCCCAGTGTGACCTCGGGCTCGACGCCCGGCTCGGACCATCCCGGCGGGTCGATGCGCAGCACCTCGGCGCCATATCCGGCGAGGAACCGCGTTACCACCGGCCCGGCGAGCACGCGGGTCAGGTCGAGCACGCGGAGGCCGCTCATGGAAACCGGGGCCGACGAGGCACCGGTCTCCTGCCAGGCGATCAGCGGCTCGGCGGCCACCGCCTTGCCCTGCGGATGCGTCGCCCATTCGTCCAAGCTGTGCATGGCCGCCGCAGCACCGCCCGCCGCCACCACGGCGGCCTCTAGCGCGGCCTTGTCCCATGTGGCGACGGCCTCGGTGACGTGACCTCGCTCGGCGCGGCAGCCAAGCACCGACAGCGCCGCGGCGCGGTGGTGCGGGGCATTGGTGTGCAGCCGGATCCAGCCGTCCGCCGCCGCGTAGTCCCCGGCGATCGGGTCCCAGGCCGAGGGCAGTTCCCAGCCGATCGGGCGCAGCGTCATGTCGAACCACAGCGAGGCGAGACGCCGGTCGATCACCGCATGTCGCGCGCCGCGCAGCGCCGCCATCTCTCGCGCCGCGGCCTTCAGCGAGGCCGTGGCGAGCTCCGAGACCCGAAAGCAAGAGGGCAACTCGGCCTCCCCGGTTTCCATCACCTCGGCTCCGGGTGCGAGATCGCTGCCGAGCGCCTCGGAAATCAGAAGATCGAAGGGGGATGTCATGACGGCCTCCATGCTTGCCTGCCGCCATGAAACGCGCCGATTGACCGGCTGTAAATCTTGATCAATATAATCAATATGAACTCTCTGGATTGGATCGACGCCGCTGCCGCCTGCACCTTGCTCGGGGTGAAGCCCCAGACCCTCTACGCCTACGTCAGCCGCGGGCAATTGCGGGCCGAGGCGGATGCGCAGGACGCGCGGCGCAGCCTCTATTTCCGCCCAGATGTCGAGACGTTGCTGCGCCAGAACCGCCGCCCGCGCGCCCGCGGCGAGGTGGCCGAGCAGGCGATCCGTTGGGGCGATCCGGTGCTGGTGACGGCCATTTCCGAGGTGCGGGACGGGATGCTCTGGCTGCGCGGGCGCTCGGTCGAGGACTGCGCCGAGACGATGACACCCGAGCAGATGGCGGCGCATCTCTGCGGGCTGAGCAGAGTGGATCTGCCGGACGTGGAGACAAGCGTCACGGGCAGCACGCCCGTCGCACGGGCCATGCAGGCGCTGGCGGGCGCGGTGGAGGGGGCGGCGCCACTGACCGCGCTCTCCGAGCCTGAGATTGCCTGCGAGGCGGGCAGGCTGATCTCTCTCGTGGCCAATGCGCTGCTTGGCGGCAGCCAAGGCGGTTCGTTGCAGCAGCGTTTCGCCGGGGCCTGGGCGCTTGATGGTTCCGGCGAAGACGACCTGCGCCGCGCGCTTGTGCTGCTCAGCGATCACGAATTGAACCCCTCGACCTTTGCCGTGCGGATCGCCGCCTCGACCGGGGCCAGCCTTCCCGCGGCGCTGCTTTGCGGCCTGTCGACGCTGAGCGGGGCGCGGCATGGCGGCGCCTCGGCTCTGGCGCGCAGCGCGCTGGAAGCGGCGATGCGGTGGGATATGGAGGCCTTCCTGAACGCGCAGGCGGGGCACTCCGCCTATGGCTTCGGCTATGGCCATCCGCTCTATCCGGACGGCGATCCCCGGGCGCGGCTCATGCTGGCGCGCCTGGACCCGGAGCACCCGGCCCGCCGCGCTGAGCGCCAACTCTCCGAGCGGCTGGCATTGGCGCCGAACGTCGACACCGGGCTGGCGGCGCTTGGTCTGGCGCATGGCCTGCCAGCGGACGCAGGCTTCGCGATCTTTGCCGCGGGGCGGCTCGCCGGCTGGATCGCCCATGCGCTCGAACAGGCGCGCAGCGGTGCGTTGATCCGGCCGCGGGCGCGCTACGTTCCGGGCTGACAAAGCCTTGCCGCAAAAGCAAAAGGCCCCGCAAAAGCGGGGCCTTTCGTATCTCTGAAAGCAGGATCAGCGGCTTTCGATGTCGGTGTAGTCGCGCAGCGTCGAGCCGAGGTACAGCTGACGCGGACGGCCGATCTTGTGCTGCGGATCCGCGAGCTGCTCTTTCCACTGCGAGACCCAGCCCACGGTGCGCGACAGCGCGAAGATCGGGGTGAACATCGAGGTCGGGAAGCCCATCGCCTCGAGGATGATGCCCGAGTAGAAGTCGACGTTCGGGAAGAGCTTCTTGTCGATGAAGTACTGGTCTTCCAGCGCCTGCTTCTCGAGCTCTTTCGCCACCTGCAGGATCGGGTTGTTCTCGATCCCCATGAGGTCGAGCACCTCGTCCGCCGACTGCTTCATCACCGTCGCGCGCGGGTCGCGGTTCTTGTAGACGCGGTGACCGAAGCCCATAAGGCGGAACGGGTCGTTCTTGTCCTTGGCGCGGGCGATGTATTCGGGGATCTTGTCGACCGAGCCGATCTCTTTCAGCATCTCGAGGCAGGCCTGGTTGGCGCCGCCGTGGGCCGGGCCCCAGAGGCAGGCGATGCCGGCCGCGATGCAGGCAAACGGGTTGGCGCCCGAAGAGGAGGCCAGACGCACGGTCGAGGTCGAGGCGTTCTGCTCGTGGTCGGCGTGCAGGGTGAAGATGCGGTCCATGGCGCGCGCCAGGATCGGGTTCACCTCGTATTTCTCGGCCGGGACCGAGAAGCACATGTGCAGGAAGTTCTCGGCGTAGGTCAGGTCGTTGCGCGGGTACACGAAGGGCTGGCCG
Organism: Alloyangia pacifica; assembly: GCF_020524285.1. Taxonomy (GTDB): domain Bacteria; phylum Pseudomonadota; class Alphaproteobacteria; order Rhodobacterales; family Rhodobacteraceae; genus Salipiger; species Salipiger pacificus_B. The sequence goes on from NZ_JAIVKX010000002.1 coordinate 289,261, forward strand.
ATCGAGTACTTGTAGGCCATCGCCGCGATGGTCGGCATCTTGGCGATCAGGCGGTGCGAGGCGATCTCGCGCTGACGCGGGTCCGAGATGTCGGTGGAGTCGTGGTAGAAGGCCGACATGGCGCCGACCACACCCACCATGGTTGCCATGGGATGCGCGTCGCGGCGGAAGCCGCGGAAGAAGTTGTGCATCTGCTCATGGATCATCGTGTGGCGGGTGATCGTGTTCTCGAAGTCCTCGAGCTCCGCCGCGGTCGGCAGCTCGCCGTAGAGCAGCAGGTAGCAGACTTCGAGGTAGTGCGATTTGCTCGCCAGCTGGTCGATCGGGTAGCCGCGATGCAGAAGAACGCCCTCGTCGCCGTCGATGAAGGTGATGGTGCTGTCGCAGCTCGCGGTCGAGGTGAAGCCCGGATCGTAGGTGAACACCCCGGCCTGGGCGTAGAGCTTGCGGATGTCGACCACGTCGGGGCCGGCGGTGGGGGAGTAGATCGGAAGATCGTAGCTCTGCTCGCCGATGGTCAGTTTCGCGCTTTTCGCTGTGTCAGCCATGCTTGCTTGTCCCTTCATCTGGAATGGGCCAGGCGCGTCGGGCGCGCCCGGTCAGTATCTGTCACACATGGCCCGGGGCGGGGTCGGGCTGGCTGAAAATCAGCCCGTCACGCCGCCTCGGAAGCCGCTGCCTGTTCGAGCCGGAGGAGGCTTTCCTCGCGGCCGAGCACCAGCATCATGTCGAACACGCTCGGGGTCACGGATCGGCCCGCGAGAGCCGCACGAAGCGGCCCGGCCAGCTTGCCGAATTTGGTGTTCTGCTCGTCGGCGAAACGCGCCGTTACCCCCTCGAGTTCTTCACGCGACCAGCTAGCACTTTGCAACTGCGGCGTCAACGAGGCCAGTATACCACGGGATACAGGATCGAGGTTTTTCGCTGCCTTCTCGTCCGGCACGACGGGGGTATCGGTCAGGATGAAATGCGCTTTTTCAAGGAGTTCCGGGAAAGTCTTGGCGCGATCTTTCAGGCAGTACATACCCTGCGTCATCCCGGCTTTTTGAGCCTCGGTCAGTGCCGGAAGCCTCGCCGCGTCAAGATATGCCTCGATTTCATGCAGCAGTGCGGCATCGTCCCCGGCCGCGATGTGCTGGCCGCAGATGTTTTCGAGTTTCTTGAAGTCGAGCCGCGCCGGCGACTTTCCGATTCCCGACAGGTCGAACCATTCCTTTGCCTGCGCATCGGTGAAGAACTCGTCATCGCCGTGGCTCCAGCCGAGCCGCGCCAGGTAGTTGCGCATGCCCGCGGACGGGTAGCCGAGCTTCTGGTATTCATCGACGCCGAGCGCGCCATGGCGCTTGCTGAGCTTCTTGCCGTCCGGCCCGTGGATTAGCGGAATGTGCGCGTAGACCGGCAGCGGCCAGCCCATGGCGGTGTAGATGCCCATCTGCCGTGCGGCGTTGTTGAGGTGGTCGTCGCCGCGGATCACATGGGTGACGCCCATGTCGCGGTCGTCGACCACCACCGCCAGCATGTAGACCGGCGTGCCGTCCGAGCGCAGCAGGATCATGTCGTCGAGCTGGTCGTTGCGGATCCGCACCGTGCCCTGCACCTCGTCTTCGATCACCGTCTCGCCCGCTTCGGGCGTGCGCAGGCGGATGACGTAGGGCGCGTCGGGGTGGCTGGCCGGATCGGCGTCGCGCCAGGGGCTGCGGAATAGCGTCGAGGTGCCGGCCTCGCGGGCCTTTTCGCGGAAGGCCTCGATTTCCTCCTGGGTCGAGAAGCACTTGTAGGCAGCGCCCTTGGCGAGCAGCTCGCGGGCGACCTCGGCATGGCGGGGCGCGCGCTCGAACTGGCTGATCACCTCGCCGTCATGGTCGAGCCCGAGCCAGTCGAGCCCCTTGAGGATCGCGGCGGTCGCCTCGGGGGTCGAGCGCGCGCGGTCGGTGTCCTCGATGCGCAGCAGGAACTTGCCGCCGCGGCCGCGGGCGTAGAGCCAGTTGAACAGCGCGGTGCGGGCGCCGCCAATGTGAAGATAGCCGGTGGGAGAAGGAGCGAAACGGGTAACGACTGCCTGGGTGCTCGGGGAGGGGCTCGTCATGGGTCTTAACCTCGCGGTAACCGTGGTGGGCCTAGGGTTTTGCAGGTTCCTTAACCAGCGTGGGGGGCGGGGGCAAGCATGGGCCGATGGCTGACCTTGCTGCGCGCGGCTCCGGCGGTTGCCATGCGGCGCGGTCGCGCGGCGCTCGCGGCGCAGCGCGGTCATCTCTTTGTTTGGGCACCGGTCTGCCTTGGCGCCGGGATCGGGGTCTATTTCTCCCTGCCGGTCGAGCCGCCGGAGGCGGCGCTGCTTGCGGCGGGGGTCTGCGGCTGTCTGCTGTTGGTGGGCGCGCGGCTTTGGTCCGGCGGGTGGTCTGCGCCGGGGATCGGCCTGGGGCTGCTGCTGCTCGGGCTGGCGCTGGCCGGGGCGCGCGCGCATCACGTCGCAGCGCCGCAGCTGGGGTTTCGCCACTACGGGCCGATCGAGGGGCGGGTGATCGCCATGGACCGCTCGGCCTCGGATGTGCCGCGGCTGACGCTGGACCATGTGCGCCTACTGCGCCTGGCGCCCGAGCGGACGCCGCAGCGCGTCCGCGTTGCGTTGCATGGCGCGCCGGAGCTGCAGGCGCGGACGCTTGACCTGTCCGTCGGGCAGACCGTGGCGCTGACCGGCCACCTGATGGCACCGGGCGGACCGGTGGAGCCCGGAGGGTTCGACTTCCGGCGCAACGCCTGGTTCGCGCGGATTGGCGCGGTGGGGTACAGCCGCACCCCGGTGGTGCTGGTGGCACCTGCGCAGGGCGGGCAATGGCTGGTCCGGGCAAGGATGGCGCTCTCGGCGCGGGTTCAGGCCAAGCTGCCGGGCGAGATCGGGGCCTTTGCCGCGGCGCTGATGACCGGGGATCGCAGCGCGATGGGGCAGGACACGCGCGATGCCCTGCGCCACACCAACCTCGCGCATCTGCTGGCCATCTCCGGCCTGCACATGGGGCTGCTGAGCGGCTTCGTCTTCGGCGCGGCGCGTCTGTTGCTGCTGCTTGCGCCGCGCAGCCGCCATCACTGGCCCGGCAAGAAGATCGCGGCCATTGTCGCGCTGCTGGCGGCGGCGGGATACCTGGCGCTTTCGGGCGGCAATGTCGCAACGCAGCGCGCCTTCATCATGGTGGCGGTGATGCTCGGGGCGGTTCTGGCGGACTTGCGTGCGCTCTCCCTGCGCGCGGTGGCGCTGGCGGCGCTGCTGCTCCTGGTCCTCCGCCCCGAGGCGCTGCTTGGCCCGGGGTTCCAGATGTCCTTTGCCGCAACCACGGCGCTGGTCTGCGTGTTCGGCGCGCTCCGCGCGCAGACCCCGCTGCCAAGATGGGCGCGGCCCGCATTGGCCCTGCTGCTGTCCTCGGCCGTCGCCTCGGCGGCCACGGCACCCTTCTCCATGGCGCATTTCAACATGGTGTCGCGCTACGGGCTGCTGGCGAACCTGCTGGCGGTGCCGGCCATGGGACTGCTGGCGGTGCCGATGGCGGTGCTGGCGGCGCTGCTGATGCCGCTCGGCCTCGACGGTCTGGCACTGCAGGGCATGGCGCTGGGGCTGCGCTGGATCCTGGCGGTCGCGCAGGAGGTGGCGAGCTGGGACGCTGCGCTCGGCCATGTGGTCGCGCCGACCGGTGCGGTCCTTCCCCTGATCGCCCTGGGCGGGCTCTTTGTGATGCTCTGGCAGGGGCTTGGACGCTGGGCGGGGCTGATACCATTGGCGCTTGGGGTGTTCCTCTGGAGCAAGACGGAGCGCCCGTCGATCCTGATTTCCCAGAGTGGTGCGCTCGTCGGGGTCATGACGGAAAGGGGCCGCGCCCTGTCACGGGAGGTCGGCGAGGGGTTCACCGCGAAACTCTGGCTCGAGAACGACGGCCAGCCCGCCGACCAGGCCGCTGCGGCGGCCCTCTGGCCCGGAGCTGTTAGTCGTCTCCGTCGCGCGCAAGTCGCGCAGACCGAGGTGCTGCACGTTTCGGGCACAAGGGCCGCGGCCACGATCTCGGGCTGCGACGGGGCGGCACTGCTCGTGTCCAACGTGCCCCTGCCGGCGCCGCCGGGCTGCGAGGTCTTCGACCCGGACCGATTGAAAACAACAGGGGCCGTCGCCTTTCAGCGCGGCCCCGGCGGCTTGCAGATGCAGGTCTCGCGGCGCAGTCCCCCGCGTTTGTGGGAGGGCGGCGCGTCTTGGGGTCAGTAGGAGCGGATCAGCCCGACGAGGCGGCCCTGCACCGAGACCGACCCCGAGGGCAGCACGCGGGCTTCATAGGCGGGATTGGCCGCTTCGAGCACGATGCTGCTGCCCTTGCGGCGGAAGCGCTTGAGGGTGGATTCATAGCCTTCGACCTGAGCGACGACGATCTGTCCGTTCTCGGCCGAGCTGGTTTCGCGGATGATCACCACGTCGCCGTCGTTGATCCCGGCCTCGATCATCGAGTCGCCCTTCACCTCGAGCGCGTAATGGCGGCCATTGCTGGCGAGCATCGCCGAGGGGACGGCGACATTCGGCGGAATGTCGGAGATCGACTCGATGGGGACACCGGCGGCGATCCGGCCCATCAGCGGCAGTTCCATCGCCCCGACCAATTCGAGCGGATCCTTGGCCGGCGCCTTCGGCGCGGCGCGATCACCGTCGATCACCTGCGGCACGAAGCCGGTCGGGCGCCCCGCGAGGCTGTCGGGCAGCTTGACGATTTCGATGGCGCGGGCGCGGTGGGCAAGGCGGCGGATGAAGCCACGTTCCTCGAGCGCGGTGATCAGCCGGTGGATGCCGGATTTGGAGCGCAGGTCCAGCGCATCCTTCATCTCGTCAAAACTGGGCGGAACGCCGTCGCGCGCTAGGCGCTTGTTGATGAAATCCAGCAGATCGAGCTGTTTCTTGGTCAGCATGCGCCTTGTCCCGGGTCTTTGCCTGAAGAGATGTTCGACTATGTTCTAGCCATGTTCCCGTTTTGTGTCAATCCCCGCAATCGTTAAAGCAAGGTTAAAGACGGGTTAATTCTTGTGGCTATGCAAGCGGTTCAAAAGGGAAACCTTGCGTTTCGGGTGAACCCGAAACGCGGCTCAGAGGCGGATCACCTCGATCTCGTCCCCGGCGGCGCGCGCGCCATCGTGCGGCGGGCGCACCGCAAGCGCATTGGCGGCGCCCAGCACGCTCAGCAGGGCGCTGTCCTGGCGGTCGAACACCGCGACCCCCTCGGGGGTGATCTTCGCGCGCATGTAGTGCTCGCGCGGACCGTTCTCGCCGATGGGCGCCGCGAGGCGCAGCGTCTCGCGCGCGGCGGGCGCTGCACCGAGGCCGAGCATGGCGCGGATCACCGGCGCCAGGAAGACATGGCCGCAGACCATGGCAGAGACCGGGTTGCCCGGCAGGCCGACCATCATCGCCTCACCAAAACGTCCTGACATCAAGGGCTTGCCCGGGCGCATCGCCACCTTGTGGAAGGCGCGTTCGAGCCCCATGCCCTCGGCCACGCGGGCGACAAGATCATGATCGCCCACCGAGGCGCCGCCGATGGTCACCACGAGGTCGGCATCGCCGACCATGCCGAAGATCGTGCGGAGCGAGGCCTCGCTGTCGCGGGCGATGGGCAGCAGGCGGGGTTCGGCGCCGAGCAGCTGCATCAGCACGTAAAGACCGAAGGTGTTCGAGGCGATGATCTGGTCGGGGCCGGGATCTTCGCCGGGCATCACCAGCTCGTCGCCGGTGGAGATCAGCGCGACTTTCGGGCGGCGCGTCACGGGCACGCTGGCAATGTTCATCGCGGCCAGCAGGGCAATCTCCTGCGGTCCGAGCAGGCGCGGCGCCTCGACCGTGAGGCCGGCGCGAAAGTCATTGCCGTAGGGGCGGATATTGTCGCCTGCGCCAAGCCGGTCGGTGATGGTGATCCGGTCGCCATCGCGGGTGACATCTTCTTGGATTACAACGGTTTTCACGCCATCCGGCACCGGCGCGCCGGTGAAAATCCGGACCGCTTCGCCGGCACCGACCCGGCCCTGGAAGGCGCGGCCCGCGGCGGCTTCGCCGATCACAGAGAAACTCATGCCGGGCGCGGCGGAGGCCACGCCATAGCCGTCCATCGCCGAGGCGGCAAAGGGCGGCTGGTCGCGGCGCGCGGCGACGGGGCGGGCGAGCACCCGGCCTCCGGCTTCGCGCAGCGGCACCTCCTCGACATCCAGCGGACGTGCAAGAGCGAAGAGGTGGTCCAGCGCTTCCGAGACGGGGATCATCTGGCCTCGTAACGCCCGGATTTGCCGCCGTCCTTCAGCAGAACGCGCAATCCGCCGATCTCCATGCCACGGTCCACGGCTTTCACCATGTCGTAGACGGTCAGCGCCGCTGTCGAGGCAGCGGTCAGCGCCTCCATCTCGACGCCGGTCTGGCCGGTGGTCTTGACGGTGGCCTCGATCTGCAGGCCGGGCAGGGAAGCGTCGGGGGTGATCTCGACGGTCACCTTGGTCACCGGGAGCGGGTGGCAGAGCGGGATCAGCTCGGGGGTCTTCTTGGCACCCATGATGCCCGCCAGACGCGCCACGCCGATGACATCGCCCTTCTTGGCCTTGCCCTCGGTGACGAGGTCGAAGGTCGCCTGCTCCATGCGGATCCACGCGCCGGCGGTGGCGATGCGGGACGTTACGGGTTTATCCGAAACGTCGACCATATGGGCATCGCCCTTCGCGTCGAAATGGGTCAGGCCGCTCATGCGGGCACCGGGTCGGCGAGCAGAGTGCGGGTGGCTTGCTCGACGTTCTCCTGCCGCATCAGGCTCTCGCCGATGAGGAAGGCGCGGGCACCGTATTGCGCCATGTCCGCCAGATCGGCCGGCGTGTTGAGCCCGGACTCGGAAATCAGGAAGCGGCCCTCGGGTACGGTCTTCGAGAGCGTGCGCGTGATGTCGAGCGAGGTCTCGAAGGTCTTGAGGTTGCGGTTGTTGACCCCGATCAGCGGCGATTTGAGTGTGAGCGCACGCTCGAGTTCCTCGCCGTCATGTACCTCGATCAGCGCGTCCATGCCCCAGCCGAAGGCGGCATCTTCGAGCTCGGCGGCCAGCGTGTCCGACACCGAGGCCATGATGATCAGGATGCAGTCGGCGCCAAGCGCGCGGGCCTCGGCGACCTGATAGGGGTCGTACATGAAATCCTTGCGCAGCGCGGGCATGTTCGTGGCCGAGCGCGCCTCGGTCAGGAAGCTCTTGGCACCCTGGAAGGACGGCGTGTCGGTCAGCACCGAGAGGCAGGTCGCACCGCCGCGCTCGTAGGCCCGGGCCAGCGTGGCGGGGTGGAAGTCCTCGCGGATCAGACCCTTGGAAGGCGACGCCTTCTTCACTTCCGAGATCAGACCATAGCCGGTCTTGGCCGCCGCGAAGAGCGCCTGTGCAAAGGGCCGCACGGGGCTTGCGGCACGGGCCTCGGCCTCGACCTCGGCGATGGGTTTCGCGGCCTTGTCGGCGGCGACCTCTTCGAGCTTGTAGGCCTTGATCTTGTCGAGGATCGTCTGGGTCATGGCGGGCTCCGTATCGTTCTCGCGCCGGTCCGTCAGGCCGCGCCGGGCGTGGTCCAGTTGATCGGCGTGTCCCCTCTGGCTTTAAGCCAGTCGTTGACGCGGGAAAAGGGGCGCGAGCCGAAAAAGCCGCGCCGCGCCGAGAGCGGTGAGGGGTGGGCCGAGGTCAGGATCAGGTGATCCTCGCCCTGGATGTGCGGCGCGAACTTCTGCGCGTGGCCGCCCCAGAGGATGAAGGCCCGCGGCTGGTCCGAAAGCGCCTCGAGCACCTGGGCCGTCAGCTTCGACCAGCCGAGCTTGGCATGGGCCCCGGCATTGCCCGCGGGCACCGAGAGCGCGGTGTTGAGCAGCAGCACGCCCTGACGCGCCCAGAACCGCAGGTCGCCGTTCGGCGGCACGGCGCCGAACTCTTCGTGCAATTCCTTGTAGATATTGGTCAGCGAACGCGGCAGCGGGCGTACTTCGGGTTCTACCGAAAAGGCGAGCCCATGCGCATGGCCCGGCGTCGGGTAGGGATCCTGCCCGAGGATCACCACCCGCACCTCGCCCGGCGCACAGGCATCCAGCGCGGCGAAGCGCTGCGGCTCGGGAGGCAGGATTTGCCGGGTGTCCTCCGCAAGCACCGCGGCGATGCGGGGGAACTCCTCGGTGAAAAAGGGCAGGTGGCCCCAGCGTGCGGGAAGGCTCATGCGGCGGCTTGCGTGGCCTTGGCGAGCGCCTCGACCTTTCCCTTGGCCGCGCCGCTGTCGATGCTCTCGCGGGCCATGGCAACGCCTTCCTGGAGGTCGGTGGCCTTGCCCGAAACGACGATCGCGGCGGCGGAGTTCAGCAGCACTGCGTCGCGGTAGGCGTTCTGCGCCCCGTCCAGCAGCGCGCGCATGGCGGCGGCGTTCTCGGCCGGATCCCCGCCGACGATCTCCTCGAACGGGTGTTCGGGAAGACCCGCATCCTCGGGGTGCAGTTCGACCTCGCGGATGCTGCCATCCTCTTCCAGCGCGGCGACCCAGCTCACGCCGGAGATGGCCAGCTCGTCGGTGCCGTCCGAGCCGTGCACCAGCCAGGCGCGTTCGGATCCGAGCTGGCCCAGCACCTCGGCCATCGGCCGGATGAGATCGCGCGAGAAGGCGCCGGTGAGCTGGCGCTTGACGCCGGCCGGGTTGGTCATCGGCCCGAGAATATTGAAGATCGTCCGGGTGCCCAGCTCCATGCGCGGCGGGCCGACGTGTTTCATCGCCGGGTGGTGCATGGTCGCCATCATGAAGCAGATGCCGACCTCGTTCAGGATGGGGGCGATGGCCGGGGCGGGCAGCATGACGTTGATGCCCATCTGGCCGAGCGCATCCGCCGAGCCCGATTTCGACGACAGGTTGCGGTTGCCGTGCTTGGCCACGGTCACGCCCGCGCCGGCGACGACGAAGGCGGTGGCGGTCGAGATGTTCAGCGTGCCCTTGCCATCACCGCCGGTGCCGACGATGTCGATGGCGCCCTCGGGCGCGATGACCTTGTTGCACTTGGCACGCATCACCGCGGCGGCGGCGGCATATTCGGCCACCGTCTCGCCACGGGTGCGCAGGCTCATCAGCAGGCCGCCGATCTGCGCCGGGGTGGCCTCGCCCTCGAAGAGGATCTCAAAGGCGGCCTCGGCCTCCTCCCGGCTCAGCGGACGGGTACAGGCGGCGCCGATCAGCGGCTTCAGTCGATCGCTCATGCAGGGACTTTCATGGTCTTCAGGAAATTCTCGATGAGGGCATGGCCGTGCTGCGAGGCGATGCTCTCGGGGTGGAACTGCACGCCGTGGATCGGCAGCTCGCGGTGACGCAGCCCCATGATCGTGCCGTCCTCGAGCCAGGCGTTTGCGATCAGTTCCTCGGGCAGATCGTCGCGGGCGACAACCAGCGAGTGATACCGCGTCGCCTCGAAGGGCGAGGGCAGCCCGGCGAAGACCCCGGTGTCGTCGTGGTGCATCAGGCCGACCTTGCCGTGCACGATCTCGTCGTGGCGCTTGACGGTGCCGCCAAAGGCCTGGCCGATGGTCTGATGGCCGAGGCAGACGCCGAAGAGCGGCGTGCGGGTCTCGGCGGCGGCGGCGGTGAGCGACAGGCAGATGCCCGCCTCGGTCGGCGTGCAGGGCCCGGGCGACAGCAGGATGCCGGCGGGCTTCAGCGCCATCGCCGCCTGCACGTCGATCTGGTCGTTGCGCACGACCTTCGCCTCCACGCCCAACTCGCCCACGTAATGCACGAGGTTCCAGGTGAAACTGTCGTAATTGTCGATGAGAAGCAGCATGGTAGACTCTTCAGGCTGGCGGGCGGACCCGCGGTGGGGGTATACATGCGCCCGCAGGTGGTGCAGCGTCAAGGCCATGTCCCGAACATCTGATCGGGACCGACGATAGCGCCGTACCACGGCGACAAAGGGTCCGGCAACGGGGCCCGGGGCAGAGCAGAGGACGGGCAGGGACATGGCACGCGGTTTCTTGGCAGGGGCGATCTGGGGGCTGGTGGTTTCGGGAGTGGGGGCCGGGGTGCTTTCGGTGGCCATGGGGCCGCCGGCCAACCGCACCGCGCCGCCCGAGGCGCCGATCGCCACCGACCCCGTTGCGGAAGCTGTTGACAGCCTCAGCGAACGCGCGGCGCCGGTTGCCGAGGCGCCGGTTGCCGAAGCACCCGAGACCGAGGAGCCGGAAGAGGCGGCGGCCGCGCCCGATGGGGCGCCCGGGGACACGCTGGAAGACGGCTCGGCTTCGCAGGCGCCCGACGAGATCGCCGGAGCGGCGGCGGACGCAACGAAGGACATGACGAGCGACATGGCGGATGACATGGCGGTCGCCGAGCCCGCCGAAGGCCCCGACGAAACGGTTGTCGAACCCGCCCCCGAAACCCGTTCCGAAAACACCGAAACGCCGCCGCCCGCCCGCCGTCCGAGCGAAGAGCGCGGCGTCGCGCCCTCCGAGGCTGGCCCGGTGCTCTCCGCGCCCTCGCTCGCCGAGGGCAGCGCGCCGGACACCAACCCGCTGCAGCGCCCCGACCCGATCCCCGCACCCGATGCGCCGGATGCCCCCGGCGCCTCCGAGGCCGCGCGGCTCGCGGTGGGCGGGGACGCGCCGGTGCAGCCCGGCCTGCCCGCGTTGCCCCCCGAGGCGCCGCTGGCCGAGGCGCAGCCGGCGCTCTCCACCGATCCGGCGCAGCCGCCGCAGCCCGCCGAGGACAGCGGTCTCGCCGCGGCCCCCGCGCCCGCGCCGGAAGTCGCTTCGGAAGACCCCGAAATGCCGGTCGCGGAGCCGGAAGCCTCCGAGCCGCCGCGGGTGACCGCGCTGATCCCCGAGCGCCCGGCCGAGGCACCCGGCTCCGACGGCCCGGGCATTGGCCGTCCCGCGACCTCTCTGGTGGACCGGGCTTCGGAGGTGCAGGAGCCGCAGGTGGAGGCAGGCGAGCCGGACGCCGCTCCGCGGGTCGGCACCGCGCCCGAGAGCCGCCTGCCGGTGATCACCGACGAGGCGCCTGCCGCGGCGCCCGTGACTGCCGAAGATGCACCGCTGCGCCGGTTCGCCGCCGCCGCCGATCTCGCGCCCGGCGAGCCGGCCCTGTCCATCGTCCTCATCGATGATGGCACCGGACCGCTCGGTCCCGAGACGGTCGAAGCCTTTCCCTTCCCAGTGAGCTTCGCCATCGCCGCGACCCATCCCGATCCCGTTGGCGCCGCCAGCGGCTACCGCGCGCGCGGCTTCGAGGTGCTGGCCCTCGCCGAGCTGCCGGAGAACGCCACGCCGAGCGACACCGAGGTCGCCCTCGAGGGAGCCCTTACCACGGTTCCCGAGGCCATCGGCGTGCTCGAGGGCGCGGACCTCGTGCTGCAGCATGACCGCGCGGTGGCCGAGCAGGCGGCGGATATCCTTGCGGCCAGCGGACACGGGCTGCTGTTGATGCCGAACGGGCTCAACACCGCCGAGGCGCTGGCGCGCCGCGCCGGTGTGCCGAGTCTGACGGTGTTCCGCGATTTCGACGGCAAGGGGCAGGAGCCGCGGGTGATGCGGCGCTTCCTCGACCAGGCGGCCTTCAAGGCGCGGCAGGACGAGAACGTGGTGATGCTGGGCCGGCTGCGCGCCGACACGGTCTCGGCGCTGCTGCTCTGGGGCCTGCAGGACCGCGCCAACAGCGTCGCGCTGGTGCCGGTCTCGGCGCTGCTGCTGCGGCAGGGCGCGGCGGAGTGATCCCGGCTTTCGCCTAGGTTCAAATATCCCGGGGAGCGTGGCCCGCAGGGCCGCGCGGGGCAGAGCCCCGGCTAGCTTCCCGCCCGCGCCCACCCCTCGAGCGCCGCGCCGAGATCGCCGTATCCTGTCGTGCGACGCTCGAAGGCGAGTCCGAGCCGCGCGGCATGGCGCGCCGCCAGTTCCGAGGTCGCGGCATCCTCGACCTGCGCCAGATGCACCAACTTTCGGTAATTGCCGAAATAGGCATCGCGCAGCTCTGGATGGCGGTCGAGGCCCAGCGGTCGCCAGACGAAGGCGTCGAACTGGCGCACGAGGAAATCGGTCAGGAAGAAGCTGGTGACCTCGCCGCGCGCGGCGAAGGTCTCGACCCCGTCGAAAACCGCATAGCAATGCGCGCCGGGCAGCATCTCGATCCCCAGCTCATCGCAGAGCGCGGTGAGCCGGCCACCGGTGCCGCAATCGGCGTAGAGCAGCTTGATCTCTTTGTAGCCTGCGCGGTGCCTCTCCGCCGCGGCGCGGACGGCGTCCGGGATGCGCTCGGGGGTGTTGTGCAGCTTGGCGGGCAGGCAGGTGAGGTCGAGATGGTCAAAGCCGCGCTGCCTGCGCAGCGCAAGCACCTCATGCGCAAGCGCGCCGCAGGCGATGAGCAGGATGCGGTCGGGGGAAAGGGCGGGTGCGGCCAGCGGAAGACCGCGCTCTGTAAGCCAGATGTCCGCGGACACCGTGTTCGGAGCCGGAGGGTCTGAATTCGGGGTATCTGGTGACGGGAAATCTTGGGATGGATCGGATCGACGCGCGCGGCGGTCAGGCGCGGGTGTCATCCGCGGGCACCGAGGCCATGCCCCAGCGGATCAGCAGCGCGATGCCGAGGAGCAGCGGGATAACCTTGCTGGCACCCCAGGCGAAGAGGGCCCAGATCGTGAACCCTGCGGAGGCAAGCACCGCGATCAAGAGTGTTACGAGAGTGGTCACCGGCATCGGGGTCTCCTTTCCCTTCCCTTGAAGATAGGGGCCGGATCCCCCGAAAGCAAAGGGAAATCCGCATTTTCGTCACAGTGGGCGCCGAAAACCCTGCGATTTCTTGCCGGTCCGGACGCGGGGCCCGGCGTGCGCGTCGCGGGCTCATCCCGCCGCGGCGCTGTTGTGGCGGCGGGCGATCAACGCCTTGGCGGTCTCCACTGCGACCGCGGCGTCGCGGCAATAGGCGTCGGCCCCGATGGCCCGGCCGAACTCTTCGTTGAGCGGTGCGCCGCCCACCAGCACGATGTAGTCGTCGCGCAGGCCCTGTGCGACCATCGTGTCGATCACCACCTTCATGTAGGGCATGGTGGTGGTGAGCAGGGCCGACATGCCGAGGATGTCGGGCTTTTCCGCCTCCATCGCCTCGAGGTAGGCCTCGACCGCGTTGTTGATGCCGAGGTCCACCACCTCGAAGCCGGCGCCCTCCATCATCATCGACACGAGGTTCTTGCCGATGTCGTGGATGTCGCCCTTGACCGTGCCGATCACCATCTTGCCGATCGTCGGCGCGCCGGTCTCGGCCAGCAGCGGCTTGAGGATGGCCATGCCGCCCTTCATCGCATTGGCCGCCAGCAGCACCTCGGGCACGAAGAGGATGCCGTCGCGGAAATCCTCGCCGACGATCTTCATGCCGCCGACCAGCGCCTCGGTCAGCACCTTGTAGGGCGCCCAGCCCCGATCCAGAAGGATCCGGACGCCTTCCTCGATCTCCTCGCGCATGCCGTCGTAGAGGTCGTCGAACATCTGCTCGACCAGCTCCGCGTCGTCGAGCTCCGACAGGATGATCTCTTCCCCGGTCTCTTCTTCGGACATGGGCACCTCCCTTGCGCTCCCTCCAGCCTGCGCCCGGCAGGCGCTGCGCACATGGCCGATTGCGACATGGCCGGGGCCGGAGGCGACGCCGCAGCGGCGGGACTTGCGCATGTTCGCCATATGTTCCATATCTGGCGCATGTGCGCCGCCAGCCGATCCGTCGAGAAGGAGCGCCGCAAGGGGCGCGGCGCCGCCTCCCGCGACAGCGGGCGGTTCGAGCGGCTTGCCTACGAGGATGCCCATGACGGCTGGGAGATCCCCGAGGCGCTGCCACCGTTGCGCACCGAGGTCAGCGAGGAGCGCCCGCGCAGCCTGATCAACTACGTGCGCTCGCCGGATCTGCCCTTTGACCGGACGATCAACCCGTACCGCGGCTGCGAGCACGGCTGCATCTACTGCTTCGCCCGGCCCACCCACGCCTATCTCGGGCTCTCGTCGGGGCTGGATTTCGAGACCAGGCTGGTGGCGCGTCCGGAGGCGCCCGCCGTGCTGGCGCGCGAGTTGCGGGCGAAGCGCTATGCGCCCGCGCCGCTGGCCATCGGCACAAACACCGATCCCTACCAGCCGATCGAGCGCGACCGCGGCATCATGCGCGCCTGCCTCGAGGTGCTGCGCGACTTCCGGCACCCGGTGGCCATCGTCACCAAGGGCACGCTGATCGAGCGCGATATCGACATCCTTTCCGACATGGCGGCGCAGGGGCTGGCGCGGGTGGGCGTCTCTGTCACCACGCTCGACGCGGACCTCTCGCGCCGGATGGAGCCGCGGGTGCCGTCGCCCGCCCGTCGGCTTGCGACGATCCGGCGGCTGAGCGCGGCGGGCATCCCGGTGCGGGTCATGGCCTCGCCGATCGTGCCTGCGCTCACCGATCCCGAGCTGGAGCATATCCTTGAGGCCGGGGCCGACGCGGGGGCGTGCTCGGCAAGCTGGATCATGCTGCGCCTGCCGCTGGAGGTGGCGCCGCTCTGGCGCGCCTGGCTCGAGGAGCACTACTCGGGCCGCGCCGCGCGCGTGATGGCGCGGCTGCGCGAGATGCACGGCGGGCAGGACTACTCGGCGCAGTGGCACAGGCGAATGCGCGGCGAGGGCACCTATGCGCAGCTCATCGCGCAGCGCTTCGACAAGGCGGTGCGGCGGCTGGGGCTGGATGCAGAGCAACCGGCACTGCGCAGCGATCTCTTCCGGCTGCCGCCGCGGGCGGGGGATCAGATGTCGCTGTTTTGAGCCGGGCAAATCTCTTCGAAGAGATTTGCACCTTCCTTCGAAGGAAGGTGTCTAGCGCATGATCTGCACCGGCTCGCGGTTGCAGAAGATGATCGTCTGACCGGCATCCTCGACCGCGCGAAACCCGCACCGCTCCAGCTCCGCCAGGACCCTCTCAGGCCCGACGATGCGGCCGATGTACCGTGTCTTGGTCCCATGTCTTGCGCCGGACCACGTCATCCTGCGCCGCCGCGCGGCTGACGAAGAGATGGCGCAGCCCGTCGTCGGATCGAATCGGAAGCGGCAGGTCGGTCGGGCCGCAGCCTGCCGCTTTCCTCGTTCATTCGTGGCTAGCGCCTTGGTGACAGCGCCATCAAGCAGCTCAGCCGCGACGCCGCCCTCCGCGCCGCACGCGCGCCGGGCCGTCCTCGCCTAGCCCGTCGCTTTCCGAGCTGAAGGCGCCGAGCTTGCCGGCGATCAACTCGAGCGTCGGGCGCGGCCCCAGTGGACGGCTTTCCAGCGCGGCGCGCATGGCCCGCAGGTGCTCGGGCGTTGTGCCGCAGCAACCGCCGATGATCCGCGCCCCGGCATCGCGCGCCATGACCGCGTAATCGGCCATCAGCTCCGGCGTGCCGTCGTAGTGGATATGCCCGCCCTCGTAGCGCGGGATCCCGGCGTTGCCCTTGGCGATGATCGGCCGCTCGGTGCCGCTGGCGGCAAAGCCGAGCACCGTGCGCAGAAGGTCCGAGGCGCCGGTGCCGCAGTTCGCACCGAAGCCGATCGGCGGGTTGGGCAGGGTCTCGACCATCCGGCCGAACTCGGCCGAGGTGACCCCCATCATCGTGCGCCCGGCGGTGTCGAAGCTCATCGTGCCGCACCAGGGCATGCCGACATTGGCAAAAGCCTCGGCGGCGGCGCGGAACTCCTCGGGTGCCGAGATGGTCTCGAGCCAGAGCACGTCGGCGCCACCGTCCTTGAGGCCACTTGCGGTCTCCTCGAACATCTCTACGGCCAGCGCATGCGACAGCGGGCCGATGGGGGCCAGGATCTCGCCGGTCGGCCCGACGGAGCCCGCCACCACCACCGGGCGCCCGGCGGCATCGGCGACCTCGCGCCCCAGCTCGGCGGCCCGGCGCGAGAGCTCGCGGGCGCGCGACGCGGCGTCGTGCAGCTTCAGACGCGACGCGTTGGCACCGAAGGAATTGGTAAGGAAGATGTCGGAGCCCGCGTCCACCGCCCCCTGGTAAAGCGCGCGGATGTTGTCCGGATGCGTCTCGTTCCAGAACTCCGGGGCGTCGCCGGCGGTGAGCCCCATGTTGAACAGCGTGGTGCCGGTGGCCCCGTCAGCGAGCAGCCAGTCCCGCTCTGCGAGCAGCTTGGTAAGCGCGTCGGTCATTCAATGCCTCTTGGAAATGTCTCCCCCGGGCGCGGCATTCCATATCCGGCGCCGCGCCGCAATCCCTCGCGCGGCGGCAGCGGGCTGCCGCGCAATCTCGGCGCGGGTCAGCCGGTCATCGCCGGGCCGCGCAGCACCATCAGCTCGCCGACGTTCTCGCGCGTGACATAGCCCAGCACATGCGCCTTGGCGTCGACCACCGCCACGGCGGGCGCTTCTGCCAGCGCGTCGAGCACCGATTGCAGCGGGGCGCCGAGGGGCAATTGCGGGACCTCGGTCATGAACTCGGCGACCTGCCGTGTCGCGTGTTCCTCGGCGATGCCGCGGAACAGCGCATCGCGGGTCAGGAACCCGGCGAGTTGGCCCTCCGGGGCGAGCACCGGGAACTCGTGCTGGGTCGTGCGGATCAGCGTCTGCCCTGCGGTGGCGAGCGTGTCCTCGGGGCGCAGCGACTCGAAGCTGGTTATCATCGCGTCGCGCGCCAGCAGGTCATGCGCCACGGCGCGGCTGGCGACGTCCTGGCTCTCGGCCTGGCCGGCGAAGAAGACGAAGATGGCGATGAGGATCAGGATGAAGTTGCCCGAGCTGAGCCCCCAGAAGGCCAGCCCGAAGGCGAGGATCTGCCCGGTGACCGCCGCTGCGCGGGTGGCGCGCACGCGGTCGGTACGCAGCGCCAGCACCGCGCGCAGCACCCGCCCGCCGTCCATCGGGAAGGCCGGGATCATGTTGAACAGCGCCAGCGCGAGGTTGATCGCCGCAAGCTGGCTGAGAAAGGCCCCCGTGCCCTCGCCGAGCGCCGAGAGCGCGCCCATGCCGGAATTGGCCCCCAGCAGCACCAGCACCAGCCAGATCGCCACGTTGACCAGCGGGCCGGCGATGGCCACGGCGATCTCCTGCATGGGTTTCTCGGGCATGCGCTCGAGCCGGGCGAGCCCGCCGATCGGCAACAGGGTGATGTCGGGGGTCTTGATGCCGAAGCGCCGGGCGGTCAGCGCGTGGCCGAACTCATGCGCCACGACGCAGGCGAAGAGCGCGAGGATGAAGAGCACGTTCTGCACCGCCGCGGCCATGCCGCCCGCCGACCATGCCGCGACGCCGATCCAGAGCAGCAGCAGGAAGAAGGTCGCATGCACGCGCAGCTCCGAGCCGAAGAGGCGGCCAATGGGAAAGGACCAATGCATGAGGCGACTCCTTGCCGGCAATCTCCGGGGCCCGTGCAGACCCCTTTAGAAACGTTACGCTTTTCCCGTCAGCATGTAAGGGGGCATTTCCGCGGCGCGATGCCGCGCCGGTCTTTTCTGCGTGAGCGCGCAACTGCGGCGCGCGAGCCGCGTTGGGATCACAGCGCCTCGCGTGGCACATGCGCCCGGGGCGACCTGGAACTGGAGGACCTCATGAAGACCATCGCCCTAGCCACCACGCTGCTCGGTTTCGCCGCCGCGCCCGCCATGGCCGCCACCGTCACCGCAAACCTCACCGGCACCGACGGGAGCGAGATCGGCACGGTCACCGTGACCGACACGCCCTCGGGCATGGCGCATGCCACCGTCGAATTGCAGGGCCTGCCGGAAGGCGTGCACGGCATCCACATCCACGAGACCGGCGATTGCTCGGCCTCCGACTTCACCTCGGCCGGTGGCCACCTCGCCGCGGGCGCCGAGCACGGCGTGATGGTCGAGGGCGGCCCGCACCCGGGCGACCTGCCCAACGCCCACGTGCCCGCCGATGGCGCGGTGACGGTCGAGGCATTTCTGCCAGCGGTATCGGTGGAAGAGCTGATGATGGACGACGACGGCTCGGCCTTCATCGTCCACGCCGGTGCCGACGACTACGAGAGCCAGCCCTCGGGCGACGCGGGCAGCCGCCTGGCCTGCGGTGTCTTCGAGCCGGAATGATCGGGGCCTGAACCGGCAGGCGTGGGCCTAGGACCCGCGCCGTGCCCAGGCGATGGCGTCATCCAGATGGTCGTCACCCCAGAACATCTCGTGTCCGACCGCGAAGGTGGGCGAGCCGAAGACGCCCAGCGTCATCGCATCGGCGGTGGCGCTGGACAGCGCGTGCACGATTTCCTCGGACCCCGCGCGCTCCAGCACCCGCTCCGGATCCTGGCCGACCTCGCGCAGGCTCTCCGAGAGGTTCGGCTCCTCTCCGGCGGGTTCGCCCAGCTCGAACCAGCGCCGGTAGGTCGCGCGGGTGTAGTCGATCCCCCAGCCTTCCTGCATGCCCAGCACCGCGACCTCGTTGGCGGTGACCAGCCCGGACAGCGGGTAGGGCGCGGGCAGGACCGGGCGGAGCCCGTACTGCTCGGCGCGCCGGGCGATGTCGCGCCACATGTAGGCGGTCTTTATCGGCTTGTCCTTGAAGGGAATGTTGTTCTGCGCCGTCATCACGTGACGCACGTTGAACGGGCGCCAGGTGAAGTCGATCCCGTCGGTCTGCGCCACCTGTGGCAGGCGCATCACGGTCAGGTAGCTGTAGGTGCTGCCGACGGAATACCAGAAGTCGATCGTGGTCATGCGCAATCCCCCCCTGAGCAAAGACTAGCAGACCTTTGCGCAGAAATCGCCCTGCTGCCTCGGGCAAACGAGAGGGCGCAGGATCAGGGACCGGACCCCGCCGTTGCGTGGCAGGGTCGGGAGGGCGCCGCAGGGAGGCCCAGCAGGCCGCCCCGGAGCAAAATCACGCGTTGCCCGAACCGGTGAAGCGCGCCGCGTCCGCCGCCGCGCGCCGGATGGCGTTCGACTTGTGCACGGTCTCCATGTACTCGGCCTCGGGGTCGCTGTCGTAGACCACGCCGCCGCCCGCCTGGATGTAGAGCTTTTCGTCCTTCACGATGGCCGTACGCAGGGCGATGCACATGTCCATGTCGCCGCCCGCGCTGAAGTATCCCACACCGCCGGCGTAGACGCCGCGCTTCTCGGGCTCGAGCTCATCGATGATTTCCATCGCGCGCACCTTCGGTGCACCCGAGACGGTGCCCGCGGGCATGCCGGCGAAGAAGGCCGACAGCGCGTCCTGATCCTCGGCCAGCTCGCCGACGACGTTCGACACGATGTGCATCACGTGGCTGTAGCGCTCGATGGTGAACTGCTCGGTCGGGCGCACGGTGCCGATCTTCGAGACCTTGCCGGTGTCGTTGCGGCCCAGGTCGAGCAGCATGAGGTGCTCGGCCAGCTCCTTCTTGTCGGCCAGCAGGTCGGCCTCGAGCGCGCGGTCTTCCTCGGGCGTTGCGCCGCGCGGGCGGGTGCCGGCGATCGGGCGGATGGTGACCTCTCGCCCGAAGACCCGTACGAGGATTTCCGGCGAGGCGCCGACCACCTGGAAGCCGCCGAAGTTGAAATAGAACATGAAGGGCGAGGGGTTGGTGCGCCGCAGGCTGCGGTAGAGCGAGAAGGGCGGCAGCGGGAAATCCTGCGTCCAGCGCTGTGCCGGGACCACCTGGAAGATGTCGCCCGCGCGGATGTACTCCTTGGCCTTCTCGACCGCGGCCTTGTAGCTCTCGCGGGTGAAGTTCGACACCGGCTCGCCCACCTCGCGCGCCTCGCCCAGCTCGCGGCCCGCCTGCGGCAGGGCGCGTTCCAGATCGCGCACGGCGTCCATCACCCGTTCGGCGGCCTGCGCATAGGCGGCGCGCGCCGATTGGCCCGACTGCACCCAAGCGGGGGCCACCACCGTCACTTCGCCCTTCACCCCGTCGAGCACCGCCACCACCGAGGGGCGCAGCATCACCGCGTCGGGCAGGCCGAGCGGATCGGGGTTCACGTCGGGCAGGCGCTCGACCAGCCGGATCATGTCGTAGCCGAGGTAGCCGAATAGCCCCGCTGCGGCCTGCGGCAGATCCTCGGGCAGGTCGATCTTGCTCTCGGCGATCAGCGCCCGCAGCGAGGCGAGCGGATCGAGGGTCTCCTCCTCGAAAGCCTCGGGATCGAAGCGCGCCTGGCGGTTCAGCCGCGCCTGCTGGCCGTGGCATTTCCACACGAGGTCGGGCTTCATGCCGATGATCGAGTAGCGCCCGCGCACCTCGCCGCCGGTGACCGACTCCAGCATGAAGGCGTCCTTGGCCGCCCCCGTGAGCTTGAGCATCAGCGACACCGGCGTGTCGAGGTCGGCGGCGAGCCGGGTGTAGACCACCTGGTTCTCGCCCGCCTCGTAGGCGCGGGCGAAGTCGTCGTAGGAAGGTGTGAGAGATGCCATGGTCTTACCGGAAGTTGGTGTGAACGGCATTCACCGCCTGCTGGTCGATATTGACGCCGGCGCGCTCCTGAATGTCGGTGACGAAGGCGCGGAAGAGATCCTGCGCCACGCTGTTTGCGGCGCGGTCCCTCAGCATGCCTTCGAGCTGCTGCGAGGCGTCGCTCTCGCGATCGACCGGGGTCACCCCATCGAGCTGCAGGACCAGCGCGGCACCGTCACCCGGCAGCGTGCGGGTCTCGCCCGGCTGCATCTCGAAGGCCGCCTCGATCAGCCCGGCGGGCATGTCGGAGATCTGAGCGTCGCGGGTCAGCGTCTGCTCCTGGTTGGGCTCGAGGCCGAGGTCGGCGAAGCTCGCACCGTCGGCGATCTGCTGCGCGAGATCCTCCGCCTGCGTGACCAGCAGCTCGGTTGTCTTGTCGGCATCCCAGCCGGCAGCAACCTCGTCGCGCACCTCCTCGAAGGGACGCGGCGCGGGCGGGCGGATCTCGTCGAGGCGGATGGCGAAGACGCCGCCGTCACCCAGATCGCTGATCGTCGGGTAGTCGTCCTCGCTGACCGCCTGCGCGGCCTCGCGGAAGGCGTCATAGCCGGCGATGGTCTCGTCGCTCAGCTCGTTCCATTCGATCGTGCCCAGCTCCATCTCGGTGTCGCCCGCCAGCTCTTCCAGCGTCGCGCCACCGGCCAGCTCGTCGTCGAGGCTCTGCGCCATGCCCTCGATCACCCGGCGGGCGCGGTCGAGCGCCAGCTCGTCGCGCAGCATCGGCACTGCCTGCTCGAAGGGGGTCTCCTGCGCGTGCAGGATGGCGTTGACGCGGTAGAGCGCCGGGCCGAGGTTCGAGGGCAGCGGGCCGGCGACCTCGCCGGTGTCGATGGCGTAGACGCCGTCGCCCGCTTCGCCGAGCTCGGCCTTGGTCACATCGCCGAGGTCGGTGTCTGCCAGTTGCAGGCCGCGCTCCTCGACCAGCCCTTCGAAGCCGATCTCGCCCGAGGTGATGCGATCCATCGCCTGCTGTGCCTCGGCCTCGTTGGCGAAGACCAGACGCTCGACGAGGCGGCGCTCGGGCAGGTTGAACTCGGCGCTGCGCTCGTCATAGGCGGCGCGCAGGGTTTCCTCGTCCAGCTCGACGCTGTCGACGATCATGTCCGGCGTGATCCAGGCGTAGGTGATGACCTTGGTCTCGGGCAGGGTGAACTGCGCAATGTGGTCGTCGTACCAGGCCTGCAGCTCCGCGTCGGAGGGCACCGGCAGGCCGGTCTCCAGCGCGTCGGCGCCGAGCCGCGCCCAGGTGAAGTCGCGCGTCTCGCCGGCCCAGCCGAGCAGCGTGTCGACATAGGTGTCGGGCAGGGCGGTGCCGGAATAGATGGCCGCGTTCAGCAGGTTGCGGGCGCTTTCGTTGCGCAGGCTCGCCTCGAACTCGGCCTCGGTCAGTCCGGCGTTGCGCAGGGCGAAGGAATAGCTCTCGCGGCTGAACTTCCCGTCCGGCCCCTGGAAGGAGGAGACCTGGCTCAGCGCCTCGGCCACCTGCTCGTCGCCGACCGAAAGCCCGATCCGGCTTGTTTCGTCGTCGAGCGCGGCATTGGTCACCACCTGCGCCAGCACCTGGCGGTCGATGCCGAACTGCTGCGCCTGCTCCAGCGTCATCGGCTGGCCGGTCTGCGCCTCGAAGGCGCGCATCTCGTTCTGCAGCGCGCGGCTGTAGTCGTTCACCGAGATCTCGGTATCGCCGACGGAGCCGATGCCACGCAGGCCGCCGCTGAAGTTCACCGTGCCGAAGGCGCCGAAGCCCATCACCACGAGGATCAGGAGACCCCATACGAGAGTCTTGCCGATGCTGCTCTTGCCGCGTGCCATGCGCTGCCTCTTGATCGTGTGTTTCTGGCGTCGGGGTTTACTGGGCCAAGTCCTTGCTCGCAAGGGCTGTTGCGCCCGCGAGCTCGCCAGTACCGTCCCCCGTGCCGTCCAAGGACCAGTCCAGTGCCTCGAGCCGTGCGAAGAGTTCGCCGATCTCCGCGCGGTTCACATTCGCGAAGGCGAAGCGGAACTGCCGGGCGCCGCGCGGGTCGGTCTCGGGCATGAACATGGTTCCCGGAAGCGTCAGCACGCCCGCTTCGCGCACCAGCTTTGGCGCGAGCTGCGCCGAGCTTTCCGCGAAGGGATGCTCGAGATAGGCGAAATAGGCCCCGAGGCCGAGCAGCTTCCAGCCCTTGGCCTCGAGCCGGGGCATGTTTTCGGCGATGGCGGCGCGGCGGTCGAGGATCTCGTCCCGCTCTCCGGCCACCCATTGCCCGAGGTTCTGCAGCCCCCAGAGCGCCGCACTTTGCCCGAGCTGCGTCGCGCAAATGGTTACGGTGTCGAGGAATTTCTCGACTTCCGGCAGCAACGCCTGGTCCGCGATGATGGCACCGACGCGGTGGCCGGTGAGGCGGTAGGCCTTGGAGAAGCTGTAGAGCTGGATCAGCGTGTCGCGACCCTCGGGGGCATTCAGAAGGTCGTGCGGCGCGCCGCTGCGGCTGTCGAAATCCTTGTAGGTCTCGTCGACGATCAGCTTGATACCGTGCTCCCGCGCCAAGTCGAAGAAGGCCTTCAGGGTCTCGGCTGGATACTCTTTTCCGCCGGGATTGTTCGGCGAAACCAGAACGATGGCGCGTGTTCTTGAGGTGATGAGAGAGGCCGCGGTGGCGACCTGCGGCAGCAGCTCGGCATCGGTCGGCAGCGGCACGGTGGTCACGCCCGACATGTCGAGCCACATCTTGTGGTTGAAATACCAGGGCGTGGGCAACAGCACCTCGTCCCCCTCGCCGCAGAGCGCGCTGATGCAAGCTGCGAAGGCTTGGTTGCAACCAGATGTAATTGCGACGTTTTCCGGCGTCACATTTGCGCCATAATGTGCCGACCAGTGGCGCGCGAGTTCCTCGCGCAGCGCGGGCATGCCGAGCACCGGGCCATACAGGTGGGTCGCGGGATCGGCCAATGCCTCGCCCATGGCCGCGATCAGCGGCGCGGGCGGCGGGTCGATGGGGGCCGCCTGGCTGACGTTGATCAGCGGGCGATCTGCCGGAAACTCGACCCCGTCGAGCCAGCGCCGCGCCTCCATCACCGGCGGGGCGAAGGTGGTTTGCGTGCGGCTCTTGCTGGTCATTTCCGGTCTCTCCCTGAGTGTTGCGCGGACGCTATCAGCGGCCCCAGTCAGGGGGAAGAGGGCTCAGGCGACTTCCTCTGCGTCAAAGGCCGCGCGCGAGGCGCGGATCGCGTCGTGGTGGCTGTCGGCCCAGACCAGCAGCGCGCCAATGGGCGCCAGCGCCGAGCGGCCGAGGTCGGTCAGGGCGTATTCCACCGAGGGCGGCTTGGTCGGGAAAACCTGCCGCGACACCAGCCCGTCGCGCTCCAGTTGCCGCAGCGTCTGCGTCAGCATGCGTTTGGAAATGTCGCCAACCTGCCGCTGGAGCTGGGAAAACCGCTTTGGCGCCGGCTCCAGGGCAACGAGGATCAGCAACGTCCACTTCTGTCCGACCCGGTCCAGCACGTCGCGCACGGGGCATTGCGCCTCGTCCTCGGGGGCGCCGGTCCAGAGCGCCATGCTGTCGAGCATGGCGCGCACCGGATCGGGCATGCCGGGCCCGGGGGCTTCGGTGGGCAGGTTCCCTGCGTGTAACCTTGTCATGTGAATGTGCCTCCTTACGAGGTCCGGGTAGGTGGTCTATTTATGAGACCATATCTCGAATCAGAACTCTGCGCCAGTGCAGGGGCCTCGGAAAGGAAAGACCATGTCCGAAACACTCGACTATCTGATCACCGGCGCGACCGGCCAGCTTGGCGCGCTTGTCCTGGAGCAGCTCAAGGCAGCCGCACCGGAGGCAAGCATCGGCGCCCTAGTGCGCCGTCCCGACGCGGCAGGCGCGCTGGAAGCGCAGGGCTTCACCGTGCGCGTCGCCTCCTACGACGATCCGGCGGCGCTCGAGGCGGCTTTCGCCGGGGTCACCAAGCTGCTGCTCATCTCGTCGAGCGAGGTCGGCAAGCGCGCGGTGCAGCATGACAACGTGATCGATGCGGCGAAACAGGCAGGCGTGAAATTCCTCGCCTATACCTCGATCCTGAACGCCGACGGGTCGCCGCTGACCGTGCTGCCGGGCGAGCACCTGGCCACCGAACAGGCACTCGCCGCCTCGGGCCTGCACCACGCGCTGCTGCGCAATGGCTGGTACAGCGAGAACTACGTGATGAGCGCGGGCGCTGCTCTGGAGCACGGGGCGCTGATCGGCGCGGCCGGTGAAGGCCGCATCTCCTCGGCGGCGCGGGCCGACTATGCCGCCGCGGCGGTGGCCGTGCTGACCGGCGAGATCCCGGCCTCTGGCACGATCTACGAGCTGGCCGGAGACGACAGCTACACGCTGACCGAGTTCGCCGGCGCCCTGTCGGAGCTCTCCGGAAAGCAGGTTCCCTATGTGAACATGAGCCAGGCCGACTATGCCGCGGCGCTCGAGGGCGCAGGGCTGCCGGCCCCTGTGGCGCAGATGCTCGCGGACAGCGACAACGGCGCGGCGCAGGGCGGACTCTACAGCGCGGACAAGACGCTCTCGACGCTGATCGGTCGGCCGACGACGCCGTGGAAGGAGACGCTGGCGTCCGGTATCACGGTCGCGGCGTAAGCCCGGCGGCCGTGGCTCACGGCAAACGAAAGGGGCGCGGCCAGTACGGCCGCGCCCCTTTGCATGTCGATCCAGGGGAAGCTCAGTCCGCGGTGCCGTGGAACGGCTTCACGTATTGCAGCGCCATGTCCCAGGGGAAGAAGATCCAGGTATCCTGGCTCACCTCGGTGATGAAGCTGTCGACCTGCGGACGGCCCATCGGCTTGGCGTAGACGGTGGCCACATGCGCCTTGGGCAGGTGCTTGCGCACCACTTCCAGCGTGCGGCCGGTGTCGACGAGATCGTCGATGATCAGCACGCCCTCGCCGTCGCCCATCACTTCCATGTCCGGGAACTTGATGACCTTGGGCTCGGACTGCTCCTGGTGGTTGTAGCTCTTGACCGAGATCGTATCGACCATGCGGACGTTGAGCTCGCGCGCCACGATCATCGCAGGTGCCATGCCGCCGCGGGTGATCGCGACCACGGCGCGCCACTCGCCGCCGGCCTCCGGTTTCTGGCTCTGCAGGCGCCAGGCCAGCGCGCGGCTGTCGCGGTGCAGCTGGTCCCAGCTGACATGGAAGCCCTTTTCATGGGGCAGGCGGTCGGTCATCTCGGGCATGGGGCTCTCCCTGCGGATGTCTGTCGGTCGGAAGGGCATCGCCCTTGAAGGTGAAAGGGCTCAGCCCTTGGAAATGTCGGGCGCGTCGACGGCTTTCATGCCGACGACATGATAGCCCGCGTCGACGTGATGCGTCTCGCCGGTCACGCCTGCGCCGAGCTCGGACAGCAGGTAGAGCGCCGATCCGCCGACGTCGTCAATGGTCACGTTGCGGCGCAGCGGCGAGTTGTACTCGTTCCACTTCATGATGTAGCGGAAATCGCCGATGCCCGAGGCGGCCAGCGTCTTGATCGGGCCGGCCGAGATGGCGTTGACCCGGATGCCGTCCTTGCCGAGGTCCTCGGCGAGATAGCGCACGGAGGCTTCCAGCGCCGCCTTGGCCACGCCCATCACGTTGTAATGGGGCATGATGCGCTCGGCACCGTAATAGGTGAGCGTCAGCGCGGCGCCGCCGTTGTTCATCATCTTCTCGGCGCGCTGCATCACCGCGGTGAAGCTATAGACCGAGATGTCCATGGTCAGGTTGAAATTGGACCGGCTGGTGTCGACGTAGCGACCGCGCAGCTCGTTCTTGTCCGAGAAGCCGATGGCGTGGACGATGAAATCCAGGTTGTCCCAGCGTTCCTTCAGTCCGTCGAACAGCCCGTCGATCGAGGCCTCGTCGGAGACGTCGCAGGGCAGAACGATGTCCGAGCCCAGCTGCGCGGCGAGCGGATCGACACGTTTCTTAAGCGCCTCGCCCTGGTAGGAGAAGGCAAGCTCCGCCCCGGCCTCGTGCAACTTCTTTGCGATGCCCCAGGCAATCGACTTGTCGTTGGCGAGACCCATGATCAGGCCGCGCTTCCCGGCCATCAGAGTGTTTGACATACCTCACCTCTACCCGGCATTGATTTTGTCCGTGTCCTTTAGGCGATTGCCCGGGGGGCATCAAGGGTTTGGACGCCTGTTCGGGGCATCGGCAGGCGGGAAAAGGAGACGGCAGATGAGCGATCGCGGTGGAATTTTTGCAGGCGACGACCCCTTCGTGATCGCGCAGCGGTGGTTGACCGAGGCCGAGGCGACGGAGCCGAACGATCCGAATGCGATCGCGCTGTCGACCGTCGATTCCCAGGGAATGCCCAATGTTCGCATGGTCTTGCTCAAGGAGATCGAAGAAAACGCCTTTGTTTTCTACACAAATTACGAAAGTGCGAAGGCAGAAGAGATTTTGGGCAGCAGTAAGGCAGCCTTTGTGCTACACTGGAAGTCACTGCGGCGTCAGGTCCGGGTTCGTGGACATGTATTGAAGGAGGATGGCCCGCAGGCAGACGCATATTACGCGTCGCGCTCGCTGAAATCACGTCTTGGGGCATGGGCATCCAAACAGTCCAGGCCTCTCGCTTCGCGGGCATCGCTTATGGCGGAAGTTGCCAAGATTACGGCGACGAAAGGGCCGAACCCGCCACGGCCAGATTTTTGGGGAGGCTTTCGAATCCTTCCCGTAGAAATTGAATTTTGGGCTGACGGCGCGTTCCGGTTGCATGACAGGTTCGTCTGGAGGCGCACGAGTGTTTCGGGTGAGTGGACAGTGACAAGGCTTAACCCCTGAATTTCACGTAACGCGAAATGCTAATTGGTAGAAAATATAGGTTTCAATGACTTGCTATTCTGCGGCAGCCTAACGCAATTGGGGGCGGGGATACGCAAGACGACCAGTGGAAACGCATTTGACACACGAAGACAGTGAAACGCGGCGCGTGCTAGGCCGGGTGAAGTGGTTCGATCCCGTTAAGGGCTTCGGCTTCGTCATCTCGGACGAGGGAGGGCCCGACATATTGCTGCATGCCAACGTGCTGCGCAATTTCGGGCAGAGTTCCGTTGCCGATGCAGCGCGCATCGAAGTGAGCGTTCAGAGTACCGAGCGTGGCATCCAGGCCACCGAGGTGTTCCGGATAGAACCGCCCGAGGCGCCGGCCGGAGTGCCATTGGCGGATTTCGAAGAAATCGATCCCGAGATCATCCGCTCGGCGCCGCTGGAACCGGCGCGGGTGAAATGGTTCGACAAGGCCAAGGGTTTCGGCTTTGCCAATGTCTTTGGCCGGGACCAGGACGTGTTCATCCATATCGAGGTGCTGCGGCGCTCGGGTCTTGCCGACCTGCAGCCCGGCGAAGCGCTGGCGATCCGGGTGATCCAGGGCAAGCGAGGCCAGATGGCCACGGAGGTCTGCGCATGGGAAACCGCGGTCGTTCATTGACCCTTCTGGCCGGGCTGCTGGTCGCAGGCCCGGTGCTGACCGGGCAAGCGGCGCAGGCGGCCTGCGAGGACAATGTTCTGCAGATGCGCGGCGACTGGGGCAGTGCCCGTTTCGCCGTGGCCGTCGCCGACACCGTGAAGGAGCGGGCCGTGGGGCTGATGTTCGTCGAGGAGCTGCCGTCCACCGCGGGCATGCTCTTCGTCTATGACGAGCCGCACCCGGTGTCCTTCTGGATGAAGAACACGCTGATCCCGCTCGACATGATCTTCGCCGATGCGCAGGGCGTCGTCGTTTCGGTGCATGAGAACGCCATTCCGGGCGATCTGACCAGCATCGACAGCGGCGCGCCGACGCAATACGTGCTCGAGATCAACGGCGGCATGGCGGCGCGTCTCGGCATCGCCGAGGGCAGCGAGATGCAGCACGCGGCGATCACCGACGCGGCCTGGCCCTGCGAATAGGATTTTCGGCTTTTCAATCCCGGGAGAGCCTTGTATTGGCTCTCCTGTCGGGGCGTAGCGCAGCCTGGTAGCGCGACGGTTTTGGGTACCGTAGGTCGGAGGTTCGAATCCTCTCGCCCCGACCACTGCAGCATGCAGGCATCGACCCCCTTCTCAGTGATAAAACGCCTGAACCTGTCCGTTGGGATCGGTGTCGACGGCGTGTTTTCTGACGTGACGTCCGTTGTGTTGACGGTGAGGACTGCGTGTTTTTTGTGCACCACGGACGCGCTGCCGATGTGGTTGGCACTGTGGCACGGCTGGAGACAATGCGCCACATCTTGTGTCGATCTGACACAGATCGTGTCAGATGCCGGGCGGCGATGCCTGTGTGCATGGGGTTTCCTGAAATTTGACCAAAATGGTTCAGAATCCAACAAGCCCATAGTTGTGGTGTGTCCGCTGCAGCGCATCACCAAATATATGGGATAGGCCGGAATTTTCCGTTGACCGGTGGCGGGATTGTGAGCCAGTTTGTTGGTAACGGACCAAGAGCCACAATATGTAGTGGCCTTCCGCAGGGACAGATCACAAGGGTACGCCAGAATTAGGGGGCGGGCACGCAATGGCGCGCCTGTCGGCGGTGCCGCTGTGCCTTGCAGTCCGGATTTTAGTTTGGGCCAGCAGGCAAGGGCAGAGACCATGAAGATCGAAAGACGGTATACCACGGCGGGGCGGGACGCCTACACGGGCATCGACTTCGTCACCACCAGCTCCGAAATCCGCAATCCGGACGGCAGTTCGGTCTTCAAGCTCGATGACATGGAGGTGCCGGCGCGTTGGAGCCAGGTCGCCTCGGACGTGATTGCGCAAAAGTACTTCCGCAAGGCGGGCGTGCCCTCGGCGCTGAAGAAGGTCAAGGAAGCCGGTGTCCCCGAGTTCCTCTGGCGCTCGGTCCCGGCCGAGGCCGAGACCCCGCGAGGCGGCGAAACCTCGGCCAAGCAGGTCTTCGACCGCTTGGCGGGCGCCTGGACCTACTGGGGCTGGAAGGGCGGCTATTTCACCACCGAGGCCGACGCGCAGGCTTATTACGACGAGATGCGCCACATGCTGGCCAGCCAGACCGCGGCGCCGAACTCGCCGCAATGGTTCAACACCGGCCTGCACTGGGCCTACGGCATCGACGGTCCCGGCCAGGGGCATTTCTACGTCGACTACAAGACCGGCAAGCTGACAAAGTCCAGGTCCGCCTACGAGCATCCGCAGCCGCATGCCTGCTTCATCCAGTCGGTCAGCGACGACCTGGTGAACGAGGGCGGGATCATGGACCTCTGGGTGCGCGAGGCGCGGCTGTTCAAATACGGTTCGGGCACCGGCACCAACTTCTCGAGCCTGCGCGCCGAGAACGAGCCGCTCTCGGGTGGCGGCAAATCCTCGGGTCTGATGGGGTTCCTGAAGATCGGCGACCGCGCGGCGGGGGCGATCAAGTCCGGCGGCACCACACGGCGTGCCGCGAAGATGGTGATCGTCGACGCCGACCATCCGGACATCGAGGATTTCATCAACTGGAAGGTCAAGGAAGAGCAGAAGGTCGCCAGCATCGTCGCCGGCTCGAAGATGCACGAGACCATGCTCAACGCCATCTTCAATGCCATTCGCGGCTGGGACGGGGCCGAGGCGGATGCCTATGACCCCGCCGTGAACGCGGCTCTGAAAAAGGCCGTGCGGGAGGCAAAAAAGCTCGCCATCCCAGAGACCTACATCAAGCGGGTGCTGGACTACGCGAAGCAGGGCTACGCCAGCATCGAGTTCCCGACCTACAACACCGATTGGGACAGCGAGGCCTATGCCAGCGTCTCGGGGCAGAACTCCAACAACTCGATCCGCGTCACCGACGCCTTCCTGCAGGCCGTGCGCGACGATGCCGACTGGGAGCTTATTCGCCGCACCGACGGAACGGTCGCCAAGATCTTGAAAGCGCGTGAGCTTTGGGAGCAGGTGGGGCATGCAGCCTGGGCCTGCGCCGATCCGGGGATCCAGTTCCACGACACGGTCAACGCCTGGCACACCTGTCCCGAGGATGGGGCGATCCGCGGCTCGAACCCGTGTTCGGAATACATGTTCCTCGACGACACGGCCTGCAACCTGGCGTCGATGAATCTGCTGACCTTCCTCAAGGATGGCAAGTTCGACGCTGAAAGCTACGTGCATGCCACCCGGCTCTGGACGCTGACGCTCGAGATCTCGGTGCTGATGGCGCAGTTCCCGAGCAAGGAGATCGCGCAGCTTTCCTATGATTTCCGAACGCTTGGCCTTGGATATGCGAATATCGGCGGGCTGCTGATGACCATGGGGCTGAGCTATGACAGCGATGCGGGTCGGGCGCTTTGCGGCGCGCTGACCGCCGTCATGACCGGCACCGCCTATGCCACCTCGGCTGAGATCGCCGGCGAGCTGGGCACCTTCGCGGGCTATGAGCGTAACCGCGCGCACATGCTCCGGGTGATCCGCAACCACCGCACGGCAGCCCATGGCAAGGCCGCGGGCTATGACGCCCTGGCGGTCAAGCCCGTGCCGCTGGATCACGCGAACTGCCCGGATCAAACCCTTGTCGAGCTTGCCAAATCCGCATGGGACGAGGCGCTGGAACTGGGTGAGAAACACGGCTACCGCAACGCCCAGACCACGGTGATCGCGCCGACCGGGACCATTGGCCTCGTGATGGATTGCGACACCACCGGCATCGAGCCCGACTTCGCGCTGGTGAAGTTCAAGAAGCTGGCGGGCGGCGGCTACTTCAAAATCATCAACCGCTCGGTGCCCGCGGCGCTGGCGGGGCTTGGCTACAGCTCCAGCCAGATCGAGGAAATCGTCTCCTACGCGGTCGGCCATGGCTCGCTCGGCAACGCGCCGGGGGTGAACCACACGGCGTTGATCGGCCATGGCTTCGGCAAGGCGCAGCTCGAGAAGATCGAGGCGGCGCTGGCCACGGCCTTCGACATCCGCTTCGTCTTCAACCAGTTCACGCTGGGCGAGGAGTTCTGCCGCGGCACGCTGGGCATCCCGGCTGAAAAACTCTCGGACCCGAGCTTCGATTTGCTGCGCCACCTCGGGTTCAGCAAGGCCGAGATCGACGCCGCAAACGACCATGTCTGCGGGACAATGACTTTGGAGGGCGCGCCCTTCCTCGAGGACGCGCACATCGGCGTCTTCGATTGTGCCAACCCCTGCGGCAAGAAGGGCAAGCGCTATCTCTCGGTCGACAGCCACATCCGCATGATGGCGGCGGCGCAGAGCTTCATCTCGGGGGCGATCTCCAAGACCATCAACATGCCCAACTCGGCCACCATTGAGGACTGCCAGCAGGCTTACGAGCTGTCGTGGTCGCTGGGCGTGAAGGCCAATGCGCTCTACCGCGACGGCTCCAAGCTCAGCCAGCCGCTCGCCGCTGCGTTGGTCGAGGAGGACGAGGACGCGCAGGAGGTTCTGGAGACGGGCGCCCCCGCGGCCAAGGCGCAGGTGCTGGCCGAGAAGGTCATCGAGAAGGTGGTGGTCAAGGAACTGGTCCGTTCGCACCGCGAGAAGATGCCCGACCGCCGCAAGGGCTACACCCAGAAGGCGGTCGTCGGCGGGCACAAGGTCTACCTGCGCACCGGCGAATACGGCGACGGATCGCTTGGCGAGATCTTCATCGACATGCACAAGGAAGGCGCCGGTTTCCGGGCGATGATGAACAACTTCGCGATCGCGGTCTCGGTCGGCCTGCAGTACGGCGTGCCGCTGGAGGAATTCGTCGACGCCTTCACCTTCACCAAGTTCGAGCCTGCGGGCATGGTGCAGGGCAACGACAGCATCAAGAACGCGACCTCGATCCTCGACTACGTGTTCCGCGAACTGGCCGTCTCCTATCTCGACCGCACCGATCTGGCGCATGTGAAGCCTTCGGGCGCCACGTTCGACGATCTCGGTCGGGGCGAAGAAGACGGGCTCGGCAATGTCGAGGAGCTGAGCGAGAGCGCGGCGACCCGCTCGCTGGAGGTGCTGAAGCACATCTCCTCCTCGGGCTACCTGCGCAAGCGCCTGCCGCAGGAGCTTTCGGCGCTCGGCACGCTGATCTCCGAGGAACGTCCGGCGGTGGCCTCGATGACCGTGAGCACCTCGTCGCTGGCCATGGACGCGCGCACCAAGGCGCGGATGCAGGGCTACGAGGGCGAGGCCTGCGGCGAGTGCGGCAACTACACGCTGGTGCGGAATGGCACCTGCATGAAGTGCAACACCTGCGGCGGCACCTCGGGGTGTAGCTGACGGGGCGGGGCCGGGCGTCACGCCCGGCCCCCTGGCCTTTTTCTCTGGCCTTACTCTATGACGTGATCCTGCAGCGCCTTGCGCCGCAACTTGCCATTGGCATTGCGGGGCAGGGCTTCGACCCGGATCCAGGCGCGGGGCTGCTTGTAGCGCGCCAGCTTTTCGGCCGCGGCGGCTTTGAGCGTATCCTCGTCGAGATCGGACTCCGCGACGTAGAAGGCGGCGATGACCCGCACGTCGTCCTTCACCCCGAGGTCGGTGACGGCGAGTTCGCTGATGCCGGGGACATGGGCCAGCGCCGCCTCGACCTCGAGCGGCGAGACCCGGTAGCCGCCGGCGTTCATCATGTCGTCGCCGCGGCCAAGGTAGGTGAATGAGGCGTCTTCGGTCATGGTCACCTGGTCGCCGGTCAGGAACCAGTCGCCGGCAAAGCGCGCCTCGGTTTCTGCGGGCGCGCCGAGATAGCCCAACATGAGCCCCGGATCATGGCGATGCACCGCGAGCGTGCCGGGGGCGCCCAGTGCCACGGGCTGGCTGTCCGCGCCGAGCACGGCAATCCGTCGTCCGAACTGCGGACGGCCCAGCGTACCGGGCACGGCAGGTGTTTCGGGGGAACCCGAAATGAACGTCGAGCATTCCGACATGCCGAAGGCCTCGTAGATCTCGGCCCCCGTTGCCTCGCGCCACCCGTCGCGGATGCCTTCGGAAAGCTTCTCGCCGGCAGAGAGCGCGTGGCGCAGCTTCGGCAGCGGCGGGACGGGGTATTTCAGGATTTGCCGAAACACGCCGGGCGCGGCGGCGAAGATGCTGGCGTCGTTGCGTTTCATCAGCAGGGCGAGCTGCGCGGGGTCGGTGCCCGCCTGGGGGATCAGCGCGGTGGCGCCGCGGGTCCAGGGATCCATCAGGCCGGTGCCCAGCGTATAGGTCCAGTTGAACGCACCGGCGTGCAGCAGCCGGTCCTCGGCGCGCAGGGCATACCAGTCCTCCATCATCATCTGACGCGCCCAGATCGCGCGATGCGCGTGGGCCACCGCGCGCGGCACACCTGAGGTGCCCGAGGTATAGATGATATAGGCCAGACGCTCGGGGTCGCCCATGGCGTAGTCGGAGGGCGGCAACTCGCGCCAGCCAGTGAAGCGCTCGGCGGTGTGGGTCGGGATGTCCGTCACGGGGCAGGCGATGCCGTCGCCAAGAAGGATCGCGGCGGGCGAGAGCTGCGCGAGGATGCGCGCCACCTCGGGCTCGGTCAGCTGCGACGAGGTCGGCACCGGCACGATGCCCGCCGCGATGGCGCCGAGATAGGCGATCGGAAAGTCGACCGTATTGCCGAGCCGCAGCAGCAGGATCTGCCCCGGCTCCATACCGCATTGCAGCAGCCCGGTGGCCGTGCCGCGCACGGCGGAGATGAGCCGGGCATAGGACCAGCGCTCGGCCCCGGTGAGGCGCAGGATCGACAGGGCGATCTTGTCGGGCGTGGCCGCGCCCGCGGCGAGCACGTGGGCGGCGAGGTTGAACGGCGCGGGACAGGGGGCGAAGGCGCCCTCATCGAAAACGGACAGCATGGGAAAAGGCTTAGGCAGGCCGCGGGAGTCGCGCAAGCCCGCTGCAAGCGCCATTGCAAGCATCGCGACGGAAGGCTATGGCACTTTTCATGTCGCGCGATCCCCGTACCCTCATCCGCATTGCCCGCGAGTCCGGGCAGGAACAGACTGCCGAACCGCTCGATCTGGGCGCGCGGGTGCGCGAGCTGCGCAAGGAGCGGGACTGGACTCTGGAGCAGGCGGCGAAACACGCGGGGCTGGCGCGCTCGACGCTCTCGAAGATCGAGAACGGGCAGATGTCGCCCACCTACGAGGCTTTGAAGAAACTGGCCGTGGGGCTGGGGATTTCAGTGCCGCAACTCTTCACCCCGCCGAAGCGTGAGCAGGTCTCGGGCCGTATGGTGCACGTGAAGGACGGCGAGGGGCTGCGGCAGGTCACCACAACCTACGAGCACGAGCTGCTGGCCGAGAGTCTGACCCGCAAGAAGATGCTGCCCTATCGCGCGCGGGTGCGCGCACGGTCGATGGATGAATTCGACGGGTGGGTGCGGCACGACGGCGAGGAATTCCTCTACGTGCTGACGGGTGTCGTGACGCTCTACACCGAGTTCTATGAGCCGATCGAGATGCGCCGTGGCGACTCCGCCTATTACGACGCCTCGATGGGGCACAACGTGGTGTCGGTGAGCCCGGAGGATGCAACCATCCTCTGGGTCACCTCGCTGAGCTGAGGCTCGGGCGGGCGCATCCGCGCATCACCCTTCAATCCCACCCGGAACGCCCACCCTTCAAGCTCAGCCGGCAAGCCGGTCCAGCTGCTGCGCGGCGGTTTGGGCAAACACCCAGTCGTCGAGTTCGCGCTCGGCTTCACGCAGGGTGAGGTCGTGCCGTTCGGCGATTTCGTGGGTGACGGCCTCGCGGTTGGGCAGGCGGCTGCGCAGCGCCTCGGCGTCGAGCTGCGGGAAACGCTGCGCAAGGCGCTCTGCGGTGAGGCTCCAGTTGCGGGTGATGCTTTGCCAATTCATGTGTCTCATGACTCCTGAAGGATTCAGTATCAGTCCGGTTCTTGGTGCGGGTGCCTCGGTAGGAGTCACACGCTGCGAACCTGATGTGAACGAATGCGCCGGGGACGTTGTTCCCGACGCGAACCGGGCCGGAGGTCCCTTGGGCGCGTCAATCGATGCGATTGAACCGGCTGGGACACGGTCGTCGGCGGTGACGTTCACCTAAGATGAGACAGGGAAATTACCATAGTGTTAGGCTGCGACATCCCGTCCATTCGGCCAAAGCCCGCGCAGCCAGGATGCCTCTCGGCCAAAGGTTGCTGACCCCGCCGGAGCGGGATCAGCACAGCGCGTCACTTCTCGGGGAGCAGGCCGCGCGGCGCGAAGCGCAGCACCAGCAGCAGGATCACCCCCATGGTCAGCAGGCGCATGTGCTGCACGCTGTCCTGCAGATGGCCCTTGAGCCAGGAGCCTTCGGCCATGCCCGAGGTGATCAGGTTCATCGCGAACTGGCCCATCGGCTCGACCTGCACCCAGAGGAACCAGATCAGGAAGCCGCCGAGGACCGCGCCGAGGTTGTTGCCCGAGCCGCCGACGATCACCATCACCCAGATCAGGAAGGTGTAGCGCAGCGGCTGATAGGTGCCCGGGGTGAGCTGGCCGTCGAGCGTGGTCATCATCGCGCCGGCCATGCCGCAGAGCGCACACCCCAACACGAAGATCTGCAGGTGGCGGCGGGTCACGTCCTTGCCCATGGCCTCGGCCGAGACCTCGTTGTCGCGGATCGCCCGCATCATCCGGCCCCAGGGCGATTTCAGCGCCAGCTGGGCGAGGATCAGCAATATGATCAGCACCACGGCGAAGAGCAGCGAGTAGCCGAGCTTCACCGCCAGCGTCGAGGCGGTGGTGGCGTCGAGCCCGAGCGAGCCCGCCGTCTCGACGAAGCCCGGGTCGGCCTGCAGGTCGATCTCGTAGGGCACCGGGCGGGGCAGTCCGATGACGTTCTTCACGCCGCGCGCCAGCCAGTCCTCGTTCTTCAGCACCGCGATGATGATCTCGGCGATGCCGAGCGTGGCGATGGCGAGGTAGTCCGAGCGCAGGCCGAGCGCGGTCTTGCCGATCGCCCAGGCCACGCCCGCCGCCATCACCCCGCCGATGGGCCAAGCCAGCAGCACCGGCAGGCCGAGCCCGCCGAGGTAGCCGGTCGCCGCCGGGTTCACCGCCTCGATGGCATCCACCGCCGGGTCGAGCAGCGCGCGGTAGGCAAAGAAGCCGGCGACGGTGATCGCCGCCACGGCCCAGCCACGCAGCCCGGCGCCGAGCTTCTTCCAGGCCAGCACCGCAGCGACCACGACCGCGATGCCGAAGAGCAGCGCGCCGAGGACGCGCGGCCCGCCGGCCTCCCAGGCCTCGGGGACCGGCGCCATGGAGACCAGCACCACCGCCAGACCGCCGACGGCGACAAAGCCCATGACGCCGACGTTGAACAGCCCGGCGAGGCCCCACTGCAGGTTCACCCCGAGCGCCATGATCGCGCTCACCAGGCCCATGTTGAGGATGATCAGCGCCGAGTTCCAGCTCTGCAGGAAGCCGGTGCCGAGGATCAGCGCTGCGACCAGCGCGAAAAGACCAAAGGTGCGGGTCATATGGTCTGCCCCTTGAACAGTCCGGTCGGGCGGAACAGCAGAACGATCACCAGGATCACGAAGCTGACCGCGAATTTGTAGTCGGTGGAGAGCAGCTGCACGAGCCCGTCCGGCTCCAGGCTTTCCGGCATCATGTAGCCCAGCACCTTCTTCCAGGCGTAGGTGATGCCGACCTCGGAAAAGGCGATGACGAAGCCGCCGGCGATGGCGCCCAACGGGTTGCCGATGCCGCCGACGATGGCCGCCGCGAAGATCGGCAGCAGCAGCTGGAAGTAGGTGAAGGGCTTGAAGCTCTTGTCGAGCCCGTAGAGCACCCCGGCGATGGTCGCCAGAGCCGCCACGATCAGCCAGGTCACGGTCACCACGCGCTCGGGGTTGATGCCTGAGAGCAGCGCCAGATCCTCATTGTCGGAATAGGCGCGCATCGACTTGCCGGTGCGGGTGCGGTTGAGGAACCAGAACAGCAGCGCCACGGTGATCAGCGCCACCACCACGGTCAGCGCCTGGGTGGTCTTGATCGCCAGCCCCTCGTCGAGCCCGGTCATTGCCTTGAAGTCGCGGGCCGAGATCAGGAAGCGCTCGCCGTCGGCGAAGTTCTGGTCGTCGGGGCCGATGATGAAGCGGGTGAGCCCGTTGTAGACGAACATGATGCCCATCGAGACGATCACCAGGATCACCGGCTTGGCCTTCTGCGCGCGGTAGAAGTGGTAGACCACGCGGTCGGTCGCCAGCACCAGCACGGCGGCCCCGGCGATGCCGACGGGGATCGCCAGCAGCGCGGTCGGCAGCGGCCCGAGGCTCACCCCGGCGGCCTGCAGGCCCCAGGTGGCCAGCACGGCGCACATGGTGCCCCAGGCCATGGTGTCGCCATGGGCGAAGTTGGAGAAACGCAGGATTGCGTAGATCAGCGTCACGCCGAGCGCGCCGAGCGCCAGCTGGCTGCCATAGGCGAGCGCCGGGACGAGGACGAAATTGGCCAGGGCCACGAATGCGTTGAGGAAGTCCATCAGGGCAGGATCCTGCAGGTCAGAAAGTCGATATCCGCAGAGGGCGCCGCGCCGGTGCCGCTCTCGATGGTCTGGCGCAGCCAGAGCGCGGAGGTTTCACTGGTGAAGGTCAGGGTCTCGCGGCGGCCGAGCGCCGGGGCCCAGAGGAACGGCCCGGCAAAGCTCATTGACTGCGCCGCCATGGCCGCGCCGCCGTCGACCGTCACCTCGTAGGTGCCCGCGCCGGTGGCGTCGGTGTCGACCGGCGCCAGCACGAAGCGCACCGGCCCCTCGGCTTTGGCGCAGGTCCCGGCCTCGGTGCAGGAGGTGACGCGCGTGCACTCGAGCGACAGGCGCGCGCCCTCGGCTTGCGCGGGCAGCGCCGCGAGGGAGAGTGCCCCGCAAAGCGCCGCGCGGGTCAGCAGGCCCGACAGATCAGCCACCGAGGAAGCTCCGCCGCACGTCGGGATCGGCCAGAAGCTCCTTGCCGGTGCCGGTGAAGGCGTTCGCCCCCTGCACCAGCACGTAGCCCTTGTCGGCGATCTCCAGCGCCTGCCGGGCGTTCTGCTCGACCATCAGGATCGGGATGCCGGTGCGCGCCACCTCAAGGATGCGGTCGAAGAGCTCGTCCATGACGATGGGAGAAACGCCCGCGGTCGGCTCGTCGAGCATCAGCACCTTCGGCCGGGTCATCAGCGCGCGGCCCACGGCCACCTGCTGGCGCTGGCCGCCGGAAAGCTCGCCCGCCGCCTGCTTGCGCTTGTCCTTGAGGATCGGGAACAGGCCGTAGACCTGCTCCATGGTCTCGCGGAAATCGTCCTTGCGGATGAAGGCGCCCATCTCGAGGTTCTCTTCCACGCTCATCGAGGGGAAGATATTGCGCACCTGCGGCACGAAACCCATGCCGCGTTTCACCCGGTCCTGCGGCGAGAGCGCGGTGATGTCCTCGCCGTCGAGCCGCACCGCGCCCGCGCGCAGGTCGAGCATGCCGAAGACCGCCTTCATGGCGGTGGACTTGCCCGCGCCGTTCGGCCCGACGATGACGGCGATCTCGCCGCGCTCGACGGCGATGGTGCAGCCATGCAGGATGTCCGCGCCCTTGCCGTAGCCGCCGGTCATCGCATCGCCGATGAGGAAGGGGCCGCCCGGCGCGGCATGCGCGACGCCGCCGGATTTCACCGGCCGGGCATCGCCCATGCCGGCGGGGTTGGTGATCGAGCGGTCCTTGTTGCCGCGATCTCCGTAGGTCTCGCCGCTCATTCCGCCGATCGCCCTTCGTCTAGATGAAAATACCCCGGGGGAGTCCGCCGGAGACGGGCGGGGGCAGAGCCCCCTCCTTGCAGGTTTGCGAGCCCTTGGCTCGCGGGGACAGCGCCCCCATTCCTGTCGAACAAGCCGATCATCCGCCGATCATCTCCTTGTTCTTCAGGCCGGTGCCGAGATAGGCCTCGATCACCGCCTCGTCCGACTTGATCTGCTCGACCGTGCCCTGCGCCAGCACCTTGCCCTCGGCCATGACGATCACCGGGTCGCACAGGCGGCCGATGAAATCCATGTCGTGCTCGATCATGCAGAAGGTGTAGCCGCGCTCCTGGTTGAGCCGCAGGATGGCGTCGCCGATGGTGTTCAGCAGCGTGCGGTTCACCCCCGCGCCGACCTCGTCGAGGAAGACGATCTTGGCGTCGACCATCATCGTGCGGCCGAGCTCGAGCAGCTTCTTCTGGCCGCCCGAGAGGTTGCCGGCCTTCTCGTCCTTGAGATGCGAGATGGTCAGGAAGTCGAGCACCTCGTCGGCCTTCTTCAGCAGGGCGGCCTCTTCCTGCGCGATGCGACCGCGGCCGAAGATGGCGTTCCACAGGCTCTCGCCGGACTGGTTGCCGGGCACCATCATCAGGTTCTCGCGGCAGCTCATCGAGCTGAACTCATGGGCGATTTGGAAGGTGCGCAGCAGCCCCTTGTGGAACAGCTCGTGCGGTGGCAGCCCGCTGACGTCCTCGCCATCCATGAGCACCCGGCCCGAGGTGGGCGCGAGCGCCCCGGCGACGACGTTGAACAGCGTGGTCTTGCCGGCGCCGTTGGGACCGACGAGCCCGGTGATCGAGCCCTTGGCGATCTCCAGGCTGGCCCCGTCAACGGCACGAAACCCGCCAAAATGGCGGTGCAGGTTTTCGACGCGGATCAAATCTTGTTTCCCCAGCGGGCCCGTTTCATGCCCGCGTTTTGCTTGTTTCTTTGCAGCGCGTGTTCTTCCGCGCCCTTGCCTTGGAACGCGCCCGGAGCCTTGGCCCCGGGCGCTTTGGTCTGTCGCTTACTTGAACGAAACGGTCTCGAACGCGCCGTCCTTGACCTCGTAGTAGCGATAGGTGCCGGCGGCTTCGCCGGGGCCGATCAGCTCGACGTTGGTGGCGCCGACGTAGTCGATGTCGCCGCCGCCCGCGAGGATCTCCAGCGCCTTGCCGAGCTCGCCCGGCAGGATCGGCTCGCCCGGCGCGTTGGCCACGTCGAGGATGTTCGCGGCGACCGCGGCCGACGACGGCTCGCCGCCCTTGGCCATGGCCAGCGCGATCAGCGCCGCGGCGTCGTAGCTCTCGCGGGTGTAGGTGCTCTCGGCGTTCACGCCTGCGGCCTCGGCCACCTCGGCGAACTTGTCCGCGCCTTCCCCCTCGGCCCAGGGCACGGAGCCGAAGGAGCCGTCGATGTCACTGCCGAGATCGGCGAGCAGCGCGTCGGAATACATGCCGTCGCCCATGGCGAAGGTGTCGAAGGCACCGGTGTCGAGCGAGGCCTGGATCATGCCCTTGCCGCCCTGGTCCGAGTAGCCCAGCACCACCAGCGCGTCGCCGCCGGCCGAGGCCAGCGCGCCGACTTCGGCCGAGTAGTCGGCCTTGCCGTCTTCATGCGGTGCCGCGAGGGTGATCTCGCCGCCGGCCGCGGTGAAGGCCGCCTCGAAGGCGTCGGCGAAGCCCTTGCCGTAATCGTTGTTGGTGTAGGTCACCGCCACCGAGGAGATGCCGCGCTCGCCGAGGATGCCGGCCAGCACTTCGCCCTGGCGGGCGTCGGAGGGGGCGGTGCGGAAGAACAGGCCGTTGTCCTCGACCGAGGAGAGCGCCGGCGAGGTCGCCGAAGGCGAGATCATCGGCACGCCATTCGGCACGGCGACGTTCGACAGCACGGCACCGGTCACGCCCGAGCAGTCGGCACCCATGATGGCGACGATGCCGTCGGTGGTCACCAGGCGCTCGGCGGCGGCGGTGGCCGCGGCGCTGTCGATGCAGGTGGAATCCGCGCGCACCGGCGCCAGCGTCACGTTCTCGAGGAAGTTGCCGCTCTCGTTGATTTCCGTCAGCGCCAGCTCGGCGCTGTCCGCCATCGAGGGCGTCAGGGATTCGATCGGACCGGTGAAGCCGAGGATGACGCCGATCTTGGCCTCGTCCGCGTAGGCGGCACCGGCGGTGACGAGCGGCAGCGCAGAGGCCAGAAGCCACTTCTTCATTGGGTATCTCCCGAGTTGGTTACTTGTTATTCAGGGCCGGAGCCTATGCGGGGCAAATACAAAAGAAAAGAGCGATCGACGCAGCAATATTTCGCTCTCGCAACGTCAATCACATTGCCGAAAGCGACGGGCGTTCGGGCTGGTCGCCGGCGATCTGCGCACCATGTCTTGGGGCATGTTCCCTTGCAGGAGGTCCGCCCCTTGAGCCCCAGAGCGATCCGCTTTTCCGACGTTTCCGTCGCCGCCGCCCTGTCTGCCGCAGGGCTCATGCTTCAGGTGTCGCCCGCCGCCGCGCTCGAGACCAGCGCGGGCGAGGTGGAGATCACGCCGGTGGTCGCCGGGCTCGACATGCCCTGGGGTTTCGACTTCCTGCCGGGCGGCGGCGTGCTGGTCACCGAGAAAGAAGGCCGGCTGCTGCTGGTGCGCAATGGCGAGGCGACCGAGCTGGCCGGGCTTCCCGAGATCGAGGTCACCGGGCAGGGCGGTCTGCTCGACGTGCTGGTGCCGGGCGATTTTGCCGAGAGCCGCGAGATCTTCATGACCTATGCCAAGGCGCAGACCGAGCGCGGCGCGGGCACGGCGGTGCTGCGCGCGGTGCTGCCCGAAGGGGCCGAGACGCTGGCCGAGGTCCGGACGATCTTCGAGATGACGCCGGGTTCCAGCGGCGGACGGCACTTTGGCTCCAGGCTGGTCGAGGGGCCGCAGGACACGCTTTTCGTCACCATCGGCGACCGCGGCGAGGGCGCGGCGGCGCAGGACCTGTCGCGGCACAATGGCTCGGTGCTGCGTCTGCACCGCGACGGCACCTTCCCGCAGGACAACCCTTTCGTCGAGACCGAGGGTGCGCAGCCCGAGATATGGAGCTACGGCCACCGCAACCCGCAGGGCGCGGCGCTGGATGGCGCGGGGCGGCTCTGGGTCGCGGAGCACGGCGCGCGGGGCGGCGACGAGGTCAACCTGATCGAGAAGGGTATCAACTACGGCTGGCCTGTGATCTCCTACGGCACGCATTACTCCGGCGCGCAGATCGGCGAGGGCACCGAGAAAGAGGGCATGGCCCAGCCCGAGACCTACTGGGATCCCTCCATCGCGCCTTCGGGCATGGTCTTCCTGCAAGGCAGCGCCTTTCCGGACTGGGAGGGGGATGCGCTGGTCGGCTCGCTGAAGTTCGACTTCATCTCGCGGCTGTCGGGCGATCCGCTGGCCGAGGTCGAGCGGATCGAGGCCCCGGAAACGGGCCGGGTGCGCGACGTCGACCAGGGCCCCGACGGGGCGATCTGGTTCCTGTCGGAGACCGAGGGCACGCTCTACCGGATGCTGCCCTCGGAACAGGACGGCTAGCTCTCGACCCGGGTGCCCGAGGTGCCGCGCTCGCGATAGGGCGTGGTCTGGTAGTGCGCGCGGTAGCATTTCGAGAAATGCGACGGGCTGGCGAAGCCGCAGGCCAGCGCCACGTTGATCACGCTCATGTCGGTCTGCATCAGCAGGTTCCGCGCCTTCTGGAGACGCAGCTCCATGTAGTAGCGCTTCGGCGAGCGGTTCAGGTAGCGGCGGAACAGCCGTTCGAGCTGGCGGGTGGACATGCCCACCTCCTTGGCCAGCACCGCAGGGCTGATCGGCTCCTCGATATTGGCCTCCATGCGGTGGATGACCTGGCTGAGCTTGGGGTGGCGCACGCCGATGCGGGTCGGCACCGACAGGCGCTGGGTGTCCTGGTCGGTACGGATCGAGCTGTAGATCAACTGGTCCGCAACGGCATTGGCGAGGTCCGATCCCTGATCGTCGGCGATGATCTTCAGCATGAGGTCGATCGAGGCGGTGCCCCCCGCGGCGGTCATCCGGTTGCCGTCGATCACGTAAATCCGCTTCGACAGCT
The DNA here is from genome assembly GCF_020524285.1 of Alloyangia pacifica. Taxonomy (GTDB): domain Bacteria; phylum Pseudomonadota; class Alphaproteobacteria; order Rhodobacterales; family Rhodobacteraceae; genus Salipiger; species Salipiger pacificus_B. The sequence continues at coordinate 332,416 of NZ_JAIVKX010000002.1, forward strand.
CCACCTCTTCGAACTCCTCGGCGAAGCCGTCGTGGTTCTCCCAGTGGATGGTGGCGCGCTTGCCATCCAACAATCCGGCCTTGGCAAGCGTCCAACTGGCGGTGCAGAGCCCGCCGACCGCCTGGCAGCGCCGGGCCTCGCGGCGCAGCCAGCCCAGCAGCTTGCGGCTGGTGGCCAGGTGCACGTCGATGCCGCCGCAGACGAGGATCGTATCGTCGCGCGAGAGCTCGGGGAGCGCGCAATCGAGCTTGAACTCCACGCCGGCGGAGCAACGGACCGTGTCGCCCTCGGCGCCGGTGAGCTGCCACTCATAGAGCGTCTGCCCGGCCATCCGATTGGCGATCCGCAGGGTCTCGATCGCGGCCGAGAAACTGAGAAGGGTAAAATCAGACAGCAAAACAAAGACAAAGCGACGCGGCTTCGTGGCACTGGCTGGTGCGGCGGGCACTCGCGGGTCGGTCATCGCGCGGATCCTTGCTGGACACCTGCCGCGCGGGGGGCAGGCGAGGGCCACATGGGCAGGAAAGCCTTCCAGCGTCAAGACATGTCGCTTTTGTGACGAAAGCTGCATCGCGGGCTGCACTTTTCCTGCGCATCCGGGTCCGGTTGACGCAATGGCGCTTCGGGTGCTTTTCCCTATGGCTTTGAGACCCTCTCTTCGGTATAGCCACAGGACGTTTTTACGGAGACGTTTACGCTAACGGAGTGTCGTCGGGAGAGAGCCATGACCGAGTGGAGCAAATCGAGCTGGAGAACCAAGCCGCGGATTCAGATGCCGGACTATCAGGACCAGGCAGCTCTGAACGCAGTGGAGGCACAGCTTTCGAAATATCCGCCGCTGGTTTTTGCCGGCGAAGCCCGGCGTCTGCGCGAAGAGCTGGGCAAGGCGTCGCGCGGCGAGGCCTTCCTGTTGCAGGGCGGTGATTGCGCCGAGGCTTTCGACCAGTTCTCGGCAAACTCCATCCGCGACACCTTCAAGGTGATGCTGCAGATGGCGATGGTGCTCACCTATGGCGCCAAGGTGCCCGTGGTGAAGGTGGGCCGCATGGCCGGCCAGTTCGCCAAGCCGCGCTCCGCGCCCACGGAAACCGTGAACGGCGTCGAGCTGCCGAGCTTCCGCGGTGACATCATCAACGATCTCGCCTTCACCCCCGAGGCGCGTCAGCCGAACCCGCAGAAGATGCTGCAGGCCTACACGCAGGCCGCCGCCACGCTGAACCTGCTGCGCGCCTTCTCGACCGGCGGCTACGCCGACGTGCACGAGGTGCATTCCTGGACGCTCGGCTTCGTCGAGGGCGAGAAGGCCGCGCGCTACCGCGAGATGGCCAACCGCCTGTCGGACACGCTGGACTTCATCAAGGCGGCGGGCATCGACAGCTCGCGCTCGGCCGCGCTGCACCAGGTGAACTTCTACACCAGCCATGAATCGCTGCTTCTGGAATACGAAGAGGCGCTGACCCGCGTCGACTCGACCTCGGGCAAGTGGCTCGCGGGCTCGGGTCACATGATCTGGATCGGCGACCGCACCCGTCAGCCCGACGGCGCGCATGTGGAATTCGCCCGCGGCGTGATGAACCCCATCGGCCTCAAGTGCGGCCCCTCGATGACCACCGAGGATCTCAAGGTGCTGATCGAGAAGCTGAACCCCGACAACGAGGCGGGCCGTCTGACGCTCATCGCGCGCTTCGGCGCCGGCAAGGTGGCCGACCACCTGCCGAAACTCATCCAGACGGTCAAGGAGATGGGCGCCAACGTGCTCTGGACCTGCGATCCGATGCACGGCAACACCATCAAGTCGGCCTCGGGCTACAAGACCCGTCCGTTCGAGTCGGTGCTGAGCGAGGTGCGCGAGTTCTTCGCCGTGCACCGCGACGAGGGCACCGTACCCGGCGGCGTGCATTTCGAGATGACCGGTCAGGACGTGACCGAATGCACCGGCGGCCTCTACGCGGTCTCCGACGAAAGCTTGTCGGATCGCTACCACACGGCCTGCGATCCGCGTCTCAACGCCTCGCAGTCGCTGGAACTGGCGTTCCTCGTGGCGCAGGAGCTGACCGCGCTGCGCCAGAGCCCGGCGGATGTGGCCTCGGCCTGACACGGATCGAAAGACTTAACGCGAGAGCGGGCCCTGAGCCCGCTCTTTGCTTTTGGAGCGCCCCGCCGCGCGCTGGCGGCGCGCCGCCACTCACGCAAATGCCAGAGAACCAAACCCGGCCCTGGTGCGTAGATCCCGTGAAGGACATGGAAACCGACACGGAGACTCCAGATGTTACGACGCCCGATCCCGCTGACGCGTTTCGGCCTTGCCGCCGTTACCACCTTTGCCACCCCGGTGTTTGCCGCGGGCGAGCAGGATATCTTCCGTCCGCTGCCCGCCGAGCAGCGCGATCTCGCAGAGATGCGTTGGGACAGCCGGCCGGTGCTGCTCTTCGCGCCTGAGGCCGGAGATGACAGCTACGAGCGGCAGATGGCGCTCTTCCGCGATGCCGAGCAGGCGCTGCGGGACCGCGACATCGTCGTGCTGAGCGATCTCGAGGCCCGCAATCCCGGACCGATACGCCAGGCGTTTTCGCCCGGCGGGTTCAAGCTGGTGCTGGTCGGCAAGGACGGCGGCGTGAAGCTGGAGGAGGACGCGGTGCTCGCGCCGGATCAGCTCTTCGCGGTGATCGACCGGATGCCGATGCGCAAGCGGGAAATGGCGGACTGAGGGTCCGACCTTTCGCGTCAACGGAGAAGGCCCCGCCAGAGAGGTTCTGGCGGGGCCTTCCTATCTGGTTGGCAGACACGCTCAGGCGGCTTCGGTTTCGCCCTTTTCGGACTTCTTGCCGAAGTCTTTCGGCGAGAGCAGCGAGAGCTGGTCCGAGGCCCAGTGCCGCGTGTCGCGCTTCTCGACGGCGGCGCGCAACAGGGTCATGCGGGCGCGGCGCTCCTCCTCGGGCATGTCGAGCGCGAGGTCGATGGCGAAGTCCATGGCGCGGGTCGACCAGGGGTTGGTGAGCACGGCAGCGCCCAGCTCCACCGCGGCGCCGGCGAACTCCGAGAGCACCAGAACACCGTCGCCATCCTTGCGCGAGGCGACGTATTCCTTGCACACGAGGTTCATCCCGTCCGCAAGCGGCGTGATCCAGGCCACGTCAGCCACCTGGTACCAGGCCACCAGCTCGACGAAGGGGATGGCGCGCGAGATAAGGGCGCAGGGCTGGAAGGTGAAGCTGCCAAAGCGACCATTGATCCGGCCGGCGATCTCCTCCAGCTCTTTCTGGATCGGCTCGTAGACCGTCATGTTGCGGTTGGCGGGCACCGAGACATGCAGCAGGCGGACCTGTCCGCGCAGCTCGGGGCGGCGTTCCAGCAGGCGCTCGAAGGCGAGAAGCTGGTCGGCGCCGCCCTTGGTGTAGTCCGTGCGCCCGACCGAGAGCAGCAGCTTGCCATCGCCGATTTCCGACCGGAAGCGGGCGGCGAGCTTGTCGGTGTCCTCGGTGCCGGCAAGCCCCTTGATGTAGTCGACGTCCACGCCCACCGGCGTCACGCCGAGGTGCACGATATGGCCGTCATCCATGTGGATCTCGGTGGGCACTGTGCGGTCCGACAGCGCCGAGCCCTCGGACATCATGTCCTCGGCGACCTTGGTGCGCGGCACCTGGCCGACGTCGCGCAGGCTTCGCACGCAGCTCAGGAAGTTCGAGGCGTAGCGCGGGATGTGGAAGCCCACCACGTCCGCGGCAAGCAGCGAGTCGATGATCTCGCCGCGCCAGGGCAGCACGTTGAACATGTCGGCGGCCGGGAAGGGCGTGTGGTGGTAGAAGGAGATGCGCAGGTCGGGGCGCATCTGCCGCAGGTAGCCGGGCACCAGCCACAGGTTGTAGTCGTGCACCCAGACCGAGGCGCCATGGGCGGCTTCGGCTGCGGCGGCCTCGGCGAAGGCCCAGTTCACTTCGCGGAACGTCGGCCAGTCGACGGGGTCGTAGTTGTACTTTTCCTTGAAGCCGTGGAGGATCGGCCAGAACGCCTCTTTCGAGGTGATATGGTAGAAGCTGCGCACCTGTTCGGCGGTGAGCGGCAGGCGCGAGACGGTGTACTTGCCGAAGCTGTCCTCGATCTCGACAACGCGGTCGAAGCCGGGGTTCGAGGGATCCTCGGCCTCTTTCCACGCGACCCAGGCCGCCTTGTCGACCGAGCCGAAGAAGCTCTTCAGCGTGGGAACGATGCCGTTCGGGCTCTTGTTCTCGCGGTATTCGATCTTTCCATCCACCTCGACCTCTTCGTAGGGCTGGCGGTGGTAGACGATGACCAGATCACTGGGCATGGGTCAGGCTCCTTTCGGAAGGTCGTGCATGTCGAAGGTGCGGATTGCCTCGAGGATGCCCGCGGCGCCGATGCGCTCCGCCTTGTGGACATGGGGCAGGTCGTTCACCTCCTTGAGAAGCGCCGTTTCGGCGCCGCCGACGGCAACGGCGGGCAGGCCGCATTGCAGCATCGATAGATCGTTCAGCGTGTCGCCCGCGGCCAGCACCCGGCGTTCCTCGATCCCGAGGTGCGACACCAGTCGGCGCAGCGATGGCCCCTTGGAGACGCCGCGCGGCAGCACGTCGAAATAGCGGTTGTCCGAGACCAGCGGGTCATGGCCCATCTCGCGCACCTTGTCGTGGGCGCCGCCGTCATAGGCCTCGGCGTCGAGGTCGTAGCTCACCCGGTAGCGGAAGTCGGTGGGCTGCAGGGAAAGGCCGGGGTGGCCCTCGAGCGCGGCGCGCACGGTGTCCCCGGCATTGCCCCAGGTCTCGGCGATCTCTTCCTCGAGCGGCTCGATGGGATGGATCTCGCTGTCGACGACCTCGGCGATGGTGGTGCCGACATCCCCGACGACGAACTCCGGCCAGGGCACGCCGCCTTCGCAGAGCTCGCGGATAAAGCGCGGGTCGCGGCCGGTGACGAAGATCAGACCCACGGTGTCGCGGTTGGCCTCGATCCAGTTGTAAAGCGTTCCCCGGTCCGCGTCGGAGCCCCCGAGGAAGGTTCCGTCGAGATCGGTGGCCAGCACGAAGCGGCATGTGGCGATGTCTCGGGCCTTCGTGGTGTCGAGGCTCATGCGGGGTCTCCTTCGTGGGGATGCAGGAATAGGTCGAGCGCCCGGGGCTCGCCCTCGATCGGGGCGGCCCAGAGCTGCTGGAAAGTGGCGGTGAGCGGCGCGCCCTCGTGCAGGACGGCGTGCACCGCCTCGCAGATCGGCATGCTGACGCTGAGGCGCCGCGCGAGGTCGACCACCGAGACGGCGTTGACCTCGCCCTCGACCACCACCGGCTTGCCGTCGAAGCATTCCTCGCGCGCCAGACCGCGCCCGAGCTGGGTGCCGAGCGCCATGTTGCGCGAGGTGGTCGACGAGCAGGTGAGCGTGAGATCGCCGGCCCCGGCGAGGCCGGTGACCGTCTCGCGGCGGCCGCCGAGCGCCTCGGCGAGGAACTTCATCTCGTCCATGCCGCGGGTGATCAGCGCCGCGCGGGTGTTCTCGGCGAAGCCCGCGCCGGTCATCATGCCGCAGGCGATGGCGATCACGTTCTTCACCGCGCCGCCGACCTCGACGCCGACGAGGTCATCCGACACGTAGGGACGGAAGGCATCGGTTTGCATGGTCAGCGCGAGCCGGGCGGCGGGAGCCTTCTCCGGTTCGATGCGGTCGTGATGGCTGAAATTGAAGGCCACGGTGGCGGCGGTGGGGTGTCCCAGCGCGGTCTCGGTGGCGAAGGTCGGGCCGGAGAGCGCGCCGACGGGATGGCCGGGCAGCTCTTCCTCGACCACATGGCTCAGCAGGTAGCCGGTGCCGCGCTCGATGCCCTTGCAGCAGAGCGCCAGCGGGATGCCTGGGGGCAGATGCTCGCGCATCGAGCGGGCGACGTCGCGCAGCGTGTGGGAGGGGGTGACCAGCAGAACCGCCTCGGTGTTCTCCAGCGCCTCGCGCAGATCCGAGGTGGGCCGGAGCGTGGCGGGCAATTCGATGCCGGGCAGGTGGTCGGGGTTCTCGCCGGTCTCGGCCATGGCGCGGGCAAGATCGGGGCGCCGCCCCCAGATCCGGGTTTCGCATCCGGCGCGGGCGGCCGTGGCGGCGAGGGCGGTTCCCCAGCTCCCCATGCCGATCACCGTGAGGCGGGAGTAGGGCGTGGCGCGGCGGGGGCCGGTAAGGCTGCGGGGCTGCGCGGGCGGGGTTTGCATGCTCTGTCCGTCCATGACACATGTGGGGCCGCTGCCTGAACAGGCACCGTTGACGGCCCGTGGGGCTCTCTCCGTCTTTGTTTTCGTGATAACGCTGACAATAGGGGATTGTTCCCCGAAGGCCACCGCTGCTCGCGAAATTTTTCTGCAGTTGCGAGGTTGATTTCCTTCAAGTCCCTGACAGAACAGGGATGTTTTCCCCTTCAGGTTGTGCCTAAATTTTAAGCATGGAACCCTTGTGCCGGGTTAGACGTTCCCATGAGGTACGTAAAAACAAAGCCTTGGGCGGTCCGCCGCTCACGGCCGACTGCCCCGGATTTGACCTGCGCCAAAATGGCCATAGGCTTTTACCTATTCGCCGCACCGCAGCGGATGCGCCCAGCAGACCGCGCCAGGCGACAGGGTTCAATTTACACTTCGGCCTTTTAACAGGCCGCCGAAAGGAGACCACGACGTGAGCACGCCCGACAAGAAGACCAGCAAGACCAAAGTCCGTACTGCGATCTTCCCCGTTGCCGGCCTCGGCACGCGTTTCCTGCCCGCCACCAAGGCGACGCCGAAAGAGCTTCTGCCGGTGCTCGACAAGCCGCTGCTGCAGTTCGCCATCGACGAGGCGCGCGCCGCCGGGATCGAGCGGATGATCTTCGTATCGCACCCCAGCAAGAGCGCCATCGAGCGCTACGTCCACCAGGACCACGATCTCTGCGCGACCCTGCGCGAGCGCGGCAAGCACAAGATCGCCGACACGCTCGACGAGGCGGCGATCAACCCCGAAGAGGAACAGGTGTTCTTCGTCATGCAGCCCGAGCCTCTGGGCCTTGGCCACGCGGTGCTCTGCGCCGCCGAGCACGCGCTGCCCGGACCGGTGGCGGTGATCCTGCCCGATGATCTCATCGTCAGCGAAGAGGGCTGCCTGTCGGAGATGATCGCGGCCTATGAGACCAGCGAGCCGGGCCACATGGTCGCCACGATGGAAGTGAAGCGCGACGAGGTGTCGGCCTACGGCGTGCTCGTCCCCGAGGGCGAGGCCGAGGGCCAGATGCTGCGCGCGTCGGGCATGGTCGAGAAGCCCGAGGCCGAGAAGGCCCCCTCGCTTCAGGCCGTCGTCGGCCGCTACGTACTCGACGAGTCGATCTTTGCCGAACTCGACGGGCTTCCGGCGGGCCTCGGCGGCGAGATCCAGCTCACCGACGCCATCGCGCTCGGCGCCGACAAGGTCGGCCTCTGCGGCTTCCGCTTCTCCGGTGACCGGTTCGACTGCGGCTCCAAGGCCGGCATGCTGCGCGCGACGCTGGCCTATGCCGGAACCCAGAAGGAATACCACCCGGTGCTGCAGGAGCTTCAGCCGCTGCCGATCGCGGCGGAATGATCGCGCCCGGTACTGGCTTTCAAGGCGCATGAAGAAAGGCGCGGCCTCGCAGGAGGCCGCGCCTTTTCCGTATTTGGTCCGCGTGTCAATCGTCTGCGCCAGCGTGTCAATCGCCTGCGCCGCGGTGGGCCCTCAGTCGTCGTTCGAGATGACCAGCCGGAGGTAGGGCGGCCGCTTGCCGTCGCGCGACTGTGCTGGAGCGGGGCGGTAGACGGCGGCGTCTTCCGACAAGCCCTGCAGCGGTGGCTTCAGGGTGGCCTTGGGGGCGTCCGATGGGTCCGTGAACTGGGGGTGTTCACCGGCAACCGGCGGGCGCATGGAGATGCTCTCGATGCGGAATCGGCGCGGCGTGCGACCAAGCCGGCCGTGGGTCACCAGCGCGCCGATCATCCGGCTCATGTCGCCGAGATCGGAGCGCAGCGGCAGCAGCAGCATGTCGCCGGTCAGCCGGCCCTTGCCGAAGCCCTCTTCGGCGACCAGATGCAGGCGGATGACCAGCCCGTCGGAGAACAGTTTGCTGACCGCGGCGCCCAGTTGCTCGCGGTCCTCGGGGGCGATCAGCGTCGAGAGCGGCATCCCGGCCATGTCGAGCCCCATGATGTCGTTGAGATGCGTGCCCGCGACCCGCAGCTTGGCCAGCATCGGCGCGATGCGCTCGCCGAGGAAGGCGTATTCCAGGGCGCTCTCGATGCCGCGGGGGTCGATCTGGCTGCGCAGCGGCACCTGGCCGTCTTCGCCCAGAAGCTCGCGCCAATAGCTCTCGATCTGTTTCAGAGCCGCGAGGCGCTGCTCCTTCTCACGCTCGGTCATCGATACCACACCCTTGCCGTCGCCACCCAATTCAAACATTCGCGTTCTCCGATCTTAACATCTGCGCGGCACGTCTGAAGCCCCGAGACAGTCTTCCACGCATTGAATGTGAAGTTACCTCAAATGCGACCGGATTTCGCCATAATTGTGTCTGAAAGGTTAACGCTGGCTTTATCCCGCCGGGTGGACAGCCGCGTGACGGAAGGTTAGGCCGAAGGGCAGGGCGCGCGGGTGCGGGGCCCGGAGAGAACTTCGAGAGGGGGCAGACATGCGGCAATCAATGACCGGCTTCGCCTCGCGCAGCGGCGAGACGGCGGGTCTCCGCTGGGGCTGGGAGCTGCGCGGTGTCAATGGCAAGGGGCTGGAACTGCGGCTGCGCCTGCCGGACTGGATCGAGGGGCTGGAGCCGCAGGTCCGCAGCGCCGTGCAGAAGGCGCTGACACGAGGCAACGTGCAGATTTCCCTGCGCTTGCAGGGCGCCGGAGAAGACAGCGCCGCCGAGCTCGACGAGGCCGCGCTGACCCGCATCCTGTCGGCCATGGCGCGGATCGAGGGCGCTGCGGCGGGGCAGGGCCTGGTGCTGTCGCCCTCGAGCGCGGCGCAGATCGTCGCGCTGCGCGGCGTGCTGAGCAGCAATGCCACGCCCAAGGACATTGCGCCGCTGCGCGCCGAGCTGATGGCGGCCTTCGGCGAGGCGCTGGCCGAATTCGGCGAGATGCGCCGCCATGAGGGCGCGGCCCTCGCCGAGATCCTGTCCGCGCAGTTGGCCGAGATCGAGACGCTGGTGGCGCAGGCCGCCGAGGCGGTCGAGGCCCGGCGTGACGAGCAGGCCGAGAAACTGCGCACCCAGGTCGCGCGGGTTCTGGACCCGGCCCATGGCCTCGACGAGGCCAGGCTCACGCAGGAGCTGGCGCTTATCGCGGTGAAGTCCGATGTCACTGAGGAACTGGACCGGCTGACCGCCCACATCGGGGCCGCGCGCGAGCTGCTGGCGTCCGAGGGGGCGGTGGGCCGCCGGCTGGACTTTCTGATGCAGGAATTCAACCGCGAGGCGAACACGCTGTGTTCGAAATCCGGCTCCGCCGCCTTGACGCAGATCGGCCTGACCCTCAAGACGGTCATCGACCAGATGCGCGAGCAAGTGCAGAACGTGGAGTAAGACCAACATGAACGGACGGCGCGGCCTCCTGATCATCCTATCCTCGCCCTCGGGCGCGGGCAAATCGACCCTGGCAAAGCGGCTGCGCGCCTGGGATCCGTCGATCATCTTCTCGGTTTCGGCGACCACCCGCGGCGCGCGCCCCGGGGAGGTGGACGGCGAGGACTATCATTTCATGGCCGAAAGCGAGTTCAAGAAGGCGGTGTCGAGCGGCGACATGCTCGAGCACGCGCATGTCTTCGGCAACTTCTACGGCTCCCCCAAGGGTCCGGTGCGCGATGCGATCATCGACGGGCAGGACGTGCTCTTCGACATCGACTGGCAGGGCGCGCAGCAGATCACCAACTCAGAGCTGGGGCTGCACACGCTGTCGATCTTCCTGCTGCCGCCCTCGATCGCCGAGCTGAAGCGCCGGCTCGAGGCGCGCGGCCAGGACGGCGCCGATGTCATCGACCGCCGCATGCAGAAGAGCTGGGACGAGATCTCGCACTGGGGCTCCTACGACTTCGTGCTGGTGAACGAGGACCTCGACCAGACCGAAGCGCAGCTCAAGAGCATCATCACCGCCACCCGCCTGCGCCGCACCCAGCAGCCCGGGCTGCTGAACCACGTGCGGGCATTGCAGGCGGAATTCGAGGAGGGCGACGCATGACGATCTACGCACTGGACGGCATCGCGCCCGAACTGCACCAGAGCGCGTGGGTCGCGCCCGACGCCAACCTGATCGGCAAGATCGTCATGGAGGAGGGCAGCTCGGTCTGGTTCGGCTGCACCCTGCGCGGCGACAACGAGGAAATCCGCGTCGGCGCGGGGTCCAACGTGCAGGAAAACGTCGTGTGCCACACCGACATGGGCTACCCGCTGACCATCGGCGCGGGCTGCACCATCGGCCACAAGGCGATGCTGCACGGCTGCACCATCGGCGAGAACTCCCTGATCGGCATGGGGGCGACGATCCTCAACGGCGCCAAGATCGGCCGCAACTGCCTGATCGGCGCGGGCGCGCTGATCCCCGAGGGCAAGGAAATCCCCGATGGCTCGCTGGTGATGGGCATGCCCGGCAAGGTGGTGCGCCAGCTCGACGAGGCCGCCATTGAGGGGCTGCGCAAATCGGCGCTGAACTACCAGCAAAACGCCCGACGCTTTCGCGCCGGGCTTGCCGTGGTCTGAGACCGGGAGCGCTGGCCCTCAGGCGGTGGCCAGCGCGTGTTCCAGCTTGCTGCTGACTTCCTGCTGAAGCCGCCGCGTGAGCAGCGCCGTCGGAATGCCGCGCAGGGCGGGTTTCCGGTTCGGCGCGCGCTGCGTTTCCTGCAGGAACCCGAGGATCTGCTCGGCGTGATCGCGATTGCGCGCGACCAGTTCGTGACCCTTCACGTTCAGCTTCCAGAAGGCATCTTCCGGCCAGGAAATTGTGGCGGCCTCGAAGGTCTTGCAGGCCTTGCACCAGACCATCCCGCGCGTGTTCAGCCGGTAGCCCTCGCCGGTTTCACCGGGCTGCAGGAACTTCGGCTTGTCACAGGCGGGCTGTTCCCAGCTGAACTGCTCGGGAAAGAGTTCTTCTACGACAACACGGCCCCAGACATGGGAATTCTCGGGCACTTCAGGCAGCCGTACGACACAGGTAAACCGGAAAGGCTCGAAGAACTGAGCAGCCTTGCCGCACTCACTACAGCGTACATCGAGAGGATCATTCTGCATCTCTATCGACGCTCCTGTGGGTTGTAGGTGCCCCCACCTACACTCTCAGGATGTGTTAAGATTTGGGCCAAAGGCAACCCAAATTTTTGCAAACTTCTCCTTACACGAGTGTAAAACATGCGACAGTAAACAGTCGCGTGCGAATGACCGGATTGTGCATGTTTTACTGAGGTTGCTCGCTGAATTGTCATCAAAAATCGCGAGTTTTCGACAATTTGTTTACAGCTGGATGTGGGCGGAAATTCGCCGATATTCTCGCTCTTGTCCTGACCGGGGCGCTGTGCAAAGCCTGTGGCCGAAATATGGAGGCCACATGGACACCCGCAAGACGCTCATCCGCCCAATCCCCGTTCCCGGCTCGGTCTCTTCGGCGGTTGTCACGCCGATCATGCCCGCGGTGGTCTACGCCTCCGACAGCCCGGACTCGCTCGACGACCAGTACAACGGCGTCACCTCCGGCTATACCTATGCGCGAGAGGGGCACCCCAACGCCGACATGCTGGCGCAGCGCATCGATGCGCTCGAGGGGATGACCGGCGGTATCGTCATGGGCTCGGGCATGGCCGCCGTCTCGGCGGTGCTGCTGGGGCTGCTCAGCGCTGGCGATCACGTGCTGGGGGCGGATCAGCTCTATGGCCGCTCGCTGCGGATGATGGCCGAGGACCTGCCGCGCATGGGTATTCAGACCTCGCTGGCCGATCCGACCGACATCGACGCCTTTGCCGCTGCGCTCCGCCCCGAGACCAAGCTGGTGCTGATCGAGCTTGTGTCGAACCCGACGCTGCGCATCGCCGATCTCGACGGCATCGCCGCGCTCTGCAAGGAGAAGGGCGTGCTGCTGGCGGTGGACAACACCTTCACCACGCCCGCAGCGATCAAGCCGGTCGAGCGCGGCGCGGACATCGTGATCCACTCGGTGACCAAGCTGCTTGCCGGTCATGCCGACGTGACGCTGGGCTGGGTCGCCGCCAAGGATCCCGAGGTGAACCAGCGCATCCGCGTCTTCGCGGTGACCGCGGGGCTGACCGCCAGCCCCTTCGATTGCTGGCTGGCCGAGCGTGGGTTGATGACCTTCCCGCTGCGCTTCCGGCAGAGCCAGGAGACGGCGCAGCGCCTGTCGGACTTCCTCACCGGCAAGCCCGGCGTGAAGCGCGTGCTCTATCCGAGCCGCGCCGATCATCCCGATGCCGCCCGCGCGCAATCGGTGCTGCGCGGCAACCCCGGCAACATGCTGAGCTTCGAGCTGGAGGGCGGGCGCGCGGCGGCCAATGCCTTCACCGAAGCGGCGCAGGGCATCGCCTTTGCCCCGACGCTCGGCGACGTGGGCACCACGCTCTCGCACCCGGCCTCGTCCTCGCACCGCGCGCTGACGCCCGAGGGCCGGGCGGCGCTCGGCATCTCCGAGGGCTTCTTCCGCGTCTCGGTCGGCCTTGAAGAGCCGGAGGCGCTGCTCGAGGTCTTCGAGAGCGGCCTCAAGGCCGCGAGCGCGCTCTGATGAAGGCCGAGGCGCGCGATCTGATCGCTGCCATGCCTCTCCCGGCGGTGCTGATCCGCCGGGACGAGCGGATCGACGCCGCCAATGCCGAGGCCGTGGCCCTCTTGGGCGAAGGCCTCGAGGAGCGCCACTTCATCACTGTTCTGCGCCAGCCGGTGCTGCTCGACGCGATCGAGGGCACGCTGCGCGACGGCGCCGCGCGCCGGACCCGCTACCTGACCAGCGACGGACGGCAGGACGCGGCCTATGACGTCACCTGCCGCGCCGTGCCGCTGTCCAAGGGGCAGGGCGTGCTGCTGACCTTTGCCGACGTCACGCAGATGGAACAGGCGGGGCAGATGCGCCGCGACTTCGTGGCCAACGTCAGCCACGAGCTGCGCACGCCGCTGACCGCGCTGCTCGGTTTCATCGAGACCCTGCGCGGCCCCGCCCGCGAGGATGCCGCCGCCCGCGACCGCTTCCTCGAGATCATGGGCAACGAGGCCGGCCGCATGGAACGTCTGGTGGGCGATCTGCTGTCGCTCAGCCGGCTCGAGGCCGAGGAACGGGTGCGCCCGACCGAGCCCGTCGATCTGCCGGACCTTCTGACCTCGGTCATGAGCGGCCTCGCGCCTGTGGCCGAGGAGACCGGGGTGACGCTGGTCCCCGAGCTGCCCGACACTCCGCTGGAGATCGCGGGCGATCCGGACCAGCTCCGGCAGGTCATGGTGAATCTTATCGAAAACGCGATCAAATACTCGGGCAAGGGCGCGCAGGTCACGCTGCGCCTGTCGGAGCCCGCCTATCATCCCCGGCTGCGCGCCGAGGGCGTGGAGATCGAGGTGATCGATACCGGCCCGGGCTTCGATCCGCTGCACATCCCGCGGCTGACCGAGCGCTTCTACCGGGTCGACAGCCATCGGTCGCGCGAGATGGGCGGCACGGGTCTCGGGCTGGCGATCGTCAAGCACATCGTCAACCGCCACCGCGGGCGGCTGAGGATCGAAAGCACCCCCGGTAAGGGCAGCACCTTCCGGGTGATCCTGCCGCTGCGGGCCGCGCCGCCGCGCGGCGAGGACGCCTGACGGCATTCCAGGCGATTCTGCAGTTTCGCTTGAATCCGCGCCCTGGCCACGATGCCAGCGGCAGGGCGGCAGGTTTCCGGACGGGCTGTCATAAATCCTCATCTTTTACGTGTATGCGTAGCTCTGGCGACCGCCAAAGGATCGTTCTCTTGGTGTTCCGTGACGTAAATTTTTCGAAATCTCCGTGGGGAGTTACCTTTGTAAATCCCTTGGAAATAAGCATGAATTTGCTGCTTTTCCGGATCTTGATCCAGATGCTCCGACGGCTGTCATAAAAGCGTTACACTAGTGTCACAAAAGCATTGCGCACGACCCCTAGGCACCGCTTCGAGGTCCCCGACCGGGGGGCTGTATCTGACCCAACAGGAGCATTCCTATGCAATCCGTGAAACTCGCCGTTTCGGCACTCGCGCTCGCCGCTGCTTCGGCCACCGCTGCTGCCGCACGTGACAACGTGCAGGTTGCCGGCTCGTCGACCGTGCTGCCCTACGCCTCGATCGTCGCCGAAGCCTTCGGCGAGAACTTCGACTTCCCGACCCCCGTCGTGGAATCGGGTGGCTCCTCCGCTGGCCTGAAGCGCTTCTGCGAAGGCGTTGGCGAGAACACCATCGACATCGCGAACGCCTCGCGCGCCATCCGCGAAAAAGAGATCAAGGCCTGCGCCGACGCCGGCGTGACCGACATCATCGAAGTCCGCATCGGCTATGACGGCATCGTCTTCGCCTCGCAGAAAGACGGCCCGGCCTTCACCGCGTTCGAACCGGCCGACTGGTATAACGCCCTGGCGCCGAAAGTCGTGAAAGACGGCGAGCTGGTCGACAACCCCTACACCAAGTGGTCCGAGTTCAACGCCGATCTTCCGGACGTCGAGATCGCGGCCTTCATCCCGGGCACCAAGCACGGCACCCGCGAAGTCTTCGAAGAGAAGGTACTCGCGGCTGGCTGCGAGACCACCGGCGCGCTGGAAGCCATGGTTGCTTCGGGCATGTCCGAAGATGACGCGGAAGACGCCTGCATCTCGGTCCGCACCGACGGCAAATCGGTCGACATCGACGGCGACTACACCGAGACCCTGGCCCGCATCGACAGCAACGCCAACGGCGTCGGCGTCTTCGGCCTGGCGTTCTACGAAAACAACACCGACAAGCTCAAGGTCGCGACCATGTCCGGCATCGAGCCCTCGACCGAGACCATCGCCTCGGGCGAGTACCCGGTGTCGCGCCCGCTGTTCTTCTACATCAAGAAGGCCCACATCGGTGTCATCCCCGGCCTGAAGGAATACGCAGAGTTCTTCGTCGCCGACGAGATCGCCGGCCCCGATGGCCCGCTCGCCAACTATGGCCTCGTGTCCGACCCCGAGCTGGCCGACACCCAAGCCAAGGTTGCAGACGAAGTGACCATGGGCGAAAGCATGTAATCGGACAGATGTCCGATGTCCGGAGGGCGGCCGCGTGCTGCCCTCCGTTTTCCTTTTTGGTGAGTGATCACCGGACTAACCTGGGGGCCCGATGCCTGTTCTTTGGCTGATCCTGATCGTCCTCGCGCTGGCCGTCGCGGGCTATGTCGCGGGGCGCACGCGCGCCATCTCCGGCGCCGGAGACGATCGTCGCGCACTTCACTCGCTGCCAAGCTACTACGGCTGGAACGTCGCCATGAAGGTGATGGTGCCGGCCTTTCTCGCGCTGATCCTCTGGCTGATCGCGCAACCCTTCATGGTGAACACCAAGGCCACCAGCCTGCTGCCAGAGACCGCGATCCCCGAAGGATCGACCATCGGGCTCGTGATGTCCGACGTGCGGCGCGTGGCCGACGGTCTCGACCTCGCGGTCGAGCAGGGGCTGCTGAGCGCGGGCGAGGCCTCCGAGCTTTCGGTGACCGGCTCCGACGTCCGCGGCACGCTGGGATCCGCCGGGGTCGCCGTGGGCACCGAGATCACCCCCGAGGTCCTGGCCGCGGCGCAGAGCTACCGCGCGACGAATGCGACCGGAAACCTGCTGCGCGCGATCGTGGTGATCGGCCTTGCGCTGCTTGGCGGCGCGTTGGCGCTGGCGCAAACCAAGCCCGACTTCCGCGCCCGAAATTCCGTCGAGCGCGGCATCCGCGGCATCCTCGTCGGCGCCGCATCGATCGCCATCCTGACCACCATCGGCATCGTGCTGTCGCTGGTCTTCAACACCATCGAGTTCTTCCGCATCTACCCGGCCTCGGAGTTCTTCGGCTCCTTCACCTGGGCGCCGAGCTTCGGCGGCGGATCCGAGCTCGGCATCTGGCCGCTGCTCTGGGGCACGCTCTACATCTCGTTCATCGCGCTGCTGGTGTCGGTGCCGATCGGCCTGTTTGCCGCCGTCTACCTGTCGGAATACGCCGGGCCGAAGTTCCGCTCGGTGGCCAAGCCGGCGCTGGAGCTGCTGGCCGGCATCCCGACCATCGTCTACGGTCTTTTCGCGCTGCTGACGGTCGGCCCGCTGCTGCTCTCGGTCTTCGGGCGCGACGGGCTGGGCTGGATGCAGGCGGGCACCGCGGTGATGACCGCGGGGCTGGTGATGGGCATCATGCTCATCCCCTTCGTCAGCTCGCTGTCGGATGACATCATCAACGCCGTGCCGCAGTCGCTGCGCGACGGCTCCTACGGGCTCGGCGCCACCAAGTCCGAGACCATCAAGCAGGTGATCCTGCCCGCCGCGCTGCCCGGCATCGTCGGCGCCGTGCTGCTTGCCGCCTCGCGCGCCATCGGCGAGACGATGATCGTGGTGATGGGGGCAGGGGCCGCGGCACGGCTCTCGCTCAACCCCTTCGACGCCATGACCACCGTGACCGCCAAGATCGTCAGCCAGCTCACCGGCGACGCGGACTTCGCCTCGCCCGAGGCGCTGGTGGCCTTCGCCCTCGGCATGACGCTTTTCGTCATGACCCTCGGCCTCAACGTCTTCGCACTCTACATCGTGCGCAAATACCGGGAGCAGTACGACTGATGACCGACGCGACCTACACCGGCGGGAAAGAGCCCGCCAAGCACGGCCTGCTGACCGTCGACGCGCGCACCAAGAAGCGCAATGCCTCCGAGAAGCGCTTTCGCATGTACGGCCTCGCGGCCATCGGCGCGGGGGTGTTCTTCCTCGTGGTGCTGCTGGGGGCGATCATCGCCAATGGCATCGGCGCCTTCCAGCAGACCTTCATCGAGGTGCCGGTCTATCTCGAAGAAGCCAAGCTCGACAAAACCGGCAACCGCGATCCCGAGGAAATGGCCAAGGTCTCGACCTTCGGTTACAGCCCGCTGATCCAGAACTCGCTGTGGAAGGTCATCGTCGACAGCGGCGCCGAGACTCCGCTCGAGGACGGCGGCGACGTGAAGCAGATGATCTCCGCCTCGGCCGCCGCCAAGGTGCGCGACTGGGTGCTGGCCAACCCCGACCGCGTCGGCGAGACGGTGGATTTCCAGATCCTCGCCTCGAGCCGCGTCGACGGCTACCTCAAGGGCCGCGTCAGCCGCGAGAGCATTGCGCAGGACAAGAACATCGACGCCGAGCACCTCGACCTGGTGGATGCGCTGCGCGCGCAGGGCGTGGTGCACAAGAGCTTCAACTGGGAGTTCATCACCGGCGCCGACGCCTCCGAGAGCCGCGCCGAGCAGGCCGGCCTCGGTGTGTCGATGCTGGGCTCGCTCTTCATGATGATCACCGTGCTGCTGCTGGCGCTGCCGATCGGCGTCGCGGCCTCGATCTACCTCGAGGAATTCGCGCCCACGAACCGCTTCACCGACTTCATCGAGGTGAACATCTCCAACCTCGCGGCGGTGCCGTCGATCGTCTTCGGCATCCTCGGCCTCGCGGCCTTCATCCAGTTCGCGCATCTGCCGCAATCGGCACCGCTTGTGGGTGGCCTGACGCTGACGCTGATGACCCTGCCGACCATCGTGATCTCGACCCGCGCCGCGCTGAAGGCCGTGCCGCCGTCGATCCGCGATGCCGCGCTTGGCGTCGGCGCCTCGAAAATGCAGGCCACCTTCCACCACGTGCTGCCGCTGGCCATGCCCGGCATCCTGACCGGCACGATCATCGGCCTGGCGCAGGCGCTCGGAGAGACCGCGCCGCTGTTGCTGATCGGCATGGTCGGCTATATCGCGACCAACTATCCCGAAGGGGTCTTCTCGGGCTTCCTGTCGCCGAACTCGGCGATGCCCGCGCAGATCTACGAATGGGCCAAGAGGGCGGACCCCGCCTATTACGAACGCGCCTGGGGCGGGATCATCGTCCTGCTCGTGTTCCTGCTGGCCATGAACCTCCTCGCCATCGTCTTGCGCCGCAAGTTCGAGCGCCGCTGGTAAGGTATAAGGATACTTACGATGTACGACTCGCCATTGAGGAAGACCGAAGTGGACACCAACGCAAGCAAGATCTCCGCCCGTGACGTGCAGGTCTATTACGGCGACACCCACGCCATCAAGGACGTGAACGTCGAGATCCTCGACAAGACCGTGACCGCCTTCATCGGGCCGTCGGGCTGCGGCAAGTCCACCTTCCTGCGCACCCTGAACCGGATGAACGACACGATCGACATCTGCCGCGTCGAGGGGCTCATCGAGCTCGACGGCGAGGACATCTACGACAAGCGCGTCGACCCGGTGCAGCTGCGCGCCAAGGTGGGCATGGTGTTCCAGAAGCCGAACCCGTTCCCTAAGTCGATCTACGACAACGTCGCCTACGGGCCGCGTATCCACGGGCTTGCGAAGAACAAGGCCGAGCTCGACGAGATCGTCGAGAAGGCGCTGCGCCGCGGCGCGATCTGGAACGAGGTGAAGGACCGTCTCGACGCGCCGGGCACCGGCCTTTCGGGTGGTCAGCAGCAGCGCCTGTGCATCGCCCGCGCCGTGGCCACCGAGCCCGAGGTGCTGCTGATGGACGAGCCCTGCTCGGCGCTCGACCCGATCGCCACGTCGCAGGTCGAAGAGCTGATCGACGAGCTGCGCGAGAACTACTCGGTGGTTATCGTCACGCACTCGATGCAGCAGGCGGCGCGCGTCAGCCAGAAGACCGCCTTCTTCCACCTCGGCAACCTCGTTGAATACGGCGACACCAGCCAGATCTTCACCAACCCCGTGGACCCGCGCACGGAATCCTACATCACCGGACGGATCGGATAAGTCATGACCGACGAGCTGAAGAAACACATCGCCTCGGCCTTCGACCGCGACCTCGAGGCGATCCAGGCGCAGATCCTGAAGATGGGCGGCCTCGTCGAGGCGGCGATCCACGACGCGGCGCTCTCGCTCGAGAGCCGCGACGAGGAGCTGGCCGACAAGGTCGTGGCCGGCGACAAGGCCATCGATGCTCTCGAAGAGCTGCTCAACGACGAGGCCGCCAAGGTCATCGCCCTGCGCGGCCCGACCGCGCGCGACCTGCGGGTGGTGCTCTCGGTGATGCGCATGGCCTCCAACCTCGAGCGCATCGGCGATCTGTCGAAGAACATGGCCAAGCGCACCTCGGTGCTGTCGCAGCTGGCGCAGATCGAGGGCTCGGCCACCGCGCTGCGCCGCATGTCGCGCGACGTGGAGCTGATGCTGAAGGACGCGCTGGACGCCTACATCCGCCGCGACGAGGCGCTGGCGCATGACGTCATCGACCGCGACCGCGACGTCGACCAGATGTACAACACGCTGTTCCGCGAGTTCCTCACCTTCATGCTCGAGGACCCGCGCAACATCACCTCCTGCATGCACCTGCATTTCATCGCCAAGAACGTCGAACGGATGGGCGACCACGTGACGGCGATCGCCGAGCAGGTGATCTTCCTCGCCACCGGCGAGATGCCGAAGGAAGACCGGATCAAGGAAGACCGCACCTCCTCCGACCCGGCGCTCAGCTCCGGCGCGGACCTGGGGTAAGCCATGGCCGCAGATCAACCGACGGTCCTGGTCGTCGAGGACGAGCCGGCGCAGCGTGAAGTGCTGCGCTACAACCTCGAGGCCGAGGGCTTCCGCGTCGCCGCCGCCGGCAACGGCGAGGAGGCGCTGGTGCTTCTGGACGAGGAAGCCCCCGACGTGGTGGTGCTCGACTGGATGCTGCCGAACCTTTCGGGCATCGAGGTGTGCCGGCAGATCAAGACCCGCTCCGAGACCCGTGGCCTGCCGGTCATCATGCTCTCGGCCCGCTCCGAGGAGGTGGACCGCATCCGCGGCCTCGACACCGGCGCCGACGACTACGTGGTGAAGCCCTACAGCCTGCGCGAGCTGATGGCGCGGGTGAAGGCGCAGCTGCGCCGGGCGCGGCCGGCGGCGGCGGGGCTCCGGCTCGAGTTCGAGGATATCGTGCTCGATTCCGAGACCCACCGCGTCACCCGCGACGGTCAGGAGCTGAAGCTCGGCCCGACCGAGTTCCGCCTGCTTTCGACCTTCATGGAAAAGCCGGGCCGGGTCTGGTCGCGCGAGCAGCTGCTCGACCGGGTCTGGGGCCGCGACATCTACGTCGACACGCGCACCGTGGACGTGCACATCGGCCGGTTGCGCAAGGCGCTCGGCGCCCACGGCGGCGAGGATCCGCTGCGCACCGTGCGCGGCGCCGGCTACGCGCTCGGCTGACCGTTCCGCCGCAAGGGTGCTAGACATACGAAAGGGCGGCCCTCGGGGCCGCCCTTCTTCGGTCCGTGCGTCCTCTCTTTCCAAATACGCCGGGGGAGACCGCCGCAGGCGGTCGGGGGCAGAGCCCCCTCGGCCGGGGCCCGTCAGCCCGCGCTGCCGGTCTGAACCTCGACCTCCACCGAGAAACCGGGCCTCAGCGCGGCGGCATCCTGGCCTGGGTCGATCGAGATCCGCACCGGCAGGCGCTGTGCGATCTTGGTGAAGTTGCCGGTGGCGTTCGACCCCGCGAGCAGGCTGAACTCCGAGGCGGCGGCGGGCGAGAAACCCTGCACGTGACCGCGGAAGGCCCGGCCGCCGAGCGCGTCGACGGTGAAGCGCACCGGCTGGTCGGAGCGGATGCCGGCAAGCGCGGTCTCCTTGAGGTTGGCGATCACCCACAGGTCGGTGCCGACGTGGCTGACCAGCGTGGTGCCCGCGGTCACATATTGCCCGACATGCGCCGAGACCTGTCCGAGCGTGCCGTCTGCCGGAGCGTGGATCTCGGTGTGGTCGAGGTCGATCTTCGCCAGCTCCACCGCGGCCTCGGCGCTGGTCACATCGGCCTTGCGCGCGGCGATCTGCAGGCGCGCGCTGGCGGTGGCCTCGCGGCTGACCTGCAGCTGTGCCTCGGCCTGCCGCACCGAGGCCTGCGCCTGGCGCAGCGCCAGATCGGTCTGGTCGGCGCTCGACTGCGAGGTGACGCCGCGCTCGCGCAGCGTGGTCATCCGCGTGGCGTCGGTCTGCGCGGTCTCCAGCGCCGACTGCGCCGAGGTCAGCGCCGCCTCGGAGGCGTGTTCGGTGGCCACGGCGGAGCGCACGCTCTGTTCGGCCACGTCCACCGCGGCGCGTGCCGCCTCGAGACTGGCCTGCGCCTGCGCGAGCTTCTGGCGGTAGGTCGAGGGGTCGATCCTGGCGATCAGGTCGCCCTGCTTCACGCTTTGGAAGTCGCTCACCGCGACCTCGGACAGGTAGCCGGACAGCTGCGGCGCAAGCTGCGTGACCTTGCCGCGCAGGTAGGCGTTCTCGGTCGCGGGATTGGCGGCGGCGAATGGCGGCAGGTGCCAGGCGAAGAGCAGCAGCAGCACGCCGGCAATGCCGATGGCGGAGGCGATGAGGGTCGAGAGGGAGAGATACTTTTTCCCGCTTATCCACGAGAAAAAGCAGCCAAAAGCCCAAGACTCTGACTTGGCTTGGTTATTCCGCCATCTCGCCGCATTTTGCGCGATTTTCCAGGTTTCTTCTTCGCCGAACACCCGCCGGGCCAACATTGCTCGGTTGGCGGAACGAGCGGAGAGCCCTGATGATTACCGAACTGAAGTCGATCCCAGACATCTGGAAGCGGATGCCGAGCGAGATGCACGCGCGACGCTTCCTGGAGGGTATAATATGGTCGACCGGCAGACACTGTCCCCATTGTGGGTCGGTGGCCTCCTCTGCGCTGCGTGGCCCGACCTGCCGCCCAGGGCTCTACCAGTGCCGAGATTGTCGCCTACAGTTCACGGTCACCACGCTCACCCCGATGCACGGCACGAAGCTCGACCTGCGTATCTGGATCTGTGCGATGTTCCTGGTGCTTACATCGAGCAAGGGCATCTCCTCGGTCGTGATGGCGCGGCTGCTCGGCGTGAACCAGAAGACCGCGTGGAAGATGGGCCACGCCATCAGGGAAATGATGGACGACCGGAACGGCGAGCTGCTGCCGTTAGCAGACATCGTCGAGGTCGACGAGGCATATGTTGGGGGAGCCCCGAAATCCCTTTCAGGGGCCTACAATCCACGTGGCAAGGGCACCGGAAAGCCGATGATTTTCGTGGCGGCCTCTCGCGACGGACAGGCGCGCGCCAGAGTCGTCGCCGATGACAAGAGGGCGACGCTTGAGCCGGTTCTTCTGGAATGGATTGACCCTGAGACGACGCACCTGATGACTGATGGAAGCAAGAGCTACCGGGGTCTGGGGCAGACGATGGCCGACCACCAGTATGTGATCCACAGCCAGAAAGAATACGCCAACCCGGAGACCGGCGCCCACGTGAACACGGCCGAGGCAGTGATCTCACAAGTGCAACGCGCTTTGGTCGGCGTCTACCACAACCTCGGTCGACAACACCTCCAGCGATACCTCGACGAGATCGTTTGGCGGTGGAACCACCGCGATCCCGTCCGGGAAGTGGTCAAGCAATGGACAACGAAAGCAGGTGTGGAGCGGGAGAAATCGACGACGATCTGGAAGCCGATTCCGGTGGTCGACCAGATGCGCCTCTTGCTTCAGGGGGCGGTCGGAAAGCAGCTCCGCCGCTCGAAGGAATACGGGCTATGCTGGCCTTGATGGCTATCCTATGCACTGGTGGTGCAGATGCGCTATTCAGGGACTCGAAGCGTAAAGTCGGCCTCGATCCCTTTTTGCCATGTGCTGCGATGTGCAGCAGTGTCAGTTTACGACTGGCTTTCGGCAAGCTCAAGTGCGCAACATGGTCCATGAACAAGTAGATCAGAGAATTTGAAAGGGGATGGCGTGAGAGTTCTGATGATTGGAGGTACTGCGCTGGTTGGACCACACGTAATTCGAGAGCTGACGAAAGAGGGATTTGCGAAGGTCTGGACGCTCACGCGTTCTGGCAAGGCATACTATTGTGAGCGCGCTCTGGCTGGTGATAGGGATGACGAAGCGCTGGCTAATGCGATCAAAGAAGCGCGTCCTGATCTCATCATCGACATGATCCCTTTCACTGTACTCAATGCAGAGAAACTTGTCGCCGCATGTGAAACCACTGGAATTCATCCACGGATCGTCGCGGTATCGAGCATTGATGTCTACAGTGCTTTCGGGCGCTTGAACCGAACTGAAGAAGCTCCCTACCAACCTGTGCCGATCAGCGAAGACATGGCGCTTCGAAAGAGGTATGGGCCTGAAGGCCCCTCTTACGACAAGATTGGCATCGAACGTGTGTATCAGGAGGGATTCGACGATTTGGTCATCCTGAGGTTACCGGCGATATACGGTTGGCCTGACACGACCCGCGTCGAGTTCTACTTGGATGAGATGCTGGGTGGAGCGAAAGAAATCACGATGTCCGAGGATTGGGCTGCGTTTCGGTTTTCCAGGTGTCTCCACAAGAACGCCGCGTTTGCCATTTCTCTTGCGGCTCGTCGGCGAAAAGGTGGCGCGACGATCTACAACGTTGCTGAACCTACGGCATACACTGAATTGGCTTGGGCGAAGAAGATCGGCGCGCTCTGTGGCTGGAACGGGGAAATCAGGCTTTCATCGTGGGCGACAGACGTCGAAAAACCGCGCCAGCAGTTCGAGGTGGATACCCATGCAGTCCGCCGTGATCTGGGCTTTTTCGAGAAGTATGATCCAGACGAAGGGCTTGCAGACACCATCGCTTTCCACGCCTACAGCAGGTTGGGGAAGCAATACGAGAAGTATTATTGAACACGCTCTTCTTGCACCACCGTTTTCGCCCTCACATGGATTCCAAGTAGCAGCCATCCGGGCGACTGCCGCGAAAGCTGACTTTGTCCGCTTGGCCGACTTTCAGGACCAAAGGGCTGGGTGCTGGCAGTGTTGCTTTCTTTGGTGGATAAGCGGGTACTTTTTCATTGTTCTTGCTCGGATGGATCAGGAGGTCTGCGGTTCGGCTTCGGGGCGCGCCAGACGCGCCGCAAGCCAGTCGCGGAAGAGGTGGAGCACCAGCGCGGCGAGCGCCGCCAGCGCAACGAGAGAGATGACGAGATAGCCGTCGTTGTAGGCCATCACGGTGGCCTGTTGCGACGCGGTGGTGGCCAGCTGCGAGACCGCCTGGGCCTGCCGCTGTGCGCTGTCGGCGATTTGCGGCGCGAGCTGCTGCATGGTTGCGGCGAGGCTGCCGGAAGTCACCGGGTCGGCGCTGATCAGCTCCTCGCGCAGCACCTGCAGGTGGAAGGCCTGCCGTTCGTTGATCAGCGAGCGAAAGATGCCCGAGCCGAGGATGCCGCCGACGCTCTGGGTGACCAGGAAGACGATGACGAAGGAGAGCAGATACATCGGACCCTTGCTCAGCGCGGCGATCAGCCCCTTCATCATGGCGGGTGCCATGAACAGCATCGAGGCAAAGGCGATCAGCGCCTGGCTCACGTACATCTGCTCGGGGCGGGTCTGCAGCGTCGAGCTGCTGTCCAACCAGGCGCCGAGCGCGATCAGCGCGAGAGAGGCGAAGTGATAGGCGGGCTCGCGCCCGGGCTTCATCCAGCCCACGCAGGCGAGCGCGCCCATGGCGGTGCCCGCGAGGATCATGCAGAACAGTCCGATCATCTGCGAACTGCCCAGACCCAGCGCCTGAAACAGCGCCGGCGCGCCGGTGCTCTGCTCCGACAGCAGCAGGCGGAACAGGAACAGGGTGAAGGCAAGGTGCAGCATCGCGGGCGTCATCAGCCAGCGGATGTCGATCAGCGGCGCCTCGCGGTGCAGCTCGAGCACCACCGCCAAGGTCAGCGACAGCACCGAGGCCGCCAGCAGCCAGCCCAGCCAGGGCAGGGCGGTCCACCAGTGGATCGGCCCCATGATGAAGCCGGTGACCAGCCCGCCGAGCCCGATCGCGATCAGCCCGAAGCTCAGGAAGTCTGCGCGCTGGATCACCTTGCTGCGCGGCATCGGTCCCATGGGCAACAGGTAGACCAGCATCAGGCAGATCATCGACAGGCCGAGCGTGGTCAGGTGGATGCCCGCCAGCCCGCCGTCGCCGATCAGCCACGGCGAGACCACCCGCGCCAGCGTCGGGCCGGAGGTCAGCAGCATCAGCGCGATCGGCAGCCCCAGGCGCAGCTTCCACTGCTGCGCCAGCGGCTCGAGGATATAGAGGAACGCCAGCGTCGAGAGCGGCGCGGCGGCGATGCCGGACAGGAACTCGATCACCACCGCAGAGCGCAGGTCGTTGATCCACAGCGAGATGAAGGCGACCACCACGTAGACCGCAATGCCGATCTCGGCAAAGCGCCGGAGCCCGTACTGGGTGCGCAGCTTGATCAGCATGATGGTCAGCGAGGCGCGCGGGATCATATAGGCGGCCATCAGCCAGCTTGCCTGGGCGGTGGTGATCCCGAGGTCTCCGGCGATCTGCGGCAGGTTGGTCGAGATGAACCCCTGTCCCAGCCCCTGCGTCACGCCGATGGTGAGCGAGGCGCCCACATAGGGCAGCGCCCGGCGCAGCGGCATGCCCGGCGCTGGCGTCGGGGCGGCCGGTTTCGGCGCCTCGGAGGAGGTCTCCTCCGGGCGCTTCGGCTTCTGGGTATCCGTGGTCTGGTCGGTCATTGGTAAGTCAGCTTGGTTGCGTTGAGCGCGATGCGTTCCAGCACCTCGCAGGCGCGCTGCTGATCCTCGGGGGAAATCCCTTCGAGAAGATCGGCGCGCACGCGCTCGAGAAAACAGGTGATGCGGCTAGATCTGGCCTTGTTGGTCAGGTGCAGCGCACGCTTGCGCGCGTCCCCGTCGAGGGCGCGGCGTTCGATGAACCCCTGCGCCTCGAGCGCGTCGATCTGCCGTTTCAGCGCCGGGGCCTCGATGCACAGGATGCTGGCCAGCTCGGCCTGCGTCGCCCCTTCGTGCCGCGCCAGTTCCGAGACGACCCGGGCACGCGAGAAGGTCAGCCCGACCTCGCGTGCGTTGGAATCGTAATGGGTGCGGATCTCCCGGCTGGCTTCGATGAGCGCTTCGAGTACGCGGGTTTGGCTGTGAGGGTCGGACATGAGCTGTACCGGGCTGGTTCGGGATGCTTAACAAGGACGGTAGTTAACAGGGTAAGTAATTTCTGCAAGGCAGCATCACCGGCTTGTGACCTTGCGGCAGCGGGGCCGGGCGTCTTTGGCTATGCGCGTGCGGCGGGTTGGAAGCGATGCTATGGAGGCGGCAGGCTCGCGCGCACTTTGCGTCCCTCGCGAGGGTGACGGGCTGCGCCCGGGCAGCCGGGCAGGGTGCTCCCGGGCCCATGGCGCAGGCGCCTCTCTCCGCCGCACCGCCGAAAAGCGCAGGATCAGGCTTGCGCCCCCGCGCAAAACGGCCTATAGGCGCGCCCACGAGAACGCCGCAGGCGGGGTCGGGCCTTTGGGGGAGACATCCCCAAGCGTCCACCGGTTGTCCAACAGGATGAGCCCCCGCTGAGGATTTATGAAACCGGAAAGGATATACGGACATGGCTCTTCCCGAGTTCACCATGCGCCAGCTGCTTGAAGCAGGCGTGCACTTCGGCCACCAGACGCAGCGCTGGAACCCCCGCATGGGCGAGTTCATCTACGGTGCGCGCAACGGCATCCACATCATGGACCTCACCCAGACCGTCCCGATGCTGGACGCTGCTCTGAACGCGATCCGTGAGACCGTCGCCAAGGGCGGCTCGGTGCTCTTCGTCGGCACCAAGCGCCAGGCACAGCAGCCGATCGCCGAAGCTGCCGAGAAATGCGCACAGTTCTACATGAACCACCGCTGGCTGGGCGGCACGCTCACCAACTGGCAGACCGTTTCGCAGTCGATCCAGCGCCTGAAGACCATCGACGAGCGCATGGATGCCGGTGCAGAAGGCCTCACCAAGAAAGAGCGCCTCGGCATGGAACGCGACCAGACGAAGCTCCAGGCTTCGCTCGGCGGCATCCGCGAAATGGGCGGCCTGCCCGACATGCTCTTCGTCATCGACGTGAAGAAAGAAGCGCTGGCCGTGGCCGAAGCCAACAAGCTGGGCATCCCGGTTGTCGCCATCGTCGACACCAACTGCTCGCCCGACGGCGTCGACTACATCATCCCCGGCAACGATGACGCGGCCCGCGCCATCTCGCTCTACTGCGACCTCGTCGCCCGCGCAGCCCTGGACGGCATGACCGGCCAGATGGAAGCCGCTGGCGTCGACCTCGGCGCCCTGGAAGACGCGCCGGCAGAAGAGCTGCTCGCCGACGCCAACGCCGGCAAGTAAGCCGGAGGCGCCCGCCGCGTTCTGCGGGGCGGGCGCTGCGACGCCCACGCGTCACGAGTGCACCGGCGCATCGCCGCCGAGAGTGGCACTGTCGCGAAAGCGTCACGAATTCATGACAGGAGCGGGTGGCCCGGGGCTGGGCCGCCCCACCGGATTTGAGATGAGGAGAGCCGAGATGGCGATCACTGCTGCACAGGTGAAAGAACTGCGCGAGATGACCGGCGCAGGCATGATGGATGCCAAGAAGGCGCTGACCGAGACCGACGGCGACATGGAAGCCGCCATCGACTGGCTGCGCACCAAGGGCCTCGCGAAAGCCGCGAAGAAGTCCGGCCGCACCGCCGCAGAAGGCCTCGTGGCCGTTCAGGTCGAAGGTGGCGTGGGTGTTGCCGTCGAGGTGAACGCCGAGACTGACTTCGTCGCCAAGAACGCCGAGTTCCAGGGCATGGTCAGCGACATCGCTGCCGCAGCTCTGAAAGTGGACAGCGTCGAGGCTCTGGCCGACGCGGATGTCGACGGCAAGAAGGTCTCCGAACTGGTCACCGACAAGATCGCCAAGATCGGCGAGAACATGACCCTGCGCCGCATGGCGAAGGTCGAAGGTGAAGTCGTCTCGAGCTACGTGCACAACGCAGCCGCAGCCGGCCTCGGCCAGATCGGCGTGCTGGTTGCCATGACCGGCGGCAGCGAAGAGTTCGGCAAGCAGGTCGCGATGCACATCGCCGCCTCGAACCCGGCCGCGTTGAACGAATCCGAGCTTGACCCGGCAATCGTCGAGAAAGAGCGCCAGGTGCAGATCGACATCGCCAAGGAATCCGGCAAGCCGGACGCCGTGATCGAGAAGATGATCGTCGGCCGCATGAAGAAGTTCCTCGCCGAAGTGACCCTGCTGGGCCAGCCCTTCGTGGTGAACCCCGACCTGACCGTCGAGCAGGCTGCAAAAGAAGCCGGCGCGACCATCACCGGTTTCGTCCGCCTGCAGGTCGGCGAAGGCATCGAGAAGGTCGAAGAGGATTTCGCTGCAGAGGTGGCCAAGGCCGCCCAGGGCTGATCGCTCTCGGAACCCGTTTCGAAAGGGGCGCCTTCGGGCGCCCCTTTTTCGTTGCGCCTTGGCGCCCCGCCTGGTGTCCGGGCACGGTAGTCGCCATGCCGGTGTTGAGCAGACCATTTTTCGCCCTGACCGCGTCTTTGTGGCAGGCTTGTGCCGGGCCGGACGGCGTTGCCGCTTTTTGGGCAGGATCTTCATGGCTCTCGCCGGCCAACGCTTTCGCTGCGGGGGAGGGCGCATACGAAAGCGGAGCCGCCCCGTGGGACGACTCCGCAACCTGTTTCCCCGGCACCCCAATACATTTGGGGATGAGGCAGGAGTGCCGAGACAGGCACGCCGAACCACCCCCGGACGAAAATTGCCCGGAAACAGCCCAGCTCCGGTAAACACCGGGAAACTGGCAGAGCCCCGTAATCGCGAGGAATGACAGTCTCGAGTTCCATGGCCAAAGCCACCACTCACGGAACGAGACGAGTGTGCAACGTAGGGGAAAGAAGGGGAAGGGGTCGTTGACGTAGCGGTACGATTTAGAGCGAATTACGGAAGAATTTTCGTCACAAATTCAGGTTTCTGAAATCCACCCATAAGAAAAGACACATTTGGCGCGATTTTCACCGGAAAGACGCGCCATTGTTTCACCATTCGATTCGAGAAAGCCGCAAAGTTAACTCTTTCGGCCCTATATATCCAAAATGAACATTTGATTGAGAAATGTCGCCTTCGCGACAGCTTGCGCCGTGGTTTCCACGTTGAGTGTGTCTCTGGCGCGACGCAGGTGCTTCTCCACGGTGGCCTGGGTGAGCCCCATGATCTGCGCAATGTCCTGCATCGTTTTCCCGTCGCCGACCCATTCGAGCGCCTCGCGCTGGCGCGGCGTGAGCGACTGGTCGGGCGGAATGTAGGGCAGGGTGAGCACGCGCAGGTGCAGCACGTTGTTGCAAAGCACGATGGTCTCGCCGTGCTCGGCCCAGATGTCCTCGACCTCTTGCTGGCTCATCTCGGGCCGCGCGGTGAGCGCGATGGCGCCCTTGGCGCGGCGGGAGAGCGACTTGAAGCCGATGGTGTAGCCTGCGGTGACCTGCTGCGAGGCATTGAAGGCCACGACTCGCCGGGCGTCCTCATTCAGCTCGCCTCTGGACATGGCCGCGGCGGTCTCGCCCCAGGAACGCGGCCCGTGGTTCTCCAGCGCCCATCGGACCATCGGCGAGTTGCGATAGAGGCCATTGCCGATGAACTCGCGCGTGTATGATGGCCGGTGATTGGTCAGCACGAGGAAGTCGTTGGGATCGCCCAGAGACGTCGGCGTGCGGTAGCGCGTGAAGCCGTAGAGCAGACGATCGAACCCGTATCCGGCCATCCGCGCCACATGCATCGACCAGGCGGTCTCGATGCTGTCGGCATTGGACAGGGCCAGCAGATGGGTCCGATCGTCCGGGTCCATCGCCTAGCGGTCCAGGTGCGAGACCAGCGCGTCCATCGCCAGCGTGTAGCCGCGCGGGCCGAAGCCGCAGATCACGCCAAGCGCGACCTTGGCGATGTAGCTGACATGGCGAAACTCTTCGCGCGCATGGACATTCGACAGGTGCAGCTCGATGGTCGGCACCTCTGCGGAGCTGATCGCATCCATCAGTGCGACCGAGGTGTGGGTATAGGCGCCGGCGTTGAGGATGATGCCGTCCTTGGTGCCGCGCGCGGCATGGATCGCGTCGATCAGCGCGCCTTCGTGGTTGCTCTGCGCGAAATCGAGCGTGACGCCGATCTTCTCGGCATGGGCGCGGCACATGGCCTCGACATCGGCGATGGTGGTGCGGCCATAGACCTCGGGCTGGCGCAGGCCGAGCAGGTTGAGGTTGGGGCCGTTGAGGATGAGCAGCGAATGCATGAGAAGTCTCCGGATCGTTCGCGCCCAGTTAGCTTACGCGTGAACGCCTTGTCCAGAAAGCCCGATCAGCGCGGCCGATGCGGCCGGTGTCGGCGCAGCAGTACACCCGCCGCCAGGGCGACGGCCAGCGCCGCAAGCAAGGTGGTGATGTCGGTCGACAGCTCGGCGATCTGCGGAATGAACGGCGCGAAGCTGGCGCCGAGTGCCATGTAGCCGGTCGACCAGACGATTTCCCCGGCGAGATCGGCAAGCAGGAAGCGCGGCCAGGCCAGCCCGCCGGCGCCGGCCACAATGTTCATCGCGGGCCCGAGCGGTGCGATCAGCCAACGCGTCAGGAAAACGGCCATCGGGCCGCGCGCCGCCAGCAGCGACAAGGCACGCGCCGTGGTCGGATCCTTGCGGCCGGCCAGTTTTGGTCCGAACAGCCGACCGATCAGAAAGCCGATCTGGTCTCCGAGCATCGCGGCGCAGAGCACGGTGAGGATCGTTGCCACCAGCGGCAGCTCTCCGGCGGCCGCAAGCGTTCCGGCGACCAGCACCATCAGCGAGCCCGGCAGCATCGGCACGCCGAGCGAGGCCAGCAAGACCGTGCCGCCGAGGATCGGCAGGCCCAGTTCCGGCAGCAAGGCCAGCACGGTGTCGCTGAAGCTGCCGGTGACCTCGCTCATGGCTTCTGCGCCTCGATCACCGCATCGACCTCGGTCAGCAGCTGCGCGAGAGGCTCGCCACGCAGCTCGGCGATTTCCTCGAGGCTGAGCGGCTCACCGGGCTGCGGCGTGAGGCCGAGAGCCGGGCCGAGGCTGTGGTGCGGCAGATGATGCGAGCGCTCGAGGTAGCCGAGCGTCATCCAGGCTTCGGGCGCCACGTTGCGATGCGCGGGATCTGCCCAGTAGAGCGCATGCCGCACGGTGCGCACGCCAATGACCGTCGCGGCGATCAGCGCGAGGGCGAGGACGAGGATCAGGGCACGGCGAGTGGTACGATGACGCATTCTTCGAGGATGCGAGGATTTCAGCGCACAGTCAAAAGGATAAGGCGCAACCCTCGGACGTTTCCAAAGGCCTTTTAATTACATAATGCTAATTATGAGAACTCCGGCCGAGATACGGGGCGCCCCTTATGTTGGAGCGTTTGCGCAGGATTGCCGGCATCATGAGCCCGTTTCAAGTCGTTTGGCATGCAGAATACGTGCGTCCTTCAGCAATCCGCGCCGCGCGATGGCCCTCGGGATTGCGCCCGCGCACCCAAGTCCGGGCACTATCTTCCCGGGGCCGTTCCGATCAGACACGAGCTTCGGCTTTATGTCCCAAAGCCGCGCTTGCTGCCAACACCCCGATCCGGCGGCATCAATCCTCTTGCCCCGGCTGAGCCTCTCGGTCACAAGAACAGGATGAGCAGCACCCCCGATATCCTCTGCATCGGCTCCGTCCTCTGGGACGTGATCGGCCGATCCGCCAGCCACATGCGCCAGGGTTCCGACGTTCCCGGGCGGATCACGCGCCTTCCCGGCGGCGTGGCAATGAACATCGCGATGACCCTGACGCGCTTCGGGCTGACGCCCGGCCTCCTGAGCGCCGTGGGCCGCGACCCCAATGGCCACGAGCTGGTGGATGCCTGCGAGCGGCTCGGCTGCGTCACGGAATATCTCTATCGTTCCGAGGACTTACCGACCGACATATACATGGCGGTTGAAGGTGCGAACGGGCTCATCGCGGCGATTGCCGACGCGCATTCTCTGGAGCAATCCGGCGCGCGCATCCTGGCGCCATTGATCCACGGCCCGCTCGGAACCGCGGAAACCCCGTGGTCCGGCCCGGTGGCGCTGGATGGCAACCTGACGCTGGGACTTCTGGAAGAGATCGTCCGCCTGCCCGCCTTTGCCGCCGCCGACCTGCGCATCGCCCCGGCGAGCCCCGGCAAGGCGGAACGCCTGACGCCCTTCCTGCGCGCCGGCCGCGGCGTGCTCTACGTGAACCTCGAGGAAGCCGGGCTGCTCTGCATGCAGAGTTTCGACGACTCCGCCACCGCCGCTGCCGCGCTCGTGGCGCGCGGCGCCTCGCGGGCGCTGGTCACCGATGGCGGCAAGCCCGCCTCGGATGCCAGCGCCGAGGGCGTGATCTCGGAGTGCCCGCCCGAGGTGCTGGTCACCCGGGTGACCGGCGCGGGTGACACTTTCATGGCGGCGCATATTGCCGCCGAACTGCGCGGCGCGGACCGTGCCACCGCGCTGGACGAAGCGCTGGCCGCCGCCGCAACCTACGTATCCGGAGAAGTGACTTCATGACCCTCGTGCACCTGTCTGCCCCCGTTGCCGACGCCCTCGCCAAGGGCGCGCCCGTCGTGGCGCTGGAATCGACCATCATCACCCACGGCATGCCCTGGCCGCAGAACCTCGAGATGGCGCGCAAGGTCGAGCAGACCATTCGCGACGGCGGCGCCACCCCAGCGACCATTGCGGTGATCGACGGCAAGCTCTGCGTCGGTCTCGACGACGACCAGCTCGAGGCGCTGGCGCAGACCAAGCACGCGGCGAAGCTCTCGCGCGCCGACATGGCGGTCTGCATGGCGCGCGGCGGCACCGGCGCCACCACCGTGGCGGCGACGATGATCGCG
Source organism: Alloyangia pacifica (assembly GCF_020524285.1). Lineage (GTDB taxonomy): Bacteria > Pseudomonadota > Alphaproteobacteria > Rhodobacterales > Rhodobacteraceae > Salipiger > Salipiger pacificus_B. The sequence continues at coordinate 365,309 of NZ_JAIVKX010000002.1, forward strand.
GCGCGGCTCGCGGGCATCGAGGTCTTTGCCACCGGCGGCATCGGCGGCGTGCACCGCGGCGCCGAGCAGAGCTTCGACATCTCCGCCGACCTGCAGGAGCTGGCGCAAACCCCGGTGACCGTGATCGCCGCCGGCGCCAAGGCCATCCTTGACCTGTCGAAGACCATGGAAGTTCTTGAAACCCTTGGCGTTCCTGTGATCGCCTTCGGTCAGGACCAACTGCCCGCCTTCTGGTCGCGCGAGGCCGGGATCGCCGCGCCTCTGCGGCTCGACACGGCCAAGCAGATCGCCGAGGCGCACCGGATGCGCGGCGCGCTCGGCCTGCCCGGCGGCCAGCTCGTTGCCAACCCGATCCCCGAGGCCGCCGAGATCCCGCGCGAGACGATGATGCCGATCATCGCCCGCGCCATGGAAGACGCGACCGCCCATGGCATCCACGGCAAGGCGGTGACGCCCTACTTGCTGCAGCGCATCTTCGAGCTGACCGAGGGCCGCTCGCTGGAGAGCAACATCGACCTGGTGCTCAACAACGCCCGGCTCGGCGCCGCCATCGCGGCGGAGATGAGCGCCCTGCCCGCCGCGTAGGCCACGGCTGGCATCACAGTCTCGCGCGCCCATTGTGAAGCGGCGCGCGAGTGCCTAGGTTGATCCGGAATACCTCTTTCTCCGGAACAAGAATGAACACGCCCTTCGACGACAAGCCCCGCCGCCCCGGCATCTTCGCGAGCCTGAGGGCGAGCTTCCTGACCGGGCTGGTGGTCATCGCCCCGGTCGGCCTGACGATATGGCTGATCTGGACCCTCTTCGGCTGGGTCGACGGCTTCGTGCTGCCGCTGGTGCCGCAGCGCTTCAATCCCGAGGAATACATCGGGATCAACCTGCGTGGCGTGGGCGTGATCTTCTTCCTCGTCTTCACCATTCTCGTCGGCTGGGTCGCCAAGGGGCTGATCGGCCGCTCGCTGATCCGCTTCGCCGAAACGCTGGTGGACCGTACCCCGGTGGTGCGCTCGATCTACTCGGGCATCAAGCAGATCGCCGAGACGGTCTTTGCCCAGTCGGAGCGCAGCTTCGAGAAAGCCTGCATGGTGCAATACCCGCGCAAGGGCATCTGGGCGATCGGCTTCATCTCGACCCAGGCCAAGGGCGAGATCCTCGCCCGCTCGGACGTGATGGGAGATTTGATCTCGGTTTTCGTGCCGACGACGCCGAACCCCACCTCGGGCTTCCTGCTTTATTTTCCCGCCGAGGACGTGGTCGAACTCGACATGAGCATCGAGGACGCGGCGAAACTGGTGATCTCGGCCGGTCTCGTCTACCCGCCGGAAAAGCCGGGCGAAGCGCCCAAGGTCGAAGCGGTGCGCCGCGCCGGGTGAGCCCGGGTGCACGGCGCGGGATCGGGGCATGGCAGCGCGGCTGCCCTGCCCCTTTTTCATGCGCCGGTCAGAGTGCGGTCCAGCCGCCGTCGACCGAAATCGTCGTGCCGGTGATCTGCGCCGCCGCGTCCGAGCACAGGAAGACCGCCGTGCCGCCGATCTGCTCGGTGGTGGCAAACTCCTTCGAGGGCTGGCGCTCGAGGATGACCTTCTCGATCACCTCTTCCTCGGACATGTTGTACTTGGCGGCGGTGTCGGGGATCTGCGCCTCGACCAGCGGGGTCTTCACGTAGCCGGGGCAGATCGCGTTGCAGGTGATCGCCTCCTTGGCGGTCTCCAGCGCGACGGTCTTGGTCATGCCGACGATGCCGTGCTTGGCCGCCACATAGGCCGACTTGAACGGCGAGGCGGTGAGCCCGTGCGCCGAGGCGACGTTGACCACCCGGCCCCAGCCCGCCTTGCGCATCATCGGCAGCGCCGCGGCGGTGGTGTGGAAGGCCGAGTTGAGGTTGATCGCGATGATCGCATCCCATTTCTCCACCGGGAACTCGTCGATCGGCGCGACGTGCTGGATGCCGGCGTTGTTCACCAGGATATCGCAGGCGCCCGCCTGCTCGATCAGCGCGCGGCACTCCTCGCCCTTGGACATGTCGGCCTTGATGTAGCGCACGTCGACGCCGAATTCCTTGGCCATCTCCGCGGCCAGCTGGTGGTCCTCGTCACGGTCGGTGAACGAGTTGAGCACCACCGACGCCCCGGCCCGCGCCAGCTCGCGCGCGACGCCGAGCCCGATGCCCGAGTTCGATCCGGTGACGACAGCCGTCTTGCCTTTGAGTGACATGCGAAAACTCCTCGATTTCTGCGGCACCGACATGGCCTGCCGCCTCCATGGGGAACGGGGTCACCATGCCTCCCGGTTCCCGCCCTGCGCCATTGCTCGGCCATCCCGCGCGAAGCTGCAAGCCCGTGTTCGCAACGTCATCACGGATTCGTAGGCCCGAACCACCTTTCGCCCCCTAGGCAATCTGTGCCCTGCCCTGTATGGCTCCTCGCACCGCTGCAGCGCGGCGGAGCTTGCACAAATCCTTCGAGAGGCGCGGACGCAAACCGGCCGCGCGAAGGTCATAGTTGGCAGTCCGGATTCGATGAATTTGGCCGCGTCCAATGACCGGTCCGATGACTGCCCTGTCCCGGAAGGCAGCGGAAAACCAAAAAAAACGCCGGCACAAGGCCGGCGTTCAGTCATTGAGGCAGGTTTCATACAGGCAAGAAACCTATCGAGCAGTGATGTCTTTATACGCGCTTTGCCGCCGGAGTCCAACCTAAAAGTTTGAAAAGACGTAAAAGCCCCGGTAGGCTCGAAAAGCAAGAAAACAAGGGCAGAGCAGGACGGTTTCTCTAATGACCGCGAAATATTTCAGATCTTCCACCTTCGGGCCCGCAGTCACCGCCTTGGCGCTGATTTCCGGATTCGCCGCAAGCGCCGAGCCGATGCACGGGATTGCCATGTACGGCGAGCCGGCGCTGCCCGCGAACTTCGATCACCTGCCCTACGTCAATCCCGACGCGCCCAAGGGCGGCCGCATTGTCACCGGCGAAGTGGGCAGTTTCGACAGCCTCAATCCGCACATCCTGAAGGGCACCGTGCCGTGGCAGCTGCGCTTTCTGGCCTATGAATCGCTGATGGGCCGCAGTTGGGACGAGCCCTTCACCCTCTATTGCCTGATCTGCGAAACCGTCGAGACCTCGCCCGAGCGCGACTGGGTGGAATACACCCTGCGCCCCGAGGCGAAATTCTCCGATGGCACCCCGGTGACCGTCGAAGACGTGATCTGGAGCTTCGAGACCCTCGGCACCGAGGGGCACCCGCGCTACCAGGGCACCTACAGCCGTATCGAGAGCATCGAGAAGACCGGCGAGCACAGCCTGCGCTTTACCTTCAACGTCGCGGATCGCGAACTGGCGCTGATCGTCGGCATGCGCCCGATCCTCAAAAAGGCGCAATGGGAGGGCAAGGACTTCGCCGAGTCCGGCCTCGATGTGATCCCGATCACCACCGCGCCCTATGTCGTCGACAGCTTCGAGGCAGGCCGCTACGTCTCGCTCAAGCGCAACCCCGATTACTGGGGCAAGGATGTGCCCTTCATGAAGGGCCAGGCCAACCTCGACGAGGTGCGCATGGAGTTCTTCGGCGATGGCACCGCCATGTTCGAGGCGTTCAAGGCGGGGCTGCTGAACTCCAACCGCGAGTTCAACTCCGAGAAATGGGAAAGCCAGTACGACTTCCCCGCCATCGAGAGCGGCGAGGTGGTGAAATCGGTGGTTCCGCATGGCCGCCCCTCGGGCATGACCGGCTTCGTGATGAACACCCGTCGCCCCGGCTTCGACGACTGGCGCGTGCGCGAGGCGATGATCCAGCTTTTCAACTTCGAGTACATCAACGAGACGCTGACCGGCGGCCGACAGTCACGCATCACCTCCTATTTCTCCAACTCCGAGCTGGCCATGCAGCCCGGTCCGGCGAGTGGACGGGTCAAGGAGCTGCTCGCGCCCTTCGCGGACAGCCTGGTGCCCGGCACGCTCGAAGGCTACGCCTTGCCCGAGGGCGACGGCTCGGCGCGCAACCGCTCCGGCCTGCGCAAGGCCATGGGGCTTATGGAAGAGGCCGGCTACACCGTGCAGGACGGGGTGATGATGACCCCCGAGGGCCAGCCCTTCCAGTTCGACATCGTTCTGCCCCAGGGCGAGACCGAGGCCGGCTCGATGATCGACATCTACGTGCAGGCGCTGGAGCGGCTCGGCATCAAGGTGCGCGTCGACACGGTCGATTCCGCGCAGTTCAACGCCCGCAGCGCATCCTTCGATTTTGACATGACCTGGTTCCGCCGCGGTATCTCGCTTTCGCCGGGCAACGAGCAGCGGCTCTACTGGGGCAGCGCCGCCGCCGACCAGGAAGGCTCGCGCAACCTCATGGGGGTCAAGAGCCCGGCGGTCGACGCGCTGATCGAGGGTCTTCTAACCGCCACCAGCCGCGAGGAGTTCCTCGCCGCCACCCATGCGCTTGACCGGGTGCTCACCGCTGGCCGATATGTCATCCCCACCTACGAGTGGAATCAGAGCTGGATCGCCCACGCCAAGGAGCTGACCTATGCCGAACCCACGCCGGTCTACGGCGACTGGATCGACTGGCAGCCCAACGCCTGGTGGTGGGAAGAGCAGAACTGAGTTCGCCACCGCAGACCAAGACGACCGACAAGACCAACAAACGACGAGCAGACAGTATGAAACGCCTCTTCCTTCTCGCCCTCCTGGCCGCCCCCCTCGCCGCCTGCGGCACCGTCGATGGCTTCGGCCAGGACGTCTCGCGCGCCTCGCGCACGGTGGACAGCTGGTTCTGATCCGCCGCCCTCGCGCGCGGGTCGTTGCGGCGGGCGCCTTCGTATAGACGGATATATCCAGGGGGTCCGGGGGCAGCGCCCCCGAACGGCGCCCGGCTGCGCTCCCGCAGACGGCGCCGGTCTCAGCGCTCGTCCCGCAGCCCCGGGTGCAGCCGTGACAGCACCGCCAGCAGGAAGGCGGTGCTGACCCCGAAGGTGAGCAGGCCGGTGATCGCGGCGAAGGTGCCGTAGATCCGCAGCCCCTCGCCCAACGTGACGTCGCCGTAGCCCAGCGTCGTGTAGCTGACCACGGCGAAATAGAAGGCTTCCGGCAGCGTCTCGAAGGCCCCGAGGTGCCGGAAGCTCGCGGCCCAGAGCCAGATCTGCAGGGTATGCGCGAACACCATGGCGCCGAAGGCCATGCAGATCAGCCCGAACAGCCGCAGCGGCCGCGTGTGTTCGCCGATCCGCGCGACCGCGGACAGAAGCCTTGGCGAGACACGGGCGACGATCCAGAGCTGCACCCCGGCGCAGACAAACAGAAGCCCGGTTCCCAGCAGGATTTGCACACCCATCCCCATGCGCTGTCCTAGCGCGCCTTGAACAGGCTGCCGAGGATGCCGCGCACCAACCGCTTGCCGGTTGTGCCGGAAAGCTCCTTCAGCACCGCCTGACCCAGCGCTTCGCCGATGCTGTCCGGCGCGCTGTAGCGCGTGCTGCGGGACTTGGCGGTGCTGCTCTTGCGCGGCTCCGCGCGCGGCGTCGGATCGTAGCGGCGGGCGCGGTTGTAGTCGCGTATCTCGGCGTCGACGGCATCCTCGGCGGCATCGGGCTCTTCCGCCGCCTCTGCCGCCCTTGCCGCCGCCGCGGCGCGGGCCTGCAGCATCTCGTGGGCAGACTCGCGATCCACCGGCGTGTCGTATTTGCCCTTCAGCGGCGAGGCGTCCATCACCTCGGTGCGCTCGGCATCCGTGATCGGACCGAGCTGCGAGCTTGGCGGGCGCACCAGCGTGCGCTGCACAATCCCGGGCACGCCCTTCTTCTGCAGGAACGAGGTGACCGCCTCGCCGGTGCCGACCTCACGGATGGCCGTCTCGGTGTCGAAGGCCGGGTTCTCCCGGTAGGTCTCTGCGGCCTGTTTCAGCGCCTTGCGGTCGCGTGCGGTGAAGGCGCGCAGCGCGTGCTGGACCCGGTTGCCAAGCTGGCCGAGGATGTCCTCGGGGATGTCGTCGGGGTTCTGGGTGACGAAATAGACGCCCACCCCCTTGGAGCGGATCAGCCGCGCCACCTGTTCGACCTTGTCGACCAGCGCCTTGGGGGCATCGTCGAACAGCAGGTGCGCCTCGTCGAAGAAGAACACCAGCTTGGGCTTGTCGGGATCGCCGACCTCGGGCAGCTCTTCGAAAAGCTCCGACAGCAGCCAGAGCAGGAAGGTCGCGTAGAGCCGCGGCGCGCCCATCAGCGCGTCGGCGGCGAGGATGTTGACATGGCCGCGCCCGTCCGGTGCACAGGCCATCAAGTCGGAAAGCGCCAGCGCCGGCTCACCGAAGAAGCGCGCGCCGCCCTGGTTCTCGAGCACCAGCAGCCGCCGCTGGATCGCCCCGACCGAGGCGGTGGAGACATTGCCGTAGCGCAGGCTCAGCTCCTTGGCGTTCTGGCCGACCCAGACCAGAAGCGCCTGCAGGTCCTTGAGATCGAGCAGCGGCAGCCCCTGCTCGTCCGACAGGCGGAAGGCGATGTTGAGAATGCCTTCCTGCGCCTCGGTCAGCTCCAGCAGCCGCGCCAGCAGCAGCGGGCCCATCTCGGCCACGGTGGTGCGCACGGGATGGCCCTTGGCGCCGAAGAGATCCCAGAACACCGCCGGAAAGCCCGCGTAGGTGAAGTCGTCGAAGCCGATCTTGGCGTTGCGCTCCATGAACGGCACATGCAGATCGCCGGTTTCGGCGCCGGCGCGGGCAAGCCCCGAGAGATCGCCCTTCACGTCCGAAAGGAAGACCGGCACGCCCGCCGCCGAGAAACCCTCGGCGAGGATCTGCAGCGTGACGGTCTTGCCGGTGCCCGTCGCCCCGGCGACCAGCCCGTGCCGGTTGCCGTACTTGAGCGCAAGATACTGTTTTTCCGAATAGGCTTCGCCGACACCGCCTACAAAAACATCATCCGTCATGGCCTGCCTCCGCTGCCGTCCGGGCCCGAGCATACTATCTTAACTCTTTGCTGCCAGTATGAAATTCGTCCGGGGCATCATGTCCTCTCCTGCCTCGGGCGAACTTCCTCCCTGTCAGACTTGCCGCGCCCGTTGCTCGGGCGCGGCCTTTTGCACAAAAGTGTAGCCCTGCCGTTGCAAAGCCTGTTGACCGGTGCGGAAGAGTTTCGTAGCGTCCCGTCAATGACAAAGTCGGCCGGTCCGACAGGGAGCAAGGGAAAGGGGACCGCACGGTCCCTTTTCTCTTTTTGATGAATGGCTTCCGCGCTTTCTTGCCGCTCCCGAGAGCGTGACCATTTCCGGCCTGACACAGGTTGGCCCGCATGCTAAGCGGGCAGTGAGACAAGAATGAACGTTCAGGGGGACCCATGACCAGACCTCTCCAAATCCTGCGACTGCTGCCGCTTGCGGCGGCTCTGGCCGCAATGCCGGCCTATGCGCAGGATGCCGCGCAATCGAGCGACGCGCCCGCAGAAGACCAGACCGAAGGCACCGTTGCCGCCGGCGGGCTTTCGCTCGGCGAAGATGCCGGCGCCGATGCGCCCGCAGGGCCCGGCCAGCAGCCCGAGACCTACGTGAAGGCCACGCATGGCGCCTGGGAACTGCAGTGTCTGCGCGCGCCCGAGGGCAGCGATGCCGAGGACCCCTGCCAGATGTACCAGCTGCTGCAGGATGGCGAGGGCAACAATGTCGCCGAAGTCAGCCTGTTCCGCGTCGCCAACGGCGGCCAGGTCGCGGCCGGGGGCACCTTCGTCGTGCCGCTCGAGACGCTGCTGACCCAGAAGCTGACCATCGCCGTCGATGACGGCCAGGCCAAGCGCTACGATTTCTCCTTCTGCACGCCGGTGGGCTGCTACGCCCGCGTCGGCTTCACCGAGGAAGACGTGAACCGCTTCAAGGCAGGCGCGAGCGCGACCATCACCATCGTGCCGGCCCTGGCGCCGGACCAGAAGGTCGAGCTGGACATGTCGCTCTCGGGCTTCACCGCCGGCTACGAAGAGAGCAGCGCGCTGCGCCAGTAAGCGCGCGCGGCCGCAGGGCCGATCAATCGCAAGAGCCCCGGGCCAGATGGCACCGGGGCTCTTTTGTCTTTGGCTCTCTGTGTCCCGAGGCGCTTCGGAACATCCCGAAAGACGGTCAGCCCTCGCGCAATCCGGCGAGCACCGCCTCGGCGGCGCGCTGGCCCGGTGCCGGGCCGCCCTTCCCGAGAAGCTCCATGGTGCGTCGCATGGCCTGCCTTTGCTCCTGCGGTGCGTCGAGCACGCGCAGCACGGATTCGGCGATCGGCCCGGGGCGGCAGTTGTCGCCGATGTACTCGGGCACGCTGCGGCTGTCGGTGACGAGGTTCACCAGGTTGACCGAGTCCACCAGCATCAGCCGCCCGATGATCTGCCGCGACAGCCAGCCCATGTCATATGCGATGACCATGGGCGTATCGGCGGCGGCGAGTTCCAGCGCCACGGTGCCCGAGGCGGCCAGCGCCACGTCGGCGGCGGCAAAGGCGGCACGCTTCTCGGCCTTGCCCGCCTCGCCCTGCTCGCGCGGGTCGAGCAGAATCGGATCGACCGGCCAGTCGCTGACGGTCTCCTTGACCAGATCGGCGACCGGCCCGGCCATGGGCAGCACGTAGCGCAGATCGGGTCGCTGCGTCTTGAGTTGCGCAAGCGCCTCGCCGAACACCGGCCCGAGGCGCGAGACCTCGGAGCGGCGCGACCCCGGCAGGATCAGGCAGAGGGGGGCGTCGCCGATGCCGTGGTGCCGGCGGAAATTTGAGACCTCCTCGGCGTCGGCCTGCGGGTCGGTGACGACCGGGTGGCCGACGAAGTCGCAGCGCATGCCCGCGGCTTCCATGTAGGGCGGCTCGAAGGGCAGCAGCGCAAGCACCTGGTCGATATGCTTCGCCATTTTCGCCGCCCGGCCCGGACGCCAGGCCCAGACCGTCGGGGCGACGTAATGCACGGTGCGGATGTCGGATGTCTCCTTCACCAGCTTGGCGACGCGCAGCGAGAATTCCGGCAGGTCGACGGTGATCAGAACATCGGGCTTTGCAGCCACCACCGCCTCGGCGGTCTGCCGGATACGGGCCTTCAGGGCGCCGTAGTTGCGCAGGATCTCGGTGATGCCCATGATCGAGATCTCGTCCATGGGAAAGAGGCTCTGCAGCCCCTCTTCCAGCATGCGCTCGCCGCCGATCCCCTCAAAGGAGACCTCGGGCACCTGTGCCTTGAGCCCCTGCATGAGCGCGCCGCCCAGCTTGTCGCCCGACGGCTCGCCCGCGATGATGAAAACCTTCATGCGTCCCGCTCCCGTACCCACAGGAAGAGCCCCGCGGCATCCAGCATTTCGATGACCGCCGCGCGGTCGAGCACCATGACGCCCTGTGCCTCGACGACGATGCCCGCAAGCCCGGCGCGGATCGCGCCGACGGCGGTGTTGGGGCCGATCACCGGCAGGTCGGCGCGGCGCTCCTGTCCCGGTTTCGGCGCCTTGTAGAAGATGCCGCCGGGCACCGGCGGCAGCTCTCCGAGCATGGCATCGGTGCCGCGGGCGTCTTCCTGCGCCACAACCTGATCGCTGGAGATGACGCAGCATTGGCCCAAATCCTCGAGCCCCTGGCGATGGCTCACCGCGTCGGCGAGCGTGGCCATGCGGGTCGCCGCGTCACCGGGCCGCGCCTGCGTCAGAACCCCGGTCTCGGGCAGCAGCGCCGGAGCGGCCTCATGCGCGCCGATCACGTCCAGCCCTGCATCCTCGAGCAGCCCGATGACGATGCGCAGGGCGCCATCGTCGCCGCGCTTGAGGGCGCGCAGGATCTTCGGCATCAGCAGCAGCGTCGGCAGATCGAGCCGCGAGAGCTTGACCTCGGGCCGTCCCACCGCGCCGCACATGCACACGCGGGTGACGCCCTGCGCCTTGAGCCAGCGCAAGAAAGAGCCGAGCTTCTCGATGCGGAACAAGTGATCTGCCGCCACCCGGTCGGGCGGAGAGCTTTCCATGGCGCAGACCAGCGCCGGTTCGGGCAGCGCCTCGAGCACCGCCCGGGGCAGATCGCCCTGCCCTGCGATCAGCGCAAGCACGGGATCAGCCCGGCGTCAGGAAATGGCGGTCGCTGTCGCCGAGGATGAAGGCGACGATCTCGCGCACATACTCGCTCTGGGTCTCGTCGCCGAGCCGCTTGGCGCGGTCGGCAAAGGCACCTTCGCCCTGCGCCAGCATCTGGAACGCGGCCCGCAGCGCGGTGATGTCGGCGCGGCTGACACCGCGGCGCTTGAGGCCGACGAGGTTGAGCCCGTCGAGCTTGCCGCGCGGTGCCTGCACGAGGCCGTAGGGAATGACGTCATTGGTCACCATGGTGACCGCGCCGATGATCGCGCCGTGACCGATGCGCACCCATTGGTGCACGCCCGACAGGCCGCCGACGATCACGTCGTCCTCGATCACGCAGTGGCCGGCAACGGAGGCGTGGTTGACCAGGATCACCCGGTCCCCGACCTGCACGTCATGCGCCACGTGGCAGCCGGCCATGAACAAACCGTCGTCGCCGACGCGGGTGACGCCGCCGCCGCCCTCGGTGCCGGCGTTCATCGTGACATGCTCGCGGATGCGGTTGCGCTTGCCGATCACCAGCGAGGTCTTCTCGCCCTGGAACTTCAGATCCTGGGGGATCTCGCCGATCACCGCGAAGGGGAAGATCACCGTCTCCTCGCCGATCTCGGTGCGGCCGGTGACCACCACGTGGCTCTTTAGCTCGACGTTCTCCGCCAGCACCACCTCGGGGCCGACGTGGCAGAACGGGCCGATGATGCAGCCCGCGCCGATCTGCGCGCCGTCTTCGACATAGGCGCTTGGGTGGATGCTGGCCTCGGTCACGCCGGCAGGTCCATCATCGCGGTGAATTCGGCCTCGCAGGCCAGCTCGCCGTCGACCTCGGCCACGCCCTCGAACTTCCAGACCTTGCCGCCCGGCTTGCCGCGCAGGGTGCGGACCTTCATCTTGAGCACGTCGCCCGGCACCACCTTGCGGCGGAACTTGCACTTGTCGATGCCCATGAAATAGACCTTCAGGTCCTTGTCGGCGAGGTCGAGGGCCACGCCCACCATGACCGCGGTTGTCTGCGCCATGGCCTCGACGATGGTCACGCCCGGCATGATCGGCAGGCCCGGGAAGTGGCCCTGGAAATGCGGCTCGTTCATCGTGACGTTCTTGATGCCCACGGCCGAGCTGGTGCCGTCGATCTCCTCGACCTTGTCAACGAGCAGGAACGGGTAGCGATGCGGCAGGATGCGCTGGATCAGCTGGATGTCAGCGCTGAGAAGCGTCTCGGTCATCGTGGGCCTTTCAAAAGGAAAAAGTCGCCCTTCCCCTAGCAATCCGCGCGGCTCGGGGCAAGCGGCGCGCGCCTTGCGACGTCACGCGATGCAACAGGCTGAAATAGCGGACGGGCTCAAGGGCTGTCCGGTGTGCCGTCCGTCGCGCTGTCGGGGCTGCCTTCCGGCGCGGTCTCGGGCTCGGCCGTTGGGCCGGTCAGATCAGGCAGCGGCTCGGGGTTGGGAAGCACCTCGTTCATCCGCGTGATCGCGGGATCGGTGATGTCGATGGCATTGGTCGAAAGGAACACCGTGCGCTGGTCGAGGATCACGCTCGCCCCCGCCTCGCGCATCAGCTCGGCAAGGATCGGCTCGGCGCGCGAGATGAATTCGCGCCGGCGTTCCTCGGAGAGGTTGCCGAGTGCGCGCGCCTTGCTGTCCTGGGCTTCGCGCAGGTCCTGCACCCGGGTGTCGAAATCGTCGGCCAGCTTGCGAAAGGCCACCGGATCGAGGGTGCGGCGCTTCTCGGTGAGCGACTTTTCCTCGGCGGTGAGCTGGGCCTCGATGCGGCGGTTCTCCGCCGCGATCTTCGCGCCGGTCTCTTCGAGCTGCTCGGACACCTGCTTGCCGAAATCGCTTTCGGCGTAGAGCCGGTCGATCTCCACGGTGAGGATCTCGCTCTGCACGATGCCCGGCCGCATGCCGTCCTGCGCCAGAACCGGGCTGGCGCAGAGCGCGAGCGCAAGGGCGGTGGCGCGCAGCAGGCTGCGCGCCACGGGCTCAGAAAGTGCTCGACACCGAGAGGCTGAAGTTCTGCTCGTTGTCATATTTTTCCTTCGACACCGGGGTCGAGAAGTTCAGGCGAAGCGGCCCCAGCACAGAGTCCCAGAAGACCGAGACACCGATCGACTGGCGGGCGGTGAAGTCGCTGTAGAGAACCTCGTTGTCACCGGCGCTCGCAAGCGTGTCGTCGGACAGGCCCCAGATCGAGCCGATGTCGTAGAAGACGCCGCCGCTGAGGCCGTATTCCTCGGGCAGGCCGAGCGGGAATTCGGCATCGAGGCGCAGCGCGGCGTAGTAGTTGCCGCCCAGCGGGGAGTCGATGTCCTCGTCGTCGTTGATCTCGCGCGGGCCGATGCCGGCGTATTCGAAGCCGCGCATGATGCTCTCGGTCATCATGTAGCGGTCGGTCACGCGGCTGTCGCCGTCGAGGTAGTTGATCGCGCCGGCCTGGAAGGTCGCGCGCAGGGTGACTTCCTCGTTCCAGACGAGGGTCTGCGCCACGGCGCGCAGATCGGTCTGCACGAAGTTGGTGTCGCTGCCGAGACCGCCGAAGTCCTGACCGAATTCCAGCAGGTAGCCCCGGTCGGGGTCGAGACCGTCGCGGCGGGTGTCGTAGCTGAGCGTGTAGCCCAGCATGTGATCGTTGCGCGCGTCTTCCTCGGCTTCCGAGATCACCACGTTGCCGACCTCGTCTTCATCGTAGTCGATGATGTCGGTGTAGCGGTAGGTGTAGCGGACCCCGAGGCGGCCGTAGTCCGAGATCGGGAAGGTCAGGCTGGGCCGGAAGATGCCAGTCGCGGTATCGTAATCGGCGCTGTCGTAGGAGGTCTCGCGGTAGCTCAGCGCCAGGCCGAAGGCCACGTCGCGACCAAGGAAGGCCGGCTCGACGAAGTTGAACGTGTAGCTCTGGTTCGTCGAGGCGGTGTTGATGCCGAAGGACAGGCGCTGGCCGCGGCCGAGGAAGTTCTGCTCGGCGAAGGAGATCGAGGCGCCGAGCCCGTCGGTCGTCGAGTAAGAGCCGCCGAAGCCGATGGATCCGGTGGGCTTCTCGGTGACGTTCACGTCGACGATGACCTGCTGCGGGGTCGAGCCTTCGCGGGCGTCCACCTGCGCATCGGAGAAGTAGCCGAGCGCGCGGATGCGTTCGGCGGCCTCGCGGATGGCGCGCGGGTTGAACGGGTCGCCCTCGGCGGTGTCGAACTCGCGACGCACCACCTGGTCGAGCGTGGTGGTGTTGCCCTCGATGTCGATGCGCTCGACGAAGATGCGCGGGCCGCGGGTCAGGTTGAAGGTGACGTCCAGCGTCTGCGTGCGGTCGTTGCGGGTGACCTGTGGGTCGATGCGGACGAAGTTGAGCCCCTGCTTGGTCGCCAGGCGCTCGAGCCGGACGATCTCGCGGTCGACTTCGGCGGGCGAATAGGCCTTGCCGGACTTCAGGCTGATGGCGTTGCGGAAGCTCGCCACGTCGACCTCGGGCAGTTCGCTGGCCACGCCGATGCGGCCGAAGTTGAACTTCTGCCCTTCCTCGACGTTGAAGGTCAGCACGTAGCTGTCGCGGGCGTCGGAGAGCTCGGAGTTCACGCCGGTGACGCGGAAGTCGACGTAGCCGCGCGAGGCGTAGAAGTCCTGCAACAGCTGGCGGTCGAAGGCGACGCGGTCGGCGATATAGGTGTCGCTGCGGATCACCGCGCGCAGCAGGCCCGCCTGCTTGGTCTGGATGACGCGGCGCAGGCGGCCGTCGGAGAACGCCTGGTTGCCGACGAAGCCGATGCGCTCGATCTCGGTCACGCCGCCTTCGAAGATTTCGAAGACGAGGTCGACGCGGTTGTTGGAGCGGCGGATCAGCTTCGGCGTCACCTGCGCCGCGATGCGGCCCTGCTGCAGGTAGGCGTCGGCGATGGACTGCGCGTCCTGCTCGGCCTGGCGCGGGCTGTAGACGCGGCGCGACTGGGACCGGACGATGGAGGTCAGATCCTCGTCCTTCAGCCGGCGGTTGCCCTCGAAGGCGATCTGGTTGACGGTCGGGAATTCGGTGACCTCGATCACCAGCGTGTTGCCCTGCGGCGTGATCTCGACGGTCTCGAACAGACCGGACTCAACGATCCGCTGGTAGGCCGCGTTCAGCTCGCCGGCGCTTACGGTTTCACCGCGGGCGATACCCGCGTAGCTCAGGATCGTGCCGGATTCGATGCGCTCGTTGCCCTCGATCCGCACCTGGTTGAATGCGTAGGATTGTGCCTGCACCATCTCGGGCAGCGTGGTAAAGGCCACTGCTGCCGCAAGCGACAGCGCAAGCGCCGAAACACCTGCGCGATGTGCGTAAGTTTTGCCGCGGGCCCTGCCCGACTTCTGCTCGATGCTCATGCTCGCTGTCCACTCCGCCAAATACTTTTTTTTAAAGTGAGTAGCGGGTGGAGGTCTTCTTGTCAAAAGACGAAACTGCGACGGCTCAAAGAGTTCCCAGGAAAGCGCCAAAATACAACGCGGCAAAGATCACGGCGCCAAAGAACAGCCGGTCCGCGTTGATCGCCAGCAGCAGCCCGAGGCTGCGATATCCATGTTGAAAGCTCTGCATCCGGTCCCCCGATATTTAAGAGATCGGGGAACGGGATAGGCGGATATCATGGCGGATCTTTGGCAAACCCGACCGGGCGGCAATTTTTTCCGCCCGGTGCAAGTGTTTGTCCCGCACTCCGTCGTCAGGGGCAGAAGATGTCGTTGGTCAGCGCAAAGACCATCATGCCGAGGATCAGCACCAGCCCGGCAGACATCAGCGCGCGGAGCGCCCGCTCCGAGGGCGGCTTGCCGGTCACAGCTTCGTAGCCGAAGAACACCAGATGACCGCCATCGAGCACGGGCACGGGGAAGAGGTTCAGCAGGCCCACCGCGGTCGATAGCACCGCGATGAAGGTCAGGAAGCTCTGCCCGCCCTGCGAGGCCATGGCGCCCGAGGTCTCGGCGATGCCGATGGGGCCCGAGAGGTTGCACGACGAGATATTGCCCGCGATCA
This sequence comes from Alloyangia pacifica, assembly GCF_020524285.1. Classification (GTDB taxonomy): domain Bacteria; phylum Pseudomonadota; class Alphaproteobacteria; order Rhodobacterales; family Rhodobacteraceae; genus Salipiger; species Salipiger pacificus_B. The sequence goes on from NZ_JAIVKX010000002.1 coordinate 380,362, forward strand.
TGTGCCACAGGCCAGAGAGCGAGCCGGAAGCGATGCTGTAGGTGCGGCTCACGGCGCCGGTCAGCGCATCGACGGGGCCAACCGTCTCGGTGGCCGGCTCGAAGAACATGCCGCCGACGATGCCGATGCGGAACACCGTGTGGTAGCCTCCATCGGGCAGCGGCTCGTCGATGCGCTTGGGCGTGAGCGCGAGATCGAGGATCTCGCCGTCACGCCAGACCTCCAGGCCGAGCGTTGCCCCGTCAGAGCTTTCGACCCGCTGCTTGAGCTGGTCGAAAGCGAAGATCGGCACCCCGTCGATCGAGGTGATCACGTCACCGGGCTCCATGCCCGCATCGATCGCCGCCGAGCGCGGCACGACCTGCGAGACCAGCGGCGGGTAGACATAGGGGCCGCTGACATCCTGACGCGCGCCGTCTCGCTCGACCGTGTAGGTCAGCGCGTTCTGCAGCGGCAGGTTGGTAAGAAAACTTTCGAAGCCTTCGGCGTCATCGAAGGACGGGGTCGGCGTGCCCTCGATCTCCAGAAGCACGTCGCCGTCCTGCAACTCCTGCACGCTTGGCATGGGGCGCAGTTCGCCGACGGTGAGCGGCTCGGACACCTGCCCCTGCACCATGAAAATGCCGGTGAACAGCACGATCGTCAGCACGAAGTTGAACACGGGTCCCGCGGCCACGGTTGCGGCGCGGGCCCAAAGCGGCGCGCCGGTCATCGTCTGGCGGCGTTCCTCTTCGGACATGCCCTTGAGGACTTCGCTGTCCGAGGTGCCGCTGGCGGCGTTGTCGTCGCCCTTGAACTTCACGTACCCGCCGAAGGGCAGCGCGGCGATCTGCCAGCGGGTGCCGCGCTTGTCGGTCCGGCTGAAGAGCACCGGGCCGAAGCCCAGCGAAAAGACATCGGCGTGAATGCCGGACCAGCGGCCGACGATGTAATGCCCGTATTCGTGGATCGCGACGATCACCGACAGCGCGATGACAAATGCAAGGAGCGTCCAGATAACGCTTCCAAACTGCGGAATCAGCTGGGTGATCTCCAAAGGCCCTGCCCTTTCATCTCGTTTCTTCTTGTCCCGTGGCGGGCCGAGTCACCGGCGCGCGAGGGTCAGCCTCAGTGATGCTGCAGCATCAGCTCGCGCGCGGTCCTCCGTGCGAGATGGTCAGCGGCAAGGACGTTATCAAGGGTGATCTCGGCGGTTGTGACGGCATTCTCCGCCGAAAGCCGCTCCAGCGTCTGTTCGACGATCACCGCCATGTCCTGGAAGCCGATGCGTTTCGCGATAAAGTCGTCGAGCGCCTGCTCCTTGGCGGCGTTGAACACGGCACCGGAGAGCCCGCCCGCCGCCATCACCTCGCGCGCCAACCGCAGCGCCGGCCAGCGGGTCTCGCAGGCGGCGCGGAAGGTGAGCTGCGAGAGCTTCACCAGATCGAGCCGCTCCACCGGCAGCGCGCCGCGCTGCGGGTGGTTCAGCGCAAAGCCGATGGCATGGCGCATGTCCGGCGGTCCGAGATGCGCCATGAGCGCGCCGTCGCAGAAGCCGACCAGCGCGTGGATCATGCTCTCGGGATGGACGACGACCTCGATCTTCTGGGGCTCGAGGTCGAAGAATTCCTTGGTCTCAATGACTTCCAGCGCCTTGTTGAACATCGACGCGGAGTCGATGGTGATCCGCTGGCCCATGTCCCAGTTGGGATGGGTGGCGGCCTGTTCAGGCGTGGCCTGGGCCAGTTGCTCGATCGGCCAGTCGCGGAAAGCGCCGCCCGAGGCGGTGATGATCACCCGCTCGACGCGGCTCATCTCCTCGCCGATCAGCGCCTGGAAGACCGCGGAATGCTCGCTGTCCACCGGCAGCACCCGCCCGCCATGGGCCTGCGCGGTGTGCAGAACCAATGGCCCGGCGCAGACCATGCTTTCCTTGTTCGCCAGCGCCAGCGTCGCGCCTTTCTCGAGCGCCCGAAGCCCCGGGGCCAGCCCGGCCGCGCCAACGATGGCCGACATGACCCAATCCGCCTGACGGCTCGCGGCCTCGACAATCGCCTCGGGACCCGCGGCGGCCTCCACCGACGATCCGGCCAGCCGCGCGCGCAGTTCCGGCAGCAGCGCGGGATCGGCGGTCACCGCCAGCTCGGCGCCGAATTTCCATGCGTCCTTAGCCAGTTGCGCCACGTTCTTGCCGCCTGTCAGAGCGACGACATGATAGGTCTCGGGGTCGCGGGCGATGAGGTCGAGCGTGTTCTGACCGATGGAGCCGGTCGCACCGAAAATGGAAATGCGTCTCATTTTCTCGTCTCATTCCACCCCGGGCGGGAAGTCGACGATCTGCCCGGCGATCAGCAGGAAGAGCGCGGCGCCGAGCATGCCGTCGAAGCGGTCGAGCAGGCCACCGTGGCCCGGCAGCAGGTTCGAGCTGTCCTTTACCCCGGCGCGGCGCTTGATCGAGCTTTCGGCGATATCGCCGATCTGGCTCGCCATGGAGATCGCGACCGAGACACCGATCAGCCCAAAGCCCGCCTCGCGCGACAGCAAGGCGAAGAGCGCGCCAACGATTCCCGCCCCGATCCAGCCCGCCGAGGCGCCGGACCATGTCTTCTTGGGGCTGACACGCGGCCAGAGCTTCGGCCCGCCGATGGCGCGGCCGGCGAAATAGCCCGCAACATCGGTCACAACGACCACGGTCACCATCCACAGCATCCAGGTCAGGCCGAAGTCGGCGCGCAGCGACATGATGCCGTAGCCCGCGAGCATGATCATCGCGGTGAAGACCGCGTAGGTCACCCCGCCCCGCTCCATCTGGCCGAAGCCGGCCATCGAGGGCAGCAGCAGCAGCGGCAGGGCGAAGGCCGGCGGCAGGTAGACCGATGCCAGCGCGCACACCCCGGCGAGCACCGCGAGGATGCGGGCCGACTTGCCGCGGTTGGTGTCGACCATGTTCACCAGTTCCCAGACCATGCCGCCGCAGGCCAGCGAGATGGCGAGCCGCCACCAGATGCCGCCCAGCCAGACGCAGACCAGCGCGACGACGATCAGCACCGCCGCCGACGCCATGCGCGGCCCGAGGTCGCTCCAGCGTGCCGAGGTCATGCCTTCACACCGCCGTAGCGCCGCTCTCGCAGCCCGTAGCTTCCGATCAGGGACGAGAATTCCGCGGCCGAGAAATCCGGCCAGAGGGTGTCGACGAACTCGTACTCGGCATAGGCGGATTGCCAGAGCAGGAAGTTCGAGATGCGCGCCTCGCCCGAGGTGCGGATCACCAGGTCCGGATCGGGCAGCACGCAGGTATCAAGGTATTTCGGCAAGGTCTCTTCGTTCACGTCATCGGGGCAGAGCCGGCCCGCGGCCACGTCCTGCGCCAGCCGTTGCGTCGCGCGGGCGACCTCGTCGCGGCCGCCATAGTTGATGGCGATGGTCAGGTTCACCCCGGTGCAGCCCGCGGTCATCACCTCGAGCTCGTCCATCAGCGTGATCAGCTTCTTGTCGAGCTTCACCCGGTCACCGATGAAGCGCACCCGCACGTTCTCGGCAAAGAGCGCACGCGCCTCTTTCTGGATGTAGCGGCGGAACAAGCTCATCAGCCCCGCCACCTCGGTCTGTGTGCGCTTCCAGTTCTCGGTCGAGAAGGCGAAGATCGTCAGGTACTTCACCCCGACGTCGGGGCAGGCTTCGACGATCTCGCGCACCCGCTTGGCACCGGCATGGTGGCCGAAGAGCCGCGGGCGTCCCCTCTGGGTCGCCCAACGGCCATTGCCGTCCATGATGATGGCCACGTGGCGCGGGCCTTTGCCGTCTCGGATCGGTTTGGGCATAGGCCCTCCTCGCTTGGGCGTTTCCGCCTCAGACCTGCATGATCTCTTCCTGCTTGGTCTCCAGCGCGGCGTCGACCTTCTTGATGTAGCTGTCGGTCATCTCCTGGACCTCGGATTCCCAGAGCTTCTGGTCGTCCTCGGACATGCCGTCGGCCTTGGCCTTCTTGATCTGGTCCATGCCGTCCCGGCGCACGTTGCGGATCGAAACGCGGGCGTGCTCGGCGTATTGGCCCGCGACCTTGGTGAGATCGCGGCGGCGTTCCTCGTTCAGCTCGGGGATCGGCAGCATGATGATGGTGCCGTTGAGCTGCGGGTTGATGCCGAGACCGCTCTCGCGGATCGCCTTCTCGACCTTGCCGACGAGGCCCTTGTCCCACACGTTGATGGTGACCATGCGCGGCTCGGGCACGTTGACGGTGCCGACCTGGTTGATTGGTGTCATCGAGCCGTAGGCGTCGACCTGCACCGGCTCGAGCATCGAGGCCGAGGCGCGCCCGGTCCGCAGCGAGGCGAATTCCGTGCGCAGGTTGGCCATGGCGCCATCCATGCGGCGCTGCAGGTCGTCGGTGTCGAGTTCGAATTCTTCAGACATGTTGGTTCTGCCCGTTCAAGTCATTCCGGTTAAAAGGGGTTCTAAGCCAGAGGCAGGCAGATGTATAGCGCTTTGCGCCTGCCGCGACGTGCCGAAACGGCCTAGGCGGCGGCCGCCGCCTGCTGCTGGATCCGCTCGACCATGGCGCGCAAGCCATTGGAGCGCTGTGCGGAAAGATGTTCGTTGAGCCCGAGCCGGCCCAGCTCGGCGCGGGCGTCGATCGCCGCGACCTCGCTTGCGGTCAGCCCGTCGTAGAGCCGGTGCAGCACGGCGATCAGCCCGCGCACGATCATCGCGTCGCTCTCGCCCTCGAAATGTAGCTTGCCGCCCTCCCAGGTGAGGTGCAGCCAGACCTGGCTGGCGCAGCCCTCGACCTTGGTGGCGGGCACCTTCAGCGCCTCGGGCAGCGGGTCCATGGCCTTGCCCAGTTCGATCACCGTGCGGTAGCGGTCTTCCCAATCCTCGAGGAACTCGAAATCCTCGACCAGTTCCTCGAACCCTGCCTGTGCCATCTGTGCTCCTGCTTGTTCCACCGCGCCGCGCGGCCCCGGGGGCCGGGCGCGGGTCTGATCGGTCTTCACTCGTAGGGGCGCGCGCGGCAAAGGTCCAGACCCGGCAATGCATGCTTTTCAATGCGGGCCCGATACGCTAACCCGATGAGCAACACAGGCAGAGGCACGTCACCCAATGTACAAACCCGTTTCGGTCGTCATGATTTCGGCTCTCGCGCTCGCCGGCTGCGTCGGCCAGGACGAAGGCGCGTCGGTGAGCACCGAGACAGGTGCCGGCAATCCGCTGATCCCGCAGCGCTCGGCGACGGCGAGCTTCTTCTCCAGCAAGGAAGACGAATACCAGGGCAAGCCGATCGGCATGATCACCGAGCTGCTGCTCGAGCGCCGGCCGGGCGGCTTCATCGTCCGCGTGACCGGTGTGGCCGATTTCCCCGGTCCGTTTGACGTGCGCCTCGTGCCGATCGCGGGATCCGAGGACACCGGCACCCTTGCCTTCCGCCTGATGGCGCTGCAGGTAGAAGGGCCCGGCGCCGGGACCCAGGCGGCGCGCACGGTCACCGTCGCCAAGTGGATGAGCGACAAGGACCTCGCTCCCTACCGCGCGCTGCGCGTCGAAGGGCTGCGCAATTCGCAGAGCGTCAGCCGCTGAGGCAAGGTTCTTCGAAGGACGTTGCACCTCTCTTCGAAGAGAGGTGACTCAAAGAGAAAGGGCGTCGCTTCGCAGCGACGCCCTTTGTTCTTGTTCCCGCTGTGGGCCTCAGATCTCGATGACTTCGACCGACTTGCCCTTTGCCGCGAGGGCGATCTCGCCGGCGCAGAGCCGCAGCGCGTCGGCACCGAAGACCTCGCGGCGCCAGCCGCTCAGCGCCTTCACGTCGCGCTGGCCCGCGGCAATGGCATCCAGCTCGGCGGCGGGGGCGATCAGCTTCGAGGCAACACCCGAGCTTTCCGTCTTGGCCTTGAGCAGCACCCGCAGCAGGTCCGCGAGCGCCGGGTTCACCTGCAGTTGGTCGCGGCTGTCGTCGACCTTCGGCAGGTCTTCCTTGGGGGTTTCCTGCCCGGTCTTCACCGCCTCGAGGATGCCCTCGGCAATGGGGCCCTTGCGGGCCTCGCGCAGCAGCAGGCGCGAGCGGCCGAGGTCTTCCATGGTGACCGGCTTGGTCGAGGCCAGCTCGGCCAGCGCGTCATCCTTGAAAACCCGGTTGCGGGGGATGTTGCGCGACTGCGCGTAATCCTCGCGGAAGGCCGCCAGAGCGCGCACGATCGCCAGGAAGCGCGGGCTCGACGAGCGGGTGCGCACCCGCAGCCAGGCCTCGTCGGGGCGGGTGATGTAGGTCTCGGGGTCGGTCAGCGTGGCGAGCTCCTCGCCGACCCAATGCGCGCGCCCGGTTTCCTCGAGCTTGGCGGAAAGGAATTCGTAGATCACCCGCAGGTGCGTCACGTCGGCCAGCGCGTATTTCTTCTGCGCCTCGGTCAGTGGACGGCGCGACCAGTCGGTGAAGCGCGAGCTCTTGTCGAGCTGCTGCTTGGCGATGCGCTTGACCAGCGTCTCGTAGCCCACCTGCTCGCCGAAGCCGCAGACCATCGCGGCGACCTGCGTGTCGAAGAGCGGCTCGGGGATCACCCCGTGGTCGACGAAGAAGATCTCCAGATCTTGGCGCGCGGCGTGGAAGACCTTGACCACCGCGGTGTTGCGGAACAGCTCCATCAGCGGCTCGAGCGACAGCCCGTCGACCAGCGGATCGACCAGCACGGCGTTTTCTTCGCCCTTGCCGGGGATTGCCAGCTGGATCAGGCAGAGCTTGGAGTAGTAGGTCCGCTCGCGCAGGAACTCGGTGTCCACGGTCACATAAGGCGCGCTCGCGGCTTCGGCGCAGAACTCCGCAAGCTCTTCGGTCTTGGTCAATGTCTTCATTCGTGCACCGGGTGTTCTTGTTTCTCTTGGTTATCGCGCCTCCTACACCTTCGGCGCGTGAAGTTCAAAGCGGCAGCAGCGGAAAGCGTGCCCGACCGGCCATTTCGCAGGCCCGAGGTTGCGTGCATGTCACCTTTGCAGCAGAGCTTGAGATGAGTCATCACAAGCCGTGATGGGGTGCCCTACAAGCATTCGTTTTCGCGAAGGGTCTGCAGGGGCTATCTTGGGAGCACGTTCAACTCTCCAGATACACCTTCCAGGAGCCCCTCCCATGGCCACCCTCGATCTTGCTTACAGCTACACACATCGCCCCAGCGCGCACGGCGGCACCGTGTCCCTCTGGGCCGCCATTGCGCTGCTGGCGCTGCTGGGACTTCCCGCGCTGACCGCACCCGAAACGGACGGGGCGCCGCTCGAGTGGCACGGCAATGCCGCCAGCCACCAGAGCCTGCGTTAAGGCAGCAATACGGGCGTCTTGTCGCCCGCGGCGAAGCGGCGCAGCACCGCCGGGTAGAGCTTGTGCTCCATCTCCAGCACGCGCGCGGCCAGCGTGTCGGGCGTATCGCCTTCGCGCACCGGCACGCGTGCCTGTCCCAGCAGCGGGCCGTCGTCCAGTTCGGGCGTGACCTCGTGCACGGTGCAGCCGTGCTCGGCGTCACCGGCTTCCAGCGCCCGCGCATGGGTGTGCAGCCCGCGATACTTCGGCAGCAGCGAGGGGTGGATGTTCAGCATCCGCCCCTTCCACGGCTCGACGAAGCCCGCGGTGAGCACCCGCATGAACCCCGCGAGGCAGAGGATGTCGGGCTGCGCCTTGTCCAGTTCCGCCTGCAGCGCCGCCTCGAAGCCGGGCCGGTCGCCCTTGAACGGACGGTGGTCGACGACGGCGGTGGGGATGCCCATCGCCTCGGCCTTCTTCAGCCCGCCGGCATCGGCATTGTTCGAAAGTACCAGAACCGGGCGGGCCGGGTGATCTCCGGTCATGCTCTCGGCCAGCGTCACCATGTTGGAGCCGCCGCCCGAGATGAAGATCGCGACGCGTTTCACTTCAGGCTGCCCTCGTAGGAGACGCCCTGCCCTTCGGTCACGGTGCCGAGCGTGTAGACGGTTTCGCCTTCTGCTTCGAGCAGCGCCTTCAGCGCCTCGGCGCGATCCGCCGAGACCGACAGGATCATGCCGACGCCGCAGTTGAAGGTCTTCAGCATCTCGGCCTCGGACATGCCGCCGACCTCGGACATCCAGCCGAAGATCGCCGGAAGCTCCCAGGAGCCTAGGTCGATGCTCGCGCCGCAGCCCTCGGGTAGAACGCGCGGCAGGTTCTCGGTGAGGCCGCCGCCGGTGATATGCGCCAGCGCATGCACGCCGCCGGCGCGCACCGCCGCCAGCGCCTGCTTTACGTAGAGCCGCGTCGGGGTCAGCAGCACCTCGCCAAGCGAGCCCTCGGCCCAGGGGCAGTCGGCGTCCCAGCCAAGCCCCGAGACCTCGACCAGCTTGCGCACGAGGCTGTAGCCGTTCGAATGCACGCCATCCGAAGCCAGACCCAGCAGCACGTCGCCCGCAACCACGTCCTTCGGCAGGTCGGTGCCGCGCTCCATGGCGCCCACGGCAAAGCCCGCGAGGTCGAAATCGCCCGCCGGGTACATGCCCGGCATCTCGGCGGTCTCGCCGCCGATCAGCGCGCAGCCCGAGCGCACGCAACCCTCGGCGATGCCTTCGATGACCCGCGCGGCGCTGTCGGTGTCGAGCTTGCCGGTGGCAAAATAGTCGAGGAAGAACAGCGGCTCGGCGCCTTGGCACACCAGATCGTTGACGCACATGGCGACGAGGTCGATGCCGACGCCGTCAACGTGCCCGGTGTCGATGGCGATGCGCAGCTTGGTGCCCACGCCGTCGGTCGCCGCAACGAGGATCGGATCCTCGTAGCCCGCGCCCTTCAGGTCGAAGAGCGCGCCGAAGCCGCCCAGACCCGACATCGTGCCGCTGCGGTTGGTGCGCTTGGCAGCCGGTTTGATCCGCTCCACCAGTGCGTTGCCCGCATCGATATCCACGCCTGCATCCGCATAGGTGATGCCGTTCTTACCTTCGGTCATGCCAGCCTCCGAGACCCATTTCGCGCGGGCATAGCGCAGCCGGGCGACGATGAAAAGCGCCCTTGCCGGACGGGCGGCCCAAGGAGCGCGTCCGGGCCGCATATTTGTGGAAAACCGGCGGTCCGCGGTCTTGGCGTGGTACGGGGCGACGGGGTCATTTCTTCCGTAAGTGCCGCTGCGTCAGTAACTTTGTTGCGACGCACTACGCAGAACTGGGTATTCACAGCGCCGTGAGGCTCCGCTAGCGTCGCGGGCAGGCAAGAATTGCCGGCGGTGCCCTTGGGAGGGGGTGCCGACACAGGGAGGAGTACCATGATTAACAAGACCTTCACGGCCGTTTCGGCCGCCGCTTTCGCATTTGCGGGGGCCGCCTCGGCGCAGGAACTGCTCGAGATGACCTCGGGCTATTCCAAGAACCTGCCGATCCTCGGCACCGCCGCCGTCAACTTCGTCGACAAGATCAACGCCATCTCCGAGGATGTGGAATTCGAGCACTTCGATCCGGGCGAGCTGGTGCCGTCGCTGGAGATGCTCGACGCGGTGTCGAACGGCTCGGTGGATGCGGCCTATTCGACCTCGGGCTACTGGCAGGGCAAGATGCCGGCCGCCGGTCTTTTCGCCGCGGTGCCCTTCGGCCCCGAGCCGGGCGAGATGCTGGCCTGGATGCTCTACGATGACGGCATGACGCTGTTCCAGGAGATGTACGACACCAACGGCTACAACGTGCACGTGGTGCTCTGCGGCTCCTACGCCCCCGAGACCTCGGGCTGGTTCAAGCAGGAGATCACCTCGCTCGACGACCTCAAGGGCCTCAACATGCGCTTCTTCGGCCTCGGCGCCGAGGTGATGCAGAAGCTCGGTGTCTCGACCTCGCTGCTCGGCGCGGGCGACATCTTCCCGGCGCTCGAGCGCGGCGCGATCGACGCCACCGAATTCTCGATGCCGATCGTCGATGCCAACCTCGGCTTCTACAACATCGCCAAGTACAACTACTTCCCCGGCTGGCACCAGCCCGCCACCATGTTCGAGCTGCTGATCAACAAGGATCGCTGGGAAGAGCTGGACGAGCGCAGCCAGAAGCAGATCGAGATCGCCTGCATGGCCAACCTCACCGACAACTTCGCCGAAGGCGAAGCCAAGAACTTCCCGGCCATGGTCGAGAACGTCGAAGAGCATGGCGTGACGATCAAGAACTGGACCCCCGAGCAGCTCAAGGAATTCGAGGCTGCCTGGCTCGAGGTGGTGGAAGAGCTGAAGGCCGAGGACGAGATGTTCGCCAAGGCCTGGGCCGACCTCAGCGAGTTCCGCGAGGGCTACAAGACCTGGTTCAACAACATCTACCTGCCGCGCCCTTGGAACTGATCCGGGACCTGAGGCAAAACGGCTGATCGCCGGGCTTTCGGGCCCGGCCCCTCCGGCGCGCCAGAACCTTCGGGGGCGCGCCGTTTTCGCGTCGCACGAGCCGGCAGGCCGCGGCGCGCTTCCCACAAGATTCCGCATGGCAGGCAATACAAAGGACAAGGCCCGTGGAGGATTTCAAGGTCGCCATCTCCGACCCCGGAGAGATCGGACGCAAGGACCAGAACCGGGGCGACAGGTTCATCGTGCATCTGTCCAACCTCGTCGCCTGGCTGTTCCCGATCCTGATGATCGCCATCTGCGCGCAGGTGCTGCTGCGCGGCGCGGGCCACAACCAGGCCTGGCTCGATGACCTGCAATGGTGGCTCTACGGCGTCGCCGTGCTGGTCGGCATCGCCTATGCGGTGACCACCGGCAGCCACGTGCGGGTCGACATCTTCTACGACAACTTCGAGAAGCGGAAGCGGCTGATCGTCGACATCATCGCGCTGGTCTGGCTGTTCTTCCCCTTCGTGCTGCTGTGCTGGGACGTGACGCTCGACTACGCGCTGACCTCGATCGCTGCCGACGAGGGCTCGTCCAGTCCCAACGGGCTGCACAACCTTTGGATCCTCAAGACGCTGATGAACCTGAGCTTCATCGTCATCATGGTGGCGATCTGGTCGGCCTACGTACGGCACCTGTCACAGCTCACCCGCCCGGCGCTGTGGAAGCAGCTGCTTTTCGCCCTGCCCTCCACCATCTTCGGCATCCAGTTGATCATCTGGTACGCCTGCGTCGGCTGGTTGATGGCCACCGACCCCGAGGTCGACAGCATGCGCAAGGCCACCCGCGCCGCGATCTTCGACGACCTCGAATTCGGCCCCTGGGAAATGAAGAAGACCATCGCCCTGGCGCTTGTGGCCACGGTGATCGTGATTGTTGTGGCGCGTCTCTTCGCGCGTAAGGAGCGCTGAGATGCTGCACTTCCTCGGCCAATACCTGACGCTGAACGAGATCGCCGTCGCGGCGATGTTCCTGACCTTCATCTGGATGCTGTTCCGCGGCATTCCCGTGGCCATGGCGCTGGTCGGCGTGAGCCTGGTCTTCGTCATCCTGTCGCAGATCCTGCTCGACCCGTTCCGCGCCGACTTCAAGGACGTGATCGAGTTCGACCGCATCGGGCTGGAGTACAACCGCCTGCTGGCGCTCTCGGGGCGGCTCTTCGGCAATATCGTCAACAACCCGGTGCTCGTGGCGCTACCGATGTTCATCTACATGGGCCTGATGCTCGACCAGTCGGGCGTGGCGCAGCGGATGATGCACGCGATGCAAAAGCTCTTCGGCTCGCTGCGCGGGGGCCTCTCGCTGACCGTACTGCTGATCGGCATCATCCTCGCCGCCTCGACCGGCGTGATCGGGGCCTCGGTAACGCTGCTCGGCGTGATGGCGCTGCCCGCAATGATGGCGCAGAACTACTCCAAACCGATCGCGACCGGCACCATTGCGAGCGCCGGCACGCTGGGGATCCTGATCCCGCCGTCGATCATGCTGGTGATCATGTCGGACCAGCTGGCGATCTCGCTCGGTGACCTGTTCATGGGGGCCTTGTTCCCGGGGCTCATCCTCGGGGCGCTCTATATCGTCTTCATCGTGGTCTACGGATTCCTCTCGCCCGACTCGATGCCCGCGCCGGAGAAATCCGAGCACGTGGGCTGGCACGAGGTGAAGGAGGTGCTGCTTGCGGTGGTGCCGCCGATGCTGCTGATCCTGCTGGTGCTGGGCTCGATCTTCGTCGGGGTCGCCACGCCGACCGAAGCCTCTGGCCTCGGCGCGCTCGGCGCGACTGTCCTTGCGCTTCTCAATCGCAAGCTCGACTGGAAGGTGTTCCGTGAGGTCGCGCGTTCGACGCTCAACACCGCGGGCTACATCACCGGCATCTTCCTGGCGGCGAACTTCTTCGCCTTCGTGCTGCGCCGCTACGGCGGGGACGAGATCGTGCAGCACCTGGTGCTCTCGGCCTTCGATAACCCCTACCTGACGATCGCCTTCATCCTGTTTATCGTCTTCTGCCTGGGGTTCCTGCTGGACTGGATCGAGATCACCATTATCATCATGCCGCTGATGCTGCCGATCATCCAGGGGCTGGACCTGGCGGTGCCGGGCTTCGACCAGGTGCGCGACCCGCAGGTGGTTTGGTTCGCCATCCTCGTGGCGGTGACCTTGCAGACGTCCTTCCTGACGCCACCAGTGGGCTTCGCGCTCTTCTATCTGAAGGGTGTCTGCCCGCCGGGGGTCACGCTGGCGCATATCTACAAGGGCATCATCCCCTTCGTGCTGCTGCAGCTCCTGGGCCTGTTCATCGTATTCGAGTTCCCGGCCCTGACAACCTGGCTGCCGGCGATGGCCTACGGGGAATGAAGCTGATCTGAGACCGGACCCCGCCGCCCTTGCGCGGCGGGGTCTTCGAGGGCATGTAGGCGCGGCGTGAAGACCCCGGGAGATCCCGCATGAGCCGCCAATTCAAGACCTGCATCGTCACCTCCGACTACCATGTGCCGGGCGAGACCTTCATCAACCGCCATATCGAGCACATTTTCGGCGGCGACACGGTGGTGCTCTGCGGCCGCTTCAACGGCCAGAACCCCTACGACAAGCCGTTGTTCGAGCGGCGCTCCAAGCTCTCGCTGTCGGACAAGGTGCTGGCGCCGGTCGCCATGGGGTGGAACTCGCTGACCGAGGGCACGGGCCGCCTGCCCTTCGGCGCCAATCGTACCCGGCTGATGCAATGGCTGCACGAGCAGAAGGTCGAGGTGATCCTCGCCGAGTTCGGCACGCAGGCGCTGGTGGTGGCTAAGCTGGCCAACGAGATGAACCTGCCGGTCTTCACCTATTTCCGCGGCACTGATGCGTCGCGCGCGCTCACTTCGCCGCAAAGGGTCAAGAGCTACCGCAAGATGATGCCGCGGCTCGACGGCGTGTTCTCGGTCTCGCAGTTCCTGCTCGACAACCTCGCCAAGCACGGTGTCACCCATCCCAATTCCCATGTCGTGCCCTCGGGCGTCGACGTGCGCCGGTTCGTGCCGGGCGAGAAGGTGCCGGGCAGTTGCCTCGCCGTGGGGCGGATGGTCGACAAGAAAGCGCCGCAGATCACCCTGCGCGCCTTCGCCACCGCCGCCAAGGGGCGCGAGGCGCATCTCACCTTCATCGGCGACGGCCCGCTGCTGGACAGCTGCAAGGCGCTTGCCGCCGAACTGGGAGTTGCCGAGCAGGTCACCTTCGCCGGGGCGCTGCCGCATGACGCGGTGCGGGCGCAGCTCCTGACCACCGAGACCTTCCTGCAGCATTCGATCACCGACAAGAACGGCAATACCGAGGGGCTGCCCACCGCCATCCAGGAGGCGCTGGCCGCGGGCTGCATCACCGTTTCGACCCTGCACGCGGGGATCCCCGAGGCGGTGACCGAGGGTGAGACCGGTTTCCTGGTGCCCGAGTGGGACGAGGACGGCTTTGCCGGCGCCATCGCAAAGGTTCTCGACTTGCCCGACCGCGCCGCCATGTCCCGCGCTGCCCGCGCCACCGCCGAGGCGAAATTCGACAACGCGGTGCTGCTGCAGAAGGTGGAGGACGAGATCCGCCGGATCGTTGCGCTGCGCTCAAGCGGGGTGTGAGCCTGCCCCCTCTCCGCAGAAAGCGGCGGCTGGGCTGAGCCTGGAGGCGCAGTCCATTTCTATGGCGCTTTTTGAGGCCGAGCCACGAGGTTCGTTCAATACAGGACCGTGTAAACCTCTCTTCGACAATTTGCCGGTCTCGATGCGCACATTTTCGCCGCGCTGAGCAATTTCCATCCTTGCATAGAATTCTCACTAACTCACAGCGCCCGTTTATACGGCCGACGTGCTATATTGCGGCAGGATTGGAAAGGACGCCGCGAGGTGCAGGAATTCCAGAATATCGAATCCCTTGTGGATGCCATATACGATGCAGCCGGGGATGCGGAGCGGTGGCCCCATTTCCTGTCGGGTGCGGCGCGGCTGCTGGACTCCGAAAGCGCCCAGATCGGCCATATTGATCTGCAAGACCGCTCCTTTTCCTTTCTTATTACCTATGGCACGACCTTCACCGAAGAGCGCATCAGGCAATACCAGGCACTGATGCCCGAAGATCCCAGGCTTGCTTACATGACCGAGCGGCCTTTTCTTCCGGCGCACTGCAGAATGGTGCTGACCGACGAAGAATTGCACAGCTCGCGCTTGTACCGCGAGGTTCTGGCGCCGGACGGGATAGAATACACGCTCGGGGTGAACCTGGTCGAAGAGACAAAATCGACGACTTTCTTCACCGCGCATCGCGGGCTCCACCAGCCGGTTTTCGGGACCGAAGAATGCCAATTGCTCGGTGAGCTTGTCCCGCATTTGCGCCGCGCCCTGAGGCTTTACCATGTCTTTGCGGCCATGGACCTCCAGCATACGGCAGCACGCGATGCCCTGGATCAGATCCCGCTCGGTGTCTTTATCGTGCGGCCCGATGGCGAGTTCGTCTTTGGCAACAGGATGGCTGGCGAGCTTTTGGCGGCAGGCGCGGACTTGCGGCTGCTCGACGGCAAGCTGGGCGCCGCGACGCCCGAGACGACCCGCGTGATCCGGGCAGCCCTGATGAACGTGATGTCCGAGCCGGAGACAGAGCCGCAGGCGCTCGTTCTGGAACGCCCCGCGCAACTGCCATTGCGGGTGCTGGTCTCGCCGATCGGCGGGGTGCCGCTGGGGCAAACCCTTGTCCGGCAGAAGGGAGACCTTGCAGCGATCTATGTGAATGACCCGACGCGCGCGCGCGAGGCTCCGTGGGAACGTCTTCAGCACATGTTCGGCCTGTTCCCGTCGGAAGCCAAGCTGGTCGCGGAGATGGTCTCTGGAGCTTCGGTCGTCGATGCGGGTGCCAAACTCGGCCTCACCGCGGGCAGTTCGCGGCAGTACCTGAAGAATGTCCTCTCGAAGACCGGGACGCACAGTCAAAGCGAACTGCTTCTCCTTGTCATGAAATCTCCGGTTTGGATGTCCTAGGTCCGCCTGCCCCGGCAGCGGCACGCGGCGATGCAAGGCGTCTTGCGGCGACCGCCATTGCCAGATGGGAATAACCGCCCCCTCCGACCCGGAGCTATCTTTCCTCAAGTGCCAGAAACCCCCGGAAACGGCCGGTGGTTTCAAAGCAAGCCGCGATGCCAACGGCTCTCGGGAGGATGCCTGGGTTTCGCTTGGTCTTGGCCACGATGGGGACAGAAGCATGTCGGAACCGAAATCGACCGCCTCTTTGGAAATCTCTGTTGCCCGACTTGGTTTCTACAAGGGGTTCAATCCCGTGGTGGCTATCAGCGCGAAAGGCATGGTTCTTTTTCTTGCGCTGAGTTTTGCGGTGACCCCGGTCATTGCGCAGCGGGTGCTGGATGCTGCAACCGGGATGGCATTTTCGGCGTTTGGCGGATGGTATATCTACCTGATGGCGGGCGGCGTGCTGTTCCTTTTCACGCTGGCCATTCTCCCTGTCTCCGGCCAAGTGCGGCTTGGGCCGGACGATGCGCGACCGGAGTTCGGCACCGCCGGATGGCTTTCCATGATGTTCTGCGCCGGGATCGGGATCGGCATTCTTGTCTTCTCGGTGAACGAGCCGATTTCCCACTTCATCAGCAACCCCGATATCATCACCGGCACGGAAACGGCGCGATCCGCCCGGGCTGCGGTGTCCGCCATGGGGTACGTGTTCCTGCACTGGGGGTTTTCGGTATGGTGCTGTTTCGCGCTGGTCGGGTTGGCTCTGGGGCTGGCCTGCCACCGCGACGGACATCCGCTCACCATGCGATCGGCGCTGGCGGCGCTCTTCGGACGGCGTCTCGAGGGCGTCACCGGCCACGCCGTAGACGTCATTTCCATCATCGCGATCGTTGCCGGAATAACCACGGCGCTCGCGCTCGGACTGGAGCAGATTGTTTCGGGGCTGGCCCTGCTGACCGGACGTGCCTTCTTCGCCGAATTTGCCGGCTCCCCTCCGATCACCGCCCTGCTGTCCGCGCTGGTCGTGGCGCTCGCCGCGGCGCTCGCCTCCATCCTGTCGGGCGTCGAGCGCGGCGTGAAATGGACCTCGCAGATAGGAATCCTCCTGAGCTTCTGCCTGATGCTGATCTTCGTCCTTCACGGCGCGGGAGTCCGGGTGATCGGTCTCTTTGCCGAGAGCGGTTTGAGCTACCTGCGAAACCTGCCGTCGCGCATCCTGACCGTGCAGGCCTTGGCCCCCGGGCCAACCGGGGAGGCAGCGCGGATCTGGCAGGAGCAGTGGACGATCTTCTACTGGGCCTGGTGCATCGCCATCGCGCCCTTCGTCGGTCTTTTTCTTGCAAGGGTCTCCCGGGGGCGCACCGTCCGTGAATTCATTCTCGGCGCCGTGCTCGCTCCGAGCTTGATGTGCTTTGCATGGTTCGCGGCCATAGGCGGCTCGGCCCTCCTTCTCGAGCTTGATGGCACCGCACAGGGACGTCTGATCGCCGCAGACCACGCGCAGCGGATCTACGTCGCCCTCGGCCTCATGCTCACGCCAGGCCTCGCCTTCGCGGCGAAACTTCTGGTCCTCGTGCTGTTTCTCGCCCTCATCGTGGCCTCCGCGACCGCGGCAATCATCGCCATCCGGGCAATCGGCGCTGGCGGGGGAGAAGATGCCGAAAGCCCCCTGCATTCAATGGTCTGGGCGTTGCTCATTGCCATGCTCACGGGCGTCATCCTGTCCGTCGGCGGGGCCGGTTCGATCCGCGACGTGATGATCCTGGGGGCGGCGCCGTTTTCCGCGATCATGGCCCTGTTGATCCCGGCGATCGCGCTTGCCCTCTGCCGCGCCGGGATCGACCGAAGGCCTTTGGCGGGGCCCGAACCAGTGCCGCCCGGCCTCCGCGCGCAGTGACCGCGTCTCCCCGGCAAGGCCGTTCGGGCCTCCCCCGTCGTACCGCTCCCCTAGTTTTTGACGCGCAGCACACGCAGGCCAACCAGCGCTGGGGGCACGCAAGACAACCAACGATACGCAGATCGGTTTTCGCACCCGTGCATTTCACCCCAAAACCAAGGAGCTGACTATGTCCCCCACCCTGTCCCGAAGATTGGCTCTGCCCGATCATCCCGCCGGATTCGACACCTGCGAGGAGGCACCCGATGTGCAGGCAGTGTTCCGTCTTGGAATGCCGCATCTCAACGGCACCGGCGTCAGCCTCACCTGGCTGCTCAAGGAATGCGCCCATCGGCACTGGTGGTCGCTGAGCGGCTGGCTCGGGCAACGGCCCGGCGATCTCCGAGACCTGACGGGGGCCCGCATCATGGCCTCCGTGGTCGCCGCGACGGTTCAGGGCAATGGCGAGGGGTTTTCCGAAGACGACCTTGCCAGGATCGACACCGAAATCGCCCCGCGACCGGCCTCGGGCTGGCGTGGCGTGTTTTCACTGAAGTCCGCCTCCGGCGCCCGAATGGTCGTCGAACTCATCACCTCTTTCGCACGGCGCGAGGGACCATCGAACACCGCGCTCGCGGCGGCGGCCCTGCCGTCTGAACTCAGGGCCGCCCGCAGTGGATCCGGCGCCTCCCGTGCAAATGTGCTTCGTCGCAACGGGCGCAGCCTTCGCGTGGCCCCCTGGTCGACCGAGGATCCCTGCCATGCGAGTGTCGAGATCTTCGGTCCCACGCATTTCAACGGCGTTGGGCTCACCTATTTCGCCAATTTCTCCGACATGTTCGAACGGGCCGAGCACGCCAGCATTCCGCCGCTGAAGCCGCGGCTGCCGGTTGTGGCGCGCGAAATCCACTACTTCGGCAATATCGACGAGGGCGACGTTCTCGACATCTCCAGCAGGGCGACCGCGAAAGGCATCGCCCCCAAACCTCTCATCGAGGTGCTCTCTGCAGCCCGGCGCCGGTCGGACAATTGCGTGATCGCGATTTGCCTGAGCGAGCGCCGCGCGCTTTGATCCGGCGGAGCCCGAGACGATCTAGAGCTGACGAAGTGGCTTTCCGGACCTGGCGAAATCGGTTCGGCCAGAGCATGTGCGTCGGGCGCGTTCACCTGCGGCGGTGTTGAGACGATATCGAAGCCAACAACGCGCGAATTCATGTTTCGGGTTTGCCCGAAACATGAACGCTTTGGGGTTCGGCCTGTCGCCAAGCGACGTGGCGCCTGCTATGAGGCGGCAAAGGACGGACCAAACATGACCACGCTCGATATCTTCTCTGACCCGATCTGCCCCTGGTGCTACATTGGCAAGGGCCTTCTGGACCGCGCGCTCCTGCAGCAGCCGGACCACCCGTTCACCATCCGGTGGCGGCCCTTCATGCTGAACCCGGAGATGCCCGCCGGCGGCATGGACCGGCGCACCTATCTCGAGGCGAAATTCGGCGGCAAGGAAGGCGCGGTCCAGGCCTACATGCCGATCGCCGAAAAGGCGGCCGAGGCCGGGCTGGAGATTCACCTCGACAAGATCAAGACCACGCCCTCGACCCTGGATGCGCACCGTCTGATCCATTGGGCCGAGATCGAGGGGGTGCAGACCGCCATCGTCTCCGCGCTGTTCCGGGCCTATTTCGTCGACGGCCGAGACATCGGCGATGCCGAAGTTCTGGCGGATATCGCCGACAGTTCGGGCATGGACGGCTCGGTGGTGCTGCGGCTGCTGGCCTCCGAGGCGGACCGCCGCGAGATCGCCGAGATGGACACCGCGGCGCGGGGCATGGGTGTGCAGGCGGTGCCGACCTTCGTGGTGGCCGGGCAGCACGCGGTCCCCGGCGCGCAGCCGACCGAGCTCTGGCTGCAGGTGATCGAGGAGATCCGCGCGCAGGCCTGAACCCGGCCGCGACCCGGGCGTCCGCCTCTGCCCTCGCTGTGCGCGAGGCGCGGCTTCTCTGTGCGGGAATTGACCGGGAGCCGGGTTCCGCTACGTCGCGAAAGACTGTAGCTCCTAGGAAAAGATCCCTCTCCTCCCCGTCTCCCTCGCGGCCGTCGTGCCTGCGGGGGTTTTGCTTTCGAGACCCATATGTCCATGACCTCCTCCGACCCCGACGCCGCGGTCACCGCATCGAAGGGCCCCGGCCGCTTCGAATTCATCGCGCTTCTGGCGGCGATGTTCGCGACCATCGCCTTTTCCATCGACGCCATGCTGCCCGCCCTGCCCCAGATCGGTCAGGAGCTGACGCCCGATGACATCAACCGGGCACAGCTGGTGGTGACCAGCTTCGTCTTCGGCATGGGGATCGGCACGCTGTTCACCGGCCCGCTGTCGGATACCTTCGGGCGCAAGCCGGTGATCCTCGGCGGCATTGCCGTCTACATAGTGGCGGCGCTGCTCGCGGCCACCGAGGACTCGCTGGAACTGGTGCTGGCGGCGCGGATGCTGCAGGGGCTCGGCGCCGCGGGGCCGCGGGTCGTGGCGCTGGCCATCGTGCGCGACGTCTACGCCGGTCGCGGCATGGCGCAGATCATGTCCTTCGTGATGATGGTCTTCACCCTCTTCCCGGCACTGGCGCCGAGCATCGGCACGCTGATCATCGGCGTGGCCGGCTGGCGCGGGGTGTTTCTCGCCTTTGTCGCCTTCGCCTCGGTGATCGCGATCTGGATGACCTTGCGCCTGCCGGAAACGCTGCCGCGTGAACGCCGCCGCCCGTTCCGCGCCGGAACCATCTGGGCCGCGATCAAGGAGCTTCTGGCGCATCCGGTGGTGCAGGTCTCGATCGGCGTGCAGGCGCTTGTGGCGGCGACCATGTTCTCGATGATCTCCTCCGTGCAGCAGATCTACGACGTGACCTTCGATCAGGGCACCTATTTCCCGATCTGGTTCGGGGGCGCGGCGGTCTTTGCCGCGTCGGCGAGCTTCGTGAACGCCAAGCTGGTCGGCCGGCTGGGCATGCGGCGGATCGTGACCGCGGTGCTTGTCATGCAGATGGTCCTGTCGGGGCTGGCAATCCTGATCTTTGCCAGCGGTCTGACCGGCAACCTGGCCTTCGCGGCCTTCCTCGTCTGGCAGGTCTCGGTGTTCTTCATGATGGGGCTCACCATGGGCAACGTGAATGCCATCGCCATGGAGCCGGTCGGCCATATCGCGGGCATTGCCTCCTCGGTTCTCGGGGCGCTGTCGACGGTGATCGCGGTGGTGCTGGCGGTGCCGGTGGGGCTGATGTTCAACGGCACGCCGCTGCCGCTGGCCTGCGGCGTGTTCGTCGAGGTGAGCCTGGCGCTTCTGCTGATGCTGCGCCTGAAGAAGCTCGAGGCGCGCGGCGGGGCCTGAGCCGAAACCGCGACGCCGGCGCGTCCGGAATTCCGAAAATCAGCGCCCGGTCCGTCATGGCCGGGCGCTTGTCTACGGGCTGCTGCCGCGCTTTGCAGGGTACTGGTGGAGAGTCTCTGTGGCGCGGCGGCCCTAGGCGCGCCGCCGCCCTGTTGCGCCGCGCTCGGCCGCCGCCCCGCCCCCCTGGCGCGCAGCCCTCAGGCGTGGCGCGCGTGGCGGGCTTCGGAGGCGTCATCCCCAGACAGCCGGAACACCGCCATGTCCTGCGCCAGGTCGCGCGCGTGACCGCGCAGGCGCAGCCCCATTGCGGCCATTTCCTCGCTCAGCGCGGCGCTTTCCTGGGTCTGGCTGTCGAGCCGCGAGACCGCCTCGGAAAGCGTGGAAAGCCGTTCGGACTGGCCCTTGGCGTCGTCGCGGATCGCGGCGATCATATTGCTGACCGTGCTGACCGCGGTAACGATGGCCGAGAGCCGCCCGCCCGCCTCGTTCACCAGCTTGGCGCCCTCGGATACCTGCTCCTCGCTGTCGAGGATCAGCTTCTTCACCCCGGCCGCCGCCTCCGAGGTCCGCTGCGCCAGCTGCCGGACCTCGGAGGCGACCACGGCGAAGCCCTTGCCGGACTCCCCGGCGCGGGCGGCCTCGACCCCGGCATTGAGCGCAAGGAGGTTGGTCTGGAAAGAAATGTCGTCGATCAGGTCGATGATCTTGCCCACTTCCGAGGAGCTTTGCTCGATGAGCTGCATGGCGGCGATGGCGCGATCGGTGACCGTGCCGCCCTCCTCGGCGCTGTCGCGGGCGAGCAGCGCCTGTTCCGACAACTCGCCGGCGCGGGTGGCGGTGCCGCGCAGCGCACCGGTGACATCCACCATGCCGCTGGCGGCCTGGCTGAGCTCCTGCGCCTGGCGCTCGCTGCGGGTGGAGAGATCGCCCGTGACCTGCTCCAGCGCACCGGCTTCCTCGTCGACGCCTTCGGCGGTGCGCCGGGCACTGCCGAGGGCATCCTGAAGCTGCGACAGCGCGCGGTTGAAGTCCTGTCTCAGCGCCTCGAAAACCCCCTCCATCGGTTGGCTCAGCGCGCAGTCGAGGTCGCGTTCGGCGAGCGCATGGAAGTGCTTCGAAAACCGCGCCACGAGATCCTGAGTCAGTTCGGCCGTCGTCTCCGCGCGCTTCTGCGCCTCGGCGGCGCGATGGCTTTCGTCGGCGAGACGTTCCGCGCTTTCCGCGAGGTTCTGCCGCCCGGCGTTGCGTTGCAGGATGGCGAGGGTCAGGATCACCCCTTCCATGATGACGATGCCGCCGTGGAACACCACCCGCATGAGGTTTTCCATCAGGTCGCTCGACGGGAAGACCAGCGCGGGTAGCAGCAGCACCAGCGCGAGATGCTGGGCGGCGACCAAAAGGCATCCGAAGACCAGCACGCTGACCCGGCCAAGGATCGAGATGCCCGCGAGCATGACGAAATACACCATGTGGGTGTCGAGCTGCCAGGGGTGTAGCCGGTAGGCGGCGGTGAGCAGCGCCGCCTCCGCGATGACAACCGCCGCCAGCACGTGATCGGTGAGCCTGCTGCGCAGCCGAAGCGCGATGCACGCGATGGACAGCAGCACCGCCGCGGCGCCGGTGCTCGGCATCATTGGCCTTCCCAGATAGAGATCGGTGACCACGAAGGCCGGAACCAGCATCGCACCGAGCAACAGCAACATGGTGCGCTCGGATAGACCACGCACCCGGGTCTGCAGCGCGCCGGGCAGCGATTTCAGCGCCGCGACCGTCATGACCGAGTTCCGCAGAGCGCGGCCAGCACCCCGGCATCGCGGGTGGCTCAGGCCCCGAGCCGACGCAGCCGGGCGCCCGGTGCGGGATCGTCGAAAGCGGCCAGCGTGCCGAAAGGTGCGGAGACCGGGCCGACCAGCCTGCCCCCGGCAAGGCGCACCAGCGCCGGGGCCCCCTTCCCCCAGGGCGGCGCGATCACGAGGAAGACGCCGGAGCCGCCGGATCGGTCCGGTGGTGCGGCACCGAAAACCGCAAGCAGCCCGGTGCCGAAAAGCACGCAGACGACAGAAGCCAGCAATAACGCGGTCATGAAATCCTCAGCTTTTTGTTTCATGACGCCTGCATATGCGGCGGGTGTTTTCGATTTCGCTAACCCGCCGGAAAAAATACGGCGAATTGCATGACGATGCGGTATACGGTTGCATACAAACCTTCCCTCGCCGCGGGAAACGCGCTACATGCGGCTCAGCCGACTCAGCCATCGAAAGGGACACCCATGTCGAAGATCAAGGTCGAGAACCCCATCGTCGAAATGGACGGGGACGAGATGACCCGGATCATCTGGGACTTCATCAAGAAGAAACTGATCCTGCCGTACCTCGATGTCGATCTGCTCTACTACGATCTCGGGATCGAGGAGCGCGACCGCACCGAGGACCAGATCACCATCGACGCGGCCGAGAAGACCAAGGAGATCGGTGTCGCGGTCAAATGCGCCACGATCACCCCCGACGAGGCGCGGGTCGAGGAATTCGGCCTCAAGAAGATGTGGCGCTCGCCCAATGGCACGATCCGCAACATCCTCGGCGGCGTGGTGTTCCGTCAGCCGATCATCTGTCGCAACGTGCCGCGTCTGGTGCCCGGCTGGACCCGTCCCATCGTCATCGGCCGTCACGCCTTCGGCGACCAGTACAAGGCCACCGACTTCACCTTCCCCGGTGCCGGCACGCTGACGATGAAATTCGTCGGCGAGGATGGCACGGTGATCGAGAAGGAGGTCTACCAGGCCCCCTCCGCCGGCGTCTACCAGGCGATGTACAACCTCGACAGCTCGATCATCGACTTCGCCCGCGCGTCGTTCAACTATGGGCTGATGATGGGCTGGCCGGTCTACCTGTCGACCAAGAACACCATCCTCAAGGCCTATGACGGCCGCTTCAAGGACCTCTTCCAGAAGGTCTTCGAGGAGGAGTTCGAAGCGGAGTTCAAGAAGAAGAAGATCTGGTACGAGCACCGGCTGATCGACGACATGGTGGCCTGCGCCATGAAGTGGAACGGTGGCTTCGTCTGGGCCTGCAAGAACTACGATGGCGACGTGCAGTCGGACACCGTGGCGCAGGGCTTCGGCTCGCTCGGCCTGATGACCTCGCAGTTGATGACCCCCGATGGCAAGATCGTCGAGGCCGAAGCGGCCCACGGAACGGTCACTCGCCACTACCGCCAGCACCAGGCGGGTCAGGCGACCTCGACCAACTCGATCGCCTCGATCTTCGCCTGGACCGGTGGCCTTAAGCACCGCGCCAAGCTCGACGGCAATGCGCAGCTGCTGAACTTCGCCGAAACGCTGGAGAAGGTGGTGGTGCAGACGGTGGAATCGGGCGGCATGACCAAGGACCTCGCGCTTCTCGTCGGGCCCGACCAGAAGTGGCTGACCACCATGGGCTTCCTCGAGAAGATCGACGAGAACCTCAACAAGGCGCTTGGCGCGGCGTAAGTCTGCTCGGCAAGTCTCTGAAAAGAGGGCCGGTCCCACGGGACCGGCCCGTCTCGTTTCTGCCTGTTTTGCAGGCAGTGACCGCCCGTCACGCCGCGCTGCAGCGAATGCCCCCTTGACGTTAGATATAAAGGTCAGCATTTCTGCCCCATGCTCCTCCTCGAGAACCCTCCTCCCGATCGTCATACGCTGTGGGAAGACGTCCACGGCATCCTCGTCGGCACAACGCTGGTTGCGCTGGGAATCCAGTTCCTGCGCGCCTCGGGCCTGTTCACCGGCCAGATCGCCGGTCTTGCGCTGGTGCTGGGCGAGCCGACGGGGCTGCGCTTCGGCCTGCTCTTCTTCCTGCTCAACGCGCCCTTCTACATTCTCGCGGTCAAGCAGCTCGGATGGCGATTCACCATCAAGAGCTTCATCTCGGTGGCGTTGATGTCGAGCATGGTGGACCTTCTGCCGCTGGGCCTGAACGTCGAGGTCTCGCCGCCGCTGGCCGCCGCGCTCTTCGGGGTCTGCGCCGGGATCGGCCTGCTGTCGCTGTTCCGGCACGGCGCAACGCTGGGCGGGGTCGGCATCGTGGCGCTCTGGCTGCAGGACACCCGCGGGATCAAGGCGGGCTGGACCCAGCTTGCCTTCGACCTGCTGGTCTTTGCCTCCTCCTTCCTGTTCTTCGCGCCGATGCAGGTGCTCTGGTCGCTGATGGGGGCGATCATCCTGAACGCGCTGATTGCCATCAACCACCGCCGCGACCGCTACATCGCGCGCTCCTGAGCGCGCTTTGGCGCTGGTCCTCGGGGCGGTGCGGTGGCATGACAGGGGCCGACACAGGACGGCTGGCCCCATGAGTTTCTTTGACTTTCCCCGTTTCGCCGGAGGCGCTGCATGCCCGCGCTGATGCTGCAGGGCACCGGCTCGAATGTCGGCAAATCGATGCTGGTCGCGGGGCTTTGTCGCGCCGCGCTGCGCAGGGGGATCCGGGTCGCCCCTTTCAAGCCGCAGAACATGTCGAACAACGCTGCGGTAACAGCCGATGGCGGCGAGATCGGCCGGGCGCAGGCGCTGCAGGCGCGGGCCTGCGGGCTCGAGGCGGTGACCGACATGAACCCGGTGCTGCTAAAGCCCGAGACCGACATGGGCGCGCAGGTCGTGCTGCAGGGCAAGCGCATCGCCACCACGCAGGCGCGGGACTATGGCGGGCTGCGGGAGCGGCTCATGGCGGGCGTGCTCGAAAGCTTCCAGCGGCTCAAGGCGTCGCATGACCTCGTGCTGGTCGAGGGCGCGGGAAGCCCCGCCGAGGTCAACCTGCGCCCCCGCGACATCGCCAACATGGGCTTCGCGCGCGCCGCCGAGGTGCCCGTGGTGCTGGCCGGGGACATCGACCGCGGCGGGGTGATCGCGCAGGTGGTGGGGACGCAGTCGGTCATAGACCCGGCGGACGCCGCGCTGGTGAAAGGCTTTCTTATCAACAAGTTCCGTGGCGACCCTCGCCTGTTCTATGATGGCTATGCGCTGATCGAGGCGACCACCGGCTGGCGCGGCTTCGGCGTGCTGCCGTGGTTCCTCGATGCGCACCTGCTGCCCGCCGAGGATGCGCTCGACCTGCCGCGGCGGTCCCGGGAGAGCGGGCTCAAGGTCGTCTGCCTCGCGCTCTCGCGCATCGCCAATTTCGACGACCTCGACCCGCTCGCGCAGGAACCGGGCGTGTCGCTCAGCATGCTCGGTCCGGGCGAGCCGCTGCCGGGCGATACGGACCTCGTCATCCTGCCGGGCAGCAAGTCGACGCGCGGCGATCTCGCCTTCCTGCGCGCGCAGGGCTGGGACGTGGACATCGCGGCGCATGTTCGGCGTGGCGGGGACGTGCTGGGGATCTGCGGCGGCTACCAGATGCTGGGCCGGTCCATCTCGGACCCCGAGGGCATAGAGGGGCCGGCGGGCACGGATCCGGGCCTCGGCCTGCTCGAGGTCGACACGGTGATGATCCCCGACAAGCGCCTCACCCGGGTCCGTGCAGAGCACGTCGCCAGCGGCCTGCCGCTGGACGGCTACGAGATCCACATCGGGCGCACCGAAGGGCCAGACTGTGCCCGTCCCTTCGCGATGGTGGATGGCAGGCCGGATGGCGCGATCTCGACGGATGGACGGGTCACCGGCAGCTACCTGCACGGGCTGTTTTCGGACGACGCCTTCCGCGGCGCCTGGCTCGAGGGACTCGGCGTCGCCCGCAGCGACACCCGCTACGGCGCGAAGGTGGATACGGTGCTCGACGCGCTGGCGGAGCACATGGAGGCGCATCTCGACGTCGAAGGGCTCCTGGCGCTGGCACGCTAGCGCTGCGCCCGCGTGTCAGGCGGCAAGCCTGAGGACACGCAGCGCATCTGACTATCCGACAGAATAGAAAGCGTCCCCCGGTTTCCCGGAGGACGCCAATCCCGAACCCGACCCGCGATTACGCCTGCGCCACGGCCCGCTTGGTCAGCACACCGATCAGATGCGCGCGGTAGGCGGCCGAGCCGTGCAGATCGGTCATCAGCCCGTCCGCTGACACCGAAAGCCCCTCCAGCGCCGCGGCGGAGAAATCGCCCGAAAGCGCCGCCTCGGCCTCGGTCCAGCGGAACACGCCCTCTTCCGACGCACCGGTGACCGCCACGCGTACCCCGTCTGTGAACTTGGCGACGAAGACCCCGACCAGCGCAAAGCGCGAGGCGGGCTGTTCGAACTTGATGTAGGCGGCCTTTTCCGGGATCGGCAGCTTCACCGCGGTGATGATCTCGCCCTCTTCCAGCGCCGTGGTGAACATGCCCTGGAAGTAGTCGTCCGCCGCGATCTCGCGCGTGTTGGTCACGATGGTCGCGCCAGAGGCCAGCGCCGCCGCCGGGTAGCAGGCCGCCGGGTCGTTGTTGGCGAGGCTGCCGCCGATGGTGCCGCGATTGCGCACCGCCGGATCACCGATATTGCCGGCCATCGCCGCCAGCGCCGGATAGCTCGCGGCACAGTCCTTCGCCACGGTGGCATGGGTCGTGCCGCCGCCGATCGTCAGACCGCCGCCCTCGCTCGACACGCCCTTGATCTCGTCGATGGCGGCAAGGCTCACCAGAACCGAGGGCATGGCGAGGCGCTGTTTGAGAGAGGGGATCAGCGTCTGCCCGCCCCCGAGCGCCTGCGCCTCTTCCTCTCCGAGCGCGGCCACGGCATCGGCCACGCTCTTGGGTCTCACAACGTCAAAGCTGTACATCGTCGTCCTCCTGCGGAAGGGGCCGGGGCGGTCCGGCGCCCCTCATCCCTTTCATATTTCGTCGAATACTCATCTTCCCCGGCGCAAGATGCAAGCGCCTGTGCCGGGGAAAGGGATCATCCCTGCATCGCCTGCCACACCCGGTGCGGCGAGACGGGCATGTCGATATGCGCCACGTCGTGCCCGGCGTGGTTCAGCGCGTCGAGCACCGCGTTCACAACGGCGGGCGGCGAGCCGATGGCCCCGGCCTCGCCGCAGCCCTTCACCCCGAGCGGGTTGTGGGTGCAGGGCGTCGCGCAGCTGTGGTCGACCATGTAGAACGGCACGTCCCCGGCGCGCGGCATGGCGTAGTCCATGTAGCTGGCCGAGAGAAGCTGTCCGTCGGCGTCGTAGACGCAGTTCTCCAGCAGCGCCTGGCCGATGCCCTGCGCCAGCCCGCCGTGCACCTGCCCCTCGACGATCATCGGGTTCACCACGTTGCCGAAATCATCGGCGGCGGCGAAGCGTTCGATGGTCACCTTGCCGGTCTCGGGGTCGACCTCCACCTCGCAGGCGTAGGCACCGGCGGGATAGGTGAAGTTGGCCGGGTCGTAGAAGGCAGTCTCCTCCAGCCCCGGCTCGATCTCGGTGAGCGGGTAGTTGTGCGGCACGTAGGCGGCCAGCGTGACATCGCCCCAGGCCACCGACTTGTCGGTGCCCGCGACGGTGAACATGCCGTCCTTCAGCTCGATGTCGCCCTCCGAGGCTTCCATCAGGTGCGCCGCGATCTTCTTCGCCTTGTTGATGATCTTCTCGGTGGCGCGGACCATGGCCGAGCCGCAGACCGCGAGGCTACGCGAGCCGTAGGTGCCCATACCGAAGGGGATCTTCGAGGTGTCGCCGTGGACGATGTCGATCATGCTCTCGTCGATGCCCAGCATGTCGGCGACCACCTGCGGGAAAGCGGTCTCATGCCCCTGCCCGTGGCTGTGCGCGCCGACCATGACCGAGATCGAGCCGGTGGCGTTCACCCGCACGGTTGCGGCGTCATAGAGCCCTGCCCGTGCGCCGAGCTGCCCCACGAGGTTCGACGGCGCGATGCCGCAGGCCTCGATGTAGCAGTTGACCCCGAGCCCGCGCAGCTTGCCCTTCGCCTCGCTCTCGGCGCGGCGCGCGGCAAAGCCGGGGATGCCGATCATCTCTTCGAGCTTGTCCATCGTCGCCACGTAGTCGCCGGTGTCATATTCCACCGCCACCGGGGTCGCGTAGGGGAAGCTCTCGATGAAGTTCTGACGCCGCAGCTTGATCGGGTCCACGCCCAGCTCCCGCGCCGCCTTGTCCACCAGCCGCTCGAGCTGGAAGGTCGCCTCGGGGCGGCCCGCGCCGCGGTAGGCGTCGACCGGCACGGTGTTGGTGAACACCGCCTTCACGTTCACCTGGATCGCCGGGGTCTTGTAGTTCCCCGCCATCAGCGTGCCGTGCAGCCAGGTGGGCACCGACGACGAGAAGGTCGAGAGGTACGCCCCCATGTTGGCCAGCGTGTCGGTGCGCAGCCCGATGAAGTTGTTCTCGGCGTCCAGCGCCAGTTCGATCTTGGTCACGTGGTCGCGGCCATGGGCGTCGGACATGAAGGCCTCGGAGCGGGTCGAGGTCCACTTGACGGGCCGGTTGATCTGCCGCGCGGCGAAGGTGACGAAGGCCTCCTCGGCGTAGTGGAAGATCTTGGTGCCGAAGCCGCCGCCGACGTCCGGGGCCACCACGCGCAGCTTGTGCTCGGGGATGCCCAGCACGAAGGCGCCCATCAGCAGGCGGATCACATGCGGGTTCTGCGAGGTGGTGTAGAGCGTGCTCTCGTCTTTGGCGCGGGCGTATTCGGCCACCGCGACGCGCGGCTCCATCGGGTTGGCGACGAGGCGGTTGTTGACCAGCTCCAGCGTCGTCACATGCGCGGCCTCGGCAAAGGCCTTGTCCACCACGGCCTGGTCGGAGCCGAACTGCCAGTCGTAGCAGAGGTTGTCTTCCAGATCGTCATGCACCTTGGCCGAGCCGGTCTCCAGCGCCGCCCTCATGTCGACGACAGCCGGCAGATCCTCGATCTCCAGC
Organism: Alloyangia pacifica; assembly: GCF_020524285.1. Lineage (GTDB taxonomy): Bacteria > Pseudomonadota > Alphaproteobacteria > Rhodobacterales > Rhodobacteraceae > Salipiger > Salipiger pacificus_B. Next base: position 409,704 of record NZ_JAIVKX010000002.1, read on the forward strand.
TCGATCGCCTCGGCGGCATCGCGGGCCTGATCGAGGGTTTCGGCGATCACCGCGCAGATCGGATCGCCGACGTGGCGCACCTTGCCCTGCGCGAGCACGGGATGCGGCGGCTCCTTCATCGGATCGCCGTTCTTGTCGGTCACCTGCCAGCCGCAGGGCAGCCCGCCGATGCCCTCGAAGTCCTTGCCGGTGAAGATGCGCAGCACACCGGGCATCGCCTCGGCGGCGCTGGTATCGAGGCTGGTGATCTTGCCATGCGCCACGTCCGAGCGCAGGAAGTGGCAGTAGGTCTGCCCGTACACGTTGATGTCGTCGGTATATTGACCGGCCCCGGTCAGGAAGCGCACGTCCTCGCGCCGCTTCTGGGCCGCTCCGATGCCATGATCCTTCGGCATGGGGTCTCCTCCCTGATATGCCGGCGGGTGTGGGTCCTGCCCGGCCCGCCTCGAACTCTCCACCCGGCGGCCTCCGTTTCCGCCGGTCCTCCCTGTTCCGCGGGCGGCCTCCCAACCGCCACCGGATCGTTCGTAGATCTTCGTCTATGCGCGCGGCCCCACCGGGCCCGCGGCGCCGCGCTCACTCGGCGGCGATGGTGCTCACGTCCTGGCCGCTGGCGGCCATGATCGCCTTGACGATATTGTGGTAGCCGGTGCAGCGGCAGATATTGCCCTCGAGGTAGTGCCGGATCTCGGCCTCGGTGGGCTTGGGGTTTTCTTTCAGCAGCGTCGCCGCCGACATCACCATGCCCGGCGTGCAGAAGCCGCATTGCAGCCCGTGGTGGTCCTGAAAGGCCTGCTGGATCACGTTCAGCGTGCCGTCGGCATTGGCCTGGCCCTCGATGGTGCCGACCTCGGCGCCGTCGCATTCCGCAGCGAATATGGTGCAGCCCTTCACGGTCTCGCCGTTGACGTGAATGTTGCAGGCGCCGCATTGCGAGGTGTCGCAGCCGACGTGCGTGCCCGTCAGGTGCAGCTCGTCGCGCAGGAACTCGGTCATCAGCATATTGCCCCTGACCTCCTTGCTGACGGATTTGCCGTTCACCGTCATCGTTACCTTGGTCATACGTACCCTCCCTGGGATGACTGTTCGGTTTTGGCTCGGTTGTACTCTGGCACGGGCGTCAGCCCGAGACCATCCGCTTGAACCAGCCTTTTTTCTTGCCCTCTTCGGCGGCTTCCCCCTCGGCCTCAGGCGCCTCGTCCGGGTCCGACGGCCCCTCGACCGCGTCCTGCAGGTTGGTGAAGAACTGGTCGGCCATCTTCTTTGCAAAGCCGTCGATGATCCGGCTACCGAGCTGCGCCAGCTTGCCGCCGACCTTGGCATCGACCTCGTAGCTGAGCTCGGTGCCGTCCTCGACCTCGGCGAAACGCACGTCGGCGCCGCCCTTGGCAAAGCCCGCGGCGCCGCCCTTGCCCTCGCCGGTGAGCGTCACCGCCTCCGGCTCGGCCATGTTCGACAGGGTCACCGTGCCCTTGAAGGTCGCCTTCACCGGGCCGACCTTCTGCACCACCGTCGCCTCGAAGCCCTCCTCGGGGGTGCCGGTCAGCTCGGTGCAGCCCGGCACGCAGGCCTTCAGCACCTCGGGGTTCAGGATCGCGGCCCAGACCACCTCGCGCGGGGCCTTGATCACGCGGGTATCGCTCATCTGCATGGCTCTTGTCCTCTCTTTCGACGCCCAGACTATCAGGAAGATGCGCCGCGCCTATTAGACCAAAGGCGCAGCCGGTCCTCCTCCCTGTCAGGACGCGGCATGCCGTTTCACCGCGGAGGATTGCGCCGATCGTGCCGCTTCGCAACCCCTCTATGCGCGGCGGCGCCAATGGCATGCCTCCGGGCTCGCGGGGAAAAACGCGACGGTCGCGAATTGCCGATTGACCCAAAGTGAGCTCCGGCCGACAAATCCCGCATGACCCAGAGTTTCGACCGCACCGCCCTCTTCACCCTTGCCAGAGACCTGCTGGCCGGCGGCGGCCTGCCGCCCGAGAAGGCCGAGACCGTTGCCGAGCTGCTGATCCAGACCGACGAGATCGGCGTCACCACGCATGGCATCTCGATGGTCTCCTACTACCTGCCGGAATTGGCGAAGGACCTGATGACCAAGCACGGCGCGCACGAGGTGCTGGCCGACAACAAGGTCACGCTGCTCTGGGATGGCAACTACCTGCCCGGCCACTGGGTGATGACCCGGGCGCTCGACACCTGCATGGAGCGCGCCGCCGACTATGGCATGGCCGCAATGGCGATCCGCCGCAGCCATCACATCGGCTGCCTCTCGGCGCTGACCCGCATCGCCGCCGAGAAGGGTTTCGTGTGCTACATCGCCACCTCCGATCCCTCGGGGCAGTGGGTTGCCCCCTACGGCGGCTGCGAGCCGCTGCTGACCCCCAACCCCTGGGCCGTCGGCTACCCGGGCCGCGACCATCCGGTGCTGATCGACACCTGCGCCTCGATCACCACGCTGTCGAAGGTGCGCGAGCACATCAACTCCGGCACCGAGTTCGCGTTTCCCTGGATGCTGGACGGCGCGGGACAGTCAACCACCGACCCCACCGTCATCAACCAGACCCCGAAGGGCTCGATCCTTCCGGTGGGTGGCGCGGACCATGGTCACAAGGGCTTTGCCATGGGGCTGATGGTCGAGATGCTGTCGCAGGCGCTGGCCGGGCATGGGCGGGTCGAGGCACCGACCCGCTGGGGCGCCAATGTCTTCCTGCAGGTGATGGAACCCGAGGCCTTTGGCGGCCGCGAGGCCTTCGTGGCGCAGGTCGAGCACCTGAACGAGGCCTGCCGCAACAGCCGCCCGATCGACGCCGCCCGCCCGGTGCGCATCCCCGGTGACCGCGCCGCCGTCGCCGCCGCGCGGGCGAAGACCGAGGGCATTGCCCTGCCCGACGAAGTGCTCACCCGTATCCGCGCCTGCGCCGCCGAGGCCGGGCTCCCTTTCCCGGAGCCGCGCTGAGGGCCGCTCAGCGCCGCGGCGGAATGGCGTAGGTCAGCGACGCATGGGCGACCGGGTCATCCGAGTGCTCGGAGTAGAGCAGCACGTCGATCACGCTCAGGCTGCGGCCCATCTTCAGCACCCGCGCCGCGGCCAGAAGGTCCCGCCCGGCCTCGGGCTTGCGCATGAAGTCGATCGAGCAATGGGTGGTCACGGTGAGTGCCTCGCGTCCGATCCGCGCCATGGTCGCCACATAGGCCGCCACGTCGGCCAGCGCGAACATCGACGGGCCCGAGACGGTGCCGCCGGGCCGTAGGTGCTGCTCCTCCACGATCAACCGCATCACCAGCAGTTCCTCGTCCATCCGGTCGATGGCGAACATGCCCTCGATCTGCGGAAACACCTCCGACAGGAAGCCGGTCATCTCCGGAATGGTGAACTGCAGCGCCATGCGACCTCCCGCCCCTTTCGCCCCTGATCCTCGCTGGCTAGGCTGCCCGCGAGGATGGAGGAGGACAAGATGGCAATTCTGGAACGTCACGACACCGGACCCGTCGCCCACCTGCGGCTGAACGCGCCCGAGCGGCTCAACCCGCTGTCGGATGCCATGCTGGCGGCGCTGCAGGCGCAGATCGACGCGCTGTCGCAGGACCGGACGATCCGCGCGGTGGTGATCTCGGGCGCGGGCAAGGTGTTCTGCGCCGGGCACGACCTGCGCGAGATGCAGGCCGGGCGGCAGGCCGAGGACAAGGGGGCGGCCTATTTCGCCGATCTCTTCGCCCGCTGCGCGCGGGTGATGGTGGGGCTGACCCGCCTGCCCCAGCCGGTGATCGCCCAGGTGCACGGCATCGCCGCCGCCGCCGGCTGCCAGCTTGTGGCGAGCTGCGACATGGCGGTGGCGGCCGAGGACGCGCGCTTCGCGGTGAACGGCGTGAACCTCGGCCTTTTCTGTTCGACCCCCATGGTGGCGCTGACCCGCAACCTGCCGCGCAAGCAGGCCTTCGAGATGCTCACCACCGGGCGGTTCATCCACGCAGACGAAGCGCAGGCCATGGGGCTGGTCAACCGCGTGGTGCCCGCCGCAGAGCTGCCCGCCGCGGCGCAGGCGCTGGCCGAAAGCGTGGCGTCAAAGCTGCCGCAGGCGGTGACCATCGGCAAGCAGGCGTTCTACGCGCAGGCGGAACTGCCGCTCGAGGAGGCCTATGCGCTGACCGCCGAGGTGATGGTGCAGAACATGCTGGAGCGCGACACCGACGAGGGCATCGCGGCCTTCCTGGACAAGCGCAAACCCGATTGGAGGCCGTGAACGCTTGGCGGAAAGCCGCTGATTGCGCGGTGTTTTTCGGAACCAATGCGGCGGAGGGGAGCGTTCTCTGCGTATAACTCCGCACCACGTACAGGAGACCATCATGTTGCGTACCCTCGCCCTCACGGCTCTGACCGCCGCCGCCCTCGCCACGCCCATGGCTGCATCCGCGGCCCCCAAGGGCTGCCCGCCGGGCCTTGCCAAGAAGAACGCGGCCTGCATGCCACCGGGCCAGTACAAGAAGGTCCAGCAAGGTCACCATGACCGGGATCGCGACCATGACCGCGACGAGATCCGCATTCACCGCTTCGACCGCGGTGACCGGATCCGTGACAACTATATCGTCATCCGCGATCCGGGCCGCTACCAGCTCGACCCGCGCCGGACCTATTACAACGTCGACGACTACGTCTACCGGGTCGACCCGGACACCGGGGCCGTGCTGGACATCATCGGCGGCATCGCGCAGCTGGCGAAGTGAGCTGGCGCAGGGGGGCGCTGCCCCCCTGACCCCCCGGGATATTTCCGCCTAGAAGAAACAAGGACCGGCGCCTCTTGGAGCGACCGGTCCTTCTTCTCTTTTCAAATACGCAGTGGCGCGCCCTTGCGGACGCGCCATGCCTGCTATTCCGCGGCAACCTTGCCCGTGCGCAGCATCGGCTTGAGGTAGTGGCCGGTGTGCGAGCGCCCGACCTCGGCCACGTCCTCGGGCGTGCCGGTGGCGACGATCTCGCCGCCGCCGTCGCCGCCCTCGGGGCCGATATCGATGATGTGGTCGGCGGTCTTGATGACGTCGAGATTGTGCTCGATCACCACCACCGTGTTGCCCTGCTCGACCAGCTCGTGCAGCACCTCGAGGAGCTTGCGCACGTCCTCGAAGTGCAGGCCCGTGGTCGGCTCGTCGAGGATGTAAAGCGTGCGGCCCGTGGAGCGTTTCGCCAGTTCCTTCGACAGTTTCACCCGCTGCGCTTCGCCGCCCGAGAGGGTGGTCGCCTGCTGGCCGACCTTCACGTAGCTCAGGCCGACGCGCATCAGCGCGTCCATCTTCTCGCGGATCGAGGGCACGGACTGGAAGAAGTCCTGCGCTTCTTCTACCGTCATATCAAGCACATCGGCGATGCTCTTGCCCTTGAACTTGATCTCCAGCGTCTCGCGGTTGTAGCGCTGGCCCTTGCAGGTTTCGCATTCGACGTAGACGTCGGGCAGGAAGTGCATCTCGATCTTGATGACGCCGTCGCCCTGGCAGGCCTCGCAGCGGCCGCCCTTGACGTTGAAGCTGAAGCGCCCGGGCTTGTAGCCGCGCGCCTTGGCCTCGGGGAGCCCGGCGAACCAGTCGCGGATCGGGGTGAAGGCGCCGGTGTAGGTCGCCGGGTTGGAGCGCGGCGTGCGACCGATCGGGCGCTGGTCGATGTCGATGACCTTGTCGAGATACTCGAAGCCCTTGATCGTCTCGCAGGGCGCCGGGGTCTCGCGGGCGCCGTTGAGCCGCATGGCGGCGTTCTTGTAGAGCGTCTCGATGGTCAGCGTCGACTTGCCGCCGCCCGAGACGCCGGTGACGCAGACGAACTTGCCCAGCGGGAACTCGGCGGTCACCTCCTTGAGGTTGTTGCCCGTCGCCTTGACCACCTTGAGCATCTTGCCGTTGCCCTTGCGGCGCTCGGCGGGCACGGCGATCTCGCGCGTGCCGGCGAGATACTGGCCGGTGAGGCTGGCGGCATCGTCCGAGATCATCTGCGGCGTGCCGTGGCTGACCACCTGCCCGCCATGCACCCCGGCGCCGGGGCCGATGTCGAAGACGTAGTCGGCCTGGCGGATCATGTCCTCGTCATGCTCGACGACGATCACCGTGTTGCCCTGGTCGCGCAGCGATTTCAGCGTGCCGATGAGCCGGTCGTTGTCGCGCTGGTGCAACCCGATCGAGGGCTCGTCGAGCACGTAGAGCACGCCGGTCAGGCCGGAGCCGATCTGCGAGGCAAGACGGATGCGTTGGCTCTCGCCACCCGAGAGCGTGCCGGCCGAGCGCGACATGGTCAGATACTCGAGGCCGACGTTATTGAGGAAGCCGAGACGCTCGCGGATCTCCTTCAGGATGGCGCGGGCGATCTCGTTTTTCTGGCCCGAGAGCGCCTCGGGGACGGTCTCGATCCAGTCGTGCGCCTCCCGGATCGACATCTGCACCACCTGGCCGACGTGCAGCAGCGTGTCCTTCTTGGCCGAGCCGATCTTTACCGCGAGCGCTTCGGGACGCAGGCGATAGCCGCCGCAGGCGCCGCAGGGGCGGTTGTTCTGGTAGCGCTCGAATTCCTCGCGCACCCAGGCGCTGTCGGTCTCGCGGTAGCGGCGCTGCATGTTGGGGATCACCCCCTCGAAGGCGCGGGTCACCTGGTAGACGCGGCCGCCCTCGTCGTAGCGGAAGGGGATTTCCTCCTTGCCGGAGCCGTGCAGGAAGACGTCCTGCACCTTCTTCGGCAGATCCTTCCAGCGCGCGTTCTTGTTGAACTCGTAGTGCTTGGCGATCGACTCGATGGTCTGCAGGAAATACGGCGACTTGCCCTTGCGCCAGGGCGCGATGGCGCCGTCGGCGACCTTCAGCGTGATGTCGGGCACCACGAGATTCTCGTCGAAGAACAGCTCGACGCCGAGACCGTCGCACTCCGGGCAGGCGCCGACGGGGGCGTTGAAGGAGAACAGGCGCGGTTCGATCTCGGAGATGGTGAAGCCGCTGACTGGGCAGGAGAAGTTCTCGGAGAAGGTGATCCGCTCGGCCTCGCCCTCGCCTTCGCGCGGGGCGGTTTCCAGCACGGCAATGCCCGACGCCAGATCGAGCGCGGTGCGGAAACTGTCGGCCAGCCGCGTCTCCAGCCCCTCGCGCACGACGATGCGGTCGACCACCACGTCGATGTCGTGGCGGAATTTCTTGTCGAGGGTCGGCGGCTCATCAAGCTCGTAGAACTCGCCATCCACCTTGACCCGCTGGAAGCCCTGCTTGCGCAGCTCGAGGAATTCCTTGCGGTACTCGCCCTTGCGGTCGCGGATGATCGGCGCCAGCAGGTAGCCGCGGGTGCCCTCCTCCAGCGCCATAACGCGGTCGACCATGTCCTGAACCTGCTGCGCCTCGATGGGCAGGCCGGTGGCCGGGCTGTAGGGTGTGCCGACGCGGGCAAACAGCAGGCGCAGGTAGTCGTAGATCTCTGTGACCGTGCCGACCGTCGAGCGCGGGTTCTTCGAGGTGGTCTTCTGCTCGATGGAAATCGCCGGCGACAGGCCGGCGATGTGATCAACATCGGGCTTTTCCATCATGTCGAGGAACTGCCGCGCGTAGGCCGAGAGGCTCTCGACGTAGCGCCTCTGGCCCTCGGCGTAAATCGTGTCGAAGGCGAGCGAGGACTTGCCCGAGCCCGACAGGCCGGTGATCACCACCAGCTCGTCGCGCGGGATGTCCACGTCGATGTTCTTGAGATTGTGCTCGCGCGCGCCGCGCACTTCGATCTGCTTCAGCTCTGGCATGAGACCCTCGGGACAGGAACGCCCCTACACATAGGGGAAACGCCCCGGATCGCAATGGGTAAATGAGAACTTAATGAGAACATGCGGGACGGGAATGCGCCTTTGCATGGTAACGCATCCGCGCGCAGGGCGGGAGCACCTCTCTGCGAGGAGAGGGGCAAAAGCCGATCACGGCCTTTGCGGTGCTCAGCGGTAGCGCAGCGAGATGCCGCCGGTGAAGAGATGCACCTTCGAGGGATCGGCGCTCAGCCCGACATCGGTGCCGCGCAGGCCCTTGTGGATGCCGGGAAGTTTGGCAATCACCGCCTCCTTGCAGCCGGGCTGCGGCTCGAAGTGCAGCAGGGTGACCTCGCCGAGTGCCTCGGTCAGCGCAACCTTGCCGGTGAACACCGGTTCGACTGTCGCGACGGTGAAATCCTCGGGGCGGATGCCGGCGTTGACCTGCAGCCCCATGTCCGACTCGCTGGTCGGCACGTCCGAGACCGCGGTGCCGCCGGTCTCCAGCTGGACGGTGGTCTGCGCGCCCGTGCCGATCACCTCGCCCGCCAGCATGTTCATCGCCGGGGAGCCGATGAACTGCGCGACGAACTCGCTGTTGGGGGTCTCGTAGAGCTCCAGCGGCGAGCCCACCTGCGCGACCCCCTTGTTGGCCAGCACCACGATGCGGTCGGCGAGGGTCATCGCCTCGACCTGGTCATGGGTGACGTAGACCATCGTGCGGTCGGGCAATGCCTCCTTGAGCTGGGCGATCTCGATCCTCGTGGCGACGCGCAACGCCGCATCGAGGTTCGAGAGCGGCTCGTCAAAGAGGAAAACCTTGGGGTCGCGCACGATGGCGCGGCCGATGGCGACACGCTGCCGCTGGCCGCCCGAAAGCGCCTTCGGCAGACGGTCGAGATAGGGCTCTAGCTGCAGCATCTTGGCGGCGCGTTCGACCGCGGCGGCGATCTCCTCCTTGCTCTTCTTGGCGATCTGCAGGGCGAAGGACATGTTGTCGCGCACGGTCATATGCGGGTAGAGCGCGTAGCTCTGGAACACCATGGCGATGCCGCGCTGCGCCGGGGGCACGTCGTTGACCTGCTGGCCGTCGATCTCCAGCGTGCCCGCGGTGATCCGCTCGAGCCCGGCGATCATCCGCAGCAAGGTCGACTTGCCGCAGCCGGAGGGGCCGACGAAGACGATGAGCTCGCCCGCCTTGATGTCGAGGTCGATGTGCTTGAGCACCTCGACCGTCCCGCCATAGGTCTTTCCGACATCGGTGAGTTTCAGGTCTGCCATCGTCTCCGCCTCCCCTTATCTTTCGTATCCGCCGATCACATCCGCAGCGCCAGCGCGGGCTGCCAGGGCCCGAGGTGGAACTTGCCGTCCGGCGCGGTCCCGGTCGAGCCGAGCTCGACACCCACCTGCTGCCACTTGCCCGCGGGCGCGTCGATCACCGCCGGTTCCGGGCCGATGTTGAAGGCGCAGAACAGCTCTTCGCGCTCGTCCACGCGGCGGAAGCTGAGCACATTGCCCGTCGCGGTCACATCGGTGATCTCGCCCTTGCGCAGCGCCGAATGGGCGTGGCGGAAGGCGATCGCGCGGCGGTAGTGATGCAGGATAGCCGCGGGATCCTTTTCCTGGTCCTCGACGGTCATCCGCAGGTGCTCGTGGCTTACCGGCAGCCAGGGCTGGCCCTCGGTGAAGCCGCCGTGATGGGCGTTCGGCTCCCAGACCATCGGCGTGCGGCAGCCGTCGCGGCCCTTGAAGGCGGGCCAGAAGCGGATGCCGTAGGGATCCTGCAGGTCCTCGAAGGCCAGCACCGCCTCGGGCAGCGCCAGTTCCTCGCCCTGGTAGATGCAGGCCGAGCCGCGCAGGCACATCATCAGCGTGGTGTAGGCGCGCGCGCCGCCGTCGCCGATGTTCCAGCGCGAGACGTGGCGGACCACGTCGTGGTTCGAGAAGGCCCAGCAGGCCCAGCCGTCGCTGGCCACCTCGTGCACCTTGTCCATCACTTCCTTGACGTAGGGCGCCGAGGGCGCCTTGTCCGAAAGCAACTCGAAGGCGTAGGACATCTGCAGGTGCTCGTTGCCCGAGGTGTATTCGCCCAGCACTTCGAGCCCGCGCAGGTCCTCGCCGATCTCGCCTACGGCGGCGGCGTTGTAGCGGTCCATCAGCTTGCGCAGCTTGGCGAGGAACGCGAGGTTCTCGGGCTGGGTCTTGTCGTAGAGGTGTTCCTGCCAGGTGTAGGGGTTCACCGCCGGGGCGGTGATCGGGTTGCGCCGCTCGGGCGGCAGCGCCGGGTTGTCGCGCAGTTCGGCGTCATGGGTGTAGAAGTTCACCGTGTCGAGGCGGAAGCCGTTCACCCCGCGGTCGAGCCAGAACTCCGCCACGTCGAGCAGGGTCTTCTGCACCTGCGGCTCGTGGAAGTTGAGGTCGGGCTGCGAGGTCAGGAAGTTGTGCAGATAGTACTGGCAGCGCGTGGTGTCCCATTGCCAGGCCGAGCCGCCGAAGATCGACAGCCAGTTGTTCGGCGGCGTGCCGTCGGGCTTGGCGTCGGCCCAGACGTACCAGTTGGCGCGCGGGTTGTCCTTGGAGCTGCGGCTCTCCTCGAACCACGGGTGCTGGTCAGAGCTGTGCGACATGACGAGGTCGATCAGCACCTTGAGGCCGAGCTGATGCGCGGTTTCGATCAGCACGTCGAAATCGGCGAGGCTGCCGAACATCGGGTCGACGTCGCAATAGTCGCTCACGTCGTAGCCGAAGTCCTTCATCGGCGAGCGGAAGAAGGGCGAGATCCAGACCGCGTCGACGCCGAGCGAGGCAATGTGCGGCAGGCGGCGGGAGATGCCGAGCAGATCGCCGATACCGTCGCCGTTGCTGTCCTGGAAGCTGCGCGGGTAGACTTGGTAGATCACCGCGCCGCGCCACCAGTCACGGTCTTGGGTCGAGGGGACTGGGAGGGTGTTGTTGCTCATGGACCTGTTCTTTCGATCACTTCACGGAGCCTGCAAGCAGGCCGCGCACGAGGTATTTCTGCATTGCGAAGAAAACAATCAGCGGCACGACGATCGACACGAAAGCCGAGGTTGCAAGGATCTCCCATTGCCCCCCGCGCGAGCCCATCAGGTTCACCAGCCGCGCGGTCAGCACCAGCCGGTCGTCGTCGGTGCCAAGGAAGACCAGCGCCACCAGCAGGTCGTTCCAGGTCCAGAGGAACTGGAAGATGGCGAAGCTCGCCAGCGCCGGGAAGGACAGCGGCAGCACGATCTTGGTGAAGATCTGGAAGTCCGAGGCGCCGTCGACGCGGGCGTTCTCGATGATGTCCTTGGGTAGGCCGACCATGTAGTTGCGCAGCAGGTAGATAGCCAGCGGCAGGCCAAAGCCGGTGTGCGCCAGCCAGACCCCGAGGTAGCCCTTGCCGATGCCGATGTTGTTGTGAAGCTGCAGCAGCGGGATCAGTGCGAGCTGCAAGGGCACCACCAGCAGCGCCACCACGGCCGCGACCAGCAGGGCGCGGCCGGGGAATTCCATCCAGGCCAGCGCGTAGGCGGCAAAGGCGGCGACGAGAATGGGGATCACCGTCGCCGGGATCGACACCGTCAGCGTGTTGAGAAACGCCTGTCCGACCCCTGCCCCGGCGGTGGTGCCGAAGAGCACGTTGACGTAGTTCTCAAGCGTGAATTCCGGCGGCGTGGTGGCGGTGGCGAAGACCCGTGGCAGGCGCTCCCCCTCGAAGCTCTGCGGGCCGGTCAGCCGGAAATCGCCCGAACGTTCCACCGTGAGCTGCCAGCCGTCATCGAGATCGACCTGCGTGTCCGGCTCGTAGGCCTCCGGCGCGCGCGACGAGGTGCCCCAGGCCGACAGCGTCGTCTCGGCGGTGCCGAAGAGGTTGCCGTCGATCACGTAGAGGCCGTCCTCCCGCGCCTCGTCGCCGGAGATGCGGATCGCCGGAAGCTGTCCCTTCTGCGCCGAGAAGGCCGACCACCAGCCGGAGTTGGAGATCTGCTCGGCGGTCCGGAAGGACGACACCAGCAGGCCGACCGTCGGGAAGAGCCAGAGCGCCACCAGCAGCGCCACCGAGATGTGCACCGCCCAGGTGAGATGCGATTTCTGTCCTGCCATGCCTTCCATGTCCGGGCCTCCCTCAGCGCATCTCGCGGCGCGCGTTGATCACGTTCCACACCAGGATCGGCGAGACCAGCAGCATGATCACCATGGCCGCGGCCGAGCCGACGCCCCAGTCGAAGGCGCGGAAAAGCTTGTCGTACATGTAGTTGGCCAGCACCTGCGTCTGCCACTGGCCGTTGGTCATGGCGAGCACGATGTCGAAGATCTTCAGCACCACCAGGGTGATCGTCGTCCAGACCACGACGATGGTCGAACGGATCTGCGGCACCTTGATCTTGAAGAAGATCTGGAACGGGTTGGCACCGTCGACGATGGCCGCCTCGACCGTCTCTTCGGGGATGCCACGCAGGGCGGCGCCGAGGATCACCATGGCAAAGCCGGTCTGGATCCAGATCAGCACCACCATCAGCAGGAAGTTGTTCCACGGCGTGATCGTCAGCCAGGTCTGCGGCTCGCCGCCGAGCCAGACCCAGAAGGCGTTGAGGATGCCGATCTGCTCCTGCCCGATGGGACGGAAATCATAGACCAGCTTCCAGATCACCGAGGCGCCGACGAAGGAGATCGCCATCGGCATGAAGATCAATGACTTCGCGATATTGCCCCAGCTGATGCGGTCGGTGAGCTGCGCCGCCAGCAGCCCGAAGGCGGTGGAGGCGGCGGGAACGACGATGAGCCACAGCATGTTGTTGCGGATCGCCTCCCAGAACTTCGCCTCGCGCAGCATCTGCTGGTAGTTGGCCAGCCCGACGAAGGCGCCGCCCTGGTCGCGGTCTGTGAGCGAGAGCCAGAAGGTCGCCACCACCGGATAGGCTAGATAGAGGCCGAGTGCGAAGATCGCGGGAAAGAGGAAGAGCCAGGGACGGATCATTTCCGCCCTGCGGATGTTGCGGCCGATGTTGGGGCCGCGGGCCGGGAAGAGAACCTTGTCGAGCAGCTGGTTCGAGAACCAGAAATAGCCGATGCAGCCGCCGAGCCCGATCACGATGGTCAGTACGGCCTGAAATGCCGGATGCATGACGTCCTCCCCTTGCCTTGCGGTCGTCCGGGGCGCCGCAAGTCCCTTGGAAGAGACTTGCACCTTCCTTCGAAGGAAGGTGGTCGCGGCGCCCCGCGTTCACTCTAAGCCGAGTTACTTGTTGGCGTCCCAGCTTTTCTGAATCGCCGTCGCAACGTCTTCGGCCGACTTGCCGCCGACGTAGTCGACCATGCCGGTCCAGAAGCTGCCCGCGCCCACCGCGCCGGGCATCAGGTCCGAGGCGTCGAAGCGGAAGGTGGTGGCATCAAGCAGGATCTCGCCCATCTTCTTCAGGGTCGGCGAGCCGTAAAGCTCGGCATCGGCGTCCTTGTAGGGTGTCAGGAAGCCCGACTGGGCCATCCAGATCTCATGCGCGATCGGCGTCTTCAGGAACTCGATGAAGGCGCGCGCGGAGTCGCTGTCCTTGGTGATGAAGGCGAGCGTGCCCGCACCCAGCACTGGCTGGCCGAGATCCTTGCCCTCGTAGGCGGGCATGTAGAAGAAGTCCGCGTCGATGCCCATCTCGGTGCCTTCCGGGAAGAAGGTCGGGATGAAGCTGGCCTGGTGGTGCATGTAGCACTGCGGCGGCGAGGCGAAGAGACCGTCGGGGCTCTCGCGGAAGTCGGTGGTGGCCACCGCACCGGTGCCGCCATTGACGAAGTCGTCGTTCTTGGCGAACCAGCCGAACTCCTCGATCGCCTCGATCACCTTGGGGTCGTCGAAGGAAATCTCGTTGGTCACCCACTGGTCGTAGACCTCGGGCGGCTGCACTCGCAGCATCATGTCCTCGACCCAGTCGGTCGCCGGCCAGCCGGTGGCGCCGCCGGAGCCGAGACCGATGCACCAGGGCGTCTCGCCCTCCTCGGAGATCTGCTCGGTCAGCGCCTTCAGATCCTCCATGGTCTCGGGCACTTCGTAGCCCGCGTCCTCGAAGTTCTCGGGCACGTAGAAGACCAGGGATTTCACGTCGATCTTGTAGGGGAAGGCATAGAGCGCCTCGGCGCCGTCGGGCCCCTCGTAGGAGCCGAGGCTCACCCAGCTCTCGCCCGCGGCGTAATTTTCGCGCAGCCAATCGGCGGTTTCGTCCCCCAGCGGCTCGACGAAGCCCTTGGAGACGAGATCCTGGATCAGGCCCGGCTGCGGCAGGATGGCGATGTTCGGCGGGCTGCCTGCCTCGGTGTCGATGACGATCTGCTGCTCGTAGGTTTCAGACGAGGCGTAGCTGACTGTGGCGCCGGTGGCTTCTTCGAAATAGGCCAGCACGGTCTCGACCAGCGCCTGGTCGTCGCCGCGCCAGGGGCCGAAGATGCTCAGCGTCTGGCCCGAAAGGTCATGCTCGGCGCCGAAGGCCTCGAGGCTGTCCCAGTTGAAGCCGCCCTCTCCGGGGGTGAACACCATCTGCGCCTGCGCCTGCGCCTGCGCCTGGGCCGCGCCGGCGCAGAGCGCCAGGGCCGCCACCGATCCCAAAATGGCGCGCGCGCCGCGGACGGGTGTTGTTCGCTTGGTCATGTCGTCAATGTCCTCCCGATATGTCGCGGCTCTGCCGGCCGCAGGAAATCAAGTCATTTTATGCGCGCAGGGGGCACTCCTCACCCCAAAGCGCTTTGAGATAGTCGCAGCCTCACGCGTTTGGACCCCGTTTGTCAATCACGCATCTCTGCGACCATTGGAAAAATCATGCTGCGCTGCAGCTAGGCCGGACCATCTGAAAGGGTCTTCCCGAATACCCCTTTTTGCCGCTACTGTCGTCAGGTACCGAAGCGCTTTGGAAATGCCCCGATGAACCTCAAGCAACTGGCCGCGCACCTCAATCTCTCGCAGACCACCGTGAGTCGGGCGCTCAATGGCTACCCGGAGGTCAACGAGCAGACCCGCAAGCGTGTGATGGAGGCGGCGCAGGCGCTCAACTATGCCCCGAACGCGCGAGCCAAGGGGCTGGCGACGGGGCGCGCCATGGCCATCGGCCACGTGATCCCGATGTCGACCCAGCACCAGATGATGAACCCGGTGTTCGGTGATTTCATAGCTGGCGCATCGGAGGAATACGTCAAGGCCGGATACGACATGACCCTGTCGGTCACCGGTGATCGCGACGAGAAGGAAAACTACCGCCGGCTCAAGGCCAAGGGCAATGTCGACGGGATCATCGTGCATGGCCCCTCGATGACGGACGCGCGGATTCCCTTTCTGCGCCAGCTCGGCCTGCCCTTCGTGGTGCATGGCCGCGCCACCGAGCTCGACCTGCCCTACAGCTGGGTCGACATGAACAACACCCATGCCTTCCAGCGCGCCACCGACTTCCTGCTCGACCTGGGCCACCGCCGCATCGCGCTGATCAACGGGCTCGAGTTCATGGATTTCGCCTACCGTCGCCGGGTCGGGTTTGAGCAGGCCATGGCCGGGCGCGGCGCCGCCGTCGACCCGCGCTACATGACCGCGGGCGAGATGACCGAGAGCTACGGCTTCGAGAGCGCCGCGCGTATGCTCGCCCTGCCCGACCGGCCCACCGCGATGATCACCTCGTCGGTGATCGCCGCCATCGGAATCCGCCGCGCCATCCACGCCGCCGGGCTGGAGATGGGCCGCGACGTGTCGGTGATCACCCATGACGACGATCTGAGCTTCCTGCGCAACGGGCCGGACGTGCCGATCTTCACCGCCACCCGCTCGTCGGTCTACGAGGCCGGTCGCATCGCCGCCGCGATGCTGCTGGCACATATCGCCGACCCCGCGCTGCCCGCGCAGCCTCGCCTACTCGAGGCGCAGTTGATCATCGGCGGCTCCACCGGACCCGTCCCGCAGGACGCCCGATAAAGCTCGGCCACGCCACGCCCTCGCCCACCTCTTTCACCGACAAGGACACGCCATGCAGTTCACCCGCAAGGATTTTCCCGAGGATTTCCTCTTCGGCGTCGCCACCTCCAGCTACCAGATCGAGGGCCATGCCTTCGGCGGCGCAGGACGCACCCATTGGGATGATTTCGCCGCCACGCCCGGCAATGTCGTGCGCGCCGAGAACGGCGACCGTGCCTGCGACCACTACCACCGCTACGAGGCGGATCTCGATCTGGTGAAGGCCGCGGGCCTCGACGCCTACCGCTTCTCGACAAGCTGGGCGCGGGTGCTCCCCGAGGGTCGCGGCGCGGTCAACCAGGCGGGGCTCGACTTCTACGACCGGCTGACCGACGCCATGCTCGAACGCGGCATCAAGCCCTGCGCCACGCTCTACCACTGGGAGCTGCCCTCGGCGCTCGCCGACCTCGGCGGCTGGCGCAACCGCGACGTGGCGCATTGGTTCGGCGAGTTCACCGAGGTGCTGATGAAGCGCATCGGTGACCGGATGCACTCGGTCGCGCCGATCAACGAGCCGTGGTGCGTTGCCTGGCTGTCGCATTTCATGGGGCTCCAGGCGCCGGGCATCCGCGACATCCGCGCCACCGCCCGCGCCATGCACCACGTGCTGCTTGCCCACGGCCGCGCCATCGAGGTGATGCGCGGGTTCGGCATGACCAACCTCGGCGGCGTGTTCAACATGGAATGGGCCACCCCCGCCGATGACACCGAGGACGCGCGCCATGCCACCGAACTCTACGACGGCATCTACAACCGCTGGTTCACTGGCGGCGTGTTCAAGGGGGAATACCCGCAGATCGTGCTCGACGGGCTCGAGCCGCACATGCCCGCGAACTGGCAGGACGACTTCGGGCTGATCACCCAGAAGCTCGACTGGTGCGGGCTGAACTACTACACGCGCAAGGTGATCGCGCCCAGCAAGGGCCCCTGGCCGTCGCTGCAGGAAGTCGAGGGCCCGCTGCCCAAGACCTTCATGGACTGGGAGATCTACCCGCAGGGCCTGTCGCAGTTCCTGACCCGGCTGGCAACGGAGTACACCGGCGATCTTCCGCTCTACGTGACCGAGAACGGCATGGCCGCGCCCGATCCGCTGGTCGCCGGCGGCGTGGACGACCAGGACCGCATCGCCTATCTCGACGATCATCTCGCCGAGGTCCGCAAGGCGATCGCCGGCGGCGCGCCGGTGAAGGGCTATTTCGCCTGGTCGCTGCTCGACAACTACGAATGGAGCCTCGGCTACGAAAAACGCTTCGGGCTGGTGCATGTGGACTTCGACACCCTTGAACGCACGCCCAAAGCCTCTTACCACGCGCTTGCGAGAGCGCTAACGGAGTAAGGCATCATGAGCAGCGGCGGCACGGCAGTTCTGGCGGATATCGGTGGCACCAACACCCGGGTGGCGCTCAGCGAAGGCGGCACGCTGCTCGAAGGATCGGTGACGCGCTACCGCAATGCCGAGAACGACGGCATCGGCGCTGTCCTGAAGCACTACCTCGCCGAGAAGGGCGCAAAGGTCGACGCGGCCTGTGTCGCGGTCGCCGGCCCGGTCCGCGACGGCGCGGGCCGGCTGACCAATATCGACTGGGAAATCGATCGCCCGACCCTGGCCGAGGCCACCGGGGCCGAGACCATCTCTGTGCTCAACGACCTGCAGGCGCAGGGCCATGCGCTCGGCCACATCGCCGACGATTGCCTGACGACGATCCTGCCGGGCCAGCCCGCGAGCCCGCAGGCAGCGCGACTGGTGGTCGGCATCGGTACCGGCATGAACGCGGCGCCGGTGTTCCGGCTTGGCGACCGCACGCTGGTGCCGCCGTCGGAAGCGGGCCACGTGGCGATCCCGGTGCAGACCGAGGAAGAGATGCGCCTACTGCGCTACATCGAGCGCAAGCACCAGGGGCCGAGCGTGGAGCACATCCTCTCGGGCCGCGGTTTCGAGCGGGTCTATGCCTGGCTCTGCGACGAGGACGGCGCGGGCGAGGCGCTGGAAGCACAGCAGATCATGGAGGCCGTGCAGGCGGGCACCGACGAGCGCGCGCTGCGGGCCATCGAGGTCTTCGTGCGGATGACGGGACGGGTGTGCAGCAACCTCGCGCTCACCACCCTGCCCTTCGGCGGCATCTACCTGATCGGCGGCGTGGCGCGGCACTTCGGCCCCTACCTCACCAGCGGCACCTTCGAGCAGGCGTTTTGCGACCGCGGCCGCTTCGCCGAGTTCATGACGCAGTTCCCGGTGAGCCTTGTGACCGACGATTATGCGGCGCTCACGGGATGTGCCTGCCACTTGAGCGAATTGCCGTAAATCGCGGCGCAATGTGCAACGCAGTTGCGTTTGCGTAACAAAAACTGTTCATCAATCGTGCAAACGCCCTAGGTCGACCGGCGCAACCTTTCGTCTTTACCAAAGCGAGTGAGCCTCCCCATGACCACGACTGCCTCCCTGCGCGACTCCATCATCCAGCATCTTCGCTATTCCTTCGGCAAGGATCCCGAGCACGCGATCCTCGAGGACTGGCGCATGGCGCTGAGCTACGCGGTGCGCGACCGGATCACCGACGCCTGGATCGCGGCGACCGGCAAGACCTACGATTCCGGGGCAAAGCGGGTCTACTACCTGTCGATGGAGTTCCTCATCGGACGGCTGCTCGAGGATGGGATCGTGAACCTCGAGCTGGTCGAGGAGGCCAAGGCCGTGCTCGAGGAGTTCGGCAAGGACTACGGGATGGTGCTCGCCGACGAGCCCGATGCAGCGCTCGGCAACGGCGGACTCGGGCGCCTCGCCGCCTGCTTCCTCGAGAGCCTCTCGACCATCGGCTGCCCGGCGCATGGCTACGGCATCCGCTACGAGCACGGGTTGTTCCGGCAGAGCTTCGTCGATGGCCGGCAGGTGGAGCAGCCGGAGCTCTGGCTCGAACAGCGCCACGCCTGGGAGTTCGAGCGCCCCGAGGTGCGTTACCGCATCGGCTTCGGCGGCCATGTCGACAAGCGCGGCGAGACCGTGCGCTGGTATCCCGGCGAGGTCGTCGACGCCGAGGCGTTCGACACGCCCGTCGTCGGCTGGAAGGGTCGCTGGGCCAACACGCTGCGGCTCTGGTCGGGGCGCGCCATCCATCCCTTCGACCTCGACCGGTTCAACCACGGCGACTTCGCCGGGGCCGCCCAGCCCGAGGCGCTGGCGCGGACCATCTCCCGCGTGCTCTACCCCGATGACACCACCGAACAGGGCAAGGAGCTCCGGCTCAAGCAGGAATACTTCCTCACCGCCGCCGCCCTGCGCGACATCCTGCGCCGCTTCAACAACCAGTTCGGCGACCTGCGCAAGCTGCCGTCGAAGGTGGCGATCCAGCTCAACGACACCCACCCGGCGATCGCGGGCCCCGAGCTGGTGCGCGTGCTGCACGACGAGCGCGGCCTTTCCTTCGAGGAGTCGATGGAGATCGCCCAGGGCTGCCTGAGCTACACCAACCACACGCTTCTGCCCGAGGCGCTGGAAACCTGGGACGAGACGCTCTTCGGCCGCCTGCTGCCGCGCCACATCGAGTTGATCGACCAGATCGACAGCACCCATGCCAAGCAGAACCCCTCGCGGATGAACTCGATGCGGGCCGATCACCAGGTGAAGATGGGCCAGCTCAGCTTCGTCATGGCGCATAAGGTCAACGGCGTCTCGGCGCTGCACACCGAGCTGATGAAGACCACCGTCTTCGAGGAGCTGCACAATCTGCACCCGGACCGCATCGTCAACGAGACCAACGGCGTCACCCCGCGGCGCTGGCTGCTCGGCTGCAACCCGCGGCTTGCCGGGCTGATCACCGAGTCCATCGGCGAAGACTGGGTGGACGATCTCGAGCAGCTCAAGAAGCTCGAACCCTTTATCGAGGACAGCGGCTGGCTCGACCGCTACGCGCAGGTCAAGCGCGACAACAAGGCCGAGCTGTCGAGTTGGATGGCCGAGAGCTACGGGCTGCACGTCGATCCCGAGATGCTCTTCGACGTGCAGATCAAGCGCCTGCACGAGTACAAGCGCCAGCACCTCAATATCCTCGAGACCATCGCCCATTGGGCCGAGATCCGCGACAATCCCAACGCCGACTGGACCCCGCGCCTGAAGCTCTTCGGCGGCAAGGCCGCGCCCGGCTATTTCTTTGCCAAGGACATCATCCGGCTGATCAACGACGCCGCCGCGGTGATCAACGCCGATCCGGTGACCGCGCCCTATCTCAAGATCGCCTTCCTGCCGAACTATAACGTCAGCCTCGCCGAGCGGATGATCCCCGCCGCCGACCTGTCGGAGCAGATCTCCACCGCCGGCAAGGAAGCCTCGGGCACCGGCAACATGAAGTTCGCGCTGAACGGCGCGCCGACCGTCGGCACGCTCGACGGCGCCAACGTCGAGATCCGCGAGCACGTCGGCGCCGAGAACTTCTTCCTCTTCGGCATGACCGCCGACGAGGTGATGGAGCGCCGCAAGATCGAAGGCCACGCCTGGAAGGCGGTGCAGGCCGACTCGCGTCTCAAGCGCGCCCTCGACCTGATCCGCGACGGCCGCTTCTCGCCCGGCGAGCCGGACCGCTACCACGGCATCACCAGCAACCTCGAGGGCGCCGACTACTTCCTCGTCTGCTCGGACTTCACCGACTACTGGCGCGCGCAGCGCGAGGTGGACGCGGCCTTCAAGGACACGCGGTCCTGGGCGAAGATGGCGGCGCTGAACACCGCGCGCTCCGGCTGGTTCTCCTCGGACCGGACCATCCGCGGCTACATGCATGACATCTGGGGCGCCGACAGCATGCTCTGATCTGCCAAGATCTTCAGGGACCTGAATGTCTCAGATCATTGCCAGAGGCGCGGAAGCGGCTACAGTCAAGCCATGAGCCACGCGTCCACACCCCCCGAGTCTGCACTGCTGCGACTGCTGCGGGGCCAGCACGACGATCCCTTCGCGGTGCTGGGCCCGCACGAGCAGGACGGCGAAAGATATGTCACCACCTATGATCCCGGCGCCGACCGCATGTGGGCCGTGGTCAAGGGGGTGCGCCACCCCCTGGAGCCGACCAACGTGCCGGGCTTCTTCCACGGCCCGGTGCCCGGCGACATGGCCTACACCCTCTGCGGCGAGGATCATGGCGAGGACGGCGAGCCGCATCTCTTCGAGCGCGAGGATCCCTACCGCTTCGGCACCGTGCTCGGCGAGATCGACGAGTACCTGCTCGGCGAAGGCAACCACCAGCGTCTCTGGGAAGCGCTTGGTGCGCATGTGATGACCCACGAGGGCACGCCCGGCACGCATTTCGCGGTCTGGGCACCCAACGCCAAACGCGTCTCGGTGGTCGGTGACTTCAACTGGTGGGACGGGCTGCGCAACCCCATGCGCCGCCGCGGCAACACCGGCGTGTGGGAGATCTTCGTGCCGCATGTCGGCGACGGCGCCTTCTACCGCTACGAGATCGTCGGCCCCGACGGCACGGTGCAGCCGCGCAAGGCCGACCCCATCGGCTTCGGCTCGGAGCATCCGCCCGCCAATGCCTCGATCGTTCGCGACATCTCCGGCTACGGCTGGTCGGACGAGGCATGGCTCGAGACCCGCGCCGAAGCGCAGAGCCGGGCCGCGCCGATCTCCATCTACGAGGTCCACCTGCCCTCCTGGCGGCGCAAGGACTGGGGGCGACCGATCTCCTACATCGAGGCCGCCGAGGAGCTGATCGACTACGTCGCCGAGATGGGCTTCACCCATATCGAGTTGCTGCCGATCAGCGAGTACCCGTTCGACGGCTCCTGGGGCTACCAACCGATCGGCATGTTCGCCCCGACCATCCGCCACGGTCTGCCGCACGAGTTCCGCGATCTGGTGAATGCCGCGCACCGCGCCGGGATCGGGGTGATCCTTGACTGGGTGCCCGGCCACTTCCCCACCGACGCGCATGGCCTCGGGCGTTTCGACGGCACCGCGCTCTACGAGCACGCCGACCCCAAGGAAGGCTTCCACCACGACTGGAACACGCTGATCTACAACTACGGCCGCGCCGAGGTCGCCAACTACCTGACCGCCAACGCGCTCTACTGGCTCGAGGAATACCACGCCGACGGGCTGCGGGTGGATGCGGTGGCCTCGATGCTCTACCGCGACTACTCCCGCCCCGAGGGCGAATGGGTGCCCAACAAGGACGGCGGCCGCGAGAATTACGAGGCGATCTCGATGCTGCGCCGGATGAACATCGAGTGCTACGGCCAGCACCCCGGGATCATGAACGTCGCCGAGGAGAGCACCGCCTATCCGGGCGTCTCCTCGCCGGTGGATCAGGGCGGGCTCGGCTTCGGTTTCAAGTGGAACATGGGCTGGATGAACGACACGCTCGAATACATCCGCAAGGAGCCCATCTACCGCAGCTATCACCACCACCAGATGACCTTCGGGCTGGTCTACGCCTTTTCCGAGAATTTCATCCTGCCGATCAGCCACGACGAGGTGGTGCACGGCAAGGGCTCGATGCTCGGCAAGATGCCGGGAAACCAGTGGGAGAAATTCGCCAACCTGCGCGCCTACTACGGCTTCATGTGGGGACACCCCGGCAAGAAGCTGCTGTTCATGGGACAGGAGTTCGCGCAGGCGCACGAGTGGAACCATGACGCCGAGATCGACTGGGCCAGCCTCGACGACCCGCAGCATGCCGGGATGCAGCGGCTGGTCCGCGATCTCAACACGCTCTACCGCGAGACCCCGGCGCTCCACGCCAAGGACTGCGAGGAGGAGGGCTTCGCCTGGATCGCAGGCGGCGACACCGGCAACTCGGTCTTCTCGTGGATCCGCCGCGGTCGCGCCGACGAGCCCGAGGTCGCGGTGATCTGCAATTTCACGCCTGCCGAGCAGCCGAGCTACCGCATCGGCTTGCCCGACACCGGCGTCTGGCGCGAGGCGCTGAACACCGATGCAGGCCTCTACGGTGGTGGCAATCGCGGGAATTTCGGCCGCGTCATCGCCGACGACGAGCCCAGCCACGGCTACCCCGCCTCGGCCGAGCTCTTCCTGCCGCCGCTTTCGGCGATCTTCCTCGTCCGCGAGGAAAGCTGATCCATTCATACCCGTGTCACGGCTTTGCCCGACACATCGCATTTAAGTAAAGGAGGAGACGAATGCCCCGACGTTCCCAGAGGCTCGCCAGCCGCAGCATGGCCTTCGTGCTTGCGGGGGGGCGTGGCTCGCGCCTGCACGAGTTGACGAATTTTCGCGTCAAGCCCGCCGTCTATTTCGGCGGCAAGGCCCGGATCATCGACTTCGCCCTGTCGAATGCGCTCAACTCCGGCATCCGCAAGATCGCCCTCGCCACGCAGTACAAGGCGCACAGCCTGATCCGCCATTGCCAGCGCGGCTGGAATTTCTTCCGCGCCGAGCGCAACGAGTTCCTCGACATCCTGCCGGCCTCGCAGCGCTACAACGAGCAGACCTGGTACCGCGGCACCGTCGATGCGGTGGCCCAGAACATCGACATCATCGACAGCTACGACATCGACTACATCGTCATCCTCGCGGGCGACCATATCTATAAAATGGACTACGAGGAGAT
The DNA here is from genome assembly GCF_020524285.1 of Alloyangia pacifica. Classification (GTDB taxonomy): domain Bacteria; phylum Pseudomonadota; class Alphaproteobacteria; order Rhodobacterales; family Rhodobacteraceae; genus Salipiger; species Salipiger pacificus_B. The sequence goes on from NZ_JAIVKX010000002.1 coordinate 432,995, forward strand.
GCTGCAGCAGCACGTCGACAGCGGCGCGCAGGTCACCGTCGGCTGCCTCACCGTGGACCGCCACGAGGCCAGCGCCTTCGGCTGCATGGCGGTGAACGAGAGCGACCGGATCACCTCCTTCCTGGAAAAGCCCAAGGACCCGCCGGGCCTGCCGGACGATCCCGAGAAGACACTGGTCAGCATGGGCATCTACGTCTTCGACTGGTCCTACCTCCGCGGCAAGCTGATGGAGGATCTCGGCTCGGAGAGCTCGACCCATGATTTCGGTAACGACATGATTCCCGAGATCGTCGAGGCCGGCGGCGCGCAGGCGCACCGCTTCGAGGACAGCTGCGTGCGCGAGGCCGGCAAACCCGCCTACTGGCGCGACGTCGGCACGGTGGATGCCTTCTGGCGGGCCAATATCGACCTGACCAACTTCGACCCCGAGCTCGACCTCTGGGACACCGACTGGCCGATCTGGACCTATGGCGAAGTGGTGCCCCCCGCCAAGTTCATCCACGACGAGGAAGACCGTCGGGGCTCCGCCGTCAGCTCGCTGATCGCCGGCGGCTGCATCGTCTCGGGCACGGAGATTCGCGAGTCGCTGCTGTTCACCAAGGTGCACACGAATTCATATGCTTCGCTCGAACGTGTGGTACTTTTGCCCAACGTTTACGTCTCGCGCCATGTCCGCCTGACAAACACCGTGGTCAATCGCGGGGTGCATATCCCCGAGGGGCTTGTGGTCGGCGAGGATCCGGAGGAAGACGCTAAGTGGTTCCGTGTCACGCCCGGCGGCGTGACGCTGATCACGCAAGGAATGCTCGACCGGAGGGAAGCCGCCAAATGACTCGTGTCCTGTCTGTCGCCTCGGAATGTGTGCCGCTGATCAAGACCGGAGGGCTGGCCGACGTGGTCGGCGCCCTGCCCGGCGCGCTGGCGGTTCACGGGGTCGACATGCGGGTGCTGCTGCCGGGCTACCGGCAGGTCATCGCCAATCTACCGACGCAGTCGGTGGCGGCGGAATACGGCGATCTCTTCGGCGGCCCGGCCCGGGTGCTGAAAGCGCCGCTCGGCTCCGAGACCAGCGCGCAGGTGCTCTACGTGCTCGAGGCGCCGCATCTCTTCGACCGCGACGGCGGGCCCTACATGGACAAAAGCGGCAACGACTGGCGCGACAACCCCGAGCGCTTCGCGGCGCTGTCGTCGGTCGCCGCGATGATCGGCGCCGACGGGATCGAGGGCTGGAGCCCGCAGATCCTGCATTGCCACGACTGGCAGGCCGGTTTCGCGCCGCTCTACCTGCGCGAGCTGGGTGCGGCGGGGCGGGTCTCTTCGCTGATGACCATCCACAACATCGCCTTCCAGGGCATGGCCCCCGCGGCGCGCATCGGCACGCTCGGCCTGCCGCGCACCGGCTTTCACCAGCGCGGCTACGAGTTCTGGGACAGCGTCTCGGCGCTGAAGGCGGGGCTGGTCTATGCCGACAAGCTCTCCACCGTCTCGCCGACCTATGCCTCCGAGCTGATGACCAAGGAGTTCGGCATGGGGCTCGACGGCGTGCTGCGCGAGCGTCAGGAGGACATGGTCGGCATCCTCAACGGCATCGACGAGGACATCTGGACCCCGCCCTACAAGACCATCGCCGAGAAGGCCAAGCACAAGGCGGCGCTGCGCAAGGAGCTGGACCTGCCCGACGACTGGCCCGGCCCGCTCTGCGTGGTGATCTCGCGGATGACCGAGCAGAAGGGCCTCGACATCCTGATGCAGGCGCTGCCCGCGCTGCTCGACCGCGGCGGCCAGTTGGCGCTGCTGGGTTCGGGCAACCCCGGGCTCGAGGAAGCCTTCCAGCGCAAGGCGCAGAAGCATCCGGGGGTGGCCGTGCGGATCGGCTACGACGAGGCGTTCGCGCATCGGCTGATGGCCGGGGGTGACGCGATCCTGGTGCCCTCCCGCTTCGAGCCCTGCGGGCTGACCCAGCTCTACGGCCTGCGCTACGGCACCCTGCCGCTGGTGGCGCTCACCGGCGGCCTGGCGGACACGGTGATCAACGCATCGCCTGCCGGATTGGCAGCGGGCTGCGCAACCGGGCTGCAATTCCATCCGGTGACCGCCCAGGCACTGGCCCAATCGCTCATGCGGCTTATAACTCTGTACCAGGACAAGGAAACCTGGACGCGCATGATGACCAACGCGATGGCCTCGCCGGTGAGCTGGACCCATTCGGCGGCGAAATACGCGGCGCTCTACGCAGACATGGTGACGGCAAAGAAGGCGAAGACTGCATGAGGCATAGATGAGCGAGCCGGTCATCCTCGCGGGGTCCGCCACCCCGCTCGGCGCGACATTCGACGGCGACGGCGTGAACTTCGCGCTCTTCTCCGCCCATGCCGAGTCCGTCACGCTCTGTCTCTTCGACGAGGATGGCACCGAGACCCATCGCCTCCCCCTGCCCGAGCGCGACGGCGATGTCTGGCACGGGCGGGTACCCGGTCTCACTCCCGGCCAGCACTACGGCTACCGCGTCGACGGGCCGTTCCAGCCGCGGCAGGGCCACCGTTTCAATCCCCACAAGCTGCTGCTCGACCCCTACGCCCGGCGCATCACCGGCCATCCGGTGTGGAACGACGCGCTGTTCGGCGGCACCGACGCGCGCAACACCGCCGACAGCGCGCCCTACATGCCCAAGGGCGTGGTGGTCGACACCAGCTTCGACTGGGGCGGCAACAGCCCGCCCGAGACCCGGCTTGCCAAGAGCGTGATCTACGAGGCCCACGTCAAGGGCCTCACCCAGCGCTTTCCCGGCGCCGAGCCCGCCGGAAAGTTCCTCGCCATCGCCTCGGACCCGGTGCTCGAGTATCTGACCGGCCTCGGCATCACCGCGATCGAACTGCTGCCGGTGCATGCCTTCCTCAACGACAAGTTCCTCGTCGACAAGGGGCTGCGCAACTACTGGGGCTACCAGACCCTCGGCTTTTTCGCGCCCGATCCGCGCTACCTCGACCACGGCGCGATCTGGGAGTTCCAGCACATGGTCGCGCGGCTGCACGCCGCCGGGATCGAGGTGATCCTCGACGTGGTCTACAACCACAGCTGCGAGGGCGACGAGCACGGGCCGACGCTCAGTTTCCGCGGGCTCGACAACCTCAGCTACTACCGCCTGCCCGAGAACAAGCGCGGCTACATCAACGACACCGGCACCGGCAACACGCTGAACATCGACCACCCGATGGTGCTGCGCATGGTGATGGACTCCCTGCGCTACTGGGCGACCACCATGGGCGTCGACGGCTTCCGCTTCGACCTGTGCTCGACGCTGGGCCGCACGCCGCAGGGCTTCGACCGCAACTCGGCCTTCTTCAAGGCGCTGCGGCAGGACCCGGTACTGGCCGCCAAGAAGCTGATCGCCGAACCCTGGGACATTGGCCCGGGCGGCTACCAGCTCGGGGCCTACCCGCCGCCCTTCAGCGAATGGAACGACCAGTATCGCGACGGCGTGCGCCGCTTCTGGCGCGGCGACCTCGGCCATGTGCCGGTGATGGCCGACCGCATCACCGGCTCGGCGGGACTCTTCGATCACTCGGGCCGCAATGCCACCGCCTCGGTCAACCTGCTCACCGCCCACGACGGCTTCACCCTGACGGACGTGGTGTCCTACACCCAGCGCCACAACGAGGCCAACGGCGAAGAGAACCGCGACGGCCACGGCGAGAACTACTCGGACAACATGGGCGTCGAGGGCCCGACCGAGGACGAGGCGATCCTCGAGGCCCGCGCCCAACGCCGCCGCAACATGATGGCGACGCTGCTGCTGAGCCAGGGCACGCCGATGATCCTCGCAGGAGACGAGATCGGCAACTCGCAGAGCGGGAACAACAACGCCTACGCCCAGGACAACGAGACCGGCTGGATCGACTGGGACAACCGCGACGACGCCTTCCTCGCCTTCACCCGCAAGCTCATCGCCTTCCGCAAGGCGCACCCGATCCTGCGTCAGCGCCGCTACCTGCATTCGCGGCCGCGCCGGGTCGACGGCGTGCCGGATCTGTTCTGGTGGCGCCCCGACGGGCAGGAGATGACCCGCGCCGACTGGACCAACGGCCACCTCAAGGTGCTCTGCGCCGAATTCCGCATGGCCTCGGGCACGCCGCTCTACAAGCAGCGCGAGGAGGCCATCTACATTGCGCTCAACGCCGGTGAGGCGGTGGAGCTGACCCTGCCGGACCCCGGCGAGGGCTTTTCCTGGGTGCGCCATATCGACACCACCGATCCCGAGGCGGACCCGCAGCGCCTCGGCGGCACCGTGACGCTGGCGGCGAACTCGGTGCTCCTGTTGGCAGAGGAGGCATGATGAGCGAGCTCGACGCCCGCGCTGAACAGGCCGGGATTCTCGGCGAATACCGCGATCTCTACGGCGAATGGCACAGCACACCGCCCGAGACCAAGGCAGCGCTGCTCGCGGCCATGGGGCTGGATGGCGATGCGCCGCTGACCGTGCGCGACCTGCCCAAGTGGCACGTCTGCAGCCACGGCGAGCCGCCTTCGCTGGGGGTGCCGGGCGCCTGGCAGATCACCCTCGAGGACGGCCGCGGCATCGAGGGCGAAGGCCGCCTGCCCGCCCTGCCGCTGGGGCGGCACCGGCTCGAGACCGGCGGCGAGACATGCTGGCTGCTCAGCGCGCCGCCGCGCCTGCCGCTGCCCGAGCGTGACTGGGGACTGATGGTGCCGCTGGCCTGCCTGCGCCCCGCGGCGCAGGGCGGCATCGGCAGCTTCGACGACCTCGCGGTGGTGGCCGAGGGCGCCGGCGCGCAGGGGGCGGGCTTTCTTGGCATCAACCCTATTCACGCGGGCTTTCACGTCGCCGATCCGGGCGGCTTCAGCCCCTACACGCCCTCGCACCGCCGTCGCCTCTCGCCGCTCTATCTGCCGACCGCCACCGCCGCCACGCCCGGCCCGCTGGTCGATTTCGCCACCGAGACTCCGGCCCGCCTTGCCGCGCTCGAGGCGCAGTTCCACAATGCCCCGCCCGGCCCCGGCTTCGACACCTGGCTGCGGCACGAGGGCGAGGAGCTTCACCGCTTCGCCCTGCACCAGGCGCTGTCGGAAAAGCTCGGCGCCTATTGGGACAGCTGGGAGACCCCCTACCAGGATCCGACCAGCCCCGAGGTCGCTCAGGCCGCCCGCGAGCTGGCCGAGCGCGTCCGCTTCCACGCCTGGCTGCAATATGCCGCCGAGGGGGCGGTCAGCGACGCGCAGCGCCGGGCGCAGGCGTCGGGCATGGCCCACGGGCTCTATCTCGACCTCGCCGTCGGCACCCATCCGCATGGCGCCGAGACATGGACCGACCGCGCCGCCTTTGCCACCGGCGCCAGCCTCGGTGCGCCGCCCGACGCCTTCGCGCCGCAGGGGCAGAACTGGCAGCTCGCGCCGTTCAACCCGGTGGTGCTGGAAGAAACCGGCTTCGAGGCGCTCGCCCTCACCCTGCGCCAGCAGCTGCGCTTCTGCGGCATGCTGCGCATCGACCATATCATCGGCTTCGAGCGCGCCTACTGGGTGCCCGACGGCGGCGGCCTGCCCGGCGCCTATGTGCAGATGCCGCGCGAGGCGATGTTCGCCATCGCCCGCATCGAGGCCGCGCGCTGCGGCGGCGTGATCATCGGCGAGGACCTTGGCGTGATCCCCGACGGGCTGCACCACGCCATGGACGAAAGCGGCCTGCTGGGCTGCCGTCTCGCCTGTTTCGAGCACCAAAACGACCCGCCCGAGTTCAAGCGCCCCGAGCACTACGACGAGGCGGTCATCGCCAGTTTCACCACCCACGACCTGCCCACGTGGAAGGGCTGGCGCGCCGGGCGCGAGATCGACATCCGCGAGCAGATCGGCCTCACCCCGCCCGAACATGCGCAGGGCATGCGCGGATGGCGCGGGCGCGAGATCGCGGGCTTCGACTGGCTCAGCGGGCAGTTCCGCGGCGATCTGGCACCCGAGGCGCCGGAAGCCATGTTCCACGTGCTCGCCGCCACCCGCGCGCGGCTGGTTGCGGTCCAGGTCGAGGATCTTCTGGACAGCGACGTGCAGCCCAATCTGCCCGGCACGGTCTGGGAATATCCCAACTGGCGCCAGCGCCTGCCGCTCGGTCCGCAAGAGATTGCAAACACACCTGTTCTTGCCAATGCCGCCCGGATCATGGAAGCATCCGGGCGAAGGAGACATTCATGACGCATATCCGTACCGTTCCCACCGAGCCGATCGAGGGGCAGAAGCCGGGCACGTCCGGCCTGCGCAAGAAGACACCCGTCTTCCAGAGCCACCATTACCTCGAAAATTTCATTCAAAGCATCTGGAACGGCATCGGCGGGGTCGAGGGCAAGACCCTCGTGCTCGGCGGTGACGGGCGGCATTTCAACAGCCAGGCCGCTCAGGTCGTGCTGCGCATGGCCGCCGCCAGCGGCGCCAAGAAGGTGATCGTCGGCGAGCGCGCGCTGCTCTCGACCCCCGCGGCCTCGAACCTGATCCGCAAGCGCGGCGCCGACGGCGGCATCATCCTGTCGGCCAGCCACAACCCCGGCGGCCCCGAGGGCGACTTCGGCGTGAAGTACAACGCCGCCAACGGCGGCCCGGCCCCGGAAGGCATCACCGACAAGATCTTCGAGGCGACCAAGACGATCACCGAATTCCACATTCTCGACAGCCAGGACGTGGGGCTCGCGGGCACCGGCACCGTGATGCTCGGCGACATGGAGATCGAGATCGTCGATCCCGTTGCCGACTACGCCGAGCTGATGAAGGAAATCTTCGACTTCGACGCCATCCACGCGCTGTTCCGAGCGGGCTTCACCATGCGCTTCGACGCGATGCATGCGGTGACCGGCCCCTACGCGCGCACGCTGATCGAAGAGGAACTCGGCGCCGGCCCCGGCACGGTGATCAACTCGATCCCGCTGCCCGACTTCGGCAAGGGCCACCCCGACCCCAACCCGATCTGGGCCAAGCCGCTGATGGACGAGATGATGGGCGACCACGCGCCCGACTTCGGCGCTGCCTCGGATGGCGACGGCGACCGCAACATGATCGTCGGCAAGCATTGCTACGTGACCCCCTCGGACAGCCTCGCCGTGCTGGCCGCCAACGCCACGCTGGTTCCGGCCTATGCAGGCGGTCTCAAGGGTGTCGCGCGCTCCATGCCGACCTCGGGCGCGGTGGACCGCGTCGCCGAGGGCCTCGGCATCGACTGCTACGCCACGCCCACCGGCTGGAAGTTCTTCGGCAACCTGCTCGACGCGGGCCGCGCCACGCTCTGCGGCGAGGAAAGCGCCGGCACTGGCTCGGACCACGTGCGCGAGAAGGACGGCCTCTGGGCCGTGCTCTTCTGGCTCAACGTGCTGGCCAAAAAGCAATGCTCCGTCGCCGCGCTGATGGAGGACCACTGGAAGGAATACGGCCGCAACTACTACTCGCGCCACGATTACGAGGGCGTCGACAGCGATGCGGCGAACGGGCTGATGGATCACGTGCGCGAGCAGCTCGGCGTGCTGCCGGGCAACGAGGTCGCCGGGATGAAGGTCGCCTCGGCCGAAGAGTTCGCCTACGACGATCCGGTCGATGGTTCGCGCGCCGAGAACCAGGGGCTGCAGATCGGCTTCGAGGACGGCTCGCGCCTGGTGCTGCGCCTTTCGGGCACCGGCACCGAGGGCGCCACGCTGCGCGTCTACCTCGAGAAGGTCGAGACCGATCCCGCCAAGTTCGCGCTCGATCCGCAGGTTGCCCTGGCGCCGGTGATCGCCGCCGCCGAGGCGATCGCGGGGATCAAGACCCGCACTGGCCGCGACGCGCCCGACGTCATCACCTGATCGGAAGACACGACAATGGACACCCTCCGCGCCATCGCCCTGATGGTGCTTGGCATGGCTTTGCTGGCTCTCAGCGACGCCTTCATCAAGCTGTCGACGCTACAGGCGCCCTCCGGCCAGGTCATGATGGCCATCGGTCTCGGCGGCTGCTGCGTCTTCCTGATCCTCGCCCGGCTGAAGACACTGCCGCTGCGCCGCGCTGACGCGCTGCACCCGCGCGTGCTGCTACGCAACCTCTTCGAGATGGTGGGCGGGCTCGGCATGATCATCGGCCTGACCTACATCCCGCTGTCGGTGATGGCGGCGATCATGCAGACCGCGCCGCTGGCGGTGACGCTGGGCGCGGCGCTCTTCCTCGGGGAAAGCGTCGGCTGGCGCCGCTGGTCGGCGATCGGCGTCGGCCTCGTCGGCATGCTGATGGTGATCCGCCCCTTTGGCGCCGAATTCACCGGCTGGGAAATCTTTGCGGTCGTCGGGGTGATCGGGCTGGCGGCGCGCGATCTCGTCACCCGCACCCTGCCCGCCGCGATCCCCTCGGTCGCGGTCTCGGCCTGGGGCATGCTCTCAATCGCACCCGTGGGGCTGGTGCTGCTGCTGGTCTCCGGGCGCGCCCCGGTCTTCACCCTGCCCGCGCTGCTGCCCATGGCGGGCGCCGTGATGGTGACGGCGGGCGGCTATCTCGCGGTGACCAATGCCATGCGCATGGCCGAGGTCGCGGCGGTCTCGCCCTTCCGCTACACTCGGCTGATCTTCACCGCGAGCCTCGGGATGATGATCTTCGGCGAACGCCCGGACGGCTGGACCTACGCGGGTGCGGCGCTGATCCTCTGCGCCGGCCTCTACACCTTCGTCCGCGAGCACCGGCTGGCACGGGCCAAGGACAGGGATGTGAACCGGGGGCTCTGAGGCCGCCCGGCTCGGCACATCATCCGCCCACGACCTCGATCCCCGGCGCCGTCACGCTGTTCGCCGCATCCACCGAGACCGTCTCGCGGGTGCGCGGCAGCGCCTCGGGCATGTCGCGCTGGATCCAGGTGATCAGCTTCTCGCGGATCTCGCAGCGCAGGTCGTAGGTGCGCGGTGCGTTGCGGGCCGAGGCGAGGATGCGGATCTCCATCACCCGCTCGCGGAAGTCGTTCACCTGCAGGTGACACACGTTGCCGTCCCAGAGCTCGCTCTCGCGGCAGATCTCGTTCATCTTCTCGCGGATGCGGCCGATGTCGGCGCAGTGATCGAGATAGAGCAGCACCCCGCCGATCAGCGACGAGCCGTCGCGCGTCCAGTTCTGGAACGGCTGCTCGATGAAGTAGCTCAAGGGCACGATCAGCCGGCGCCAGTCCCAGATCTTGATCACCACGTAGGTGCCGGTGATCTCCTCGATCCAGCCCCATTCGCCCTCGACGATCACCGCGTCGTCGATGCGGATCGGCTGGGTGATCGCCAGTTGGATCCCGGCGATCAGGTTCTTCAGCACCGGCTGGAAGGCGAAACCGACGACGATGCCCGCCGCCCCCGCCGAGGCCAGCAGCGAAACCCCCCATTGCCGCACCCCCGGGAAGGTCATCAGGATCGCGGAGACGGTGACGATGAGGATCAGCCAGCCGGTCAACCGCACGAGGATGCGGCTTTGTGTGACGTGTTTGCGGGCCAGGAAATTGTCCTCGGCATCGAGCGAGAATTTCCGCAACCGCACCGTGGTCCAGATGTTCAGCGCCGTGTGCACCACCCAGGCCACGAGGATGATGAAGGCGATCAGAAGCGCGTGCTGCGCAAGATCGCGCCAGGTGGCGTCGAGCGGTGCCACGGCTACGCCGATCGCCAGAAAGAACACCACCAGCCCCATCCGAAGCGGCCGCCGGGTGCGCGACACGAGGCTGCGCCAGAACAGCTCGCGCTTGGCGACCAGCCTGGTGAGGATGCCGAACACCAGCCTGAAGGCCAGAACGCCGACCAGGAATGCCACGCCGAGAACCGCCGTCGGCATCACCCAGCCCGGCAGGACCGGGATGATCGACTCCACCGTTTCCGAAAAATCCGCCACCTGTTGTTCGAGCTGGTCGAGCTCGGAGATATCGGCCACCTGCTGCCCGATCTCGCTGATTTCTTCTTCCATGCACAATCTCCGCGCGGCGCCGTCCTCCCCTCGGCACCTGTTGCGCGGCCTTTCCTGCTGATCATTGCCTGTGCGTCTGCAGCAAAAACCTAGACGCGATTTTCGCCATGGCAAAAAACTATCCTGCAAGGCCATGAAGTTGTTAGCGCAACCCCATGGGAACAGGGAGTGTTAGCGTTAGCGCCATTATTTACATCTGCGGTGCCCCTGCTATAGCTCGTCGCGAACCCATTCCTTTGCGAGGGACCCATGAGCATCATCATCGACATTCACGCCCGCGAAATCCTCGACAGCCGCGGCAACCCCACCGTCGAGGTCGACGTCACGCTGGAAGACGGCACCATGGGCCGCGCCGCGGTGCCCTCGGGTGCCTCCACCGGCGTGCACGAGGCCGTCGAGAAGCGCGACGGCGACAAGGCGCGCTACATGGGCAAGGGCGTGCTCGAGGCCGTGGCCGCGGTGAACGGCGAGATCGCCGAGACCATCGTCGGCTTCGACGCCACCGAGCAGCTGGCCATCGACATGGCGATGATCGAGCTCGACGGCACCGACAACAAGGGCCGCCTTGGCGCCAACGCCATCCTCGGCGTGTCGCTCGCGGTGGCCAAGGCCGCGGCGGACTTCACCGGCCAGCCGCTCTATCGCTACGTTGGCGGCACCTCGGCCCGCGTCCTGCCGGTGCCGATGATGAACATCATCAACGGCGGCGAGCATGCGGACAACCCGATCGACATCCAGGAATTCATGATCATGCCGGTCTCGGCGGCGAACATCCGCGAGGCCGTACGCATGGGCTCCGAGGTGTTCCACACGCTGAAGAAGGAGCTTTCGGCGGCGGGCATGTCCACCGGCCTCGGCGACGAGGGCGGTTTCGCGCCCGAGCTCGGCGGCACCCGCGAGGCGCTGGACTTCATCCTCAAGTCGATCGAGAAGGCCGGCTACAAGCCCGGCGAGGACATCTACCTCGCGCTCGACTGCGCCTCGACCGAATACTTCAAGGACGGCAAGTACGAGATGAAGGGCGAGGGCCTCTCGCTCACCTCCGCCGAGAACGTCGACTACCTCGCCAAGCTCTGCGCCGACTACCCGATCATCTCGATCGAGGACGGCTGTGCCGAGGATGACTGGGACGGCTGGAAGCTGCTCACCGAGAAGCTCGGCGACACGGTCCAGCTGGTCGGCGACGACCTCTTCGTGACCAACCCCGAGCGTCTCGCCATGGGCATCGAGCAGGGCGTCGCCAACTCCATGCTGGTGAAGGTCAACCAGATCGGCTCGCTGTCGGAGACTCTGAAGGCCGTCGATATGGCGCACCGCGCGCGCTACACCAACGTGATGTCGCACCGCTCGGGTGAGACCGAGGACGCCACCATCGCCGACCTCGCCGTCGCCACCAACTGCGGCCAGATCAAGACCGGCTCGCTGGCGCGCTCGGACCGGCTCGCGAAATACAACCAGCTGATCCGCATTGAGGAGATGCTGGACGAGGCGGCGGAATACGCCGGCCGCTCGATCCTCAAGCGCTGATCTGCGCGCCTTTGAGACGACGAAGGGCGGGGAATTTCCCCGCCCTTTTAATTTGAGCTGCCCTGCGGTGCGTCTTGTCTTTCCGAACACGCATGACACCCGCGTCTCCGGCACCCCTGCGCCCGAGTTCCGCGCGGCCCACTGGAAGAATGCCCGCAGGAAGGATTCAGGGGCTCTGCCCCCAAGGCGCTGCGCGCCGCTCCTCCGGGATCATTGGGCCTAGACGAAATTCAGGAGCCCGCCTTGTCCTCGACCGCCTCGGCCAATGCCTCGGCGCGGGCGGCCAGTTCGGCCATGGCCTCGGTGAGGCTGCGCGGGATCACCGGCACCTCGACGCGCTCCGCCTCGGGCGGCGGCGCGTCGCGCAGCGCCCGCACCTCGGAGGCCATGGCGGCCATTCGCTCCTCGGACTCGCGCAGCCGGTCCTCGGTCTCGCGCAGGCGATCCTCGAGCCCGGCGGTCTTGTCGGCCAGCATCAGCCCCGCCATCAGCAGCATGCGCGCCTCGGGCATGCGGCCGATCTGGCCGACCAGCACCTGCGCCTCGCCATCCAGCATCCGCGCCGCGGCCTGGAGATATTGTTCCTCACCCTGCTGGCAGGCGACCTCGAAGCTGCGGCCGCCGATCAGGATCTCGACTTCGATCTGCGACATCACAGGTCCTCCGATGTGGTGGCGGCCAGCGCCGGGGCCAGCCCGGCGAGCAGCGCGCGGGCCTCGGCCTCTTCGACGCCGCGCGCGGCGCGCAGCGATTCAAGCTCGGCCAGCATGGCCTGGTTGACCAGATGCGGCTCTCCGAGCCCGGCCTCGAGCGCGGCGCGCATCTCGGCCTGCGAGCGCATCAGCATGTCGTTGGCCTGCCGCAGGCGCTGCAGCTCGCCATCGAGCGCGGCCAGGGCGCCCTGCTGCTCCGCCAACTGCGCCGCGAGCGCCTCGCCGTCCGGGGCGGCGGTCGGCGCGGACTCGAGCTGTGCATGCAGTTGCCGGACCCGCTCCTCGAGCTGGGCATTGGCCATGCGTTCCTCTTCCAGCGCCGTGGCGATCTCGCTCTCGGCCTCCGCCTCGGTGCCCATGGGCGCCTGTCCCAGCGCCTCGACCCCCGTGGAGATGCGGTCGAATGCGCGCGTGATGCGTGAGTGCAGCTCGTCGATCTGGCTCATCCTGCGTCCCTTGTTCCTTGCCTCGTTCCGAGTGCTCTTGTTCCGGCGTTTCTCTCCGGCGTCTTCGGTCCGGTCGGTTCCCGCCGCGGCCCCGCGCCAAGGCGCGTCACGGCCCGCATCCGTTTGCCGGAGACCTATACCAAAGAGTCCGGAAAGGCGAATCAATGCACCCGGGTCAGCGAAAAGGATAACAAGCGTGCCGGGAAATTGCTCGCCATATGTTCCAAGGCCTTATGGCGCGAGCTTCATCCTGCGCATGACTGGTTTATCCCACTGCGCTTGAACTTATCGGCAGCGCTGCTATTGAGCCCGATGACAGGCTTCCGGCAAGAGGACAAAGCCCCGTGGACATTTCTGCACTCAAAGCCAAGAACCCCGACCACTGGACCCGCGCCTGCGCCATCCGTGCGCTGACGCTGGACGCGGTCACGGCTGCAAACTCCGGCCACTCCGGCATGCCCATCGGCATGGCCGACGTGGCCACCGTGCTTTACTCCAAGCACCTGAAATTCGACGCCAAGAACCCGAAGTGGGCGGACCGCGACCGGTTCATCCTCTCCGCCGGCCACGGCTCGATGCTGCTCTACTCGCTGCTCTATCTTGCCGGCGACGAGCAGATCACCCTCGACGAGGTGAAGAACTTCCGCCAGTGGGGCGCCCGCACCGCCGGCCACCCGGAGAACTTCCACGCCGACGCCATCGAGACCACCACCGGTCCGCTCGGCCAAGGCATCGCCACCGCCGTCGGCTTCGCCATGGGGGAAGAGATCCTGCGTGCCCGCTTCGGCAAGAAGGTCGTGGACCACCACACCTACGTCATCGCCGGCGACGGCTGCCTGATGGAGGGCGTGAGCCAGGAGGCGATCACCCTCGCCGGCCGCTACGGCCTCGGCAAACTCGTCGTGTTCTGGGACAACAACGGCATCACCATCGACGGCAAGGTCGAACTGTCGGACAAGACCGACCAGGTGAGCCGCTTCCGGTCCGCGGGCTGGGAGGTCATCGAGATCGACGGCCATGACCCCGAAGAGATCGACGCGGCCATCACGGCGGCGAAGAAGAGCGCGCAGCCGACGATGATCGCCTGCAAGACGCACATCGCCCTCGGCCACGCCGCGCAGGACACCTCCAAGGGTCACGGCGCGCTGACCAATGCCGAGCAGAACACCGCCGCCAAGGAGAACTGGGGCTGGGTCTACGGCCCGTTCGAGGTTCCCGCCGAGGTGAAGAGCTGGTGGGAAGAGGTCGGCAGCCGCGGCGCCGCCGATCGCGCCGAGTGGGAAGAGTGTTTTGCCGCCCTTTCGGACAGCCGCCAGAAGGAATTCACCCGCCAGCAGGACGGCGATGCGCCGAAGAAGCTCTCGGCGGTGATCCGCGCGCTGAAGAAGCAGATCTCGGAGGAAGGCCCCAAGGTCGCCACCCGCAAGAGCTCGGAAATGGTGCTCGAGGTGGTCAACCCGATCATGCCCGAGACCGTCGGCGGCTCGGCCGACCTCACCGGCTCGAACAACACCAAGACCGGTGACCTGGGCGTCTTCGACGTGGACAGCCGCAAGGGCCGCTACGTCTACTGGGGCATTCGCGAGCACGGCATGGCCGCGGCGATGAACGGCATGGCGCTGCACGGCGGCCTGCGCCCCTACGGCGGCACCTTCATGGCCTTCACCGACTACGCGCGCCCCTCGATGCGCCTTGCCGCGCTGATGCAGATCCCGACGGTCTTCGTGATGACCCACGACTCCATCGGCCTCGGCGAAGACGGCCCGACGCACCAGCCGGTCGAGCACCTGGCGATCAGCCGCGCGACGCCGAACACCCTGGTGTTCCGCCCGGCCGACACCGTCGAGACCGCGGAAGCCTGGGAAGTGGCGCTGACGCAGAAGGGTACGCCCTCGGTGCTGTCGCTGACCCGCCAGAACCTGCCGACCGTGCGCCGCGAGCACAAGACCTCCAACCTCACCTCGAAGGGCGCCTACGTGCTCGCAGAGGCCGAGGGCAAGCGCCAGGTGATCCTGATCGCCACCGGCTCCGAGGTCGAGATCGCGCTGGCCGCGCGCGACGCGCTGCAGGCCGAGGGCATCGGCACCCGCGTCGTCTCCATGCCCTGCATGGAGCTCTTCGCGCAGCAGGAGGAAAGCTACCGCAAGCGCGTGCTGCCTGCCGGCCCCGTGCGCGTCGGCATCGAGGCGGCGACCCGTCTCGGCGGCTGGGACCGCTGGCTGCTCGGCGAGCGCGGCCGCGAGGCCAAGCAGGCGTTTGTGGGCATGGACAGCTTCGGCGCCTCGGCCCCGGCAGATGTGCTCTACGAGAAGTTCGGCATCACCGCGGCAAACGTGGTCGAGAAGGCCAAGGGCCTGCTCTGATCGGAGGCCGGGAGGGGGCGCTGCCCCCTCGCTCCGCGGGCTCACCCCCGGCGTGTTTCCAAAGAGAAGAATGACAAAGGGCGCCTCTCGCGGGGCGCCCTTTCTCGTTGTTGCAGGGGCGGCCGGCGGCGCTCAGTGCGCCGCCGTCTTGCTGCCGCCGAAGAGCGGCAGCACCAGCTTCGTCACGATCGGCACGAGGATCATGCCCCAGATCACGCCGAGGATTCCGTCGCAGACCGCGGTGACGATCCACAGCGCGGCGGGCTGCAGCTCTTCCGAGACCATATGCGCCGCGGCCTCGGCGACGTGGTGGATGGTCTCTTCGGGCATGTGCCAGCCCATCTGCGCCAGCGAGTGCACGAGGATCGAGCCGCCGACCCAGAGCATCGCCACGGTGCCCACGGTCGAGAGCAGCCACATCACCACCGGCATCGCCTTGACGATGCTCCGCCCGAGCGCCCGGGTCACCCCCAGGCGGCCGACGCGCGTGAGCCAGAGACCGATGTCATCCATCTTCACGATCAGCGCCACGGCGCCGTAGACCAGCGCGGTGATGCCGACGCCGACGAGCCCCAGCGCGATCGCCTTGATCCACACCTCGGAGACCTCGATGGCCGAAAGCGAGATGGTCATGATCTCGGCCGACAGGATGAAGTCGGTCTTGATCGCGCCCTTCACCTTCTGCTCCTCGAGGTGCATCGGATCGCCCTTCTCCACCTGCTGCTCCGGGCCGCTCTTCTCGTGGCCGGGTTTCAGCACGTGCAGCACCTTCTCGGCGCCCTCGAAGCACAGGAAGGAGCCGCCGGCGATCAGCAGCGGCGGCAGCAGCCAGGGGGCAAACGACGAGAGCAGCAGCGCCAGCGGCAACAGGATCACCACCTTGTTGAACACCGAGCTCCGGGCGATCCGCCAGATGATCGGCAGTTCGCGCCTGGCCTCGAAGCCATGCAGGTATTTCGGCGTCACCGCCGCGTCGTCGATCACCACGCCCGCGGCCTTGGAGCCGGCCTTGGCGGCGCTGGCCGAGATGTCATCGACCGAGGCGGCCGCCACCTTGGCGATTCCCGCCACGTCGTCGAGAAGCGCGAGAAGTCCGCTCATGTTCTGCTCCGTCTTGTTCTGGGCCCAAGGTAATGCGCGGCGCGCGATGAGCAAGACACCAGCCTGCCGTCGCGGCACTGCCCAACCTTATGCGCTATCACTGAGTCATGTTAGCGCACGCAGCATAGTTTATCGCTAACATATTGCAATTCTTGCACTTTTCGCGTTGCCGCGATGGCACACCTCTGTATACGAAGAGGAAACTTCCGTCCCAGAGACATCATCCTGACCAGGAGACCGCTCCATGACCGTGACCGTCGGCATCAATGGATTCGGCCGCATTGGCCGCTGCACCCTCGCCCATATCGCCGAGAGCGCGCGCAACGACGTGCAGGTGGTGAAGATCAACGCCACCGGCCCGCTCGAGACCGCCGCCCACTTGCTGCGCTACGACAGCGTGCACGGCCGCTTCGGTGGCGAGGTGCGGGTCAACGGCTCGACCATGGACATCGGCCGCGGCCCGATGGAGATGATGTCGACCTACGACATGACGGAACTGGACTGGACCGGCTGCGACGTCGTGCTGGAATGCACCGGCAACTTCAACGACGGCGACAAGGCGGTGCAGCACATCCACCAGGGTGCGAAGTCGGTGCTGATCTCGGCCCCCGCGAAGAACGTGCAAAAGACCATCGTCTACGGCGTCAACCACCGCGAGCTGGAGAAGGGTCACACGATGATCTCCAACGGCTCGTGCACCACCAACGCGCTGGCGCCGCTGGCCAAGGTGCTCGACGAGGCGATCGGCATCGAGAGCGGCATCATGACGACGATCCACTCCTACACCGGCGACCAGCCGACGCTGGACCGCCGCCACAAGGATCTCTACCGCGCCCGCGCCGCCGCCATGGCGATGATCCCCACCTCCACCGGCGCCGCGAAGGCGCTCGGCGAGGTGCTGCCGAACCTGCGCGGCAAGCTCGACGGCTCGTCGATCCGCGTGCCGACGCCGAACGTCTCGGCGGTGGACCTGACCTTCCAGGCCGGCAAGGACGTGACCGTCGCCGACGTGAACGAGATCATCCGCGAAGCCGCCGCCGGCCGTATGGGCTCGGTGCTGGCCTACGACCCGGAGCCCAAGGTTTCGGTCGACTTCAACCACACCACGCACAGCTCGATCTTCGCGCCGGACCAGACCAAGGTCATCGGCCGCACCGTGCGCGTGCTGGCCTGGTACGACAACGAATGGGGCTTCTCCGCCCGCATGGCCGATGTCGCCGCCGAACTGGGACGCACCCTGCACTGAGCGCAGCGGACCACCTGATATGCGAAGGGCGGCCTCACGGGGCCGCCCTTCTGCATTTCAGTGCTCGATTTATGCGCCCCTACCGTCGCAGGTAATGGGAGTCGCGCTTCAAGTAGCGCACACACGTCAGACCTTGCGCAGCGCCAGCACCGCGTTCAGCCCACCGAAGGCGAAGGCGTTCGACAGCACCACCGAGACATCCGCCTCGCGTGCCTCGTTGGGCACCACGTCGAGCGCGCATTCTGCGTCGAACTCCTCGTGGTTGATGGTGGGTGCGATCACCCCGTCGCGCAGCGCCATGATGCAGGCTAGCAGCTCGACCGCGCCGGTGCCGCCGATGCAATGGCCGTGCATGGACTTGGTCGCGGAGATCATCAGCCGGTCGGCCTGCGGCCCCATGGCGTCTGCCACGGCGGCGCATTCGGTCTTGTCGTTGGCGGCGGTGCCGGTGCCATGCGCGTTGATGTAGCCCACCTCGTCGCGGTCGATCCGCCCGTCGCGCAGCGCACCCGAGATCGCCCGCGCAGCCCCCTGCTTGGACGGCATGACGATGTCCGCCGCATCCGAGGTCATGGCAAAACCCACCACCTCTGCGAGAATTTCGGCGCCGCGCCCCTTGGCGTGGTCGTAGTCCTCGAAGACGTAGACGCCCGCGCCTTCGCCCTGCACCATGCCGTTGCGGTTGGCCGAGAACGGGCGGCAGGCATCCTTGGACATCACCCGCAGACCTTCCCAGGCCTTCACCCCGCCGAAGCAGAGCATCGACTCCGAACCGCCGGTGATCATCGCCGGGCAGGCGCCGGAGCGGACCATCTGGAAGGCCAGCCCCATGGCGTGGTTCGAGCTGGCGCAGGCGGTGGCGACGGTGAAGGTCGGGCCGCGCAGGTTGAATTCCATGCTGACATGGCTGGCGGCGGCGTTGTTCATCAGCTTCGGCACGACGAAGGGGTGAACACGGTTCTTGCCCTCCTCGTAGACCGAGCGGTAATTCTCGTCCTGCGTGGTGAGACCGCCGCCCGAGGTGCCCAGCACCACGCCGGAGCGGTCGGCCAGATCGCCGTGGAACTCCAGCCCGGCTTGCGCGATGGCCTCGCGCGCCGCGATCAGCGCGAACTGGGTGAAGCGGTCGTAAAGCGCGAGCTGTTGGCGGTTGAAGGTCTCTTCCGGCTCGTAGCCCTTGACCTGCCCGCCGATGCGGATGGCCAGGCGCTCGACGTCGCGAAACTCCAGCTCCCCGATGCCACAGCGCCCTTCGCGCATGGCCTCGAATGTCGCAGGCACGCCGCGCCCCAGCGCGTTGATCGTGCCTGCGCCCGTAATGACGACCCGTTTCACGCGGCCTGCTCGGCCACCAGCTTCTCGATCCCGGCGACGATGCTCGCCACCGAGGAGATGTCGAAATCGCTCTGTTCGGGTTCGTTGGCGTTGAACGGAACCGAGATGTCGAAGGCTTCCTCGATGGCAAAGATGCTCTCGACGAGACCAAGGCTGTCGATCCCCAGGTCCTCGAGCGTGCTTTCCATCGTCACGTCCGAGGGCTCGAGCACGGCCTGTTCGGCGATGATCTCGATGACCTTGTCCTTTACACTCATGGTGCGGCGCTCCCCATTATCGTCGCAGCTTCGGCGTCAGGGTCGGCTTACTCATTCCCCGTGAGCTTGGAAACAGATTTCTTGAGTTCCGCGACTTCTTTGAAGAGCCGTGGCAATCTGCGCAAACCCTTGTAAGTCTCGACGTGGCTTTCCATTTTCATCGCCGGATAGCCCAGCATCACGCGCCCGGCGGGGACGTTCGACAGCACCTTCGTGCCGCCGCCGGTGATCACGTTGTCGCCGATGAAGATATTGTCCGACACGCCCGTCTGACCGGCCAGAACCACGTTGTTGCCGATCCGGGTCGAGCCGGCGATCCCGCAGCAGCCGCAGATCAGTGTGTTGTCGCCGACCACTACGTTGTGGCCGATCATCACGAGGCTGTCGATCTTGGTGCCATTGCCGATGCGCGTGTCGCGCACCGAGCCGCGGTCGATGCTCGCATTGGCGCCGACCTCGCAGTCATCCCCGATGGTTACCGCACCGAGCGAGTGGATCCGTGCCCATTGCTGCGCTTGCTGCGTGCCCTCCTCGCCGAGGCTGGCGCGGGCCTTCTCGACGCCCGAGACCTCGGGGGTGACATAGCTGAAGCCGTCACCGCCGATCGAGCAATTGAACTGCGCGAAGAACCGCTGCCCGATGGTGCAACGCGCGCCGATGCGCACGCCGGAATTGATCAGGGCGTCCTCGCCGATGGTCGCATCCTCGCCGATGAAGACCTGCGGACCGATCACCGAGCGGGCGCCGATTTTGGCGCGCGCGCCGATCACGGTGAAGGCGGCAACGCTCACGCCCTCGCCCAGGTCGGCGGTCGGGTCGATGCTGGCGGTCGGGTGGATGCCGGTGCCGTAGCCGTTGCCGCGGTCGAGCATGGCCGAGAGGCCCGAGAGCGCGTGGCGGGGGCGCGGCGCGAGAATGGCGGCCTGAAGCCCCATTTCCTGCCAGTCGGCGCCGTTCCAGAGCATGGCGGCGCGCGCCTTGCCCTCGCCGATCTGCGCGGCGAATTCGGGCTTCATGGCGAGCGCAAGCTGGTCTGCTCCGGCATGGGCCGGTTCGGCGACCGAGGAAATCTCGATCCCGACGTCGCCTTCGGCCCTCAGGCCGAGCGCGGCGGCGATCTGAGCGATGGAATGGCTGTGTACGGTGCTGTCTAGGGACATGGGGTCCTCCGGGATGCTCTCCCGGAGGATTTAACTCGGCCCGCCCGCCAGTACCACCCCTGCGGCATTCAGCGCGTCCCAGATCCGCGCGTCGCGGCCGTAGACGTCGGCGCGGTACTCCATCTCGCCCTTCGGCGTGGTGAAGGCGGTGCGGTAGATCAGGTGCACCGGCACCGGCTGATCGAGGTTCACCCGCGTCTCGCGCCCGGTGTTCAGCTTGGACTGGAAGAAGCTCACCGGATCGGAGGTCTGACGCGCCAACAGCGTATAGGCGAAATCATGCGGGTCGCTGAGCCGGACGCAGCCGTGCGAGAAGGTGCGCTGCGTGCGGTCGAAGAGCGATTTCGACGGCGTGTCATGCAGGTAGATGTTGTACTTGTTCGGGAACATGAATTTCACCGTCCCTAGCGCGTTGCGCGGCCCCGGCGGCTGGCGCATGGCAAAGGGGAAGCTCGAGGCGCTGTACTGCGAGAAGCCGTTCGACCGGCTCACCACGCGTCCCTGACGGTCGGTGATCTCCAGGTGCCCCGCGGCGCCCGGGTTCTGGCGCAGCAGCGGCAGGTATTCCTTCACCACGATAGAGCGCGGCACGTACCAGGTCGGGTTGATGACCATGTGGTTCATCTCATCCGAGAATTCGGGCGTGCGGCGATCGCTCTCCTGCGAGCCGACCACCGAGCGGGTCTCGAAGGTGACCTTGCCGTCGTCGATGATCTTGGCGTGGAAGTCGGTGAGGTTGACGGTGATGTGCCGCGCCCCGAGCCCGCCGGGCAGGTTGAGCCAGCGCTCCCGCTCCATCGCCACGAGCACCGATTTCAGCCGGTCCTCGGCAGAGATGTTGAGCTGGCTGAGCGTGCTGGAGCCCGCCACCCCGTCGACCGCGAGGCCGTGGCTCTCTTGGAAGCGCATCACGGCGCTGCGTAGGGTGTCGTCATAGCTCGCCGAGAGCGTCGGCTTTAGGTAGCCCATGGCGATCAGCCGGTCGCGCAGCACTACCACGTCGCCGCCGCTCTGCCCCTGCTCGAGCTTGGCGGTGCGCACGGTCGGCCCCCAGCCGCCACGGGCGACGATCTTCTCGAGCTTGAGCTTGGCACGCAGCAGCCGTGCGTATTCATCCGAAGCGGGCGCGAGGTGCTGCAGCACCTGGTAGGGATCGCTGGCGGCCAGCACCTCGAGCAGGATCTTCGGATCGCGCCGCGGCGCCTCGCGCTTGATGCCGTCGTCGACGTCATGCGGGGTCAGCACGCCGCTCTGCAGGTCGCGGGCGAATTGCAGGAAGGTGCGGCTGATCTCGACCTCGAGTTCGCCACGGGCGCGCTCGCCCTCGACATGGCGCATCTTGCGGATCAGCCCGTCGACATCGTAGCGCTGCGCCGGCAGCCCGTGCACCTGGGCCGTGCCGAGCGCCTCGATCAGCGCGGCGCGGCGCAGGCCGGAGGTCTCGTCCGAGCCGGTCCAGATCGGGGCGAATCCCCGCATCCGGTAGAACTCCGCGAGCCCTTTCGTATCGAGCAGATTCTCGGCGACAGCCTGCTTGTAGGCGGTCAAAGACAGGTCCTGGGCCTTTGCAGCGCCCAATGGAAGGGCACACAGCGCCCCTGCCAGAACGAGTGCCGCGAGACCACTTCCACGCCGGAGATTTCGCATTTTACCCATGTCGACCTGTTACTTTCCGCATTCGTGCCTGTAAGCGATTTTCTGGTGCAGCGATGGGGCTTGTCTACACACAATCGCGCGCGATCTCCGAGTTTTCCGCACCTGATACGCCAATGCACAGGCCCCACCGAGGTTCCCGCCTGCTGCAACACTGCTTCTCGGTGTCTGCGCAAAATTTCGCCGATTTCGCAGGGGAACCCACTAGGGGTTGGAGAATATTCTTCATCGTTAAATGTTCCTGTGCCATAAAAGCCGCACATCTGGGGGAAAGATGGTAGGTCCGTCCAACGAGGCGGAACAAACAGGCACAGCGACTAAACGGGACAGGCGCTTCACATGACAAACAAAACTGCAAGCTGCATTTCGCGGCGTGGCCTCCTTGGCGCGTTCGCGGCAACCGTCGTCACGGCAGCACCGACTTACGCGAGCGCGGCGGGTTTTCTTAAAGGTGCAGGCGACGTCCGGAGACTCCGGGCCTACTCCGCCCGCACCGGCGAAACGCTCAACATGATCTACTGGATCGAAGGGGAATACATCCCCGATGCGCTGAAGGAGATTTCCTACTTCATGCGCGACTGGCGCACCAATGATGTCAAGAACATCGACGCGCGCACCATCGACATCATGACGGCCGCCCACAACCTCATGGACGTGAGCGAGCCCTACATGCTGATCTCGGGCTACCGCTGCCCGAAAACCAACGCGATGCTCCGGGCCCGGTCCTCGGGGGTTGCCAAGAACTCGCGTCACCTCAAGGGCGAAGCGGCCGACCTGCGGCTCAACTCCCGCTCGGTGAACCAGATGGCCCGCGCCGCGGCCTCCTGCAACGCAGGCGGCGTCGGACGCTACTCCAGCTCCAACTTCGTGCACATGGATTGCGGCCCGGTCCGCAGCTGGGGCAGCTGAGCCGGGCTTTTCGGTTTTTTGTGTGACAGGGGCGCCCACCGGGCGCCCTTTGTCTTTTATGCGGGTGCCTTTGCGACCGGTCCTTTCAGGGCCGGTCTTTTCGACCGCGCCATATTCGGGGGCGCCGCCCCCGACGCCTGCGGCGTCTCCCCCGGGATATTTCTGCCTAAGAGAAATGGCTTAGGTCGTAATTTCCCGCAGGGCCCGCCATTCGGCAAGGGCGGCGTTGTCGTCGGGTGACGACGATGTGCCCGGCGCCGCGGAGGACGTGCCGGCGGCGAGACCGGCGACGATCTCGCGCTGGAAATCCTGCCCCTTGGCCTGGTGGCGCGCGCCGAAATAGAAGCTGACGATGGCGCCGAGCAGCCACCACAGCGGCTCGGGCACCAGCGCCAGTCCCTCCATGCGCGCCGAGAACCACGCCGGGTCGACCATTGCGCTGCCCAGCAGGCCCAGCGTGCCGAAGGCCAAGGCCGGGCGCGGCAGGCGATTGAGCCCGTCGATCAGCCGGTCGAAGCCGCCGCGGCGCGCCGTGCCAAATTCACGCGCAAATTGTTCCAGGGCCGCCGCGCGGAGCGCCGCATCGCGCCCCGACGACGCTTCGGCGTTCTCGCGGAACACTTCGGCGGTTTCGCGGATCACATTGCCGCCCTGCCCAAAGAGCACCGAAAACAGCCGGTCGATCAGCCCCATGCCGCCACCCTCGCCCGGAACTGCGCCTCGGTCAGGTGGAATCGCGGCGAGACGAAGCTCTCGGCCCGGCGGATCCAGCCGCCCTTGCCGCCGGCGCGGCTGCGCGCGAACTTGCGGCTGGCGGGGCGGCGGTCGGCCAATGCGAAATAGTAGTTCCGGCGCGCGATGCCGTAGGCGTCAGCGATATGGTCCGGGGCGGCATCCGCGGCCCGGCGCGCCGCGGCGAGGGTCTGCGGACCGATCACCCCGTCCACCGCAACCGCTTCGCCCATGTCGCAAAGCAGCCGCTGCAGCAGCCGCACCGCCCCGGCCCCGGCGTTGACGTACATGTCGAAGACCGAGGGCTGCAGCACCTCGGGCAGCGCGCCGATGCGCGGCGCGTGGAAATAATCTCGCAGGAAGATCGCCGCCGCATCGCTTTCGGTCAGGCGGCTCAGGTCGGCCCTGTCGACATCGCCATCGCCGTCGAGATCGCTCCCGACCCGCTGCAGCGTGCCGAGGGTGACGCCGTGGTTGGTTGCCCCGCCCGGATCGTCCGGGTCATCGACGTAGCCGCCCTCGCGGGCGACGATCTCCTG
Source organism: Alloyangia pacifica (assembly GCF_020524285.1). Classification (GTDB taxonomy): domain Bacteria; phylum Pseudomonadota; class Alphaproteobacteria; order Rhodobacterales; family Rhodobacteraceae; genus Salipiger; species Salipiger pacificus_B. Next base: position 456,921 of record NZ_JAIVKX010000002.1, read on the forward strand.
CGCCATGCGGCGCACCCGTGCCTCTTCCGTCATCTGCTCCCCCTTCGCCGGGTTTCCCGAGCCCCCATGCTCTGCCACAAGGGGTAAGCGGAGTTTTATCGCGGCGTTCGGAGGGTGATGTGCAAGCGGACATGACGGCGGAAGAGATCATCGACCTGCTCGGCCTCGCGCCTCATCCCGAAGGCGGGCACTACCGGCAGAGCTGGATCGCGGAGGCCGAGGGCGATGGGCGGCCCGCGGGCACCTGCATCTACTTCCTGCTCAAGCGGGGCGAGTGCAGCCATTGGCACAAGGTCGACGCGGCAGAGATCTGGCACCACTACGCCGGGGCGCCGCTGCAGCTCTCGACCGCCGAAAGCGACGCTGGCCCGAGGCGGGATCACTTGCTGGGGCCTGACCTTGCGTCGGGCGCGCGTCCGCAGCTGATCGTTCCCGAAGGGCATTGGCAGGCGGCCCGCAGCCTCGGCGACTGGACGCTGGTGGGCTGCACCGTCTCTCCGGCCTTCCGCTTCGAGGGGTTCGAACTGGCCGCGCCGGGCTTCGACATTCCCTAGGCGCTTCCCTCGAATGCAGAAAGGCCGGGGCGTGCTGCCCCGGCCTTCCCCGGTATCTCTACCTGTGTCTCTGGAAGAGACTTAGTTCATCGGGCCTTCGTCGATGTCTTCAAGGCTCTCCAGCTCTTCGGCGGTCATGTTGGTGACCACGGAGTAGGAGCCATCGTCGATCGGCACGAACTTGGCGTTGTCGATCTCGAGCAGCACGTGCTTGTCGCCGATGTCGAGGAAGCCGCCAACCTCGGCCACGATGCCGCGGAACGAGCCGTCGGCGTTGAGCACGATGTCTTCGATCTCGCCGACGTTGTCCCAGTCTTCCGAGACGGTGTCGTAGGTCATGCCTTCGTCCCAGTCGCCGGCTTCACCGTCGGCGTCGAGGGCGTAGACTGCGCCGCCGGTGATGTCGCGGGTGCGGATCAGGCCGTCGGGCGAGTTGTTGAACATGCCGTCAACCGAAGCGGCCATCTCGCCGGCTTCCTGCTGCATCTCGTCGCCGGCCTGGGCCATCTCGTCGCCCATTTCGTCGGCTTCTTGCTTCATCTCGTCGCCGGCTTCGGCCATCGCGTCACCCGCCTCGTCGAGCGCCTGCTCGCCTTCGGCCACGGCTTCGTTGGTCTCATTGGCGATCGCGTCGCCGGTGTTTTCCATTGCCTGCTCGGCGTTCTCCATGGCGGCGTCGGCGTTCTGCTGCGCGGCGTCCATGTTGTGGTTGTCCGCATAGGCGGCGGTGCCAGCGGTCAGGGCGATGATGGCGGCGGTGGTGGTCAGACGTTTCATGATGTCTCCTCCTTGGGAAGTCGTCGTCTTGTCTGCCCTCACAACACGCGGGGCGCGGCCCTGTTCCGGCCGCGCCCCAAAATTAATCTCTTTGAAAACTTGGAACTTTCTCAGACATTCCGCTGCGCGAATGCGATCAGACGGCGCGTCGAGCCATCCTTGTCCTCGGCGCTTTGCTGGCCCGATACGATCGGCCCCAGCGCCGTCGCCAGCTCCTTGCCGAGTTCCACACCCCACTGGTCGTAGGAGTTGATATCGAGGATCACCCCCTCGACGAAGACCCGGTGCTCGTAGAGCGCGACGATCATCCCAAGCGTGCGCGGATCGAGCAGCGGGTAGACCAGCGTGGTCGACGGCCGGTTGCCCGGGAACACGCGGTGCCTGGCCTGACGCTCCAGTTCCGCGCCCTCGAACTTGCCCGCCACCTTGCCGCGCGCCTCATCGAGATCGCGGCCGCGCATCAGCGCCTCGGACTGGGCGAAGCAATTGGCCAGCAGCAGCTCGTGGTGATGGCGCAGGCTCGGCTCGTGGCTGCGCGCGCCGACCATGAACTCGCAGGGGATGACCCGCGTGCCCTGGTGGATCAGCTGGTAGAAGGCATGCTGTCCATTGGTGCCGGGCTCGCCCCAGACCACCGGGCCGCTGTCGAAACCCAGCGTCTCGCCGTCCATCGCCACCGACTTGCCGTTGCTCTCCATTTCAAGCTGCTGGAGGTAGGCGGGCAGCCGGGCGAGGCGGTTCTCGTAGGGCAGCACGGCGCGGGTGGCATGGCCCAGCACCTGGTTGTGCCACATGCCCACCAGCGCCAGCAGCACCGGCATGTTGGACTCGAGCGGGGCGGTGCGGAAATGGCTGTCCATCGCCTGACCGCCGCTCAGGAAGGCGCGGAAGTTCTCCGGCCCCACGGCGATCATCATCGACAGGCCGATCGGCCCCCACATGGAATAGCGCCCGCCGACCCAATCCTCGAAGCCGAAGACGCGGGACGCCGGAATGCCCCATTCGCCCGCCTTCTCGGCGTTGGACGAGAGCGCGACGAACTTGCCATCGCTCGAAACACCCTTCTCTTCGAGCCAGTCCCAGGCGGTGCGCGCGTTGGTCATGGTCTCGATGGTGGTGAAGGTCTTCGAGGCGATGATGAAGAGCGTCGTCTCGGGGTCGCATTGCTTCAGCGCATCGGCGATATCCGCGCCGTCGACGTTCGACACGAAGTGGCAGCGCGGCCCGTCGTGGTAGGGCGTCAGCGCGATGGTGCCCATCTTCGGGCCCAGATCCGAGCCGCCGATGCCGATGTTGACCACGTCGGTGATCTGCGAGCCGCGCACTTCGGCGGCCAGCGCCTCCATGCGGCTCAGGGTGTCGAGCACCTCGGGCATCACGTCGCTGCCGTCCACCTCGACCGGCGTGCCGGCGAGGTTGCGCAGCGCGGTGTGCAGCACCGCCCTGCCCTCGGTCTCGTTGATCTTGTCGCCGCCGAACATCGCCTCGCGCCGCGCCTCGACGTCTGCGCCGCGCGCCACGGTCAGCAGCGCCTCCAGCACCTCGGCGTCGATCTGCGTTTTCGAATAGTCGAAGAGCATCCCCTCGGCCTCGACCGAGAAGCTGTCCGCCCGCGCGGCATCCGCGGCGAAGAGCGCGTCGATACGGCGGCCCTCGCGCGCGGCGGCGAGGCGTTTCAGGTCATCCCACATGGAGCTTCGTCCCCTGTTGATCCGTTGCAAGCGATAGCGTCACTCGGCCCAGTGCACCACCGCCTGATCGAGCACCGCGTTGATCGGCGCCTCCTGCGGCGACAGCCCCTTGGCCTTTTCCAGCGCCTCGCGCTTCTCCGTGCCGAAGATCAGCACGTGCTTGCTCAGCGCCCCGTCGAGCACCGGCGCGGTCAGCGTGACGCGCGGCTCGGGCGCGCCGGGCGCGCGCATCGGCAGCAGGATCGGCGCATCGGCGGAGAGCGCTTCCTCCAGCCGGTCGGCACCGGGGAAGATCGAGGCGGTGTGCAGGTCGGCCCCCATGCCCAGCAGCACCACGCCGAGCGGCAGCGACGGGCGGATCGCCTCGGCCAGTTCCTCGAGCTTCTCCTCGGGGGTGCCCGCCTCGGAATAGAGCGGCAGCAGCCGCGCCGCCGCGGCCTTGCCGGTCAGCAGGCGTTCGCGCAGCAGACGGGTGTTGGAGCGTTCCGAGGTCTCGGGCACCCAGCGCTCATCGCCGAGCAGCACGTCGACCCGGTCCCAGTCGAGCGAGGTGGCGCTGAGCGCGTCGAAGATCGGGCCCGGCGACGTGCCGCCGGGCACCGCCAGCGACACGCGGTCGGAATGGCCGAGCTGCGCGCGCAGCTCGCCGGCGATCATGTTGGCGAGGTCGATCGCCAGCATCTCGCGGTCGGGATAGTCGCGGAATTCGTAGCTCATGTCTTGATCCCCCGCCAGCGGCGGCCGTCCTTGTTGATCAGGAAGGCGGCGTCATCCGGCCCGGTGCTGCCCGCGTCATAGGGCTTGGGGTGATCGCCGCGGCGCTCCCAGCCCTCGATCAGCGGGTCGGTCCAGGCCCAGGCGGCCTCGACCTCGTCGCCGCGCATGAACAGCGTCTGGTTGCCGCGGATCACGTCCATGATGAGCCGCTCGTAGGCGTCGGGCGCATCCTCGGCGTCCGGCCCCAGCGCTTCGGCGAAGGACATGTCGAGCGGCACGTCGACAAGGCGCATGCCGCCCGGCCCCGGCTCCTTGATGGTCACGCCCAGCGTCATGCCCTCGTTCGGCTGCAGGCGGATGGACAGCATGTTGCGATGCCGCCCGGCGTCCATCCCGAAGATCGAATGCGGCGCATCCTTGAACACCACGGCGATCTCGGAGGCCTGCGCCGAGAGCCTTTTACCCGTCCGCAGATAAAACGGGGTATTCGCCCACCGCCAGTTCGAGATGTAGCATTTCATCGCGATGAAGCTCTCGGTCCGCGAGGCCGGGTTCTCCACATCCTCGCGGTAGGAATTGACTTCGCCATCCGAGGTGTACTGGCCGCGCACGATGCTGTCGGGATCGACCGGATCGAGCGCGCGGATTACCTTGAGCTTCTCGTCGCGCACCGCGTCGGGCTCGAAGCGCGCGGGCGGCTCCATGGCGATCAGACACAAGAGCTGCATCAGGTGGTTCTGCACCATGTCACGCATCGCGCCGGACTTGTCGTAGTAGCTGCCGCGCCCGCCGACGCCGACGGTTTCGGCCACGGTGATCTGGATATGATCGACGTATTGCGCGTTCCACAGCGGCTCGAACAGCATGTTGCCAAAGCGCACAGCCATGAGGTTCTGCACCGTCTCCTTCCCGAGGTAGTGGTCGATGCGGTAGATCTGCGTTTCCTCGAAGTGCCGCGCCAGCTCGGCGTTGAGCGCGCGGGCCGACTCGAGGTTGTGGCCGAAGGGTTTCTCGACCACGATCCGCACGTCGGGATTGGTCAGCCCGTGGCTGCGCAGCTGCTCGGCGAGGTCGCCGAAGAGGCTCGGCCCCACCGAGAAGTAGAAGGCGCGCACCACGTCTTCATCGTCGCGCAGCGCCTCCTGCAGCTCGCCCCAGCCACTCTCGCCGCGGGCATCCACCGCGACGTAGCCGAGCAGACCGAGGAACTCCTCGAGCGCCGCCTCGTCGCATTTGGCCTTGCTGAATTCGTGGATCGCCTCGCGCACCATGTCTCGGTACTCGTCCACCGAGATCTCGGAGCGGGCCGCCCCAATGACGCGCGAGCCCGCAGGCATCTGCCCCGAGCAATAGCGGCGGAACAGGCCGGGCAGGATCTTGCGGCGGGCAAGATCGCCGGTGCCCCCAAAAATGACCAGGTCGAAAGGATCGACGGGAATGACGCGGGAAACCATCTCGGGCCTGTCTCCGATTCTTGTACTGTGGCGGTTAGCGCTAACCGCGGCCTGCGTACCGCATTGCTGCGCGCGAGTCTAACATCCTGCGGCAGCGCGGCAATGCCGGGCGCAAGATCGGGCGCAAGATAAAGGCCGCAGGTCACCAGCAGGTAACCATTCGCCGAAGCCCGAGACGCTGCTTGAACCGCCCGACCGCCCGTGCGACGCAAGGACAGGACAAAATCACGGCAACAAGACCGCGACTTCAGCGCGGGACAGACGGGGCGGGCCATGGCACGACGCATCATCATCGACACAGACCCCGGGCAGGACGACGCGGTGGCCATTCTTCTCGCCCTCGCCTCGCCCGAAATCGAGGTGCTGGGGCTCACCGCCGTCGCCGGGAACGTGCCGCTGCAGCTCACCGCGCGCAACGCCCGCATGGTCTGCGAGCTGGCGGGCCGCACCGATATCCCGGTCTTTGCCGGCTGCGACGGCCCGCTGCAGCGCAAGCTGGTCACCGCCGAGCACGTGCACGGCAAGACCGGCCTCGACGGACCCGAGCTGCCCGAACCGACCATGGCGCTGCAGGAGGCGCATGCGGTCGACTTCATCATCGACACGCTCCGAGCCGAACCCGCGGGCACCGTCACCCTCTGCCCGCTCGGCCCGCTGACCAATATCGCCACCGCCTTCCGCCGCGCCCCGGACATCGTGGAGCGCGTGCAGGAAATCGTGCTGATGGGCGGCGCCTACTTCGAGGTCGGCAATTATACCCCCGCCGCTGAGTTCAACATCTACGTCGACCCCGAGGCCGCCTCCGAGGTCTTCGGCTCCGGCGTCCCGCTGGTGGTCATGCCGCTCGACGTAACGCACAAGGCGCTGGTGACCAAGCCGCGCAACGAGGCGATCCGCGCGCTCGGCACGCCAGTGGGCCACGCCGTGGCCGAGATGACCGATTTCTTCGAGCGCTTCGACCTGGAGAAATACGGCTCCGAGGGCGCCCCGCTGCACGATCCCTGCGTCACCGCCTATCTGCTCGCCCCCGAGATCTTCTCGGGCCGGCACATCAACGTCGAGATCGAGACCGCCTCCGAGCTGACGCTCGGCATGACCGTCGCCGACTGGTGGGGCGTTTCGGGCCGGGCCCCCAACGCCACCTTCATCGGCGATCTCGATTCCGACGCCTTCTTCACCCTGCTCACCGAAAGGCTGGCCAAGCTATGAAATCCCTTCACCTCGCCGGCTCCGACGATCTCGAACGGTTGCTCCCCATGGTCGCCAGCTTCGAGGCCGAGCGCCAGCGCGTGCCCGACGAGGCGCTGCTGACCGCGGCGCTGACGCCTCTGCTCGAGGGCGCGCCGCAGGGCGCGGCCTGGCTGATCGGCCCCCGCAAGGCGCCGGTGGGCTACGTGGTGGTCAGCTTCGGCTGGTCGCTGGAAAGCGGCGGCATGACCGGGATGATCGACCAGATCTACATCCGCCCCGCGGTGCGCAGCCGCGGCATGGGCAGCGAAGCGCTGTTCCAGCTCACCCAGGCGCTGCGCCAGGGCGGCATCACGGCGCTGCAGATGGAGGTGGACCGCGACGACGAGCATCTGCAACGCTTCTGCCGCCGTGCCCGGCTGCAGGAGCGCGGCGCCACGCTGATGCGCTGCGCGCTCTGAGAGGCGGCGCAGGAGTCGTTTCTCGCGACAAATGGCGCCCCAACGGGCAACGCTCCCACGCGAGGACCGGTCGCGTCAGGCCGTGGCTGGTCCCAACAAGTCCAAGGATGAGCGAGCGCTGCACAACCGATGTCTGACGCACCGCCCGTGACCATCGCGGCCCCTCGGGGCTCTTATCTAAGTGGCAGGGGCGCTGCCCCTCTTGGCCTTCGGCCATTTCACCCCGGCGCACCTGGAAAGCGAAGAAACCGGCTTGCGATGCGGCGGGCTTCAGCGCTCCGGCAGCGGGATGAACTCGGCGTCATCGCCAGGCGGCAGGTGGAAGCGCCCATTCTGCCAGTCGCCGCGCCGCCAGGCCTCCTTGGCCTCCGCGATGCGCTCCTTCGAGGAAGCGACGAAGTTCCACCAGATGTAGCGCGGCCCGTTCAGCGTCTCGCCGCCCAGCACCATCACCCGCGCGCCCTGCCGCCCGGCCTTCAGCGACACCCGGTCGCCGGGGCGAAAGACCATCATCCGTCCAGCCTCGAAGACCGCGCCCGCCTGCTCCACCGCGCCCTCGACCACGTAGACGCCGCGGTCCTCGTGATCGTCGGGCAGCGGCAGCACCGCGCCCGGCTCTAGCAGCGCATCGGCGTAGAACATGTCGGAGAAGGTCTTCACCGGCGCGACCTCGCCCCAGGCGCGGCCGAGCACCAGCCGAACGGTCTTGCCCTCGCCCTGCATCACCGGCAGGTCCTCCGCCCCGGCGTGGACGAAATCGGCGGCGCCATCCTCGGCCTTCTCCGGCAAGGCGACCCAGGTCTGGATGCCGAGAAAGGGCATGGGGTCGGTCTGGCTGGCATCGTCGGTGCGCTCGGAATGGGTGATCCCGTGGCCCGCCACCATGAGGTTCACCGCGCCGGGCTCGATCCAGGCATCGGTGCCCAGAGAGTCGCGGTGATGCATCCGCCCGCGGAAGAGATAGGAGATCGTCGCCAGCCCGATATGCGGATGCGGCCGCACGTCCATGCCGCGGCTCGGCAGGAATTCCACCGGCCCCATCTGGTCGAAGAAGATGAACGGGCCGACCATCTGCCGCCGCGGCGCAGGCAGCGCGCGGCGGACCTCGAAGCCGCCGAGGTCGCGGGCGCGGGGCACGATCAGCGTGTCGATGGCATCCACCTCGTTGCCGGTCGGGCAATGCGGCTCCAGTGCAGGGTTCCAGCTCATGGCATGTCTCCTTTGCTTTGCCCGAAGGTAGTGCGGAACGGCCCCGTGCCCTACACCTTCGCGCGCGCCGATCCTGTGCGCCAGCGCAGCCCCGCTTCCCTTTCCCGCCGGCGCGCCTATGCTCGCGCCAGCGAGGGACCATGGCCATGCACGATCTTCTCACCACGCCGCAGCGCGCGCCCGCCGATTTCGCCGACTGGCAGGGGCTGCTATCGCTGATCCTCGGCAGCTTCGCCTACATGGACGGGCGCATCGACCCGCCCTCCTCGGCGCACCGCCTGACGCCGGAGAGCCTGCGTGCGCGGGGGCAGACTGAGCATCTCTACATCGCGGGATCGCCGCTGTCCGGCTGCGCCTTCTTCGCCGAGCAGCCCGATGCGCTCTACATCGGCAAGCTCGCCATCGCCCCCGAGGCGCAGGGCAAGGGGCTGGGCCGGGCCTTCCTGACGGAAGCGGAAACCCTCGCGCGCAACCTCGGCCTGCGCCGCCTGCGGCTTGAGACACGTATCGAGCTGACCGGGAACCACACCGCCTTTGCCCGCTTCGGTTTCGTCCGGACGGCAGAAAAGGCCCATGCGGGGTTCGACCGCCCCACCTCCATCACGATGGAAAAGCCGCTCTTTCCCTGAGCGCTCGGACTGCCTATCTGGTATAGCATGACCCTCTCGATCCCCTTCGACAACAGCTACGCCCGCCTGCCCGAGACCTTCCACGCGCGGCTCGATCCGGCCCGCGTCGCGGCTCCGGAGCTCATCGCCTTCAATACCGTGCTTGCCGAGGAACTTGGTGTCAGCGGCACGGACGATCCACTGCTTGCCGCGATCTTCGCCGGCAACATGCCGGCCGAGGGCGCCGAGCCGCTGGCGCAGATCTACGCCGGCCACCAGTTCGGCGGCTTCTCCCCGCAGCTCGGCGACGGCCGGGCGCTGCTCTTGGGCGAAGTGGTGGACCGCAACGGCCTCCGCCGCGACATCCAGCTCAAGGGCTCCGGCCCCACCCCCTTCTCGCGCCGCGGCGACGGCCGGGCGGCGCTCGGGCCGGTGCTGCGCGAATACGTACTGTCCGAGGCGATGCACGCGCTCGGTGTGCCGACCACCCGCGCGCTCGCCGCCGTGCGCACAGGCGAGGACGTCTACCGCGAGACCATCCTGCCCGGCGCGATCTTCACCCGCGTCGCCTCGAGCCACATCCGCGTCGGCACCTTCCAGCTTTTCGCCTCGCGCCAGCAATACGCCGAGTTGCAGCAGCTCTTCGAATACACCCGCGAGCGCCACTACCCCGAGGCCAAGACGCCCGGTGACCTCCTCGCCGCCGTCTGCCAGCGGCAGGCCGAGCTGGTGGCGCAATGGATGTCCCTGGGCTTCATCCACGGCGTGATGAACACCGACAATTGCACGCTCTCGGGCGAGACCATCGACTACGGCCCCTGCGCCTTCATGGACCAGTACCACCCCGACACGGTCTATTCCTCGATCGACCAGCACGGGCGCTATGCCTACCAGGCGCAGGCCGACATCATCGTGTGGAACATGGCGCAGCTCGCCACCGCCATGGTGCCGCTGGTGCAGGACCAGGAGGCGGCGGTGACGGAATTCACCGAGATCATCAACGCCATGCCCAACCTCATCCGGGGCGCCTGGCTCACCCGCTTCGGCGCCAAGCTCGGCCTTGCCGCACCGCAGCCCGAGGACGCGCGGCTGATCGCCGACCTGCTGCACCTGATGCAGACGGGCGGCTCGGATTTCACCAACACCTTCCGTGCCCTCGCCACCGGCTCGGCCCGAGACGAGATCACCGACCGCGCGGCCTACGAGCCCTGGCATGCCCGTTGGCAGGAACGCATCGCCTCCGAGGACGCGCCGGAGGCGCGGATGCGTGCGGCCAACCCCGCCTTCATCCCGCGCAACCACCGCGTCGAGCAGATGATCGCCGCGGCGATGCAGGGTGACGAGAGCCTCTTCCATCACCTCAATGCCGTGCTCTCCCGCCCCTACGACGACCAGCCTGAAGCAGAAGAACTGCGCCGCCCGCCACTGCCTTCGGAGGTCGTCCAGGCGACCTTCTGCGGCACCTGACGGGGCTGCCACAGACCGGGAAACCCTGCGAAAGCCGCGCAAATCCGCGCATCGCAGGTTTTTCCTTCCCCAACGTCATCGCATCCGGCAAGCTGACGGCGAACTCAACCTCGGCATGTACGCAGAAGGGAGCGGGAAGATGAGTCTCATGGGCACTCTGGCAAAGGTCGCCATCGGATATGCCGCCGCACGCGGCGTCGACCGTCTCTCGGGAGAGCAGGGTCTCGGCACGCTGATCGGCGGCAAGGCGCAGATCCCCGGGTCAGAACCCGGCACCTCGCTGCAGGCGCAGATGGGCAAGATGTTCGGCGGCAGCGGCAACCCTCTGAGCGCCATCATGGAGCAATTGCAGAAAAGCGGCTTCGGCTCGCTGCCGGGCATGGAACAGGCCGGACAGGCCGCCAGCACCGGGCTTGCCGGGATGCTCGCGGCAGCCGCCAAGGCGGCGAACATGGGCGGCAAGAACCTCGGCGACATGCTCGACAAGATGAGCGCCACCCAGGCCGCCCCCGAGGCCGAAAGCGCCGCCGGGCTGATGCTGCGCGCGATGATCCAGGCCGCCAAGGCGGATGGCGACATCGACGCCGCCGAGAAGGCCAAGCTGACCGACACGCTGGGCACCGATGCATCCGCCGAGGACATCGCCTTCCTCAAGGCGCAGCTCGCCGCGAAGGTCGATCCCGAGGCGCTGGCCAAGGACACGCCCGACGCGCAGAAGACCCAGGTCTATGCCGCCTCGCTGATGGCGATCACGGTGGACACGCCGAACGAGGCCGAATACCTTGACCGTCTCGCCAAGGCGATGGGGCTGCCGGAAACCGCGGTGAACGCGCTTCACATGCAGATGGGCCTGCAGCCGCTCTACGCCTGACACACGCGCCGGTCCTCCGGCCTGAAATCCGAAGGCCCGCATGCAAAGACACCCCTTCTACGGCCTGGGGCTCGCCGCCCTCGGCGCGCTCGTGTTGACGCCCGACACGCTGCTCATGCGCCTGTCGGGGATGGAGGGGCTGTCGATGCTGGTCTGGCGCGGCATCGCGCTGGGGGCGACCTTCTGGGCGATCTTCCTCGCCACCGCGCGCGGGCCGCGCAACCTGCACCTGCTGCTGACCCGCCCCGGCCTGACGGTGATCGCCTGCCAGAGCGCCAATGCCGCGCTCTTCTCGCTCGGCATCGCGGTGGCGCCCGTCGCCGTGGTGCTGCTGGCGGTGGCCGCCATGCCGGTCTGCGCCGCGCTGCTCTCGCGGCTGCTCTACGGCGAGCCGACCAGCCGCGCCACCTGGATCACCATGGGAGCGGTGCTGCTCGGCATCGGGCTCGCGGTCAGTGGCAAGGGTGATCTCGCGGCCAGCCCCGGCACCTTCATGGGCGCGCTCTGCGGCTTCGGCGTGGCGCTCACCCTCGGGCTGAGCTTCGTCACCCTGCGCCACGCGCCGGCGCTGCCGCTGCTGCCCGCCATGGGCTCTGGCGCGCTGATCTCCGGCCTCTGCGGCCTCGCGCTGGTCCCGGCAGGCGCGCTGACCGATGGCCAGGTGCTGCCGATCCTCGCCACCGGGTTGGTGATCCTGCCGGTCTCGTTCTTCTGCCTCAGCTCCGCCTCGCGCCATACGGCGGCGGCCAACGTCAGCCTGCTGATGCTGCTGGAAACGGTGCTCGGGCCGGTCTGGGTCTGGGCCATCCTCGGCGAGGCGCCCACCCCGCGCATGCTGCTCGGCGGCGCGCTGGTGGTCACCAGCCTCGCGCTCTACATCCTGACCACGCGCCGCCGCGCCGCGCGCGCGCCCGCCGCTTCTTCTCTTTCCAAATACGCCCGGGGGGAGGCGCGCAGCGCCGAGGGGGCGGAGCCCCCGCTGTCCTGATCCAACCGCGACACGCGCCGCCCAAGGCAGCGCGTGCCGTGGGCAAGGTCAGCCGACCAGCAGGTTCACCCGCCGGTTCTGCTTGCCCTTGTTCTCGATCTTGCCAAGCCGCAGCTCGCCGATCTCGCCGGTGCGCGCCACATGGGTGCCACCGCAGGGCTGCAGGTCGATCTGGCCCGCGCCCTCGCCGATGCGCACCAGCCGGATCCGCCCGGCGCCGCGCGGCGGCTGCACGCTCATCGTCTTGACCAGCTCTGGGTTGGCGTCGAGCTCCGCCTCGGTGATCCAGCTCTCGGACACCGGCAGGTCCTGCGCCACGAAGTCGTTCAGCATCGCCTCCAGCGCCTCGCGGTCCTCGGGCGGCTCGGGCATGAGGAAATCGAGACGGCCCTTGGCGGCGCTGATCTGCCCGCCGGTCACTGGCAGCGGCAGGGCGACCGACAGCAGGTGCAGCGCCGTGTGCACGCGCATGTGCCTGTGGCGGCGCTCCCAGTCGATGCGCTGCGTGACCCTCGCCCCGACATAGGGCAGCGGCTTGGGCTCGGCAGGGACCAGCACGATGGTCTCGCCCTCGCCCTTCACCGCCGTGGCGATCTCGATCTCGCCGCCGGGCCAGGCCAGGTGGCCGCTGTCGCCGGGCTGGCCGCCGCTGGTGGCATAGTACAGCGCGGCATCAAGGATGATGCCCCCCTCCTCGGTCAGCCCGATCACTTCGCCCGGCGCCTCGCGGCGATAGGCATCCTCAAGGAACAGTCGTTCCGTCAACTCGCTCTCCTACTCGTCTTCCGGTCCGACGGTGGGAAAGCTCTCGCTCCTGCCGCCGGTGGTCTTTTGCGGCCGCTCCTCCGCTGCAGGCTCTTCGGCCTCCGGCGGTTTCGGCGTCTCCCGCGACGGATACAGCGTCTCGGGGTTGCGCAGCCAGATGTCACGCTGCGCAAAGGGCACCTCGATCCCCTCCGCCACGAAGCGCGCGTTGATCTCGTGGTTGAAGTCCGACAGGATCGTGATCTTCTGGTTCACGTCGCGCACGATGGCGCGGATCTCGAACTCCAGAGAATCCGCCCCGAAGCGCGCGAAGACCACCGAGGGCTCGGGGTTCAGCAGCACCATGTCATGCTCACGCACGATGCGCAGCAGGATGCTCTCGACCTTGCGGGTGTCGCTGCCATAGGCGACGCCGACCGTGGTGAAGACCCGTCCGATGACATTGCCGCGGGTGAAGTTGGTCACCGTCCCCGAGATGAAATCCGAGTTCGGCACGATCACGTCGGTGCGGTCGAAGGTCTCGATCCGCGTCGCGCGCACCGAGATGTCCTTGACGATGCCCATGTTCGGGCCGACCTCGATCCAGTCGCCCTGGCTGATCGGTCGCTCGATCAGCAGGATAATCCCCGACACGAAGTTCTGCACGATGTTCTGCAGGCCGAAACCGATGCCGACCGACAGCGCCGAGACCACGTAGCCGAGCGCGGTGAGGTTGATCCCCGCCGCGGTGATCGCGATCACCGCCGCCAGCATGACACCGGCATAGCCGAGCCCCGAGATCACCGCGTTCTGCCCGCCGATGTCGAGCTTGGTCTTCGGCAGGATCGAGCTGCGCAGCCCGCTCTGCAGCAGGCGGGTGATGCCGTAGCCGATGGCAAAGACCACCAGCATGGTCAGGAAGCTGGTCGGCGAGATCCGCGCATCGCCGAGCAGGAAGCCCTCCTGGAAACGCGCCCAGAGCTCGGTCAGATCGGCGACCCGCGCGCCCCAGATCAGCGCCAGCATGGGCAGCGCCAGCACGATCAGCACCACCCCGGCCAGCACGGTGATCAGGCTGTCGTCGGGATTCTTGCGGGTGACGAGCGCGTAGAGATCCTTGACGAAGCGTTGCAGCACCAGCACCAGCGCCAGCAGCGACAGCGACTGCACCGCCGGAAAGACCATGCCCTGCCCGACGCGGTGATAGCCGATCGCCGCCATGATCGGACCGGCCACCGCGAGCAGCATCGCCAGCCGTCCGATCATCCGCGCGAGTTGCATGCGGAAGGTTGAGCCCTCGAGCAGCGTGCCCTCGCCTTCGGGCTCGCTATCCTCTGTCTCCGAATCCCCGAGCCCCGAGAGAATGTGACCCAGCCTGAACAGCATCAGCGCCGAGAGCACGATCAGCGGGAAGTCGAGCACCGCCTCGGTCTCATCGGAGAATTCGAAGATCTGCGCCAGGGTTTCGCCCATGCCACGCAGGACGAAGAGCAGCGCCAGAACCGACGAATAGAGCCAGGCCTCGGTGCGCTGCCAGCTCGGCAGCGGCATGGTGGCGATGGCGTCGTCGTTGTTGAAGCTCTCGCCGGCCAGCCAGCGGATGTAGAGCAGCACCAGCCCCCAGATCGGGATCGAGTACATCACCACGGTGGCGTTTTCTCCGGCCACGCCCGAGATCTGCGCCGCGACGACCAGCAGGATCAGCCCGCCGAGCGGCACGAAGATCGAGCCGAGCGAGGCAAGAAACCGCCAGACGCCGGTGCCGCGCCGGGTGCGGCGGCGCAGCCAGCCCTCGATGCGGTGCACCCAGTTCGGACCGCGGATCACCAACAGCGCCGAAAGCCCGACCAGCAGGATGATCACCGGCAGGTTCTCGCGCGTGGTGTTACGCTGGGTCTCCGAGGAAATGTTCTCGCGCACCTCCTCGACCAGCGCGTTTCCGGCGGCCACGACATCATTCGCCGCGGGCGCCCAGAGCTGGTAGTTCAACGGGGTCGGGCCGAGCGTCAGCAGGCGGTTGGTCTGCATCGCGCGGATCTTGCCGTCGATCTCGCCGATCAGCCCGTTGGCCTGGGTAAAGGCTTCCTGCGCGCGGCGCACCGGAGCCTGGGCATTCGACAGCTGATCGTTGAGGTCGGCGCGGCGCTGCGCGATGTCCTCGGCCTCTGTCTCGCCCTCCGCGGGCGGCGGGCCGAGCGTGTCGAGCTGCTGCTGCAGCGTCTCGATCCGGCCCGCATTGGTGCTTTCGGCGCGCAGGAAGCTGTCGCGCCAACCCGCCACGTCGCGGCGCAGATCCTCGTATTGCTTGACCGTGACATCTTCGCCGTCGAGCAGACCGTTGGCCTGCTCTGCCAGCTGGTTCCAGCTTGCGTAGTCGATGTCCTCGGACTGCGCGACCGCGAGGGTCGCGCAGAGCAGCGTCACCGCGACAGCGGCAAGAAGACGCCGGATCAGGGCACTCATACGTCCTCGAAGACGCCGGGGATCGAGGCGGGCGAGCGGTCGAGCCAACC
The DNA here is from genome assembly GCF_020524285.1 of Alloyangia pacifica. Lineage (GTDB taxonomy): Bacteria > Pseudomonadota > Alphaproteobacteria > Rhodobacterales > Rhodobacteraceae > Salipiger > Salipiger pacificus_B. The sequence goes on from NZ_JAIVKX010000002.1 coordinate 472,163, forward strand.
CGGCACCGGCAGCTCACGCGAGCGCAGGAAGCTCGGGTTGAACAGCTTGGACTGATAGCGCGTGCCGTAGTCGCAGAGCACGGTGACGATGGTGTGGCCCGGGCCCATCTCCTTGGCCATGCGGATCGCCCCCGCGACGTTGATGCCCGAGGAGCCGCCGACGCAGAGCCCTTCCTCGGCCAGCAGGTCGAAGACCACCGGCAGCGCCTCGGCATCGGGCACCTGGTAGGCGAAATCGGGGGTGAACCCCTCGAGGTTGGCGGTGATCCGGCCCTGCCCGATGCCCTCGGTGATCGAGTCGCCCTCGGATTTCAGCTCGCCGGTGGTGTAGTAGCTGTAGAGTGCCGCGCCCATCGGGTCGGCGAGGCCGATCTTCACGCCCTTGGGCTGCAGCGCGCCCGCGACGCCGGCCAGCGTACCGCCCGAGCCCACGGCGCAGACGAAGCCGTCGACCTTGCCGCCGGTCTGTTCCCAGATCTCGGGGCCGGTGGTTTCCACGTGGGCAAGCCGGTTGGCGACATTGTCGAACTGGTTGGCCCAGATCGCGCCATGCTTCTCGGTCTTCGCGAGCTGCTCGGCCAGGCGGCCCGAGTAGCGCACGTAGTTGTTCGGATTGCGGTAGGGGGCGGCCGGGACCTGCACCAGCTCGGCACCGGCCAGACGGATCATGTCCTTCTTTTCCTGTGACTGGGTCTCGGGAATCACGATCACCGTGCGGAAGCCCATCGAGGCGCCGACCAGCGCGAGGCCGATGCCGGTGTTGCCCGCGGTGCCCTCGACGATGGTGCCGCCGGGTTCCAGCAGGCCCTTCTCCATCGCGTCCTTGATGATGTAGAGCGCCGCGCGATCCTTCACCGACTGGCCGGGGTTCATGAACTCCGCCTTGGCGAGGATCTCACATCCCGTCAGCTCGCTCGCCTTCCTGAGACGGATCATCGGGGTGTTTCCGACGGCCTGCGCCAGATCCTGTGCCACGCGCATGGGTATCTCCACTTCATCACTTCGCTGGAGCACAGGTGTAGGGCGGACGCGGGGCGAACTCAAGCCGCCGAACGGAGCCTCTCACGCGCCCGTGCCAGCCAGAGGAGCATCATCGCCAGGGGCCCCGCATTGACCTCGCCGCTCTCGACCAGATCCATCGCCGCGTCGAAGGGCAGGACATGGCTGCGGATGTCCTCGTTCTCGCTGTCGAGCCCGGCCAGCCCGCCGCCGTGATCGCCCAGATCGCACAGGCCGAGGAAGCAGTGGAAGAACTCGCTGGTGTAGCCCGGCGAGGCATAGACCCGCATCATCGGCTCGAGCGTGCTGAGCTGCAGATGCGCCTCCTCGACGGCCTCGCGGCGGGCGCAATCCTCGGGGCTTTCACCCGCATCGACCAGCCCGGCCACCGGCTCGAGCACCCAGGGGTGGCGATCCTCGCGCAGGATCGGCCCGTAGCGCATCTGTTCGATCAGCAGCACAAGATCGCGCGCGGGATCGTAGGGCAGCACCAGCGCCGCGTCATAGGCCATGAAACCCTCGCGGTGGATCACCTCGGACATGCCGCCGTCGAACCGCTCGTGCTGCAAGGAGAAATCCCGCAGACCGAAAAAGCCGTCATGAGACCGGCGGTCCGAGACGATGCGCACGGCGCCTTCACTGGTCCGGTCCGAGCGCAGGGTGCAGGGCGTCCCGCGCTGCGCCAGCCGCCGCGACCAGGCCCGCGCCGCGAGGTAGGGCCGGATCTTGCGCACCACCGCCGCAGGCCGCTGGCCATGACCGCGCATGATCTCGCGGGCGATCTCATGGCCCAGTCCGCGGTTCTCCCCGCGCCATGCCTCGGCGTTCCAGGGCCGGCCATCCACGGGCGCATCGACGCGGGCGAGCACCGGTGCAGGCTCCTCCGGGAGCGCCTGCTCGGAAAATTCCGCGTGCTGCCAGCCGGCGAAATAGCACAGCCGCGCGAGGTCGTCCTCGCTCGCCTCGAGCAGCACGCCTTCGGCCGTCTCTCCGGGGGCCGGGCACAGCAGGCTGAGCCGGTCGGCCCCGCCCTCCGGATCGCGCACCGCGTGCCCCGGAAGCCGCGCCGCCGCGGTGGGGGCCGCATGCCCGAGCACGATCTCGAGCAGGGCGGTGTCCGCCAGCGTTCCGGCCAGGAAGAGCTTCATGCGATTATCTCCAGGTGCGCGAGACCACCTCTGCAAGCGCGCCGCAGAGCACCGCCCCGGCGACCATCAAGGCGATGAACCCTCCGTCCAACAGATGCTCGCCGAACTCAAGGAAGAGTTCGAAAATTCCCACGAACGCCTCCATCGGGCCGTCGTAGCGGTGCCGCATCGCCAGGCGGAACATCTCGTAGATCGCCTGCGACATGACTCCCCAGAATACCAGGGTCGCGGTCGCGGTGATCCCCGCCGAGATGCCGTTGGCCATGCCGCGGCCGACCCGTCCGCCCAGCACCCGCCAGCCGATCGCGAGTCCCAGCAGCACGTTGATCCAGAGGAAATACCCGAAAACCGTCGAGTCCGGCATGATCGACGACATGATGTATTCCGAGCCCAGGAAGGCCAGGGCCGCCAGGGACAGGGCGGCTACGAGGTGCGCGGCGGTGGTCATACGGTTCCCCCCAGAAAAGCACTAATTAAACTAATTTGTGTCAGCTAACGCTTCACCCCGCGCAGATGCAAGATCCCACGCGGCGGCGCGGCTGCAAGGTCACGCAGCCGTATCATTCTGACACCAAATTCGTCCTTTTTGTGGAGAGCCCCTGCCCGCGGCCTCAGAAGTCCCTGTTCTCATAGGCCGCGAGCGCCGCCTCGCGCCCCTCGCGGGCCGAAACCACCGGCTCGGGGTAGCGCTCCGAGGCATCGAGCTCCCAGCTGCGCGGCACCGCCGCGAAATAGTCCAGCGCGCTTTGCGGCGGCTGCATCTGCCCCTCCGCGATCCACTTGCGGCGATAGGCACCCTTGGGGTCGAACTTCTCGGCCTGGCTCTCGGGGTTGAACACACGGAAGTAGGGCGCCGCATCCGGCCCGCAGCCCGCCACCCATTGCCAGCCCATGGCATTGGAGGCCGGATCCCAGTCGACGAGGCAGTCGTCGAACCAGGCCTGGCCGATGCGCCAGTGCACCATCAGGTGCTTGGTCAGGTAGCTCGCCACGATCATCCGCGCGCGGTTGTGCATGTAGCCGGTGACAAACATCTCGCGCAGCGCCGCATCGACCACCGCCATGCCGGTGCGCGCCTGCTGCCAGAGCCGGACCTCGCGCAACCGGCGGTCCTCCTTCCACGGGAAGGCGCGCCATTCCTCGCGCCAGTTCTCCTCGAGGATATGCGGCGTGTGCCACATCAGGTGGTAGGCAAAGTCGCGCCACGCCAGCTCGGCCAGGAACTTGCCCGCCCCCGCCTTGCCCTCGGCCTGCGCCCGCAGCCCCGCGTGCCAGCAGCGCGCCGGGCTGATCTCGCCGAGGCTGAGATACTCGGACAGGCGCGAGGTGCCGTCCACGTCCAGCCGGTCCCGGCTCTCGCCATACGCCGCGATGCCGTCGCGCATGAAGGTGCCGAGCCGCGCCTGTGCCGCCGCCTCGCCGGCCGTCACGTGTTTCGCCAGCACCGCCGCGCCGCGGTTCATCGCAGCGCCGAGTTCCCACTCCGCCAGCGTCGCGCTCTCGGGCCATTGCTCCGGCGCGACTATATCCGAAGGCGCCGCGACCGGCTCGGGCACCTCGCGGTCCTTCACCGCCCGCCAGTAGGGGCTGTAGACCTTGTAGAAGCCGCCCTGCTTGGTCTCCACCGTCCAGGGCTCGAACAGCAGGTGGCCGGCGAAGCTCTTGGATTCGATCCCGGCCTCCTTGAGGTCCGCCTTCACGTCGGTGTCGCGCTCGACCGAGGCGGGATCATAGGCGCGCTGCCAGTAGACCGCCCCCGCCCCGGTCTCGCGCACCAGTTCGGGGATCACCTCGCGCGCCGGGCCGGCCCGGAGGATCAGCCGGCTGCCCTTCTCCTCCAGCGCCGCCATGAACGCCTCGAGCCCCCGCTCCAACCGCCATTTCGGCGCCGCCCCCAGCGCATCGACCGTGTGATCGCGCAGGAACACCGGGATCACTGGGCCGCCGCGCGCCACCGCGGCGGCCAGCGCGGCATGATCCGACAGGCGCAGGTCGCGCCGGAACCAGACAAGCGTCGGGAAAACATCACTCATGGGGACCTCCGTATTCGCGGGCAATCTGGCGCGCCCGCCGCCCCCGTCAAGGCGTGATCACCAACACGGGCGGGCAGATTTCGTCTTCTTCTCTTTGCAAATACGCAAAATCCGCCAGACTGGATCAGCGCCCGGACCGGAGGAGCGTGCGCGCCCGGCAAAGGGGCCTGCCTCGCCGCAGGCAGGGCCGACCGGATCGAACCGCCCAGGAGGAGAAGCGTCATGCAGACCGGCAGCCATCAGACCGGCATTCACCAGACCGGCACCCTACACATCAGGACCGAAGGCCCGGACGAGGCCGCGGCGATCTCGGAACTCACCACCCGCGCTTTCGCAGCTACCGAACATGCCGACGGCACCGAGGCGCAGATCATCGAGCGCCTCCGCACGGCCGGGGCGCTGACCGTCTCGCTCGTGGCCGAAGAGAAGGGAACGCTGATCGGCCATGTGGCGGTCTCGCCGGTGGAGGTGGACGGGCATCACGGCTGGCAGGGGCTGGGGCCGATCTCGGTCGCGCCCGAGCGCCAGCGCAGCGGCATCGGCACCGCGCTGATGCGCGCGGCCCTCGCCGAGCTGCGCGCGGCGCATGCGCAGGGCGTGGTGCTGGCCGGCAATCCGGCCTTCTACCGGCGTTTCGGCTTCCGCCGGGCGCCTGCGCTGAAGCTGACGGGCATCCGGCCCGAGGCGCTGCTCGCCCTGCCCTTCGGCACCGAGCTGCCGGAGGGCGTGCTGCGCTATCACCCGGCCTTCGGACTGGAGTAGCCAGCACCAAACGCAAACGCGGGCCCCGAGGGGCCCGCGCGCTGTCTCGTATGGTGTCTCGGGTCAGACCCGGCGTTCCGCCTGCAGCCCGCGCCAGATGGCGATGCACATCACCAGCAGCACCAGCGTGAACGGCAGGCCGGTGGAGATCACCATCGACTGCAGCGACGACAGGCCGCCCGCCGAGAGCAGCAGCACGATGGCCACCGCCCCCTCGAAACAGGCCCAGAACACACGCTGCGGCACCGGGGCGTCGACCTTGCCGCCAGCGGTGATCGTGTCGATGACCAGCGAGCCGGAGTCGGAGGAGGTCACGAAGAAGACGATCACCAGCACCACCGCGAGCACCGAGGTGATCGACGACAGCGGCAGCCCCTCGAGCATCGCGAAGAGCGACAGCGGCGGGTTGTAGCTGTCGATGACGTTGGCCTTCACCTGGCTCGTCGCAGGATCGCTGAGCACCTGGTCGATCGCCACGCCGCCGAAGACCGCCATCCACAGCACGCAGACGAGGCTCGGGATGATCAGCACGCAGATCACGAACTCGCGCACCGTGCGGCCGCGGCTGACGCGGGCGATGAACATGCCGACAAACGGCGACCAGCTGATCCACCACGCCCAGTAGAAGGAGGTCCAGCCCTGCACGAAGTCGGTGTCCTCGCGGCCCACCGGGTTCGACAGCGGCACGAGGTCGACGAGGTAGTTCCAGAGCCCGCTTCCGAAGTCGCTGAAGATCATCAGCGTCGGACCGACCAGCAGCACGAAGATCAGCAGCGCTGCGGCGAGCACCATGTTGATCTCGGAGAGCACCTTCACGCCGCCGTCGAGGCCGCGCACCACCGAGACCAGCGCGATCGCGGTGATGAAGGTGATGATCAGCACCTGCATGGTCGCCCCGATCGGCAGGCCGAAGACATGGTTGAGACCGGCATTCACCTGCTGCGCGCCGAAGCCGAGTGAGGTCGCGAGACCAAACAGCGTCGCGAACACCGCCAGGATGTCGATGATGTGACCCCACCAGCCCCAGACGCGCTCACCGAGCAGCGGGTAGAAGGCCGAGCGCACGGTCAGCGGCAGGCCCTTGTTGTAGGAGAACAGCGCCAGGGCCAGCGCCATCACCGCGTAGATCGCCCAGGGGTGCAGGCCCCAGTGGAAGATCGTCGCCGCAAGCCCCATGGCCTTGGCCGCATCCACGTTCTCGGGGATCAGGTTGCCATCGGCGTCAAAGGGCGACGGCACTCCGAGCGGCGAGCTGACCGCCATGTGGTAGACCGGCTCGAGCACGCCGAAGAACATCAGCCCGATGCCCATGCCCGCGGCAAAGAGCATGGCGAACCAGCCCGGGTAGCCGTAGTCGGGCGTGGCCTCGGCGCCGCCGAGACGCACCGAGCCGAGCGGCGTGACGATCAGCAGCAGGCAGAAGATGACGAAGATGTTCGCCGCGCCGAGGAAGAACCAGTCGAAGGTCTTCGTGGCGAAGGAGAACAGCCAGCTGAAGATCGATCCGGCCTGTTCGGGCAGCGCCAGCGTGTAGAACACGAAGGCGATGACCACCGCCCCCGAGATCGCGAAGACCGGGTTGTGCACGTCGAGGCCGAACGGGCCGATCTGTGCCTCGAAGTTGTCCTGGCCGATTTCGTAATCGGTCTCGATGATTTCAGAGGCGCCCTCCGGCGCCGGGATCCCTTCCGAGATCTCCGTCTCATTGGGCTCAGTCTGTGGTGTTTCACTCACGCGTGGACCCTCCTTTTTCTTTCCTTGATTTTTGTCTGGTGGCGCCGGAGCAGCCGTCGGCCTCAGCGGACGACCATCACCGAGACCTTGGCCCGTGAGGCGATGGTGCCGCCGTTCGAGGGCCAGAAATGATCGGCGATGCCGGGGATGTGGCTGGCCATGACGACGAGGTCCGCCTCGGTCTCCGCCACCGCCTTGATCAGCGCCGGGTCGAGATCCACCGCCGGATCATGGCTGATGACCGGATGCCCATCGGCCTCGACCCCGGCGGCAAGCCCCTGCGCCTTGGCAAAGACCTCGAGCTTTTCGCCGTATTCCTTTGGTGTGTGCGCGATGGCCGAAGGTGTCGATGCGCTGACCCCCACATAGATCAGCCGCGCACCGTAATGCGCGGCAAGATCGCCGGCCACGTTCAGCGCCTTCGCAAGTCGATCCGCATGTGTCAGATCAACCGGCACCATGATGCGTTTGAACATGGGTCCCTCCGTCATTGTCGGCCCGGAACATCCGAGCCTGAAAGCTTGTTTTGGTCGGACGAACTTGGGCGAGTGCCGCCTGTTCCCCCGGATTTCAGCGCAGCCTGCGCCGGGCCCGATCCCCTCGCGAAGAGGACGCACGGGCCGAGCACCGCGCAGCCCGAGACCGGCGGCACACCGCTGACAGGGTTGGAGCTAGCGCACGTTTGCGTGAGGTAAAGGATTCAAATCGCGGAAAACTCAAAAACTTTGCGCGACTTGGGCGTGGGTGCACCCCCACATTGCAAGGGCGGTTCGCCGGTTTGCCGAATTTTGCCGCCGCAACGCGGCCAAGAACAACGCAGCGCTCCGGCCCTCCTCATCCGGCCGGATGGACGGTCCCGTCTCCCGGCGTCCCGCGTCATCGCTGCCTTGGCGGCTCACCGCCCGACATGGATGACATGTTCCGGACGCAACTGCTGGTGCGGGATGAATTTGCCGACTTGACCACCCCGACGGGAATGCTACTCAGGCGACACGGTGGGCCTGTAGCTCAATTGGTTAGAGCAGGGCGCTCATAACGCCTTGGTTGCGGGTTCAAGTCCTGCCGGGCCTACCAGATCTTCCCGACCTCCCCTTCGCACACGCTCAGGTTGCCCACGCTCGGCGCCACGCCGAAGGGCGCGTGCCCCGCCTATTGCCCAGAGCCGCCCTCATTGTCTCTTTTCTCGCGACGATCCGTCATCGGGGGATCCCCGCGGCCATGCGCGTTCGGCACCTGCCTCCGTGCCGCGATTCCCCGAGAAACTTCAGGAGTCGCGCTCCCCCGACGCCAGAGCCCGCCACGACATCGGAACTGTCGCCCTCCCGACATTCAACCGGATTTACTGAACAATCCTCCGTCGAAAAGGCGGATTTGACCCAATTGCGCCACAGTTCAATCACAGTTTTTCCCCGCCAAACAGCTAATCTTTCATTAACCAAGAATGGCAGCCGCCCCGGTCACGATGCCCTGCACAGCGCGATATGGGACGGGCTTATTGAGTGAGAAAGGTTACACAATGCCGGATCGTCTCGATCGTCACCCAAAGATGAACACCTCCTTCATCGGCGTTCTGGGGTTTGTGCTCGTCGCGGCAACCGCCGCCGCAATATTCGGGGTCCGCTGGCAGGCGCAGGAATACCAGGTGCAACTCCAGCGCGAGCTGGGTCTGCGCGGCGCCCAGGCCCTGGCGCAGACCTTCAACAAGGCGATCAGCCGGGAATGGGACTCGCTGCGCGCCGTCGCCGGTCGCACGGCCTATGCCGAGGTCGCCGAGATGCAGGAATTCTCCAACGCCGTGGTGCAGGCGGGCGGACAGATCGCCTGGGCCGGGTTCGCCTCGCCCGATGGCGAAATCATCGCGGGCTCGCGCGGCGAACGCGTCGGCCAGGACGTGTCGCAGCGCAACTGGTTCCGCTCCGGCTTCAGCGGCGAGACGGTGGGCACCGCCTTCACCAAGAACGAGGGAACCGACGAGGAAGTCAGCCTGATCAACCTGTCGATGCCGGTGAAGGACAGCTTCGGCAACACCCAGGCGGTCGCGGTCTACAGCGTGCGCATCTCCTGGGTCGCCGAGTACATGGCGGAGGCGGCGCAGGAGCTCGACCTCAGCGCGATGATCCGCGACCGCAAGGGCCAAACGCTGGTCGACACGCGCCCCGAGGCAGGCACCGACCTTCCGGCGCGCGTCGAGGGGATGATCCTTGCCGGCCGCCCGGACGCCGACCGCACGCGGCTGCACCGCAGCGATGCCGGTCACCTCTACGCCGTGCTGCCGAACTTCACGCTGAACTCGATGCCGGGCTTCGGCTGGACGCTGATCGTCGATGTCCGCGCCGATGCCTTCGGCACCGCCTTCCCGCAGTTCGTCAAGAACATCAACCTGATCCTCGCCTCCATCGGGCTGGCGGTGCTGGTGCTGACGATGCTGCTCTTCACCTACCTCACCCGCCCGTTCCAGCGTCTCATCCGCGCCGCGACGGCGCTGGCGGACGGCCAGATGGTCTACCCGCGCGAGGAGCAGAGCACCCGCGAGAGCATGCTTCTCTCGGCCGTGCTGGCCCAGCTGCAGACCCAGATTCAGTCGCTGCGCGCCAAGCCCTAAGCCCGGCGCACAGCAAGGGCCTCAGATCAGGCGCAGCGTTCGGTCGCTGCGCCTTTTTCCTGTCCGAGCACGTCGGCGGCGATCTCGAAGCTGCGCAGCCGCGCGGCGTGATCGTGGATCATGCCGGTCAGGATCAGCTCGTCCGGCTGGTAGCGCGCGATCAGCGCCTCCAGCTCCTCGCCCACTTTGTCGCGATCGCCCGCCGCCGAGATGCGCAGCGCCGAGTCTGCCGCCGCCAGGTAGCGCGGGTCGGTCTGTGCCGAGATGTCGACCACCGGGCGCGGCAACCGCCCCGGACGCCCGGTGCGCAGGTTGATGAAGGCCTGCTGCTGCGAGGTCTTCAACCGCAGCGCCTCCTCGGTGCTGTCCGCCGCCCAGACGTTCGCCGCCAGCATGAAGCGCGGCGCGCGGGTGATGCCGGGCTGGAAACGCGTGCGGTAGACCTCGATCGCCTGCTCCAGCGCGTCGGGCGCGAAATGCGAGGCAAAGGCGTAGGGAAGCCCGAGATGCGCCGCAAGCTGCGCGCCGTAGAGCGACGAGCCCAGCATCCAGACCGGCACATGGGTGCCCTCGCCCGGCACGGCGATCACCGCCTGGTTCTCGTCGGCCTCCTGGAAGTACCCCAGCAGTTCGATCACGTCCTCGGGGAAGCGGTCGGCGGCACTGTTCAGGTTGCGGCGCAGCGCCATGGCGGTCACTTGGTCGGAGCCCGGCGCGCGTCCGAGGCCGAGGTCGATGCGCCCCGGGAACAGCGTTTCCAGCGTGCCGAACTGCTCGGCGATCACCAGCGGCGCGTGGTTGGGCAGCATGATGCCGCCCGCGCCGACGCGGATGGTCTTGGTCGCCGCCGCCACCTGCCCGATCACCAGCGAGGTCGCCGCCGAGGCGATGCCGCGCATGTTGTGGTGCTCGGCCAGCCAGTAGCGCTGATAGCCCCAATCCTCGGCGTGTCGCGCGAGGTCGAGCGTGTTGGCCAGTGCCTGCGCCGGGGTGCTGCCCTCGGGCACCGGCGAAAGGTCGAGCAGGCTGAAGGGAATGCGGGTCATGCGGGCACCTCTAAGTCGTGTTGGTGCCAGATATAGGTGCCGCCCGCCCGCACCGTCACCCTGCGCAGGCGCACAAAGGATCAATGTCCCTGTGCGCCTGCACAAATCCGATCAGCGCGCCGCCATGCGGATCGCACCGTCGAGGCGGATCACCTCGCCGTTCAGCATCGGGTTCTCGACGATGTGCTGCACCAGCGCGGCGTATTCCGCCGGATTGCCGAGCCGCGCCGGGAAGGGCACCTGCTGGCCGAGGCTGTCCTGCACCTCATGCGGCAGCCCCTGCATCATCGGCGTCAGGAACAGCCCCGGCGCGATGGCGCAGACCCGGATGCCCAGCGAGGCCAGATCGCGCGCCATGGGCAGGGTCATCCCCACCACGCCGCCCTTCGATGCGGCATAGGCCACCTGCCCCACCTGCCCTTCGTAGGCCGCGACAGAGGCGGTGTTGACGATCACCCCGCGATTGCCATCGGCGTCCAGCGGGTCGTTCTGCGCCATCAGAGCCGCCGCCTGCGAGGCGACATTGAACGTGCCGGTCAGGTTGATGGCGATGGCCTTGGCGAAAAGCGCCGGATCATGCGGCTCCCCGCGCGAAACGGTCTTGGCGCCCGGTGCAATGCCGGCGCAGCTCACCGCCACATGCAGGGCCCCCTCGGCCTCGATCACCTGCGCCAGCGCGGCGGCAACGCTGCCCGGGTCGGTCACATCGGTTTCGATGAACCGCCCGCCGATCTCCTGCGCCGTGGCCGGACCGCGCTCGGCATCCTTGTCGAGCAGCGTGACCTTCGCGCCGAGCTCCGCCAGCCGCGTTGCGGTGGCCGCGCCCAGCCCCGAGGCTCCGCCCGACACCACGGCCACGCATGTTGCACCGATCTGCATGATACTCCTCCCGATTTATCCTCGGGGCGGAGTTGAACCGCAGCCGCCGCGCCCCGTCCAGCGCAGCGAAGCGGAACGTTGCGTCAGGGCCCCTGCTCAGCCGGGAGGGATGCGCTCCGCCGCATCCAGCACCGGCCTGCCGAGCGCGCCGTAGAGGATCATCACGACCGCGCGGCTCGGCGCCTCCTTCAGCGCCTCGCCCAGCTCCGCCACGGTCGAGGCGACCATGCGCTGGCCCTCCTTGCTGACGTTCTCGGCCATCAGCGCGGGGGTCTCGGGCGGCATGCCCGCGGCAATCAGCCGTTCGGCCAGTTTCGAGAAGGTCCGCCGCCCCATGTAGAGGCAGGTCACCGCCTCGGGGTCTGCCAGCGCGGCCATGTTCATCTCTTCGGGCAGCGCGCCGGTAACGTCATGGCCAGTGACGAACTGCAGGCGCCGCGCGGTGAGCCGCCGGGTCAGCGGCATGGCAGCGGCGGCGGCGGCCGCCGAGGCGGAGGTGACGCCGGGCACGACCTCGAAGGGCAGCCCCGCCTCGGTCACCGCGGCGATCTCTTCCTCGAGCCGTCCGAAAATGCCCGCATCGCCGGACTTCAGCCGCACCACGTGCTGGCCCGCCAGCGCATGCTCGACCAGCAGCGCGCTGACGAATTCCTGTTTCGGCGAGGGGCAGCCCGCGCGCTTGCCCACGGCGACCATCTCGGTGCCTTCCCCGCAAAGCTCGAGGATGGGACCGGAGGCGAGGTCGTCGTAGAGCACCGCATGGGCTTTTTGCAGGCATTTCAGCGCCCGTACGGTGAGCAGATCGGGATCTCCGGGGCCGGAAGAGACGAAACTGACGAAACCGGACATGGGGCCTCCGTGATCGGGGTAAGCGGTGCGCCCCGTGCTACGCCCGGCGCGGCATCAGCGCAAGGACAGCCCGCCCCATCTTGCGGGAATTGCGGCAGAACACGCCCAAAAGCAAACGCCCCGCGCCTTTTGGCACGGGGCGTCGAAGTCTCGACCTGAAGTCAGGAGATCACAGGCGCGACGCCACGTTTTCCCAGTTCACCAGGTTGTCGAGGAAGTTCGCCAGGTAGGCCGGACGCTTGTTGCGGAAGTCGATGTAGTAGGAGTGCTCCCACACATCGCAGCCGAGCAGAGCGGTCTGGCCGAAGCACAGCGGGTTCACGCCGTTCTCGGTCTTGGTGACCTTCAGGCCGCCGTCGGTGTCTTTCACCAGCCAGGCCCAGCCCGAGCCGAACTGGCCGGCGCCGGCCGCCGAGAACTCTTCCTTGAACTTGTCGAAGGAGCCGAAGGACTCTGCGATCGCCTTTTCCAGCTCGCCCGGAAGCGCGTTCTCACCGGCACCCATCATTTCCCAGAACTGGGTGTGGTTCCAGTGCTGCGAGGCGTTGTTGAACAGGCCCGACTGCGCCACGGCGCCGGACTCGTAGGTGCCCTTGACGATCTCTTCCAGCGACTTGTCCGCCCACTCGGTGCCGTCGATCAGCTTGTTCAGCGTAGTGACGTAGGTGTTGTGGTGGATGTCGTGGTGATACTCGAGCGTCTCCTTGGACATACCCTTGGAGGCCAGTGCGTCGTGAGCATAGGGAAGATCGGGAAGTTCAAAGGACATGTGCGTTTCCTTTCGCCTGTCAGTGAGTTCGCCAGTATTCCTAGACCTGCCACACGCGAGGTCAAGCGAAGTCTGGTGTACCATTGCACTCAGGGCTGTGCGGAAAGTTCCTCGAGAGGTTGCACCTCGCAGCGCCCATCTGCCTGAAAAAGTGAATCAAATCCGGCGGGGATCGCGGTCACCGTGACCCTGCCGCTCGCCTTGTCGATGCCCGCCCGGTAGAGCATCCTGCGCGTCTGCTGCGCGTTCACCCCCACCGGGTAGTCCCAAGTGAAGCTGATCCGCCGCTCGGTCTCGGAGGCAACCTTGCCCCGCACCGGCAGCCCACCGTTGTGATAGAGCGCAACCGGGTCCGAGATCACCACCCGGCCAGTCTCCGGATCATGCGCGATGAACAGGATCGGCGGCACCCAGCGCTGGCTGTAGGCGACGCGAAGCTGGCACAGGTAGCCGACCGACGTGGCCGGAACCTCCTCGGCGAGCTGCACGGCGGCGTCCTGCGCCGCGACAGGACCCGCCTGGACCGTAGCAAGGACCAGGGCAGCGGCACATACCAATTTCTTCATCCCGTTGCCCCCTCCGCGACACACACCGCCGCCGACGCTACGGGTGCCGGGCGCCGGGTGCAATGCGAGGCAGCTCAGAAATATTCGAAATCCGGGGCATTTCTCGCCGCGCCGCCGAGCAGCCGGAAGGCGTAATCCGCCACCGAGCGGAAGCACAGCACCTCGGCCTGCTCCTCAGAAACGATGCGGAGCGCCGCCGCGACCTGCGCAATGCGCGTGCGCCGCAGGCTGCCCGGCGGCAGGGCCGCGGGCGAGACATCGGCGGGAGTGAGCCGCGCCAGCGCCTCGCGCATGTGCGTGCCCTCGACGATCAGCCGCACACGCATGTCCGACACGTCATGCACCAGCGCATGCACCCCCTGCCGGTCGAACTCGGCCTGCAGCGTCGGGGCCGCCAGGCGCGGCTCGCCATAGGGCATGAGCAGCAAAAGCTCGTCCGGCGCCATCCACAGCAGCTCGCGCCCGCCATGGCCGCTCGCCCGCCAGACGCCCGGCAGAGCGCAGCCTGCCAGGGCCGAGACCGGCCCGGTGAACCCGGGATCGGTCAGGTCGCCGCGCACTGCGATCATCCCCGTCGGCCCCGCGTCGCGCACCGAAAGCGCGCCCTCGGAGATCGCTCCCAGCAGCGGGGTCACCGGTTCATAACTTGTCTCAGACATCGTTTCTTGCTCCCTCGGGATCGTAGAGCACCGGGCTCACGATGGTTGCCCGGAGCGTTGTCTTCGACTCATCGGCCGGATCGTAGTCGTCGGTGGTGAAGGTCAGCTCCTCGCCCATGCGCTGCGGCCCGTCGAGCACCAATGCCATGGCAATGCCGCGGCCCAGAGTGGGCGAGAAATACGACGAGGTGACCCGCCCCTGCGTGTTGCGCTGACCGTTGGCGTTCTTGCCGGGCGCGATGGCGAGCGCGCCGGTGGGCAGCACGCCGCCGTCCGAGGTTTCCAGCCCGACCAGCTTCCAGCGCTTCGGATCGGCCATGTTGACCCGCGCCTGCGCGCGCTTGCCAAGGAAGTCCTCTTTCTTCTTGGAGATCGCCCAGCCGAGGTTGAGATCCTGCGGGATCACCGTGCCGTCGGTCTCGTCGCCGATCATGATGAAGCCCTTCTCGGCGCGCATCACGTGCAGCGCCTCGGTGCCATAAGGGGTGACATCCCACTCCGCGCCCAGTTCCAGCAGCCTGCCCCAGAACTCACGGCCCAGATGCGCCGGAACGGCCACCTCGTAGCTCAACTCGCCGGAGAAGGAGATGCGGAAGACCCGCGCCGGGAAGCCGCCCAGCGTGCCCTCGGCCCAGGTCATGAAGGGCAGCGCCTCCTTCGACACGTCCATGCCCCCGAGCTTTTCGAGCAGTATGCGCGCCTCGGGGCCGACCACCGCGACCTGCGCGTATTGCTCGGTGATGTTTGCGGTGTAAACACGCCAGTCAAACCATTCACATTGCAGCCAATCTTCCATGTGGGCATGGATGTGATCGGCGCCGCCGGTGGTGGTGTGGCACAGCCATGTGTCCTCCGCCAGCCGCACCACGACGCCGTCGTCCATCAGGAAGCCGTTCTCGGAGCACATCAGCCCGTAGCGGCATTTTCCGACCGGCAGCGTGCTCATCATGTTGGTGTAGAGCATGTCGAGAAACTTGCCGGCATCGGGCCCTTTCACCACGATCTTGCCCAGCGTCGAGGCGTCGAGCAGGCCGAGGCTCTGGCGGGTGGCGAGGATCTCGCGGTTCACCGCCATCTCGGTGCTCTCGCCGGGGCGGCGGTAGCAATAGGGTCTGCGCCAGTGCCCGACCGGCTCCCACTCGGCCCCATTGGCATCGTGCCAGGCGTCCATCGGCGTGCGGCGCAGCGGCTGGAACAGCTCGCCCCGTGCCTCGCCGGTGATCGCCCCGAAGGAGATCGGCGTGTAAGGCGGGCGGAAGGTGGTGGTGCCGACCTGCGGGATCGCTTCACCCAGAGTGTCAGAAAGAACGGCAAGACCATTGATATTGCTTAGCTTACCCTGATCCGTCGCCATGCCGAGCGTGGTGTAGCGCTTGGCGTGTTCGACGCTCTCGTAACCCTCGCGGGCGGCAAGCTGCAAATCCGCGACCTTCACGTCGTTCTGGTAGTCGAGGAAGGCTTTCATGCGCAGGTCCGGCGTCGCCTTGGTCGGCACGATCCACAGCGGCATGAGCGCCGCCTCGGCGACCTCCTCGCCAAAGGGTGCCACAATTTCGCCAACTTCACGGCCAACTTTAAGAGCTGCGTTTTTCCCTGCTATTACGGCATCTTCAAGAGCATTTCTCAGCGTCAATTCACCATTGGCCGCGCCTGCGGGAATGACCATTGGCAGCCCGTCGGCGCCGGTCGGCGGGCGCTCCGGATCGGGACGGAAGAAGGCGCCCGCCTCGTCCCAGCGCAGCTTGCCGCCGCAGTGCGACCAAAGATGCACCACCGGCGACCAGCCACCGGACATGGCCACCGCGTCGCAGGCGATGTCCTCGAGCACGTTGCCCTCGCCATCGGCAAGGCAGCTGTGCACCGTGGCGACGCGCTTGCCGCCGCTGACCTTGGCGATGGCGCGGCCGGGATCGACGCGGATGCCCTGCTCGCGCAGCTGCTCCATCAGCTTGCCGCCGCCCATGGGCCGCGCATCGAGCACGCGCACCACATCGACGCCCGCCTCGTGCAGCGCCAGCGCGGTGCGGTAGCCATCGTCGTTGTTGGTCACCAGCACGACCTTCTGGCCCGGCGTCACGCCGTAGTTGACCACGTAGTCGCGCATCGCCGAGGCCAGCATCACCCCCGGCACGTCGTTGCCGGCAAAGCTCAGCGGGCGCTCGATGGCGCCGGTGGCGGTGATGATCTGCCCTGCGCGGATGCGCCAGAGCCGGTGGCGCGGCCCGATGGTGCCTGGCGCGTGGTCGGTCAGCCGCTCGTAGCCCAGCACGTAGCCGTGATCCTGCACCGCCGCGCCCATGCAGCGCGCGACGCGGCGCAGGTTCGGCAGCGCGTCGAGCTCCGCCAGGGTCTGTTCGACCCATGCCTCGGGCGTCATGCCGTCGATCGTGCCGCCGTCGACCGGGGCGCGCCCGCCCCAATGTGCGCTCTGCTCGATCAGCAGCACCTGCGCGCCGGCCTCGGCGGCCACCTTCGCCGCCAGCAGGCCGGCGACACCGCCGCCGACCACCAGCACGTCCACATGGGCGTGGAAATGCTCATAGCTGTCGGAGTCGCGGCTTTCCGGGTGCGGCGCCTTGCCGAGCCCGGCGGCGCGGCGGATGACCGGCTCGTAGAGGTGCTTCCAGAAGGCCCGCGGCCAGAGGAAGGTTTTGTAGTAGAAGCCCGCCGGGAGGAAGCGCGACAGCGCCGCGTTCACCGCGCCGACATCCTGCTCGAGGCTGGGCCAGCGGTTCTGGCTCTCGGCGGTGAGCCCGTCGAAAAGCTCGGTGGTCGTGGCGCGCTGGTTCGGCTCGAAGCGCGGGCCGGTGCCGAGCCCGACCAGCGCGTTCGGCTCCTCGGCGCCCGAGGCCACCACGCCGCGCGGGCGGTGGTACTTGAAGCTGCGGCCCACCAGCAGCCGGTCGTTGGCGAGCAGCGCCGAGGCGAGCGTGTCACCGGGATGGGCATTCATCGACACGCCGTCGAAGGTGAAACGGATCTTGCTCGAACGGTCGACGAAGCGGCCGCCCTTGGCCAGACGGGTACTCATCTGCGGAACCTCGTGCACTTGGACCCGGCGATGCACCCCATGGCGAGGCGCCGCGCGGGCGTATTCGAAAAGAAAAGACGGCTCATGCGGGCACCTGCCAGCCCGGGTGACGGGCGCGGATCCGGGTCAGCACCTCCTCGGGCGGCTGTGGCAGCCGCGCGCTGTAGGTGCCGTAAACCTCCATGGTCACGCTGTCGCGCGCGGCGAGGAACCACTTGCCGCAGCCATAGGCGTGGCGCCAGCGCTCCAGCACCGGTCCCTTGGCTGCCTGGCGGTTGAACAGGTAGTCCTCAAACTCGGCATCGCTGCTGCCGGGACCGAAGCGGACCAGATGCGCCTCGCCGCCGGGCGCGAGCTCGATTTCCGCGGCCTCCAGGCCGCAACAGGGACAGGTCAGGGTCAGCATCGGGCACCTCCGTGTCGGGCGGGTGAACTCTGGATTGCGACAGCACGGCACGCAAAAGGCCCGGCCGCCAGAGCGGGGCCGGGCCTTGCAGCACGTGTATGGGCGTCGCGGCGCGAATCAGTTGTTGCCGGTGGTCTCGCCAGCGTCGGCCGGGGCGGCTTCGGGAGCTGCCTCGGGCGCGGTTTCGGCGGGTGCGGCCTGCTCTGCCGGAGCGGTCTCGGCCGGGGCTGCGGCAGGCGCTTCGGCCGGGGTGATGGCATCCGGGGCTGCGCCCTCCGAGCCGTCGCCGCCGCCGAAGACGGCCCAGGCGAGCACTGCAAGCACGACGACGACGATGCCGAGGATGAAGGCCATCCCGGCGCTCGCGCCGGTCCGCGTGGTGGTCGTGGTGGTTGTGGTATGCTCGCGCACCGGTTCGCGCACCGGATCCTGCGTGGGGCGGGCGTCTGCCCGCGGCGCAGCCGGCGGGCGGGTGTCGGTGGTATAATCGGACATGGAACTCCTCCAGTACACTTCGTGACTGGCAGATGAACGCGCCCTTGCGCTCGGCCGTTCCCGCGCGTCGCCGCCATGCTCCATTTTCCGCCTACCGAAGAGGCAGGCACCCGGCGCAGCCGCCTCAAATCCCGGCGCGCGCGCCGATCACACGCCGAATTCATCGATGCAGGGGGGCAGATCAATGGATGGAACCGTAGCGGACCTATCCTTGTCCAACGGACGACAGAACGCGACCGTTCGATTCCAGCAGACCAACCCGCGCAAAGACCGGAGGCCCCATGAGCAGACTTCTGACCCTGATCCTCACCAGCCATCGTGGCCGCCGCTACCCGGTGGAGCTGTTCACCCGCGACACCGAGCTCGCCGAGGAGGGCGCCGTCTACCTGCTGCTGCGCCTGCCCGAGGGCCGCGCGGTGCAGGCGCAGATCCTCTATGTCGGCGCCACCTGCGCGCTCGGCTCGCAACTGGCGCAGGACAGGCTGCCGGGCGGGGCATGGGCGCGGGCCGAGGAACTCGGCTTCGACACCATCGGTGCCGTCGCCCTGTCGCGCGCCGAGGACCGCGAGGCGGTGGCGCAGGAGTTCATCCAGAGCTGGCGCCCGCCCTGCAACGCCGGCCAGGCCCGGAGCGGGCACGCCGGGCTGATGGAGCTTGCCGGGCCGCTGCCGGTGACCCTGCCGCGCGGCGCCACCCGGCACTAGGTCGCCGGCCCGTCGCCTAGACGCGCCCTGCCGCTGGCGGCCCATCAGTGCGCCACCCCGGCGGCGACGCTCTCGTCGATGAACCGTCCCTCGCGGAAGCGGTCGAGCCCGAATTCGGCGGTGAGCGGCGAGTGGCCTTTGGCCATCAGCTCGGCAAAGCCCCAGCCCGAGCCCGGGATGGCCTTGAAGCCGCCGGTGCCCCAGCCGCAGTTGACGAAGCAGTTCTCCAGCGGCGTCTTCGACAGGATCGGCGAACGATCCCCGGTCACGTCGACGATGCCGCCCCATTGCCGCAGCATCTTCAGGCGCGAGATCATCGGGAAGGTCTCGGTCAGGGCGCGCACGGTTTCCTCGATGTGCTGGAAGGAGCCGCGCTGGGTGTAGTTGACGAAGCCGTCGGTGCCGCCGCCGATCACCATCTCACCCTTGTCCGACTGGCTCATGTAGCCGTGCACCGTATTGGCCATGACCACCACGTCCATGCAGGGCTTGATCGGCTCGCTGACCAGCGCCTGCAGCGCCACCGACTCGATCGGCAGCCGGAAACCGGCCTTCTCGGCCATGACCCCGGAGTGCCCGGCGACCACGATGCCGAGCTTGTCGCAGTCGATCTCGCCCTTGCTAGTGGATACGCCGCGCACCTTGCCGCCCTCGGAACGAATGCCGGTGACCTCGCAGTTCTGCAAGATGTCCATGCCCATGTCGGAACAGGCCCGCGCATACCCCCAGGCCACCGCGTCGTGCCGCGCGGTGCCGCCGCGCGCCTGCCACAGCGCCCCAAGCACCGGGTAGCGCGGCCCGTCGATGTTCATGATCGGGCAGAGCCGCTTGACCTCGCGCGGGCCGATCATCTCGGTCTCGATCCCCTGCAGGCGGTTGGCGTGCACCGTGCGCTGGTATCCGCGCAGCTCGTGCTCCGTCTGCGCCAGCATCATCACCCCGCGGGGCGAGAACATGACGTTGTAGTTCAGATCCTGGCTCAGCCCCTCGTAGAGCGACCGCGCCTTCTCGTAGATCGCGGCAGAGGGATCCTGCAGGTAGTTGGAACGGATGATCGTGGTGTTGCGCCCGGTGTTGCCGCCGCCAAGCCAGCCCTTCTCGATGATCGCAACATCGGTGATGCCGAAGTTCTTGCCGAGGTAATAGGCGGTGGCGAGCCCGTGGCCGCCCGCCCCGACGATCACAACCTGGTAGCGCGACTTGGGCTCGGGCTTGCGCCAGGCGCGGGCCCAGCCGGTGTGGTAGCGCGCGGCCTCGCGGGCGATGGCAAAAACCGAATAGCGTTTCATGGGTCTCGAATCCGCCGTTGCTGTGACCTAGGGTAACACGATACCTGCATGCCGCGCGCGCGGCTGCAACCTCCCCCGTAGCTGCAATCCTCACGATCGGCAGAAAGCCGGGCCCGCATCCACGCTTCGCTCGCACCGCATCGCCTGCTTCCGCCCACGCGCGGCCGCTCGCGGGCGATCACGCCGCGGAGAGAGGTCCAATTGCCGCGCCCGGTCCCCCCTTTTTTCCCGCGCCCCGCCCGGCTACACAATGGCAAGAACGGGAGAGTTTAAATGACCACATTCTGGATCGTGACCGCGCTGGCGGTGCTGGCCGTCTCGGCACCGCTGCTGATCTCGCTGCTGCGCAGCCGCGACGGCGCCGAGATCGCCGGGGCCGGATCCTTCGACCTCAAGGTCTACCGCGACCAGCTCTCCGAGATCGACCGGGACCGCGCCCGCGGCACCATCGGCGAGGCCGAGGCCGAGCGGCTGCGCACCGAGGTCTCGCGCCGCATCCTCGCCGCCGACAGCCGCGCGCAGCAGGGCGGCACCACCGCCACCGGCAAGGGCCCCGGTCGCGCCGCCGCCGGGCTGGTCCTGCTGGCGCTGCTTGCCGGCACCTACGCGCTTTACCTGCAACTCGGCGCGCCCGGCTACGGCGACCTGTCGCTTGGCACCCGCATCGAGGCCGCCGAGGAACTGCGGGCCAGCCGCCCCTCCCAACAGGAGGCCGAGGCCTCCGTGCCCGATGCGCCCAATGCCGATGCGCCGGCGGAATACGCCCAGCTCGTGGTGCGCCTGCGCGAGGCCGTCGCCGCCCGTCCCGACGATCTGCAGGGCCAGGCCCTGCTCGCCCGCTCCGAGGCGGCGCTCGGCAACTACCGCGCCGCCTATGCGGCGCAGCGCCGGGTCATCGAGCTGCGCGGCGAGGAAGCGACCGCATCGGATTATGCGGATCTGGCCGACATGATGGTCCTCGCCGCCGGCGGCTACGTCTCGCCCGAGGCCGAGGAGGCGCTCGACGCGGTGATGCGCCTCGATCCCGAGAACGGCGTGGCGCGCTACTACGGCGGGCTGATGATGGCGCAGACCGGTCGTCCGGACAGCGCCTTCCGGATCTGGGACAACCTGCTGCGGCAGAGCGAGCCGGGCGCCCCCTGGCTGGCCGTCATCGCCGAGCAGATGCCCGAGCTGGCCCGGCGCGCCGGGATCAATGACTACACCCTACCTGAGGTCGCCTCCGCCGCGCTGGCCGGAGACAGCCCGATGGCCCTCCCCGGCCCAAGCAGCGCCGATGTCGAGGCAGCGTCAGACATGTCCGACGAAGACCGCCAGGCGATGATCGAGGGCATGGTCGACAACCTCTCGCAGCGGCTTGCCAGCGAGGGCGGCAGCCCCGAGGAATGGGCGCGCCTGCTGACCGCGCTCGGCGTGCTCGGCCAGACCGACCGCGCCGCCGCCATCTGGACCGAGGCGCAGACGGTCTTCGCAACGCGCCCCGCGGCGCTCGAGACCATCCGCGCCGGCGCCGCCCGCGCCGGGCTCGCCACCGACTGACCCTGCCCGCTGGCCCTGCCCTCCTCTATGAAAATACGCCGGGGTGAATTGGCGGCAGGGTCGCCTCGGAGGCATCGCCGGTCCAACCCGCGATGGCGACGAGGGGCAGCGCCGCTCCCTTCCCTCGCGCCCGCACCTGCGCTAGGGACGACGCAGCATCCCAAAGGACCCTGCTGATGATCCACGAAGACATCGCCGATTTCGCCGCCGCCCTGCCGCCGATGCAGGCCATCGCCGGGCTCGACCTCGGCACCAAGACCATCGGCGTGGCGCTCTCGGACCGGCTGCTCTCGGTGGCGACGCCGATCGAGACCATCAAGCGCAAGAAGTTCACCCTCGACGCCGAGGCGCTGCTGAAGATCGTCCGCGCCCGCGAAGTGGGCGGCATCATCCTCGGCCTGCCGCGCAACATGGACGGCTCCGAGGGACCGCGGGCGCAATCCACCCGCGCCTTTGCGCGCAACCTGTCGAACCTCTGGGACGGGCCGATCGGCTACTGGGACGAGCGACTCTCGACCGTCGCCGCCGAACGCGCGCTGCTCGAGGCCGACACCTCGCGCAAGAAGCGGGCCGAGCTGATCGACCACGTGGCGGCGAGCTTCATCCTGCAAGGCGCCCTCGACCGGCTGCGGCACCTGCGGGCAGACTGATGAGCGGCCCCCACAAATCCCGTGCCAAATCCCCCGTTGAGACTCCCTGCGTGAACATCTGTGTGGTGCACCGCGAGAGCGGGCTCTGCACCGGCTGCCTGCGCACGCTTGACGAGATCGCCGGCTGGTCGGGCTACACGCCCGAGGCGCGCCGCGCCATCATGGAGGCCCTGCCCGAGCGCAAGGCGCTGCTGCGCCAGCGCCGCGGCGGGCGTGCGGGCCGGATCAACCGCGGCGGCTGAGGCGGCTCAGGCCGCCTCGCGCATCCGCCCCAGCGCCTCGTCCAGCACCTCGGTGCCGGCGCCATCGCGCGAGGCCTTCTCCGACAGCACCTGCCGCCATTTCCGGGCGCCGGGGCGACCGGCAAAGAGCCCGAGCATATGGCGGGTGACCTGGTGCAGCCGGCCGCCCTCGGCGATGTGGCGCTCGATATAGGGCACCATCGCCGCGACCGCGGCGTCGGGCGAGACGGTCTCGCGCGCGCTGCCGTAGATCCGCGCATCCGCCTCGGCCAGTACGTCCCAAGGCGCGTGATAGGCCGACCGCCCGATCATCACCCCGTCGAGCCCGCGCGCCAGATGCGCCTCGGCCTCGTCGAGGCTCTGCACCCCGCCGTTGATCGACACATGCAGCTGCGGGAAGGCCGCCTTCATCTCGTGCACCAATTCGTAGTCGAGCGGCGGGATATCGCGGTTCTCCTTGGGGCTGAGCCCCTGCAGCCAGGCCTTGCGGGCGTGGATGGTCACCCGGTCGCAGCCCGCCGCGGCGATCTTCTCGAGGAACTCCGGCAGCACCTCGCGCGGCTCCTGCTCGTCGACGCCGATGCGGCATTTCACCGTGACCTCGACATCCACCGCCGCGCGCATCGCGGCAACGCAGTCGGCAACCAGATCGGGGTGCTTCATCAGCACGGCGCCGAAGGTGCCCGACTGCACCCGGTCCGAGGGGCAGCCGCAGTTGAGGTTGATTTCATCATAGCCCGCCTCGGCGCCGAGCGTCGCGGCCTGTGCCAGCTCCACCGGGTCCGAGCCGCCGAGCTGCAGCGCCACCGGATGTTCCGACGGATCGAACTTCAGCAGGTGCAGCGCCCCGCCGCGCACCAGCGCCGGTGAGGTGACCATTTCGGTATAAAGCAGCGTCTGCGTCGACAGGATACGGTGCAGATAGCGGCAATGCCGGTCGGTCCAATCCATCATCGGGGCCACGCTCAGGCGGGCAGCGGCGTGAAGGGTCGATTTCTCCTGAGGGGTCGTCACGTCGGGCCTCCGGCAGCCTGTGCTCTTGCATCCATCGCGCCGGGCCGTCCCGGCATCGCAAGCGGCGCTCCTACATCGTGACAGAGAAAAATGGAAGCCCAAAGGCCCTACAGCGGGGTTCGGGACCAGCTCAACGTCCCAGGTCAGACAGGTCCAGCGCGTCACTGTCCTTCAGCGTCTGCAGCACGAAATCCGAGCGCACCTGCGAGATGTCGGGGCGCAGCAGCAGGCGCTCGTGCAGGAAGTCGGAGAAGCTCTCGAGGTCCCGCGCCCGCACGTGCAGCACGTAGTCGGCATCGCCCGAGACCGAGAAGGCCGAGAGCACCTCGGGCTGGCGTCCGATCCAGGCGCTGAAGTCGCTGTCGGCGCTGTTGCCGTGGGTGCGCAGGTTCACCCGCACGATGACGCGGATGCCCAGCCCGAGCTTCCCAGCGTCGAGCTTCGCCCGGTAGCCCTCGATCACCCCGGCGGCCTCCAGCGCGGCGCGGCGGCGCGAGCATTGCGAGGCTGAAAGGTTCACCCGCTCCGAGAGCTGCGCATTGGTCAGCGCGCCGTCCCTCTGCAGCGCGTCAAGGATCTGGCGGTCGTAGCGGTCGAGCGGCATCGCGGCACACCTCATGCAGGTCTGAAGTACATCATACACGTTTCGTGCAAATATTTAAAAATTCCGCACCTCCCGTGCATACCGACAGGTCTCACTGCATGCAATCGCACACACCGTGCGGGCAAGCGGCGCTAGAATTCTTAAAACACCAAAGGGAGAAAGAAGATGTTCGACGCAGGCCCCACCCCCGTGCATCAGGCCATCGCGCAGGCGGTGCGCGACCACGGGATTGACACGATGTTCGGTCTGATGGGCGATGCCAACCTCTTCATCGCCGACCACTTCGCCCGCGGCTGCGATGCCCGCTTCGTGCCCGCGGCGCATGAGGGCAGCGCGGTGCTGATGGCACTGGCCTACGCCCATGTGGCCGGGAAGATCGGCGTCGCCACCATCACCCACGGCCCGGCGCTGACCAACTGCGTCACCGCGCTGACCGAGGGCGCGCGCGGGCAGGTTCCGATGGTGCTTCTTGCGGGCGACACGCCGGTGGCCAACCCGCGCCACCTGCAGGGCATCGACCAGCGCGCGGTGGTGCTCTCGAGCGGCGCTGGGTTCGAGCAGATGCGCTCGCCCGAGCTGGCGGTGCGGGACGTGGCCCGCGCCTTCTACCGCGCCAAGGTCGAGCGCCGCCCCATCGTGCTCAATATGCCGGCCGAGTTCATGTGGCAGGAGGCGCCCTATGCGCCCTGCGTGCTGAGCGTCTTCGAGACCCGCAGCTTCGTGCCCGAGGGGGAGGCGCTCGACGAGGCCATCGGCATGATCGCCAGCGCGCGGCGGCCGATGATCCTCGCCGGTGCCGGGGCCTGCGAAGCGCGTGCGCAGATCATCCGGCTCGCAGACCGGCTCGAGGCGCCGCTGGCGACCACGCTCAAGGCCAAGGGGCTGTTCCGCGGCCATCCGCATGACATCGACATCTTCGGCACGCTCAGCACCCCCGCCGCCTATGACGTCATCGGCAAGTCCGACTGCGTGATCAGCTTCGGCGCGGCTCTGCACGAGTTCACCACCGACCGCGGCAAGCTGCTTGACGGCAAGCGGCTGGTGCAGATCGACAGTGACCGCAGCGCCATCGGCCGCACCGTGCATCCCGATGCCGCGCTGGTCGCCGACGCCGGGCTCACCGCCGACAACGTCGTGCACTGGCTGGACGAGGCGGAGATTCCCGGCAGCCGCTTTACCGCCGAGCTGGACGGCGAGGAGCTGCGCCGCCATCCCTCGGCCCGCACCACGAAGACCCGCGAGGGCTGCGTCAACTACGTGGCGGCGCTCGAGCGGCTCGAACAGGCCCTGCCCGAGAACCGGATCCTGGTCACCGACGGCGGACGTTTCATGACCGAGGTCTGGTGCCGCATTTCCGTGCCGGACCCGCGCAGCTTCGTCGCGACGGTGAACTTCGGCGCGATCGGGCTGGGTGTCCAGGAAGCGATCGGCGCCGCGGTGGCTGCGCCCGACCGTCCCGTCGTGCTCTTCTCGGGCGACGGCGGCTTCATGATGGGCGGGCTCGGCGAGTTCAACACCGCGGTGCGGCTCAAGCAGGACATGGTTGTGATCCTGTGCAACGACGCCGCCTATGGCGCCGAACACATCCAGTTCATCGACCGCAAGATGGACCCGGGCCTCACCCAGTTCGACTGGCCCTGCTTCGCGGAGGTCGCGACGTCGCTGGGCGGCAAGGGCATCCTCGTACAATCCGAGGAAGACCTGGAAGCGGCGATCTCGGCGATCGAGACACGCGACCGCCCGCTGCTGATCGAGCTCCGGCTCGATCCCAACGACATGCCGCGCATGCGGATCTGACCCCGCGCGGCCCCGCCCGCGGGCGGGCCCCTGCACCCCGCGACACCGCAGCGCGCGCGGTGTCGCGGCAGAGCGGGCCGGGCGGCGTTCCCTCGCGCCCGGCCCGTTCGCTTGCGGTCGCTTTCACGCCAGCGGCACGGCGCCTTCATGAAGGGGCCGCCACAAAAGACGCCGCGGGCCACAGCCCGCAACACCCTGCTCCGGCAACAAAACGATTCAATTTTGCTGCATTTTTCGGCAGCAACCGCTGCGGCGCGGAAACAACTTTGCAGGGAATTGAACCGCAAGTCTGTTTCGAAACGCACCATGTCGCATCCAGCCATCAGAATCGTCGCGGGCAGGCTATTTCTAGGCCGAGATCGTCGGCCCCGCTCCGGCCAGCGCGGCGCATTTGTGCTTCGTGGACCGGGGGATTCCGGCATCAGACACACCGCCGGAGGATAGGTCGAAACCGACCTCTCTTCCGCAAGAGACCCGCACGGGCCCCGCGCCCGGCCTACGGAGTTCGGCCATGACAGCTGACGCCACGACCCTTGACCTGCTGAGCCGCCGCAAGCCCGGCCATTCGCTGGAGCAGGCCTTCTACACCGACCCCGGGATCTACGCGCAGGACCTGGAGCAGATCTGGTACCGCGAGTGGCTCTTCGCCACGCCGCTGGCCGCCCTGCCCAAGACCGGCAGCTACGTGACGCAGAAGGTCGGCCCCTACCGCGTGGTCATCGTGCGCGGTCCGGACGGGTCGGTGCGGGCCTTCCACAACACCTGCCGCCACCGCGGCTCGGTGATCTGCAAGGCCGCCTCGGGCACCGTCGCAAAGCTGGTCTGCCCCTACCACCAGTGGACCTATGAGCTTGACGGCCGCCTGCTCTGGGCGCGCGACATGGGCAGCGACTTCGACGCCTCGGCGCATGGGCTGAAGCCGGTGCACTGCCGCGAGGTCTCGGGCCTGGTCTACATCTGCCTCGCCAACGAGGCGCCGGATTTCGACGCCTTCGCCAGGATGGCCGAGCCCTATCTCGCCGTGCACGACCTGCGCGACGCGAAGATCGCGCACCAGTCGACGATCATCGAGAACGGCAACTGGAAGCTCGTGTGGGAGAACAACCGCGAGTGCTACCACTGCGCCGGCAACCACCCGTCGCTCTGCCGCACCTACCCCGAGGATCCGACGATCACCGGCGTGTCCGCCGACGGCACCTTCCCGCCACAGGTCGAGGCGCATTTCAACCGCCTCGAGGCCGGCGGCGCCCCGTCGCGCTTCCAGATGGCCGATGACGGCCAGTACCGCCTTGCGCGCATGCCGCTGCTCGACGGCGCCGAGAGCTACACGATGAACGGCAAGATCGCGGTGCAGAAGCGCCTCGGCCGGATTCCCTTCCTCGATGCCGGCACCCTGCTGAAGTTCCACTACCCGACCACCTGGAACCACTTCCTGTCGGACCATTCGATCACCTTCCGCGTGACCCCGATCAGCCCGACCGAAACCGAGGTGCAGACCACCTGGCTGGTGCACAAGGATGCGGTCGAGGGCGTGGACTACGACCTCGAGAACCTCACCACTGTCTGGGAGCACACCAACGACGAGGACCGCCAGGTCGTCGAGGACAACCAGCAGGGCATCAACTCGCCCGCCTATGAGCCCGGCCCGTATTCTGCCAGCCACGAGGACGGCGTGAACCAGTTCGTCGACTGGTACTGCGCCACCATGTCCAAGCGTCTCGCCCCCGCCCGGATGGCAGCAGAATAATGGCGGCTGCAAGCTCCATCCCCTCCGCCGCCGTGCGCTACTGGAAGGATGACGAGATGCTGGAATGCGTCTCGGTCATCCCCGAGGCGCCGAACGTGTCGACCTTCTGCTTCGCCGCCCCCTCGGGCGCACTCTTCGACTACCTGCCCGGCCAGTTCGTGACGCTCGAACTGCCGGTTCCGGGCGGGCCGCTACACCGGACCTACACGATCTCGTCCTCGCCCTCGCGGGCGCTGTCGATCACCGTGACGGTCAAGGCGCAGCCGGGCTCCATCGGCACCCGCTGGATGCTCGACAACCTGCGCCCCGGCATGCGGATCAAGGCGCTCGGCCCGGCCGGGCACTTCACCTCGCATCACCACCCGGCCGAGAAGTACCTGTTCATCTCGGCGGGCTCCGGCATCACCCCGATGATGTCGATGGTCACCTACATGTACGATCTGGGGCGCATCCCGGACGTAGTGTTCATCAACTGCGCCAAGCGCCCGTCGGACATCGTGTTCCGCGAGCGGCTCGAGCATATCGCCAGCCGCATCGACGGGATCGAGCTGCGCTGGGTCGTCGAGGAAGGCGACCGGTTCCACCCGTGGACCGGCTACAAGGGCATGTTCAACCAGCTGATGCTGGGCCTCACCGCGCCCGACTACCTCGAGCGCGAGGTGTTCTGCTGCGGTCCCGAGCCCTTCATGCAGGCGGTGCGCGAGGCGCTGCAGGGCCTCGGCTACGACATGAACCACTACCACCAGGAGAGCTTCCACCCCTCTCTGGCGGAAGAGGACAAGGACGCCACCGAGGGCGACGTCGTGCCCGAGGATGCCAAGGCCGAGGTCAGCTTCGTCGGGTCCGGCATCACCCAGACCTGCAAGGAGACCGACACGATCCTTGCCACCGCCAAGGCCGCGGGGCTCAATATTCCCTCGGGCTGCACCTTCGGGGTCTGCGGCACCTGCAAGATCAAGAAGACCTCGGGCCAGGTGCACATGGTCCACAACGGCGGCATCACCGAGGACGACATCGCCGAGGGCTACGTGCTGGCCTGCTGCTCGCACCCGATCGGCAAGGTCGAAGTCGAGGTCTGAGAGGCTCCGCCGCGCGAAATGGAAAGGCCGCCGCGAGAGATCGCGGCGGCCTTTCGTGTTTGAACCAGTTGCGCTGTCCGCCCGGTCTCAACGCGGAGCCGCCCGGCGAGCGCCTGCCCGTCGCACCAGAGGTGCGCGGTCGGGGCTCTGCAGGCCTTGGGCGTGCGGCCGCACCGGAGGTGCGCAGTCAGGGCTCTGCACGCCTAAGGCGTGCGGGCCGGACTGGCGCTTTGACATCGTTGCGCACCGCTCAGGCCTCGCACGGGGCTGGCCGAGGCGAGACGCGGGCCTCAGCCGGTGCGGCGCCACCCCTCGGGCAGGCGCTCGCCCGGCTGTTGTCCCGGCTTACTCCGCCGCCACGACCTTCACGCCGCCCGGCACGTAGTTGAGGATCGGCGCGAGCCAGCGCTCGACCTCCTCGACCGCCATGCCCTTGCGCGCGGCATAATCCTCGACCTGATCACGCTCGACCTTGGCAACACCGAAGTAGTAGCTCTCCGGGTGGCCGAGGTAGAGCCCCGACACCGACGAGCCCGGCCACATGGCATAGCTCTCGGTCAGCTCGACGCCGGTGGCGTTGGTGGCGTCGAGCAGCTCGAACAGCGTGGTCTTCTCGGTATGGTCGGGCTGCGCGGGATAGCCCGGCGCGGGACGGATGCCGGCGTATTTCTCGGCGATCAGCTCCTCGGGCGTGCAGGCCTCGTCCGGCGCATAGCCCCAGAGTTCCTTGCGAACCATCTCGTGCATGCGCTCGGCAAAGGCCTCGGCGAAACGGTCGGCCAGCGCCTTCACGAGGATCGACGAGTAATCGTCGTTCTTCGCCTCGAACTCCTTGGCGATGCGCTCTTCCTCGATGCCCGCCGTCACCACGAAGCCGCCGACGTAGTCGGGCGTGCCCTCGGGCGCGACGAAATCCGACATCGCCACGTTGGGCCGGTCGCCGCGCTTGGCAGTCTGCTGGCGCAGGGTGAAGAAGGTCGCGAGATCCTCGGCACGGCTCTCGTCCTTGAACAGGCGAATGTCGTCGCCCACGGCGTTTGCAGGCCAGAAGCCGACCACGGCGCGCGGGTGGAACCACTTCTCGTCGATGATCTTCTTGAGCATCGCCTGCGCGTCGTCAAAGAGCGCCCGCGCCGCCTCGCCCTGCTTCTCGTCGTCGAGGATCTTCGGGTAGACGCCCTTCATCTCCCAGGTCTGGAAGAACGGCGTCCAGTCGATGTAGCGCGCCAGTTCGGCCAGATCCCAGGTGTCGAACGCCTTGGTCCCGAGGAAGCTCGGCGCGTGCTGCGGCTTGAAGTCCAGCTTCAGCGCATTGGCGCGGGCGTTCTCCAGCGGGAGGCGCTTCTTGGCGAGCTCCGCGCGGGCGTGCTTCTCGGCGACGTCGGCGTATTCGGTCTGCACATTGGCGACATATTCGGGCTTGTGCACCGGCGACAGCAGCGACGAGACCACGCCCACGGCGCGCGAGGCGTCGTTGACATGCACCGCCTGCCCGGCGCCGTAGCGCGGGTGGATCTTCACCGCCGTGTGCACGCGGGAGGTGGTCGCGCCGCCGATCAGCAGCGGGATGTCGAAGCCCTCGCGCTCCATCTCCGAGGCCACGTGCACCATCTCGTCGAGCGACGGGGTGATCAGGCCCGACAAGCCGATCACGTCGACGTTCTGCTCCTTGGCGGTGGCGAGGATCTTCTCGGCCGGGACCATGACGCCAAGGTCGATGATCTCGTAGTTGTTGCAGGCCAGAACCACGCCGACGATGTTCTTGCCGATGTCGTGCACGTCGCCCTTCACCGTGGCCATGAGCACCTTGCCGGCGCTTTCGCGGCCGTCGCCACCGTTCAGGCGCTTTTCCTCTTCCATGTAGGGCAGCAGCACCGCCACGGCCTGTTTCATCACGCGGGCGGATTTGACCACCTGCGGCAGGAACATCTTGCCCGCGCCGAAGAGATCGCCGACCACGTTCATCCCGGCCATCAGCGGCCCCTCGATGACATGCAGCGGGCGCTCGGCGGCCTGCCGGGCTTCTTCGGTGTCGGCGTCGATGAACTCGGTGATGCCGTTGACCAGCGCGTGCTCCAGCCGCTTCTCGACCGGCAGCTCGCGCCAGCTCATGTCCTTCTCGCGGCCCTTGGCGCCGCCCTGCCCACGGTATTCCTCGGCCAGCTCCAGCATGTTCTCGGTCGCCGTGCCGCCGTTGGCGGGTGTGCGGTTCAGCACCACATCCTCGCAGGCCTCGCGCAGCTTGGCGTCGATCTGGTCATAGACCGCCAACTGACCGGCGTTGACGATGCCCATATCCATGCCGTTCTGGATGGCATGATAGAGGAACACCGCGTGCATCGCCTCGCGCACCGGCTCGTTGCCCCGGAACGAGAACGACAGGTTCGACACGCCGCCCGAGATGTGGACGTGCGGGCAGGTCTCGGTGATGCGGCGGGTGGCCTCGATGAAATCGACGCCGTAGTTGTCATGCTCCTCGATGCCGGTGGCGACGGCAAAGACGTTGGGGTCGAAGATGATGTCCTCGGGCGGGAAGCCCACCTGCTCGGTCAGGATCTTATAGGCGCGCTGGCAGATCTCGACCTTGCGATCCTCGGTGTCGGCTTGGCCAGTTTCGTCGAAGGCCATGACCACGACGGCAGCACCATAGGCGCGGCAGAGGCGCGCCTGGTGCAGGAAGCTCTCTTCGCCTTCCTTCAGCGAGATCGAGTTGACGATGGACTTGCCCTGCACGCATTGCAGGCCGGCCTCGATCACCTCCCATTTGGAGCTGTCAATCATGATCGGCACGCGGGCGATATCGGGCTCGGCGGCGATGAGGTTGAGGAACTCGATCATCGCCTGCTTGGAGTCGATCAGCCCCTCGTCCATGTTGATGTCGATCACCTGCGCGCCGTTCTCGACTTGGTTCAGCGCAACCTCGAGCGCGGTGGCATAGTCGCCATTGGTGATGAGTTTGCGGAACTTCGCGGAGCCGGTGACGTTGGTCCGCTCGCCGACGTTGACGAAGGGGATCGCCTCGGTGAGCGTGAAGGGCTCGAGGCCCGACAGCCGCATCTGCGGGATGTGCTCGGGGATCTCGCGCGGCTTGTACTCGGCCACGGCCTTGGCGATGGCGCGGATGTGGTCATAGGTCGAGCCGCAGCAGCCGCCGACGATGTTGACGAGCCCGTCACGAGCAAAGCCGGCGACCTGATCGGCCATCTGCTCGGGGGTCTCGTCGTATTCACCCATCTCGTTGGGCAGGCCGGCATTGGGATAGGCGCAGATCAGCGTGTCGGCCACCGACGAAAGCTCGGCGAGGTGCGGACGCATGGCATTGGCCCCAAGCGCGCAGTTCAGGCCGATGGTCAGCGGCGCGGCATGGCGCACCGAGTGCCAGAAGGCGGTGGGCGTCTGGCCCGAGAGCGTGCGGCCCGAGAGGTCGGTGATCGTGCCCGAAATCATCACAGGCAGGCGCTCGCCGCGCTCGGCGAAGACCTCTTCGCAGGCGAAGATCGCGGCCTTGGCGTTGAGCGTGTCGAAGATCGTCTCGATCAGCAGGATGTCGACGCCGCCGTCGATCAGCGCGCGCGCCTGCTGGGCATAGGCCTCGCGCAGTTGGTCGAAGGTCACCGCGCGGTAGCCGGGATTGTTCACGTCGGGGCTGATCGAGGCGGTGCGGTTGGTCGGCCCGAGCGCGCCGGCGACGAAGCGCGCGCGCCCGTCCTCGGCCTCGGCCCGGTCCATCGCCTTGCGCGCCAGACGCGCGCCCTCGAAATTGAGGTCATAGACCGCCGCCTGCATGTCGTAATCGGCCTGCGCGATGGTGGTCGACGAGAAGGTGTTCGTCTCGGCGATATCGGCGCCCGCCATGGCGTATTGGTAGTGGATCTCCTCGATCGCTTCGGGGCGCGTCAGGTTGAGGATATCGTTGTTGCCCTGCTGCGGCTTGTCGCTGGAATGCGGCAGGTGGCAGGTGCAGGCGCCGCCGCCGCAGCCCTGGAAGTCGCCCTCGGACAGACCCAGCTTCTGGATCTGCGTGCCCATGGCGCCGTCCAGGATCAGGATGCGCTCGCGCGCGGCGGCCTCGAGACGGGCGAAGACGGGAGAGCGGGTCGGGATAGCGGCGGACATGACGGACTCCGGGCCAGAGGTGGCAAGCATTGGTTGCGCCGTCTCTACCGATCCGGACCGCTGAAGGCCATCTCATAATAATCATCGTTATCATGAAGGCGGCTCAAGCGGCGGCAAAAGCCTTGGGAGGCGCCTGCAAATCTCTTCGAAGCGATTTGCCCTTGCCAAACGCAAAGGGGCGGACCTTTCGGCCCGCCCCCTGCTGTCCTTCACCTGCCCGATCAGTTGGGGATCAGGTCCGGCACGATGGTCACGATGCCCGGTGCGAACCAAAGCAGCGCAAGCCCTGCCACCTGGATCAGTACGAAGGGGATCACCCCGCGGTAGATGTGGCCCGTGGTCACCGAGCTCGGCGCCACGCCGCGCAGATAGAACAGCGCGAAGCCGAACGGCGGCGTGAGGAACGAGGTCTGCAGATTGACCGCGATCATGATGGTCACCCACTTCGGATCGAAGCTGCCGCCGTAGATCACCGGGCCCACGATCGGCACCACGATGTAGATGATCTCGAGGAAGTCGAGCACGAAGCCGAGGATGAACAGCACCAGCATGACGATCAGGAAGACCTTGTGCTCGTCATCGAAGCTCTGGAGGAAGCTCTGGATGTAGTGCTCGCCCCCGAAGGAGATCACCACCAGGTTCAGCAGCTGCGAGGCCACCAGAATGGTGAAGACCATCGAGGTCACCTTCGCCGTCTCGCGCACCGCCGGGGTCAGCACCCCTGCCTTGTAGAGCACGTAGCAGGCAAAGAGCAGCCCGAAGAGCGCGTAGAGATAGGCCGCCTGTGCCACCATGAAGGCGATCCAGGTGTCCGCTCCGGCGCCCTCGGTGCCGACGCGCAGGTCGAAGTTCATCCCGATGAGGATCATGATCGCGACCGCGAAGGTCGACATCAGGATGATCTTCGGCGAGCGGCCTTCCTCGTTCAGCTTGCGGTAGGCCGCGAGCATGATGGCACCGGCCGCGCCGAGCGCCGCGGCGGGCGTCGGGTTGGTGATGCCGCCGAGGATCGAGCCCAGCACCGCGACGATCAGCACCAGCGGCGGGAAGACGACCCGGATGAGATCGTTCTGCGACAGGCGCCCCGCCGCCTTGCCGGCCGCCCAGAACGAGATCGCCCAGGGGATCAGCATCATCAGCACGGTGGCCATCGGCGAGGTGTTGGGCTGGATGAACAGCACATCCACCAGCAGGCCGAGCACGATGCCGCCCGCGCCGATCAGCAGCGGCTTGGGGTCGGAGGACGGCGAGACCGCCCGTGCCCAGGCCAGCACGATGCCGAGGATCACCGCGATCACCGCGAGGCCGGTGCCGATGGGCGCCGCATTCGCGATCTTGGCGGCGCGCGCCTCCTCGATCTCCTCGGGGCTGAGACGGTGCGACTGCTCGACGCCGCCGGCCTCGTCGATGGCCTGTTGCTCGGCAACCGCCGTGTCCCAGGCCTCCTGGCCATGCAGGTCGATCATCGACGCCTGGCACTCGGGGCTGACGTTGGTGCGCAGCGAGGCCATCTGGCCACTGTCGGAGTAGCTGTCGATCTGCGTCGACTGCGAGCCCACCAGACCCACCTGCCCCAGCACGATGGTGCCGACGATCAGCAGCGCCGGAACGCCGAGGTACCAGGTGAAGGCCTCACCGCGGGTCACCGGCTCGCCACCGCCACCTTCCAGCTGCACCGGCGGCGCCGATTGCGGACGGAACATGGCAAAGCCGAAGGCATAGAGCGCGTAGAGACCGGCCAGCAGGATGCCCGGCAGCAGCGCCGCCTGGAACAGCGTGCCGACGGACACCACCGCGGGCTCGCCCAGCAGGGTCAGCGCGTCGGTGCAGCCCGCGAGCTGGGCGCGGTCTTCCTGTGCGGTCGCATAGAGATCCCCCGCCAGAGTGCCCAGCAGAACGATCACGATCGACGGCGGGATGATCTGGCCCAGCGTACCCGAGGCGGCGATGACGCCGGTCGCGAGCTCGGGCGAGTAGTTGTTGCGCAGCATGGTCGGCAGGGCCAGCAGGCCCATGGTCACCACGGTCGCGCCGACGATGCCGGTGGAGGCCGCGAGGAAGGCGCCCACGACCACGATCGACACGGCAAGCCCGCCCGGCAGCGGTCCGAAGACGCGCGCCATGGTGGTCAGCAGGTCGTTGGCGATCTTCGAGCGTTCCAGCACGATGCCCATCATCACGAACATCAGCACCGCGAGCAGCGTCTCGATGCTGGCCCCCGCGATCACCCGCTCGTTGATGCGGTTGACGATGAACGACACGTTGCGGTCCAGCGCCATTTCCCAGCCGCGTTCGAAGACCGGCATCGCGTAGCGCGGCAGGTCCGGGTAGCGGAAGATGGATATGGTATCTTCGCGCACGCCGGTTGCGACCAGCGCCCGATAGGCCTCGGAGCCGGTGTCGATGGCCTGGTGTATCAGCAGGCCGGCGCTGTCGAGCGCCGCGATGATGAAGAAGGAGATCACCCCCGCGCCACCGATGGCAAAGGCCACCGGGAAGCCGGAAAGGATCGCCGAGAAGAGCGTGAGAAAGACGATGATCAGGCCGATCTCGACGCCATCGAGTCCGAATAGCATTTACCTATGTCCCTCTCAGAATTCCGCGTGGTCGTAGGCTTCTTCGCCTGCTTCGACCTTGTCGTGATCGTGATACTTGCCCTCGCTCTCCGGGCCTTCCTTCCATTCGAGGTAGGAGCGCCAGAAGAACACGACCCCCTGCAGGAAGATGAAGCCGCACATCAGTACGATCAGGATCTTGAACAGGAAGTAGGCGGAAAAGCCGTTGGGGCTGAAGGCGATGGTCTCGACGTTCCAGCGCAGCGCGCGGGCCTTCATGACCAGCCGCTCGAGGCCTTCTGAGGCCGAGGGCTTGGGCACGATCAGGTGGCGCCACAGGAAGAACCACGAATAGAGCCACATGAGCACGGCCATCGGCATCATGAAGAACAGGCTGCCGAACATGTCGATGACCTTCTTCGTGCGGTAGCTCACCGGAGCGTAGACCAGGTCGACCCGCACATGCCCGCCCTGCACGAAGGTGTAGGCCAGGCAGAGCGCCACGACGATGGCGTTGTAGAGCTTGAGCTCCTCCGACCACCAGCTCACGTCGAAGCTCACCGGCACGCCGAAACCGAAGGCGAGGTCGGGCCGGGCGAAGACGCGCTGCACGAGGATGATGATCACCTGCTGCAGGACCATGATGAGGCCCGCCCAGGCCGCGATGCGGCCGACGCTGTTGTGGAACGCCTCGAGGCCGCGCACCATGCCCCACATGACGCTGTGCTTCCACATGCCGATGATGGTGAGCACCAGGAAGGTGGTCAGCACCACGAAGAACAGTTCCTGCGACGCGCCGTAATAGACGAAGCGCATCACCGCCTCGTTGTCCGTCCAGTTCAGCCAGCTCGACGGATGCGTCACAGCGTAGCCGAGGTTCCAGAAGGACATGGCGATATTGCCGAAGAACCAGGTCAGACCGTCCAGTATCGCACCGAACGCCCCACCCGAGGCTGTCTCTTCCATGACCTGTGCCCCCTTTTGTCTCTTGTTGATCTTCTTGGGAGCCCCGCGGACCGCGCCGATGCTGGCGACGCGTGCAGGGCCATGTTGTCTACTGCTTCAAAGCAGTTTCGCCCCCGCGCGAGGCGGGGGCGACACTTGCGCGTTGCGCCGGATCAGAGACCCATGACGCGGTTACGCTGGGCCGAGAAGGCGCCTTCCGAACGGGAGATCCACTGGGCCGAGGAGCGCAGCGAGGCGTTGAAGCTCTCGTAGCACTTCGAGTAAAGCTCGTCGCCCATGGGCTCTTCCATGACTTCCTTGGCCGCGGCGCCGAAGGCGTCCCAGACGGAGTCGGGGAATTGCACCAGCTTCACGCCGCCGGACTGCAGGCGCTGCAGCGCTGCCGAGTTGTTGGCCATAAACAGCGACATGGTCCACAGGTTGGACGCGCGCGAGACCTGCTCGACGATCTTCTGCTGGCCCGGAGTCAGGCTCTCGAAGACCTCGAGGTTCATGGTCAGGTTCAGGTTCGGACCCGGCTCGTGGAAGCCCGCGGTGTAGTAGGTCTTGGTGATTTCCTGGAAACCGGCCTTCTCGTCGGCCCACGGACCGATCCACTCGGTGCCGTCGATCGCCCCCGAGGACAGCGCCTGGTACACTTCCGCGCCGGGCAGGTTCTGCACCGATGCGCCGAGCTTGCCGAGCACCTGGCCACCCTGGCCGGGCATGCGGAACTTCAGGCCCTGGAAGTCTTCCGGAGAATTGATTTCCTTGGAGAACCAGCCACCCGACTGCGGGCCGGTGTTGCCCGACGGGAAGGCCTTCAGGCCGAAGATCGAGTACAGCTCGTCGCAGAGTTCGCGGCCGCCGTCATGGTAGAACCAGTTGGCATATTCCATGAAGTTCATGCCGAAGGGCACCTGGCTGAAGAACGACAGCGCCGGGTGCTGGCCGAGGAAGTAGTAGTCCACCCCGTGATACATGTCCGCCTGGCCGGCGGAGACCGCGTCGAACACCTCGAAGGCGCCGACAAGCTCGCCCGCGGCCTTCAGCTCGACGGTCAGCTCGCCATCGGTGGCTGCGGTGATCTGGTCGGCGCAGTATTGCGCGCTGTCATGCACACCGGCGAGGCCGCGGCCCCAGGTGGTCACGAGGGTGAGGGTGCGGCGGCCCTGCGCGACGGCCGGAGCGGCAAGCGCGGTTGCAGCGGCGGCTGCGCCACCAGCGGTGGAAGCCCTCAGAAAGGAACGACGATCCATTTAAATCCTCCCATAGATTATTCTGCGCCGGGTCGTCTCCTCCGTCCCGGCGCGGATCGTTACGGTTCGGGCACCCTAAGACACAACATTGTGCGAGCGGAATACCCAGCACTGCGTAGAATTGGTCATAATCTTGCCCATGACGTCACGAAAACGCGCCTCCCCCTTGTGTTCCGTTACGGAAATTCTAACGAAATATTCCCTCGCGCCTTCCCAAAACGCCGAATCGTGGCGTAATCCGAAGGAGATGCGCGGGATTTTCCAGAACCTCAGGCAATCGCTTCGGCTCAGCTACGGACAGAAGCTCTTTCTTCTGGCCTCGGTGCCGCTCATCCTCGCCTGCGCCGCCATCGCGCTGCTCGTCGCCTACCAGTCGCGGATGCTCGCCGAGCGCGAGATCCGCCAGCTCGAGAACGAGTTGCTGGAAGCCAAGAAGCAAGAGCTGCGCAACTACGTCACCCAGGCGCGCAACGGCTTCTACTTCATCTACGGCGCCGCCGCCCCCGACGACGCGCAGGCCAAGACCCAGGTCGCGCAGATCCTCGCGGCGATGATCTACGGCGAGGATGGCTCGTTCTTCGTCTACGACTACGACGGCACCAACCTCGTCTCGCCGCGGCGCACCGAGATGATCGGGCGCAATTGGTCCGGCCTCGCCGACAGCGAGGGCACCCCGATCGTCGATCCGCTGATCGAGATCGCCCGGCAGGGCTCGGGCTACCATTCCTTCCTCTGGCCGAAACCCTCCACCGGCGAGGAGGCCGAGATGATCGCCTTCGTGCTCGGGTTCCAGGACTGGCAATGGGCGGTGGGCACCGGCGTGTGGATCGATGACGTGCTGGCCACGGTCAGCGCCAGCCGCGCCGAGGTGCAGGCCCGCATCCGGCGCACCTTCCTCTACATCGGCGGCATCACCCTCGGCGCATTGCTGGTGGTGTTCTTCTCCGGCCTCGCGATGAACCTGCGCGAGCGGCGGCTGGCCGATGCCAAGCTCAAGGAGCTGACGCAGCGGGTGTTCGACGCGCAGGAAGACGAGCGCCGCCGCGTCGCGCGCGAGCTGCACGACGGCATCAGCCAGATCCTCGTCGGAGTGAAATACGCGCTCGACATCACCAAGCGCCGGCTATCGCAGCACGATCCGCGCGCCATGGACACGCTCGACC
Organism: Alloyangia pacifica; assembly: GCF_020524285.1. Classification (GTDB taxonomy): domain Bacteria; phylum Pseudomonadota; class Alphaproteobacteria; order Rhodobacterales; family Rhodobacteraceae; genus Salipiger; species Salipiger pacificus_B. The sequence continues at coordinate 510,844 of NZ_JAIVKX010000002.1, forward strand.
GCGGCCACGAGGCGCTTTCGGGCGCCATTCAGGAGGTGCGGCGGATCAGCCGCGACCTGCGCCCCGGCGTGCTCGACGACCTCGGCCTCGGCCCGGCACTGAAGGCGCTGATCGACGACTTCGAGGCGCGCACCGGCATCGAAACCACCCTCGAGACCGTGGTCTTCCGCAACCGCGTCGACCAGGAGGGGCGGATCGCGCTCTACCGGATCGCGCAGGAGGCGCTGACCAATATCGAGCGCCACTCCGGCGCCAGCGAGGTCACGCTCGACCTGCGCGGCCATCGCCGCGGCGCCACGCTGCGGATCGAGGACAACGGCCGTGGCATCGATCCCGAACGCATCCGCGGCCAGCGCGGCATCGGCCTGCGCAACATGCAGGAGCGCATGGACCAGCTCGGCGGCAGCCTGCGGATCTTGTCCTCGAAATCCGGCACGGTTATCGAGGCACAGATCCCCCTGTCGCACCTCCTGCCGCCCGAAGACGGGGCCCCCACTCCCAAGAGCAAGGCAAGCGCATGACCGAACCCACGAAAGTCGTCATCGTCGATGATCATCCGCTGGTCGCCGAGGGCATCGAGGCGCTGCTGGAAAGCTATGAGGACATCACCGTGCTGGCCACGGTCTCGGACGGGCAGCAGATGATCGACCGGCTCGACGAGCTGGTCCCCGACGTGATCCTGATGGATCTCAACATGCCCGGGCTCGGCGGGCTCTCGGCCACCGAGATGATCCTGGAACGCCGCCCCGAGACGCGGGTGCTGGTGCTCTCGATGCACGACACGCCGCAGTATATCACCACCGCGCTCGGCCACGGCGCCTCGGGCTACCTGCTCAAGGACGTGCCCACCGAGGAGATCAAGACCGCGATCGACACGGTGATGCAGGGCGAACGCTACCTCTGCACCGGCGCCGAGGGCGCGCTGGCACCGGTGATGACCGGCGGCCGCGAGCAGCTCACCAACCGCGAGCAGACCATCCTGCTGCAATTGGCGCAGGGCAAATCGAACAAGGAAGTGGCGCAGGCGCTGGATATCTCTGTGCGCACGGTCGAGACCCACCGCAAGAACATCAAGCGCAAGCTCGGCATCAGTTCCACCGCCGGGCTCACCCGCTATGCGCTGGAACACGGCGTGCTGCAGGGCACCGGCGTCAACAGCTAAGCTTTGGCTCAGCACGGCCCCTGCTTAAATTTGGCTAAAATATCCCGGGGAAATTCGCGTGCGCAGACTGGGGCAGAGCCGCGTCTTCTAGCTGACTTGCGTTGCTTGCGGTCATGCTTGGGAAATGGTCCCGACCGCGGCCGGCACGGACTTTACGCGCAATGCCTCAGAAGGCGGTCTGTCTCTGGATCAGATCAGCGTGCCGACCCAGGCGATCACGTCATGCTCCGCCGTGCCGAGCGTCGCGGGCAGCACCTGAACCGCCTCGGGGGCGTTCAGACGGGCCTCTTCGTCGGGATCGCTCTCGAGCGTCGCGAGTGCCTGCGTCAGAACCAGAAGACCAATCAGCGTCAGCGCCTTGATGACACCGAAATCGCGCGCCTGGCGATAGAAGCGGTGATATTGCGCCATGATACCCTCCTGCGCAAAAAGTGAACCCTCGAGTTCAGTATCGCAGCCCCGCAGCTCCGGGGCAAATCACGACATCGCGCATGCAGACCCGCCGTCTGAAACATTGCGCGGAACCTGGCCCGGCCTCGGCCAAATTTCGCGAAACTGCGCGCAGAGCGTCGCCGGGCGCAATAAATGGAAAAATTTCTCGCTTGCAGGGTACTTTTTCTGAGCCGATAGGTGTTGACCCTCCCCGCCCCTCCGCCTATGGTCCGCCCCACGCACGAAGGGAGTCCGCCAGATGGGCCTACTTGTAATCATTGTAGAGACATGGCGCATGGGCCGGTAATCGGAACCATAATGGACCCCCATGCGCCCCCGAAATCCTCGGGGGCTTTTTTGTGCGCAAACGAGAAGTAAAAACCGAAATGACGTCTGGAACGGAGACCGCGATGACACGTCAGATGACCGGAGCGAAGATGGTGGTTCAAGCCCTGAAGGATCAGGGTGTGGACACGGTATTCGGCTACCCCGGTGGCGCGATGCTACCGATCTACGACGAGATTTTCCAGCAGAACGACATCCGGCACATCCTTGTCCGGCACGAGCAGGCGGCGATCCATGCCGCCGAGGGCTATGCCCGCTCGACCGGTAAGCCGGGGGTTGCGCTGGTGACCTCGGGGCCCGGTGCCACCAACGCGGTGACCGGCCTCACCGACGCGCTGCTCGACTCGATCCCGATCGTCGTGCTCTCGGGCCAGGTGCCGACCTTCATGATCGGCTCGGACGCCTTTCAGGAGGCGGACACCGTCGGCATCACCCGTCCCTGCACCAAGCACAACTGGCTGGTGAAGGAGACCGACAAGCTGTCGAGCGTCATCCACCAGGCCTTCCACGTGGCGACCTCGGGCCGCCCCGGCCCGGTGCTGATCGACATTCCCAAGGACGTGCAGTTCGCCACCGGCGACTACACCGCCAAGCCGCAGGCGCCGGTCGGTCACTACCAGCCGCAGGTGAAGGGCGACATCGAGACGATCACCCAGCTCGTCGAGGCCATCGAGAAGGCCGAGCGCCCGGTGTTCTACACCGGCGGCGGCGTGATCAACTCCGGCCCCGCCGCGAGCCAGCTGCTGCGCGAGATTGTCGAGGCCACCGGCTTCCCGATCACCTCGACCCTGATGGGCCTCGGCGCCTACCCCGCCTCGGGCAAGTCCTGGCTGGGGATGCTCGGCATGCACGGTCTCTACGAGGCCAACCTGGCGATGCACGGCTGCGACCTGATGATCAACATCGGCGCGCGCTTCGACGACCGCATCACCGGCCGGCTCGATGCCTTCTCGCCGAAGTCGAAGAAGGCGCATATCGACATCGACCCCTCGTCGATCAACAAGGTGATCAAGGCGGACATGCCCATCGTCGGCGACGTCGGCCACGTGCTCGAGGACGTTCTGAAGATCTGGAAGGCCCGCGGCCGCAAGGTGAACCGCGAGGCGATCGCCAAGTGGTGGCAGCAGATCGAGGAGTGGAAGAAGGTTGACTGCCTGACCTACAAGGGCTCCGAGACCGTCATCAAGCCGCAGTACGCGCTGCAGCGCCTCGAGGCGCTGACCAAGGGCCGTGACCGCTACATCACCACCGAGGTCGGCCAGCACCAGATGTGGGCCGCGCAATACCTCGGCTTCGAGGATCCGAACCGCTGGATGACCTCCGGCGGGCTCGGCACCATGGGCTACGGCTTCCCGGCCTCGGTCGGCGTGCAGGTCGCCCACCCCGAGGCGCTGGTGATCAACGTCGCCGGAGAGGCGTCCTGGCTGATGAACATGCAGGAGATGGGCACCGCGGTGCAGTTCAACCTGCCGGTCAAGCAGTTCATCCTCAACAACGAGCGGCTCGGCATGGTGCGCCAGTGGCAGCAGCTGCTGCACGGCGAGCGCTACTCGCAGAGCTGGTCCGAGGCGCTGCCCGATTTCGTCAAGCTCGCCGAGGCCTTCGGCGCCAAGGGCATCATCTGCAAGGATCCCGCCGATCTCGACGACGCGATCATGGAGATGCTCGACCATGACGGGCCGGTGATCTTCGACTGCCTCGTCGAGAAGCACGAGAACTGCTTCCCGATGATCCCGTCGGGCGAGCCGCACAACAAGATGCTGCTCGGCGACGCGCAGGCCACCAACGCCATCGCCGGCAAGGGCGCGGTGCTGGTCTGAGGACCGCGCGGAGGGGGCTCCCCCTCCGCTCCCCCAGGACCCTCACCCCCAAAGGACTTTACAGGAGCTGCAAGCCATGTCGCCGCTACAGATCAAGAAGGGCTCGTCCAAGCATTCGGCCTACAACCTACGGCCCACCTTCTCGGACGTTCAGGAAACCCACACCATCACCGTGCTGGTCGAGAACGAGCCGGGCGTTCTGGCCCGGGTCATCGGCCTGTTCTCGGGCCGGGGCTACAACATCGACAGCCTCACCGTGGCCGAGGTGGACCACGAGGGGCACCTGTCGCGCATCACCATCGTCACCACCGGCACGCCGCAGGTGATCGAGCAGATCAAGGCCCAGCTCGGCCGCATCGTCTCGGTACGGGACGTGCATGACCTCACCGCCGAGGGCAGCTCGGTCGAGCGCGAGCTTGCGCTGCTCAAGGTCGCCGGCGCCGGCGAGAAGCGGGTCGAGGCGCTGCGCCTGGCGGACATCTTTCGCGCGCAGGTGGTCGACAGCACGCTCGAGAGCTTCGTGTTCCAGCTCACCGGTACCCCGGACAAGATCGACGCCTTTGCCGAGCTGATGCGTCCTCTTGGTCTGGTACAGGTGGCGCGCACCGGCGTCGCCGCCCTCGCCCGCGGCGCCGCCTGAGATCGCCGCACCCCATCGCCGAAATGCATAAACGGGCCCGAGATTCGGGCCCGTTTTCTTATGTCACAGGACATAGGCGATTCGGTCAGGCGACGTTTTTCTCGCGCCGCGGAAGATCGGGGAACGCAACAATCTTCCCCGACGCCGAGACAGCGGCCTGCCGATCGGCATCGCCCGACGCAGCGCTCCCGGCACCGTCGCGCAGGCTTTGCACCAAACCGAAGAACGGTTTTTCCTCAAGCCTTTGCGGATTGCTGGCGTGGCGGAGGTTTCCGCCCTCGTGGATATCGAACTGGACGAGATCGCCGACCTCCAGATCACCGCCGTCGTGAAGGCTGCTCTCCGGCCCGCGCCAGTACGCCAGCTCGCCGTGATCCTCGCACCAGAACACCGCTTTTTGATCACTCTGGTGAGCCCAGAGCACAATCCCGACCATCATCTGTGACATGCATGCCCCCGCACCTCGTCACAAATCAGACTGACCCAGATGCGCAGCGGCTCACATGCGACGAAACGTGACGTGTGCTTGCATTTTGTGACAGGGTGAATAACACTTGTCTCCATATGGCATCAGGCGTGACGCTATATAGCAACAACAAAAGGTTCACAGGGAGGAAAGCGCATGGACAGCGTGGCCTTGCAAAGAACTGTCGCAAAGCAGAAAGAAAACGGAATGGCCACCGCGCCCAGGGACAAGGAACCGGAGCTCAGTCCGGCAGAGCTGCGCAGCGTCTTCGGCGCCAACCTGCGAAAACTCGGCAGCAGCGCCGCGTCGATCTCGGCCCTGTGCCGCGATCTCGGCATCAATCGCACCCAGTTCAACAGGTATCTGGCGGGGGAATCCTTCCCGCGGCCGGACGTGCTGCACCGGATCTGCACCTTCTTTGACGTGGATGCGCGTATCCTGCTCGAACCGGTGGACGACATTGCCGAAGCGCCGCAGAGCCTGATGAGCCACCCTTTCCTCGCCGATTATGTCGGTGCGGGAATGCTTGGCCTCGGCGAAGAGGATTTCCCCTCGGGCTTCTACCGCTTCTCGCGCGCGGCCTTTTCCGAGGAGTCGCGCTTCGTCGTCGGCGTGGTCCGCATCTTCCGCAAGGACGGTATGACCTTCCTGCGCGGCTTCGAGCCTAAGGAAGCGCTGGCCATGTACGATCTGCCGACCGACGCCGCCTCGCGCGAGTACCGCGGCCTCGTGCTGCAGCAGGCCGAGGGCATCGGCGCGCTGGTCAGCCGCAAGGGCGCCGTGACCACCTCGTTCAACTACCTGTCGAAGGCCGGCGGCCTCGCCAACCACTTCTGGGTCGGCTACGCCGTGCGCACCACGCCCGAGAACCACTCGGGCCGGCGCGCCGCGCGGCTGGTCTACGAATACCTCGGCACCGACACCCACAAGGTGCTCGCCGCGGCCCGCGGCTCCGGCTATCGCACCGCGAAGGAGCTCGTCCCCTTCCACCGACAGCAGCTGCGCGTCGACGAAGACTTCCGCTGACCCCATCTTCCGGCATCGCCCAGGCGGTGCCGGTTCGTTCTCACGCGTCCTCCGGCACCCGAAGCTGATCGTAGAGGTGCCAGGTCGCATGGCCGAGCACCGGCAGCGCGATGAAAAGCCCGAGGAAAAGCGGCAGCATTGCCACGAAGGTCGCCAGAGCCAGAAACGCCCCCCAGGCCAGCATCGGCAGCGGATGCCGCTGCACGTAGCCGAACGAGGTGATCATCGCGGTGACGAAATCCACGTCGCGGTCGAGCAGCAGCGGCAGCGCCAGCACGGTGATCATGTAGAGCAGCAGCGCGAAGCCCGCCCCAACCAGCGTGCCCACCGCCAGCATCGTCAGCCCGTTCGGCGTCAGGAAGACCTCGAGGCTCGAGCTGACATTGGTCATCGGCGAAAGCCCGAGGAACAGGGCAAAGATCATGTGCCCGAGGAAGAACCAGAACAGGAAGACGATCACGATCACCGCGCAGAGCGAGGGCAGCTGCCTCTTCGACTGACGCAGGATGACGCTGAAGATCTGCATCCAGTCCAGCGGCTGGCCGCGTTCGAGCCGGCGCGACACCTCGTAGAACCCCACCGCCGCGAAGGGGCTGAACAGCGGAAAGCCGATCGCCGCCAGAACCAGCCAGTAGCTCGTGCCGGTGGCCATGGTCAGCCATGTCAGGAACAGCCCGGCGAGCACGTAGACCCCGCCGAAGACCAGGGCAAAGCCCGGCGCGAAGACCAGATCGCCGATGCCGAGGCGCAGCGCCTTTTTCAACGTGGCAAAACTGACCTCGGAAAATTCCGGCACGCCCTGCCGCGGCGTGTCGTCGTCGATGACGCTTTCCATGGCGCCTCCCCCCCTCAAATCCCCTCTCGGAAGGGATTTAAGCCGGGATGCACGCATCAAGGCAAGGGTTAGAGCGGATCGGGCCCGGAGCGGGAGGCCCCGCCAGCCGGTCCCGGACTGCCAAATCTGTGGCGGGGTGGACCAACCGGCCCGCCCGGTCAGTCCTCGCGCGCGTCGGCGCGGGACTTGCCCGAGACCTGCTGCGCCAGCGTCGCGCCCATGAACGGGTCGAGATCGCCGTCGAGCACGCCCTGGGTGTCCGAGGTCTCGTGGTTGGTGCGCAGGTCCTTGACCATCTGGTAGGGCTGCAGGACGTACGACCGGATCTGGTTGCCCCAGCCCGCCGACCCCTTGTTCTCATGCGCCTCGTTGATCGCCGCGTTCCGCTTGTCGAGCTCCATCTGGTAAAGCCGCGACTTCAGGGCCTTCATCGCGATATCGCGGTTCTGGTGCTGCGACTTTTCCGACGAGGTCACCACGATGCCCGTCGGGTGGTGGGTGATCCGCACCGCGGAGTCGGTGGTGTTCACGTGCTGACCACCGGCACCGGACGAGCGGTAGGTGTCGACGCGGATGTCGGCGGGGTTCACCTCGATCTCGATATTGTCGTCGACCACCGGGTAGACCCAGACCGAGGCAAAGGAGGTCTCGCGCGTGCCCTTGCCGAAGGGCGAGATGCGCACAAGGCGGTGCACGCCGCTCTCGGACTTCAGCCAGCCATAGGCGTTGGGGCCGGAGATCTTGTAGGCGCAAGACTTGATGCCTGCCTCGGCGCCCGCTTCTTCCGACTGCAGCTCGACCTCGTAGCCGCGCTTTTCCGCCCAGCGGACGTACATGCGCTGCAGCATCGCGGCCCAGTCGCAGGCCTCGGTGCCGCCGGCGCCGGCGTTGATCTCGAGGAAGGTGTCATTGCCGTCGGCCTCGCCGTCGAGCAGCGCTTCCAGCTCTTTCTGTCCTGCGGTCTCGGCCAGCGCCTTCAGCGCCGCCTCGGCTTCGGAAACGACCTCTTCGTCCTCTTCCATCTCGCCCAGCTCGATCAGCTCGATCTGGTCCGCCAGCTCCTGCTTGATCGACTTGTAGGTCTCCATCGCGTCGACCAGCTGCTGGCGCTCGCGCATCAGCTTCTGCGCGGCGGCGGGATCGTCCCAGAGGTTCGGATCCTCGACGCGGGCATTGAATTCCTCGAGCCGGAACTCCGCCGTCTCCCAGTCGAGCCGCTGCTCCAGCAGGCCGAGGGACTTGCGGATTTTCTCGACGGTGTTCTGGGTCTCGGCGCGCATGCGGATATTCCTGGGAATGGGACGGATGTGGACTGTCGTGTGTTCCGGGGGACATAAACCAGCGCAGGGGGGCCTTCAAGCTCCGAGGCGGCACGGTAGGGTACCCCAGCCGGAAACAGGCCGGTGGCGCCGGGCGCGGGCGCTCGGCCCGCAGCGTCCCGCCCGGAGCTGTCTCAGCCCGAGGCGCCACCCGCGTAAACGGTAAGGGTCGGAAGATCGGTGAGCGCAGCGCCGATCAGCCGCATCGCCGCCAGCGAGATGCGGCTGCCGCCCGAGGCCGGCCCCTCGATCGGCCGCAGCTCGACCTGCGCCGACTTGCCGGTCGCGGGGTAGACCACCCTGCCCTGCGTCACGCTGCTGACCATCGGCGTCTCGAGCCAGAACCCGGGCTCCGCCGGATCGCCGAGCGAAGCCACCGTGCTGCCGAGCTCCCGCCCGGAGCTGGACGGCGCCGCCGCCGCGGCACGCTCTTCGGCGCTGGTGGTGTCGAACTGTTCCTCGGTCCGCGCAGTGGCGGGCGGGCGCAGCGCCCCGCCACCGGTCGAGGACGCGGGCGCCGGTTGCGGCGCCGCAGCTTCGGGAGCCTGCTGCGCGCAGGCGGCCAGCAGAGCCGGCAGGACGAGGGCGGGAAGGGATGCGATCACTCTCATGTGTGCAAAGCTAGGCCGCGCCCACCCCTCTGACAATCGCGCAGATGCTTGTCCCGGCAGGGTTTCGCGCATACATTCCACCCATGACACATCCCACCGTCCCCCTCGTCGATCCGTTCCAGCGCCCGATCTCCTACCTGCGCGTCTCGGTAACCGACCGCTGCGATTTCCGCTGCGTCTACTGCATGTCCGAGAACATGAGCTTCCTTCCCAAGAAGGAACTTCTGACGCTCGAGGAGCTTGACCGGCTGTGTTCGACCTTCGTCGGTCTCGGCGTCGAGAAGCTGCGCATCACCGGCGGCGAGCCGCTGGTGCGGCGGGATATCATGACCTTCTTTGGCGCCATGACCCGGCATCTCGACTCGGGCGCGCTGAAGGAGCTGACGCTGACGACCAACGGCTCGCAGCTTGAACGTTTCGCGCAGCCGCTCTGGGACGCGGGCGTGCGCCGGGTCAACATCTCGCTCGACACGCTGGACGAACAGAAATTCGCCGACATCACGCGCTGGGGCCGCCTGCCGCAGGTGTTGCGCGGCATCGACGCGGCGCAGGCCGTGGGCATGCGGGTGAAGCTCAACGCCGTGGCGCTGAAGGGGTTCAACGAGGACGAGCTGTTCTCGATGACCGAATGGTGCGCCGAGCGCGGCATTGATCTGACGTGGATCGAGGTCATGCCGATGGGCGACATCGGCAACGAGGACCGACTGGGGCAATACTGGAAGCTCTCGGACGTGCGCGCCAAGCTCGCCGAGCAGTACACGCTCACCGACCTTCCCGAGAGCACCGGCGGCCCCGCCCGCTACGTTCGGCTGGAAGAGAGTGGCCAGAAGATCGGCTTCATCACCCCGCTGACCCACAATTTCTGCGAGAGCTGCAACCGCGTGCGGCTGACCTGCACCGGCGAGCTCTTCATGTGCCTCGGCCAGGAAGACAATGCCGACCTGCGCGCGCCGCTGCGCAACCACCCGGACAGCGACATCCCGCTGGAAAATGCCATCCGGGCGGCGATCCTGCGCAAGCCCAAGGGGCATGACTTCGACTATTCGCGCCAGTCGGTGGACGGACGCGTGTCGCGCCACATGAGCCATACCGGCGGCTGATCTTCGCCGCGCCGGAGGGGCGCTGCCCCTCTTGCCGCTGCGCGGCAATTCACCCCGGCGTATTTGCGAAGAGAAGAAGCGCCTTTCGAACGAGCGCATCTCAACGCGAACGCCCGCCCGGGATGACCGGGCGGGCGTTCTTGCCGTCCGACGGATGTGTGCGGATCAGCTACCCTGAAGCAGCGGCGTGATGCGGCGCACGGCGGCGCGGCGGTTCTCGCGCTCATCGGCCTGGGTTTCGACCGCGAGATCGCTCTCGCCGTAGCCCTGCAGCACCATATTGGCCGCCGGCACGTCGAAGTACTCGGTCAGCGCCAGCGCCACGGATTCCGCGCGGCGGTCCGAAAGAGCGAGGTTGTAGCTCGCCGGGCCGGTGGCGTCTGTGTGGCCTTCGATCAGGAAGACCTCGGAGGGGTTCTCCTCGATCATCCGCTTCATCGCATTGCCGAGCGCCGCCAGTTCCTCGGCCTCACCCGGGCGGATCGCCGCGGAGTTGGTCTGGAAGGTCACCGTGTCGACGGAGATCTCAGGCACCAGGTGGCGCACCCGGTCGATGTTGCGGATCTGGTTGAGCGAGAACGCCCGGTCGACGCCTTCGGCCTCCTGTGCGGCAAGCGCCGCGGCGAGGTCTTCACCCTGCAGGTCACGGAAGTTCAGACGCTGCGTGCGGGCCTGCGGCAGCTCACTCACCACCACCTGCTGCGCGCTCTGCGTGTCGTCGAAGAGCACGACCTGCTGACCGTCCGGCAGGATGCGCGCACGGCGCAGCACCCGGCCCTCGGCGGTCTTGATGGTCTCGACCGAGGTGCCGTCGTCATAGGCGACCACCGTGCGGGTCGAGCCGTCGTCGTAGCGGTAGGTCTTCACGTCCGAGCCGGGCTGGCGCAGCAACACGTCATCGTTGCGCAGCACGCGGTACTGGCCGTCCTGCTCGACCACCACGCGGTCACCGGTGTTCTGCACCACCTGCGCGCCATCGTCGAGAATCTGGCTCAGCGCGAAGGTGCCGAGACCGACCAGCGCGGCCTTCTCGAAGTTGCTGAGGCCATCGTCGTCGTCATCGTCGTCACGCTCTGCGCGGGCCGTTTCGGCGGCCTGTTGCTCGGCATTTTCCCGGTCGCGCAGGTCGGTGGCGAAATCCTCGTCGGAGCTGCGCACGTCTTCGTCGGTCAGGGTTTCCTCGACCAGCTCGGCGTCACCGGCGCGCTCTTCCGAGGACGCAGCGGCCGCGGCGGGCCGCGCCTGCTCCTCCTCGCGGGCAACGGCCTCGGCCTGCTGCTCGTCCGAGGGGGCCTCGGGTTCCGCGTCCGCCGCAGCCTTGTCTTCCTTGGGTTCGGCGATGGGGGCGTCGGTCGCCTCGGCGGTGGGCTCCGCCTCGGCTTCGGCCCCTGCCGTCGCCTCTGCCTCCGCATCAGCTTCTGCGCTCGGTGCGGGGTCGGTCGCGGTTGCCTCCGCGGTGGCCGGAGCGTCGGCTTTCGGAGCCGCATCCTGCTCCTGCGCCTTGAGCGCATCGCGCAGCTCGTCAGTCTCCGCGCTGCCTTCTGCCTCGGCCTGCGCTTCCGGCTGCGGCTGTTCAGCCTGGGCTTGCGCGTCCATCTCGGTCTCGGCGCCCTCGGCAGCGGTCTCCGCAGACGGAGTCTGGGCAGACTGCGTCTCGGCCTCCGCGGTCGGCGTCACCTCGTCGACAGTGGCCTCGCCCTCGGCCGCCTGTTCGGCACCGAGCTCCTTCTTCAGCTCGTCAACCTGCGCGGCGTCCCCTTCTGTGGCGGGGGCGTCGGAGGTCGGTGCCGGCTCGGCGGTGACCGTTTCCGCTTCCTCGGCAACCGCCGGGGCGTCGTCCGGGGCCTCAGCGGTGCGCTGGTTGCCGTCCTGCGCGTCCGTTTGCGCCGGTGCCGCCGCGTCTGCGGTGGAGTCCGCCTGCGCCTCGGGTGCCGCTGGGGCAACCTCTTCGGCCTGCTGCTCGGCGGCAGGCTGCTCGGGCGCGGCGTCGGCCTCGGCCTGCGGTGCGGGCGCGGCCTCTGCAGCCGCGGCAGGCGCTTTCTCGGCCGGGGCGCTCTCGGCGCTCTCGGCGGGTGCTTCTGCCGCGTCGAGTGCACCATCAGCGTCCACGTCCGCGGCGACCTCTCCTTCGGCGACGGGCTTTTCCACGTCAGCTTCGGTCTCGGCGGTCACCGGCGCCTCGCCCGTCTCCTTCGCCTCGTCCGACGCCGTGTCGCTGCCCTTCGCGTCCTTGTCCTGGCAGGGCCCGGCATCCGGGGTCTGAGCACAATCGGGCCCGGCCTGCTGGCCCTGCGCATGCACCGGCATGGCAAGGCTGGCGGCCAGAGCAAGCATGGTCGTCGATTTCAGAAGACCTCTGGTCATTCGTTACGTCCTTCTCCTGTTCCGCAAGTCGCGGCGTGGGAGGGCAACGTGGCGGGGCCCGGAAAGGTTCATTCTGAGTGCATAATAAATGGGCGGAAAAATGCCGCCGTCGCGCTAGGCGTCCTGCAGCAGCGCAATGAGCCGCGTTTTCTCGCCGCTGTCGCGGGCGCTGGAGATCACCGCCGCGAGCTCCTCGAGCGAGGCGATGCTGTGCCCGGCGCGAAAGCTGTCCACATGCGGCAGCATCGCGCGGACCCCCGCCGCCCTGGGCGCAAACCCGTCCCAGCGCAGCAGCGGGTTGAGCCAGATCAGCCGGCGCGACGAAAGCTGCAGCCGTGTCATCTCGCGCGCGAGCAGCCCCGCGTCGTCGCGGTCGAGCCCGTCGGTGATCAGCAGCACCACCGCGCCCTGCCCCATGACCCGGCGCGACCAGTCCCGATTGAAGGCGTGCAGGCTGGCCCCGATGCGCGTGCCGCCCTCCCAGTCCTGCGCCTCGGCCCCGGCCGCCCTCAGCGCGGCGTCGACGTCGCGGGTGGCGAGATGGCGGGTGATATTGGTCAACCGCGTGCCGAAGGTGAAGGCATGGACCCTGGCCCATCCCGCACCGCGCCGATTGGCCACCGCGTGCAGGAAATGCAGCACCATCCGCGAGTACTGGCTCATCGAGCCGGAGATGTCGCAGAGCACCACGAGATTGGGCCATTTCTCGCGCGGCTTGAGCTGCGCGAGGCTCCGGATCTCGCCGCCCTGCCGCATCGCACCGCGCAGCGTGCGCCGCCAGTCGAGCCTATGGCCCTGCGACGACGGTTTGCCGCGCCGCGACGGCAGGGGTTTCACCGGAAGCTCGAGCCGGGCCAGCATGCGCTTGGCCTCGGCGATCTCCTCGAGCGACATCTGCTCGAAGTCGAGGGTCTTCAGACGCTCCTCGCGCGAGACGGTGAAGGAGGCGTCGACCTCGACCTTCGTCGCCTCCTCTTCCTGCTCGTCGGCGGGGATCTCGGGCATCTGCGCGCCGAGCAGCGCCTGCGCGGCGCGCTTCTCGGCCGATTGCGCCAGCTTTTCCTCCTGCACGCCGCGGATCGCCGGGAGCATCATCGACATCATGTGTTCGAGGTAACGCGGGTCGCGCCAGTAGAGCCGGAAGACCTGCGCGAAAACCACCCGCTGCTCGGGGCGCGAGACGAAACAGGCGTGCAGGGTCCAGTAGAAGTCCATGCGGTCGGTGAAGCCCGCCGCCTCGACCGCGCGCACCGCGTCGACCACCCGGCCCGGCCCCACCGGCAGCCCGGCGCGGCGCAGGGCGCGGGCGAAATGCAGGATATTCTGCGCGAGGCGCGGCTGCTCTGGGAGCGTGAGGGGGAGCTGCTCAGCCATCAGCGGCGCGATGCCTCTGGCGGGCGAGACTTTCGGGGGCGCTTGCCGCCGGAAACACACAGCCGGGGGCGCTGCCCGCAGATGCCAATTAACCGAGGGCTCTGCCCCCAGATGACAGTTAACCGGGGGCTCTGCCCCCGGGCCCGCGGGATATTTCTGTCTAGACGACGCATCAGGCCGTCTCGAGCCCGGCCCGGGCCTCGTCGAGCAGGCGCTTGGCCTCGCTGCCCTGGATCTTGGCGATGTCGTCCTGGTATTTGAGGATAGCGCCGAGCGTGTCCGAGATCACCTCGGGCGAGAGATCGATTACGTCGAGCGCCAGCAGGCACTTGGCCCAGTCTATGGTCTCGGCGACGCCTGGCTTCTTGAACAGATCCTCGGTGCGCAAGCGCTGCACGAAGGCGACAATCTGGCGCGAGAGCGCCTCGGCCACCTCCGGCGCGCGGGCGTGCAGGATATCCAGCTCGCGGGCGAAGTCGGGGTAGTCGACCCAGTGGTAGAGACAGCGGCGCTTCAGCGCGTCATGCACCTCGCGCGTGCGGTTGGAGGTCAGGATGACGGTCGGCGGCTCGGGCGCGGTGATCGTGCCAAGCTCGGGGATGGTCACCTGGAAATCGCTCAGCGCCTCGAGCAGGAACGCCTCGAAAGGCTCGTCGGTACGGTCGAGCTCGTCGATCAGCAGGATCGGCGCGCCGGTCTCATCGGGGCGCATGGCCTGCAGCAGCGGGCGTTCGATCAGGAAATCGGGGCCGAAGAGGTCGTGCTGGAGCTGGCCGCGGTCGGCTTCTCCCGCCGCCTCGGCGGCGCGGATGGCGATCATCTGCGCCGGGAAGTTCCACTCGTAGACCGCCGAGCCCGCATCGAGCCCCTCGTAGCATTGCAGGCGGATCAGGCGGCGCCCGGTGGCAAGGCTCAGCGCCTTGGCGATCTCGGTCTTGCCGACCCCCGCCTCGCCCTCGAGGAACAGCGGCCTGCCGAGCCGCAGCGCCAGGAAGAGCACCGTGGCGAGGGGCCGCGGGCAGACGTAGCCGGTGCCGGCCAGAAGCTCCTGCACCGCGTCGATCGAGCTGGGGTCTTGCATATGGGTCTCCTCCTGCCCTGATTGCTGCCCGCAGGGAGGCCGCCGGTCAAGGGAGATGCGCCCTATCCGCCTGCCCGCGTTGACGCGCCCGGGGCGAGGTGCGATGGTTTTGCGGCAAGACAACCGGGACAGAGCCCGGGCGGGTACGGGCAGCGGTATGGTAACGACGACGGCAAGCGGGCTGCGCATCTGCGCGGTCACCTGCGTGAAGAACGAGGGCCCATTCCTGCTCGAATGGGTGGCCTACAACCGACTGCTCGGCGTCACGGATTTCCTTTTCTATTCCAACGATTGCGACGACGGCACCGATGCGCTGCTGGACGCGCTGGCGCCCGTGGGCGTCCTGCACCTGCCGAACCCGGCGCAGGGGCGCAACTACCAGATGGAGGCGCTGAAGGACGCCGCCCGGCAGCAGGTGGTGACCGGCGCCGACTGGGTCTGGGTGGCCGATGTCGACGAGTTCCTGAACGTGCGGGCGGGCGATCACACGATCCCGGCGCTGATCGACGCCTGCGGCGATCCGCAGGCGATCTCGGTCAGCTTCCAGTTCTTCGCCAATGGCGGGGTGACGACCTTCGAAGATGCGCCGGTGATCGCGCAGTTTTGCCGCTCTCACAATCCCGACCTCTGGTGCGACCAGAGCGCCATCGAGGTAAAGACCCTCGTCCGGCGCGACTTCCCCTTGCAGTATTTCGGCGCGCACCGGCCGTTCTTCCGCAAGTCCCTGCCCGCGGCGAAACACCCGCGCTGGACCGACGGCAGTGGCCGCACGGTGCCCGCGCCGTTCCTCACCGCCGACCGCCCGCGCCGCATGCGCAAGTTCCCCGCCGCCGGCGCCCGACGCTTTGCCACGCTCAACCACTACGCGCTGCGCGCGCTCGACAGCTATCTGGTGAAGACCGAGCGCGGCGACGTGAACCGCGAGGGGCGCATCTTCGACGAGAGCTACTGGCAGGAGCGCAACGATACCGCCTGGGAAGACCGCTCCATCCTGCGGATGCTGCCGGCGTTGGCCGAAGACATCGCCGAGTTGCGCGCCCTGCCCGGCGTCGCCCGGCTGCACGATTTGTCGGTGCAGGCGCATCGCGCCAAGATCGGCATGCTGCGCGCGCAGCCGAAGGTCGCCGCCCGCGCCGCGCATCTGGCGGCCCTGCCCGCGCTGCCGCCCGGCGAGGCGGAGCTGATGGCCCGCCTGGGACTGGCGGAGGGCGCGGCGTGATCGTCATCAACCTCGGCCTGCCGAAGAGCGGCACCACGACGCTGGGCCTCGCGCTGGAGCGGGCGGGCCTCACGGTCGCCGACCACAAGCTGCGGCGGGGCAAATGCCCCGATCCGGCGCTCGCCGGGAGCTTTGTCGCGCGGCAACTCTACGACGGCTACTTCCGCTCGGGCGACCCGCTGGAGCGGCTCGGCGGGCTCGACGCGCTGGCCGAGGTCAGCGTGCTCAACGCCAAGCTGAACCTCTGGCCGCAGACCGATTTCGGGCTCATCGAGGCGCTGCGGACCCGCCACCCGGAGCTGAAGTTCGTCGCCTCGATGCGCGACCCGCAGGCCATGGCGCAGTCGATGCTGCGCTGGTCCGACCTCGGCACGGATCGGCTGCCGCGCGGCGCGGTGCCCGGCCTGCCCGCGGGCTACGGCGAGACGCGGCTCGAGCGCGCGCAATGGATCTCCGCGCACCAGCAGTTCCTGCGCCGCATCTTCGAGGGCGATCCGCGCTTCCTAGCCTATGACATCGCCGACCCCGAGGCTCCGGCGCAGATCTCGCGCCACCTCGGGATCACGCTGCCCTGGTGGGGCAAGGCCAACGAGAACCTCCCGGGCAGGACCAAGAGGGCCCGGGGGTGAGAATTCTTCTTCATATCGGTCCCGACGCGCAGAGCAGCGCGCGGCTGCAGCAGGTGATGGACGCCAAGCGGCGGCAGATGGCCAAGCGCGGCGTGCTCTACGCCCGCAGCCCGGGGGCGCGCAACCACACGCGGCTGTTCATGGCGGTGAGCGATCCCGGCGCGGTGGATGCGCTGCGCTGGGGGCGCGGTGTCGACACCCCCGCGCGGCAGGAGGCACTGCGCGCCGAGGTGGCCGCGCAGCTCGCCGCCGAGGTCGAGAGCGCGCAACCCGATATGCTGCTCCTCTCGGCGCATCAGCTCGGCAGCGGGTTGACCACGCAGGCCGAGCTTGCCCGGCTCCGCGCCCTGTTGGCGCCGCTCTCCGAGGACATCACCGTGGTCGCGCACCTCGATGCCCCGGCGCGGATGCTGGCGCGGCACTATGCGGCGCAACTTCTGGAGGGGCGAAGGCACGGACTGGACCTGGAACTGGGCCTCTGCACCGCGCCCGACTGGTGGCAGGCGGCGCTCGGGACCCGGCCCGCCCGCGACCCGCGCGGCGGCGTCTTCCCCGAAGCGCAGGGCGCCGTGCACTGGCTCGATTTTGCCCGGCTGCAGCGCGGCTGGGAGGCGGCTTTCGGCCCCGGCGCGGTGCGGTTGCGCAGCCTCGATCCGGCACAGCTCTGCGGGGCCGAGGTGACCGAGGAAATCCGCGCAGCCTTCGAGATCGGCCAGAGCATCGGCAAGGTCGAGGCGGTGCAGCCGCCTGTCCAGCACTCCGCCGCCTGGCTCAGCCGCTGCCGACGGATGAACGACGTGCTGCTGCGCTATCTCGCCGCCGAGCCCGAATTGCAGATCCCCCGCCCGCTCTGGCGCCGCCTGCTGGGCGAGATCAAACTGCCGGGCGCGCCGCTCGATCCCGGCGCGCTGGAGGCCGTGAACCGCCGCTTCGCGCCTGACCTCGCGGGCCTCATCGCGCAGCACCCGGGGCTGGACCCCGCGCACCTGCGCCCCGACCCCGCGACGGCAGACTGGCAAGAGGCCGATCCGGGCTTCGGCTTCCGCGCGACCCAGTACCTCATGGCCTTCCGCTGGCGCATCGAGCAGGCCGCGAAAGAAGCCGCGAAGGAGGCCGGGGCAAGCAGCCCCACGCCCGCTGCGCTCGTGTCGGAGGTCGCCCCGGTCCTGCCCGACGCCGCGCTCCGCAAGCTGCAGGCGCTGCAGGGGTCGCCCTGGCTGCCGCACAACCGTCTCGGCGCGCTCGACGAGACCGCCGCGATGCCGCCCTTTGCCACCGTTCCGCCGCGCCCGCGCAGCGAATCTGGCCCGCGGGTCATCCTCGGCTGCATGAAGAACGAGGCGCCCTATATCGTCGAATGGATCGCCTATCACCGCGCCATCGGTTTCGATGATTTCCTCATCTATTCCAACGGCTGCGAGGACGGGACCGACCGCATTCTCGAGCGCCTTGAGCAGATGGGCCTATTGCAGCACCGCGACAACAACAGCTGGTCCGGCAACTCGCCGCAACAGCACGCGCTCGACGCGGCGCTGGACGAAGAGCTGATCCGGACCGCCCGATGGATGCTGCATTCGGACGTGGATGAATTCGTCAATATCCGATGCGGCAACGGCACGCTGGACGACCTCTTCGCCGCCGCGCCCGAGGCGACGCATTTTGCCCTCACCTGGCGGCTCTTCGGCCACGATGGGGTGCAGTCGCTGGCAGATGCGCCGGTGATCGGCCAGTTCTCCGCCTGTGCGCCGCGCTACTGTCCCAAGCCGCACACCACCTGGGGATTCAAGACGCTGATGCGCGGCGTGGGGGCCTATGAGAAACTCTCCTGCCATCGCCCGAACAAGCTGCGACAAGACGCTGAAACAGAAGTGAAATGGGTCAATGGCTCGAGCCGCGACATGACCTCGGAGGCGCTGCGCAACGGCTGGCGCAACTCGCGCAAATCGATCGGCTACGACCTCGTGCAGCTCAACCACTACGCGCTGCGCTCGGCCGAGAGCTACCTGATCAAGCGCCAGCGCGGGCGCGCGCTGCACGTCGACCGGCAGATCGGGCTGAACTACTGGATCCGCATGGACTGGTCCGGTGCCCGCGACCTGACCATCCAGCGCAACCTGCCGCGGCTGCGGGCCGAGATGGGGCGGCTGCTGGCCGACCCCGAGCTGGCCCGTCTGCACGCCGAGGGTGTGGCCTGGCACCGAGAAAAAGCAGCCGAATTGCGCGCGGATCCCGAATTCGGGAAATTGTTCCGCGAGGCGACCACCCTCTCCCTCACCCCCGAGGAGCGCGTCGCCTGGGCGCTGTCGCTGGACATGGAGAGCTGACGCATGACCGACCCCAGCATCACCGCCCCCAGCACTACCACCCCCAGCATCACCGCGGTTGTCTGCGTGCGCAACGAGGGCGCCTTCCTACTCGACTGGCTGGCACATCACCTTGCCGCCGGGGTGAGCCACGTGGTGGCGCTCAGCAACGACTGCCAGGACGGCACCGATGCGCTGCTCGACCGGCTCGCCGAGATCGCCCCGCTGACCCACATCCGCAACGATGGCCCCTACGACAAGCGGGGCGTCCAGTTCACCGGGCTGAAGCTGGCGGACAAGGCCGAGGCAGTGCGCGGCGCCGATTGGCTGCTGGCGCTCGACGTGGATGAATTCGTCAACGTCCATACCGGCGATCGCACGCTTCAAGCGCTGATCGGCGCGCTGCCGGACGCGACGGCGATCACCCTCACCTGGCGGCTCTTCGGAAATGCCGGGGTGATCAACTTCGCCGACCTGCCCGTGCCGCAGCAGTTCACCCGCGCCGCGCCGGTGACGATGTACTGGCCCTGGCGCTCGGCGATGTTCAAGACGCTCTACCGCAACGACGGCCGTTACGGGGCCCTGGGCGTGCATCGCCCGCGCAGCCCCGACACGGCCAGGCTCGCCGGGGCGCGCTGGTTCGACGGCGAGGGCCGCGAACTTGACGCGCAGTTCCACACGCGCCGCATCTTCTCCAATTACGGGCGCTCGAACTACGCGCTGGCGCAGCTCAACCACTACCCGCTCGGCGCGATGGAGAGCTACGTGCTGAAGGCCGACCGCGGCCGCGCCGTGCACGGCGCTCACATGCTCGGGCTCGACTATTGGGTCGAGCGGAATTTCAACACCGACGAGGACCACAGCATCGCCGCGCTGTCAGCGCCGACCCGCGCCTTGCGTGACGACTTCGCCGCGGATCCGAGGCTCGCCGAGCTGCACGCCGCCGCGGTGCGCTGGCGCAAGGCACACTTTGCCGAGCTGATGGCGCAGGAGCCCTACCGCGCGCTCATGGGGCGGCTGCTGATGACCCCGCCGTCGCGCCCGCTGCCGCCCGAACTGGCCCGGCCCTTGATCGCCGCCGCCACCCGCGCCCGGCAGGCGGGCGAGGCCTGACCGCACCGCTCAACCGCCTATCGCGCAGCGTTTTTTCTTGCCGCCGCACCACCGCCGTATTACCCATAAACCCACATATTTCCGCCTCAATCCCCGCGCAGGCTGCTCCCATCCCGAGACGGGCAGAGACCGCGTGCGGACGCAAGCAGGCTTGCTCAGACCCCGACCGGATTCGACAGGACAATGGCAGGTATCATGAAGGACAACACGGATCAGATCGGGCGCGAGACCGTGTTCGACGACGAGCTCGACCTCACCGATGTTGACCTCAGCCACCACGCCGGTCCCGCCTGGATCGACGCCATCTCGGAAGTCGGAGAGGCGCATGGCTTCGCCGAGCCGCTCGGCAAGCGCCACCACGCGATCTTCGTCGAGGATGGCGACACGCTGCTGGTAACCTTCGAGTCGATGCCCGGGATCTCCGCCTACAGCCAGACCGCCACGCCGCTCGGCTGGGAGATGCAGGCGATCGAGGGCTGGTCGAATCTCTCGGTGATCTGCAGCGCCGACACCTGGTTCCGCGACGAAGAGGTCATCCACTTCTTCGACCAGTTGCTCGACGATGGCTTCTTCGACGAGTTCGAGAAGGTGATCTTCTACGGCGCCGGCCCCTGCGGCTACGCTGCCGCCGCCTATTCGGTCGCCGCGCCCGGTGCGCGGGTGGTGCTGCTGCAGCCGCAGGCGACGCTCGATCCGCGCGTGGCGGAATGGGACGACCGCTTCCCCGAGATGCGCCGCGTCGATTTCACCTCGCGCTTCGGCTATGCCCCCGACATGATCGACGCCGCGCAGGCGGCCTATGTGCTCTACGACCCGCAGGAGCGGATGGACGCGATGCACGCCGCGCTTTTCGAGCGGCGCAATGTGACCCGCTTCCGCCTGCCCTACATGGGCGACGCGCTGCAGGGTGACCTGCTGGAGATGGACCTGATCCACCCGATCCTCGACGCCGCCGCCGACGACCGGCTCGACACCGCCGAGATGGCCCGCCTCCTGCGCGCCCGTCGCACCCATCCGCCCTACCTGCGGCGGCTGCTGTCGCGGCTCGATGCCGAGAACCGGCCGTTGCTGGCGGAATGGCTCTGCGCCAATGTCACCGCCCGGATGAACGCGCCCCGCTTCCGCCGCCGCCTCGAGGCGCTGCGCGCCGAGGCTGAGGGGCGAGAAATCTGAGCCAGACCCCGCCCGGACTAAAGGCGAAGCCGCCGGGCGCGCGCCTGCCCGTCCCGGCGGGCTGGCGCTGTTTTGAACTTAAGCAATGTTCGGATAGCGTCCGGACTTCTCTGGAATAGAGTACGAACTTCAACCTTTGCAGCGCCACCCCACGGGCAGGCCCTCTCCGGCTACCGTCTCACATTTCACAGGCCGGGTGTGACCGTGCGGCCCTTCCGCGTCACACGACCAGCGAGCCGACTCGCGACACCTGCCCTCCGCCGACTGGCGCGGCCACACCCGTGGTCGAGGGCCCCGAGGTCGGCCAGCCCTGCGCCACGCGCACGGCAAGGAAACCGAAGGCCTGCGCTTCCAGCATGTCCCCGTCGAGGCCCGCGTCCTCGACCGGCACCACCGGACAGTCGAGCCCGGCCTGCAGCATCGCCATCATCACCGGGTTGTGCCGCCCGCCGCCGGTGACCAGCAGCTTCTCGGGCGGGATCGGGCAATGCTCCATGCCCTGCATCACCGCGGCGGCGGCCATGGCGGTCATCGTCGCGGCGGCATCAGCATCCGAAAGCTCGCGCACGAGGTCGAGCATCAGCGAGAAATCATCCCGATCGAGGGATTTCGGCGGCATGCGGCGGAAGAAGCCCTCTTCGAGGAACAACTCCAACGCACCATCGACCACCGCGCCCTGCGCCGCCAGCGCGCCGTCGCGGTCGCAGTCGAGGCCGAGCCGCTCGCCCACCAGATCGTTGATCGGCGCATTCGCCGGGCCGGTGTCGAAGGCCAGCAGCGCGCCGGGTGCCTCGGGCGCGGGTTTGCGCGGGTCGACCCAGGTGAGATTGCCCACCCCGCCGAGGTTGAGGAAGGCCACGGGCGCCTCGGCCCCCATCTTCCGCGCGCAGGCGAAATGGTAGAAGGGCGCCAGCGGCGCGCCCTCGCCCCCCAGCGCCACGTCGGCAGAGCGGAAATCCCAGACCACGTCGCGGTTCAGCGCCTCGGCCAGCACCGCGCCGTCCCCGAACTGATGCGTGCCGCGGCCGTGCGGCTCATGCGCCAGCGTCTGGCCGTGAAAGCCGACCAGTTCGGCCTCGGGGAACTCGGCCAGCAGCTCGGCATGGGCGCGCTGCACGACCTCGAGCGCCTCTTCCAGACCGGGCGATTTGCCGTCATCGGGCCAGCGCCCCAGCGCGGCCTTCAGAACCCGGCGCTCGGCCTCGGTATAGGGCCGGTATCCGGAACGCCCGAATTCGTGGATCTGCGCCCCATCGGTGCGGATCAGCGCCGCGTCCACCCCGTCGAGAGAGGTTCCCGACATACACCCCAGAGCCCAAACGGAGCGTGCACCCAACTTGCCCTTCACCTTCGCCTTCCCCGCGCTTATAGGAACGGTCGAACTATAAGAGGGATCCGCGATGACCTACCATCCCAAATCGGACTTCATGCGCGTCATGATCGAGCGTGGCTATCTTGCCGATTGCACCGATTACCAGGGCCTCGACGAGGCGCTGAGCAAGGGCGTGGTCACCGCCTATATCGGCTATGACGCGACGGCGCAGTCGCTGCACGTGGGTCACCTCCTCAACATCATGATGCTGCGCTGGCTACAGAAGACCGGCCACAAGCCGATCACCCTGATGGGCGGCGGCACCACCAAGGTGGGCGATCCCTCGTTCCGCTCGGACGAGCGCCCGCTGCTCGGGCCGGAGCAGATCGACGCCAACATCGAGGGCATGAAGCAGGTCTTCGCCAAGTACCTGAGCTACGGCGGCGGCGAGACCGACGCGCTGATGCTGAACAACGCCGAGTGGCTCGACGGGCTCAACTACCTCGAGTTCCTGCGCGACATCGGGCGGCATTTCTCGGTGAACCGCATGCTGAGCTTCGAGAGCGTGAAATCGCGCCTCGACCGCGAGCAGTCGCTGTCGTTCCTCGAGTTTAACTACATGATCTTGCAGGCCTACGACTTCCTCGAGCTGAACCGCCGCTATGGCTGCGTACTGCAGATGGGCGGCTCGGACCAGTGGGGCAACATCATCAACGGCATCGACCTGACGCGCCGGGTGCTCGACAACGAGATCTACGGCCTCACCTCGCCGCTGCTGACCACCTCGGACGGGCGCAAGATGGGCAAGAGCCAGGGCGGCGCCATGTGGCTCAACGCCGACATGCTGAGCCCCTACGAGTTCTGGCAGTTCTGGCGCAACACCACCGACGCCGACACCGGGCGCTTCCTCAAGCTCTACACCGAGCTGCCGGTCGAGGAATGCGAGCGGCTGGGATCGCTGCAGGGCTCGGAGATCAACGCCGCGAAGATCATCCTCGCCAACGAGGTCACGACGCTTTGCCACGGCGCCGAGGCGGCCGCAGCCGCCGAGGCAACCGCGCGCGAGGTCTTCGAGAAGGGCGGCGTCGGGGACGACCTGCCGACTCTGGAGCTTTCCGCCGAGGAGATCGGCGAGGGCATCTCGATCGTGCAGGTGATCGTCCGCGCCGGGCTCGCCAAGTCCGGCAAGGAGGCCAAGCGCCTGATCACCGAGAACGGCGCGCGGATGGATGACCAGCCGCTGACCGACGCCGGGCTGATGCTGGATGCTGCCGCACTGGCTGCGCCGGTGAAGCTCTCGGCAGGCAAGAAGCGCCACGCGCTGGTGAAGCTGGGCTGAGGCTTTCAGAGCTGGGTTTCGGAGGGGCGGTGCCGCGAGGTGCCGCCCCTTTGCTTTGTCGCAACGCCAACCCGCCCCGAATCTAGCCGCCCGGAATCAAGCCGAAGGCGCCGGGCGAGCACCCGCCCCTCCCGGCGGGCCGGCGCTTTTCATCGGTGCAAGACGTTCGAGGATCGGCCGGACGTGCTGGGGATAAATCGCAGAGCACAAAAGTCGCGGCGCCACCCCACGGGCCGGCGCTCGCCCGGCTCCCGTTTGCCCCGGCACGACGCCTCCACCCCACAGCTTGCCGCTTTCGGACATGTCGCATCCGCCCCCTGCGCGCATCCTGATCCCATGACCGAGCGCAACGCCCCCCTCGTCGTCTTCACCCCCTCCGGCAAGCGCGGCCGCGTGCCCGCCGGAACGCCGGTGCTCGAGGCCGCTCGGCAGCTCGGGGTGGATCTCGACTCGGTCTGCGGCGGGCGCGGCATATGCTCGCGCTGCCAGGTCGCCCCCGCTTTCGGGCAGTTCGCCAAGCATGGCATCACCTCCACCGAGACCGCCCTCTCCGACTGGAACAAGGTCGAGGCCCGCTACGCCGAGAAACGTGGCCTTGTCCCCGGGCGCCGCCTCGGCTGCCAGGCGCGGATCCTCGCCGACGTGGTGATCGACGTGCCGCCCGAGAGCCAGCTGCACCGGCAGGTGATCCGCAAGGATGCCGATGCCCGCCCGGTCGAGATGGACCCGGCGCTGCGCCTCTGCCTCGTCGAGGTCGCCCCGCCGGATATGGACGCGCCGACCGGCGATCTCGAACGCCTCACCGAGGCGCTGCGCGAACAATGGGGCATCGAGGGCGCCACAATCGCCCGGCCCGTTCTGGCAACACTCCAAACCACTCTCCGAGAGGGCAACTGGACCGTCACCGCCGCGCTGCACCGGACCTCTGCGGAGGCCCCGCCGTGTATCACCGCCCTCTGGCCGGGGCTGCTCGAGGGCGATCTGCATGGCCTCGCCATCGACCTCGGTTCGACCACCATCGCCGCGCATCTCGTCTCGCTGCGGAGCGGCGAGGTCGTGGCCTCCGCCGGCGTGATGAACCCGCAGATCCGCTTCGGCGAAGACCTCATGTCGCGCGTCTCCTACGCGATGATGAACCCCGGCGGCGCGGCGGAGATGACCGCGGCCTTGCGGGCTGCGCTGGATCGCCTCGTGCAGGAGATCGCCGCCAGCGCCCGCATCGAAACGGACCGCATCCTCGACGTGACCCTCGTCGGCAACCCGGTGATGCACCACCTGCTGCTCGGCCTCGACCCGGTGGAGCTGGGACAGGCGCCCTTCGCGCTCGCCACTTCCTCGGCCCATGATCTGCCCGCGCGCGCGCTCGGCCTCACCGCCCTGCCCGCCGGCGCGCAGGTCTACCTGCTGCCGCTCATCGCCGGGCACGTGGGCGCCGATGCCGCCGCCGTCGCGCTCTCGGAAGCCCCCGACCGCTCCGACGAGCTGATGCTGACCGTCGATGTGGGCACCAATGCCGAGCTCCTGCTCGGCAACCGCCGCCGCGTGCTGGCCTGTTCCTCGCCCACCGGCCCGGCCTTCGAGGGCGCGCAGATCAGCTCCGGCCAGCGTGCCGCCCCCGGCGCCATCGAGGCAATCCGCATCGACCCCGAGACCAAGGAACCGCGTTTCCGCGTCATCGGCTGCGAGCTGTGGTCGGACGATCCCGGCTTTGCCGCGGGGACCGCGAGAACCGGCATCACCGGTCTTTGCGGCTCGGGGATCATCGAGGCGGTGGCCGAGATGCGCATGGCCGGGCTGGTGGACGCGGGCGGGCTGATCGGCTCGGCCGCGCAGACCGGCAGCCGGCGGATGATCCCCGAGGGCCGAACGCATGCCTACCTGATCCACGACGGCAGCGCCGCGGGCGGGCCGGTGATCACCGTGACGCAGGCCGACATCCGCGCCATCCAACTGGCGAAAGCCGCGCTCTACGCCGGGGCGCGGCTGCTGATGGACGAGATGGGGGTGGACAAGGTCGATCGCGTGGTGCTGGCCGGGGCCTTCGGCGCGCATATCTCGCCGCGGCACGCGCTGGTCTTGGGGATGATCCCCGACGTGGCTGTGGCGCAGGTCACCTCGGCGGGCAATGCCGCGGGCGCCGGCGCGCGCATCGCGCTCTGCAGCCTCGCCGCCCGGCGCCGGGTCGAGGCGCTGGTGCGGCAGATCACCAAGGTCGAAACCGCCATCGAGCCGCGTTTCCAGGAGCATTTCGTCGCCGCGACCGCCATCCCCCATGCCAGCGCGCCCTTCGCCGAGACCCGCCGCGCCGCGCCCCTGCCCGAGCCGTCGTTCAACGCCGAGGGCCCGCGCCGCAGGCGGCGCTAGGCCGCGGCCACGATCTGATCGACCAGGTTTCGCAGATCCCCGAAATAGCCCCCGGACCGCGCGGGCCGCATCGGGTCGGAGGTGATCGCGACGACCATCTCGCGCTCGGGCACCACCACCAGCATCTGCCCGCCGTAGCCGCGGGCGTAGGCCGCCTGCGCGCCGTCGAAGCGGGTCAGGAACCAGCCATAACCGTACGCATCGCCGGAAAACGGCGAGCGCGCCCGCGGCTGCCAGGAGGTCTCGAGCCAGCGCTGCGGCACCACCTGCCGCCCCTCCCATTGCCCGCCGCGGCGCACCATCTCGCCGATCCGCAGCAGACCTCGCGGGGTGACCGCCATGTCGTTGCCGCCAAGAAAGCGCCCCTGCGGATCGCGCACCCAGGGCGCGAACTCGATGCCCAGCGGATCGCCGAGACCCTGCCGTGCAAGGCGCAGCAGGCTCGCGCCCGTCGCCTCCGAAAGCGCCGCGCCGAGCACGTGCCAGCCGCCGGTGGAATAGATGAACCGCCCGCCCGGCCGCGCCTGCGGCTCGGGCTGCAGCGCGCTGTCAAGCCAATTGTCGCTGGCCACCCAGGCGCCGTAGGAGCCGCCCGAGGTCCGCACCAGCCCGGCGCGCATGGACAGCAGGTCGCCCACGGTGAGATCGTCGCGGCTGTCCCCGCTCGGCCCGCGCCCGAGCAGCGGCAGCACCGGGGCCTCGACCCCGGCGATGTCCCCCGCGTCGATGGCAATGCCGGTGAGCAGCGCCAGCAGCGTCTTCGACACGGATTTCACATTGGCCACGCGGTCGAGACCGCCGCCGCGAAAAGACTCTTCGAAGACCGGCGCGCCCCGCTTCCACACCAGCAGCGCATGCAACTGGTCCAGCGCTTCGGCCCGCGCCTCCCAGGGCCGGGCCTGGGCCAGCGCAGGGCTGGCGAGAGCGGGCGTCGCGAGGAGCGCGGCGGTGCCGCTGAGAAAGCGGCGGCGGGAGAGGGGCGGGTTGGGTGTCATACGCAAGACCCTCGGTCCTCGTCCCCGCTCCGGCAAGCCAACGTGTCATCACACCCGCGTGTGGCGCAAATCTCCATCGCAGCCGCTTGACGCGCCCGCGGCGCCCGCGTAGATCGTCTGACAGAGCGCGGGTATGATGTAATGGTAGCCTGTCAGCTTCCCAAGCTGAACGCGCGGGTTCGATTCCCGCTACCCGCTCCACCTCTTCCAAGTTCTCCGAAATCTCCGCCTGCCCGGTGCTTTGCCCGGTCAGCCGTTCAGTGCGCCGCCCGCAGCCGCTGGCGCAGCAGCCGGACGCCTTCCCGCACCTCGCCCCGCACCGCCCCCTCGCGCGGCGCATCGCGCAGCGTGGTCAGCAGCGCCTCCTCCGGTCGCCCCTTGCGCGCCCAGACCTGCCGCCGCAGCACCGCCTGCGCCGCCGCGGGCAGCCGTTCCGGCACCTCGCGCCCCGAGACCGTCGCCCAGACCAGCGACCAGCAGCGCGGCGCGCTCCACGGATTGTAGCCGCCGCCGCCCGAGACGATCATCGCCGGGGCCAGTTCGCGCAGCGCCGCCGCCGCCCGCGCATGGGCGTTGTTCGACAGCGCCAGCCGCGCCAGCGGATCCTCGAGCACCGCATCCGCCCCGCATTGCAGAAAGATCGCATCGGGCCGGAAGGCCGCGACCGCGGGCAGGATCATCTCCTCGAGCACATGGGTGAACTCGCTGTCGTTGAAGTCCCGCGGCACCGGCAGGTTGAAGGCCGCGCCCCCGGCCCGATCCGTCAGCGCCCCGGTGAACGGCCAGCGTTTCGCCTCGTGCACCGAGATCACCCGCACCCGCTCGGAGCCGTCGAAGGCGATCTCCACCCCGTCGCCGTGATGTGCGTCGATGTCCACATAGGCGACGCGCCGCATCCCAAGCCGCAAGAGGTGGCGGATGGTCAGTACCGGCTCGTTGAGAAAGCAGAAGCCGCTGGCCCTGTCGGCAAGCGCGTGATGGGTGCCGCCGCCGGGGTTGAACACCACGCCGCCCTGCGCCGCGACCATCTCGGCGGCCAGCAGCCCGCCGCCCACGGCGGTCGCCGGGCGCCGGTACATCTCGGGAAAGACCGGGTTCGACAGCGTGCCGAGCCCGTGGCGCTGCCGCACCTCCTCGGCCACGGCCCCCGCCGCCTCCGCCGCCTGCAGCGCCGCCACGTAGCGCGGCGAGTGGAATTCGGTGAGCGCCACCGGTTTCGCCCGCGGCGAGACCCGCCACGCCCCGGCCGGCAGCCAGCCGAGCGCGCGGCACAGGTCGATCACCGCCGGCACCCGCTCGATCGACAGCGGATGCAACTTGCCGTAGCGCGAGCCGCGGTAGATCTCCGAGCCGATGAATGTCGCCACGCGGGCCCTCCGCTTCTTCTCTTTCCAAATACGCCGGGGGTGAATTTGCCGCAGGCAAAGAGGGGGCTGCGCCCCCCGCTCGCCCCCCTCCGGCGCTACCCCGCAATCGCCCGGAGCGCCCGGGTGCGCGCCGGGGGGATCGCCGCGGTCTCGACCCCGGTGAAGACGTGCAGCGTGTTCATCTGCCGGTCCACCACCGCGTGATCGCTGACCCAGCCGCCCATCCCGAGGTAGGTGCGCAACAGCGGCGGGATCAGCTTGAGACCGCCGCGCGCGTCAACGGATCCCGAAGCGAAGCGCACGACCTCGCCGGCCTTGACGCCGATCTGCCAGCGCGCGGGCGCGGCATGGCGGGCGCGCAGGAAACCGAAGGCGGGCGCGTAGCGCGCCGGGTCGGTGCCGGCGAAGCTTGCACAGCCGAAGAGCAGCCGCGCGCCGCCGCGGTCCACCAGCGCGGCGATCGCGCCCCAGGCCAGCCGCAGCACGTCCGGATCGACCATCCCCGGTCGGGTGCAGAATCGCCCCAGTTCGATCAGCGGGCCGCCGAAACCCTCGAGCTTCGAAAGGTCGTAGAACTGCGCCGAGTAGCTGCCGCCGATCTCGGCGCTGGTCTCGAGCCAGAGGTAGCGGAAGCAGGCGAGCGGCAGCCCGCTCTCATCCTCGATCAGCACGTGGCGGCAGCGCACGTCGAGCGGATCGGCGTCGGGGGCGGCACCGGGCCCGAAGAAGGCGAGCGCGCGCAGCGCCTGTGCCTTCGAGAGGTCCTCCGGTCCCGCCGCGCGCCGCGCGCGGAACCGGCCGCGGGACAGGAGCAGACCACCCTCCCCCGAAGCATCCTCATGCACGCGGGAGGCCATGGTCAGCGCCTCACATCTGGTCCAGATCGCCGAGGGTCAGGCCACCGATATTGCCGAAGAGCTTGCGGATGAAGCCCATTTCGCCATCGTTGGTGCGGGTGATGCGGCGGGTGATCGGCACGACGTGACCGTCTTCCAGCCCGTAGCGCGAGATATTGTCGACCACGCCCTGGCCGTCGAAGGTGATCGCGAGGACCTCGCGGTCGACCACCTCGGGCTCCTGCCAGGCGAAGCTGCGGACCTGCGACTCGATGTAGTAGTAGCCGCCCTGGTCGCGCACGCCGGCGGCGGAGGGCACGCCGATCATGTCCTCGACCGTCGCGCGCGTGTCGATGCCGGGCACGATCTGCAGCAGATCATCTTCGCGCGGCACGTAGCCGTGGGTCTGGTACTGCGCCGTGCAGGCAGACAGACCCAGGGCCGCGGTTCCAGCCAGAAGCGCAAATCTCAACCGTGATACCATGGACGCAGTCCTGCCCCTTGCCATGCCCCTGAGGGCCTTCTATCCCGCATTACACAACCGAGCCAAGCGCTTCAAGCAAAGGAAAGGCGAGCCCATGGACAGAGGCGGAAACCCCGCGCGGCTGCGCGTCTCGACACTGCGCCGCGACGTGGCCACAGAGTTTGATTTTCGCCCCGAGGCCGAGGAGCGCGCCGCGCTGGCCGAGGAACTGGGGCTGCTGGGGCTGCGCAAGGCCCGGCTGGCGGGCCGGCTGAGCCCCGAGGCCGGCGGCGCCTACCGGCTGACCGCCGATCTCGGCGCCACGGTGGTGCAGCCCTGTGTCGTCACGCTCGATCCGGTGACCACGCGCATCGACGAGGAGGTCTCGCTGCTGTTCCGCCCGGCGCAGCAGATCGCCGAGCCCGACCCGGGGTCGGAGGTCGAGGTGCCCGAGGAAGAAGAAGAGCCGCTGCCCGACGTGATCGAGCTGCGCCGGATTCTCGCCGAGGCGCTCTCGCTGGCGCTGCCGCCCTACCCGCGCAGCGCGGCGGCGCAGGAGATGGCCGACGCAGCGCCGGAAGAGCCCGAAGAGGACCCTTCCGAATCTCGTCCGAACCCGTTTGCCGGGCTCGCAGAACTGCGCGATCGGCTCTCGAAGGACGAAAAAGACGAAGACTGAGCCCGTGCGGCGCGAAATCTCTCTTGCGTCTTTGCAAGAAATACCTATTTTCGCGCCTTCATCGGAATTCCGGGTTGCAAGCCTCCATGGGTTAAGACTATGAGGCCGGGCACGCCCGAACGTTATCGGGCACCCGTATAGCCCCCACACGCGAACAATCGAGGTTGAGACATGGCCGTCCAACAGAACAAAGTATCGAAATCGCGCCGCAACAACCGTCGCGCCCATGACGCGCTGGTCGCGGCCAACCCCAACGAGTGCAGCAACTGCGGCGAACTCAAGCGTCCGCACCACGTCTGCCCGTCCTGCGGCCACTACGCCGACCGTGAGGTCGTCGCGATGGCTGACGAGATCGACCTGGACGAAGACGCAGCATAATCTGCGGAAAGGCCCGGTCGTCGCATGACATCCGCAATGGATAACCGTCAGGCGCACGGGCCTCTGGTCCTCTCCATCGACGCCATGGGTGGCGATCGCGGGCCGGCAACCATCGTTGCCGGTCTTTCCGCCTTTGCGCGGAAGCATCGCGATGTCCGCTTCCTGCTGCACGGACCCGAGGCCGAGTTGCGCCAGCTGGTGGACAAGCACAAAGGCTTGCCCGCCCAGGTCGAGATTCGCGACGCTTCCGGCGTCGTATCGATGGAAGACAAACCCAGCCACGTGATGCGCAACGGGCAGGACACCTCGATGTGGTCCACGCTCGACGCGGTGCGCAACCGCGAGGCCACGGTTGCGGTTTCCTGCGGCAACACCGGCGCGCTGATGCTGCTGTCGATGGTGCGGCTGCGCAAGCTGCCCGGGGTCAACCGCCCCGCCATCGCGGTGCTCTGGCCCTCGCGCAACCCGCAGGGCTACAACGTCATGCTCGACGTTGGTGCCGATATCCGCGCCGACGCGGATGACCTTCTGAAATACGCGATGATGGGCGCCTCCTATGCCCGCAACGGTCTGAACCTCGAGCGCCCGCGCATCGGCCTGCTGAACGTCGGCACCGAAGAGCACAAGGGCCGCGCCGAGCTGAAGGCCGCGCATGAGCTCATCACCGCCAACGCCGAGGCCGGCGCCTTCGATTACGTCGGTTTCGTCGAGGGTGGCGACATCCCCGGCAAGCGCTGCGACGTCATCGTCACCGACGGCTTCACCGGCAATATCGCGCTGAAGACCGGCGAAGGCACAGCCTCGCTGATCAATTCACTTCTGCGCGAGGCTTTCACCTACTCGCCGCTGTCGCGGCTCGCCGCCCTGCTCGCCCTGAGTTCGCTCAAGCGCCTGCAGGCACGCGTGGATCCGCGCCGCAAGAACGGCGGCGTCTTCCTCGGCCTCAACGGCACCGTGGTGAAATCTCACGGCGCGGCGGATGCCACCGGGGTGGCCGCAGCGGTGGAACTGGCCTATGACCTCGCGCAGTCCGGCTTCGGAGATCGCCTGGCGGCCCGCGTTGCCAACGCGGCGGCCGTCGCCGAGACCGAAGCCACCGCCGACCCGGCGGACGCCACAGATACGAAGAAAAACGGAACAGGCACATGAGCATCAGGGCGAAGGTCGCGGGCATCGGGCACTACCTGCCCCAGCGTGTGGTCCCCAACGCGGAATTCGAGAAAACCCTCGACACCTCCGACGAATGGATCCGCTCGCGCTCCGGCATCGAACGCCGCCACTTCGCCGCCGAGGGGGAAACCACCTCGATGCTCGCCGCCCATGCGGCCGAGGCCGCGCTGAAGGATGCCGGGCTCGAGGCCCCTGATCTCGACGCGCTGATCGTCGCCACCTCGACCCCCGACCTGACCTTCCCCTCCGCCGCCACCATGGTGCAGGCCCGCATCGGCATGACCGGCGGCTTTGCCTTCGACGTGCAGGCGGTCTGCGCCGGCTTCGTCTACGCCCTGTCGACCGCCAACGCGATGATCGTCTCGGGCCAAGCCAAGCGCGTCATGGTGATCGGCGCCGAGACCTTCTCGCGCATCATGGACTGGACCGACCGCGCCACCTGCGTGCTCTTCGGGGATGGCGCAGGCGCGCTGATCCTCGAGGCCTCCGAGGGCGCGGGCAGCGCCGCCGACCGCGGCATCCTTTCGGTCGATCTGCATTCCGACGGCCAGTTCCGCGACCTGCTCTACGTCGACGGCGGCGTCTCGACCCAGTCCACCGGCCACCTGCGCATGGAGGGCAAGGAAGTCTTCCGCCACGCGGTGGAGAAGCTCGCCAAGACCGCGACCGCGGCCATGGAGAAGGCCGGCGTCACCTCGGAAGAGGTCGATTGGGTCGTGCCGCACCAGGCCAACATCCGCATCATCAACGGCACCGCCAAGAAGCTGGGCCTGCCGATGGAACGCGTCGTGGTCACCGTGCAGGACCACGGCAACACCTCCGCCGCCTCGATCCCGCTGGCGCTTTCGGTCGGCAAGGCCGAGGGCAAGATCAAGTCCGGCGACGTGGTGGTCACCGAGGCCATCGGCGGCGGTTTGGCCTGGGGCGCTGTCGTCATCCGTTGGTGAGCGCAAAAATCCGGCAAAATCCGGCCCTTGCAGGCGACAAGCCGGCAAGGGCTGCTTGACTCGGAATCCGCCTGCCCCCTATGCTGTAGCGCAACCTTGGGAGGCTGCCAAATGAGTGACAAGACATTGACGCGCATGGATCTCAGCGAAGCGGTGTTTCGCGAGGTCGGGCTGTCGCGCAACGAAAGCGCCGAACTCGTCGAGTCGGTGCTGCAGCACATGTCCGACGCCCTGGTCCGTGGCGAGCAGGTGAAGATCTCGTCCTTCGGCACCTTCTCGGTGCGCGACAAGGCGGCGCGCATCGGCCGCAATCCCAAGACCGGCGAAGAGGTTCCGATCCAGCCCCGCCGCGTCCTGACCTTCCGCCCGTCGCACCTGATGAAGGAGCGCGTGGCCGAGGGCAACAAATCCTGATCCGGCACGGTGCCCACCGGGTCCCGGGCCTGACGGCCGGACCTGCGCCCCTGACCGGTCCAAGACATATCTGAAGCCTGCGCGCCCGTCCGCGGCCCCGCGCAGCAGGGGGTAAGACCGCATGAGCAAGTCGCGCGACGCATTCCGCACCATCTCCGAGGTGGCGGAGCTTCTGGACACGCCGGCGCATGTGCTGCGCTTCTGGGAAACCAAGTTCAGCCAGGTGAAGCCGGTGAAACGCGCCGGTGGCCGGCGCTACTATCGCCCCAATGACGTCGCCCTGCTTGCCGGCATCCGCCAGCTCCTGCATGACGATGGGCTGACCATCAAGGGCGTGCAGAAGGTGCTGCGCGAGCAGGGCGTGAAGCATGTCGCCGGCATCGCGCCGCCCGCCGAGCTTCTGGAGGACGGCAACGTCTCCGACCAGCGCCCGGTCGACGCCGCAGCGATCCCTGCCGATGACTACATGGCCAGTACCGCCATGGTCGAAGACACCGAGCCGGAGCCGCAGGAGAGCGCGACGGTGCTGCCCTTCACCCAAGCCGCGACCACGCCCCAGCCCGAGGCGCGGCCTGTGGCCGCCGAGAGCGCGCCTGTGCCCACGGATGGCGAGGACGAGACCCCGGTCCTGACCGCCGCCACGGCCCTCTTCCCCGAAATCGAGGATCCCGCGCCGCACGCCCCAGAACAGGGCGCCCTGTGGGACGAGGATCCCCAGAGCACCGCTGCACCGGCAGAGGAGGCCGCGTCCGAACCGCCTGCCCCCTCGGAACTGCCGGAGTTCATCACCGAGTCGCTCGAGGAGCGCGCGACAGACAACCATGCCGCCCCCGCGGACCTGCCCGAGCTCCCCGATCTGTCGACCCTGCCCCGGCCCGCACCGGGCGCGCTCGCACGGCTGGCGACCCTCGGGTCGATCGACGCCGCGCGGGCCGCGGAACTGGCCCCGCATGTCGCCGCGCTGCGCGACTTTCTCGCCGCGCGGCAGGGCGCACGGTTGACCCGAGGGTAGCGGTGAAAAAACTTTCATCTTTGGGGTTGTGCGTGCTGCGAAAACCAGTATGAAACGGCCTCACAAGTCGGGCTATAGCGCAGCCTGGTAGCGCGTCCGTCTGGGGGACGGAAGGTCGCAGGTTCGAGTCCTGCTAGCCCGACCAAATTCTCCCCACCGCCGTTTCTGACTTGTCCGCCTCCGCCCGGGGGCGAGGAAACGGCCCCGCCAACCCGCTGGCGGTAAAGCGGAATTCCCGAACATTCAGCGACCTCCCGGCTCCGAGCGCCAGGCGTCACCTGCCGCGCCGCTCCAGCGTCACCTGCAGCGCACAGCCCGCGCGCAAGGCATGCGGCACGCCGCATTCCTCGTTCCCTTCGCCCCCGCCGCTTGCTAAGCACGATCAACGCAATACAGGGGATCGTGACGATGACAGGGGTGCTCGCCAGCCAGCAGATTTCGGCGCTCGTGGAGCGCGGAGCGATCCACATTCAGGCGCCCCTCGTCGACGGGCAAATCCAGCCCGCGAGCCTCGATCTGCGGCTCGGCACCGAGGCGATCCGGGTGCGCGCCTCCTTCCTCGCCGGCGAGGGCCGGACCTTGGCCTCGCGGCTCGAGGAATTCGAGATGCACCGCGTCGATCTGACCGAGGGCGCCGTGCTCGAGAAGGGCTGCGTCTACGTGGTGCCACTGCTCGAAAGCCTCGACCTGCCCGATGACCTGACCGCTGTCGCCAATGCCAAGAGCTCGACCGGCCGGCTCGACCTGCTGACCCGCACCATCACCGACGGCGGCACCGAGTTCGACCGGATCGCCGCGGGCTACAGCGGCCCGCTCTACGCAGAAATTTGCCCCCGCTCCTTCTCAGTGCTGGCGCGCACGGGCATGCGGCTCAACCAGATTCGCTTCCGCCGCGGCCAGTCGGTGCTGACCGACGCCGAGCTGACCGAGCTGCACGCCTCCGAAACCCTCGTCACCGGCGGGCCGGCGGTGATCAGCGAGGGGCTCGGCTTCTCGGTCGACCTGCGCCCCGAGGGTACCGACCTGGTGGGCTGGCGCGCCAAGCCGCACACCGGGGTGATCGACCTCGACCGCATCGGCCATTACGATCCCGCCGAGTTCTGGGATCCTCTGCATGCCTCGCGCGGGCAGCTGATCCTCGATCCCGACGCCTTCTACATCCTGGTGAGCCGCGAGGCGGTGCATATCCCGCCGCGCTTCGCCGCCGAGATGGCCCCCTATCTCGCCATGGTGGGCGAGTTCCGCGTGCATTACGCCGGCTTTTTCGATCCAGGCTTCGGCCATTCCGCCGCCGGTGGCACCGGCTCGCGCGGGGTGCTCGAGGTGCGCTGCCACGAGGCGCCGTTTGTGCTGGAGCACGGGCAGATCGTCGGGCGGCTGGTCTACGAACGCATGGACGAAACCCCGGCGCAGCTTTACGGCGCGGGCATTGCCTCGAACTACCAGGGCCAGGGGCTGAAACTCTCCAAGCACTTCCGCGGCTGAGCGTCATCTGTGACGATTCACGCCGCCGCGCAGAGCACCACGCCGCGGTCACCCTCTGCCTGCGCAGTGCGCAACGCCTTGCGCGCGCGGACAATCGACGGCGCCGGATCCGCATCGCCACGCCGGGCCATGACCGCCGCGGCCAACAGGCGGATGCGCCGCATGTCCTGCTCCGGATCGCGCAGCTCGCCCACCGTGGCGCACAGCTGCGCCGCGCGCTCCCCCAACGATTCCAGCGAGCAGCCCCGCGCCATCAGGAGCAGGCTCAGGTCTTCCTCTCGGCAGAGCAGCTCCTCGGGTGACAGCGCGCGCTGCAGGGCGGCGGAGACGCGCCGCAGCATCCGTTCCGCCGCCTCGGAACCGCTGTGCCGCGCGACCTCGGCAATCCCCTCGATCTCGATCAGGATCAGCCCGTGGCTCATGATCGGCCCGAAGGTGGCGCTGTAGAGTTCTGCGGAGGCGCGCCAGCGCATGCCGGTCGAGGGATCGCGCAGCGCCGCGTTGTAGAGCCGCCATTCCGTCAGCCGCAGCCGGGTCGCGCTGGCATCGTATTTCATCCCGAGAAAGAGGATCACCGCCAGCATGGTCAGAGCATCCAACGCCATGACCGCCACGCTGGAGGTCGCAAGCCAGGGCTCGGGGATGAAGCGCGCCGCGACGGCCTGCAGCGCCACCAGTGCCAGCCATGCCAACAGGATCCCACGCACCACCCGGCCCGACCCCGAGTCGCTAACCAGCGGGCGCAGCAGGCTTCGGCGGGCGTGGCGCGCGACATTTGCGATGCCGAGCGCGAGCAGCATGGCCGAGGTCGACAGCGACATCTCGCCAAACAGCAGCCGCGCGTCGTTGAGATAGCCGATGGCCGCGACAAAGGGCAGCCCGAGCGCCATGAGCGACTGGCCGAAGGAGGACTTGGGGAGCCGCCGGTAGCACAGCTGGCCACCGGCGAGCAGCACGAAGGAGGCCGCCGTATTGCCGCCCATGCGCCCGGCGCCGACGTCCAGCCCGGCCCAATAGCCCAGCCCGGTCAAGCCGCAGACCGCGATCACCAGCAGCCAGACGAGCGTCTCGCGCGGATCGGAGCGCTGCAGCGGCCTCTGCAGCAGCGTGGCGGCAAGCGCGCAGGCCCCGGCGAGCAGCGTCGGAAGCGACAGCGCGCTTTGCCCGCTCGGCGCATAGAGCCGCGAGATGCCGTAGATATGCCCCTCTGCCGCGATCAACAGCACGGCCCCGGCCAGGACCAGGCAGACCTTTCGCGTCCAGGCGAGCGGCCGGAGACTGGGATGCGCCGGGCTCAGGAAGACCCCGTCACGGGCCTCGAGCGCATGAAAGCTTGGGCTGTGGTCCAAGGTGCTCACCTCCGGCAAATCGGGTTCCGAAGGTCGAGGCTGACACAGGCGGGTTAATCCCAGGACAAGTACCGGAGCGATCTCCCGCGGCCTTGGCTCCGAGATGCGGAAAATTTTCAGAGCATCCACGCGAAGCGCAGCGCCATCGGGCGGCAAATATGGAAGCCTGACTTACGCATTCGGAAACGGCGTGGGCGAATTAACGCCGGGCCTGCCGACTAGGTTCCGCGCCCCAACACCAGGTAGCGGATATTCGCGCAAATACCTTAAAATCAATAACTTCTGCATGTTTTTTCAGTCACCCTGGGAACGTCTTCGCAGCAGGGCGGGTTGGAGGTCCACAAGGCGGCACCGCAGCGTGCCCTGCCAAGAACCTGAAAGGACACGAACATGAACACCAAGAAAACGCTCCTGCTCTCGCTTCCCCTTGTCGGTCTTGCCGCGGCCCCCGTCTCCGCCGCCATGAGCGCCTCGGCGACCACCGAACTGAACCTGCGTTCGGGCCCGGGCCCGCAGTACGAAATCCAGAACGTCATCCCCTCGACCGCCAAGGTCGACGTCGAAGGCTGCCTGGCCGACGCTGAATGGTGCGAAGTGAGCTACGAGGGCGTGTCGGGCTGGGCCTATTCCGCCTATCTGACCACCCCGGTCGAGGAAGAGCCCGTCGTGCTCTACGAGAACCGCGAGCGTCTCGAGGTGAACACCGTGACCTATGACGACACCAGCAATGCCGCCGCCGGTGCCGGCGTGGGCGGTGCCTGGGGCGCAGCCGTGGGCTCGCTGATCGTCGGTGGCCCGGCCGCCGTGGCCGCAGGCGCGGTGATCGGTGCCGTCGCCGGTGCCGCCAACAACGTCGAGGAAAAGACCGTGACCTACGTCGAGTCGAATCCGGTCGAGCCGGTCTATCTCGACGGTGAAATCGCCGTGGGTGCAGGCATCCCGCAGGAAATCGAGGTCTACGAGGTTCCGGAAAGCGACTACGCCTACCTGAACGTGAACCAGCAGCCGGTGGTGATCGACCCCGAGACCCGCCGCATCGTGAAGATCGTGCGCTAATTGTCTTTCATGTTAACGAAAAGGCCCCGCTAATGCGGGGCCTTTTTGCGTTCAGAGGGGTTCAATCCTCGAAAAGCTCGGACTGGCCGGGGGCTTCCTCCTCTTCCTCCGGCTCACGCTCAGGCAGCGGCACGACGCCCGGCGGCGGGCGGTTGTCCAGCAGACCCGCGGCGCGCAGTTCCTTGAGGCCCGGCAGGTCGCGGGCGCTCTCGAGGCCGAAGTGGTCGAGGAATTCCTCGGTCACCACGAAGGTCACCGGGCGGCCCGGGGTCATCTTGCGGCGGCCGAAGCGGATCCATTCCATCTCGAGCAACTGGTCGACGGTGCCGCGCGACACGCTGACGCCGCGGATTTCCTCGATCTCGGCGCGGGTCACCGGCTGGTGGTAGGCGATGATCGCCAGCGTCTCGATCGCGGCGCGCGAGAGCTTGCGCGTCTCCACCGTCTCCTTCTGCATCAGGAAGCCGAGGTCGGGCGCGGTGCGGATCGCCCAGGCATCGCCGACCCGCACCACGTGAACGCCGCGGCCCTCGTAGCGCTTGCGCAGGTAGGCCAGCGCCTCGGCAGGATCGCAGCCATGCGGCATGCGGTCTTCCAGCTCGCGCACGGTCACCGGCTCGGCGGAGGCGAAGAGGATGGCCTCGACCATGCGCTCCTGGTCGCCCATGGGCGGCGCTTCGAACAGGCTCTCGGTGTCGTCCTGCGCCGCGCGCCGTTCGGCGCGGCTCAGCTCTGTCTCGTCACTCACGCGGTGTCTCTCTCTTGCGCAGCTCGATGGGCGCGAAGGTGTCAGTCTGGCGGATCTCGGCGTGGCCTTCCTTTACCAGCTCGAGCGAGGCGGCAAAGGTCGCGGCGGTGGCCGAGCGCCAGCGCTGCGGATCGCCGGACCAGCCGTCGGGCATCCAGCGGGAAATGTCGGTCCAATCCCCGGCGAAGCCGATCATCCCGCGCATCCGGTCGAGTGCCTGCTCCATGGTGAAGACGTCGTGGCGGTCCATCACGAAGGGGCGGAAGTCGTCGCGGGTGCGGGTGCGGGCGTAGCCCTGCATCAGGTCGAGCAGCGAGGCGGTGTATTTCACCTTCCGCACGCGCTGCATGTCCTCGGGGACACCGCGGGCAAAGAAGTCGCGGCCCAGCCGGTCGCGCGCCATCAGCCGCGCCGCCACGTCGCGCATCGCCTGCAGCCGGTGCAGCTGGAACGCCAGGTGCGCCGCCAGCTCCTCGCCCGAGGGCCCCTCTTCGGTGGGATCGGGCGGCAGCAGCAGGCGCGATTTCAGGAAGGCAAGCCAGGCGGCCATGACGAGGTAATCGGCGGCGAGCTCGATGCGCAGCTCCTTGGCCTTCTCGACGAAGCCGAGATACTGCCGCGCCAGCTCGAGGATCGAGACCTTGCGCAGGTCGACCTTCTGGGTGCGCGACAGCGACAGCAAAAGATCGAGCGGCCCCTCGTAGCCCTCGACGTCGACGATAAGCGCCTCGGCCGCAAGGCGGTCGGCGACGCTGAGCGTCTCGAACTCCAGTTGCGCATCGTCCTGCATCGGTGATCAGCGGGGTCCGGCCAGCAAGGCCTCATGCTCCGCCCTGAGCGCCGCCATGTCAATCTCGGCGGGGACGGTGCGGGCGCTGAGCGCCGCCTCGGCGCGCGCCTGCGCCGCCTCGGTCATCCGGCCCGCGGCCGCGACCACCGGCACCATGTCTTCCATCTTGCCGTTGCAGTGCAGCACCACGTCGCAGCCCGCGGCCACCGTGGCCGCGCTGCGCTCGCCGATGCTGCCCGAAAGCGCCTCCATCGACAGGTCATCGCTCATCAGCAGGCCTTGGAAGCCGATGTTCTCGCGGATCAGCGCGATCATCTCGGGATCGACGGTGGCGGGACGGGTGTTCAGCCCCTCGTAGACCAGATGCGCGGTCATCGCGAGGGGCAGCTCGGCAAAGGGCCGGAAGGCGGCGAAGTCGATGTCCTCGAGTTCCTCGCGCGGCGCAGAGACCCGCGGCAGGTCCTTGTGGCTGTCGAGCTGCGCGAGCCCATGGCCCGGCAGGTGTTTCATCACCGGCAGCACGCCGCCGTCGCTGAGCCCCTTGACCACCGCCTGGCCCATCTCGATCACCTGATCAACGCTCTCGGCATAGCAGCGGTTCCGCAGGAAGGCATGTGTGCCCGGGCGCGCGACGTCGAGCATCGGGGCGCAGTTGCCGTCGATGCCCACCGCCAGCAGCTCGGCGGCGATGATCCGGAACCGCAGCTCCATGGCGCGGGCGGCGTGCGCCCCGGCCTGCGCCACCTCGTCGAGCGGCGGCAGGAACTCGGTGGCCAGCGGGGCGCGCAGGCGCTGCACCCGGCCGCCCTCCTGGTCGGTGAAGACCGGGGCGTGCCAGCCAACGGCGGCGCGCAGCTCCGAGGTCAGCGCCCGCAGTTGCTCGGCGCTCTCGACGTTGCGGGCAAACAGGATGAAGCCGAAGGGGTTGGCCTCGGCAAAGAAGCGTTTCTCGGCGGCGCTCAGGGTCAGACCGAGCGGCGCGAGGATGGTGGCTCCGAAGCGGCTCATCGCGTGGTCACCGGGATGCAGTCGGCATTCTCGGCGACGAAGGCGGCGCAGAAGCGGCGCGCGTCGGCAAGGTCGGTGAAGCCCGCGGCGCGCAGCCGGTAGAAGGTGCGCCCGCCGGAGCTGGCGCGCTCGATCACCCGGTCCTTGCCGTCCATGAACTCGCCGAAGCGGGCGCTGAAGCGCTCCCACTCCTGCCGTGCAACATCTTCACTGGCATAGGCACCGAGCTGCGCGAGGCGGGTGCCGGCGGGCAGCGTCTCGGCGTTGATCTCTTCGGGGCCGGTCGGTTCGGGTGCCGCGGGCGCCAGCGAGACCGGCTGATTCAGCAGATCGCCGGGGCGGGTCTCGGGGCGGCGCGAACGGATCAGCGCGCCCGCGGGGGCGGCGCCGGTGACGCTGGCGACAAGCTCGCCCTCGCCATCCTCGGGGCCGAGATCGCTCAGCGGGCGGGCATTGGCGGCGATCTGGTCGGCCAGGGCTTGGATCGGATCGTCCTCGGCGTCGGGGTCGAACGCGGCCCCGGCATCGTCGCCGGAGAGCGCAGCCTGGGCCACCTCGGCCTGGCGCTCACGCAGCGAGGCGAGGCGGTCCTGCGGCATGTCCTCGTCGGAGAGGCCAATGCCCTGCGGTGCCAGCAGCAACCGGTCGGCGCCGGGCTCGGCAAGGCCGGTGCCCGCGACGGCGTTCACCGAGAGGCCGATGTGATCGGCGGTCGAGCCGCCCGGGTCCTCGGGGGCGACCCGCATCGGGCCGTCCATCGCCTGCACCACGGGGATGCCGTTCACGTCGCGCATGAGAAGCTCGTAGCCCCACATCCCGACGCCGACGACCAGCGCAAGCGACACCGCTGCGCCGGCCCAATTCGCCAGGGATGCTGCTCTCCGCCCGGTCGGGGCCGGTGCTTCCGGCCCGTCGTAGGGGTAATCCGCCATGTTTGCCTCGGTCTGCCTGTCGGACCGGCACGGGAGATCCCCGCCGGCCATCTTGCTCTGCTCAGTCGCCCCGAGGCGCCTTGGGATCAGCGCATCTCTTCTGCCGGGGTCACGCCCAAGATACCAAGACCGGCCGAAATGACAACCGCGACGGCCCGTGCCAGCGCGATTTTGCCTTGGCTGACAGCAGGATCGTCCTGCAGGAAGCGCAGTTCGGGCTCGTCGTGGCCGCGGTTCCACAGGCCGTGCAGGTCGGAGGCCAGCTCGTTGAGCCAGATCGCGACCTTATGCGGCTCGTGGCCCTTGGCAGCGATCTCTACGATGCGCGGCCATTCGGCGACCTTCTTGGCCAGCGACAGCTCGGCCTCGTGCGCCATGCCCGAGAGATCGACACCGGCAAGCGCTTCATCCGACACGTCAATTCCCGCCTCGACCGCCTTGCGCAGCACCGAGCAGACACGGGCGTGGGCATATTGCACGTAAAACACCGGGTTCTCGCGGCTCTGCTCCACTGCCTTGGCGAAGTCGAAGTCGAGCGAGGCGTCGTTCTTGCGGGTCAGCATGACGAAGCGGGTGACGTCGGGGCCGACCTCCTCGACCACGTCGCGCAGGGTCACGAAGGTCCCTGCCCGCTTGGACATCTTGAATTCCTCGCCGTTCTTGAACAGCTTGACGAGCTGGATCAGCTTGATGTCCAGCGGCACGGTGCCACCCGACAGCGCCGAGACCGCCGCCTTCATCCGCTTGACGTAGCCGCCATGGTCGGCGCCGAAGACGTCGATCAGCATGTCGAAGCCGCGGCTCACCTTGTCGTAGTGATAGGCGATGTCCGGGGCGAAATAGGTCCAGCTGCCGTCCGACTTCATGATCGGCCGGTCGACGTCGTCACCGTGCTCGGTCGACTTGAACAGGGTCTGCTCGCGCGGCTCCCAGTCCTCGGGCTTCTTGCCCTTCGGCGGCTCCAGCACGCCGCGGTAGATGAGGCCCTTCTCCTTCAGCGAGTCGATGGCGGCCTCGATCTTGCCGGTGCCGTAGAGCGACTTTTCCGAGAAGAAGTGGTCCATCTTCACGCCGAGCAGCGCCAGATCCTCGCGGATCATGCCCATCATCTCGTCGGTGGCGAACTCGCGCACCTCTTCGAGCCATTCGGACTCGGGCTGGTCGACGTATTTGTCGCCGACCTGCGCCTTTAGCTTCTCGCCAACGCCGATCAGGTACTCGCCCGGGTAGGTGCCGGCCTCGAACTCGACGGTCTGGCCGTGGGCTTCGAGGTAGCGCAGGTACACCGACCGCGCCAACACGTCGACCTGCGCGCCGCCGTCGTTGATGTAATACTCGCGGGTGACGTCATAGCCGGCGTAGTC
Organism: Alloyangia pacifica; assembly: GCF_020524285.1. GTDB lineage: Bacteria > Pseudomonadota > Alphaproteobacteria > Rhodobacterales > Rhodobacteraceae > Salipiger > Salipiger pacificus_B. The sequence goes on from NZ_JAIVKX010000002.1 coordinate 553,864, forward strand.
CAGCAGCGAGGCCAGCGCATCGCCGAAGACGGCGCCGCGGGTGTGGCCGACGTGCATCGGCCCGGTGGGGTTGGCCGAGACATACTCGACGTTGACCTTGAGCCCCTGCCCCATCTCCGAGCGGCCGTAGTCGGTGCCCGACTTGAGCACGGCCGCCGGCAGCGCCTGCCAGACCGTCGGGTCGAGGCGCAGGTTGAGGAAGCCCGGGCCCGCCACTTCGGCCACGGCGATGCGGCTGTCGGCGCCGAGCTTGGCGGCGAGCGCCTCGGCGATGTCGCGCGGCTTCTGCTTGGCGGGCTTGGCCAGCACCATCGCGGCGTTGGTCGCCATGTCGCCATGCGAGGCGTCTCGCGGCGGCTCCACCGTCACGGCGGCGGTGGCGAGGCCCTCGGGCAGCGCGCCTTCGGCCTGCAGCGCTTCGATCGCCTGAATCACAAGCGCGCGAATGTCGGTGAAGAGGTTCATCTGTCTGTCTCCATACGGTCGGATGCTCCTCTACCATCTTGGCCCGCAGGGTCAAATGCCGAGACGCGCCAAGGCGCAGGGATTGCATCCCCCTGCGCCGGAACGCCGCGGAAAACGGGCCGCAGCGTCTTAGTCCGCCCGCGCCCCCTTCAGCGTGTCGTTGCCGTTCTCGTCGCGCCGCCCCTCGGAGCGTTCCTCGCGTTTCGGCGCCAGCACCACCAGCCGCACGCCGTCGGCCTCCTTCGGCGTGTCGTCGGGCCCCAGCAGGCGGAAGGTGCCGTTCGGCCCGAGGTCGGCGACGATCTTCGCCTGCGGGTTCTTCGCGCGCCAATCCGCCATGGTGAACTCTTCGGTCAGCCGCGAGACGCGGAACTCCCAGCCCTGGGCGATGCGCGCATTGGCCTCGTCGTAGCTCTCGTCCGGGCCGAAGCGCTGGCCGCCGAGCGTCGCCGGCAGCGCGTGGCGGCTCGAGGCGCCGCGCGCGCGCTTGAGCTGGAAGATGTGCTCGCGGCCGAAATCCGGTGCGAGGTCGGTGGCCACCAGCGTGTTGTAGGCGTCATTGTCGGTGGCGGCGATCAGGCTCTCGTAGCTCACCAGGTCGAGCCGATGCTCGGCCGCCTCGGACAGGATGTCGCCGAAGAAGGTGTCGAGCCCCGCCTCGCGCGCGTCGCGGAGGTGGGCGTGGTTGGGATCGGCAATCAGCACCGGCAGCTCCAGCTTCTTCAGCGCCACGCCAAGCGCCACCGACCAGCGCGAGCCGCCGGTGATCAGCACGCCGGGGGTCTCGGTGGCGGTCTGCCCCAGCGCCCGCGCCATCGGCGCGAGCGTGAAGCCGTGCAGCACCACGGTTGCGGCCACCAGCGCGAAGGCGAGCGCCGGGATCCGCGCCGCATCGTCGACGCCGAGCGCCACCAGCCGCTGGGCAAACAGCCCCGCCACAGCCACCAGCACAACGCCGCGCGGCCCGGTGAAGGCAACCATCAGCCGCTCCTTCCACGGCACGTTGGTGCCGATCAGCGAGATCAGTACCGGCACCGGCCGCGCCAGCAGGATCACCGAGAGCACGAAGGCCAGCGCCTGCCAGTCCAGCGAGAGCAGCATCTCGCGGCTCATGTTGGCAGCCAGCAGGATGAACACCCCCGAGACCAGTAGGATCGTCGCGTGTTCCTTGAAGCGGCGCATCTCCTCGTAGCTCGGCAGGCCGGCGTTGGCGATCCACACGCCCATCAGGGTCACCGCCAGCAGCCCGCTCTCGTGCAGCACCGAGTCGGCCAGCGCGAAGACCACCAGCATCGCCACGAAGAGCACCGGCACCTTCATGTATTCCGGCACCTTGCCGCGCTTGAAGGCCTGCGACAGCCCCCAGCCGCCGAGCACGCCGAGCGCCGCCGCCGCGAGGATGCCCACCGCCATGTCGGCCAGCGCCTCGCCGAGCGAAGCCGCGTCGACCAGCACCGAGACCAGCTCGAAGGCCAGAACCGCCGCCAGCGCGCCGACCGGATCGTTGACGATCGCCTCCCATTGCAGCAGCGCCGCCGGGCGGTGCTTGAGCCGCGCCTGCCGCAAGAGCGGCGCGATCACCGTGGGGCCGGTGACGATCATGATGCCGCCGAAGACCGCCGCGCTTTCCCAGCTCAGGCCCGCCACCCAGTGCAGCGCCGCCGCCGAGGCGATCCAGCCGAGCGGCGCGCCGACGAAGATCAGCCGCCGCACCCCGAGCCGCGCGTCGCGCAGGCCCTGGAAGTTCAGCGTCAGCCCGCCCTCGAAGAGGATGATCGCCACGGCGATGGCCAGCATCGGCTCCATCAGCGCGCCGAAGTCCTGGTGCGGATCGAGCACCCCCAGCCCCGGCCCGATGGCGAGCCCCGCGAGCAGCATCACCACGATCGCCGGCAGCTTCATCCGCCAGGCCAGCCATTGCGAGCCGACGCCGAGCGCCCCCACGAGGGCAAACCCCAGCAGCGGGTCGATCCCGCCTGTTTCCGGTCCGGTCATGTCAGGGCCCTTTCGCCAGCCGATATCCACCCGCCGCCATGATCTGGGCCGCGGGGGCGATCTGTCCAGTGCGATGATCGCGGGTCGCCGGGGGCGCGCCTCAGCGCGCGTCGTGCAGGATGTCGGTGCCGGTCAGCTTGGCGTGCTGCAGCAGCGCGAAACGGTCGGTCATCCCCGCCACGTAATCGGCCACCATCCGCGCCAGCTCGGTCTCGCTCTTGGGGTCGGTGGCGCGCCAGCGCGCCGGCAGCAGCAGCGGGTTGTCCATGTAGATCGGGAAGAGCTCCATCAGCGCCTGGGTCACCTTCTCGCGGATCACCACCACCGAGGGCGCGCGGTACATGCGGGTGAAGAGGAAACTCCGCACCTGCTTCAGCTCCTGGTACATCTCGTCCGAGAAGGCCACCACCGGATGCCCGAGCCGGCGGATGTCGTCGCAGCTCTGCGGGTCCGCCGCCTCGATGCGGGCGCGGCTGGTGTCGATCACGTCGCTGACCATGAAACCGAAGACCCGGCGCAGCGCCTCGTGGCGGCGGCGGTAGGCATCGAGGTTCGGATACAGCCGGTCGACCTCGGCGTAGGCGGGCTTGATCAGCGGCAGCTCGGCGATCTCTTCTTCGGTGAAGAGTCCGGCGCGCAGCCCGTCCTGCAGGTCGTGGTTGTTGTAGGCCACGTCGTCGGCGATCGCCGCCACCTGCGCCTCGCCGCTGGCATGGGTGTCGAGCTCGAGATCATGCTCGGCATTGTACTCGGCCAGCGCCAAGGGCAGCGTCTCGCCCTCCTTCAGCGGCAGCAGCGGCCCGTTGTGCTTGGCGATGCCCTCGAGCGTGTCCCAGGTCAGGTTCAGCCCGTCGAACTCGGCGTAATGGCATTCGAGCCGGGTGACGATGCGCAGGGTCTGGGCGTTGTGGTCGAACCCGCCGTAGGGCGCCATCAGCGCGTGCATCGCGTCCTCGCCGGTATGGCCAAAGGGCGTGTGGCCGAGGTCATGCGCCAGCGCCACCGCCTCGGTGAGGTCGGTGTTCAGCCCCAGCGCATTCGCCATGGTGCGCGCCACCTGCGCCACCTCGATGCTGTGGGTGAGCCGGGTGCGGTAGAAATCGCCCTCATGCTCGACGAAGACCTGGGTCTTGTGCTTGAGGCGACGGAAGGCCGAGCTGTGGATGATGCGGTCGCGGTCGCGCTGGAAGCACGAGCGGAACGCGCTCTCCTCTTCCGCCACGCGCCGGGGCCGTGCCCCCTCGGGATCGCAGGAATAGATCGCCATCAGTCTTCCGCCTTTCACGTGCCTCGTGTTTCGGCCCCGCCGATGCATGCCGGATGGTTGCCGCTGCTCTCGCGGTTCCCTATATTATGGCTTGACCGGGAGATAAACCTTTGAGGCACCCCATGAACCTGCCCCCGAAAGTGACTGAACGCGCCTATGAGCGCCTCGCCGAGATCGGCGCCGGCGCCCAGGGCAAGGCGCTGCGCGTGGCCGTCGAGGGTGGCGGCTGCTCGGGCTTCCAATATGACATCAAGCTCGACGAGGCCGCCGAGGACGATCTCGTTCTGGAGCGCGCCGGCGAGCGCGTGGTGGTCGACAGCGTCTCGCTGCCCTTCCTCGCCGACGCGGTGATCGACTTCTCCGAGGAGCTGATCGGCGCGCGTTTCACCATCGAGAACCCGAACGCCACGAGCTCCTGCGGCTGCGGCACCAGCTTCTCGATGTAACCCGCCGCACGGCGGCTCAGTCGAATGCGCCAAAGGGCCGCGGCACCCGCCGCGGCCCTTTTCGTTGGCCTATCAAGACCGCCCGCGACATACCTGAAGTCCACCGCGACACCGCGACACGAGGGCCTTTCCCCCGCACGGTCAATCGCAAGCTCACCCCGAGCCTCAATAGCTTCCAGCAAGCCTCTGCGAAAAAACAAAAAAGCGCGTCACAACCGGACGCGCCCTTCTTCTCTTTCCAAATACGCCGGGGTGAATTGCTGCGCAGCGGCAAGAGGGGCAGCGCCCCTCCCGCCCCGAGCGATCAATCCTCGGTCACGTCCCCGTCTTCCTCGGACATGTGGAAATCAAGCCCGTGCGCCGCGCGGATCTTGTCCTCGATGTCATTGGCGATCTGGCTGTTTTCCTTGAGGAAGGTCTTGGCGTTCTCGCGGCCCTGGCCGATGCGCTCGTCGCCATAGGAGTACCAGGCGCCGGACTTGTCGACCACGCCGGCCTTCACCCCGAGATCCAGCAGCTCGCCGGTCTTCGAGATGCCCTCGCCGTACATGATGTCGAACTCGACCTGCTTGAACGGCGGCGCCACCTTGTTCTTCACCACCTTGACGCGGGTCTGGTTGCCGACGACCTCGTCGCGGTCCTTGATCGCGCCGATGCGGCGGATGTCGAGACGCACGGAGCTGTAGAATTTCAGCGCGTTGCCGCCGGTGGTGGTTTCGGGCGAGCCGAACATCACGCCAATCTTCATGCGGATCTGGTTGATGAAGATCACCATGCAGTTCGAGCGGCTGATCGAGGCGGTGAGCTTGCGCATCGCCTGGCTCATCAGGCGCGCGTGCACGCCGACCGAGCTGTCGCCCATGTCGCCCTCGAGCTCGCTCTTCGGGGTCAGCGCGGCGACGGAGTCGACCACCACCATGCTGACCGCGCCGGAGCGCACCAGCGTGTCGGTGATTTCCAGCGCCTGTTCGCCCGTGTCGGGCTGCGAAATCAGCAGCTCGTCGAGATCGACGCCCAGCTTCTTGGCGTATTGCGGGTCGAGCGCGTGTTCCGCGTCGACGAAGGCGCAGACGCCGCCCTTCTTCTGTTCCTCGGCCACGGCATGCAGGGTCAGCGTGGTCTTGCCCGAGCTTTCCGGGCCATAGATCTCGATGATCCGGCCCTTGGGCAGGCCGCCGATGCCAAGGGCGATATCGAGCCCCAGCGAGCCGGTCGAGGTCGCCTCGATGTCGCGCAGGGCGTTGTCGCCGCCCAGTTTCATGATCGAGCCTTTGCCGAACTGCCGCTCGATCTGGGCCAGCGCCGAGTCGAGTGCCTTTTGCCGGTCCGCGTTTCGCTTGCTGTCCATAGTCAGAAGATCTGCCGTTGCCATGATTTCCGATCCTTATTTCATACCGCGTCCGGGGCGGCAATCGCTGCTTTCGTTCGCCTCTTGTTCTTATCGGCGGTTATGAGACCAAAAGGAGAACATTTCAAGCACCATCTGTTCTCACTGTTGCGAAACAGCGTTAAAGAGTGGTTTATCGACAAAAAGACCACGGTGTGAGGCAGGGGTATGCTGGTTTTCTGGAAGGCGCGGCTGGTGCTGCTTGCGGTCCCCAAGACGGGGACCTCGGCCTATGAGGCCGCATTGGGCCCGCATGCCTCGATGAGCGTGCTCGACCCGCCCGAGCTAAAGCATGCCCCGGTCTACCGCTACAACCGCTTCTTCCGCCCGATGTTCGAGAAGATCGGCGCGGAGCAGATGGAACTGATGGCTGTGGTGCGTGAGCCGATTTCCTGGCTCGGCTCGTGGTACCGCTATCGCCAACGCGATTTTCTCAACGGCAAACCCACCTCGACCCGCGGCATCAGCTTCGACGATTTCGTCGAGGCCTACACCCGCGGCGAGCGGCCGCCCTTCGCCAATGTCGGCAGCCAGGCGAAATTCGTCGAGCCGCGCCCCAACGGCACCGAGGTCACCCACCTGTTCAAATACGAGACCCAGGCAGAGATCACCGGCTTTCTCGAAGCGCGGCTCGGCCTGACGCTCGACCTGCCGCGCCAGAACGTCTCGCCGCGCGCCGATCTTGCGCTCTCGCCCGAGACCGAGGCGAAGCTGCGGCGCAAATGCGCGGCGGATTTCGAGCTCTGGACACGGGCGCGCTGAGCCTCCGGCCAGGGTCGGGTTCGGGCCACGTTCAGGCCAGGCTCAGGCGAGCTGCTGCTCCACCGTCTCGGTCAGCTCCGACAGCGAGAAGGGCTTGGGCAGGAACACCGAGTTCGGGACCGCCACCCGGCTCTTGTCGAGCGATTCCTCGGCGTAGCCCGAGACGAAGACCACCCGCGTGCCCGGCCGCAGCTCGAGCGCGCGGCGCACCCAGCTTGGCCCGTCCATCCCCGGCATCACCACGTCGGTGACGAAGACGTCGACCTTCAGCGACGCATCCTCGAGCACCTCCAGCGCCTGCTCGGCGGTTTCCGCCTCGATCACCGAGAAGCCGCGCAGGCGAAGGGCGCGGGCGGCGAAAGCGCGCACCGGCGCCTCGTCCTCGACCAGCAGCACCGCCCCGCCCTCCGGCGCGGCGGCGGCGCGCTCTGGCTCGGCGGGCGGCAGCTCGGCCGCTGCTACCTCCTCGTAGGCCGGAAAGAGCAGGGTGAAGCAGCTGCCCTCGCCCACCACGCTGTCGACGAAGATGAAGCCGCCGGTCTGCTTGACGATGCCGTAGACGGTGGACAGGCCGAGCCCGGTTCCCTCGCCGGTGCGCTTGGTGGTGAAAAAGGGCTCGAAGACCTTCTGCAGCTTGTCCTGCGGGATGCCCTCGCCCTGGTCGACGACCTTGACGCAGGCATAGACCCCGGGCTCGACGCGCGCCCGGTCGCGGCTCAGCGCCTCCTGCACCACGACGCGCTGGGTTTCGATGACGATCTCTCCGCCCGCGGCCATGGCATCGCGCGCGTTCACCACCAGGTTCATCAGCACCTGCTCGAGCTGGCGCCGGTCGCCGCGGATCTGCGGCAGCACCGGGTCGTGGCGCAGGATGAGTTGCACCCGCTCACCCACCAGCCGGTTGAGCAGGTGGGTGAGGTCCGACAGGGTGTCGCGCAGGTCGAGCCGCTCGACGCTCAGCGTCTGCTTGCGCGAGAAGGCCAGAAGCTGGCCGACCAGCCCCGCGGCGCGGTTGGCGTTCTGGTTGATCTGCTGCAGGTCGGCGTAATCCGCGTCGCCCTGATCGTGGCGCAGCAGCAGCAGGTCGCAATGGCCGGAGATCGCCGTCAGCAGGTTGTTGAAGTCATGCGCCACGCCGCCGGCGAGCTGGCCGATGGCCTGCATCTTCTGGCTCTGGACGAATTGCGCCTCGAGCGTTTTCAGCTCGGTCGCGTCGTTGAGCAGCGCCACCAGCTCGGTCCGCCCGCCATCCATCACCCGGTTCAAGGTCACCTGGACGAAGACCTCGCGTTCCGGCCGAGACAGGCGCAGGAACTCCGAGCGATGCAGCCCGCGCCCTGCCGCGGCATCGGCGAGCCAGTCGGCAATCGACCGCCCCAGCCCTTCCATATGGCTTCCGAGCAGGGTGCCGTCGGCGCTGCTCACCTCGAGCATGCGGCAGGCCGCGGCATTGGCGTGCAGGATGTGGCCGTCGGGCGCGAGGCGCAGCAGCGGCACCGGCAGATCGTCCAGCCCGCTGCGCGCGCGCCCAGGCGAGGGCTGGTCCACCGGGTGCAGCAGCACCTCCTGCCGCCCGACGCCGGCATCGGCGCAGCGCAGCCTTACGCTACGCGTCCCCTCGGGCGTGACGATCTGGTAGAGCTTGCCGCTGCGCAGCGGCAGCTCCAGCACCTCGTCGACGCGCCGGATGCGCCGCCCGATCATGCGCCGCGCCACGTCATTCATGTAGAGCACCGTGCCGCTGCGCCCGACGGTCAGCACCGGCACCGGCGCGGCCCCTGCTGCCTCGGGACCGGGCGCCGCCGTCTCGCCGTCCGGCGCGCCTATAGCCTCGCCGGGGATCTCCGGCGCCGCCGTCTGCGGCAGGCGGTCGATCCGCCAGCAGCTCAGCGTCTCGACCAGTGCGAGGGTGAGCCGGTAGCGCCCGGACGGCGAGACCACCTCCTCGCTCACGCCGCCGCCCTCGGCCCGAAGCAGCACCCTGTGCCGCAATTCCTCGGGCTCCGGGGTCATCTCGGCCAGCAGGTCGGCGACATGATCGCCGGACACCAGCGTGAACCACCGCGCCGCGGTGTGGTTGGCAAAGAGCAGCCGCCCGGACGCATCCTCGATCAGGGTGGGCGCCGGATCGCCCTCGGCCAGTTGCCGCAGCACCACCAGCGCGGCTTGCGCGCGGCTGCGGCGGATGCCCCTGTAGAGCGCCAGAAGGCCGCTGATCGCAAGCAGCGCCCCCGCGGCGGCGAAGAGCGCCACGGTGGCCTCGTCCCCACGCAGGACTGCGCCGATCACCAGGCACAGCAGCCCGGCCCCGGCCAGCAAAAGCCCCGGCAGGGCCCGCCGCAGCGGCCCATGCAGGCGGTCCTGCTCATACAACGCGGATTGCGTCACCCCGCGGTCCCCCTCGTTCCGTATCCCCCTGCATCATGTCGCATGATGTCGCATGGGCGATCCTAACCAAAGGTTAACGCAGGCATTCCTTCACGTCACGGAACCCGAGGTCAGGCGGGGCGCCTCAGCTGCGCGGAGAAGAATCCGTCGCCGCCATCGCCGGGCACGAACTGGCGCTGCTGCTCCAGCGTCCAGCCCGGATGACGCGCGAGAAAGGCCTCGATCTGCGCGGCGTTCTCCACCGCCAGCATCGAGCAGGTGGCATAGGCCAGCAGCCCGCCCGGCGTCACCAACCGCGTGGCGATATCGAGGATCCCGGCCTGCACCCCGGTCAGCTCATCGAGCCGTTCCGGGGTCAGCCGCCATTTGCCCTCGGGGGACCGGCGCCAGGCGCCGCTGCCGGAACAGGGCACGTCGCAGAGCACGAGGTCATAGGGGCCCTTGGGCTTGGCAACGGCCTGGACCCGGGCCCCGGCGCGCTTGGCACGGGCGGGCAGATCGGACATGCGGCGCGGGTCTGCGTCATGCGCCGCAACCTCGCCCCCCTTGCTGCCCTGCAGCCGCGCGGCCATGGCCAGCGCCTTGCCGCCGCCCCCGGCGCAATAGTCCAGCACCCGCATTCCGGGCACCAGCGGCAGCGCCGCGACCACCGCCTGGCTGGCGACGTCCTGCAGCTCGACCAGCCCCTCGGCGAAGGCCTGGCTCTGGGCGATCCGGCGTGCGCCCGCGGTGACTTCCAGCGCTCCGGCGGCGAGCGGATGCGGACGGGTCTCGATCCCCTCGCCCGCCAGCGCCGCCTGCGCCGTGGCGAGATCGCCGCGCAGCGTGTTCACCCGCAGGAAGACCGGCGCGCGCTCGCGCAGCGCCTCGGCGGCGGCACCCGCCGCGTCGCCGAGGCTTTCGGCCAGCAGCGTGTCGATCCAGTCGGGAAGATCGCGCGCCTCGGCGCCCTCGGGCGCGCGGCCCGCCGCCTGCTCGTCGTCCGACAGCGCCGCGGGTGCGTGGCCCTCGCCGGTGAACAGGCTCTCGGGCACAACCCCCTGCTGGCGCAGCAGGCCGATCAGGCGCGCCCGGCCGCTCTCGCCGCCGCCCTGCGCGGCGGTGGAGCGCCAGCGGCGCAGCACGTCGAAAACATGGTCGCGCACCGCGGCGCGGTCCTTGGAGCCGGCATAGCGCGCGCCGCGCGACCAGCCGAGCAGCGCCTGCTCGGCCGGGGTCCCGGCGGCGATGCGGTCGAGCACCTCGGCGGCGGCCTGCAGCCGTGCGCCCGGGGTCATAGCGGGCTCCGCAGGTAGCCGCTGCCCTGCCGCGCGATGCGCAGGATCGGGCTCGGGCTGACCGGGGTCGTGGTGATGTGACTGCCACTGAACGGCACCCCGCTCTCCGCCAACCACGCCAGCGCCTGCGCCCGGACCCGGCTGGCCTGCGTGCTGTCGATGTCGAACTTCGTGTGCACCGAAGGGTCGGGCAATTGCAGCGGCAGCGAGTGCAGCAGGTCGCCGACCAACGCGAAGCCGCCGGCGAAATGCAGCCCCATGTGACCGGGCGTGTGGCCCGGCAGGAGCCATGTGCGCAGCCCGTGGCCGAGGTCCGCGCCGCTTTGCACCGCGCGGAAGCGGTCGCCGCAGGCCGCCAGCAGGCGCCCGCCATGGCTGTCCTTGCCGCGCCAATGGGCGATGTCGACCTCATGCGCGAGATAGGCGGCCTTCGGAAAGGCCGGCTCGCCCGCCTCGGTCAGCGCGCCGCCGACGTGATCGCCGTGCAGGTGGGTGAAGATGACCCGGTCGATGTCGCCCGGCGCCACGCCCTGCGCAGCGAGCAGTGCCACAAGCTGGCCGCCCGCCTCGCCGTAGAGCGCCCCGCAGCCGGTATCGACGAGATCAAGGCTGCCATCGGCATGGCGCAGCAGGAACACGTTCACGTCAACGGCGTCGCCGCCGCGATGGGCGGCGGCGACGCGCTCGGCCGGGACCCCGGGGAAGACATCCGCCCCGAGGCCCAGCGTTCCGTCGCGCAGGCATAGGAGCGTGGTACCGCCCCCCTGCCAGCGCGGGGTCTGTTCCGGGCCCTGGGTCATCCGATCCGGTAGTTCGGCGACTCGCGGGTGATCTGCACGTCGTGCACATGGCTCTCCGACAGGCCGGCGTTGGTGATGCGCACGAAATTGCAGTTCTTGCGCATCTCCGCGACCGTGGCGTTGCCGGTGTAGCCCATGGCGGCGCGCAGCCCCCCGACGAGCTGGTGGATCACCGCGCCGGCCGAGCCCTTGTAGGGGACCTGCCCCTCGATGCCCTCGGGCACCAGCTTGTCGCTCGCCGCGTCCTTCTGGAAGTAGCGGTCCGCCGAGCCGCGCGCCATGGCGCCGAGGCTGCCCATGCCGCGGTAGGCTTTGAACGAGCGGCCCTGGTAGAGGATCACCTCGCCCGGGCTCTCGTCGGTGCCGGCGATCATGCTGCCGACCATGGCGCAGGAGGCGCCGGCGGCGATCGCCTTGGCGAAATCGCCCGAGAACTTGATGCCGCCGTCGGCGATCACCGGCACGTCACCGGCGGCCCGCGAGCAGTCCATGATGGCGGTGAGCTGCGGCACACCGACGCCGGCGACCATGCGGGTGGTGCAGATCGAGCCCGGGCCGATACCGACCTTGACCGCATCGGCGCCCGCGTCGATCAGCGCCTTCGTGGCATCCGCCGTCGCGACGTTGCCGGCAATCACCTGCACCTGGTTCGACAGCGCCTTGGCCCGGGCCACGGCGTCGATCACCCCGGCGCTGTGGCCATGGGCAGTGTCGATCACCACGATGTCGACGCCGGCGTCGATCAGCGCCTCGGTGCGCTCGAAGCCGCTCTCGCCGACACCGGTGGCGGCGGCGACGCGCAGCCGCCCCAGCTCGTCCTTGCAGGCGGTGGGGTTGAGCACGGCCTTCTCGGTGTCCTTCAGCGTCAGCAGCCCGGTGAGCTTGCCCTGTGCGTCGGTGACCAGCAGCTTTTCGATCCGGCGGCCCTTCATCAGGCTGATCGCCTCGTCGCGGTCGGCGGGCTCGCGCAGGATGGCGAGGTTTTCGGAGGTCATCATCACCCGCACCGGCGTGTCCGGCTTCTGCGCGAAGCGCATGTCGCGGTTGGTGACGATGCCCACGACGCGGTGCTGCTCATCGACCACCGGGAAACCGGTGAAGCCGTAGCGCTCGGTCAGCGCCTGCGCGTCGGCCAGCGTCTGGTCCGGCGTCAGCGTCACCGGGTTGTAGACGATGCCGCTCTCGAAGCGCTTGACCCGGCGCACTTCCTGCGCCTGGCGCTCGACGTCGAGGTTCTTGTGGATCACCCCGATGCCGCCGGCCTGCGCCATGGTGATCGCCATGCGCGCCTCGGTCACCGTGTCCATGGCGGAAGAGAGCAGCGGGATGTTGAGCGCGATGCTCTTGGTGACCTTGGTGCGCGTGTCGGCCGTGGACGGCAGAACGCTGGATGCTGCGGGAAGCAGCAGAACATCGTCGAAGGTGAAGGCCTCGCGAATCTCCATGGGGGCGGCTCCTTGGGAGGGTATCGGTTGGCACGTCCCTATTGCACGGATGTTCGGCGGGGGAAAGACCCCACGGAAATTCGCCGCCGGGCTGCGGTGCGGGCAGCGCAGCACCGGGGGCTCCGCCCCCGCCCTGCGGGCACCCCGGGATATTTTCCCCTAGGTGAAAGGGCCTAGCGCAGCGCCTGCAGGCAGGCCTGTACGAGGGCGACAAGCGCGAGGGGCGCGGAGAGGACAAGCGCAAGTAGCAGCGCCGCGGCGCGGGTCGGGCGGGGCCGAGGGGCCACGCTCGGAGGGCGGTTTGAAAGTCGGTCTGAAAGGCGCTGCGGGGCCTTTCTCGCGGCCTGCCCCGGAGCGCGGCGCGAAAGGCGGGCGAAAAGAGGCACGAACGGGGGGCGGCGCGGCGGTGTCATGCCTGCGATTAACCATACCCTCACTTGCCGGCGGGTTAATGGCGGAGATGACAGCCGCGAGTCCCCTGCCCATTCCCCTGCCGCTGCCGCAGTCGCCGCAATACGCCCGCGCCTGCGCCGCACTGGGAGTCGCCTGCGTGGCGGGCGACGAGCGATCATCAAACGGCGCGCCGCTGCGCTGGCAACTCCAGAGCCGGCGCCTTCCACTGCTGGGAGAGGTGGCGCTGCTCTCGCGCGGGCCGGTGACGCCGGACGCCGCAGACGCCGAGGCTTGGCTGCAGGGCCGCCGCGCAGCGGGGCCGCTGCTGCTGAATGCCGATGGCCTCTTGGATGCGGCGCTGCGCAGCGCCGGGTTCTGGCCGCTGCTGACCCCGGCAACGCTCGCCCTGCTGCCCCTGGGCGGCGAGACGCAGATGCGCGCGGCGCTGCGGCAGAAGTGGCGCAACCGGCTGGTCCGCGCCGAGGACTCCGGGCTCTCCCTGCGCCGGCTGCCTCTCCACGGTGCGCACTGGCTGCTCGCCGCCGAGGCGGATCAAGCCCGCGCCCGGCGCTACCGCAACCTGCCGCCGGCCTTCCTCGCGGCCTACGCCCGGGCCAATCCCGGCGAGGCGTTAATCTGGGAGGCGCGGCAGGACGGCCGTCCGATCGCCGCCATCGCGGTGCTGCGGCACGGGCGCATGGCAAGCTGGACCACCGGCGTCTCGACGCCGCAAGGCCGCGCCGCCAACGCGATGACCCTGCTGCTCTGGGCGGCGATGCGCTGCCTCGCGGCCCGGGGCCACGACCTGCTCGATCTCGGCATCCTGAACAGCGACGACGCGCCGGGGGTCACCCGTTTCAAGCTCGGCACCGGCGCGCGCCCGCACCGGCTCGGCGGCACCTGGCTGCGCAGCCGCGCGCTCGCGCCGCTCGCCCGCCGCCTGCCAAAAGGGCTGGTCACCTGACGGTGCCCAGCCCATTCTTCTAGGTCGAAATATCCCGGGGTGAGGCGCGCAGCGCCGAGGGGCAGCGCCCCTGATGCCACGCCCCACCCGCACGGCGGTCACTCGGTCGGGGTGACCTTGACCATCTTGTCGGGCGCGCCGATCACCGCGCCGTTCGGTCCGTCGCCGCGCTTGATCGCATCGACGACCTCCATGCCCGAGGTCACCTCGCCCACCGCCGTGTAGGCGCCGTTCAGATGCGGCGCCGGGGCGAACATGATGAAGAACTGCGAGTTCGCCGAGTTCGGGTTCTGCGAGCGCGCCATACCGACCACGCCACGTTCGAAGGCCTTGTCGGAGAACTCCGCCTGCAGGTCCGGCAGGTCCGACCCGCCGGTGCCCGCCATGCGCATGTCATTGCCCTCGCGGCCGAACTGCACGTCGCCGGTCTGCGCCATGAAGCCGTCGATCACGCGGTGGAAGACCACCCCGTCGTACTCGCCGGAGCTGGCCAGCTCGGTCAGCCGCGCGGCGTGCTGCGGTGCGACATCGTCGTAGAGCTCGATGTGGAAGGTGCCGTTGGCGCCCTCGCCCGCGACCTCGACGTCGAGCCCCGCCGCCAACGCGGGCGAGGCCACGACGGAGAGCAGCAGCGCGAGCTTACGCATCTGCCGCCACCTTCACCGAGATCATCCGGTCGGGCTCCGCAGGCGGCTCGCCGCGGGTGATCGCATCGACATGATCCATGCCCTCGATGACCCGGCCGTAGACGGTGTACTGGCCGTTGAGGAAATGGTTGTCCTTGAAGTTGATGAAGAACTGCGAATTCGCCGAGTTCGGGTTCATCGAACGCGCCGCGCCGAGGGTGCCGCGGTCGTGCGGCAGGCGCGAGAATTCCGCGGGCAGGTCGGGCAGCTGCGAGCCGCCGGTGCCGGCGCGGCGCAGGTTGAAGCCGTCTTCCATGTCGCCATGCTCGACGTCGCCGGTCTGCGCCATGAAACCGTCGATCACGCGGTGGAAGCAGACGTTGTCATATTCGCCCGCGCGCGCCAGTTCCTTCATGCGCTCGGCGTGTTTCGGCGCCACGTCGGGCAGCAGCTCGATGGTGACGGTGCCGCCCTTCAGCTCGATGAGGATGGTGTTTTCGGGGTCCTTGATCTCGGCCATGTCGATACTCCCTATGGCGTTCGTTGCGCGAGATTTAGTCCGCCCGGACGCGAATGCCAAGATGCGCGTCCCCTCGGGCGCACGCTCTGCCCGTCGCCGGGTGCTGGCGCATTGACCTTGCGCCCGGCTCGGGGCAGACCTTTGACCAACCAAGAGATCAGGAGGACCGACATGGCCTGGAAGACCCTCGACGACATGGAGCTCACCGGCAAGCGCGTGCTGACCCGCGTGGACATCAACGTGCCGGTGGACGGCGGCGTGGTCACCGACGCGACCCGGATCGAACGCGTGGCCCCCACGGTGCAGGACATCCTGTCGCGCGGCGGCACGCCGATCCTGCTGGCCCACTTCGGTCGCCCCAAGGGCAAGGTCGTGCCCGAGATGTCGCTGAAGATGCTGGTGCCCGCGCTCGAGGCCGCCTTCGGCACAACGGTCAACTTCGCCACGCTGGACGAGGCCGCCGCGGTGATTGGCGCCTGCGCCGAGGGCCAGGTCGTGCTGCTCGAGAACACCCGCTTCGAGCCCGGCGAGGAGAAGAACGACGCCGAGCTCGCCAAGCGCTATGCCGCGCTCGGCGACGTCTACTGCAACGACGCCTTCTCGGCGGCGCACCGCGCCCATGCCTCGACCGCGGCGCTGGCGCATCTGCTGCCGGCCTGCGCCGGCCGGCTGATGCAGGCCGAGCTGGAAGCGCTCGAGGCCGCGCTCGGCGCGCCGAAACGCCCGGTGCTGGCGGTGGTCGGCGGCGCGAAGGTCTCGACCAAGCTCGACCTGCTCGGCAACCTCGTCGAAAAGGTCGACATGCTGGTGATCGGTGGCGGCATGGCCAACACCTTCCTTGCGGCGCAGGGCGTCGACGTGGGCAAGTCGCTCTGTGAGCACGAGATGACCGGCACCGCCCGCGAGATCGCCGAGAAGGCCGCCGCGGCGGGCTGCGGGATCCTGCTGCCGCGCGACGTGGTCGTGGCCCGCGAGTTCCGCGAGAACGCGCCGTCGGAGGTCGTGCCCGCCGAGGCCTGCCCCGCCGACGCGATGATCCTCGACGCCGGCCCGGACAGCGTGGCGCATGTGGAGCAGGCCATCGGCCGTGCCGAGACGCTGATCTGGAACGGCCCGCTCGGCGCCTTCGAGATCGCCCCCTTCGATGCCGCCACCAATGCCGCGGCGAAGTACGCCGCCAAGCGCACCGCGCAGGGCGATCTGGTCTCGGTCGCCGGCGGCGGCGACACGGTGGCGGCGCTCAACAAGGCCGGCGCCTCCGAGGATTTCACCTATATCTCCACCGCCGGCGGCGCCTTCCTCGAATGGATGGAAGGCAAGACCCTGCCCGGCGTCGCCGCGCTCGGCTGACAGCGCGGCCCGCGCACCTGAGCGCACCGGGAGCACACCAGTGGCACACCGGGGCGCAACGGACACAATCGGCGCGCAATCGCGCCGATTTTCCAAGCCCCTGGCCCTTGGGGGATTTCCATGCCCCCACGCCTGTGGCATGGTTTCCCCGACGTCGGACGGGCCTCCGGAGAACGAGAGGCCGCGGCAGAGCAGCAGATGACCACAGGCAACAGGATCCCAGGCATATGACGGGCAGACGCAAACCGGCCTTCGGCGGCCTTGTCTTCGCGGTGATCACCCTGAGCCTGTCGGGCTATTTCACCTTTGCCGCCGTGCAGGGCGACTACGGGCTCTTCCGCCGTGCCGAGATCGAGGTCGAGGCCGACCGGCTCAGTGCCGAGCTCGACGCGATCAACTCCGAGGTCGCGCATATGGAAAACGTCACCCTGCGCCTGTCGGACGACTATCTCGACCTCGACCTTCTCGACCAGCAGGCCCGCGACGTGCTGGGAATGATCCGCTCGGACGAGATCGTCGTGCGCTGAGCGCACGCGTACTAAGTTGGCGCTAAGCGCACGCATGCTAGCCGGCGCTGAGCGCACGCAGGCAAAGCCCGCGCCAAGCGCAGCCAAACCTACCTTCCATCGACCACAGGCCGTCGCCCCGGCCGCCGGCGGGCGCCACCCTCGCCAGACATCAACGCCTCGGCGATGGAGCGCCCGTGCCGGGCGCTTTCGGGGCTCCGCCCCCGCACGCCGCTACGCGCCGCGCTCCCCCGCGTATTTTCAAAGAGAAGAAGGCAGGGACGCTTCGGTGCGTCTTCTCTTTCCAAATACGCATGGCGCGGCAGCCTGCAGGCGCGCCTTCGGCGGGACGCAGCGGACGGCGGGGTTTTGCCACCTGCTTGCCGCAAGGTCCGTCAGCCCCACTTTTTGTAGAAACAGTCCGCTGCGCCCTTTGACACTCTGGCGCCGGCGATTTACTGTGGGAGAAAGTTTAACACTAAACTAGTTGGGAGGAGTCCCCATGGCCGCCCGGAAACCATCCGCCAAGCCGAACGTCTCGCCCGAGGAGCTCAAGCAATACTATCATGACATGCTGCTCATCCGCCGCTTCGAAGAGAAGGCGGGTCAGCTGTATGGCATGGGGCTCATCGGCGGGTTCTGCCACCTCTACATCGGCCAGGAAGCCGTTGTCGTCGGCCTCGAGGCCGCGGCCAGCGAGGGCGACAAGCGCGTCACCTCCTACCGCGACCACGGCCACATGCTTGCCTGCGGCATGGACCCCAACGGCGTGATGGCCGAACTCACCGGGCGTGAGGGCGGCTACTCCAAGGGCAAGGGCGGCTCGATGCACATGTTCAGCCGCGAGAAGCACTTCTACGGCGGCCACGGCATCGTCGGCGCGCAGGTGCCGCTCGGCGCCGGCCTCGCCTTCGCCGACCGCTACCTGGAAAACGACCGCGTGACCTTCGCCTACTTCGGCGACGGCGCGGCCAACCAGGGCCAGGTCTACGAGACCTTCAACATGGCCTCGATCTGGAAGCTGCCGGTTGTCTTCGTCATCGAGAACAACCAGTACGCCATGGGCACCTCGCAGAAGCGCTCGACCTCGACCGAGGAAATCTACACCCGCGGCGCGCCCTTCGGGATCCCCGGCGAGCTGGTCGACGGCATGGACGTGCTGAAGGTCAAGGAAGCCGGCGAGAAGGCCGTGGCGCACTGCCGCGCCGGCAACGGCCCCTACATCCTCGAGGTGAAGACCTACCGCTACCGCGGCCACTCCATGTCGGACCCGGCGAAATACCGGACCCGCGAGGAAGTGCAGAAGATGCGCGACGAGCGTGACCCGATCCAGAGCGTGCGCGACCTGCTGCTGCAGGGCAAGCACGCCACCGAGGACGACCTCAAGGCGATCGACAAGAACATCAAGGACATCGTGAACGCCTCGGCGGAGTTCTCGAAGGAGAGCCCGGAGCCGGCGCTCGAGGAACTCTGGACCGACATCTACGCCGACGAAGTGCCGCAAGGCGACGCGGTAGAGGCCTGAGGCAGAAGGACTAGACGGATATGGCAACCGAAATTCTCATGCCCGCGCTCTCGCCGACCATGGAAGAGGGCACGCTGGCCAAATGGCTGGTCAAAGAGGGCGACACCGTGAGCTCGGGCGACATCCTCGCCGAGATCGAGACCGACAAGGCCACGATGGAATTCGAAGCCGTCGATGAAGGCATCGTCGGCAAGATCCTCATCGAGGAAGGCACCGAGGGTGTGAAGGTCAACACCCCGATCGCCGTGCTGATCGAGGAAGGCGAAAGCGCCGATGACATCGAGGTCTCCTCGGGTGGCGGCGACGCCGAGCCCGCGCAGGCCGAGGAAGCGCTCGAGGCGCCGGTCGAAGCGGCCCCCGCCTCCGCTCCGGCCACCCCCAAGGCCAAGGCGGTCGAACCCGACTGGCCCGAGGGCACCGAGCTCAAGCAGCAGACCGTGCGCGAGGCGCTGCGCGATGCCATGGCCGAGGAAATGCGCTCGGACGCCAATGTCTTCGTCATGGGCGAGGAAGTGGCCGAGTACCAGGGCGCCTACAAGGTCACCCAGGGCCTGCTCGACGAGTTCGGCTCGAAGCGCGTGATCGACACGCCGATCACCGAGCACGGCTTTGCCGGCATCGGCGTCGGCGCGGCCTTCGGCGGGCTCAAGCCCATCGTCGAGTTCATGACCTTCAACTTCGCCATGCAGGCGATCGACCAGATCATCAACTCGGCGGCCAAAACGCTTTACATGTCCGGCGGCCAGATGGGTGCGCCCATGGTGTTCCGCGGCCCGAACGGCGCGGCGGCCCGCGTCGGCGCGCAGCACAGCCAGGACTACGCCGCATGGTACGCCATGGTGCCCGGCCTCAAGGTGGCGATGCCCTACTCGGCCTCCGACGCCAAGGGCCTGCTGAAGAGCGCCATCCGCGACCCGAACCCGGTGATCTTCCTCGAGAACGAGATCCTCTACGGCCGCTCCTTCGACGTGCCGGTGATGGATGACTTCACCGTGCCCTTCGGCAAGGCCCGCATCTGGCGCGAAGGCACCGACGTGACCCTCGTGTCGTTCGGCATCGGCATGACCTACGCCCTCGAGGCGGCGGACAAGTTGGCGGAAGAGGGCATCTCGGCCGAGGTCATCGACCTGCGCACCCTGCGCCCGATCGACTACGGCACCGTCATCGAGTCGGTGAAGAAGACGAACCGCTGCGTGACCGTGGAAGAGGGCTGGCCGGTGGGCTCCATCGGCAACCACCTCTCGGCCTACATCATGCAGAACGCCTTCGACTGGCTGGACGCCCCGGTGATCAACTGCACCGGCAAGGACGTGCCCATGCCCTACGCGGCGAACCTCGAGAAGCACGCGCTGATCACCACCGCAGAGGTGATCGACGCCGTGAAGCAAGTCACCTACCGGTAAGGAGAGCGTCATGCCCACGGAAATCCTGATGCCCGCGCTGTCCCCCACCATGGAGGAAGGCACGCTGGCCAAGTGGCTGGTGAAAGAGGGCGACACCGTGTCCTCGGGCGACATCATCGCCGAGATCGAGACCGACAAGGCGACGATGGAATTCGAAGCCGTCGACGAAGGCACCATCGGCAAGATCCTCATCGAGGAAGGCAGCGAAGGGGTGAAGGTGAACACCCCCATCGCCGTGCTGCTCGAAGAGGGTGAAAGCGCCGACGACATCGACACCTCGGCCTCCAAGGCCGAGGAGACGCCCGCCGAGGCCAAGTCCGAGGCGCCCGCGCCGAAGGACGAGGGCGCCAAGGCCGCGGCGGCCACCCCGGCTGCCGGCTCCGCAACCCCTGCCCCCGCCGCGCCCAAGGGCGAGGACGGCAAGCGCATCTTCGCCTCGCCGCTGGCCCGCCGCATCGCGGCGGACAAGGGGCTCGACCTGGCGCAGGTCAAGGGCACCGGCCCGCATGGCCGGATCGTGAAGGCCGACGTCGAGGCCGCCAAGCCCGGCGCAGCAGCCGCCAAGTCCGAGGCCGCAGCCCCGGCCGAGAAGAAGGCCGCCGATGCGACCGTCATGCCCGCCGGACCTTCGTCGGACGCGGTGCGCAAGATGTACGACGGGCGCGAGTTCGAAGAGGTCAAGCTCGACGGCATGCGCAAGACGGTGGCCAGCCGCCTCACCGAGGCCAAGCAGACCATCCCGCACTTCTACCTGCGCAAGGACATCAAGCTCGACGCGCTGCTCAAGTTCCGCAGCCAGCTCAACAAGCAGCTCGAAGCGCGCGGCGTGAAGCTCTCGGTCAACGATTTCATCATCAAGGCCTGTGCCCTGGCGCTGCAGTCCGTGCCCGACGCAAACGCCGTCTGGGCAGGTGACCGCATCTTCAAGCTCAAGCCGTCGGACGTGGCGGTGGCCGTGGCGATCGAAGGCGGTCTCTTCACCCCGGTGCTGAAGGATGCCGAGATGAAGTCGCTCTCGGCTCTCTCTGCCGAGATGAAGGACCTCGCGGGCCGGGCCCGGAACAAGAAGCTGGCACCGCATGAATACATCGGCGGCAGCTTCGCGATCTCCAACCTCGGCATGTATGGCATCGACAACTTCGACGCGGTGATCAACCCGCCGCATGGCGCGATCCTCGCCGTGGGCGCGGGCGTCAAGAAGCCCATCGTCGGCGCGGACGGCGAGCTGGCCGTGGCGACGGTGATGTCGGTGACGCTCTCGGTCGACCACCGGGTCATCGACGGCGCGCTGGGGGCCGAGCTGCTGCAGGCGATCGCCGACAACCTCGAGAACCCGATGGTGATGCTCGCCTGATCCGGGCGCATCGCAGGAATAAGAAACGGCCCCACTGCAAAGTGGGGCCGTTTTTCTTTGCCCGGCCCCATGGCCTCGAGAGGCCCCATACGTGCAGACCGAAAACGTCAGAGGCGCGGACCCGCCGGCCCGCGCCCCTTTTCAGTCAGCTCGACGCGTCTACTGCATCGCGCTGTCGAGGAAATCCGCCACGACGTTCGACATGTCGAAGGACGCCCCGCCCTGCACCGGCGGGTATTCCGCCAGCGTCTGCAGGTGCTGGCCCATGAGCACGCTCATCGGCTGCATCAGCCACGAGACCTTCTGCATCAGGTGCCCGTAGGCGTCGGTGCTGCTGTAGCTCTCGAAGGGGTCCATGCGGATGTTGAACACCAGCGGCGCGGTGCGCGCCTCGAGGCTGTCGTAGTAATCCTCCTTGGTGGAGAAGTGGAACTTCCACGGCCCCATGCGCACGGCGGTCAGCTTGCTTTCGTAGTAGTAGAAGATGTTGTTGCGGGCCGAGTTGTCCTGCTCGCCCATCCAGTACGGCAGGTTGTTCACCCCGTCGATGTACTGCTGCTTCTCTTCCATGACCTCGGCGGCCACGTCCTCGATCCCGGCGGCGGCGGCCAGCGAGGTGAACATGTCCTGGTGGCCCTGGATGCCGTTGAGGATCTCGCCCTCGGGCAGATGTCCCGGCCAGCGGATCATCGACGGCACGCGCACGCCGCCCTCGTAGGTGGTCATCTTCTCGCCGCGGAACGGCGAGGTGCCGCCATGCGGCCAGGAGTTGTGCTCGGGGCCGTTGTCGGTCGAGTACCAGACGATGGTATTGTCGGCGAGGCCCTGCTCTTCGAGCCAGTCGAGCACCACGCCGATGTCATGGTCGTGCTGCAGCATGCCGGAGCCGTAGAAGTCGGCCTCCGAAGTGTACTCCTCGGCGGCGTAGCGCCATTCGTCGTTGAGACGGGTGTAGAGGTGCATGCGGCTGGTGTTGAGCCAGACGAAGAAGGGATCGCCCGCCTCCTTGGCCGCCAGCATGAAGTCCTGCGCCAGCGGGATCACCTCGGCCATGTCGAAGTCCTTCATCCGCTCCTGCGTCAGCGGGCCGGTGTCCTCGATGGTCTGCATGCCGATCTTGCCGAAGCGCGGCTGCTCGGTGGGGTCGTCGGTCTCGGAGGCGAAGGAGTGGATCACCCCGCGCGTGCCGAACTGCTCCTCATAGGCCTCGAGCGAGCCCGAGAAGGCTTCGCCGAAGCGCTGGTAGTCGCGCTGTTCGGCCTCTTCCTGGGTGTTGAGGTGGTAGAGGTTGCCAAAGAACTCATCGAACCCGTGCACCGTCGGCAGGTGCTCGTTGCGGTCACCAAGGTGGTTCTTGCCGAAATGGCCGGTGCGGTAGCCGATCTGCTTCAGCTCTTCGGCCAGCGTCGGCGAGGCGGCCTGCAGGCCGAGCGCCGAGCCCGGCTGGCCCACCGTCGTCATGCCCGAGCGGATCGGGTACTGGCCGGTGATGAAGGCGGCGCGGCCCGCAGTACAGCTCGGCTGCGCGTAGTGGTCGGTGAAGCGGATGCCTTCCATGGCGATGCGGTCGATGTTGGGCGTGGTGTAGCCCATGGTGCCCATCCCGTAGGATGAAAGATTGGACCAGCCGATGTCGTCGCCCCAGATCACAAGGATGTTCGGTTTCTCGGCCTGCTCCTGCGCCGCGGCGGGACCCGCGAGCGCAAGGACGGCAAGCGGAACCGCCAGAATATGTGTCCTCGACATTACTTTTCTCCAAATTTCCATACGCTTGGGAAAAATCTTTCCCTAGGGAAGCTTACACACGCTTCGCGGGTACACGCATGAAAATACCGCGCCCCGGAGCCCTTTATGACGTAACGTCACAATCGCGTGTCAGCGCGGTTTCGCGCGACGCGGGCGCGCGGCGCGCAGACAGCTGCCCGTGCGTCATGCGCTGCCTGCATGGCGAGATTGCGCAACCGTCGCTTGCGAAGATGCACCCAGGGCATACCATTGCTCCGTGCTGCATTGCGGCGGGCGAGTCCCGTCCCCGCAGTCCGGCACTCCCGACATTCGACACACGATGCAACATCCGATCCGCGGAGCTGCGACATGGCTATCCAAGACCGTCAGGGTTTTCTGACGATCCTCTCTCTGGCGCTCGGCGCCTTTGCAATCGGCGTCTCCGAGTTCGCCGCCATGGGGCTGCTGCCCTATTACGCCGCCGATCTCGGCGTGAGCGAGCCCGATGCCGGCCACGCGGTGAGCGCCTATGCGCTCGGCGTGGTCGTCGGCGCGCCGGTGCTGGCAGTGCTGGGCTCGATGATCCCGCGCAAGCTGCTGCTGATCCTGCTGATCTGCTTCTTCGGGCTCGGCAACCTGCTCTCGGCCATGGCGCCGAACCTGACCATGCTGATCGCCGGGCGCTTCCTCGCCGGGCTGCCGCACGGCGCCTTCCTCGGCATCTCGATGCTGTTTGCCGCCGAGTTCTCCCCCGAGGGCCGCAAGGCGCGCGGCGTGGCGCAGGTGCTGATGGGGCTGACACTGGCCAATGTGATCGGCGTGCCGCTGGCAGGTGCCGCGGGCCAGGTCTTCGGCTGGCGGCTGTGTTTCGTGGTCACCACCGGCATCGCCGCGCTCTCGGCGCTGATGATCGCCCGGCTGGCCCCCAACGTGCAGACCGGCCCGATGCCCAGCCCCCTGCGCGAGCTCTCGGCGCTGGCCAACCGCGCGGTGTGGATGACGCTGCTGGTGGGCGCGATCGGCTTCGGCGGCGTCTTCGCCGTCTACGCCTACTTTTCGGCCGCCATGCTCGACGCCACCGATGCCCCCTCCTGGGCGGTTCCCGTGGCGCTCTCGGCCTTCGGCGTCGGCGGCATCCTCGGCAACCTGATCGCCGGACGGCTCTCGGACTGGTCGCGGCTCGGCGGCGCGCTGCTGCTGCTCGCGGGCATGGTGCTGATGTCGCTGCTCTACGCCGCGGTGATCGGCGACTGGATGATGATGGGCCTGGCGCTCTTCCTGCTCGGCACCACCGCCAGCCTCGCCATCCCGCTGCAGATGCGGCTGATGGACGTGGCGGGCGAGGCGCAGACCCTCGCCGCGGCGCTCAACCACGCCGCCTTCAACGCCGCCAACGCCCTGGGGCCGTTCCTCGCCGGGCGCGCGCTGGCCGCGGGCCAGGGCTGGGCCGCCACCGGCCAGGTCGGCGCGGCGCTGGCCGCGGGCGGGATCGTCATGCTCGGCCTCGCGTGGATGGAAAGCCGCAGCCGCGCACGCCGGGTGATGCCCGCGGTGGCGGCGGGGGCCTGAGGAGGTCAGGCCCGGTCGGAACGAGGCGCGCAGCGCCGCCGGGCAGCGGCCGACCGCCCCCCGGGCGGCCGCTTTGGTCAGGGCACCGCACGATCGACCGTTCGGCGGAGCGGCCCGATAAACTGCCGGGCCACCCTCGTCTCAAGCGGCAGCCCGCGGTCGGCCCCTGGCCTCCGTATCGCTCCGGGTGAACGCGTCTTTGGCGGATCAGCCCCCCGTACTCGGCACCCCATACAAAGCAAAAGGCGCGGTCCCGCCGGACCGCGCCTTCTTCATTTTCCCAAGGCCCCGCCTCAGTCGCTGCAGTTGCAGCCGGTGAGCTTCTGATCCATCGAGCGCGAGGGCTGGTCGCAGCCCGCCTCGCCGACGATCTTCGCCGGCACCCCGGCGACGGTCTTGCAGGGCGGCACTTCGGCCAGCACCACCGAGCCCGCCGCGATGCGCGAGCGGTCGCCCACCTTGATATTGCCCAGCACCTTGGCCCCGGCGCCGATGAGAACGCCGTTGCCGATCTTCGGGTGACGGTCCTCGTCCTCCTTGCCGGTGCCGCCGAGCGTCACTGAGTGCAGGATCGATACGTCGTCGCCGACCACCGCCGTCTCGCCGATGACGATCGAGTGGGCGTGGTCGATCATGATTCCCTTGCCGATCTTCGCCGCCGGGTGAATGTCGACGCCGAAGACCTCCGACGAGCGCATCTGGAAGAAGTAGGACAGGTCGCGCCGGCCCTGGCGCCACAGCCAGTTCGCCACGCGCTGGCTCTGCACCGCCTGGAACCCCTTGAAGTAGAGCAGCGGCTGCAGATAGCGGTGGCAGGCCGGGTCACGCTCGTAGGTGGCCTGGATGTCGGCCCGCGCCTTCAGCGCCAGCGAGGGGTCGGAGCCGTAGGCCTCGTCGCAGATCTCGCGCAGGATCTGCTCGGACATCTCGCCATTCGCCAGCTTCAGGGAAATCCGGTAGGCCAGCGCCCGTTCGATCGTCGGATGGTGCAGGATCGAGTAGTGCACCGACCCGCCCAGCAGCGGCTCGGCGGCGACAACCTCTTCGGCCTCGTGGACGATGCGGGCCCAGACAGGGTCCAGTTCGGCGATCTTGGCACGTGTCTTGGCCATGGGATTCCTCCGTCAGTTGCCGCCCAGTCTAGCAGATAGGCTTTGAGGGTCGAAATGCAAAACCGTGATCTAGGGGATCGCGGGCCGAGATGAAAGCCCCAGGGCGACACCCGTCAGGCCGAGAGCGACAGCCGCGCGAAAGGCCCCGCCCCATAGCGCGCCGAGACCTGCGCCACCTGCACTTCGTAGAGCCCCGTCAGCCCGTCCTGCGCCGGGTCGTAGAGCCATGACGGCTCGGCGCTAAACGCCTCTCGGATCACAGTCTCTCCCTGCGTTACGCGCAGGAGGTAACGCTCGCTCTCCTCCCCGAGCGGCACCTCGGGAAGCGCCCAGTCGTCGCCTTCGAGGCGGGTGCGCCGGATCCAGCTCAGCGCCCGTGCCGTGCCCCCCGCCGATGCGGCGCGCAGATGCACCGGGCGGTAGGGCCGCAGCCCGTTGCCGTCGAAGGCCAGCTCCCGGTGCACGTAGCTCGGATCGTCGTAGCCACGCTTGGCCGGGCCGATCCGGTAGTGCCGCGTTTGCCGCCGCTGCGCCGGGCTCAGCGCAATCTGCTGCGGCGCCCCGTCGAGCAGCACCACCCAGGACCCCGCGGGCCAGACCCCGGGCATCACACCGTCGCTGCCCGCCTGCCCGCGCAACCGGTGCGAGAGCAGCCAGCGCCCGTTCTCCAGAAGTTCGGCATCGCGGAACTGGAACACCTCCCAGCCCCCCGGCGTGCCGTCGCCGATCGCCATGGCATTCGCCCCGCCCAGCAGCGCGGCGCCGGAGACCGTCTCCAGCGCCCCCGAGCGCAGCGCGATCTGCACCCCCACGCCGCGGTCGATCCGCCCGGCGGGCGCGGCGGCCAGCGGCGTCTCGGTGAGCCCGACCGTCGCCCGCGCCGCGAGGATCTCGCTCAGCCCGTAGTCCGCGTCCGAAGCGCTGTCATAGACCGCCACGCTGCCCGGCCAGGGCGTCGCCGTCACCGCCAGATGCGGCGCATGCGGCACCTCCTCGCCGCTCAGCAGCGGCAGGTCGAGGAAGAGCGGCAGCACCGGCACCGGCGCCGCAAAAGGCCGCAGCACCGGGTCGCTCTCGCCCAGATCGGCGGGCAGGTAGGTCTCCGGCTCGATGCGCACCGCTTCGATCCTCTGATGCGCGCCGCTCTCCACACGGTCGATGCGCGCGCGCACAGACCCCGAGGCGGCAGGCAGCTCGATGATATCCCCGGCGCCCAGCGGCATCAGCGAGGGCGGCAGCGCGAAGCGCAGCGTCTCGCGGGCGATGCGAGCCTCGGCCAGCCAGCGCTCCAGCACCATCCGGCCCTCGGCCCGGGTCAGCGCCATCGGCCATTCGGTCTCGGCCACCCCGTGCGTCTGCGCATCCGGCAGCACCACCTCCTCGCCCGAGACCACGTGGTCGCCATCCGCCTCGACGAAGCGCAGCCGCAGCCGTCCGGCCATCTCGGCCTCGGCGGCGCGGATGCGCAGAAGGTCGCCCTCCTCCGACGGATCATGCACCAGCGCCGCCGGATCGAGCGTCACAGGCGCGCGCCCGCGCCGTGGCAGGAAGACCAGCGCGCCGTCGCGCTCGATCGCATCCACCCCATGCGCCAGCAGGAGCGGCTGCAGCGCGCCCCGCGCGTCGCTCACCCGGCCGAGCTGATACCCCCGCACCCAGCCCCAGAGCCGGCTCACGTCGACCTCCGCCCCCCCCGAGCGCGCGCAGACCTCCGCCACCACCGAGGCCAGCGTCCGCCCCGAGGCACGCCCGTTCAGCCAGTGCCCGCGCCGGTAGTTGCCACCGTCGCTCCACTGCTCCGAGAGCCCCGGAAACCACGGGTAGGGCCGCGCGTCCCAGGCCCAGACCAGCGCCCGCGACATGTCGAGCATCGGCGCGTCGTAGACCTCCGAGTCCGGGTTGTTGGCGGGATCGTCCCAATGGGCATGCACCGCGCGCAGATACTGCCGCTGCATAAGTTCATCACGCAACCCATTGGAGTAATGCGGAAGAAGGCTCTCAGAGCTTTTCGGATCAAGGTACTTGTTGGGCTGGTTCGCGCCCTTGTCGACGGCGGCGCAGCCAAGCTCGGTGAACCAGATCGGCTTGCTCTGCGGCACCCAGCCGGTGGGCTGCGCCTGCCGCACCCCGCCGATCCGCTCGTGGTGCAGGTTCGACCACCAGCCGCGCAGGTCCTTGTAGCGGTAGACCCAGGGCTCGCCATGCGCGCCATCGGTGATCGGCACCCGGCGCTGCGCGTCGCGGGCCTCGGCGGTGGGATAGTACCAGTCGTAGCCCTCGCCGCCCGCGACATTGGCCATGAGGTACGCAGGGCTGTAGACCGCGCCCCACCCCGCATCCGCGTGATCCTCGCCGTCGCGCCAGTCGGCCAGCGGCATGTAGTTGTCGATGCCGATGAAATCGATCTGCGGGTCGCTCCACAGCGGGTCGAGGTGGAAGTAGACATCGCCCGAGCCGTCCTGCGGGTGGTAGCCGAAATACTCGCTCCAGTCGGCGGCGTAACCGATCTTCACCTCCGGCCCCAGCAGCACCCGGCACTCCGCCGCCAGCGCCCGCAGCGCCTGCACCGCCGGGAAACCGGAGGCGCCGCGGATCTGCGTCAGCCCGCGCATCTCCGAGCCGATGCAGAAGGCCGAGACTCCGCCCGCCGCGGTGCAGAGCGCCGCCTGATGCAGGATGAAACGGCGGAAGGACCATTCCTCCGGGCCGGAGTAGCTGACCGCGCCGTCCGACACGGCAAAATCCGCCGCCGCGGCGCTGCCGAAGAAGGCCGCCACCTCGGTCTCCGCCGCCGCCGTGCCGTCCGGCGATCCGCTCATCCCGGGCGCGAGGCTCGAGGTGATCCGCCCCCGCCACGGGAGCGCAGGCTGGCCCCCGGTCCCGGTCCACGGGTCGGGCAGCGCATTGCCCGCCAACTGGTCCATCAGCACGAAGGGGTAATAGACCACCTCCAGCCCCCGCGTCGCCATTTCCTGCAGCGCCTCGATCACCGCGGCATCGGCGGGCGTGCCGCCATACACCGGGCGCCCCTCGAGCTGCGGCACAAGCTGCGCCGCGCCGCGCTCCAGCCCGGCGACCCGCCACGGCATCTGCTCCGAGTCCCATTCCCCCTGCTCGACCTTCGGACGAATGGAGCAGGCCCCGCAGCGCAGATCGTCGCCGAACCAGCTCACCACCAGCGAGGCGGCGCGGCACTCGGGCAGCTCGTCGCGCAGCTGGTCCAGCGAGACGATGAAATCCGGCAGTTCGGCGGGCGTGTTCAGGTTCACCGCCGCCTGCGCGCCATTGCCGCGATCGAGGTATACCGGCCGCGTCGCCAGCGCATATTCCCCGGTGCCGGGGATCATCGCCACGCCGCGGATCGCCAGCGGCACGTCCTGCGCATCGCCTAGCTCGGGCCGCGTCACCTCGAAGCTGAACTGCGGCACGCGGTTGCCGAAACGCTCGAGCATCAGGTCCTCGATCACCACGTAGGCGGTGCCGCGATAGGCCGGGACCAGCCCCGCACCCTCCACCGCCTCCATCTTCGGATCGGGCAGTTGGTCGCGGCTGCCGGTGTAGACCCGCATGTTGAGATCGCGCGGCGCGATCTCGGCCCCGTCGGCCCAGACCCGGCCCACGCCGGTGATCTCGCCCTCGCAGAGCGCCAGCGCGAGGCTCACCGAATAGCTGTGTTGCTTCACCGTGGTCTCGCTGCGCGGGCTGCCCTTGCCGCCGCCGACGCGCTCCTTGCGCACATGTTCGGTGAATTCCGAGGCCCAGATCACCTGGCCGCCGACGCGCATGCGGCCCCAGACCTGCGGGACCGCCGCGCCCTCGCCCGCGCCCGCCAGCCGAAAGCGTTCGATCCGCCCGGTCTCGACGGTCTCGGACCCCGCGCCCATAAGGCGCTGGTCGACCGCCCGGCCAAGCCCCGCGCCGAGAAAGCGGCCCACGGCGGTCATCGACAGGCCGAGCGCCGAGCCGCCCATGCTGCTGCCAAACGCCGCCCCGGCGGCGGAAAGGAGGATCGTCGCCATCAGGTTCTCTCCGTCGGAAAGGCAAAGCGCGCCGCCAGACGGCGGCACCACGGCGCGCTGAGCGCGCTCTCGATCACCCCGTGACCGCTGTAGGCATGGATGAACCGCGCGCCCGCGCCGGCTCGTGCCTGCAGCCCGAGGTGCTTGGCCACCGCGCCCTCGCGCATGCGGAACAGCAGCACGTCACCGGGGGCCTCGTCCTGCATCGGCTTTGCACGCAGATGCCGCAGCGCCGCGCGCAGCAGGGCTTCGTCGCCCTGCGGCTCGGACCAATCGCGGCTGTAGGGCGGCACCGGCTCGGGCTCCGCACCGATCACCTCGCGCCAGACCCCGCGTAGGAGCCCCAGGCAATCGCAGCCCGCCCCCTTCACCGAGGCCTGGTGCAGGTAGGGCGTGCCGATCCAGCCGCGCGCCGCGTCGACGATCCGGGTCCTGCTCATCGCCGCGAGCCCCCGCCCGCGCCCGCCGCTCGGCTGGCGTGCACCAGCATCCAGTCATCCTCGGGGATGTCCGGGAAACCCTGGAAGTTGAGCAGATTGCCGAACTTCAGCCGGCAGCTCTCCATGCGCTTGTCGCAGCCCGCGGTGACCCGGCAGAGATCACCCGGCGCCAGCGCCGCCCGCAGGGGCTCCCAAAGCTCGATCACCCGCTGTCCGCCGTCCATCCGGTCGCGCTTGACCGCCGCGCCGAGCCCCTTGCCCGCACCGTCCAGCATCTCCAGCCTTCCGCGCGCGAACCAGCCCGGCGCGAGCTCCGCCAGCGGGCCAAGCTGGACGCGCCGACCGTCGAAGGCCGCCAGCACCGGCCCCTCGAAGACAAACCCCGGTCTGGCGAGATCAAACCGGCACGCCGCATCCCCCAGCACCGCGGAACACGGCGCCTGGTAGACCCGCCCCAGCGGCACGTTCAGCGCCTCGGTAAGCCCGCGCAGCTCGGCGTGGAACGCCCCGTCGCCGCGGCGGATCTCGCCGAGCGTGCCACGGAACGTCACCCGGCGCTGCGCGACATCGGACCAGTTCACCAGCCAGGCCACAAGGTCGGCCCCGTCGAAACGCCCGGCGTCGAGCTCCGCCTCCGACAGCGCCGCATCCGAGAGCGCGCCCATCGCCTCGCTGTTGTCGACCGACAGCCCCGTGCCCTGCTGCAGCGCCAGCGCGCTCAGCCCCGAGCCCGCGCGGAACACCAGCCCGTCGAAGGACAGATCCCGATCGTGGTCGGTGAAGCCGTAGCGCGTGCCATCCGCCCGGGTCAGCGCCCAGCAGCGCGCCACGGTGGTCAGCCCGCCCGCAAGGTGGTCATGAAGCTCCGCCGCGCCCATCAGACCCGCACCTCGACCACCGGCACATCGGGCACCTGCCCGGCCTGGAAACTGGCCACCGAGACGTTGATCCGCTCGGTGTCGAAGCGCACCGGCACGTCGAACTCGAAGCCCGCGCTGACCTCGACCCCGGCGAGCGGCGGCTCGGCAAAGGTGATGAGCCCGGTCGCAAGCGCGACCTCGAAATGCACCCCTTCGCGCATCTCCACGTCCTGCACCGCCGCGAGCACCGTGCCCGCCACCGGCTTGGCAATGGGCCGCGCAGTGCTGGCGCCGCCCGAGCGGTAGGTCTTGGTCAGCTGGAAGGCGCGCGTCACCCCGTCGCCATGGGCGATCACCTGGTCGCCAGCCGAGACGGTGCCCGAAGGCAGGCAGGACTTGTAGTCCGACCAGTCCTTCCAGCGAAATCCGTAGAGCTGTCCGCGCCGCGCCTCGAAGAAGGCCAGCAACTCCGCGATATCGTCCAGAGAGCGCAGCCCGAGCCCGGCGTCGAAGCGCCGCCGCGACTGCGCCCAGGGGGTGTTGCGCTCCTCATGGCCCGAGCGCAGCTCGACCACGTCGGTGCGCCGCTCCGGCCCGCCCATGGCGCCGAAGCTCAGGTCGGCGGGAAAGCGTGTCTCGTGAAAGCTCATGGTGCCTCCTCAGCGGTTGCGCGCGCCCTGGCTCAGCGCCCGGCTCATCTGCGCGGCGATCTGCGAACGGCTGCGCTGGAAGCCCTGCACGTCGGGCGTCTGGATGTTCATCACCACGGAAACCGGCGCGCTGCGCCCCTCGGCGCGCACGCCGAGCCGGCCATCCGCCCCGCGCGAGAGCGGCAGGATCGCCTCTGGCCCCGCCTCGCCCATCAGCCCGGTGCCGCCGCGCATGGGAAAGCGCACCGGCCCGCTGACCACGCCGCCGCTGGCAAAGGGCATGACCCGCCCCTGGGTGAAGGCCCCACCCTGCGCAAAGGGCGAAAACGCCCCGAAGAGCTCCGACATTCCCGCCGCCAGCGTGCCGCCGAGCTGATCGCTTACCGGGCGCACCGCGGCGCGATAGGCGCTGTCCGCCACGCCCTGCGCCACACGCTGCAGCGCCTCCGAGGCGCGCATCTCGCCGCTCACCAGCCCGTCAAAGGCCCTTGCCAGCCCGCGGCTCAGCGCGCCTTCGAGCTTCGCCGCGCCCTTGCCGGTGGTGGCAAATGTCTGGTTGATGCGCTTCAGCTCGGCCTCGAAGCCCGCCGCCATGGTCGCGGCGCCGCCCAGCCCCGTTTCAAGTGCGCCCATGGCGCGATCGAGCTCTTCGACCCTGTCGAAATCCGTCATGTCCCATCCCCCTGTTCCCCGTCCGGAAAGGCCGCGATCAGCTCCTCGAGCCGCGCCCGCCCCATCGGGCGCGCGCCGCGCGCCTCACCCAGCATCACCCGCAGCTCGGCAGGGGTGAGCGCCCAGAACTCCGCCGGGCGCAGCCCGAGCCCGCGCAGCCCCGCGTGCAGCAAGGCCGGCCAGTCGAACCCGCTCACCCGGCATCCCCCGGCAGCTCGAAGGCCCGCGCCAGCAATTCCGCCGCCGCCCGTGCCGCCGCCATCGGGCCACCGCCGATCTCGGCGCTCACGAGGTCCGCCGCCGAGCCCTGCCAGCCGCCGTCGCGCAGCCCCGCCACGATCAGCGCCAGCACGTCGCGGCTCGAGCAGGCGCCGCCCTCGAAGCGGCGCACCAGGTCGACCAGCGACCCCTCGTCCAGCGCCGCCTCAAGCTCGGCCAGGGCCCCCAGCGTCAGCCGCATCACCCGCCGCTCGCCGTCCAGCACCAGGTCCACCTCGCCGCGCCACGGGTTGGCCATTTACGCCCCCGCCGCCGGCACGAAGCTCAGCGCCCCGGCCGAGGCCAGCGCGATCTCGTAGGTCGCCTCGCCATCGTGGCTGCCCGCGTAGTCGATCGAGGTCAGCTGAAACGGCCCCTCGACCGTGCCGAAATCGGGGATGATCACCTGGAAATCCGGCGTCTCGCCGTCGAAGAAGATCTGCCGCGCCCGCTCATCCGTGCCCGCATCGCGGAACACGCCCGAGCCCGAGAGGTTCGCCGATTTCACCCCGGCCCCCGCCAGCAGCTCGCGCCAGCCACCGGCGCTTTCCAGCGAGGTGACATCGACGCTCTCGGCGTTGAAGCTGACCCGCGTCGCGCGCAGCCCCGCCATGGTCTCGAACTGCCCGTCGCCGGTGAGGTCGAGCTTGATCAGAAGATCCTTGCCGTTCTGCGCAGCCATGTCTGCACCTCCTTGTTTTCGGGCGTCACACGTCTTCGACGCGGGCGCGGAATGTCATGTCGATGCGGCGCAGCCCGCCGCGCTCGCGCTTGGCCTCGGCGCGGCGAAAGCGCAGGCTCACCAGCCTTCCGCGGTCCAGAGAAAGGTCACCCTCATGCAGTAGGTCCGAGACCGCGCCCGCCACCGCCTTTGCCGCCGAGAACCCCGCCGCCTCGGTCACCACGGCAACGGTCAGATCGTGCCAGGCGCCCGCGACCGAGCCGTCTGAGGCATCACGCACCCGCTCGGCCCCGAGCGTCACGTAGAGCCCCGGCAGCGTGCCCGAGGGCGGCGCGTCGTAGATCGCGCTGCCCACCAGCCCGGTGAGCGTGGCATCGCCCCGCAGCGCGCCGTAGATGGCCGCCTGAAGCGCGCCGGAGACCGCATAGCTCATGATGCCACCTCTTCCTGCGCCTCGCAGGCGAGATAGCGTGCCGCGGGATCGCGCTCGCTGACCGAGAGTATGTCGAACACCCGCCCGCCGAGCCGGAAGCGCTGCCCCGGCAGCGGGCGGCTGGTGGCCCCCTCCGGTGCGCCGCGCACGGTGATGCGGTAGCGCCCGCGGGCCACCGGCCCCGCCTCGCCCATCACCTCGCGCCCCGAGCGCGGGGTCAGCTCGGCCCAGAGCGTGCCCAGCACCTGCCAGCCCGCGGTGAAACCGCCGGTGCCGTCGGGCACCTGCAGCGGCGCCTCGAGCACGAGGTTCTGCGTCAGCCGCACGCCCCTCATGCCGAGAACCCCAACCGCAGCGGGCGGTAGCGCGCGATCAGCGCGGTCACGCCGAAGGGCATGCAGCCCTGGCTCAGCGCGGTCTCGTCGCGGTACTCGTAGTAATGCGCGGCGAGCAGCAGCACCGCCTGCCCAAGATCGGGCGGCAGGTCGTCGAACCCCGCGCCGTAGCCGGCGGTGAAGCGCACCTCGGCAGAGCCCCCGGTCGGCACGTCGGGCAAGGCGCCGCGCTGCGGGCGCAGCACCGGGGCGAAGGCGTCGACCTCCAGCCGGTAGCGCTCGGGCGACACGTCCTGCGCCACGCCATAGCGGTCGACCAGCGTCAACTGCGAGACCGCCACCACGGGCGCCAGCGGAAACACCGCACCCTCGGCGTCGCGCCAGCCGTGATGCGTCCATAGGAAGCTCCTGACCAGCAGCGCCTTGCCGGTGCGCGCCTCGATGGCCGCCAGCGCCGCACGCAAGAACGAATGAAGAACATCGTCCTGCAGCCCGTCCTCCTCGAAGCCGCTGCCCATCCGCAGCTGCCGTTTCAGCGCCGCGACAGGCAGTGCCGCATCCGGCACCTGGGTTTCTTCGATCACCATCATCAGGTCTCTCCGCTTGTCCCTGCTGTAGCTGCCGCCGGGGGAATGAGGGCGACAGGCCCGCCGCCGCCCGCACCCCGTTCAGCTCATGGCGCAGCGCAGCAGCTTGATCGCCGCGAAATCGCTGACGTCGCCGCCGACGCGCTTGGTGGCGTAGAACAGCACGTGCGGCTTGGCGCTGTAGGGATCGCGCAGCACCCGCAGGTCGGGGCGTTCGGCGATGGTGTAGCCGGCGCCGAAGTCGCCGAAGGCGATGGGCGTGCTGTCGGCGGCGATGTCGGGCATGTCCTCGGCGATCAGCACCGGGTAGCCCATCAGTCGCGCCGGCTGGCCCGCCGCCAGCCCGTCCGACCACAGGTGCCGCCCGTCGGCGTCCTTGAGCTTGCGCAGCGCCCCGGCGGTCTTGGAGTTCATCACGAAGGCGCCCTTGGCCCGGTACTCGGCGCCCAGCGCGTACACGAGGTCGATGATCGCATCGCCGTCACCGACGGCCCCCGCAATGCCCGACGGGACGTATCCGATGTTGCCCCACTCCCAGATCTCGTTGTCGACCATGTCGTGGGACAGAATGCCCATCGGCTTGTCGATCCCGTCGCCGGTGAGGAAGGCCGCCGCCTCGGCGCGGGCGAAGCGGTCAGCGATACGTCCCGCCAGCCAGGCCTCGAGATCGAAGGCCACATCGTCCAGCAGCCGCTGCGAGGCCTTGGGCATGGCCGAGAGCTCGTGCAGCTTGATCTGGATGCGGTCGATTGTCGGCGTCTCGCTCTCGCCGGGATCGTTGACCTCGTCGGACCAGCCCGCGCCGGTGTCGCCCTGGTCCACCAGCACGTCGAAGGACGAGGCCTCCACCGTCACCACGGCGGCAATGGCGCGGATCGAGGCGGCGCTCTCGAGCACGGATTTCACCGTCTCCGAGGTTACCGGATCGACGAGGTAGCCACCATCGGCGGCCACGGCGGTGGAGAGCGCCTTGCCCTCCAGCACCAGCCCGCGCAGCCCGTCGTCATCGCCGCTGCGCAGGTAGGCCCCAAAGGCCTTGCGGTGCGGCGGCCCGGCGTCCGCCGTGGTGCCCAGCGCCGGGCGCGCCGCGGCAAGCGAAGTCTTTGTGTCCAGCATGGTCAGTCGCTCTTCGTGGTTGTCGAGTTTCGCGTGAAGGTCGGCCCGCATGGCCTTGATGTCCGCGGTCAGCCCCGCCATGGCGGCGCCCACCTGGCCGGCCGGGGACAGATCCTCCCCGGTCCGAGACGTCCTCTCGGGTCTGTTCATCAGCTCGGTCCCCTGTTGTGGCGCGCGTCAGTCGCCCGCCAGGTCACGGCGCGCGGCATCAAGGGCCAGCGCCAGCTCGCGCAGCGTGTCGCCGTCGGGGCTCTCGCCCTTGGCCGCCACCCGCGCACTGGGCAGCATCGGGAAGGTGACAAGCGACACCTCCCAGAGCTCCAGTTCCCGGAGGAGCCTGCGCCCCTCGCGATCCTTCACCGCCGTGACGGTGCGATATCCGATCGACAGACCATCGATGGCCCCGGCAGCAATCAGCGCCGCCGCCTCCCGGCCTTTCTCGACGGCCTCCAGAAGACGGCCCTTCACGTAGAGCCCGCGCCCGTCCTCGCGCACCTCCTCCCAGAAGCCGATGGGCCGGGCCGGGTCGTGCTGCCAGAGCAAGCGCACCGCCCGTCCCTCGGCGGCGAGCCGCTGCAACGAGGCAGCATAGGCGCCGGGCGCCACGACATCGCCGCCCTGATCGGCCCTTCCGAAGACCGAGGCATAGCCCTCGATCCGCATCCCCTCCGTGAGGGTGAGCCCCATGGCGCTCTCTGCGCCGGGCTGGCAGAACTTGTGTTCCAGTTCCATGGCAAGCTCCCTTGCGTAGAGCCCCTCTCAGGGCGTCATGGTGATCAGACCCTGCAGCGCCTGCGCCAGCAGACCCGCGGCAACCCCGTAGACCGCCAGCCAGAGACGTTTCTCCAGCCGCTCCAGCACCGCCTCCAGCCGCGCCAGCCGGTCCTCGAGCGCGGCGATCTGCAGGGCGCTCAGCCGCTCGTGCGCCTCCAGCCGCAGCGCCGGGGCGCAGGCGAAGGGCTCGTAGGGGAGGCCACGCTCATTCACCCCCGTCCTCCTCCTCGGCCAGCGGCGGCAGCCCCAGCATGCGCCGCTTTTCCGGCACGGTGAGAAAGGCCGCCTCGGAGACTCGCCGCCAGTGCGTCTCGCGCTCGGCAGACAGCGCCGGCACCTGGTCGAGGTCGGGCTTCAGCTCCACCTCCTCGCCGGTGAAGCCGGCCAGCCATCTGCCCAGCGCCGCGCTCACCCGCTGCGCCAGCGGCAGCACGGTCAGCCGGTAGAAGGCGCGGTTGGCCTCCTGGTAGTTGGCGTAAGTGGCATCCCCGGGGATCCCCAGCAGCATCGGCGGCACCCCGAAGGCGACGGCGATCTCGCGCGCCGCGGCCTCCTTGGTCTGCCGAAATTCCATGTCCGAGGGCGAGAACCCCATGGGCTTCCAGTCGAGCCCGCCTTCCAGCAGCATCGGTCGCCCGGCGTTGCGCGCCCCCTGGTGCTGGCTCTCAATCTCCGAGACCAGCCGCTCGTACTGGTCCTGCGCCATGGACCCCTGACCGTCGCCGCCCGTCCAGACAATCGCCCCCGAGGGCCGCGCGGCATTGTCCAAGAGCCCCTTGGACCAGCGCGACGCGCTGTTGTGCACATCCACCGCCTGCGCGGCGGGCTGCAGCGGCGAGAGCCCGTAGTGGTCGTCCTGCGGATGGAAGCTTTTGATATGGCAGATCGACGCCGGCCCCTCGCGCAGATCGAAACGATACGCCCGCCCGTCCACCTGATACTCATAGGCGATGGGCCAGCCATCCGGCCCCGGCACCGGCCGCATGCGCTCCGAGCGCAGCACATGGAGCTCGGCGGGCAGACCTGCGCCGCGCCCCACCGCCTCGAGATAGCCATCCCCCGAGAGCAGCAGCTGACCATAGAGCGCCTCCAGCAGCTCCGCCTTGCCCTGCACCGGGTTCGGCGCGGCGATGCGGCGCAGGATCGGATGCGCGCTGTAGCGCATCTCGGCATCCTGCAGCACCAGTGGCAGGGCAGCCGCGGCCTCGGCGATCAGCTTCACCGCGCGGAAGCCCACCGGGTTGCCGGTGAACCCCTGCCGGGTGAGCGAGCCGGTGTCGCGCGGCGACCAGGCCACGCGCCCCGAGGCCTGCACCGCGATCAACCGCCCCGCCGCCGAGGCCTTGGTCTCCGGCTGCGCTTCCGCCCCGCGTCGCCGCCGCAGAAAGTCGAACCCCATCTCGCGCTCCTTGCTGGTCTCCACCCCAAGGCCCGCATGGCCCCGGTTCGCGTTGAAGACCAAGCTACGCAGCATCCGTTAACCAAGCCCTCCCGCGCCGCGCGCTGCCCGGGCAACGGCCCCACCGGGAACACCGACCCGCCGCCGCGCTGTCCCTGGTCAAGCACCATGCGTATTTCGAAAGAGCAGAAGCGGGGAAGGCTGCGCCCCTTCTTATCTTGCGAAATACGCCGGGGCGTGAGGCCGCAGGCCGAGGGGGGCAGCGCCCCCCTTTCCCTGTTCACAGCCCGCGCACCCGGGGTCGCCGCCAGCCCTCTGCCGGTCCGGTGACCAACTCGGTCAGCGCCCAGACCAGCGCATCCACCCGGTCGGGCGAGCCCTGTCCCCGGAACCCCGATGCGGTCATCAGCCCCATCTGCTCCTCCAGCAGCTCGAACCGCCGCGCATGGGCGATACGCCCCTGCTCGTAGAGCGCCGCCACGGGCTCGGCGCGCAGCGCCTTGCCGCGCGTGGCGCTGACCTTGCGCAGCGGCACCGCGGGCGCCACCTGCCGCAGCACCGCCTCGACCATGGCGCCGCCCTGGTTGACCTCGGCGACGATGCGATCCGCCTGCCAGCGCTCAAAGGCCGCCACGGCGGCGCGGGCCCAGCCGGTCGGCCCGAGCCCCTGCACCGAGGCATCCTCGAGCACCACCGCCTGCCAGCCCTGCGGCGGCCCCTCGCAGCTCACGCCGCAGACGACGATGCCACAGGCGTCGGACCCGGCGCCATCCCCGGCGGGCGGGTCCACCGCGACGACGATGCGATCCATCCGCTCCGGCGCCGCCCGCAGCCGCGCGCGCTCCAGCACTTGTTGCGTCCAGAGCGTGCCGTCGACGTCGCAGACCATCTCGCCGTCAAGCTCCTGCCGGGCCAGCCGCGTCGCCCCGTAGCGCGCCCGCACCTCGTCGAGGAAACTGGCCGCGAGGTTGGCCCGGTTCGCCTCGGTCGGCGCCCGGCTCACCACGGTGCTCTCCATCTCCAGCAAGTCTTTCAGAACGCCGATATTGCGCGGCGTGGTGGTCACGCAGACCTGAGGATGCGCCCCCAACCGCAGCGCGAACTGCAACATGTCCCAGGTGTCCCGCGCCTTGCGCCATTTGCCCAGCTCGTCCGCCCAGGCGCCATCGAACTGCGGCCCGCGCAGCGCCTCTGGGTCATGCGCGGAGAAGACCATCGCTTCGGCCCCATTGGGCCACGTCAGACACCGCCGCGTCGCGCTCCAGTCCGGCCGCCGATCGGGCGGAGAGCAGGCGAGCAGCCCTGAGTCCCCGAACACCATCACCTCCCGCGCCTGGTCCAGCGTCTCGCCGACCAGCGCCACCCGCTTGCAGCGCCCCGGCGAGAGCGGCAGCGCGCCCTCCACCGAGGCACGCACCCATTCCGCCCCGGCCCGGGTCTTGCCCGCGCCGCGCCCGCCGAGGATCACCCAGGAGCGCCAGGCGCCCGCGGGTGGCAGCTGGTGCTCCAGCGCCCAGAACTCGAAGAGAAAGGGAAGCGCCAGGCGCTCCCCCTCCGACAGCTCATTCAGGAAACTCTCCTGCACCGCAGCACCGGCGGAGGCGAGCCATGCGGCAGCCGACCTCAACCCTTGCGCGCTCGAGATCGAGCGCCCAGTCTCCGGCAATTCCCTTCTGCTTGCGTCTGACATTCCTGATCTGTGCCTCCGTTTCATGGGCGACCTTCAGCCAGTAGCGCAGATCCGCCGCGGCCTTGCTGGTCTCCGGTTTGTCCAAGGTGCCGTCTTCGTCGAAGCGGTCGCGCAGGCGCCGCATGTCATTGCCGAGATGCCGCAGCATGTCGGCCAGCTGCTCCCGTTCCTCTTCGAGACGGGACAGCTCTTCTTCGAGATGAATGAGGATCATCGCTCGATACCTTTCTTGCCTGTGGAATCCTTGCCTCTGGACTCCTTGCCTGTGGGACTCTTGCCTGTAGGGAGTGCCTCGCAGGGGCCCGCGCCGGTCTCCGCCGGGGTCGTCGCGCCCTGCCGCTGCACGAGAAAGGCGGCCCATCGACGAGCCGCCAAACGAAAAAGCGGCCGCCGGGGGTATCCCCGGGGCCGCCTGCCCATCTCGTCCAGCATGCCAGAACCCTAGCGAAGAGCGTCCGCAAAGTCAAGATTACCGCACCGCGCGCTCAATTCTAAACGTTTGTTTATAAGCAATAATCCAAGATTGACGCACCGTCCGCCCCGCGCCGCGCAGAGCCTCTCTTGCCGCCCCGCCGGCGCTCTGGCACAACTCCTGCGTCCAAGTCTTTCGCGGAGCCCGCCATGCCGTCCCTGTCCCGTCGCATCACGTCCCTCAACGCCGGTGGCGGCGACGGCTGGGAGATCTTCTACAAGGCCCGCGCCCTGCGCGCCGCGGGCGTGCCAGTGACCGAGCTGACCATCGGCGAGCCCGACGAGCTCACCGATCCCGCAATCCTCGACGAGATGCACCGCGCCGCCACGGCGGGCCACACCGGCTATGCCATCGTGCCCGGCATCCCCGCGCTGCGCGACGCCATCGCCGCCCGGGTCAGCGCGCGTACCGGCGTGGCCACCACGCGCGACAACGTGCTGGTCACCCCCGGCGGGCAGTCGGCGCTCTTCGCCGCGCATATGGCCGCCTGCAACCCCGGCGATGCCGCGCTCATGGTCGAGCCGCATTACGTCACCTACCCCGGCACCATCCGCGCCGCCGGGGCGATCGCGCACAGCATCGAGACCCGCCCGGAGCACAGCTTCTTCCCCGATGCCGCCGAGGTCCGTCGCAAGGCGCGCGAGACCGGCGCCGCGGCGCTGCTGATCAATTCACCCAACAACCCCACCGGCGCGGTCTACCCTCGCGCCGTGCTGGAAGGGCTCGCCGAGGTTGCCCGCGACGAGGACTTCTGGGTGATCTCCGACGAGGTCTACGACACGCAGATCTGGGAGGGTGACCACATCAGCCCACGGGAGCTGCCGGGCATGGCCGAGCGCACCATGGTCATCGGCTCGCTGTCGAAGAGCCATGCGATGACCGGCAGCCGCATCGGCTGGCTGATCGCGCCCGAGCCCGCCATCGCCGCGCTGATCGACCTTGCGACCAACACCACCTACGGGGTGCCGGGCTACATCCAGGACGCGGCGCTGCACGCGCTCACCGCCGACGCCACGCTCGAGCCGCGCGTCGCCGAACCCTTCCGCCGCCGCCGCGCACTGGCGCAGGAGATCCTTGCCCGGCAGAGCATTGTCGGCCTCGTCCCGTCGGGCGGCGCCATGTACCTCTTCCTCGACATCCGCGCGACCGGCCTCTCGGGCATCGAATTCGCCGACGCGCTGCTCGACACCCACCGCATCGCCGTGATGCCGGGCGAGAGCTTCGGCCCCTCCGCCGCGGGCTTCCTGCGCGTCGCGCTGACCATCCCCGACGCCCGGTTCGCCGAGGCGCTGGCCACGCTCACCGGCTTCGCCGCGACGCTCTCCAAGGCCGCCTGAGGCGATGGCCGGCACCCGGGTTTCCAGCCTCCGCAACCTCGGGCCCGCCTTCGAGAGCGCCTGCAGCCGCGCGGGCATCGCCGATGCCGAGACCCTGCGCGCGCTCGGTGCCGACGAGACTTACCGCCGCCTGCTCGCCCATGGCACGAAGCCGCATTTCATCGGCTTCTACGTGTTGCACATGGCGTTGCAGGGACGCCCGTGGAACGACGTGCGCGGCAAGGAAAAGGACGCGCTCCGCGCCCGCTTCGATGCGCTGGTGGCCGAGCGGAAGAGCGCGGCGCCGCTCGACGGCATCGAGAAGATCCTCGACGAGATCGGCGTGATCGACCCGGCCCGGCGCCAGTCCCGGTAACGCAAAACTTCTCCGCTGAAACAGGACCCTGGGCCGCGCGCCTGCGGCACCATCGGAACCCTAAGCGCGGTCTCCGTGTTGGTCAGCCAACACATCATTCACCCTCGAAGGGAGACCGACATGGACCTGATCCGCATCATCTTCGCCATCCTCCTGCCGCCGCTCGGCGTGTTCCTGCAGGTGGGCCTCGGCAAGCATTTCTGGCTCAACATCCTGCTGACCATCCTCGGCTACATCCCGGGCATCGTGCACGCGGTCTGGATCATCGCCCGCACCGGCCCCAAGCAGCAGCACGTGTGATCGCCATGGCCGCGCAGCAGCGACACGCTCATCCGGATTTCCAGCGGCTCGACAGGATCGACCGCTGGGCGCGCCGCATGGACCGCGCCTACCGCATCCCCCTGACGCCGATCCGCTTTGGCTGGGACGCGGTGTTCGGCCTGGTCCCCGGCATCGGCGACACGCTGGCTCTGGCACCGGCGCTCTGGATCATGAAGGAGGCCCATGACATGGGCGCTCCGAAAACCCTGCTCGGCCAGATGGGCGCCAACCTCGCGACCGACTGGGTGGTGGGCCTGATCCCGCTGGTCGGCGACATCTTCGACATCGGCTACCGCGCCAACACCCGCAACGCCGGGCTGCTGCGGCGCTGGGTCGAAAGCCGCCACGCCGCCCCGGGCGTTGGCCCTGCGAGGCCCTACGGCATGGCGGCGTAGGACATCACACCTCAGCAAAGAAAAAAGGCGCCCCTCGGGGCGCCCTTTATACTGTCCGGGTGAGCGCTGAGCTCAGCCGACGAGCTCGAGGCCCGAGAAGAAGTAGGCGATCTCTTCCGCGGCGGTTTCCGGCGCGTCGGAACCGTGCACCGAGTTCTCGCCGACCGACTCGGCGAACTCTGCGCGGATGGTGCCCTCTGCGGCGTCTGCCGGGTTGGTGGCGCCCATCACTTCGCGGTTCTTGGCGATCGCGCCTTCCCCTTCGAGCACCTGCACGACGACCGGCTCGGACGCCATGAATTCGCACAGTTCGCCGTAGAACGGACGCTCTGCGTGCACCTTGTAGAACTCGCCGGCCTGCGCCGGGGTCAGCTGGATGCGCTTCTGCGCGACGATGCGCAGGCCAGCTTCTTCGAACTTAGCGTTGATCTTGCCGGTCAGGTTGCGGCGGGTTGCGTCGGGCTTGATGATCGACAGGGTGCGTTCGACGGCCATTTTGGTCTCTCCAATATCGCAAGACCGGGCGACGGCCCGGCCAGTATTCTCTGGCAGGGGCGTTACCATGGGGTTGAAGAATTGGGAAGACCCTGCGGCCCCTCGCTGCCTCATCCCTAGGCAAAAAAGGGGCGCTGCCCCTCTTGGCCTGCGGCCAATTCACCCCGGCGTATTTGTCAAAGAGAAGAAGCGGACGCCCTTCGGTCTTCTTCTCTTTGACAAATACGCCCGGCGCGACACGGCCGCCGCGAGACTCGTTCGGGCAAAGGCGCTATGCGTGCAAAGGGGGATGTTGCCCGCCCGCGGCCTCTGCTATGGGCAGCCTCATGCTGAGTATTCGAGACATCTCCTATTCCGTCGAAGGCCGCCCTCTGCTCGAGGAGGCCTCCGCCGTGATTCCCGCCGGCCACAAGGTTGGCCTCGTCGGTCCCAACGGCGCCGGCAAGACCACGCTCTTCCGGCTCATCCGC
Source organism: Alloyangia pacifica (assembly GCF_020524285.1). GTDB lineage: Bacteria > Pseudomonadota > Alphaproteobacteria > Rhodobacterales > Rhodobacteraceae > Salipiger > Salipiger pacificus_B. The sequence goes on from NZ_JAIVKX010000002.1 coordinate 596,903, forward strand.
GGCGAGCTGACGCTCGACGGCGGCGAGATCGAACTGCCCGCCCGCGCCAAGATCGGCGGCGTGGCGCAGGAAGCCCCGGCCTCGGATGTCTCGCTGATCGAGACCGTGCTGGCCTGCGACCTCGAACGCGCCTCGCTGATGGCCGAGGCCGAGACCGCCACCGACGCGCACCGCATCGCCGACATCCAGACAAGGCTCGCCGATATCGACGCCTGGTCCGCCGAGGCGCGCGCCGCGACGATCCTCAAGGGCCTCGGCTTCGACGAGGCGGCGCAGCAGCGCCCCTGCTCGGACTTCTCCGGCGGCTGGCGGATGCGCGTCGCGCTGGCGGGGGTACTCTTTGCCGAGCCCGACCTGCTGCTGCTCGACGAGCCGACCAACTACCTCGATCTCGAGGGCGCGCTCTGGCTGGAGAGCTACCTGCAGAGCTACCCGCACACGGTGATCGTGATCTCCCACGACCGCGGCCTGCTGAACCGCGCGGTCGGGGCGATCCTGCACCTCGAAGAGCGCAAGCTGGTGCTCTACCAGGGCAATTACGACACCTTCGCCCGCACCCGCGCCGAGCGCCGTGCCGTGCTCGCGGCGGCGGCGAAGAAGCAGGACGAGCGCCGCGCCCACCTGCAGAGCTTCGTCGACCGCTTCCGCGCCAAGGCCTCCAAGGCCCGTCAGGCACAGGCCCGCGTCAAGATGCTGGAGAAGATGGAGCGGATCACCGCGCCCGAAGAGGCCGCCAAGAGGGTCTTCAGCTTCCCGCAGCCCGACGAGCTGTCGCCGCCGATCCTCGCGCTGGAGAACGCCTCGACCGGCTACGGCGACAAGGTGGTGCTGCGCAAGCTCTCGCTGCGCATCGACCAGGACGACCGCATCGCGCTGCTTGGCCGCAACGGCCAGGGCAAGTCGACGCTGTCGAAGCTCTTCGCCGGGCGGCTGGCGCTGATGGACGGCAAGATGACCTCCAGCTCGAAACTGCGCATCGGCTATTTCGCCCAGCACCAGGTCGACGAGCTGCACCTCGACGAGACGCCGCTGCAGCACCTGCAGCGCGAGCGCCCGGACAGCGCGCCCTCGAAGCTGCGCGCGCAGCTTGCGGGCTTCGGGCTCGGCGCCAACCAGGCAGAGACCGAGGTCGGCCGCCTGTCCGGCGGACAGAAGGCGCGGCTGTCGCTGCTGCTGGCGACGCTGGATGCGCCGCACATGCTGATCCTCGACGAGCCGACCAACCACCTCGACATCGAGAGCCGCGAGGCGCTGGTCGAGGCGCTGACCGCCTATTCCGGCGCGGTGATCCTCGTGTCGCACGACATGCACCTGCTCGGGCTGGTCGCCGACCGGCTGTGGCTGGTCAAGGACGGCACGGTGACCCCCTACGAGGAAGACCTCGAGGCCTACCGCAAGATGCTGCTGACGCAGGACAAGCCGGAAAAGCCCGGCAAGGCGGAAAAGGCCGAGAATGCCGCGCCGAAGCCCAAGCGCGCCAGCCGCGACGAGATCCTCGCGCTGCGATCCGAGGCCCGCAAGTGCGAGGCCCGCGTCGCCAAGATCGAGGAGATGCGCGACAAGCTCGCCACCAAGCTGGCCAACCCCGAGCTCTACGAGGACGGACGCGCCGGCGAGCTGGAGACCTGGAACCGCAAATACGCCGAGGTCATGGACGGGCTGCACCGCGCCGAGGCGCTGTGGGAAGCGGCGATGGAGAAGCTGGAGACAGCGGAAGCCGGCTGAGCCGCAAGGCTTTTCTGGACAGAATCCGCCGGAGCGCCTAGCCATACCGCATGGACATGGCCCTTCTCATCAGCGCCTTCGCCACGCTTTTCGTGGTGATCGACCCGATCGGGCTGACCCCGGTGTTCATCGCGCTGACCCAGGGCGCCGATGCGGCGCACCGGCGGGCGGTGGGAATCCGCGCCTGCCTCACCGCGCTGGCCATCCTCATGCTCTTCGCCTTCTTCGGCGAGGCGGTGCTGGGCTTCATCGGGATTTCCATGTCGGCCTTCCGTATCTCCGGCGGGCTGCTGCTGTTCATCACCGCGCTCGACATGCTCTTCGAGCGCCGCACCAAGCGGCGCGAGGACAAGGTCGAGGACGAGGTCATGCCGGACCCGTCGATCTTCCCCATCGCCATTCCGCTGATCGCCGGCCCCGGCGCGATCGCCACGATCATCCTGCTGGTCGGCCACTCCGGCGGCGCGCTGGAAACCGCGATGATCCTCGGCGTGCTGGTGGTCGTGCTGCTGATGACCCTTGCCTGTTTCTTCGTCGCCGGCCCCATCGAGCACGCTCTGGGGCACGTCGGGATCGTCGTGGTCACCCGGCTCTTCGGCATGCTGCTGGCAGCGCTGGCGGTGCAATTCGTCATCGACGGCATCCGCGGCATCGAGTGGTCCGGCGTCTTCGGCTGAACGTTCCGGGATACCGCGGCAGTTCGGATACCGCGCCAGACAGTGGCGGGATCGCGCCCGAGCCCCTACATTGCATTTGAAGCAAGGGGAGCGCGCATTTGTCTGAAATCGAGATCGGCCGGTTGGGCTACCTGGGCCTGCTGCTGACGGCGCTGGTGCTGTGGATGTTCGTGCAGCACCGCGGACGGCTGGTGCAGAAGCTGCAGCAGCTTGCGGCCTGGGGGCTGATCTTCCTCGCGGTGCTTGCCGCCATCGGGCTCTGGGACGACATCCGCCACACCGTCACGCCGCAGCAGTCGGTCTTTGCCGATCAAGGCCGCGTCGAGCTGCCGCGCGCGCCGGACGGGCATTACTACCTGACCCTGCAGATCAACGGCACGCCGGTGGATTTCGTTGTCGACACCGGCGCCAGCGGCATGGTGCTGACCCGCGAGGACGCCCGGCGCATCGGCATCGATCCCGCCGAACTGGCGTTCCACTCCAGCGCCCGCACCGCCAATGGCGCGGTGCAAACGGCGCCGGTGCGGCTCGACACCGTCACACTGGGACGCTTCGAAGACCGCAACCTCCCCGCATACGTGAACGGCGGCGAGATGGACAAGTCGCTGCTCGGCATGACCTACCTGCAGCGGTTCGACCGGCTCGAGATCTCGGGCGGCCGGATGGTGCTGGAACGAGGCTGAGCCTCAGACCTCGATCTTCAGCCGCTCGCGGTCGACCACCGCGATGACCCCGCGCCGCAGCTCGATCACCCCGTCACGGCGCAGATCGCCCAGCAGCTTGTTGATGGTCTGCCGCGAACAGCCCACCATCGAGGCGAGGTAGGACTGGCTCAGCCGTGCCTCGCGATGCTTCTCGGTGGTGAACTGGTAGAGATACATCCGCAGGCGCTCTTCGACCGAGAAGAACTGTGCGATGGCCCGCAGCTCGTTGTCGCGGGTCAGCCGGGTCTGCATGATCGCCGCGGAGTTGCGCAGCAGCAATGCCGGCGGAATATGCTTGAGCAGCAGCTCGGACGAGGCCGCCAGAACCACCGCGTCGGGCAGCGTCCGGCAACTCGAGGAGCACGTGGTGCCAGACAGCCCCTCGACCTCCCCGAGGACCTCGCCCGGTCCGGCGACGTGAAGCACCGCGGCATTGCCTTGCTTGTCGAGGTAGATCACCTCCACCCGGCCCCTGAGAATCAAGTACATGACCGCCGTCGTTTCGCCCTGCCGCAGGATGTCGGTGGGCGCCTCGATGCGCTGCAGGGTGCAATCTGCGAGGAAATCTTGCTTCTGCTCGAGGCTGAGGCCGTTGAGCAGCGGGCAATCGAGCAATGGCCCGTATTCGATGGGAGTGGTCATGAAAATAGTCCGCTAAACGCTTCGTCGGGTGACGCAGGGGAATTAGCTGTAAACCCTTTGACAGTACAAGGGGAATCGACCCCGCAGGCGGGGATCCCCCACGGTGCTGAAGGGTAGCGTTTGCGCGGTGCCGGCCCGGAGCGTTTTCGCGGTGTCAGGCCGGAGCGTCTGCTCGATGCGCCGGGCGATGCGCCGGAGCGAGAAATGACCATTCCCGCGCACGTCCTGCCGCGCCAGATTCGGAGCGAACTCCGTTTCGCAGCGCGGGTGCCGGACGGCGCCGAAATGGCCGTTACTCGTATACCCTCACCCTCTCGCGGGAGGTCCCGCGCGAGACACGGCCAAATCTCGTGAAAAACGTCGAGTCGGTCAGACGTGCAGGTACCGTGTAGGAGATTTTCCGCCGATGTGTGTAAGTCAAACGACACTGATTTCATTATTTTTAATATTTTTTCTGGTTCTTTTTGTCAGATTCATGAGGATCAAAAACCTGCCTCGCCAGAAGCAGAATGGGCGGAAATCCGCGCAGCTGTCAAACGCGATCACCCATAACGCGAGTTACGATGTGCTTGGTGCGCGCGTAGAGTGACGAAATCGCGACACATCCGGGCGCAGGCAGCCTCAGGACTCCGCCTTCTTCTCCCAGCGACCGCTTTCTTCGGACCAGTATTGCGCGGTCACCCCGGCGCCGGTCAGCGCCCGCCACTGCCCGCGCGCCACCTCCAACGCCTGCGGGTCCATGCCGTCGAAAAGGATGCAGACCCGCTCCATCGCGCCGACCTCCTCGGGCGCGACCTGCGCGCCGTCGACCGACATCAGGCAGGAGGCGCCGTTGGGCGCCTCTGCATGCTCGGTCAGCAGCACCGGCTGCTGCGCGTCATGCGGCCCGCCGGCACGGCCATGCGGCAGGAAACCGTCGTCCCGGCCGAGCCAGAGCCGCTCGTCGAGCCAGTCCAGCCGCCGGGGATCACCGCCGCGCACCGCGACGCGCCAGCCCGCGGCCAGCGATTTCTCCAGCAGCATCGACAGGGTCTCTTCGACCGGCCGCTGCGTGAGATGATAGAACATCGCGACACCCATGCGCGTCAGCCTCCGGTCTGCTCTTGCAAAGAAGCGCCGCTGCCCCGTGCGCCCCGCGGGCCGCGGGCCACCGGGGCCCGCGCATCGCGGCCGGGCAAATGCACCTCGAAACCGGCAAGACCGGTCAGAACGGCGGGCATCCCCTCGGGGTCACGATGGCGCAGGGCGGCAGCGATCACGGCTCAGTCGTCCTTGGTCTCGAAGCGGTCGCGGATCATCCGGTCGAGCGACAGCACGCCCCAACCCGTGGCCCCGGCGGGCGCCAGTGCGGTCGCGGACTTCACCTTGGCGACACCCGCGATGTCGAGGTGGATCCACGGCACATCATCGCGCACGAAGCGCTTGAGGAACTGCGCCGCGGTGATCGACCCCGCAGGCCGCCCGCCGATGTTCTTCATGTCCGCCAGCGGCGATTTCAGCATGTCGTCGTAGGCCTGCGCCAGCGGCATGCGCCAGGCGCCCTCGCCCTCGGTCTTCGCGGCCTTGAGGAAGTCCTCGGCAAAGCCCTCCTCGTTGGCGTAGACCGCCGCGTTCTCGTGGCCGAGCGCGACGATGCAGGCGCCGGTGAGCGTGGCCAGATCGACCATCGCGGCGGGCTTCACGTGCTCCTGCGCGTACCACAGCACGTCGCACAGCACGAGCCGCCCCTCGGCGTCGGTGTTGAGGATCTCGATCGTGTCGCCCTTCATCGATTTTACGATGTCGCCGGGGCGCATCGCGGTGCCCGAGGGCATGTTCTCGACGAGGCCCACCAGCCCGACCACATGCGCCGGCGCCTTGCGCAGCGCCAGCGCCTTCATCACGCCGGCGACGGTGCCCGCGCCGCCCATGTCCATGGTCATGTCTTCCATGCCCGGCCCCGGCTTCAGCGAGATGCCACCGGTGTCGAAGACCACGCCCTTGCCGACCAGCGCCAGCGGATCGCCCTCGGCGCCCTTCCAGCGCATGACCACCATTTTCGACGGCGCAGCGGATCCCTGCCCCACGGCCAGCAGCGCGTTCATGCCAAGCTCGGCCATGCGGTCCTCTTCGAGCACCTCGACCTCGACACCCAGCTCGGTCAGCGCCTGCAGACGCGCGGCGAACTCCTCGGTGGTCAGCACGTTGGCCGGCTCGCTCACCAGGTCGCGGGTGAAGGCGACGCCCTCGGCCACCGCCAGCAGCGAGGCCGCGGCCTTGCCGGTCTCCTCGGGCTTGGCGCACATGACCAAGGCCGCCTCGGGCGCCTCGGCGCTCTCCGACTTGTGATTGACCACCGCATAGCCGCGCAGCGCCAGCGCCAGCGCCATCTGCGGCAGCCGCGCGGTGCCCTCGCCGATCAGGGTCAGCGCCTTGCCGCCAACCGCCGAGGCCAGCGCCGCGCCCGCCTTGCGCGCCTCCGCCACGGCCGGACGGCGCTCGAGCTTCACCACGTCCAGCGCCTCGGCGGCGAGCCCGGCGGGATAGGCCAGCGAGATCACCTCGCCCTGCTTGGCCTTTTCCCAGCGCTCCGCCTCGAGCAGGCGGGCCACCGCGCCCTTGGTCAAGCGGTTCAGGCGCCGCGCCGCGGGGCTCATCCGGCCCTCGGCGTTGACCAGCAGGGCGATCCTGCCCGGCCGCTCCGCCAGCCCGTCGAGGTCCACCGCCAAAAATTCGAATGTGCGCAGCTTGGTCATCCGCCAGCCTTCCCTGTTGTCTGTCGTTCTTGTGTTCGGTCCACGAGTCCTAGTTCCCCGCAATCGGCTTGACCAGAGGCACCTTTTCCCGCGATGAGCGATCGTCTAGGGTCGTCGCCAACGGAAAGCCGGGGGAAGTGAAGTGCAGAGATTCGACAGATACATGCTGTCGCAGCTCATGGTCCTGTTCGGGTTCTTCTCGCTGGTACTGGTGATGGTCTACTGGGTGAACCGCGCGGTGAACCTGTTCGGCGAACTGATCGCCGACGGCCATTCGGGCGGCATCTTCATCGAGTTCACCCTGCTCAGCCTGCCGGCGGTGATCGCCATCGTGCTGCCCATCGCCGCCTTTGCCGCCTCGGTCTACGTGATCAACCGTTCGAGCAACGATTCGGAGCTGACCGTGGTGCAGGCCACGGGCTACTCGCCCTGGCGGCTGGCCCGCCCGGTGCTGGTCTTCGGGCTGATCATCGGCGCGATGATGGCGGTGCTGGCGCATGTGCTGGTGCCGCTCTCGCACGGCCAGCTGCGCGAGCGGGAGGCGGAGATCTCCGGCTCGGTCTCGGCCCGGCTGCTGCACGAGGGCACCTTCCTGCACCCGGCCCGCGGCGTGACCTTCTACATCCGCGAGATCTCGCCGCAGGGCGAGCTGCGCGACGTCTTCCTGTCGGACCGGCGGCTCAATGACCGCGAGGTGATCTACACCGCCCGCACCGCCTATATCGTGCGCGGCGAGTCCGGCGCGACGATGCTGACCATGGTCGAGGGCACCGCCCAGACCCTGCGCCGCTCGGACCGCGCGCTCTCGACCACCACCTTCGAAGACCTGACCTACGACATCTCGAGCCTGATCACCCCCGACCGGCGCCCCGGCCGCCGCGCCCGGCAGATCGGCACCTTCGAGCTGCTGACCGACACCGAGGCCGTCGCCGAGGAGGTCAACGACTCGGTCGGCGAGGTTCTGGAAGAGGCGCACATGCGCTTCGAGCAACCGCTGCTCTGCGTCGTCGCCGCGCTGATCGGCTACGCGGCGCTGATGACCGGCAGTTTCTCGCGCTTCGGGGTGACCCGGCAGATCATCGGGGCGATCTTCCTGCTGGTGCTGATCAAGATCATCGAAAGCTCGGTCTCGACGCCGGTGCGGAGCAATGGCGCGCTCTGGCCGCTGATCTACCTGCCCAGCCTCACCGGCTTCGCGATCACCGGCGTCATGCTATGGCAGGCGTCGCGGATGCGCCGCCCGGGCCGCGCCGCCCGCAAATCCCCCGCTTCCGGAGCCGCGGCATGATCCTGCATTTCTACTTCGCCCGGCGCTTCCTGAAGTTCTTCTTCGCCATCGCCACGATCTTCGCGCTGTTCTTCTTCCTGGTGGATCTCGTCGAACAGCTGCGCAAGTTCGGTGAGGACGTCAGCTTCGGGCAGGTGCTGCACATGACGCTGCTGAACCTGCCCGGCGGCACCTATTCGATCCTGCCGCTGGTGACGATCCTCGCGGCCATCTCCATGTGCGTCTCGCTGGCGCGCAGCTCCGAGCTGGTGGTCAGCCGCGCCGCGGGCCGCTCGGGGCTGGCGGCGCTGATGGGGCCGGTGGGCGTGGCGGTGATCATCGCCGGGCTGGCCGTGGGCATGCTGAACCCGATCGTCGCCGCCACCTCGAAGCGGGCGGCGGACCTCGAACAGGAATGGGACAGCGACGGCGGGTCGGTGCTGTCGATCGGCGCCGAGGGCCTGTGGCTGCGGCAGGGCACCGACGGCGCACAGACGGTGATCCGCGCCAGCCGCACCAACCCCGACGCCAGCGTGCTCTACGACGTCAGCTTCGTCGCCTACGCCGCCGGCGGCGGCCCCGAGCGCCGCATCGTCGCCGAACGCGCCGAGCTCGAGGCCGGCGACTGGGTGCTGAGCAACGCCAAGGTCTGGCCGCTCGACGACACGCCCAACCCCGAACAGGCGGCGGAGAGCTTCGAAGAGATGCGCCTGCCTTCGAACCTCACGCAGGACGGCATCCGCGACCGCTTCGGCGAGCCCTCGGCGATCGCCATCTGGGAGCTGCCCGCCTTCATCCGCGGGCTGGAAGAGGCCGGCTTCTCGGCCCGGCGCCACATCGTCTGGCTGCAGTCCGAACTGGCGCAGCCGATCTTCCTGGTGGCGATGGTCCTGGTCGCGGCGGGCTTCACCATGCGCCCGGCACGGCTGGCCAACACCGGGCTTTCGGTGCTGGCGGCGGTGATGCTCGGCTTCGGACTTTACTACGTGCGGAACTTCGCGCAGATCCTCGGCGAAAACGGGCAACTCAACCCGATGCTCGCCGCATGGGTTCCGCCGCTCGCCGCGCTGCTGCTGGCCCTCGGGCTGGTGCTCCAGATGGAGGAAGGATGACTCCCAAGACCCGCCTGCTCGCGGCGGCGCTGGCCCTGAGCCTGCCGCTCGCCGCCGGGCTGCCGCAGCCGCTGCACGCCCAGACGAGCCCGCGCACCACCCCCGAAGAGGAAGATGCCCCGGCCATTCTCGTCGCCGACGAGGTCTATGTCGAAGACGGCAACCGCCTGATCGCACAAGGCAATGTCGAGGCTCTGCAGGATGGCACACGGCTCGCTGCCAGCCGGATCGTCTACGACCAGCAAGCCGGCACCCTGCAGATCGAGGGACCGGTGCGGATCACCGATCCCTCGGGCACCCTGCTGCTCGCCGACAGCGCCGAGCTGCAGGAGGGGCTGCGCGACGGCATCCTGTCGGGCGCGCGCATCGTCATGGAAGAGCAGCTGCAGCTCGCCGCCGTCGAGGCACGCCGGGCCGAGGGGCGCTTTACCCAGCTCAGCCGCGTCGCGGTCAGCTCCTGCCAGGTCTGCGGCCCCGACGAGGTTCCGCTCTGGTCGATCCGCGCCGACCGCGTGGTGCACGACCAGGAGGCGCAGCAGATCTATTTCGAGGGCGCGCAGTTTCGCGTGCTCGACGTGCCGATCCTCTGGGTGCCGAGCCTGCGCCTGCCGGACCCCACGCTGGAGCGCACCCGCGGTTTCCTGATCCCGACCTTCCGCAGCTCGACGCTGCTCGGCTTCGGGATCAAGCTGCCCTATTTCATTCCCATCGGCGACCACCAGGACGTCACGCTCACGCCCTACTCCTCGCCGGTGACCAAGACGCTCGAGGCGCGCTATCGCCGCGCCTTCGCCAATGGCGACGTCGAGGTCAACGGCGCGCTGACCCGCGACACGCTGACCAGCGACGAGACCCGCGGCTACCTCTTCGCCGAGGGCAACTTCGGGTTGCGCAACGAGTTCCAGCTCGACTTCGACCTCAAGATGGTCAGCGACGAGGCCTATCTCAACGATTACGACTACGACGACCTCGACCGTCTCGACAGCACGATCGAGCTGTCGCGGGCGCGCGCGGACGACCTGCTGCGGCTCGGCCTGGCGCACTACCAGTCGCTGCGCGCGTCGGAAAAGGACGCGCTGCTGCCGTCCTGGATCGTCGATGCCTCCTACGAGAAGCGCTTCTTCCCGACCCGCGTCGGCGGCGAGCTGCGGCTCGGCACCGAGCTGCACGGGCACTACCGCACCTCCTCGGATGACATCGAGGGCCGCGACGTCGCCCGGCTCACCGCCGAGGCGAGCTGGCGCCGGCGCTGGACGCTGGACGGCGGGCTGCGCTTCGGGCTGACCACGCAGCTCTGGTTCGACCGCTACGCCTACCGCCAGGACAGCACCTCGGAAAGCGATGTGTCACGCGCCATGGGCGGCACCGCGCTCGAGCTGCGCTGGCCGCTGGTCCGGCACGCCGCCGACGGCGGGCACACGCTGCTCGAGCCGGTCATGCAGTACGGCATCGTCGGCGGCACGCGGGTCAATATCGTCGCCGACGAGAGCACCCGCGTCGAGTTCGACGAGGCCAACCTGCTGTCGCTCTCGCGCTTCCCCGCCGCCGACCGCCGCGAGCACGGCCAGACCTTCGCCACCGGCGTGCGCTGGCTGCACGAGGCGCCCGACGGCTGGCGCGCGGGCATGACCCTGGGCCGGGTCTGGCAGGACGAGGTCGACGAGGACTTCAGCAAGTCCTCCGGCCTCGACAGCACGATGTCGGACTGGCTGGTCGCCGCCGGCTTCAGCAACGACACCGGGCTGACCATCTCGGCGCGCGGGCTGATGGACGGCATCAGCGACCTCAGCAAGGCCGAGGCGCGCGTCGACTGGTCCAACGACCGCATCGATCTCGGCGCCTCCTACCTGCTGCTGGTGCAGGACGCGGTCGAGGAGCGCGACGAAACCCAGTCCGAGTGGTCGCTCGAGGGCAGCTACCGTTTCGCCACCAATTGGACCACCTCGGCGGAATGGCGCTACGACCTTGCCGATCAACGCCTTGACCGCGCGGGCATGGGCCTGCAATACCGCAATGAATGCGTCCAGGTCGACTTCTCGGTGACGCGCAAATACGCGTCCTCGACCAACCTGGAACCGTCCACCGATTTCGGCCTCTCCGTGGCGCTGACTGGCTTCGGCACCGCGGAAAGCGCCAAGGAGTACCGACGCCAATGCAAGTGATCCCCGCCCGTTTCCTCCGCTCCGTCATCTGCGCGGCCGGCCTGGCGTTCGCCCCCCTCGCGCTCTCCGCGCAGGGGCTGTTCTCGCCCGCGATCCTCGTCGACGAGATGGTGATCACCAACTACGAGATCCAGCAGCGTGCGCGGATGATCGAGGTGCTGAATTCCGGCGGCGACCCCGCCAACCTCGCCCGCGAGCAGCTGGTCGACGACCGGCTGCGGCTGCAGGCGGCGCAGGACGCCGGCATCGAGCCCACCGAGGAGGAAATCCGCGACGGCATGGCCGAGTTCGCGCAGCGCGGCAACCTCAGCCTCGAGCAGTTCCTCGGCGTGCTGGCGCAGAACGGCGTCGAGGAGCAGACCTTCCGCGACTTCGTCCGCGCCGGTTTCGCCTGGCGGCAACTGGTGCAGGCGCGCTTCCAGTCCCGGATCAACGTCAGCGACGAAGAGGTCGACCGCGCCCTCTCGGGCACCGGCACCGGCTCGAACGTGCGGGTGCTGCTGTCGGAGATCATCATCCCGATCCGTCCCGGCACCGAGGCGCAGGTGCAGAGCCTCGCCGAGCGCATCTCGAAATACCGCTCCACCGCCGAGTTCTCCTCTGCCGCGCGCGAGTATTCCGCCACCGCCACCCGTGGCGAGGGCGGCCGCCTTCCCTGGCAGGATATCTCCGACCTGCCACCGGTGCTGCGCCCGCTGGTGATCGGCCTCTCGCCGGGCGAGGTCACCGCGCCGATCCCGATCCAGGGCGCCGTGGCGCTGTTCCAGATGCGCCAGGTCGAGGAGTCGGGCTATTCCGCTCCCGAGATCGCCTCGGTCGACTACGCCACCTACTACATGGCCGGGGGCCGCAGCGCCGAGACCCTCGCCAAGGCCCGCGTGCTGGCCAGCAAGGTCGACCGCTGCGACGATCTCTACGCCTTTGCCAAGGGTCAGCCCGCCGAGGTGCTGCAGCGCCAGTCGATGCCGCCCGCAGACCTTCCGACCGACGTGGCCTACGAGCTGTCGAAGCTCGACCCGGGCGAGGTCTCGACCGCGCTCACCCGCTCGAACGGCCAGACCCTGATGTTCCTCATGCTGTGCAGCCGCACCCCGGAAGTCACCGCCGACGCCGACCGCCAGCAGGTGTCCATCGGGCTGCGCAACCAGCGGCTCAACCAGATGGCCGAGGCCTACCTGTCGCAGCTCCGCGCCAACGCCTACATCGTCGAGAAATGAGCCCGGCGCTGCCCGTCGCGCTCTCCTGCGGCGAGCCCTCGGGCATCGGCCCGGAGCTGGCCGAGGCCTGCTGGACCGTGCTTGGCGCGGCGCTGCCGTTCTTCTGGATCGGCGCGCCGCAGCACCTGCCCGGCACCGTGCCGCACGTGCTGATCGAACGCCCCGCCGAGGCCGCCGCAGCCGCCACCCGCGGCCTGCCGGTGCTGCCGCTGGAAATCCCCGGCCCGCGCGTGCCGGGCGTGCCGCAACCGGCACAGGCGGCGGGCGTGGTGGCCTCGATCGAGCGCGGCGTGCAGCTTTGCCAGTCCGGCGAGGCGGCAGCGCTCTGCACCCTGCCGATCTCCAAGAAGGCGCTGGCCGAGGGCTGCGGTTTCGCCTTCCCCGGTCACACCGAGTTCCTCGCCCATCTCGGCGGCGTGCCCGAGGTCGTGATGATGCTCGCCTGCCCCGAGCTGAAGGTGGTGCCCGCCACCATCCACATCGCCCTCGAAGACGTGCCGCAGACGCTGACCGCCGAGCTGCTCGAGGCCCGGCTGCGCATCACCCATGACGCCATGGCGGGCTTCGGCATCCCCCGGCCGCGCATCGCGGTCGCGGGCCTCAACCCGCACGCCGGCGAAGGCGGTCGCATGGGGCGGCAGGAGATCGAGATGATCTCGCCCCTGCTCGAACGGCTGCGCGGCGAGGGCATGGATCTGCTCGGCCCGCTGCCCGCCGACACGATGTTCCACGCCGCCGCCCGCGCCCGCTACGACGTCGCGGTCTGCATGTATCACGACCAGGCGCTGATCCCGGTGAAGACGCTGGGCTTCGACGAGGGCGTCAACGTCACCCTCGGCCTGCCCTTCGTGCGCAGCTCGCCCGATCACGGCACCGCCTTCGACATCGCGGGCAAGGGGCTGGCGAATCCCTCCTCGACGCTGGCGGCGCTGCGCATGGCCGCCGAGCTTTCGGCTGGCGCGGCGACGGCGTAAGGGTATAGAGGGGGCTCTGCCCCGCGCCCGTGCCCTGCGGGCGCACTGCAACACCCCAACGCCCCATTGCCCCAATACCGCGGCGAAACTGGAGAACCATGAAGAAATGAGCGGGATCGACGGCCTTCCTCCGCTGCGCGAGGTGATCGCGACGCATCAGCTCAGCGCCAAGAAGTCGCTGGGCCAGAACTTCCTGCTGGATCTCAACCTGACCGCCAAGATCGCGCGGGCGGCCGGAGACCTGTCGAACATGGACGTGCTCGAGGTCGGCCCCGGCCCCGGCGGCCTGACCCGCGGGCTGCTCGCCGAGGGCGCGCGGAAGGTGCTGGCGGTGGAGAAGGACGAACGCTGCCTGCCCGCGCTCGACGAGATCGCGCGGCATTACGAGGGCCGGCTCGAGGTGATCAACGGCGACGCGCTGCAGGTCGACCCGCTCGAGAAGCTGACCCCGCCGATCGCGATCTGCGCCAACCTGCCCTACAACGTCGGCACCGAGCTGCTGGTGCGCTGGCTGACGCCGACCGACTGGCCGCCCTTCTGGTCGACGCTGACGCTGATGTTCCAGCGCGAGGTCGCCGAGCGCATCGTCGCGCAGCCGGGGTCCAAGGCCTACGGGCGGCTCGCCCTGCTGGCGCAATGGCGCTGCGAGGCGCGCATCGTGATCAGCCTGCCGCCCTCCGCCTTCACCCCGCCGCCGAAAGTCTCCTCGGCGGTGGTGCATCTGAAAGCCCTTCCCGAGCCGCGCTACCCGGCAGACGCGAAGACGCTGGAGCGGGTGGTCGCCATGGCCTTCAACCAGCGCCGCAAGATGCTGCGCGCCGCGCTCAAGGGGCTGGCGCCGGACATCGAGGACAAGCTTCTGGCGGCGGGCATCGCGCCCACCGAACGCGCCGAGCAGGTCTCGCTCGAGCAATTCTGCGCCCTGGCACGGGTGCTGAAGGGCTGAGGCATCAAGCCGCCCGGCATCAAGGCGAAGCCGCCGGGCAATCGGTCGTCCAGCGTGGCGCCATCGGGCCAGGCCCGATGGACGAAGCCATCCTCGCGGGCTGACGCTTTGTCATTGTAGCGCAAAGCTCGCAGGGCACCCTGATTTGGCCCGCATAAAGTGCAAACCTCAACTTTCGCAGCGCCATTCCACGGGCTGGCGCGCGCCCGGCTTGCCGTCGCAATGACCCAAAACGAAAAAGGCCGGGCTTCACGCCCAGCCTTTCCTGTTTCTGGCAGAAAGGCTCAGTTGCCCTGCGCCCGCTCCGCCTCGATCTTGCGCCATTCGGCGACGTTGCGGTTGTGCTCGTTCAGCGTTTCCGCGAAGGCGTGACCGCCCGAGCCGTCCGCCACGAAGTAGAGATACTCCGACTGCGCCGGGTTCAGCGCCGCCTCGATGCTGGCGCGGCCCGGGTTGGCGATCGGGGTCGGCGGCAGCCCGTCGATGACGTAGGTGTTGTACGGCGTCTCGCGGCGCAGCTCGGACTGGCGCAGACCGCGGCCCAGCACACCCTCGCCGTTGGTCAGCCCGTAGATCACCGTCGGGTCCGTCTGCAGGCGCATGCCGCGCTCGAGACGGTTGACGAAGACCGAGGCCACCATCGGGCGCTCGTCCGAGACACCGGTTTCCTTCTCGACGATGGAGGCCATGATCAGCGCCTCCTCGGGGCTGTCATAGGGCACGCCCTCGGCGCGGTTGGACCAGGCCTGCGCGAGGATCGCCTCCTGCGCCTCGGTCATCCGCGCGACCAGATCCTCGCGGCTGTCGCCGGGGCTGATCTCGTAGCTGTCGGGCGCCAGCGAGCCCTCGGCGGGCCGCTCGGCGACCTCGCCCTCGAGCACGTCGATCTGGCCCAGTTCCTCGATCACCTTCCAGCTCGTCACCCCCTCGGCCAGCGCCACGCGGAAACGCGTGCCGACCTCGGACTTGATCGCCTCGTAGCCCTCGGGGCGCGGCTCGTCGCTGGCCGGATCGAACTCGATGCGCTCGACGTAGCGCCCGGTTTCGGGATCGAGCTCGCGTACCTGCACCTCGGCGCTGTTGACGCCGATGCGGTAGACCACCTCGGTCCCGCAGGTCGAGGCGCCGCCCTTGGTGACGATCTCGGTGATGTCCGACATCGAGGCATGCTCCGGCACGAGGTAGGAGCCCGCCTTCAGCTCGGTGGTCTTGTCGGTGTAATCCGCGCCGAGGCGGAACAGCATGTCCGAGCTGACCGCCCCCTGCTCGGCGAGGTCACGCGAGACGCGGCCGAAGTTCGAGCCGCGCTGCACCTGCAGGCAGATGGGCTGCGCCAGAGGCCCTTCCGCGCTGTACTCGTTCTGAGCCCAGAGCAGGAAGCCCCCGGCGAGGAAGACGAGCACGACCAGGAAGGTCATCGCGTTGGAGGCGATGTTGCGCCACATATCAGCTGACCTTCCCGAAGATCACGCTCGCGTTGGTGCCGCCGAAGCCGAAGCTGTTGGAGAGCGCGTAGTCGATCTTGCGGTCGCGCTTGGCATTGGGCGCGAGGTCGATCGGCGTTTCCACCGCCGGGTTGTCGAGGTTGATCGTCGGCGGCGCGACCTGGTCGCGGATCGCGAGGATCGAGAAGATCGCCTCGATCGCGCCGGCCGCGCCGAGCAGGTGGCCGGTCGCCGACTTGGTCGAGGACATGGTGACATTGCCCGCGTGTTCGCCGAGCAGCTTCTCCACCGCGCCAAGCTCGATGGTGTCGGCCATGGTCGAGGTGCCGTGGGCGTTGATGTAGTCGATCTGGCTCGCCTCGAGACCCGCCGACTTCAGCGCCGCGCCCATCGAGCGCAGGGCGCCGTCGCCGTCTTCCGACGGGGCGGTGATGTGGTAGGCGTCGCCCGACAGGCCGTAGCCGATGACCTCGGCGTAGATCTTCGCGCCGCGCGCCTTGGCGTGCTCGTACTCTTCCAGCACCACGATGCCCGCGCCCTCGCCCATGACGAAGCCGTCACGGTCGGCGTCATAGGGGCGGCTGGCCTTGGTCGGATCGTCGGCGCGCTTGGTCGACAGCGCCTTGCAGGCGTTGAAGCCGGCGATGCCGATCTTGCAGATGGCCGCCTCGGCGCCCCCCGCGACCATCACGTCGGCGTCGCCGTACTTGATCAGGCGCATCGCGTCGCCGATGGCATGGGCGCCCGTCGAGCAGGCGGTGACCACCGAGTGGTTCGGGCCGCGGAAGCCGTATTTGATCGAGACCTGGCCGGAGATCAGGTTGATCAGCGCGCCGGGCACGAAGAACGGCGACACGCGGCGCGGGCCTTTGGCTTCCATCATCACGGCGGTGTTGGCGATCGAGTTGAGACCGCCGATGCCGGAGCCGATCAGAACGCCGGTGCGCTCGAGATCTTCCTTCTCGGTCGGGGTCCAGCCGGAGTCCTCGACGGCCTGCTGCGCTGCGGCCATGCCGAAGAGGATGAAGGTGTCGACCTTGCGCTGCTCTTTCGGCTCCATGTAGGCGTCGGCATTGAAGGTGCCGTCAGACCCGTCGCCGAGCGGCACTTCGCAGGCGTAGGTGGTGGTCAGACCCTCGGTGTCGAAGCCCTTGATCGGCCCGGCGCCCGATTGCCCGTCCAGAATACGTTCCCAGCTTTTCTCGACCCCATCCGCCAGCGGCGTGACAAGCCCCAGCCCGGTAACCACAACGCGACGCATTGCTCTGCCTCTCTTTCAAGTTCCCAATGTTGACGCCGCTCATACCGCGCGGGCGGTCTGCTCGGCAAGCATAACGGTTAATTTGTGTGTCCCTTCAGGCGCCGAACAGGCGCTCAGGCCCAGTCTGAGCCGAGATCCGCCTGCGCCCGGTCGATCCAATGCTCGCGCAACCAGTCGCAGGG
Source organism: Alloyangia pacifica (assembly GCF_020524285.1). GTDB lineage: Bacteria > Pseudomonadota > Alphaproteobacteria > Rhodobacterales > Rhodobacteraceae > Salipiger > Salipiger pacificus_B. Next base: position 613,952 of record NZ_JAIVKX010000002.1, read on the forward strand.
CTTGGAGTGGCGGACGAAGCTGCCGTTGTAGCCCTCCAGCGCCTCGGACATCTTGGGATGGCCGTGGAAGCAGACCACGCGGGCCTCCTCGGGCAGCCGCGGCGCGTGCAGCCAGTTGCCCGGGAACGGGTTGCAGTCATACTTGAAAGACACGACCCAAGGGTCCGGAATATATTTAAAAACGCCGCGATCCATTGCCTTGTGAGAGGTGTAGCGTTGCTCCGACCCGCGGGCCTTTTCGACCTCTGCATAGGCGTCCTTGGACAGATCCTCGTAGAGGAAACCATGCTGCGCGGGATCGAAGCGAAACACCGAGCCGTGCCCCGTGGGCCGGCCCTTGCGCTTCTCGGTCCAGTCGTGGCGCATGGCGATGGTGCCGGGTGCAAGGTCGTGGATCTCGCCCAGCGGGCCGGTGATCACGACGTCGAGATCGAAGCCCAGCACCGGCCCCTCGAGGTCGGGCACCAGACCGGGGCGGAACAGCGAGACCTTGCGCATGGCGCCCTGGCGGTTGGCGACGGCGAGCGCCGCGGCCATGGGCTCGGCGAAGGGTTCCACCGGCAGGTCGATGATCTCGATGTCCGGGTGCAGCCCCTCGGCGTGCTCGGTCATGCAGAAGAAGCGCACCGGGCGGTCCATGTGCCGGCGCACGCCTGAATACAGCCGGTTGACGTATTCCGGGCCGAAGGCGGTGCCCCATTTGATGCAGAAGGTATTGGCGCGCATGATGCTCTCCGGGTGGTTCTTGCCTGCGCTTTAGCCCAAAGCGCCGGCAAGTGCCAACCTCTCGGCGCGCGCCCGCAAACGCGTCAATGCACCGCATGGCGGATGCGGCGGATGCCGAACCAGACCAGCAGCGCCACCGGGATCACCGCCAGCGCGGTCAGCGTGCCCTTCGAGACGCCCACCGCCGCGGCCACCGGGTAGAGCAGGTAGCCCACCAGCGAGACGGCATAGTAGGAGATCGCCACCACCGAGAGCCCCTCGACCGTGGTCTGCAGTTGCAGTTGCTGGTCGGCGCGCTTGTCGAGGCTGGCGAGGATCTCCTGGTTCTGCGCCGAGCGCTTCACCTCGACGCTGGTGCGCAGCAGCTCGCCCGCCCGCATCGCCCGGGCCGACATCTCGGCCAGCCGCTTCTCGCTGCTCTTCACGGTGCGCATGGCCGGCTCGAAGCGCCGCGCCATGAATTCGCGGAAGGTCTGCCGCCCCTCGAAGCGCTCCTCGCGCAGCACCGAGATGCGCTGGTTCACCAAAGCCTCGTAGGCGGCGGTGGCCGAGAGCCGGAAGGCGCTCTGGGCCTGCACCGTCTCGAGCTCAGCCGAGACCCCGAGCAGCGCCTTCAGCACGTCCTCCTCGGGGCTGTCGCCGCCGGTCATCTCGGTCGACAGCCGCGTCAGGTTCTCGTCGATCCGCGTGAGGTCGGCGCGGATCGCGCTGACTCGGGTGAAGCCGAGCATGGCCATGGTCTTGTAGACCTCGATCTCGCACAGGCGCTGCACCACGCGGCCCACGCGCTGCGCACCCGTGCCCGCGTCGACGAAGACCGCGAAGCGTTGGTGCCCCGCCGGGTCGATGCGGAAGTCGGAGGCCGCGACCAGAGCATCGTCAAGCATGCTGCTCACCGCGATGCTGTCGTTGACGAACCAGTCCGCGCAGGCGGCATTGATCGTCGCCGGGTCCGACGGGCGGTCCAGAACGCGGATCATCGCCGAGGTCATCCGAACGCCGGGCGTCGCCTCGAGCCAGTCGGCCGGAAAGATCCCGAAATCGCGCGGATCGAAGGCGCCATCGCCCAGCCCCGGCAGGAAGGCGGTATAGGTGACGAACTCGGTGTGCAGTTCCCACTTGATCTCGGCCTTGCCGATGCGCCCGGCGTAGTGCCGTGCCTCGGGCTGCGGATGCGGTGCGCCATGGCGGTCGAGCAAGTCGACCAGATGCGCCAGGTCCTCGCCGCGATCGCGGGAGGCGGCATCCGCCGCGCGCTTGACCGCGAGGAAGACCCCGCGGCAGGGCACTTCGAGCGTGGGAAACGGACGGGCGTGCAACTCGTTGGCGAGCTCGTAGCGCAGCGGGTGATCTTTGATGGGCGGCATGGCTCAGGCTCCGGAAGGTTGTCGCGACACTAGCGCCCCGCCCTTCGATGTAAAGGAAATGATTGTGTCTTATCAATTAATTAACGGAATACATTCGTATACTGGGTGAAGTGCCACAGGTTACCGCTATCGCGCATTGCTGCGACGCGCAGTGTGCGCCGGCCGCCCCGCAATGTCAGCCGCGCCCGGCCCGGATCACCTCGGGCAGCGAGATCGCCAGCAACGCGCCGGCACAGAGCGGGAAAAGCCAATAGCCCGCCGCGCCGAAGAGCACCGCACCGAGCACACCACCGGCGGTGAAACTGGCCAGCGTCAGCGCGTGGAGCCGCAGCTTCGGAAGCGCCGCGCGCCGCGTCTCGGCGTCCGCGGCCAGCGCCGACAGCCCGATGCCGATATCCGTGGCCATGCCAGAGACATGGGTGGTGCGCACCCGGGCGCGCGAGATCATCGTGGTCACCGCGTTCTGCAACCCCATCACGAAGCTCAGCACGATAACCAGAAACGCCTGCTCCATCCCCGGCCAGAGCGCCAGCGCAATCCCCAGGAGCAGCACGAAGACCCCCTCCGCCGCGATGGCCAGCGCGTAGATTGCCCGGACCCGCCGCGCCTCGCCGATGCGGATGACCAGCGCCGCCAGGGCGGCGCCGCAGATGAAGGCGACGACCAGCCCGGCAAAGGACAGCGCCAGCCGCAGCGCGCCGTTCGCCAGATGGTCGGCAAGGGCCGAGATATTGCCGGTCATATTGGCGGTGAACGAGCCGGCGATGAGGAAGCCCACGGCGTTCAGCGCCCCCGAGATCGAAGACAGCAGCCCGGCCAGCGACAGATCGATGGCCCCGGTTCGATCGTCGCCCACCCGGATCAGCATGGCGCACCCTTTTTACCTTGCACGACAAGGAGCTTAGGACGCTTCGCGCGGCGCGGCAAAGCCCCGTTTCGCGCGCGCCAAAGAAAAAGGGGCGCAGCCGCGCGGCCCCGCCCCCAATTCATCCTTGCCAAGTTGCCCGGCTTTGCGCCGTCGTCAACTCAGCCGTTTGCCAGCTTGGCTTCGCGCGCGTCACGCAGGCGGGCGAAATCGTCACCGGCGTGGTAGCTCGAGCGGGTCAGCGGCGTCGCCGAGACCATCAGGAAGCCCTTGCCGAACGCGGCCTTCTCGTAGGAGGCGAACTCGTCGGGCGTGACGAAACGGGCGACGCGGTGGTGCTTCGGCGTCGGCTGCAGGTACTGGCCGATGGTCAGGAAGTCGATGTCGGCGGCGCGCATGTCGTCCATCACCTGCACGACCTGCTGACGCTCCTCGCCGAGGCCGACCATGATGCCGGACTTGGTGAAGATATGCGGGTCCATTTCCTTGACCCGCTGCAGCAGGCGCAGCGAGTGGAAGTAACGCGCACCGGGGCGCACTTCGGGGTAGAGGCCGGGCACCGTCTCGAGGTTGTGGTTGAACACGTCGGGGCGCGCCTCGACCACGGTCTCGAGCGCGCCGGGCTTGGACTTCAGGAAGTCCGGCGTCAGGATCTCGATGGTGGTCTCGGGCGAGCGGTGACGGATCGCACGGATGGTCTGGGCGAAATGCTCGGCGCCGCCATCGTCGAGGTCGTCGCGGTCCACCGAGGTCACCACCACGTGCTTCAGCCCCAGCTTCTGCACCGAGTCGGCCACGCGCCCGGGCTCGAAGACGTCGAGCGTGTCGGGGCGGCCGGTGGCGATGTTGCAGAAGGTACAGCCGCGGGTACAGATGTCGCCCATGATCATCATGGTGGCGTGACCCTGGCTCCAGCACTCGCCCACATTGGGGCAGCCGGCCTCTTCGCAGACGGTCACCAGGCCGTGCTCGCGCATGATGCGGCGGGTCTCGTTGTAGCCCGCGCCGCCGGGCGCCTTGACGCGAATCCAGTCCGGTTTCTTGGGCTGGGCATTGTCGGGCCGATGCGCCTTCTCCGGATGGCGCTGCGCCGGGATCTTCAGGTCTCGCAAAGCGTTTCCCCCGCGATGTGGGTCAGGTTGCCCCGGAAGATAGACCTCTTCGGGACGAGGTTCCACCCCAGGCTCCGGATCGGTCCCCCACCGGGACCGACACCGGGACTGAACATGTCGGACTCTCCCCTACGCCCATCGCGCCCGAAGCGCAATTCCCGAGCATCCCGCGCCGCTTTTGTCCGCGCGCCTTCCGCGACGGCGCTCTTCTGCTTGCGCCCGCCGCGCCGCGCTCCTATCCCCACGTCAGGGAGGAGACCCGAATTTGCAAGTTCCCGAAAGGACACCAGAATGAGAACCGGCGTCGCGCTTCCCAATGTCACCTTCCGTACCCGCGTCCGCGACGAGTCGATCGAGGGCCCGAACCCCTTCCGCTGGCAGGACATGACCACGGCGGATTACTTCAAGGGCAAGCGCGTGATCCTCTTCTCGCTGCCCGGCGCCTTCACCCCGACCTGCTCGACCTACCAGCTGCCGGGCTTCGAGAAGAACGCCGAGACCTTCCGCGCACACGGCATCGACGCGATCTACTGCATGTCGGTCAACGACAGCTTCGTGATGAACCAGTGGGCCAAGTCGCAGAACCTCGAGAATGTCTCGGTCATCCCCGACGGCTCGGGCGAGTTCACCCGCCGCATCGGCATGCTGGTGAACAAGGACAACCTCGGCTTCGGCATGCGCTCCTGGCGCTATGCGGCGATCATCAACGACGGCGTGGTCGAGGCGTGGTTCGAGGAGCCCGGCCTGTGCGACAACCACGGCGAGGATCCCTACGGCGTGTCGAGCCCGGAGAACCTGCTGGAGTACCTGGCGAACGCAAAGGCCGAAGCGGCGGCCTGAGCCCTTCGCTGAATCTGATGCGGAAAGCGGGCCCATGTGGCCCGCTTTTTTTTCATGTCCCGTGCGCACCATCGCCGGAAAACAAGCGCCCCGAAACAAGCCGGCGCCGCCGGGCGCAGCTCTCACCCCGCGATGCGCACCAGGTGGTTGTCCCAGGCCACATCGGCGCGGCGCAGCGGCGTCGGCGTCTCGCCCTTCACCAGGATCAGCCCGCCCAGCCCGTCGCTGGCCATGTAGCCGCCCTCGTGCGTCGCCAGCCCGCAGACATCCGTGCGCGACACCGCCCCGAGAAACGCCCCCGTCTCCGAGAAGCGGTGCATCCGCCCGCCGCGCGGCGAGGTGATGGCGATCTCGCGCCCCTCCCCGGCAAAGGCGACGCTGCCCGCGTAGCCCTGCATCACCAGCTCGTCGCCGAGCGGCGCCTCGCAGAGCACCGGCGCCTCGCCGCGGCGGTGCAGACCGAGCAGAGGCGTCGCCGCGCCCTCCTCGCCCTGCCACTGCATGCAGAAGCCCACCAGCCCGTCGGGCCGCAGCGCGAGGTGGCGGATCGAGTTCTCGTGCAGCTCCGGCTCCAGCTCGACTTTCTCCAGCAGCGTGCCATCGAAGCCGACGTAGGAGAGGTTCGGCTGCATGGTGTCGGTGTTGAGCTTTGTGCGATCAAAGGCGTCGGTCTGGATGCCGCCGTTGGCGATCACCAGGCTCTGACCGTCCGGCATCAGCCGCAGCTCGTGCGGGCCGAGACCATGCGTCGGGAAATCCGAAACGCGCGTGTAGCCGGCCTCTACGTCCCAGATGCCCACGCGCCCCGCGCTGCCCTCGGCGACCTGCTCGGAGGTGAAGAGTACCGTGCCGTCGGCGGAAAAGGCACCGTGGCCGTTGAAGCTGTGGCCCTGCGGCGCGCTCAGCTCGTGCAGCACCTCGCCGGAGATGCAGTCGATGACCAGCGCATAGGTGCCGGGACGGCGGGCAAAGCCCACGGCCTCGGCGCGGGTCGGATGGGCGCAGGCGGCGTGGCCGCGCGCCGGGAGCGGCACGCGGAAGGCCTCTTCGCCGCCCTCCCGCAGGCCGACCAGAACGAAGCTGCCGTCGCCCTGCTTGGCCGCGGCCAGATAGGTGGGATCGCCCACCGCCGCCCAGCCGGTCGCGGGGGCGGCGGACGCAGCCAGAAGGCTGGCCAGGAAAGTGCGTCTCGTGGTCATGGTCTCATTCCCTCTCAGTCGCCGTCGCCGGAGTTGAAGCCCGGCTGGATGCCGAGGCGTAAGCCGATTTCCAGTTCCAGCGCATCGCTCAGGGCGCGCACCTGCTGTTGCAGGATCTCGACGTGCAGCCGCTCGGACGGATCGTCGACGGCCTGGAAGCTCGGCTCCTCGACCCGCTCGGCCAGCTCGTAGAGCCGGTCCAGCGCGGCCTTGCTCTGCGGCAGGTCCCAGTCGGCGAGCGCCGCGGCCATATCGTAGGCGCCCTTGGAGTCCTGCAGCACGTTGCGCAGGCTGCGGCCCGAGCGCCAGGCCTCGGCGCGGGTCGGGCGCGGCCGCTCGAAGGTGCCGAGGGGGCGGCCGAGGCGGGTGTCGGCGGTGAACTCGAGCCCCGTGAGGATCTGCGTGTAGAGCGCCCGCACCGCCTCGTCCTCGCCCATGTAGGTGGCATTGCCCTCCTGCCCGGCGGTGCGCAGCACGTCGGCGAACTGCTCCTCCCAGCCGGCATCCAGCGCCGCGGCCTGCCGCGCGAGATCGCGGGTCATGGTCTGCACCAGCGTGCAGGCGTAGCTGCCAGGCTCGTAGTCCCAGAAATCCGGATCGTAGAGCATGAACTCCAGCGGGTAGAGCCCGCGCGCGGCGATCGAGACATCGGCATAGGCCACCGGGTCGCGGCCGACCTCCTCCTCGCCCGTGATCAGCCGGGTCAGCGTCTTGGGGGTGAAGCCGCGGCTGTCGGGCCAGAAGGCCACCGGCAGCGCGCCGGTCTCGGAAGGGCCGATGTGGATGTCGGCCACGGCGTTCCAGCGGTCGAAGGCGTGCATCCAGGGCTCGCGCAGCGAGGCGGCGGTGCAATCGGCCTGTGCCGCACCGGCCAGCGTCTCGGTGGCCTGGGCGAAGCCCGCGAAGCCGGGGAGGATATGCGCGCTCAGGGCCTCGGGCACCCCGGCCTGCGCGGGCGCGGCCAAAGGCGCAACGAGCGGCGCGGCGAGCAACGCGGCGCAAAGGGTCAGGCGATATGTCATTTACAAACTCTCCAGATACCGGATCAGCGCCGCGCGGTCCGCCGGCACCATGGAAACCACCTTGTCGCGCTGCGTTTCGGCCTCGCCGCCGTGCCAGAGGATCGCCTCCAACAGATTGCGGGCCCGTCCGTCGTGCAGGAAGGTGGTGTGGCCGCTCACCCGCTGGGTGAGGCCGATGCCCCAGAGCGGCGCGGTGCGCCATTCGCGCCCGGTGGCGCGGCCCTCGGGGCGGTGGTCCGCCAGCCCCTCGCCCATGTCATGCAGCAGCATGTCCGAATAGGGCCAGATGAGCTGGAAGCTCTGCTCCGGCTGGGCGTCCAGCCGGTGGGTGACGAATTTCGGGGTGTGGCAGGCGGGGCAGCCGGTCTCGTAGAAGACGCGCTTGCCGTGCAGCACCTGCGGGTCATCCACGTCGCGCCGCGCGGGCACACCGAGGTTGCGGCTATAGAAGGTCACCAGTTCGAGCGCCGCCCTGTCCGCCTCGAAGCCGCCGCGCTCGGGATCGTCGCCGCCGGGCGCTTCGCGGCAGGCGGTCTGCGCCGGGGTGCAGTCGCCCCAGACGTCCGGATGCAGCGGGGTCGAGATGCCGATGTCGCTGGCGAAGGCCGCCGAGGATTGCTCGCGCACCGTCGCCATGCCGGCCTTGTGGCCGAAGCGGCCCAGCATCGGCGCGTCATGCTCCAGCGACCAGACCACCGCGGCGCGGCCCGAGATGCCGTCACCGTCCGCATCCTCGGGGTCGGCCAGCGCGAGGATGTCCCGCGCCGGGATCGCCTCGAGCAGGCCGAGCCCGATCATCTGCGGCGCGACGCGCGGACTAAGCATGGCCGCCTCGCCGAGCGGGCCATAGGCGAGGTCGGCGGCGGCATAGCTCGGCACGCGCAGCGAAGCCCGCTCGCCGCCCGAGAGCGGCACGTCGATCTCGTCGTAGCGCACCTCGAAGCGCGCCTCCGCGCCCTGCCCGACGGTGGCGAAATCCTGGATCTGCTGGCCGTAGACCGGGTGCGGCTGGGTGGCGATCCACTCGGCGATCCGCGGCATCTCGGCGCCGGGATCGGCGGGCACGGAGACCCGCAGGAAAATCGACACGGCGCCGTCGTTCGGCCCTTCGGGCGGATGGCCGCGCCCGTCCTTGAGATGGCAGTTCTGGCAGCCGCGGGCGTTGTAGAGCGGCCCCAGCCCGTCCGAGGCGCGGGTCGAGGACGGCGAGGAGACCCAGAGCTTGCGGAACAGCCCGTTGCCCACCTTGAAGTCGAGCTCGCGGTCAAACTCCATGTTGCCCGACGGCTGCGAGAAGGCGTCGGCATTGCGGCGCGGGCGCACGGTGGCCGCGCCGGCGGTCAGCTCCTCGAACTGCTCGGGCGCCGAGAAATCCTCGGTCAGCGCGGTCACCGCGGCAATGCGCGCGGCCTCGTCCTCGGTGCGGGGGATGATGTTGAGATGCAGGTCCTGCAGCCCGGGCACGGCTTCCTCGGAAGGGGTGCCCTCGGCGGCAAGCGAAGCGCCGCCCAGCAGGGCGGCGCAAAGCGCGAGGCTACTCGGCCTCATCCATCGGCATGGCATTGATGACCGCATAGCGTTCGGCACCGACCCGGTCGTAGAGTTCCAGTTGCGTCTCGAGGAAGTCGATGTGGCCCTCTTCGTCCGCCATCAGTTCCTCGAACAGGTTCTTGCTCACATAGTCGCCCACGGATTCGCAATGCTCGCGGGCCTCTTTGTAGAGCGCGCGGGCCTCGTGCTCCGCGGCAAGGTCGGCCTCGAGCGTTTCCTTCGGGCCCTCGCCGATGCGCAGCGGGTCGAGCTTCTGTAGGTTCGGGTGGCCGCCGAGAAAGATGATCCGGGTGATCAGCTTGTCCGCGTGGTGCATCTCTTCGATGCTCTCCTCGCGGCTCTTCTTGGCCATGTGGCCGAGGCCCCAGTCTTCCTGCAGACGATAGTGCAGCCAGTACTGGCTGACCGCGGTGAGTTCGGAACGGAGCGCCTTGTTAAGGTACTCGATGACTTTCTCGTCGCCCTTCATATCCGCCTTCCTGTGTTTTTCCGCGACCACGCAGGTCGCGGAGGTGCATGGGAACTTCCAGATTGTCGTTACGTCGCATGGTTTGCAAGAAGAGCGGCATGCAACCCCCGCAATCGGCGGCTTTACCGAGCGCGTGGTATATTTTTCCGGGCGTGATGATCGTCTGCGGGTCGGAATGACGCATCCAGTCGATCGCGGCGTGGATGTCGCGATCCGAGATACCCATGCAGTGGCAGACGATCATCGGTCCGGTTCCCCTTACTGGAAGACGGCGTTCGGGTTGTCGAGGCTGTCGGAGCCTTCGAATTCCATATCCTCGAGCGACAGCGCGGTGACGATGCGCTCGATGGTGCGGGTCTGGTCGATGAGACCGTCGACGCCGCCCATGATCAGCGCCTCGCCCTTCTCGTTGCCGGCCTCGAGCATCTGGTCGTAGGCGAAACCCTCTTCCTCGGCGGCGGTCTTGATCGCGCCGAGCGCCGCCATCGTGGCGTCGAGCTTGCCCTTCATCTCCTCGTCCAGCTCCGGCGAGGTCTCGGCCACCAGATCGCTCAGCGACGGACCCTCGACGGTGCTGCCGTCGACGCGGGTGTAGCTGCCGAGGTAGACGTTCTGGATGCCCTTGCCGTCGTAGAAGTGCGAGTTGTGGGTGTTGTCGGAGAAGCAGTCGTGCTCTTCCTCGGGGTCGTTCAGCATCAGGCCGAGGCGCATGCGCTCGCCGGCCTGCTCGCCGTAGGACAGCGAGCCCATGCCGGTCAGCATCGCCACGATGCCGGCGTCGGCATTGGCGCTGACCTCTTCTCGCGCCGCGCCGCCCTCGGCCCAGTTCGCGGCCATTTCCTCGAGGTCCGAGACCAGCAGCTGCGTCGCCGAGGTCAGATAGGCCGCGCGGCGGTCGCAATTGCCGCCGGTGCAGTCCGCGCCCACGACATAGTCGGTATAGGGGCGGTCGCCCGCGCCCGGCTCGGTGCCGTTGAGGTCCTGACCCCACAGCAGGAACTCGATGGCATGGTAGCCGCGGGCCACGTTGGTCTCGATGCCGTCGGCCTCGTTCAGCGTGTCGGCGATCAGTTCCGGGGTGATCAGCGAGGCGTCGACCTCCTGCCCGGCCAGCTCCAGCGTCGGGTTGGCGATCACGTTGGAGGCGGCGAAGGGGTTCTCGTCGGTGGCGCCGCCGTAGCTGTCGTCCACGTAGTCGATCAGACCCTCGTCCAGCGGCCAGGCGTTCACCTTGCCTTCCCAGTCATCGACGATCGGGTTGCCGAAGCGGAAGACCTCGGTTTGCTGGTAGGGGTTGCGCGCCGCCAGCCAGGCTTCGCGCGCGGCGACCAGCGTGTCCTCGGAGGGCGCCGCGACCAGGGCCGCGACCGCATCCTGCAGCGCCTTGGCGGTGCTCAGGCTGTCCTCGTAACCGGCCTGCGCGATATCTGCGTAGGTCTCGATCACCGCGGCCTTGTCGGTGTCGGCCAGCGCCGGAGCGGCAATGGTCAGCGCGAGCGCGGATGTAGTCAGGAATTTCATCTAGGTCTGTCCCCTCGTGGCGTTATTCTTGGTGTTTCGGCTGGTGAAGACGGCTTACTTGGTCAGGATCAGCTTGCCTGCCTTGGTGATGCGCAGCGTGTAGACCTGCCCGTCGAGCTCGATCTCGGCAAGGTTGCCGCTCTGGGTGAGCAGGCGCGCGTCATGGCGCGGGATGGCAGGTTGCGCTGCGTCGGATTTGAACCGGTCGATCATCATTATCTTACTCCTCGTGCGGAACGCGCCTGTGGCACATCGCGCGACATTTCTACGCGGTCGAGCAGCGCCTCGAGCGCGCCCTCCGCCGGCCAGAAGGCTCCGAGGACCATGGCCAGAAGCTCTGTCCGCGCCCCGCGCGCAGATGCCGCGGTGGAATACCCGATTTCGTGCTTCACAACGGCCCCTCGCTTCAAGCGCCCTCGTCTGTCGGCTCCCCCGCCTGGCACGAGGTGGCTCTCTTGCCATCAAAACTGAGCAAATGAATCGGATTTGTCAATCCGACAAATTCCGTCAGACTTCACAACTCCCGTAGGAACCGCGAAAATCCGCCCTCTTCTCGTTGCGGTCGCCCCGCAGATGCGCAATCACTTGCGCAAAGGGGACATCATGGCAGACTTCCGCTTCATCCACGCCTCCGACCTTCACCTGGGCCGGCGCTTCGCCGCCATGCCCGAGGAGATCCGCCCGCATCTTGCCGAGGCACGCCACGGCGCGATCACCCGACTCGCCGGTGCCGCCCGCCAGGCCGGCGCGGCGCATGTGCTGATCGCCGGGGATCTCTTCGACACGCCCACCCCCAGCCCGCGCGTGCTGGTGCAGGCGATGCATGCCTTCGGTGCCGAGGAGGACCTGACCTGGTGGGTGCTGCCCGGCAACCACGACAGCCTCGGGGCCGAGGCGCTCTGGGCCGAGGTCGCCTCCCGTGCGCCCGGCAACCTGCGCCTGCTGGACAGGGCCGCGCCAGTCGAGATGGCCCCCGGCGCCTGGCTGCTGCCCGCACCGCTGCCGCGCAAGTTCCCCGGCTACGACCTGACCGCCTGGATGCCCGGCGCCGAGACCCCCGAGGGCGCGCTGCGCATCGGCCTCGCGCATGGCGCCGTGCGCAGTTTCGAAGAGGAGGACGCGCGCGCCTCCGAGGTGATTCCGCCCGACCGCGCCGAGAGCGCCCGACTCGACTACCTCGCGCTCGGTGACTGGCACGGGCAGATGGCGCTCGGGCCCCGCACCCGCTACTCCGGCACGCCCGAGCGCGACGGCTTCCGCCACGCCGGCCGCGGCGCCTGCCTCGCGGTGACGCTGAGCGGCCCAGGCGAGGCGCCTCGCATCGAGCCCCTCGAGACCGGCCTCTACCACTGGCAGGACGCCGCCCTGCCGCTGCTGCCCGGTCAGGACGCGGCGCAGGCGCTCCACGACGCTCTGCCCGAGGGCCGCGCCGCGCGCCGCGACCACCTGCTGCGCCTGCGCGCCGAGGGCCGCACCACGCTGGCCGGACGCGCTGCGCTGGACGAAGCGGCCCGCGAGGTCGCCCCCGATTTCGGCTATTTCGAGCTCGACACCTCGGCGCTCGGCACCGAGCACGAGCTGTCGGACCTCGACGCCATCGACCGCGCCGGGGCGCTGCGCATCGCCGCCGAACGGCTGGCCGAGGCGGCAGACGATACCGACGCCGCCGCGCGCGAACGCGCCGTGGCCTCCGCCGCGCTCAACCGCCTCTACGGGCTGCTGCAGGAGGGCGAGGCATGAAGCTGCTCTCGGTCACCCTCTCCGACGTCCGCCGCTTCGCCCGCCCGGTGACGGTGCAGGGCTTCGGCCCGGGCCTCAACGTGCTCGCCGCGCCCAACGAGGACGGCAAGTCGACGCTCTTCGACGCCTTGCAGGCCCTCTTCTTCCTGCCCCACCGCAGTCGGGCGAAGGAAATCACCGCGCTGCGCCCCCACGCGGGCGGCGCCCCCATGGTCTCCGCCGAGATCGAGGACGAGGGCCGCCGCTACCGGCTCACCAAGCGCTGGCTCTCGCGGCCCATGGCCGAGGTGCACGAGGGCACCCGGCTTGTCGCCAAGGGCGAGGCCGCGGAAGAGTGGATCGCCGCCCTCACCCAGTCGCCCGAGGAAGGCGGCCCGGCCGGGCTGCTCTGGGTACGGCAGGGCCTCGTGGCGCTCGATCAGGGCGAGAAGCGTGAGCAGGACCACGCCCACCGCGCCCGCCGCGACCTGCTGTCCTCGGTTGCCGGTGAGGTCGAGGCGCTGACCGGCGGCCGCCGCATGGACCGCGCGCTGGCGCAGACCGAGGCGGCGCTGGCCGAGCTGGTCACCGCCTCCGGCAAGCCCAAGGCGGGCGGGCCGCTGAAGGCCGCCGAGGACGAGGTCGCCGAACTGAGCGCTCGCCGCGAGACGCTGAGCGCCACCGCGCAGACGCTGGAGCAGGCGATTGCCGACCGCCGCCGGCTGCGCAGCGAGCTTTCCGAGCTGCAGGACCCCGAGGCGCAGGCCGCCCGCGAGGCGCGGCTGACCGAGGCCCGCGCCGCCGCCGAGACCGCCCGCGCCTTCGCCGAGCGGCAGCGCCGCGCCGCCGAGCAGGTCGCGGCGCTGGAGGCGCGCCGCGATGCCGCCGCCGAGAAGGCCGAGGCGCTGCGCCGCGCCCGGGCAGCCGTGACAGAGGCCGAGGCCCGGCTTGCGGGTTTGGTGGACGCCGAGGCGCAGGCCAGCGAAACCGCTGCCGACGCGAAGACGAAACTGGCCGAGGCCAGCACCTCCCGCGATGCCGCCCGCGCGGCGCAGCGCGCCGCGCAGAAGGATCAGGCCGCCGCGCAGGAGGCGGCGCAGCAGGCACGGGTGAAGGCCGACCGCGCCGCGCTGGAAAAGCGGCTGACCGAGGCGCAAGCGTTGGCCAAGGCCGAGCTGGCGGCCAATACCGCCGCGCAGCGCGGCCCGGACGAGGCCACGATGGAGGCCCTCGACCGCGCCGCCGGCGAGCTGCGCGTGCAGGAGGAACTGCACGCCCGCACCGCCCCCAAGCTGCGGCTCGACTACGCACCCGGCGCCGCCGAGGTGCTGCTCGACGGCACGCCCCTGCCCGATGCCAGCGAGCGCCCGCTCAATGGCCCGGCGACGCTGGACCTGCCCGGCATCGGCCGCCTGAGCCTCGATCCCGGCGCCGCCGCGCAGACCGGCGCGCTGGACGCCGCCCGCGCGGCCTTCTCCGCGGCGCTCACTGCCACCGGCTGCGAGACCCCCGAGGCCGCCCGCGAGGCCACCCGCGCCCGCCGCAAGGCCCTCGCCGCGCTGCAGGAAGCCCGCGCTGCCCTGCGCGGCGTGGCGCCGAAGGGGCTGCGCGCGCTCGAAAACGCCCTCGCTGCCCTGCCCGCCCCGCGCGAAATCGCCGAGGCCCCCGATCCTGCCACCGCCACCGACGCGCTGCGCAAGGCCGAAGAGACGCTCGCTGCCGCCGAGGCCACCTTTGAGGCCGACCGCAGCCGCGACGAGCAGGCGCGGCTCGCCGAGGTTCGCGCCCTCACCGCCCGCGAGTCCGCCCAGACCCGCCTCGACGAATTGCGCGATAGCCTGCCGGACGACCCTGACGCCGCCGCCACCACGCTCGCCGAGGCGCGGAGCGAGGCCGAGATAGCGCTCGCCGCCGCCCGCGATGCATTGGCGGAGCTGCAGGGCGAGGCCCCCGATCTGACCAGCGCCGAGGCCACGCTGACCCGCGCGCAGGCCGTTCTGGATCAGGCCGCGAAGCGCCAGCGCGAGCTGTCGGAACGCAAGGCCGCGCTCGACACGGAGATCAGCCTGCGCGCCGGGGAAGGCGTGGAGGAGGAGCTCGCCGCCACCGATGAAGCCCTGACAAAGGCCCGCGAACGCGCCGACCGCTATGGCTTCGAGCGCGACACTTTGGTGCTGCTGAAGGACACGCTGGACGCCGCCCGCTCCGAGGCCCGCGAGCATTACTTCGAGCCGGTCACCCGCGAGTTGGCGCCGCTGCTGCGGCTGCTCTGGCCCGAGGCCGAGCTGGTCTTCGACGAGGACAGCGCCCTGCCGCGCGCCCTGTCGCGCGGCGGCCAGGAGGAGACGATGGAGGTGCTCTCGGGCGGCACCCGCGAGCAGATCGCGCTGCTGGTCCGGCTGGCCTTTGCCCGGCTGCTAGCGCGCGGCGGGCGGCACGCGCCGGTGATCCTCGACGACGCGCTGGTCTATACCGACGACGCGCGCATCGAGCGCATGTTCGACGCGCTGCACCGGCAGGCGGGGGATCTGCAGATCCTCGTGCTCACCTGCCGCCAACGCGCCTTCCGCGACCTTGGCGGACAGATGCTGAGCTACGAGAGCGGGGACATTCCGGAAGAGGCGCGCTAGGCCGGGGCCCGCCCCGCGAGGTCAGGCCGCCGCGCGCTGCAGCGCCTCGCGCAGGAAATCGAACTGGTCCTGCCCGTAGTAGCGCTTGCCGTGCAGCACGTAGGTGGGCGAGCCGAAGATCTGCCGCGAGATCGCCTCCTCGGTGACCGCGTCGGCCTCGTCCCGCACCTCCTCGCGCTGCGCCACCGCGAGGATGCGCGCCGCCGGCAGCTCGACGGATTCGAAGGCCTCCTGCAGATCGCCCGGATCGGCGAGGTTGCGATGCTCGGCCCAGACCCCGCGCAAGCAGGCGAAACTCACCGTGTCCTGATCCAGCCCCAGCTGCCCGGCGGCAAGGATGCAGCGGCAGGCCAGCCGCGGGTCGGTCGGCCAGCTCGGCGGCATGGCGGCCATCCGCAGCCCGCGCAGCGCCGCCCAGCGGGCCTGGTCCTCGATCCGGTAGCTCTGGCGTGCATCGGTATGATCGTAGGGCGGCGTGACCCCGGCGGCCTCGTAGACCCGCGCCACCTCCATCGGCAGGAACCGCACCTTCGCCCCCGCGCGCCGCGCCAGGACCATCAGTTCCTGGTGACCGAGGTAGGCATAGCCCGACATCGGCGCAAAATAGTAGTCGATCACGGGAGGCAGGCGCATTCGGGTCTCCGGGCTGCGGGCAGGCACTGCACCCGGCAGGGATCGGCGACTTGGGAGAGCCGCGCGGGGCCGGACGCTCTGCTATCATGAGGCCAAACGCCGCCCGAAGGGTCAACAATCACGCCACATGCCCGGAAGTTGACGCCCTCATGACAGCGCTGCCAGCGTGGCGGAACGGCAAGATCCTGCCGCAGGCCGCCGTAAAAGCCCGCATTCTCCGCAGTTTTGAAATGCTTCGAGATCGTACCGGCGGCGCTAGTCGTCCTCGCCGGTCGGCAAATCCGCCAGCGCGCCGCGCAGCTGAGCGATGCGCTCGGCCACTGCCGGGCTGTGCTGCCCGGCGCGGTCCGACCAGGCGCTGAAGCGGTCGAGCAGCGGCAGGAAGAGCGCGATCTCCTCGGCGTTCCAGTCCTTGAGGAAGCTGCCCAGCACGAGAAACTTGTAGGCGCGCACCGCCGAGACGATCTCAGACCCCGAGGGCGTCAGCTCAAGCACGGTGCGGCGGGCGTCCTGCTGGCTCACGGCGCGGCGGATCAGCCCCATTCGGATCAGCTCCGAGGCGATGCGGCTGGCGCGCGAGGGGTCGATCCGCAGCCGCGCGGCGACGGTGGAGACCATGGTCTCGGCGTCCGCGCCGCAGGCCCCGGCCTCGTCGAATTCGCCCTCCGGCGCGCGCACGGCCAGCAGCACGTCGAGATGCGCAAGATCGATGGAGAGCCCGAGATCGGCCAGCGCCCGCTGGCCCAGTTCGCGTTTCATCACCCGCCGCCGCCACTTCTGCAGCGCCGCGTCGATCTCGATCGCCGCCTGCGCCGAGGCGTCGTCGATCCCCGCCTGCCGCAGGTGGTCCCGGATTCTCGCGTCCTTGTCCGGCATTGTGCCGCGCTCCAAATTACGTGCCGTTGACATGTATATGCGCTCAGCACATATATGCCCCTAGCAATTCATTTCCGCAAGGTGCCCCGCGACTCGCCCTCCTGAACGGCGTGCGCGCCGCGCCTGCGCCGCGGCATTCCCGCGCCAGCCAGCATTCAAGGAGCCCCGCGCATGAGTGACCGCGCCGATCCCGTCGATCTGTCCGAGCCCGTCCCCGCCGCAGCGGCGGCACCGGGCGAGCATGACCCGGCGGTGGTGCGCCTCGCGCTGGTCGCGGTCTCGGCAACGCTGCTCTTCGCCTCGCTGGGGCAGACCATCGTGTCGACCGCCATGCCGATCATGGTCGCCGACCTGGGCGGCATGGAGCATATCACCTGGGTGATTACCGCCTACCTGATGGCCTCGACCATCGGCGCGCCGATCGCCGGCAAGCTCTCGGACCTCTACGGCCGCAAGGCGGTGCTGCAGAGCGCCATCGGCGTCTTTCTCGCCGGGGCCGTGCTCTGCGGCTTTGCCTGGACCATGGGCATGATCATTGCCGGGCGCCTGATCCAGGGTGCCGGGGCCGGGGCGCTCATCGTCACCTCGATGGCCGTCGTCGGCGATCTGCTGCCCGCCCGCCAGCGCGGCCAGGCGCAGGGGCTGATGGGCGCGGCCTTCGGCGTGTCCACCGTGGTCGGGCCGCTGCTCGGCGGCTTCATCGTGCAGCACTGGTCGTGGCACTGGATCTTCTTCGTCAACTTCCCCGTCGGCGCGCTGGCTTTCGTGGTGCTGGGCATGGCCCTGCCCTCGCGCACCGACCGCAGCCGCAAGAGCGTGGACTACGCCGGCGCAGTGCTGCTGGCGACGCTCCTCGCCTCGGCGGTGCTGATCTCCAACATGGGCGGCTCGGTGCTGCCCTGGAGCCACCCCGGCGTGCTCGCCCTGGCGGCGCTCGGGCTGGCCGCGCTCTTCGGCTTCGTGCTGGTCGAGCGCCGGGCGCCCGAACCGATCCTGCCGCTCTCGCTGTTCCGCAACAACGCCTTCCTGACGGTCAACTCCATGGGCTTCCTGATCGGCATGGCGATGTTCGGCACGATCACCTTCCTGCCGCTGTTCCTGCAGGTCGCCAAGGGCGTCTCTCCGACGCAGTCGGGCCTGTTCCTGGTGCCGATGATGGGCGGGCTGCTGGGCGGCTCCATCGGCGCCGGCCGGATTATGTCGAAGCGCGGCACCTACAAGGTGATGCCGATCCTCTCGACCGCGCTGCTCTGCGCGTCGATGCTGGCGCTGAGCCGGCTGTCCGGCGACACGCCGCTGTGGCTGCTGGCGCTCAACATGGTGGGCGTGGGGCTCGGCCTCGGGCCGGTGTTCAGCGTCGGCGTGACGGCGATCCAAAACTCGGTGCCGCGCAGCATGATCGGCGTCGGCACCGCCAGCGCCAACATGTTCCGGCTGATCGGCGGCTCGGTCGGCACCGCGGGCTTCGGCGCGATCTTCGGGCTCGGCCTGGCACGCAACCTCGAGGGGCACCTGCCCGAGGGCATGGGCGGCGGCATCCGCTGCATGAGCGCCGAGATGGTGCACGCGCTGCCGCTCGAGCAACAGCAGGCGATCATCGAGGGGTTCAGCGCCGCGCTGCACCCGGTGTTCCTGATCGCGTCGCTCGGCGCGGCGCTGGCCTGCGGCATCGGCTTCCTGCTGCACGAACGCCCGCTCGAGGGCTGAAGCGCGCGGCGTCCCGAGGCGATGCGCTCAGGAGGCGATGCCCGCGGCCTGGCCTTCCGGCGCCTGACCTTCCTCTGACGGGCTGTCCTGTGCCGGTGCCTCCCCGGGCGCGGTGCTTTCGAGCCGCGAGCGCAGGTAGTCCACCGCCCGCACCGGCGGGTAGACCGGTGTGCCGGTGCCCGGCAGCGCGGCGATCAGGCTCTCTGGGTTGGGATCGAGGAAGAAGGCCACCGAATGCCGGGTGCGCGCCGGCGGCAGCACGCGGTGGGTGGTCGAGACGTAGATGTCGTTGGTCCAGCGCATCAGGCAATCGCCGATATTGACGATCAGCGCCCCCGGAAGCTGCGGCACGTCCATCCAGTGCCCGCCGCGCGGGCGCACCTGCAGACCCGGCTCGCCGTCGGTCGCCAGCAGGGTCAACGCGCCGTAATCGGTGTGCGCCGACGCGCCCCGCTCGTCCGCCACCCCGGTGCCCGGCGGGTAGCGCAGCAGGCGCAGCGTCGCCATCGGCTCGGTGAAATGCCGGGCGAAGAAATCCGGCGGCACCCCGAGGTCCATCGCCACGGCCTCGTGCAGCTTCACCCCCAGCGCCCACATCGCGGCATAATAGGCCAGCATCGAGTCGCGGAAGTCGGGCACGTCGGGCCAGAGGTTCGCCCCCCGGAACGGCTCGCCCGCCACCACGCGCGGATCGTTGGCGACAAGCTCGAGCCCGATGTTGAACGCCTCTTTCCGGTCGGGGTGATCCGCCCCGTCCTGCTGCTCGGAGCCGAGCCGCGCCCAGCCCCGGTTGCGCGGGTTGCCCTCGATCGAGAGCGGCAGCTTGACCGCTTCGGGCTGGACGAAGAAGGCGGCGGAGGCGGCAAACACCCGCGCCAGCAGCTCCTCCGGCACCGGCGGATTGGCCAGCAGGAAGAAGCCATCCTCGCGGCAGGCCTGCCCGAGCGCAAAGGCGAACCCTTCGGGGTCGTCGCCGAGATCTTCGAAATCGAGCACGGGAATCATCGCCGCTCTCCTTCCGTGGACCGGGCCGCCCGGGCGGCCTCAGGGCACGGTTCGGACGGGTTCCGGCAATTCTCCACCTTCCGAAGGGCTTCGCAAGCGGTTTGGTTTTCGGGAGTGCGCGGATTTGTGCCAATTCGTCGCTATCGGCCCCGCACAGGCGGCCACGGGGCTCTCCCCCGCAGGGCAGGACGCTCGGAGCGCCTCAGCGGCGACCGCGGCGGACCAATTGCGCCAGCACGCCGTTCGGCGCGGGCAGGAAGCAGCAGGAGAGCACGAAACGGAACGGATCGATGACCATCATGGCAGATGTCCCCGGGTTGCAGCACACCGGGGCCTGGGCGGCTCCGGCCCCCGCAGGATGGCCCGCGCGGGTCACGGATTCGTGACGCCGCCGTGACATTGCGATGACGCTGCAAGCCGCTGGAACAAAAGCCTTCGAAGGCTTTTGCAAGGTCCTTCGAAGGACCTTGTCAGCGCCCCTTGATGAGCACCGCGCGGAAGTCGTTGACGTTGGTCCCGGTCGGCCCCGGCGCAAACAGATCGCCGATCAGATCGAAGGCGCCCCAGGCGTCGTTGCGCGAGAGCGCCGCCATGGCATCGCCCCCCGCCGCCCGCAGCCGCCCGGCGCTGGTGCCGTCGGCAAAGGCCCCGGCGTTGCCCTCGGTGCCGTCGATGCCGTCGGTGTCGGCGGCCAGCGCATGGATGCCCTCCGCACCGTCGATGGCATGGGCGAAGGCGAGCAGGAACTCGGTGTTGCGCCCGCCGCGCCCGCCCTTGCCGCGCAGGGTCACCGTGGTCTCGCCGCCCGAGAGCATCACTACGGGCGCGGTGAACGGCCGGTTCCGCGTCCCCACCTCGCGCGCCATGGCGGCATGCACCCGGCCGACGTCACGGGCCTCGCCCTCCATCGCGTCCGACAGGATCACCGCCGGCACACCCGCCGCCTCGGCCTTCGACGCCGCCGCTTCGAGCGACAGCCGCGCCGAGGCCACCACATGCACCTCGTTGCGCGCGAAGACGGGATCATCCGGCTGCGGCGCGGCGGAGGCATCGCTGCGGATATGCGCGAGGACAGGCTCGGGCAGCGCGATGTTCCAGGCCTCGATCATCGCCAGCGCGGCTTTCGCGTCCACCGAGTCGGGCACCGTCGGGCCGGAGGCCACCTGCGCCGGGTCGTCCCCCGGCACGTCCGAGACAATGAGGCTCACCACCTTCGCCGGGGCGCAGGCCGCCGCCAGCCGCCCGCCCTTGATCCGGCTGGCGTGCTTGCGGATGGCGTTCATCACCCCGATCGGCGCGCCCGAGGCCAAGAGCGCCTCGTTCAGCGCCTGCTCGTCCTCCAGCGTCAGCCCCTCGGGCGGTGCGGGCAGCAGCGCAGAACCGCCGCCGCAGACCAGCGCGACCACGAGGTCCTTCTCGGTCAGCCCCGAGACCGCCTCGAAGAGCGCCGCGCTCGCCTCGAGCCCCGCAGCGTCGGGCACCGGGTGGGCGGCCTCCATCACCCTGAGCTGCGCGCAGGGCGCGGCATAGCCGTAGCGAGTGACCACAACGCCCTCGAGCGGGCCATCCCAGAGCGTCTCGAAGGCGCGGGCGAGCTGCGCCGCCCCCTTGCCGAGGCCGATCACCACGGTGCGCCCCTCGGGCTTTTCCGGCAGCGCCGCGCGCAGCGCCAGCTCGGGATCGGCGGCGGCCACGGCGGCCTCGAAGAGCCCGGTCAGGAAGGTCTTTTCGTCGCTCATTCGGGGCTCCTCCTGCGTGTCTGCGCGGCATCGGTCCAGGCCCGCAGCTCAATGCTCCGGGCGCATGCCGCCCCGTTGTCGCCCAAGTCGAGCGCGATCTCCAGCCCCGCGACCGCCCCGCCCGCGGCGGCGACATGATCCTGCACCGCGCGCAGCACCCCGGCCAGCGCTCCCGCCTGCTCCGCACCGAGGCCGAGATGCATGGCCAACTCGCGGCAGGCGCGCGGCGACAGCGGCAGGAGCCCCGAGCCGAGGCCACCCGCGGCGGACGACAGCTCCACGAGATATCCAAAGGCCGGATCGGCGGACAGGCGGAGTTGCAGAGGCGCCTGCGATCCCTCGCCGCCCACCGCGAGCCCGAGCAAGGCCGCCGCCGCCGCGCCTCGCGTCAGGGCCATGTCGCCCTGCCCCGGCCGCGGCATCAGCAGCGGCCCGCCGCCGGGCACCAGCGCACCGATGTCCATGGCGGCGCGCAGCGCCTCGAGCGCCGGTTTCAGCCCGGCGAGCGGAATCACTCCGGCCTCCAGCAGTGCCAGCGAGCGCGCCTCGGTCATCTCGGCGCGGTTCGGCGCGAGCAGCGCCAGCGGCATGCCGACCCGTTCCCGCGCCCGCGCCGCGGCCTCGGCGGCGCGCGCCCAGCCGGCTTCCCCGGCATTGCGGATCACCGCCAGCGTCAGCACCGCCTCGCCGATCATCATCTCGGCGAAAATGCGCGCCAGCCAGCCCGCGCTGGCCTCGGCCAGCCCCGAGACGTCGAGCGGGTTGTCCGGCGAGCGCGCCGAGGGCAGCTCGCGCGCCAAGGCCTCCTGCTGCAGCTTCCCAAGCGGCGCGAGCCGCAGGCCCTGCGCGGTCGCAAGCGTTTCGGCGCGCTCCGCAAGCCCCGGCCCGCTAACGATGGCCGCCAGGGCGTTGGCGGGGAGCGGGCCGACGAGGTGCAGGATCCACAGCGCCTCGATCAGCGCCGCGGAGCGCGTCACGTAAGATATCCCTGCCCGGCGCAGCAGGGCGGCAGACCCGGCGCCGAGTTGTCCGCTCAGGAAGACCACCGGCTTGCCGTGCTTCTGCGCGACGCGGCCCAGGTCCAGGATGTCGGCGGGTGCGGCCAAAGTGTCGGCCTGCACCGCCAGCGCCGTCACCCGCTCGTCCGACAGCAGCTCGGCAGACAGCGGCAGCAGTCCGGTGGCCGCCGTCGCGTCCCGGCCCAGAGGCACGGCATAGGACAGCGGCACCCCCCGGCGCAGGTCCAACAGCCGCCCGAGCCGTTCGGGGTCCGTCAGCAGCAACGCCGGGCCGCGCCGAGCGGGGGCCACCGCCGCGCCCCCCGGCCAGAACGGCAGCCGCGCCACCGGGGACAAGAGCCCGCCGGCGAAGACCGGCAGGGGAGCGTCCATCGCGGCAAGCGCATCGGCGTCCAGATAGGGGCAGACCGCCCCACCTGCGCCGCGCTCGGCCAGCGCGCTCAGCGCCGCCTGCAGCGGCTCCCCGCGCAGCGCGACATGGGCGAGGTCCGGAGCGCCCGGCAATTCGGCGATGCTGCAGACCGAGGCGACCCCGGCCACCGCAGCGCCGCCCTCGGCCACTGGCCAGATCTGCCAGGCGTAGCCCAGGGCGCGCAGGGCCTCGATCGTTGCCGAGATCTCGACGACGGGACCGATCAACGCGATGGAGCGCGGGGCGAGGCTGCGCGAAAGCGCCTGGGACATGGGACAAACACCGAATTCTGCAGCGAAAGCAGACCGCAAGCGCCCGCAAATTACTAGCAAAAATCGGCTTTTACCCCTGCAAGCCCGGCGTTTGCCGCAAGAAAAGCCGCTGCGGTCGCGTCAGCCGCCGCTCATGCGCGACAGATCGTAGCCGTACCACGAGAGGATCTCCCGCGCCGCGGTGCGCCGTTCGCCGGGGGTGCCATTCCGGTCCATGATCCAGACCCGGCCGCCGCCCGGCTCGCCGATGGCTGCGGTGCGGTCGTCGGCGTCGATCCAATGCACCCAGAGCAGCTCGTCTCCGACCCGCAGCCGTCCCTGCGCCTCTTCCCGCAGCGGCAGCGCCACCCCGTTCACGCGCAAGTCCGAAGGCCCGATCTCGATGCGTGCACCGGGCGGCATGCCCGCGCCTTCGGTCACCGTCCAATTGCCCTGCAGCCGCGCCAGATGCGCATCGGCCTGGGAGCCGACCGGGGCGGTCGGGTTGCGCAGCGGGATATCCACCGGCGCGGGCGGCGCCTTGGCGGCACAGGCGGCCAGAAGCAGCGGCGCGAGCCGCGCGGCAAAGGACACACGAAACGACCACAGGGGCATAGAAAGACTCTCCCGAAACCTGCGGCAGAGCCTGTCGGACCCCTGCGCCCGGCGCAAGCGGGACACGCCGGGACCGGCGGAGATCAGCCCCGGAAACCCGTCGCGACGACGAATTTTTCCGACGAATCCGAGCGGCTTGCCGGCGGCTTCACGTTCGCCACCTTGTCGAAGCGCTGCTTGAGGATCTGCTGCAGCGAGCCCTCGGCGCCGCCCGCGAGGACCTTGGCGACGAAGGTGCCGCCCTCCTCGAGCACGTCGAAGGCGAGATAGGCCGCCGCCTCGCAGAGCGCGATGATCCGCAGGTGGTCGGTCTGCTTGTGCCCCGAGGAGGCCGCCGCCATGTCGGACATGACCACGTCAGCCTTGCCGCCGAGCCATTCCTTGACCTTGTCGTCGGCGCCGTCCTCCATGAAGTCGAGCTGGTGGATCTCGGCGCCGGCGATCGGCGTCACCTCCTGCAGGTCGACCCCGAGCACGGTGCCGATCGCCTTCCCCTTCTTCTCGCCGAGTGCATTGACCCGCGGCACCGCCACCTGGCACCAGCCGCCGGGGGCGCAGCCGAGGTCGACCACCCGCGCGCCGGGCACGAGGAACCGGTACTTCTCGTCCAGCTCGAGGATCTTGAAGGCGGCGCGGCCGCGGTAGCCCTCGGCCTGCGCGCGCTTCACGTAGGGATCGTTGAGCTGCCGCTGCAGCCAGCGGGTCGAGCTGAGCTTGCGCCCGCGCGCCGACTTCACCTTGACCTTGAGGTCGCGCTGGCCACGTCCCGATGTGTTCTTGCCGTCAGGTTTCTTCGCCATCGTCCCGCTCTTCGTCTAGATGCAAATATCCCGGGGGAGTCCGCCAGCGGCGGACGGGGGCAGCGCCCCCGCTTCCTTGGGTTTCGCCGCCCCTATAACGGCCCGTCTTCGAGAACGCCATCCACCGACATCTGCGCGTAGAGCAGCCCCTCGCGCAGGCCGCGGTCGGCCACCGACAGCCGGTCGGTCGGCCAGACCCGCAGCAGCGCCTGCAGGATCGCCGCGCCGGACATGATCAGCGCCTGCCTGTCCTGGCCGATGCGCGGATCGCGGCGGCGCCCGGCCGGGCCCATTTCCAGGTACTTGCCGATCACCGCCTCGATCTGGTCCGAGGACATGCGCAGCCCGTCGACCTTCGTGCGGTCGTAGCGCCGCAGCCCCAGGTGCGAGGCCGCCACGGTGGTCACCGTGCCCGAGGTGCCGATGATCTGGAAGCCCTCGCGGCTCTGCGCGTCCTTGTAGGGCGCGAATTCCGACAGGTTCTCCTCGAAGAACCAGCTCATCAGCGCGTAGCGCGCGGCATCGTCCTGCACGTCGTTGAACTGGTCGCGCAGCGTTGCCACGCCCAGAGGCACCGAGATCCAGTCGACCACCTTGGCCGCCGGAAACGGGCTCTCGGGCGGGTGGAAGCCCGAATGCAGCCGCATGATCGCCCGCGGCCGGTCGCGGTGCGGCACCGACGAGAGGTCGATCCACACCAGCTCGGTCGAGCCGCCGCCGATATCTACCACCAGCAGTTGCTCGGTGCGCGTCGAAACCAGCGGCGCACAGGAGATCACCGCCAGGCGGGCCTCCTCCTCGGGCTGGATGATCTCCATCTCGAGGCCGGTCTCGCGCTTGATCTGGCGGATGAAGTCGCGGGAATTCTTCGCCCTGCGGCAGGCCTCGGTCGCCACCAGCCGCATCCGGGTCACCTCGTGGCGGCGGATCTTCTGCTGACAGACGCGCAGCGCGGCGACGGTACGTGCCATCGAGGCACGCGAAAGCCGCCCGCTTCGCTCGAGCCCGTGGCCGAGCTGGACGGACTTGGAAAACGAGTCGACCACATGGAACTGGCTGCCCTTGGGCTGGGCAATCAGCATGCGACAACTGTTGGTCCCCAGATCCAGCGCCGCGTAGAGCGCATTTGGATCGGGTTTGTTCGGCGCGGGGCTCTCGACCGGTTTCGGGAAAGCGCCCGCACCTCTGGGACGCCTTGGCGCCATGTTCTGCGCCTTTCCGTATATCTAGTTGCGCTCACGATACGCGGCGCATCATCCGGAGGCAAGGACTCTCCCGCCCGTGGCGGGCGCTTCGCTTGATAATTTGAGCGACCCGTGAGTAGGGTCGGAGCGGCGCCCGGACTGCCCGCGCCTGCCCGTCTTTTTGCCCCTGCCGAGTTCCCGCGTGATGTGTGATCTGCCCCCCGGCATCTACCTGCACCTCGGCCTGCATCGCACCGGCACCGGGGCGTTCCAGCAGTTCCTCGCGGCGAATCTGCCGCGCCTCGGGGACTGCGGCCTGCACGCCGCCTTTTCCAACCGCGACGGCGCCGGCGGCGAGACCCTGCGCCTGCGCCTGCCGCCGCCGCGGCACTTCGGCACCGAAGAGATGCGGCGCCATGGCCGCCAGCTGGCGCGCAGGCTGCGCCGTGCGGGACTGAACCGCCACCCCGCCGTGCTGATCTCCGAAGAGAACCTGATCGGCGGGCTCAACGCGGTGATCTCGAAGCGTCCCTATCCCGCCGCCGGGCCGCGGCTCGCCTTCCTGCGCGCGCATCTCGACGCGCCGGTGCGGCGGGTGGTGCTGGTGCTGCGCAGCTACGAGGCGCAGGCGATCTCGGTCTACCGCAAGCGGCTGGAGTTCCGCGCGTTGCAGCCCTTCGAGGACTATGCCCGCGACATCTGGCCCGCGCCTCGCGGCTGGCCCGAGCTGGTCGCCGACATCCGCGCGGCGCTGGAGCCCGAGGAAATCCTCCTGCTGCGCCACGAGGACCGCCCCAGCCGAACCGCCCTGCTGCGCGCGCTCTGTCCCGAGATGCCCGAGACCGGATGGCGCGAGCCGGACGCGCCGGTCAACTTCAGCGCCGGGGATGCCGCCTGCTTCGCCCTGCTCGCGGCGCATCGCGACGGGCAGAAGCTGAGCCGCGACGAAGTTGCGGCGATCATCCGTCACCACGCGCGGGCCATTCCGCCGCGCCCGCTCATTGACCTGCCCGAGGAAACGCTCGAAGCGCAGCGCGCCCGCTACCGTGCCGACCTGGAGCGGCTGCGCGCCATGCAGGGCGTCACCCTGCGCTGAGCCCGCCCCTGCCTCGTGCCGGCGTCGCTCACGGGCGCCATGCCGTCGAAAACCGACCCCGCCGGACGCCGCGTGGCGACTAGACTGTAAGAAACAGGCCTTGCGGACCCCGGCAGCATGTCTCAGATCACCATCCTCTACTGGCGCGACATCCCCGCGCAGGTGATCGCCGGCTCCGGGCGGCGCGCGGCCAAGGCGGTGCTCCCCGCACGGTTCGAGGCCGCCATCGACCGCGCCGCCATGCGCAGCGGCGCCCGCGAGAGCGACGCCTATCTCGCCGCCTGGCGCCGGGCCCCCGCCCCGGATCGGCAGGGCGAGGCTGCACAGGGCGCCGCGCAGCAGATCGCCGAGGCGCTGGCCGCGCGGCTCGACGAGGAGTACGGACCCGAGCGCCTTGCGGCGCTGGTGAATCAGGACGGCTGGGCCGAGCGCCCCGCCGAGGGGAAAGGACCCAGATGACGCTGCTCAACTTCCGACGCCCGCGCCCCGCCGCACCGCACCTGCCGCCGACCGCGCTCGAGGGCTACTCGATCGAGGTGACGCCGCGCACCGCGGCGCAGGTCGCCGACTTCCGCGCCCTGCTGCCCGCCGGCACCCGCGTCTACATCGCCCATATCGACGGCACGCCGATCGAGGACATGGTGGCCACCGCCGCGCGCCTGTCGGACGAGGGCTTTTGCGTCATGCCGCATTTCCCCGCCCGCTCGATCCCCTCTGCCGCCGCGCTCGCCGACTGGATCGCTCGCTACCAGGGCGAGGCCGGGGTGACCCAGGGGCTGATCCTCGCCGGTGGCATTCCCCGGCCGCGCGGCGACTTCCACAGCTCGATGCAGCTGCTCGAGACCGGGCTGTTCGACCGCGCCGGCTTCACCCGGCTGCACGTCGCCGGCCATCCCGAGGGCAACCGCGACATCGACCCCGACGGCTCGGACCGCGCGGTGCTGCAGGCGCTGCGCTGGAAGCAGGATTTCTCCGACCGCAGCGATGCGCAGATGGCGCTGGTCACGCAGTTTGCCTTTGATGCCGCGCCGGTGCTGGCCTGGGCCCGCCGCCTGCGCGCCGAGGGCATCGCCCTGCCCGTCCACCTCGGGATCGCCGGCCCGGCCAAGTTGCAGACGCTGATCCGCTTTGCCGTCACCTGCGGTGTCGGCCCTTCGCTCAAGGTGCTGCAGAAGCGGGCCCGCGACGTCAGCAAGCTGATGCTGCCCTACGAGCCCACCGAGTTCGTCGCCGAGATCGCCCGCGCCTGCGCCGCCGAGCCCGATCTGCCCATTGCGCAGTTGCATCTCTTCCCGCTGGGGGGCATCCCTGCCGCCGCGGCATGGGCCGCCCGCCACGGCGGCGATGCCGCGCAGCCGGCCGCCCGCGCCGTCTGAGGGGCCGCGCCGCCGACCAGCAACGCGCAAGGGACAGGCATGATCAAGGCACTCCTCTTCGATCTCGACGGCACACTTCTCCACTCGGACCCGCTGCATTTCGAGGTCTTCCAAGGGCTCTACGCCGAGCGCGGCCGCGAGCTGACCGAGGCAGGGTACCTCTCGGACATCCACGGGCGGCACAATCTCGACGCCTTCCCCGAGCTGTTTCCGGGCGAGGACGCCCAGAGCCTGTCCGACCTCAAGGAAGCGCGTTTCCGCGACAAGCTCGAGGACGGCCACGCGCCGATGCCGGGCGCGCTCGCGCTCATCGCCGCGGCGCGGTCCAAGGGCTGGCGCATCGCGGTGGTGACCAACGCGCCGCGCGTCAATGCCGAGGCGATGCTGGGCGCCATCGGCCTGCGTGACAGCTTCGAGCTGCTGGTGATCGGCGACGAATGCGCCCGCGCCAAGCCCGACCCCGAACCCTATCTCGCCGCCATGCGCGCCTTCGATGTCGCGCCGCAGGAATGCATCGCCTTCGAGGACAGCCCCTCGGGGATGCGCGCCGCCGCCGGCTCCGGCGCCCATGCGGTCGGCATCCTGTCGTCCGGCCTGAGCGCCGACCAGCTGCGCGCCGCCGGGGCGCAGACCGTGATCACCGATTACACCGACCCCGCGCTCGCAGAGCTGCTGAGCAGACTGGAATAGACAGCCCCATACGACCACACCCAAGGGAGGAGAGCCCATGACCCGCACCGTTCTCGAGTCGAAGACCCGCACCGTGATCATGGGCTTCGACGCGCCCTTCTGCGTCATCGGCGAGCGGATCAACCCCACCGGCCGCAAGAAGCTGGCGGCCGAGCTGGAGGCGGGCGATTTCTCCACCGTGGTCACGGATGCGCTGGCGCAGGTGGCGGCGGGGGCGGCGGTGCTCGATGTGAACGCGGGCGTGGTCTACAACTCAAACCCCGATCCGAACGTCACCGAGCCGCCGCTGATGCGGCAGATGATCGAGCTGGTGCAGGCCAACGTGGACGTGCCGCTCTGCATCGACAGCTCGGTGCCCGGCGCGCTCGAGGCCGGGCTCGAAGCCGCCGAGGGTCGCCCCCTGCTGAACTCGGTCACCGGCGAGGAGGAGCGTCTGGAACGGGTGCTGCCGCTGGTGAAGAAGTACAACGTCCCGGTGGTGGCGATCTCCAACGACGACACCGGCATTTCCGAGGATCCCGACGTGCGCTTCGCCGTGGCCCGCAAGATCGTTGAGCGCGCGGCGGATTTCGGCATCCCCGCGCATGACATCGTGGTCGATCCGCTGGTAATGCCGGTCGGAGCCATGGCCAGCGCCGGCCAGCAGGTCTTTGCGCTGGTGCGGCGGCTGCGCGAGGAGCTGGGGGTGAACACCACCTGCGGCGCGTCGAACATCTCCTTCGGCCTGCCCAACCGGCACGGGATCAACACCGCCTTCCTGCCCATGGCGATCGGCGCGGGGATGACCTCGGCGATCATGAATCCCGTGGCCATGCCGGTGACGCAGAGCAAGATCGCCGCGAAGAAGGCCGAGTTGGAGGCCGCCGGGGTGATGCTGCCGCCGCTGGAGGATGCCGACTTCGTGCGGCTTTTCGGACTCGGGTCGATGACCGCCGGTCCCGGCGCCGAGATGATGGCGATCCGCGCCGCGAACTTCCTGGTGAACCAGGATCCGCACGGCACCGCCTGGATCGCGATGAACAAGGGCGAGGACGCTGGCAGCGAGGCCCGTGGCGGGCGCCGCGGCGGTCGGCGGCGGCGGGCTTGACCTCTTCGCCTCAGAGATGCGCGGCGCGCCCGACCCCGGGTGGGCGCGTTGCACCGCATGTTTGAGGCGCTTCATCCCTCAAGCCCGGACAAGGGGCGCGCTGAGACAGAGCTCGCAGATGCGCCCTCCCAGGAGAGGGTCTGGCGCGACCCGCGGCTGGTCGCCCCGCGCCCTGCCGGAACAAACGCGGCGCCCTAGGGCCAGGCCGCATAAGACGTCGCCGGCGCGCTGCGCTTGGCCATGCGGCGCCGGAACCGGCTTGGAGGAACGCCCTCCATCCGTTTGAAAAACCTGTTGAAATAGGCCGGGTCCGAGAATCCCAGCCGGAACCCAACCTGCGCCACCTGCAGACCCGAGTTGGTCAGCAGCTCCGCCGCCTCGCGGTGCAGCGCCTCATGCAGCCAGGCCTGCGGCGAGCGTCCGGTGGCCCGGCGCACCGCGCCCGAGAGCCGGTCCCGCGACACGCCGAGCGCGCGGGCATAGTCCCCCACCTCCCAATGCTCGCGCAGGTGCAGGCCCGCGAGCTGCACGAAGCCCTGCACCAGCCCGCCCGTCGCCACGTCGGGCCGCGCCCGGCCTTCCTTCACGCCGCGCCAGAGCTGCACCAGCAGCATCGACAGCATGTGCCCGGCCATGATCTCCACCCCCGGCGCGCTCTCGGCCAGTTCCTCGCGCAGTTCGGCCAGCCGCCGCACCACCCGCTCGCGCTCGTCTCCCAGGGGCACCGAGAGATCGGCACTCAGCACCTGGCTCAGCTCGTCGCCGAAGGCCGAGCCCGGCAGCACCCGCGACAGCGCGCCCTTGGTGAGCTGCACCAGCTCGCCGCGGCACCCCGGCGAGAGCCGCAGGATCCCGTTCCGCCCCGGCGCCAGCCAGACGAATCGCGGCGCCTCGATGGACAGGTCGCGGTCGTCGCCGGGCACCCGGCCGCGACCCGACTGCAGCACCAGCAGGCAGGCGCTTTCGGCACGCAGGCTATAGCTGGTCTCCGCCAGCGGGCTGCGGATCTCATGGGCGGTGATGCCGTGGTGGGCCGCGGGCCGCAGGGGGAAAGTTTTCATCGTGCTCATGAATTGTGCGCGCTTTGTGGCTTATAAGTACAATTCATCCCCGCATACGTGCATTTTATCAACGAGTTTTTCAGATACCTTTTTCGTCACCCGCCACAGGACGCCTCGGGGAGAGGGACGCGTGTGGCGCAACGCGATGCTGCAAACGCATCAAACGGGAGGACAACATGTCACAGAACACGAGGCGCGCCGTGCTGCGCGCCCTGCCGCTTGCTATGGTCTCGGCGCTGGCGCTGAGCACGCCGCTCGCCGCGCAGGAAGAGCCGGTCACCATCGGCTACGCCGTCTCCAAATCCGGCCCCAACGCCACCGGCGCGGGCATCACCACCATCCCCAACTACGAGCTCTGGGTGAAAGAGGTGAACGAGGCCGGCGGCCTCGAGATGCCCGATGGAACCCGCCGCCCGATCGAGGTGGTGGAATACGACGACCGCTCCAGCGCAGAAGACCTCGTGCGGGCCATCGAGCGGCTCGCCACGCAGGACAAGGTCGACCTGATCCTGCCGCCCTGGGGCACCGGCGGCAACCTCGCCATCGCGCCGCTGATGGACCGCTTCGGCTACCCGCAGCTCGCGGTGACCTCGGTGACCGACATGGCCCCCGAGTTCGCCAAGCGCTGGGACCGCTCGTTCTGGATGCTCGGCGGCGGGCACGACTACGCCACCGCGCTGGTCGAGACGCTGGCCGCCGCCAAGGAGGCCGGCACGATCAACGACAAGGTCGCGATGATCTCGGTCGCCGACGGCTTCGGCATCGACCTGGTCAAGGCCGCCCGCCCGGCCTTCGAGGAGGCCGGCTTCGAGTTGGTCTACGACGAGAGCTACCCGCTCGGCACGTCGGACTTCGCCGCCATCCTCAACGAGGTGCAGGGCTCGGGCGCCGACAGCTTTGTCGCCTTCTCCTACCCGCCGGGCAGCTTCGGCGTGACCAAGCAGACTATGACCACGGGCTACAACCCCAAGGTCTTCTACATCGGCGTCGGCGGCGCCTTCCCGATCTACGGCAAGATCACCGAAGGCAAGCAGGAAGGCGTCATGTCGATCGGCGGCGTCGACGCGATGAGCCCGGCGGTCGAGGAGTATTTCGCCAAGCACACCGAGGTCATCGGCAACCCGCCGGACAGCTGGGCGAGCGCCATCACCTACGCCTCGCTGGAAATGCTGGAGGAGGCGGTGAAACGCGTCGGCCTCGACCACGAGGCGCTGGCAGCGGAAATCTCCACCGGCACCTTCGACACGGTGATCGGCGAGGTGACGCTCGAGGACAACCAGCTGCGCAAGCTGTGGTGGGTCGGCCAGTGGCAAGGCGAGCACTTCGTTGCCGTCAGCCCGGCGGACCGCGACGGCGCGGCCGCCCCGGTCATCCCGAAGCCCGAATGGTAAACCACTTGGTAAATCGCGGTGGCGGGCCTTGCGCCCGCCCCGCCCAGATACCCGCAACGGTATCCGAACTGGGACGCTAGATGTTTCTTTCAACTCTCTTTCTCGGGCTCGTGCTCGGCGGCACCTACGCGCTTCTCGCGCTGGGTCTGTCGCTCCAGTACGGCATCGCCCGGATCATGAACCTCGCCTATGGCGAGTTCATGCTGCTCGCCTGTTTCGCGGTGACCATGATGTTCACCAGCTGGGGCCTCGGCCCGCTCTGGGGGCTGCTGGTCGTCGTGCCGCTGGGCTACGCGCTCGGCTGGATCATCCACTCCGTCATGATGCGCCCGCTGATCAAGCGCTCGGGCGGCGGAGGCCGGCTCGAGGTCGACACGATCCTCGCCACCTTCGGCCTGCTCTTCGTCGTGCAGGGGCTGATGCTGGTCACCTTCGGCAGCGATTTCACCTCCTACAGCTATCTCGACCGCGGCATCGGCATCCTCGGCACCACCATCGCCGCCAACCGGCTGATCGCCTTCGTGGTGTCGCTGGCGCTCGGCTTCGGGCTCTACGCCGTGCTGATCCGCACCCGCTGGGGCCGCGCGCTGCGCGCCGTGGCGCTGGCACCGGGCTCGGCCTACCTGGTGGGCATCGACGTCAACAAGCTGGGCCGCCAGGGCTTTGCGCTCGGCGGGGCGCTGGCCGCCGCCGGGGGGGCGCTGGTCTCGATGTTCCAGACCTTCTCGGCGACCGACGGCGTGGTCTTCACCATGAAGGCGCTGATCGTCGTGATCATGGGCGGCGTCGGCAATATCCTCGGCGCGCTGATCGCGGGCCTGCTGCTCGGGCTTGCCGAGACATTCGTCGCCGCCTTCATCGACCCCGGGCTGACCATGGCCGCGACCTACACGATGTTCCTTGCCGTGCTGCTCTGGCGGCCGACCGGGCTCTTCGGCAAGGCGGGAGGCTGAGACCATGATGTACATCCTTTCCGCCCTCGGTCTCGCGGCGCTCGCGGTCCTGCCGATGGTCTTCGGCGACTATGGCACCGGCATGCTGGTGGGCCTCGCGGGCTACGTGACGCTGGCCACCTCCTGGGCGATGTTCTCGGGACCGACGCGCTACATCTCGCTGGCCACGGTCGCCTTCTTCGGCGTCGGCGCCTACACGGTCGCGGTGCTGAACGAGGTGCTGCCCTACCCGCTGGTGCTGCTTGCCGCCGCCGGGATCGGCGCCACGATGGCGCTGCTGGTCGGCCTCTCGACGCTGCGCCTCGCGGGCATCTACTTCGTGATCTTCACCTTCGGCCTCGCCGAGCTGGTGCGCCAGCTCATCACCTGGTTCGAGGTCAACGTGACCGGCACGCTGGGCCGCTACATCTTCCTCGACCTGGAAGCCAAGCACATCTACTGGCAGCTGCTCGCGCTCGGCGCGGCGACGCTGGCGCTCTCGGCCTGGATCCGGCGCTCGCGCCTCGGCCTCGCGCTGCGGGTGATCGGCGACGACGAGACCGTGGCGGCACACTCGGGGATCAACCTTGCCCGCACCAAGCTGGTGCTCTTCGTCGCCTCCTCGACGATCATCACGCTGGTCGGCGCGATCCAGGCCCCGCGCTGGGTCTATGTGGAACCCTCGATCGTCTTCAACCCGACGGTCAGTTTCCTGACGGTGATCATGGCGCTGCTTGGCGGGGCCACGCGGCTCTGGGGTCCGCTCTGTGGCGCGGTGCCGCTGTTCCTGCTCTTCGAATGGCTTTCGGCGCGCTTCCCGGATCACTTCTCGATCCTGCTGGGGCTGATGTTCATGGCGGTGGTCTACGCCCTGCCCGACGGTGTGCTGGCCGCGCTGGAGCGCTTCCGCCACCGCGGCAAGGAAGGCAACGGCACCTCGGCCCCCAAACCGGCAAAGGAGGCGAACGCATGAGCGTGCTTCTGGAAACCCAAGGGCTGACCAAGCGGTTCGGCGGGCTGACGGCGGTGAACGGCGTCTCGCTCACCGTCAAGCGCGGCGAGGTCCTGGGGCTGCTCGGCCCGAACGGCTCGGGCAAGACCACCCTGATGAATCTGATCTCCGGGGCGCTGAAATCCTCGGAGGGCGCGCTGCTCATAGCCGGCAAGGACATGACCGGCGCCCCGCCCCATCGCATCGCGAAGTCGGGCGTGGCGCGGACCTTCCAGCTGGTGAAGATCCTGCCGTCGCTGACGCTGGAAGAGAACGTCATGGTCCCGGCCGCCTTCGGCCCGGACCGACTCTGGGGCCGCGCGCTGAAGACGCAGGTGGCCGAGTGCCTCGACATGGTGGGGCTCCACGCCCGCGCCGGGCAGCAGGCCTCGGAGCTGACCTACATCGACCAGAAGCGGCTCGAGCTGGCGCGCGCGCTGGCCTCGGCCCCGAAGCTGCTGCTGCTCGACGAGTGGCTGGCCGGGCTCAACCCGACCGAGCTGCACGAGGGCATAAGGCTCATCCGAGAGCTGGAGCAGACCGGCATCACCATCATCATGGTCGAGCACATCATGGACGCGGTGCGCGCGCTCTGCCCGCGCTGCGCTGTGATGAACTCCGGCACGCTGATCGCCGACGGCGCCACGAACGAGGTCCTGTCGGACCCGCATGTGGTCGCCGCCTACCTGGGAGAAGAGGATGCTTGAGATCGACAACCTGCGCATCACCTACGGCAAGCACACGGCGCTTGGCGGGGTGAGCATGGCGGTGGACAAGGGCGAATGCGTGGTGATCCTCGGCGCCAACGGCGCGGGGAAATCCTCGCTGCTGAAGGCGGTGGGCGGCGTGGTTCGCCCGGCCTCCGGCGTGATCAGCCACGAGGGCCAGGATCTGGCGCAGGTGCCCGCGCATGAGATCGTCGAGCGCGGCATCGCGCTGGTCCCCGAAGGGCGCGGCATCTTTGCCCGCATGAGCGTGGCCGACAACCTCGCGCTCGGCTGCCACCCCGCCCGCGCCCGCGGCGGGGCCGACGCGCGCCGCCGCGAGGTTCTGGAGCTCTTCCCGCGCCTCGCCGAGCGGCAGAAGCAGCTCGTGGGCACCATGTCGGGCGGCGAGCAGCAGATGGTCGCCATCGCCCGCGCGCTGATGTCGAACCCAGACCTGCTGCTGCTCGACGAGCCGAGCCTCGGCCTTGCGCCGATCGTGACCAAGGAGGTGTTTGCCGCGCTTGGTCGCATCCGCGAGACCGGGCTCACCCTGCTCATCGTGGAACAGAACGTGCGCGCCAGCCTCGCGCTCGCCACCCGCGGCTACCTGCTGGAAGCCGGGCGCGTGGTGGGCGGCGGCAGCGCCGCGGAGCTGCAGACCGACACGGCGGTGCAACGCGCCTTCCTGGGCGGCACGACCGAGCCGCTTGAAAACGAATTGAACTGACCCAAGGAGACGGACAGGCATGGACAGCCTCAACCTCTTTATCGACGGCGAACACGTCCCCGCCGAGGACAGCCGCGAATTCGAACGCGCCAACCCGGTGAGCGGCGAGCTCGCCACCCGCGCCGCCGCCGCCAGCAAGGCCGATGCGATCCGCGCGGTGGATGCCGCCGCCGCGGCCTTCCCCGAGTGGGCCGCGGTGGCCCCCGGCCAGCGCCGCAAGCTGCTGATCAAGGCCTCCGAGGCGCTCGCCGCACGCGGGGACGACATCGTCGCCGCCATGAAGGCCGAAATCGGCGCAACCGAGGCCTGGGCCCGGTTCAACGTCATGCTCGCCGCCGACATGCTGCTGGAAGCCGCCAGCCTGACGACGCAGATCAAGGGCGAGATCGTGCCCTCGAACCGCCCCGGCTCCACGGCCTATGCCGTGCGCCAGCCGGCGGGCGTGGTGCTGGCCATGGCGCCGTGGAACGCGCCGGTGATCCTCGGCGTGCGCTCGATCGCCACGCCGCTGGCCTGCGGCAACACCGTGGTGATGAAGACCTCGGAGCTGTGCCCGCGCACCCATGCGCTGATCCTCGAAGCGGTCTCGGAGGCGGGCCTGCCGAAGGGCGTGGTCAATGCCATCTCCAACGCGCCCGAGGATGCGCCCGAGCTGGTCGAGACGCTGATCGCCCACCCCGCCGTGCGCCGGGTAAACTTCACCGGTTCGACCCGCGTCGGCCGCATAGTCGCCGAGCTCTCGGCCCGCCACCTCAAGCCCTCGCTGCTGGAGCTGGGCGGCAAGGCACCGTTCATCGTGCTGGATGACGCCGATATCCCCGCCGCCGTCGCGGCCGCGGGCTTTGGCGCCTACATGAACCAGGGCCAGATCTGCATGTCGACGGAGCGCATCATCGTCATGGACGAGATCGCCGACGCCTTCGTCGCGGCCTTTGCCGAGAAGGTCGAAAGCCTCACCGCGGGCGATCCGCGCGAGGGCAAGGCGCCGCTCGGCAGCCTCGTGAACATGGGCGCCGCCGACCGCATCCGCGACCTCATCGAGGACGCCGTGCAGAAGGGCGCGCGGCTGATCGGCGGCGGCGGCTCGGGCACCATCCTCAACGCCGCGGCGCTGGATGGCGTGACCCCGCAGATGCGCCTCTACGCCGAGGAGAGCTTCGGCCCGGTGGCCTCGATCATCCGCGTCGGCAGCGTCGACGAGGCGGTGCGTGTGGCCAACGAGAGCGAGTTTGGCCTGTCCGCCGCGGTCTTCGGCCGCGACCAGGCCCGCGCCATGGCGGTCGCCCGGCGCATCGAGAGTGGTATTTGCCACGTCAACGGACCAACCGTGCATGACGAGGCGCAAATGCCCTTCGGCGGCGTGAAGGATTCAGGCTACGGTCGCTTTGGCGGCACGTGGGGAGTCGCCGAGTTCACCGAACTGCGCTGGATGACCACGCAGGACGGGGATCTGCACTACCCGATCTGACCGGAGGAGCGGTCTGATCGGTTGAAAAACGGGAGGAAACTACATGAAACTGAGACTCGCGAAGACCGCGGTTGCGGCCCTGGCCCTGAGCGTCGCCGCCGGCGGCGCCTGGGCCCAGGGACACGTCTTCAAGCTGCACCACCTGCTCGGCGCCAAGTCGCCGGCGCAGACGGACATGATCGAGCCCTGGGCCAAGGCGGTCGAGGAGAACTCCGGCGGCAAGGTGAAGATCGAGATCTACCCCTCGATGACCCTCGGCGGGCGTCCGCCCGAGCTGGTGAACCAGGTGCGCGACGGCGTTGTCGACCTGATCTGGACGGTCAACGGCTACACGCCGGGCCTGTTCCCGCGCACCGAGGTGATGGAGCTGCCCTTCGTCTTCGTCAACGACCCGGTGGCGGCGAACCTGGCGCTCTATGACATGTACGACGAGTACCTCAAGGACGACTACAAGGGCATGGAGCCGATGTTCCTGCACGTGCACGCCGGACAGGGCATGCAGACCGTCGACCGCGAGGTGCACACCCCCTCCGATCTCGAGGGGCTGAAGCTGCGCGTGCCGACCCGCACCGGCGCCTGGGTGATCGAGGCGCTCGGCGCCTCGCCGGTCTCGATGCCGGTGCCGGACCTGCCGCAGGCCCTGTCGAAGAAGGTCGTCGACGGCGCCTTCATCCCCTGGGAGATCATCCCGGCGCTGAAGCTGCAGGACCAGACCAAGTACCAGATCGAGGGCTACGACAAGGCGCGCTTCGGCACCACGACCTTCCAGGTCTCGATGAACAAGGCGCGCTGGGACAGCCTGCCCGAGGACATCCAGAAGGCGTTCCGCGATGCGTCGGATCGTGACTGGGTGGCCGAGGTCGGCCGCATCTGGCGCAACATCGACGAGCGCGGCATCAAGGTCGCGACCGATGCCGGCAACACCCACATCACCCTCACCGAGGAAGAGACCGCCGCCTTCCAGGCCGCGCTCGAGCCGGTGGTGGACCGCTGGGTCGAGGACGTCTCGTCCAAGGGCATCGACGGCGCCGCCATGGTCGCCAAGGCCAGCGAGCTGATCGAGGCCAATGCCGACGCGAGCATGAGCAACTGATGTTCGCCGCAGAAGTTGAGGGCCGCAGCGGATTTTCCGCTGCGGTCGCACGTCTTGTCACCCTCTGGGCGCTGCTCGGCGGGGTGCTTCTTCTGGGCATCGTCCTGGTCAATGTCGCCTCGGTCGTCGGGGCCGTGGTGGCCAAACCCCTGCCCGGCGACTTCGAACTGACCGAGATGGGCGTCGCGGTGGCGGTCTTCGCCTTCCTGCCGTTCTGCCAGTTCACCGATGCAAATGTCACCGCCGACATCTTCACCGCGAACGCCCCCCGCCCCGTGCTGGCGGTACTGCGCGCGCTCGCCTCGCTGATCGCCTTCGGCTTTGCCGGCATCCTCGTGTGGCGGATGTATCTCGGCATGCTCGACCAAAAGGCCTACAATTACACGACGACGATCCTGCAGGTGCCCATCTGGTGGGCCTTCGTGCCAATCCTCGTCTCGCTGGTGCTGCTGATCGCCGCCGCCGCCGTCACCTTCCGCGAAAGCCTGTCGGAGGTCCGGACATGAGCGATCCCATCACCCTCGGCATCATCGCGCTTGTCGTCCTCATCATCCTCATCGCCATCCGCATTCCCATCGCCTACGCGATGATCCTGGTCGGCGGCGTCGGCATCATGCTGATCAACGGGCCGATGCTGCTGCTGAGCCAGCTGAAGACCCTCGCCTACGGGCAGTTCTCGATCTACGACCTCTCGGTCGTGCCGATGTTCGTGCTGATGGGCGAGCTGGCCACGGTCGCGGGGCTGAGCCACGCGCTGTTCCGCGGTGCCAACGCCTGGCTCGGCTGGATGCGCGGCGGCACCGCCATGGCCGCCATCGCCGGCTGCGCCGGCTTCGGCGCGGTCTGCGGCTCGTCTCTGGCCACCGCCTCGACCATGGGCAAGGTCGCCCTGCCCGAGCTCAAGCGCTACAACTACTCCGGCGCGCTGGCGACCGGCTCGCTCGCCGCGGGCGGCGTGCTGGGCATCCTCATTCCGCCCTCGGTGGTGCTCATCGTCTACGCGGTGATCGTCGAGGCCAATATCGTCACCATGTTCGCCGCGGCCATGCTGCCGGGCATCCTCGCGGTGCTGTTCTTCATCCTGACCATCGCCATCTACGTGCGCGTCCGCCCCGCGGCGGGCCCCGCGGGCGGCGCGGCGGGGCGCACCGAGTTCGTCTCGGCAACGCTCGGCCTGCTGCCGGTCATGGTGATCTTCGGGCTGGTTCTGGGCGGCATCTACGGCGGCTTCTTCAACCCCACGCCCGCCGCCGCCGTCGGCGTCTTTCTCGTCTGGGTCTACGGCCTCGCCAAGCGCCGCGTCGGCATCGCCGAGATGGTCACCG
Source organism: Alloyangia pacifica (assembly GCF_020524285.1). Classification (GTDB taxonomy): domain Bacteria; phylum Pseudomonadota; class Alphaproteobacteria; order Rhodobacterales; family Rhodobacteraceae; genus Salipiger; species Salipiger pacificus_B. The sequence goes on from NZ_JAIVKX010000002.1 coordinate 653,158, forward strand.
CGCTGAAGTCCACCGCCCGCACCTCGGGGATGATCTACGTCATCCTGCTGGGTGCGGAGCTGATGAAGATCTTCATGTCCCGCATCGGCCTGCCGCAGCAGGCGGCGCTGTGGATTGCCGAGAGCGGCATGGCGCCGATGATGGTCATGGTACTGATCCTGATCGCGCTGATCCTGCTCGGCTGCCTGATGGACAGCATGTCGATGATCCTGCTGGTGATCCCCTTCTTCTGGCCGATGCTGGTGGAGCTGAACGGCGGGCTCTACGCCACCGCCGACACCGCAGGTTTCGGCATGGGCACCGAGGACCTCAAGGTCTGGTTCGGCATCCTTGCCCTCATCGTCGCCGAGCTGGGGCTGATCACCCCGCCCGTCGGCATGAACGTCTTCATCATCTCGGCGCTTGCCAGGGACACGCCGATGATCGAGACCTTCAAGGGCGTCGTCCCCTTCTTCTGCGCCGAGCTGGTGCGGGTCGCTCTGGTCCTGGCCTTCCCCGTGCTCACGCTCTGGCTGCCAACCCTGCTGGGAGGCTGACCATGAAAGACCAATCCACCGTCACCGCCGGGGGGGCGATCTTCCCCCGGCTTAAGGCGCTCGGCGTGGACTATGTCTTCGCCAACTCCGGCACCGACTTCCCGCCGATCATCGAGGGGCTGGCGCAGGCCGCCGCCGAGGGCATCGAGCTGCCGCAGGCGCTGACCATGCCGCACGAGCACGCGGCGATGGGCATGGCGCATGGCTACTACCTGATGACCGGCAAGGCGCAGGCGGTGATGCTGCACACCAATGTCGGGCTGGCCAATGGCGCCATCGGCGCGATCAACGCCGCCTGCGAGCACGTGCCGATGATCCTGATGTCGGGCCGCACCCCGGTCACCGAGGCAGGCCGCTTCGGCGCCCGCACCGTGCCGATCGGCTGGGGCCAGGAGATGCGCGACCAGGCGGCGCTGGTGCGCGAGGCCGCCAAGTGGGAGTACGAGCTGAAGTTCCCCGAGCAGGTCCCCGGCCTGCTGGACCGCGCCCATGCCATCGCCAACTCCACCCCCAAGGGGCCGGTCTACCTGTCGATCCCGCGCGAGGTGCTCTGCGAGCCTGTGCCGACCGAGGGGCTGGACGCCGCCCCCTCCATTGCCGCCTCCGAGGCCGCACCGAACCCCGAGGCCATCGCCACGCTGGCCGGCTGGCTGGCCGGGGCGGACAGCCCGCTGATCATCGCGCAGCGCGGCTCGGGCGACGCCGACAGCTTCGCGGCCTTCGCGCAATGGGCCGAGGACTGGGGCATCGCGGTCTGCTCGTGGTGGGCCACGCATCTCGCGATTCCCACTGACCACCCCTGCCACGTCGGCGCCGATCCCGGCCCCTGGCTGGCCGAGGCCGACGTGGTGCTGATCCTCGATTGCCTCGCCCCCTGGATGCCCGACGCCCATGCGCCGCGCCCCGGGTCGAAGGTGGCCAACATGGGACCCGACCCGATCTTCTCGCGCTTTCCGGTGCGCAACTTCCGCTCGGATCTGAGCATCACCGGGGAGAACGCCCGGACCATCCCGGCGCTGATCTCCGCCATGGCCGAACTGCCCAAGGGCGATCACGTCGCCCCCCGCCGCGTCCGCCTCGCCGAGGCCACGGCGCGCGCACGCCACGCGCAGGAGGCGGCCGCACAGCCGCAGGGAGACCTGCTGACCAAGCCCGCCGTCAGCCGTATCCTCGGCGAGGCGCTCGACGCGCAGGAGGCCCCCGCCTCGGTCTTTTCCGAGCTTGGCACGATGCTCGGCCCGCTGCCGCGCCGCACGCATCGCGCATGGTTCCAGGAGCCGCATTCCGGCGGGCTCGGCTGGTCCTTCCCGGCCGCGCTCGGCGCGCAGCTCGCCGCCCCCGAGCGGATCTGCGTCGCCACGCTGGGCGACGGCAGCTACATGTTCGCCAATCCCGTGGCCTGCCACCAGATCGCCGAGGCGCTGGCGCTGCCGATCCTCATCGTGATCCTGAACAACGCCGAATGGGGCGCCGTGCGCCACTCGGTCACCGGGCTCTATCCCGACGGCGCGGCCGGCAAGGCCAACGTCATGCCGCTCACCGGCCTCGCGCCCAGCCCCGACTTCTGCAAGGTGGCCGAGGCCAGCAACGCCTGGGCCCGCGCCGTGGAAATCCCCGAGCAGCTCCGCCCGGCTCTCGACGCCGCGCTCGAGGTGATCCGCGAGGAGCGGCGCTGCGCCCTGCTCAACGTGCGCATCGCCGGCTGAGCCCGCGCCCCTGGCCGGCGGCGCGCCCGGCCCCGCCGCCGGGAGTGCGTATTTGACAAGAGAAGAAGGGCCCGGGTCGCACCTCGGGCCCTTCTTCTCTTTCAAAATACGCCGGGGGTGAGCCGCGCAGCGGCGAGGGGGCAGCGCCCCCTGCCACCTCGATATTTGCCCCCGAAGGTTGCCGAGCGACCGCGATGGTCGCGGTCGGCGCAGCATGCATCGGTCGGACAGCGCCCCCGTTCCGCCCCACCACAAGCGTTGTGACAGTCCCGTTGTGGCGGTCCGGAAACGCAAAACGGCGCCCGCGAGGGGCGCCGTTCGCAACTCCGCTCGGGGAGTCGGAAAAGCTCAGGAGGCTTCCTTGATGAACTTCACCGCGTCGCCGAAGGTCTGGATGGTCTCGGCTGCGTCATCGGGAATCTCGATGCCGAACTCTTCTTCGAAGGCCATGACCAGTTCCACGGTGTCGAGGCTGTCTGCGCCCAGATCGTCGATGAAGGAGGCGCTCTCGGTCACCTTGTCTTCTTCAACGCCCAGGTGCTCAACCACGATCTTGCGCACGCGATCAGGGATATCGCTCATTCTTCTGTCCTCACAATGTGTCTGGGCCGACCGGCCCGTCTTTGCCCTTGCCCCAGCGGGGTGGCTGCTCAATCCGCCCGGAACCGGGCAACGTAACCCCGGAAGACCCGGGAAAGACCAGACCGGCGCGAATGCACCAGACCGATCAAAGTTCCTGCGCGCCTATAGCATAAGCACGCAGGATGGCAAACGCTTTCCGCCGTGCCGTTCGGGCACGCGGTCAGAGCATCGCCATACCGCCGTTCACATGCAGCGTCGCGCCGGTGACATAAGCAGCTTCCGGGCTGGAAAGATAGAGCACCGCTGCGGCAATTTCATCCGCCGTGCCCATGCGGCCCGCGGGAATCTGCCCCATGATGCCGGACTTCTGCTCGTCGTTCAGCTTGTCGGTCATCGCGGTCTCGATGAAGCCCGGCGCCACGGCGTTGGCGGTGACCCCGCGCGAGGCGACCTCGTAGGCCAGCGACTTGGTCATGCCGACGAGGCCCGCCTTGGCCGCAGCGTAGTTGCCCTGGCCCGGGTTGCCGGTGGCGCCGACGATCGACGAGACGTTGACGATGCGGCCCCAGCGCGCCTTCATCATGCCGCGCAGCACGCCCTTGCAGAGCTTGAAGTTGGCGGTGAGGTTGACGTCGATCACCGACTGCCACTCGTCATCCGACATGCGCATGAAGAGATTGTCGCGGGTGATGCCGGCGTTGTTCACCAGGATGTCGACCGAGCCCATCGCGTCCGCCGCCTGCTTCGGCAGCGCCGCCACGGCCTCGGGGTCGGAGAGGTTGCAGGGCAGCACGAAGGCGCGCTCGCCCAGCTCCGCCGCCAGCTCCTGCAGCGGCGCCTCGCGGGTGCCCGAGAGCCCCACCGTCGCGCCCGCGCCGTGCAGCGCCTTGGCGATGGCGCCGCCGATGCCGCCCGAAGCGCCGGTGATCAGCGCGTTTTTTCCCGTCAGATCGAACATAAGGCCCGTGCCCCTCTGCTTTTCCGTAAGTCGTTCCGCGCGATATGACATCCCTGCCGCCATCGGGCAAGGCCCGGGGCCCGCCGCGCCGCCGCTGGGCGCTGGCCCGCGCCCGTGCTATGCCGGGCGCATGGCGCCGCCCCTGCCCATCATCACCTGCCGCCTGCGTGGCGACACCGCCGAGATGCTCGGCGGCACCGGCACCGAGATCCTGCCCTACTGGAGCTTCACCAAGACCGTGCTGGCCATCTGCGCGCTGAAGCTGGCCGAGGCCGGCAGGCTGCAGCTCGATGTGCCCCGCCCCGGCGAGAGTTTCACCCTGCGCCAGTTGCTGGACCACACGGCGGGCCTGCCGGACTATTTCCCCCTGCAGACGTATCGTGACGCGGTGGCGGCGAATGAGGCGCCCTGGCCGCGCGACCGCCTCTACGCCGAGACCATGGCGCAGGGACCGCGCTTCACCCCCGGCGCCGGCTGGGCCTATTCCAACCTCGGCTACATGCTGGTGCGTGACCGCATCGAGGAGGCCGCCGGACAGCCGTTTGGCGCGCATGTCGTTCAGGCGATCACCGGCCCGCTCGGGCTGCGCAGCATCGCCCTTGCCACCACCCGCGCCGATTTCGCGCGGGTGCATTGGCCCGCGGCGCGCGGCTACCACCCGGGCTGGGTCTACCACGGTTGCCTCACTGGCAGCGCCCCGGATGCCGCGCGCTTGCTGCAGGCGGTTTTCTCGGGCGCCCTGCTGGCCCCGGCCTCGCAGGCGCAGATGCTGCAGCGCCGCCTGCTGGGCGGCGCGCTCGAGGGCCGCCCCTGGACCGACTGCGGCTATTCGCTAGGGCTGATGAACGGCCGGACCGGCGCCGCGGGACGCGCCATCGGCCATTCGGGCGGCGGCCCCTTCTGCGTCAACGCGGTCTACCATTTTCCCGACGCCGCCCCGCCGGTGACCGTGGCGAGCTTCGCGCCGGGACCGTCCGAGGGCATCGCCGAGCACGCCGCCGTGCGCGCCGCCCTCTGACGGTGGCGGGCCGCTTTCGCACCTCAACCTGATGGAAACAGTCGGCAATAACTACCCGACAAATTTACTCAACCATTTGAGTTTGCATGATTTTTTGCCCATACCCCTTGCGCGCAGCCGCCGGCACGCGTATCTAATTTCCAAGACAGCGAGCCAGCCCTGACGCCAGCCAGCTATCCACCTCCCGCCAGCCATATGACGCAGCGCCCCAGCTTCTGGATCGTAATCCAGTATCGCCCGGCAGCCACGCACATGCAGCCAGCGTCCCGGAGCCGGATGAGGTACGTCCCGCCCCCTGCGGCGAAGCGCGCCTCTCCTGACAGGCCCCCTGAACACTTCCAAATGAGTGATGATCCGCGCAGGCCATGCCCGGTCCGGTGCCGGGCCAATCAAACCTGTCGCTGCTTTCCGATGGCGATCGATCAAAGTGGTGCGGGTGAAGGGACTCGAACCCCCACGCCAAAGGCGCCAGAACCTAAATCTGGTGCGTCTACCAATTCCGCCACACCCGCACACGGGTGCGCGGCACCCGGATCGGGCGAATCTCTAGCAAAGTGCCACGTGCGAGGCGAGAGGAAAAATCACTCCAACCGCTCGCGACGGCGATTGCCGTCGCGCAGGCGCCGGCGCAGTCCCGAACCGCGCCACTGGTCTTCCCCGCCACGGGGCGGCATCGGCGCTGCCGCTACGCGCCCAGATCGCGCATAACCGCCGGGAGCGCCTCGGGCAGGTCCTCGGCGATCAGCCCCGCGCCCACGTGCCGCGCCGCCTCGAAATGCAGGAAGGCCGCCGTCTGCGCCGCCTGCATCGGCCCCGCGCCGCGCGCCATGAGCCCGCAGATCAGCCCCGCCAGCACGTCGCCCGCCCCCGCCGTGGCCAGCCAGGGCGCGGCACGTCCGTAGACCGCTGCGTGAATTGCGGCCGTGCCATCCGGCGCGGCGATCACCGTGTCAGGGCCCTTGAGCAGCACCGGGCAGCCCGACCGTTCTGCCGCCGCGCGCACGGCGTCGAGCCGCGAAAACGCCGGACCGCGCTCCGCCGGGGCCGCGAGGCGATCGGCGAGGTCCGGGAACAGACGGGCGAACTCGCCGCCATGCGGGGTGAGCACGCACTCCGGGTGCAGCGCCGCGAAGAGTTCGGCGGGCGCATCGGCAAAGGCACTCAGCGCGTCGGCATCGAGCACCACCGCGCGCGCCGACGCCAGCGCCACGGGCACCAGCGCGCGCGCGCGCTCGAGCCCGAGCCCCGGGCCGAGGCAGAGCGCGTTCAGCCGGGTATCCTCGAGCAGTCCGGCCAGGTCGTCTCCGGTGTCGGCGCGGCGCATCATGAGCCCGGTGATCTGCGCCGCGACTTCCATCTGCGCCGCGCCGGGCACGCCGAGCGTCACCAGCCCGGCCCCGATCCGCAGCGCGGCGCGGGCGGCGAGCCGCGCCGCGCCGGTGCGCCCGAAGCCGCCGCTGATAACCAGCGCGTGCCCGTGGCCGAACTTGTGGCCGCCGCGCTTGGCGAGCGGGACCGCCGGAGCCTCCACCAGCGCCACCGCTTCTGGAACCAGCCCCTCCGGCAGGCCGATGTCCACCACCTCGAGCGCGCCGCACAGATCCGGACCCTCGGCAAGGTAGTGCCCCTGCTTTGCGGCGTGAAAGCTGACCGTGAGATCGGCGCTGAACACCGCAGGGGCCCCCTCCCCGCCACCGATGAGGCGCCCCGAATCCGAGCAGAGCCCGGAGGGCAGATCCACCGCCACCCGGTGCCAGCCCGCGAATCCCGGCGCGTCGAACGCGGCGAGTCCCCCGGCGATCTCCGGACCGAGGCCGCGGGTCAGCCCGGTGCCGAAGAGCGCATCGACCAGCACGCCGCTGTCGCCCGGAGCCTCAAGCGGCGCAGCGAAGGGCAGCCGGCCAACCGGTCCCAGCGCGGCCCAGCGATCGTGGTTGAGCCGCGCGTCAGGCGGCAGGCGCGCGGGATCGCCGAACAGGAAGACCTCGACCTGCCACCCCCGCGCGGCCAGCAGCCGCGCGATGACGAATCCGTCGCCGCCGTTGTTGCCGGGCCCGCAGAGCACGATGGCCCGCGACGGCGCGGCGAGAAGATCGCTCCAGCGCCGCAGAAGTGCCGCAACGACACCCTGCCCCGCCCGCTCCATCAGATCGGCGCCGCTGCCCGCGCCGGTCTCCATTCCGATCTGCTCGGCATGGCGCATCTGCGCGGCGGTCAGCACCCGGTTCATGCGGCCCTCATGCGCGATTCAATTCCGCCTAGTTGATGAGCTACTTGCGCAAAGAATAACCACATGCCAAAAATCGCCTCATATTTCCCTGCCGCGGCAGCCTATCCGATTGTCGCCGCCCATGAGAAGTGGTCTGGCAGGGTCCGACACGGAACACGAGGAGTCAGGGCCATGAAGAAAGTCGAGGCGATCATCAAGCCGTTCAAGCTCGACGAGGTGAAAGAAGCTCTGCAGGATGCGGGCATCCAGGGCCTCTCTGTGCTCGAGGTGAAAGGCTTCGGTCGCCAGAAAGGCCACACCGAGCTCTACCGGGGCGCGGAGTACGTGGTTGATTTTCTTCCGAAGGTGAAGATCGAGGTCGTTCTTGACGACGATCAGGTCGACGCCGCGGTCGAGGCCATCATCTCTGCTGCCAAGACCGACAAGATCGGCGACGGCAAGATCTTCGTGAGCCCCATCGAGCAGGCCATCCGTATCCGCACCGGCGAATCCGGCTCCGACGCGCTCTGAGCCGCGGCCGCCCTGCGCTGTCTTCCGCCCGCCGCCGGGACGCGGCGGAAGAACACACACCAGAACACACCGGACCCAAGTACAGAAAGGGAAGAAGGGAATGAGCAAGGACGCAGTTCTCAAGCTGATGAAGGATGAGGACGTCGCATACGTCGACATCCGATTCACCGACCCGCGCGGCAAGCTCCAGCACGTGACCGTCATGGCCGATCAGGTCGACGAGGACTTCCTCGAAGAAGGCTTCATGTTCGACGGCTCGTCCATCGCCGGCTGGAAATCGATCGAAGCTTCCGACATGAAGCTCATGCCCGACCTCGAGAGCGGCTACATCGACCCGTTCTACGCCGAGAAGACCCTCTGCCTGCACTGCTCGGTCGTCGAACCCGACACCGGCGAAGCCTACGACCGCGACCCGCGCGGCACCGCGGCCAAAGCAGAAGCCTACCTGATCTCCTCGGGCATCGGCGACTCGGCCTTCTTCGGCCCGGAAGCTGAATTCTTCCTGTTCGACGACGTGAAATACTCGGTCGCGCCGAACAAGATTTCGGCTGAAGTCGACGCGGACCACGCCGCGTGGAACACCGACGCCGACTTCGAAATGGGCAACCTGGGCCACCGTCCGACCTACAAGGGCGGCTACTTCCCGGTGAACCCGATGGACGACGGCCAGGACATCCGCTCCGAGATGCTGTCGACCATGAAGCGCCTCGGCATGAAGGTCGACAAGCACCACCACGAAGTTGCGACCTCGCAGCACGAGCTGGGCCTGATCTTCGGCACGCTGACCAAGCAGGCCGACGAGCTGCAGAAGTACAAGTACATCATCCACAACGTGGCACAGGCCTACGGCCGTTCGGCAACCTTCATGCCGAAGCCGATCAAGGGTGACAACGGTTCGGGCATGCACGTGAACATGTCGATCTGGAAGGACGGCAAGCCGCTCTTCGCAGGCGACAAATACGCGGACCTGTCGCAGGAAGCGCTGTACTTCATCGGCGGCATCCTGAAGCACGCGAAGGCCCTCAACGCCTTCACCAACCCGGCGACCAACTCCTACAAGCGTCTGGTTCCGGGCTTCGAAGCCCCCGTTCTGCGCGCCTACTCGGCCCGCAACCGCTCGGGCTGCGTGCGTATTCCGTGGACCGAATCGCCGAAGGCAAAGCGCGTGGAAGCGCGCTTCCCCGATCCCGCGGCAAACCCCTACCTGTGCTTCTCGGCGCTCCTGATGGCCGGCCTCGACGGCATCAAGAACAAGATCGATCCGGGCGAAGCCATGGACAAGAACCTCTACGACCTTCCGCCGGAAGAGCTCGCAGAGATCCCGACCGTGTGCGGCTCGCTGCGTGAAGCGCTCACCGAGCTGGAAGCCGACATGGACTTCCTGCTGGCCGGCGACGTGTTCACCAAGTCGCAGATCGAAGGCTACATCGCTCTGAAGATGGAAGAGCTGGAAGCCTACGAAATGACCCCGCATCCCGTGGAATTCGCGCTGTACTACAGCTGCTGATCCCGCCCCTGCGGATGAAAATGAAAGGCGCCCTACGGGGCGCCTTTTTCATGCCGGAATTCCGCCCTGCAATTTCCAGATTGGCCGATGAACGTGAGCCGGAGGGAATTATGACCTCGCACGAGACAGAGGGAATTTCAGCATGCAAAAGAATTTGGCCGGCCGGCTCGACGGAGCTTCGCGGGTGGCCCCCTACGCGGATGCCACCGACGAACCCCAAGACGCGCTTGCGAGCCATCCCGGCGACGGGGACCGCGCCGACCGGCGCGGGACGCAGAAGCTTGTGCTGTTGGGGATCAGCATCGTCGCGGTCTTCGCGCTGGCGGGCATGATCATCACCCGTGCCATGGAGATTGCATCGCTCTGAGACGACGGTCGGCAGTCCCGGGCTCGCGCCGCGGCCCCGGCAAACTCCCGCCTCGTGACCCGACGTCGGCAGCCGGGCCCTTTCCGCACCGCGGGTCGCGCACTAGGTTGCTGCGGCACATGCGTTTGTTCGGAGTCCCCAAAATGCGTCGCACCCTTCTGAAAATCCTTGCGGCAGCCACGCTGTCTTTTTCCGCCGGAACCGCTATCGCGGCGACCTGCGGCAACACGGCCTCGGGCTTCGATGCGTGGAAGCGCGAATTCGCCGCGGAGGCGCAGCGCGCGGGCGTCGGCCAGCGCGGCATCCAGGCGCTGATGAGCGCCCCCTACTCGAGCTACACGATCAAGGTCGACCGCAGCCAGAAAGGCGTGAAGTACCCGCTCGACGAGTTCATCCGCATCCGCCTTGGCTCGCTCGACGGCTTCGCCGCGCAGGTGCGCAAGCGCCGCGACCAGAACCCGCAGTTCTACCGCGCGCTCGAACAGCGCTACGGCGTGCCCGCGGGCATCCTGCTGGCGATCCATGGCATGGAGACCGGTTTCGGCCGTACAATGGGCAACGTGCCGGTGGTCTCCTCGATCACCACCGTCGCCTATGACTGCCGCCGCTCCTCCTTCTTCACACCGCATGCCATCGCCGCGCTGCAGATGGTCGACCGGGGCATGCTGTCGCCCGGGCAGAAGGGCGCGGCCCACGGCGAGCTCGGTCACACCCAGTTCCTGCCGGGCAATGCGCTGCGCTACGGCGTCGACGGCAATGGCGACGGCCGGGTCGATTTCTACAACCAGTTCGACGCGCTGGCCTCGACCGCGAACTTCCTGCGCCAGAAGGGCTGGCAGCCCGGCCAGCCCTTCGGCGAGGGCACCGCGAACTTCCGCGTGCTGAACGAATGGAACGCGGCGACGGTCTACCAGCAGGCGATTTCGCTGGTCGCGCAGAGAGTCGGCTAATTTACATTTCTGCAACCCGGGGTGGTCCGATTTTTTGGAAATCGCCCTCCCCGGAACCCGTTTGAGACAAAGTTCCTCCTCATTTGGCGCGCACAACACGGGTCAAGGACGTTTCAGAAGGAACACGTGGATGACGGGCAAAGCCCCCTATGCGGCCCTTTATCTGCCCGATGCGGCGACACCCGATCTTGTGGAGCTGCTGAAGACAGCCGGCAAGACTTTGATCGCGCACGACAATACCTCTGGCCGTCCGCTGTTGATCTCGCGCCGCCGGCTTGCCCTCATGGGCGATTGCATGGGGATCTGCCTTACCCATTTCGACGGCGCACGCGGCACGCCGCGAATCGTCCTGCGGGTACTGAGCCGCGAGGGCGGTCTTGCCAGCGGGCCCAAGGCCATCGCGCTGCTGCTCGAAGCGGTCCGCCGCCTGTCGCCGCTCTGCGCGGCGACCGAGATCGAATGGCTCTCGCCGCGTACCCGGCTGGCGCCGGAGACCCTGCCCGACCAGCTCACCCGCCCACCCCGCAAGCGGCTGGCGCCGATCGATCCCACGGCCGAGAAGCTGCTGGTCGAGGGTATCCGAGACGCCATGGCGGCGAGCCTCACCGATCCGGCCGAAAACGGCTTCGCCACGCCGGAGCCCCGCAAGCGGCCCGGGCTTCCGATGGTCCTCCCCGCGAGGCCAGACGCCGCGACCACGCGGCTGTCGCTGGCCGGCTGGGCCATGACCGGGCTTCTGGCGATGCTCAACTTTCCCGTCGCGCTGCTGCTCGCCGCGATCGGGCTGAAGCGCGGCATGGATTTCCGCCTCGCCACGCAATTCCTCAGTTTCACCACGCTCGCCGTCTCGCTGAACAACGCCGGGCTGCTCGACCTTCCGATCTAGGGCGTGTCCGGCCCGCGTTCGATGACGTAGGTGTGGATGGAGAACACCACGGCCTGCGTCTCGGGCAACCGCACCAGGCATTGCCGCTCCGAGCGCAGGTAGGCCGCGGTCAGCGGATCGGCGCGGTCGTTGTTGCTGCGCCGGGGCGCCGGCTGGAACAGCGTCGGATCGTCGTGGAACAGCCGGTTGACCCGCACCAGCGGCTTGCCCGGCCGTACCCCGTCGAAAAGCCGCTGCACCCGGCGGCCGATGTTGTCGTCGTACTCGGGGATCGGCACGTGGATGATGCTGAGCGGGCGCGAGACCTTGTCGGCGAGCCGCCAGCCCGCCGGGAAGCAGAGAACGGCGCCGGTCAGCACGTGCTCCTCGCCGCGTTTCTGCAACAGGCACAGGTCTTCCTGCACCAGAACGCCGAGCGTGCCCATCGGGTCGCTGCGGTCGAGCGTCACTGCCACCCCGTCAGGCCGGGTCACCACCTCGCCGTCGCGGGTGAAGCCATCGGGCAGGCTCGCCAGCACCATCTCGAGCAGCTCCTGCGCCGCGGGCATGGCTTCGGGCTCGATTGCCAGCACCGCCTCGCGCTGGCTGCCGAGCAGGCGCGCGCGCTCGGCCATCTGCGCGGCATAGGCATCGTCGACCTTGAGCCAGGTCGCCGGATCGAGCGGCGCGATCCCCGGCAGCGGTTTCATCTCGGTCAGATCGTAGGGAATCCGCGCCTGCAGGATCATCGTCGTCACACTCCGGTCAAAGCCCTCCAGCGGGGCAGCTTCTCGCGCAGCACGCAGACGGAGCGGTGCGGCGCGTAGCGCGGCAGGTCCGCCAGCGCCACCCAGCGAAGGTCATGTGATTCCTCGTTTCCAAGCAAGGCGTTCGCCGGGTCAGCCTCGAAGAGAAAGCGCAGATCGTAGTGAAAATGTGCAGGCGCCTCCGCGCGGGCGGGAATCGCGTGGATGTCGATGTCGAAAAGCTCGGGCGAGAGCAGCCGCGCCCGCAGGCCGGTCTCCTCGAAGACCTCCCGCGCCGCAACGCCCGCCACGTCGGGATTGCCGTCGCAATGGCCGCCCGGCTGCAACCAGCGGTCGAGCTTGGCGTGGTGCATCAACAGCGTGAAGCCGCGGCAGGGCGAGACCACGAAGCCCGAGCCGGTCACATGGTCCTCGCGCGGGTCACGCCCGTAGGGATCGGCAACGCGGGCAAGCAGCGCGCCGAGCGCCTCCCAGTTCTCACGGTCCCGCGCATCGTGCAGCGCCATCGTCCAGGGCAGATCGGCCATGCTCTCTCCTCTCACGACAAGGCCGGAAGCTCTGCCCCCGGCCCTGTCATCGCTCCACCCAATGCCCGCCAGATCAGGGGCGTCACGGCTCGAGGTCCCGCCCCATCGCCTCTTCCAGCGCGGGCAGGAAATCCTCGGTGTAAAGCGTCCCGGCCAGCGGGCCGACGTGCTTGTGCAGCACCGTGCCGTCGCCGCTCAGGATGAAGGTCTCGGGCGGGCCGGTCACGCCCCATTCGATCGCCGCGCGCCCCTGCGGATCGTAGGACACGCCGATGAAGGGCGAGCCGTCCTCGGTCAGATAGCCCGAGGCCGCGCCCACCTTGTCCTTGTAGTTCACCCCGACGATGCGCACGCCCTGCTCCTGCAAGTGCAGCAGCACCGGGTGCTCGGCGCGGCACGGCGGGCACCAGCTGGCCCAGAAGTTCACCACCGTCACCTCGCCGGTGCGCAGGTCCGCATCCGCCACCGAAGGAAAGCCCGCGAGCGTCGCGGCGGGCAGCGCCGGAGCCTCCTTACCGAGGAAGGTGGAGGGCAGCGTGTTGGGATCGCCGCGCTGCATGCCGAAATAGGCCATCACCGCGAACCCGGCGAAGATCAGCGGCGGGATCACCATCAGCGGCGAGATCTTAGCCATGGCGTTTCACCCTTTCCTCGATCTTCTCCAGCTCGGCGCGGACGCGGCGGGCGCGGCGGATGCTCAGCGCCACCAGCACGACGATCAGCGCGAGGCTCACCCCGTAGGAGGCGAGCACGGCAAAGGCGTATTTTCCCAGATCGGGCATCATGTCCGGCCCTCCCGTGCCAGAAGCGCGCGCGACCGGCGGGCGCGGATTTCGGTCTGCGTGCGCAGGAAGACCAGCGCCACGAAGAGCAGCACGAAGCCGGCGATGCAGACCAGCAGCGGATACCAGAAGACGTCGGCGACGTTCTCTTCCTTGTCCATCGACAGCGAGGCTCCCTGGTGCAGCCCCTGATTCCAGAACAGCACCGCGTAGCGCGACAGCAGCGCGAAGACCGAGCCGACGAGGCAGAGGATCGAGGTCAGATCCGCGGCCGTGTCGTCATTCTCGATCGCCGACCAGAGCGCCATGTACCCGAGGTAGAAGAGGAACAGGATCAGGAAGGAGGTCAGCCGCGGATCCCAGGCCCACCAGGTGCCCCACATCGGCTGCCCCCAGAGCGCGCCGGTGGCCAGCGCGATCACCGTGAAGGTCGCGCCCACCGGCGCGGCGGCGCGGGCGGCCAGCGCCGAGACGTGGTGCCGCCGGATGATCCAGATCAGCGAGGTGACCAGCATCATGATCCAGGCATTGATCGCCATCAGCGCCGCGGGCACGTGCAGGTAGATGATCTTCACCGTCGCACCCTGACGGTAGTCGTCGGGGGTGAAGAAATAACCCCAGACCAGCCCGGTCACGAGGCACAGGACCGCCGCCATCGACACGCCCGGCAAGAGGCGATCGGTGGTGCGAATGAATTTCACCGGATTGGCGTATTCCCAGATCGACATGCGGCTCCCCTAGCCCAGCTCGCGCCGTAGTACACTTCAAATATTCGGCAGAGCCAATACGTGCGGCCCCGCTTGCGCCTCAGCGCAGGTTGATCCTCAGCACCGCCGCGCTGGCAAACGGCAGCAGCGCCAGCGTGCCGAAGCTGATCCCGGCCAGCATCAGCAGCGGCGTCTGCACCGCCAGCCCCTCGGCGCCGCGGCGCGCCACCTCGGCGCCGAAGATCAGCGTCGGCACGTAGAGCGGCAGCACCAGGATCGACAGCAGCAGCCCGCCGCGTTTCAGCCCCACGGTCAGCGCCGCGCCGAAGGTGCCGATCACCGAAAGCGCCGGCGTGCCGAGCGCCAGCGAGACCAGCACCCACAGGTAACCCGAGGGCGGCAGGCTCAGCAGCACGCCGAGCGCCGGAGCCGCCAGAACCAACGGCAGCCCGGTGGTGATCCAATGGGCCAGCGCCTTGATGGTGACGATGCCCTCCATCGGCAGCGGCGCCGTGGCCAGCAGATCGAGCGAGCCGTCCTCCCAGTCGAGCGCGAAGATCCGGTCGAGCGACAGCAGGCAGGCGAGCAGCGCGCCAATCCACAGCACGCCGGGCGCGATGCGGCTCAGCAGCCCGGTCTCCGGCCCGACGCCGAAGGGGATCAGCACGGTGACGATCAGGAAGAAGGCCAGGCCAAGGCCGAAGCCCCCGCCCGCGCGAACAGCAAGCCGCAAGTCCCTGACAAGAAGCGCAATCACAGGAACGCCTCGTCCAGTGCAGAGACCCGCGGCGCGGCCTTGAACGGGGTCACGTCGAGCACCTCCGCCTCGTCCAGCCCGAGGTCGATATGTGTGGCCAGCAGCGCCGAGCCACCGCCCGCGAGATGGCCGCGCACCGCTTCGGCGAAGCGCGCCACCGAAGCCTTGTCGAGCGAGACCGTCGGCTCGTCCAGCACCCAGACCGGGCGCCCGGTGACCATCAGCCGCGCGAGGCCCAGACGGCGCTTCTGCCCGGCCGAGAGCGTGCCCGCCATGCGGTCTTCGAGCCCGCGCAGGTCGAAGCCGTCGAGCGCTGGCTCGATGTCGGACTGCGCAAAGACCTGCGCCCAGAAGCGCAGGTTCTCGGTGACCGAGAGCATAGATTTCAGCCCGTCGGAATGGGCGGCATAAGCGATGCGCTCGCCCGCCCCCTCGATCTCGCCCTCGAAGGCCGGTTGCAGCCCGGCGATGGTGCGCAGCAGCGTGGTCTTGCCCGAGCCGTTCGGCCCGCGCAACACGAGCGCGCGGCCGGCGGCGAGCGTGAAGCTCAGCCCCTCCAGCACGGGCACGCCGCCCCGGGCCACGGCCAGATCGCGAACAGACATAGTCATGCCTTGGGCTTACCCCAGCCGGAAGGCCCGGGGAAGCGCGAAAGCCGCGCCGCGACAAGCTGTTGCAGGTTTATGGCTGGTCCGGCACGGGCCGCTCGGGCGGGCCGGACTGGCTGGGGGCTGCCTCGACCGCCGGATCAGACCGGCATGGCCGCCAGGGCAACCCGGCGTCCCTCGCCCAGCAGCACGTTGTAGGTGCGGCAGGCCGACGGAGAGTTCATCACCTCGACACCGACACCGGCTTGCTCGAGCCGGGCCGAGAGGCTCTTGGGCAGCAATGCGATGTCGCCGCCGGTGCCGACGAACAGCACGTCGATCTTGCCCGCGAGCGAGATCAGCGTGTCCTCGTCGGACAGTCCCGCCCAGGGCTGCATGCCCTCGGGAGAGATGCAGACGCCGCCGTCGACGGGACGACCGCCGATGCGAAAGAAGCCCGGGCCGTAGCCTTCCACGGGCATCGCGTCGCTGAAGTTGATTTCATTCATCCGCATGGTTCTTCCCCTAGTCCCATACAGCCGGCCCGGAACGGACCGCGCTCCCTGGAATGCGCCGCAAGACCTCCGGACACCCCCTCCCAAAAGATGTACGCAGGGCCCATGCCACGCTGCGCGGCAGCATAGGGGGGAAACAGAAAAAATCAAAACAATTTACCCGCCACGACCAATTGCCCGCCACCCGAAGCGGGTGACGGCCATCATGATAGGAGCGCCACCTTAGCGCCGATATACCAAAGCGACAAAGCCCTAGACAAAAGTCTAGGGCCTTGACGTAACAGGGGCTTAAAACTTCGGCAGATGGCCCGGCGATAGCCGAGCGCCGTGGCGCGGGCCGGTCGCCCGGCCCTGCCGCCAGCGTCAGACGCTGGTGCCGGATTTCTTGGCCTCGCCCTCGGCTTCGGGCTTCGACCAGTCGCGCTTGACGCCGAGCCAGAGCAGCAGCGCCGAGGCGACAAAGACCGAGGAGTAGGTGCCGACGAAGACGCCCCAGATCATCGCGAAGACGAAACCGCGGATCACGTCTCCCCCCAGCGCGAAGAGCGCGAAGAGCGCCAGCAGCGTGGTGAAGGAGGTCATGAAGGTCCGGCTGAGCGTCTCGTTGATCGAGAGGTTCAGCACCTCCTTGATGTCGGTCTTCTTGTACTTGATCAGGTTCTCGCGCACCCGGTCGAAGACAACCACGGTGTCGTTGAGCGAGTAGCCGACGATGGTCAGCAGCGCCGCGATGGTAGTCAGGTCGAACTTGATCTGCAGCTCAGAGAAAACCCCGATGGTCAGCACCACGTCGTGCACCAGCGCCAGAACGGCACCGAGCGCGAACTGCCATTCGAACCGCAGCCAGATGTAGATCAGCACCGCGCCGATGGCGAGCACCACCGCCTCGACCGCGGTCCAGATCAGTTCCCCAGAGACCTTGGGACCGACGGATTCCACCGAGACGAACTGGATGTCGGGAGAGACTCCCTGCAGCGCCACCTCGACCTGCGCGATGGTTTCGGGGGTGACCGATTCCACCTCGTCCTGCGCCTGGATGCGCACCATGGCAACGTTCTGATCCGGCCCGAAGGACGGGTCGAACACCTCGGAGATGACCACGTCGCCCAGCCCCAGCGCGCCGAGCGCGTCGCGGTAGGCGCCGACGTCCACCGCCTCGGCGCTCTGCGTCCGGATGGTGGTGCCGCCGCGGAAGTCGATGCCGTAGTTCAGGCCGCGGGCGCCGAAGCTGACCAGCGCCAGCACGATCATCAGGGCAGAGATGCCGAACCACAGCTTCCAGTGCTTGAAGAAGTCGAAGCTCGTATTGTCGGGAATGACGCGAAGACGCATGGCTCAGACCTCGATGGTTTTGGGACGGCGGCGTTCGAACCACATCGCGATCAGCAGCCGGGTGACGTAGATCGCGGTGAAGACCGAGGTGACGATGCCGAGGCCGAGGGTGATGGCGAAGCCGCGCACCGGACCCGAGCCCATGACATAGAGGATGATCGCCGTGATAATGGTGGTGATGTTGGCGTCGACGATGGCCGAGAGCGCCTTTTCGTAGCCGAGCTCGATGGCACGGGCCGGGCCGCGCGCGGTCTTCAGTTCCTCGCGGATACGCTCGAAGATCAGCACGTTGGCGTCCACCGCCATGCCGACGGTCAGCACGATGCCGGCGATGCCGGGCAGCGTCAGCGTGGCGCCGATCATCGACAGCAGGCCGAAGATCAGCCCGATGTTCACGATCAGCGCGACATTGGCGAAGAGGCCGAAGAGCCCGTAGCTCGCCCACATGAAGCCGAGCACCGCGACGAAGGCCACGCCGGTCGCCAGCTTGCCCGCGTCGATGCTGTCCTGCCCCAGTTCCGGACCGATGGTCCGTTCTTCGAGGAAGTCGAGCCCGGCGGGCAGCGCGCCGGCGCGCAGCAGAACGGCGAGGTTGGTGGATTCCTCGACCGAGAACTGGCCGGTGATGATGCCCGAGCCGCCGGGGATGTGGCTCTGGATCACCGGCGCCGAGATCACCTCGTCATCGAGCACGATGGCGAAGGGCGAGCCGATGTTGGCCGCGGTGTAATCGCCGAACTTGCGCGCGCCGCTGGGGTTGAAGCGGAAGGTCACCGCCGGGCGGCCGTTCTGGTCGAAGCTCGGCTGGCTGTCGGTCAGCTCCTCGCCGGTCACCACGGGCGCCTGTTCGAGCACGTAGTAGACCCCCTCCTCGTCCATGGCGGGCAGCAGCTCGTTGCCGACGCCGGGGGTGGTGTCGGGGTTGGTGGTGCGGCTGACCACCGGCTGGAAGGTCAGCTGGGCGGTGGTGCCGATGATGTCCTTGAGCTCGGCCGCCGAGCCGATGCCGGGCACCTGGATCAGGATGCGGTCGTTGCCCTGGCGCTGGATCGTAGGCTCGCGGGTGCCGACCTCGTCAATGCGGCGGCGGATGATCTCCAGCGACTGCTGCATGGTGCGCTCGTCGGTGGCCTGTTTCTCGGCATCCGAGAGGGTCACGACGACCTCGTCGCCCTGGCCGCTGACCTCGAGGTCGTTGGCGCCGGCGCCGGTGAGCGTGGTGACCGGACGCGCGAGGCCGCGCACCAGCTCCAGCGCGCGGGTCATGCCGTCGGGCTTGGAGATGCGCACGCGCAGCTCGCCGGCGGGCGAGGGCTGCAGGCGGATGGTGCCGACCGTGTCGCGCTCGGGACGCAGGATGTCACGGACGTCGGGCCAGAGCGCCTCGAGCCGCGAGGCGTAGACGTCGGCGACCTTAACCTCTGCGAGCAGATGCGCACCGCCGCGCAGGTCGAGGCCGAGATTGACCAGCCCCGAGGGCAGCCAGTTCGGCCAGCTCGCGGCGGCCGCCTCGCGCTCGGGCGTGGCGCCCGACTTCTCGATGGCCGCAACCGCGTCATTGTGGGATTCTACCCTGTTGTAGAACAGGTTAGGGCTGGCCAAGGCCAGCCCTACGATCACGAGCGCCCAGATAGTCAGGCGTTTCCAAAGATCGATCTGAAGCATATTCGTGGGCGCTTTCGCGTTGGGATCAGGACTCGGCGGGCTCGGTCTTCGACAGGACCTGGGCAACGGTGCTCTGGATCACGCGGACCTTAACGCCCTCGGCGATCTCGACCTCGACCTCGCCGCCTTCCTTGACCTTCACGACCTTGCCGATCAGGCCGCCCTGGGTGACGATCTGGTCGCCGCGGCGCAGGGCGCTGACCATCTTCTGGTGCTCTTTCACCTTCTTCTGCTGGGGACGGATCAGCAGGAAGTACATGATGCCGAAGATCAGGATCAGCGGGACGAACTGGGCAATGGCGTTGCCATCCATGGGCGGGCTCCTCTTGAGTGACTGTGGGGGCACGCCCCCCGCAAAATTTGGCCGGAACCTATGTGCGATCCTCCGCCGATGCAAGGCGCGATGGCAGCGGTCACAGGCGATGCACGGGCGATGCAGAGGGCGGGCGCACACGTGTGCGTGATGGACGCCCCCGCGCCGCCTGCCTAGATTGCATTGGGACAGCACACGGGAGCTTGGCCGGAATGCAGATATCGCGAGTGTACCGCGCGCTCGGCGTCGCCCTGCTGACGTGGCTTCCGGCCCTGCCCGCCTCTGCCGCGGACCTGCCGCCGCTGCCTCCCGAGGACCATGCCGCGTGGCAGGCGATCGGCCGGGTCAACACCCGCGGCTACAACCGGCGCGGCATGTGTTCCGGCACGCTCGTCGCGCCCGATCTGGTGCTCACCGCCGCGCATTGCGTGGCCGGGCCGGAGGGGGATCCCGTGCGCCCCGAACGGCTGCATTTCGTCGCCGGCTGGTTCGGCGGGGACTATGCCGACCACGCGCAGGTCGCCTCCTACGAGGTCCACCCCGAAGCCTACGCCGCACACCAACTCGACATCGAGCATGACCTCGCGCTGCTCACCCTCGTCCGCCCGCTCGAGCTGCCCCCCCTGACGCTGGGCAGCGCACCCGCCCCGCCCTTCGCGCTTGTCGGCTATCACGACCTGCGACCGAACCGGCTCTCGGCGCGCTTCGACTGTGACGGCCTGCGGGACCATGCGCTGTTGCGCCTGTCGTGCCCGGTGCGGCCCGGCAATTCCGGCGGGCCGGTGCTGGTGCGGGAAGGCGGCAGGGCCGACGCCGCCCCGGATGACGCTGCGACCGCCGATCCGGTCACCACATGGCGCGTCATCGGCGTCGTCAGCGCCACCAATGCGCGCAGCAGCCTCGCGGTGCCGGTGGATGAGTGGCTTCGGGAGCGTCTTACGCGCGGCGCCCCCTACACTCCCTGAGCGATTCAGGGCATAACCCGCGCGAGTCGCACACAAAGAGGACAGACCGATGCACGACATCCGCGCCATTCGCGAAAACCCCGCCGCCTTCGACGCGGCGCTCTCGCGCCGGGGTGTGGAGAATGCCTCGGCCCCCGTGCTGGCGCTGGACGAGGAGCGCCGCGCCGCGATCCACGCCGCCGAGACCGCGCAGGCCGCGCAGAAGGCCGCCTCCAAGGACGTCGGCAAGGCCAAGGCCAGCGGCGACGAGGCGGAATTCGAGCGCCTGCGCGCGCTGGTCGCCGAGAAGAAGGCCGAGGTCGCCGAGATGCAGGCCAAGGCCAAGGAACTCGACGCGCAGCTCGCCGACATGCTGATGGGCATCCCCAACCTGCCGTTCGAGGACACGCCCGATGGCGAGGACGAGGACGACAACGTCGAGATCCGCCGCTGGGGCGAACCCAAGGCGCTCGGCTTCGCGGCCAAGGAGCACTACGAACTGCCCTCGGTCATCCCCGGCATGGACTTCGAGACCGCGGCCAAGCTCTCAGGCGCGCGCTTCGTGGTGCTCTCGGGCGCCATCGCCCGCGTCCACCGCGCGCTGGCGCAGTTCATGCTCGACACCCACACCGAGGAGAACGGCCTCACCGAGACCTGGACCCCGGTGCTGGTGCGCGAAGAGATGATGTATGGCACCGGCCAGTTGCCGAAGTTCGGCGAGGACAGCTACCAGACCCGCGAGGGCTGGTGGCTGGTGCCCACCGCCGAAGTGACGCTGACCAATATCGTCAATGGGCTGACCGTCGACGAAAACTACCTGCCGCGCCGCTACGTCGCGCACACCCAGTGCTTCCGCTCCGAGGCGGGCTCGGCCGGCCGCGACACCGCGGGCATGCTGCGCCAGCACCAGTTCGAGAAGGTCGAGATGGTCTCTGTGACGCATCCGGAGAAGAGCCGCGAGGAACTGGACCGGATGACACGTTGCGCCGAGGGTATCCTCGAGAAGCTCGGCCTGCCCTATCGCACCGTGGCGCTCTGCACCGGCGACATGGGCTTCGGCGCACGCCGCACGCATGACATCGAGGTCTGGCTGCCCGGTCAGAACCAGTACCGCGAGATCAGCTCGGTCTCCGTCTGCGGCGACTTCCAGGCGCGCCGGATGAACGCCCGCTTCAAGCCCGCCGAGGGTGGCAAGCCGGAGTTCCTGCACACCCTCAACGGCTCGGGCCTCGCGGTCGGGCGCTGCCTGATCGCGGTGCTGGAGAACGGCCAGCAGGAGGACGGTTCGGTCGAACTGCCCGAGGCGCTGCACCCCTGGCTGCGCGGCAAGACCAAGATCGCCGCCGACGGCGCGCTGGTCTGATATGATCTGGGTTCGGCCGCTCCTGCTGTTTCTCGCGGCGGTCGCCTTCGCGGCCTCGCCGCTGGTGTTTCCTGGGTTCAACGGGTTCGCGCCGGACGCCTTTCCGGTCCCGCAGGCCGATCCGCCGGTACAACCGGCGGGCTATGCCTTCGCGATCTGGGGGCTGATCTACCTCTGGCTCATCGCCGGCACCGGCTTCGGCCTGCTGCGCCGCGCCGACGACTATGACTGGATGGACCACCGCGACCCGCTGCTGATCAGCCTCGCGGTGGGCATCTTCTGGCTGCCAGTGGCGCAGGTCTCGCCCATAGCCGCGACGGCGATGATCTGGGTGATGCTGGCGACGGCGCTCGTCGCGCTGTTCCGGGCCGGCGACATGGACCGCTGGTGGCAGATCGCCCCGATCGCGGTCTATACCGGCTGGCTGACGGCAGCCGCCTGCGTCTCGATCGGCCTTCTGCTCGGCGGCTACGGGCTGCTGCCCGAGACACCCGCGGCGCTGGTCGCCCTGGCCCTGGCGCTGGTCATCTCGGTTGTCGCGCAGTACCGGCTGCACCGCGCACCGCTCTACGGCATCACGGTGATCTGGGCACTGGTCGGAGTGATCGTCGCCAACGCCAGCCCCCTGAACTTCGCGGTCGCCGGGCTCGCCGCAGCGGGCATCTTCGCCATCCTCGCGCTGCGCGGCACGGACACCGAGTAGACGGTTTTCGACAACTACAAATTCGACAACTACAAATTCGACAACTTCAGAAGAGAACCTCCGCGGGGCGCCCCGCGGAGGTTCTTCGTTTCTTGCAGAGGTGGCGTCAGGGGGAACTCACGCGGTGTCGTGAGACCAGCCGGACTAGGAGCAAAATTTCCTCCCCCGGACAGACCCGGCCGCCCCTTGGGCAGGCGCCCCGTCAGTCGATCGGGATCATCACCACCGTCGTCCTGATCTCATAGGGCAGGATGACGATGTCATGCACTTCGGGATCATCCCCCGAGATGCTGATTTGGGTGGCCGCTTCGCAGATATTGGCCTCTGCCTCGGTGGCGGATCCGGCCTGCTCTTCGGCAGCCATGGCGATTTCATCGGCCACAGCGATGATGAACCCGTCACACTTCACTTGCTTGACGTTGGCAAAGGCGGCGCTCGACGACAGGGCGAGCACGGCGGCAATGGCGGAAAGATGAGTCAACTTCATTTCAAATGCTCCAGATCAAAGTGCCCAAACATTACTCAGCGCCACCCACCCATGCAACCATTTGTTGCGCATGCATGTTTCGCACTCACCTATTCTGCGAGTGCACAATCCCGCATGCGGCGATCCCCGACACCCGAACACGCTTTTTCTGCGACGCGCAGCCTCGGCGGAGCGACGCCTAACGCCCGCAAGCGCACCTGTCACATGTGGCCCCCACCCCGCGTGCCGCCTGCGGCAGCGCGACAGTATTACGAACATCGCGTGGGCAATATTCCAATAACTTCCCACATTATCGCGACAGTCCACATCCGCTATCTCTGCCGCATCAGACAAGACGCCGCACGGCGCGGCGCCCGAAACCGGAGAGATACAATGACCAATATCCTGCAATCGGTGGGCTTCGGCTCCGCCACCTCGATCGCCCTTGCCGCCCTCCTGCTGCGCGTGAGCCTCGGCGCCCTGTTCCTCGCCCACGCCTGGCTGAAGGTCTACGTCTTCACCCCCGCCGGCGCGGCACAATACTTCAGCTCGCTCGGCGTGCCGGGCTTCATGGCCTACCTCACCATCGCCGCCGAAGTGCTCGGCGGTCTGGCGCTGATCCTCGGGGTCCAGACCAGCCTCGTGTCGCTGCTGCTGATCCCGGTGCTGCTCGGCGCAGCCATCCTCGCCCACGGTCCGAACGGCTTCTGGTTCACCAACGAGGGCGGCGGCTGGGAATACCCCGCCTTCTGGGCGCTGGCCCTGCTGGTGCAATCGCTGCTCGGTGGCGGGCTGCTGGCCATCACCAAGGGCTGAGCTCCTTTCCAACAAAAAGCGCCGGAGCTTTGGCTCCGGCGCTTTTCGTGTCCTTGGTCCCGCCCTGGCGCTGCCCCCTCAGCCCTTCTGCTTGGGCAGCTTGCCGAGGTGCTTCTTCAGGGCACCGGCGTTCTTCTCGCGCTTGCCCTTCCAGGGGTTCTTGTCGCCCTGCCCGCGCAACGTCAGGCGGATCGGCGTGCCGGGCATGTCGAAGGCCTCGCGCAGACCGTTCACCAGGTAGCGCGTGTAGCTGTCGGGCATGTCCTGCGGCCGCGAACACATCACGACGAATCCCGGCGGCCGGGTCTTGGCCTGGGTCATGTAGCGCAGCTTGATGCGGCGGCCCTGCGGCGCGGGCGGCGGGTGGCTCGACACCATGCCCTCGAGCCAGCGGTTGAGCTGGCCGGTCGAGACGCGGCGGTTCCAGGTGGTCCAGGCCTTCATGATCGCCGCATTGAGCCGGTCGAGCCCGCGCCCGGTCTTGGCCGAGACGGTGACCAGCGGCGCGCCGCGCAGCTGCGGCAGCAGCCGATCGAAAGCCTCCTTGAGGTCGCGCAGCTTCTCCTGCTTGTGCTCCTCGACGTCCCACTTGTTCACCGCCACGACCACCGCCCGGCCCTCGCGCTCGGCGAGGTCGGCGATGCGCAGATCCTGCTGCTCGAAGGGGATGGCGGCATCGAGCAGCACCACCACGACCTCGGCGAACTTGACCGCGCGCAGACCGTCGGAAACCGAGAGTTTCTCGAGCTTTTCCTGCACCTTGGCACGCTTGCGCATGCCGGCGGTGTCGAAGATGCGCATCGGCACGCCGTCCCAGTCCATGCGGACCGAGATCGCGTCGCGGGTGATCCCGGCCTCGGGGCCGGTCAGCAGCCGGTCCTCGCCGAGGATCTTGTTGATCAGCGTCGACTTGCCGGCGTTGGGGCGACCCACCACGGCGATCTGCAGCGGCTTGTTCGCGGTCGGCATGACCAGCTTGGCCTCGCCGTCCTCGTCATCCCCCAACTCGTCCTCATCCAGCTCCAGCTCGGTCTCGGGCGCCTCCTCGGCGGCGCGCTCGGCAAAGGCATCGGCCAGCGGCATGAGCGCGCTGTAGAGTTCGGGCAGACCCTCGCCGTGCTCCGCCGAAAGCCGGATCGGCTCGCCGAGGCCGAGGCTGTAGGCCTCGATCACACCGGCATCGGCGGCAGAGCCTTCACCCTTGTTGGCGGCAAGGATCACATGCGCCGAGCGCTTGCGCAGGATCTCCGCGAAGATCTCGTCGGTCGGAGTCACGCCGACACGGGCGTCGATCATGAACAGGCAGACGTCGGCCATGTCGACGGCGCGCTCGGTGAGCTTGCGCATGCGGCCCTGCAGCGACTCGTCGGTGGCCTCTTCCAGGCCCGCCGTGTCGATGACGGTGAATCGCAGGTCGCCGAGCTTGCCCTCGCCCTCGCGCAGGTCGCGCGTGACGCCGGGCTGGTCATCGACCAGCGCCAGCCGCTTGCCGACCAGGCGGTTGAACAGGGTGGACTTGCCAACGTTGGGGCGGCCGACGATGGCGAGGGAGAATGTCATGGCACGCACCTCTTGCGGATTCAAACCCCGCCTTTACCGCAAAGCGTCGGCGGGAGAAAGGGATCTCGGACAGCACCGCCGAAGATGGGGGCGCTGCCCCCGCCCTTCGGGCCCCCCGGGATATTTTGCCCTAGAAGAAGCCTAGAGCCTGCCCGACCTTTCTTCTCTTTCCAAATAGGCACCGTCCAAAGAAAACGCCCGCGCTCTTGTCGGAGAGCGCGGGCGCGGATCGGAATGGCGCCGGCTTATTTCAGATCGCCGGGCAGCAGCGCATCGGGCAGGTTCTGGTAGCTGACCGGGCGCAGGAAGCGGCGGATCGAGAGCGTGCCGACCGAGGTGGCGCCGAAGTTGGTCGAAGCCGGGTAAGGTCCGCCGTGCACCATCGCGTCGCAGACCTCGACGCCGGTCGGGAAGCCGTTGACCAGCACCCGGCCCGCCTTGCGCTCGAGCACCGGCATCAGCCGCTGCGCGAGGGGCGT
>NZ_JAIVKX010000003.1 GCF_020524285.1 Alloyangia pacifica
GATCATGCGCCGCATCCTGCGCAAGATCGCCGAGAACGATTACGGCGCCTTGGGCGACACCTCCACCCTCGCCGACCCTTCCGTCGTCGACGACCTCATCGAGAACCGCGCAAACAAGGACTAGGACACGGGAAAGGGCCCCTCAGGGGGCCCTCTTCTTGCCCAGCCCCTGGCGCCTGCAGCCAAAGCCACGGGTAACCAGTTTATCGAAAACTAGGTAGAATTCGCGCCATCCTGCTGCCCGCTGCGCCGCCCTGTGATAGTCTCGATCCCGTGGGGCCGATAGCAGACGGAGCGTTTCGATGCAGTTGACAGGTGTTCCCCAAGTGGTGGCACCTCTGGCCACCGGGCATCCCCTCGGCTTGCCCGGCGCCCCGGTCAGGACGGCCGAGGAGACCAAGGTGCAACCGGTCAAGGAGTCTTCGACCACCGGCACGGATCACTCCGCCGACCATGCCGCCGAGGGACAGCCGCCCGCCGGCTTCTGGCGCAGCCTCACCGGCCTGCCCGACCCGGCGAACCACGTCGCGCCGCCTTCGATCATGCAGATCCGCATCTCCGCCCTGCTCGAGGAACAGGCCGAAGCGCTGCTGAAGGAACTGCGCGACAAGGCCCTCGCGCGCATGGCGGCAGAGGCACCGCGCCAGCCCACTCCCGACCCCCTGATGCAAGGCGCCCCCGTTCAGAGCGAGTCAGCTTTGAGCGTCTCGGCCCAGAACGTCTTCGCCATGAGCGAGCCCGAGACGGAGGCCGCGTCTGGTCCATTCCGCGCAAAAGGATCTAAAGCCGCTTATCCCGACGCCGCTCACTTCGCGGCGCAAGTCCAAGCGGCACCAGTCCAAGCGGCACCGGTCCAGACGGCGCCTCAGGACACAGATATTTCCGACGTAGCCCCCTCCCGCCCGGCGCGCCCTGCAGACGCCGCGAGCGGCTTCGATACGGCAGCAGCGCTGCCTCCCCGGTCGGTGGGAGCGGCAGCCGAGACCGCCGCAGGCGGGCCCAGCGAGACAGGGCTGCAGGACATCGGAAATCCGCGCGGCGGCGGCGCGCCGGATGGCCTGCCGACCGCCGGGGCCACGCCTCAGCCACGTCCCGCGGGCGACCCGTGGCAAGACGACCGCCCCGCTGCGAGCACACCGGCCTTCGCCCTCGCCGCACGCGCCTATGGCACTGATTCGGCATCCTACACGCCTTCCCCCGGGCCTGGCAGCGCAGGATAGAGCCGCGCAAATCGCCCACTGCCGAGCCGGTTGAAGGCGCATCACCCCTGCCCCGGCCCCCGTTCCCGGGCCGAAACCCCGCTTTTGCCGCCCCTCTCTCGCCGGATTTCCCGCATAGGCTCGCTTTTCATGCGCGAAAGCTTGTCTTATAAGCGCGAAATCATCAGGCCCTGCACAGACCGGGCCCAGCATAACACCGGCGAGGACCGCATGAGCAAAGACAACCACGAAGCCGACGTGGCCTTCATCAAGGCACTGGCTGAGCTGCTCCGTGAAAACGACCTGACCGAACTGCAGGTCAAGCGCGAATACGGCGAAGAAGACAGCCTCAACGTTCGCGTGAGCCGCGTGCAACCGCAGGCTCCGGTGACCACCACCGTCGCTGCCGCCCCCGCAGCGGCACCGGCCGCGGCGCCGGCCCCCGCAGCCGCCCCCGCCGCAGAGCTGCCCGAGGACCCCGCCGCGCACCCCGGCGCCGTCACCTCGCCGATGGTCGGCACCGTCTACATGCAGCCCGAGCCCGGCGCCCCGTCGTTCATCTCGGTCGGCGCGCAGGTCAAGGAAGGCGACACGCTGGTCATCGTCGAGGCGATGAAGACCATGAACCACATCCCCGCCCCGCGCGCGGGCACGGTGAAGCGCATCCTCGTCGAGGACGGCGCCCCGGTCGAATACGGCGCCCCGCTGGTCATCCTCGAGTAGGAGGCAGCCATGTTCGACAAAATCCTCATCGCCAACCGTGGCGAGATCGCGCTCCGCGTGATCCGCGCCTGCCGCGAGATGGGCATCGCCTCGGTGGCGGTCCACTCGACGGCGGATGCCGATGCCATGCACGTGCGCATGGCCGACGAGACGATCTGCATCGGTCCCGCCTCGTCCTCGGAAAGCTACCTGTCGCCGGCCGCCATCATCTCGGCCTGCGAAGTCACCGGCGCCCAGGCGATCCACCCGGGCTACGGCTTCCTGTCGGAGAACGCGCGTTTCGTGCAGATGGTCGAGGACCACGGCCTCACCTTCATCGGCCCGACCGCCGAGCACATCCGCGTCATGGGGGACAAGATCACCGCCAAGGACACGATGAAGGCGCTCGGCGTGCCCTGCGTGCCCGGCTCCGACGGCGGCGTGCCCGACCTCGAGACCGCCAAGCAGGTCGGCCGCGACATCGGCTACCCGGTGATCATCAAGGCCACCGCCGGCGGCGGCGGACGCGGCATGAAGGTCGCGCTGAACGAAGCCGAGATGGAGCGCGCCTTCCAGACCGCCCGTGCAGAAGGCAAGGCCGCCTTCGGCAACGACGAGGTCTACATCGAGAAGTACCTGCAGCGCCCGCGCCACATCGAGATCCAGGTGTTCGGCGACGGCAAGGGCAAGGCGGTCCACCTCGGCGAGCGCGACTGCTCGCTGCAGCGCCGCCACCAGAAGGTCTTCGAAGAGGCCCCCGGCCCCTGCATCACCCCCGAGGAGCGCGCGCGCATCGGCAAGGTCTGCGCGGACGCCGTGGCCAAGATCAACTACACCGGCGCCGGCACCATCGAGTTCCTCTACGAGGACGGCGAGTTCTACTTCATCGAGATGAACACCCGCCTGCAGGTGGAGCACCCGGTGACCGAGGCGATCTTCGGCGTGGACCTCGTGCGCGAGCAGATCCGCGTGGCCTCGGGCATGGACCTCTCCTTCGGGCAGGACGAGCTCGAGATCAACGGCCATGCCATCGAGGTGCGGATCAACGCAGAGCGTCTGCCGACCTTTGCGCCCTGCCCCGGCAAGATCACCCAGTACCATGCTCCAGGCGGTCTGGGCGTGCGCATGGACAGCGCGCTCTATCAGGGCTACTCGATCCCGCCCTACTACGACAGCCTGATCGGCAAGCTGATCGTGCACGGGCGCGACCGGAACGAGGCGCTGTCGCGGCTCGACCGCGCGCTTGGCGAGCTGATCGTCGACGGCGTGGACACCACGCTGCCGCTCTTCTCCGCGCTGCTGCAGGAGAAGGACATCCAGACCGGCAACTACTCGATCCACTGGCTCGAGAAATGGCTGGCCAGCAAGCTCGCCGACGCCTGATCCGCGCGTGAGCAGAGCGGAGCAATCCCTTGTTGCGGCCCCTTCCCGATCCCGGGGAGGGGCCGCATGACTCTGAGCCCCGAGCTGTTGCTGCAGGCCTATCGCGCCGGCATCTTCCCGATGGCCGAACACCGCGACGACCCCGAGCTCTTTTGGGTCGACCCGCGCCGCCGCGGCGTCATCCCGATGAACGGTTTCCGCATCTCACGCAGCCTCGCACGGCGCCTGCGCAAGGAGGATTACGAGGTCACTTTCGACCGCGATTTCGCAGGGGTGATCGACGCCTGCGCGGACCGGCGCGAGACCTGGATCAACTCGGAGATCCGCGCCCTCTTCACAGAGTTGCACCGCCGCGGTCACGCCCATTCCATCGAGGTCTGGATGCAGGACGAGCTGGTCGGCGGGGTTTATGGCCTGGAGGTGGGCGGGGCTTTCTGCGGCGAGTCGATGTTCTCGCGGCGTCGGGACGGCTCGAAGATCGCGCTGGCCTGGCTGATCGACCTGTTGCGCCGCGCGGGGTTCATCCTCTTCGACACGCAGTTCCTCACCGAGCACCTCGCCTCTCTGGGGGCGATCGAGATCCCGCGCCACCAGTATCGCGCGCAGCTCGCCACGGCGCTTCTGGTCACGCCGCAGCTTGCCAGCACGCCGCTCGCGGCGTCAAGTCAGGAGGTGGTGCAGCGCAGCACCCAGACGTCGTAACGCTGGTGATCCATCGGGTTGAGCGCCGGCGAGGAGGCGATCATCCAACCCCGGAACACCGGGTCCGCCTCGCCCGCCTCGCGGATGGTCAGGAAGGCGAAGGCATCGCCCGCCCGGTTGCCCTCGGGATAGCGACAGTCCTGCAGCGCGATGTCGATGCGCCCGAAGGTGACGCTCTCGCCCGAGGCGACCTCGAGGTCGGTGACCCGGCCGGTGAGCTTGTCGAGCCCGCGCAGCGTTGCGCCGGTGCCGGTCTCGGTGGCCTCCTGCTGCGCACCGGCCGCCGTCGCAGCCAGCATCAGAAGTCCTGCCAGAGCGCGTTTCATTCGCTTCCTCCTGCGACGTATTTCAGCAGCAGGGAAATCAGGCTGACAGAGCCCTGCGTGTCCAGCACCTCGTCGCCCGCGCCAAAGTAGAAGGGCGAGCCGCCGGGGCTGATCTCGACGAAATTGCCACCCAGCAGCCCCTCGGAAGAGATCAGGATCGAGCTGTCGTCGGGCAGCTTCACATCGCTCTGGACCGTGAGCATCATGTCGGCGCGATAGGTGTCGGGGTTGAGGCTGATCTCGCTGACCGAGCCCACCTTGACCCCCGCGAGCCGCACGTCGCTGCCTACGGTGATGCCCTCGAGGGAGCGGAAGCTGGCGCTCAGCGCATACCCCCGGTCGCCGCCCGCGGAAAACCCGGTGGCGCTGACCGCGTAGGCGCCGAAGGCGATGGCGCCGGCCAGCACCAGCCCGCCGACGGTCACCTCTGTGGCAGTGTGGGACATGTGAGTATTCCGGGCTCTTATTCCGGGCTCCACGCCTCGTAGTCACGGCGCGGCGCCGGCTCGGGGCGGCGGATCGATCCCTTCGGCGCATAGGCCAGGGCGGTGCCGGTCAGGTTCTCGATATGCGGCTTTTCCCAGGCCTTGTGCGGCAGCGGCTTCTCGGTCGGCGGCGCATCAAAGGTATGGTGCAGCCAGCCGTGCCAGTCGGGGCTGACGCGGGTCGCCTCGGCCTCGCCGTTGTACATGACCCAGCGGCGCGAGCCGTCCTTGGTCTGGTAGAAGACGTTGCCCTGCTCGTCCTCGCCGACGCGCTGGCCCTTGCGGGACGTGTAGAGCTGGGTGTTCAGGGTCGCCCCGTTCCACCAGGTTACGGCCCGCAGCAGCGTGTTGAGAATGCCCATGGACGACTCCTCGCTTAGTCCTGTCCCGTGTATGACCAAATCCACCGCCGAGGTCCAGCGGTGACGATGTCGGCGCGGCCTCAGGCCGGGGCGAGTGTGGTCAATTCGATTTCTATGCGGAATTTCGGATCGATCAGCGCGGTCTCGATCATTGTCGCAACCGGCGGGTTCTCTCCGAACGCCTCGCGCAGCAGCGGCCAGCAGGGCTCGAACTCGGCGGCGTCGGGCAGGTAGTAGGTCACCCGCACCGCATCGGCAAAGCTCGAACCGGCCTCGGCCAGGGCCTTCTCGATCGTGGCCAGCGCCGAGCGGCACTGCTCGACCACCGTTTCGCCCTGCCCCACGGTGCCCGCGACATGCACGAAGCCGCCCGCGACCACGGCGCGGCAGTAGCCGATCTTCGCCTCGAACTCGCCACCGGAGGATATGCGTTTGATGCTCATGTGATGTCAGCTCCCATGCCGGATGCGCGCCGCTAGACGGCCCTCGGCGGAAAAGATATGAAGGTCGGCGCCCGACGCGCTGCGCATGTACCAGTTGCCGGGATCGTCCAGCGCCGCCTGCAACTCGGCCCCCAGCGCGTCCGGCCACGCGGCGCGGCACTCGGCCAGCGCGTCGAGCGGCAGCTCGCCAAAGAGACGTTCTGGAGACTGCCGCCACTCCCCGCCGAAACGCTCCCACCAGGCGGTGCCGAGCGCCGAGGTCGGCGGCGTGCGGGCGATGTCCTCGCCGGTGCGGATGATGGCATAGGTGCAGCCCGGAGCGCTCTCTGCGCTGGCCTTGCTGGCCAGCACCTCCTCGATCGGCAGCAGGCCGCCAAACACCTTGCGCGCGTAGTCAGCATCCTCGGAGGGCGCGGGTTCATGCGGCCCGCCGGGAAGGACCGAGGCTTCGTTGAGCGGCCTCAGCCCGTCATGCACGCTCGGAATCCGGAAACTTTCGGGATCGCGCGCGTGGAAGTAGGCGAACCAGGCCCAGCCCCCCAAAAAGAAAATGCCTGCCACCACGGCAAGCATTCTCAAGGCGCTCTGGACAAGTTGCGTCAGAATCCACGTCATTTACTCATACCAGAAAAACAGTCGTTCACTCGTGTCAGCCGGCTGATGCAGGCTCCTTCTTGGGATCCGCGTAGATCAGCAGCGGCTTGGCATCGGCGTTCACCGATTCCTCGTTCACCACGACCTCGGTCACATCGGCCATGCCCGGCAGCTCGAACATGGTGTCGAGCAGGATGCCCTCGAGGATCGAGCGCAGGCCACGGGCCCCGGTCTTGCGGGCGATTGCCTTGCGCGCGATGGCCAGAAGCGCATCGTCGGTGAAGGTGAGCGTGGTGTCCTCCATCTCGAAGAGGCGCTGGTACTGCTTGACCAGGGCGTTCTTCGGCTGGGTGAGGATGGTCACCAGCGCATCCTCGTCGAGGTCTTCGAGCGTCGCGATCACCGGCAGACGGCCGACGAATTCCGGGATCAGGCCGAACTTCAGCAGATCCTCGGGCTCGAGTTCCTTGAAGATCTCGCCGGTGCCGCGCTGATCGGGGTCACGCACATCGGCGCCGAAGCCCATGGCAGAGCCCTTGCCGCGCTGCGCGATGATCCGGTCGAGGCCGGCGAAGGCGCCGCCGCAGATGAACAGGATGTTCGTGGTGTCCACCTGCAGGAATTCCTGCTGCGGATGCTTTCGGCCGCCCTGCGGCGGAACCGAGGCCACGGTGCCTTCCATCAGCTTCAGCAGCGCCTGCTGCACGCCCTCGCCCGATACGTCGCGGGTGATCGAGGGGTTCTCGGACTTGCGGGTGATCTTGTCGACCTCGTCGATGTAGACGATGCCGCGCTGCGCGCGCTCGACGTTGTACTCGCTCGCCTGAAGCAGCTTCAGGATGATGTTCTCGACATCCTCGCCCACGTAGCCGGCTTCGGTCAGCGTGGTCGCGTCGGCCATGGTGAAGGGCACGTCAAGAATGCGGGCCAGCGTCTGCGCCAGCAGCGTCTTGCCGCAGCCCGTCGGGCCGATCAGCAGGATGTTGGATTTCGCCAGCTCGATATCCCCGCTCTTCTGCGAGTGGTTGAGCCGCTTGTAGTGGTTGTGCACGGCCACCGAGAGCACGCGCTTCG
Source organism: Alloyangia pacifica (assembly GCF_020524285.1). Lineage (GTDB taxonomy): Bacteria > Pseudomonadota > Alphaproteobacteria > Rhodobacterales > Rhodobacteraceae > Salipiger > Salipiger pacificus_B. The sequence goes on from NZ_JAIVKX010000003.1 coordinate 7,271, forward strand.
CCTTCATCTGGCCGATCACGTAATCGTCCAGAACGTCGCAGATCTCGCGCGGCGTGGGCACACCGTCGGAGGACTTCAGGCCAGCGCCTTTGGTCTCCTCGCGGATGATATCCATGCAGAGCTCGACGCATTCGTCGCAAATGAAGACGGTCGGTCCCGCGATCAGCTTGCGGACCTCATGCTGGCTCTTGCCGCAGAAGCTGCAATACAGGGTGTTTTTGCTGTCGCCGCCGGAGTTCGTCGCCATGTCGCACCTTTCCAGGCCTTGTGTTCGCATTGGTCGGGGCCGTTGCCCCGACGAGGCCTATCGTCTCTGCCAAGTCCGGAAAGTCTAGGACAGGCCTTTCCGGTCCACAATGTCAAAATTGCCGCGCGCGGTTTGGCGCGCGGCAGGGACGTGGGGGTTACGCGTCTTCCCCGCCGCCCCGCTTCTCGACGATCTCGTCGATGAGGCCCCATTCCTTGGCGTCCTCGGGCGACATGAAGTTGTCGCGCTCGAGCGCCCGCTCGACTTCCTCGAGGGTGCGGCCGCAGTGCTTCACGTAGATCTCGTTGAGGCGCTTCTTCAGCTTCAGCGTCTCTTCCGCGTGGATCATGATGTCGGTCGCCTGGCCCTGGTAGCCGCCCGAGGGCTGGTGCACCATGACGCGGCTGTTCGGCAGCGAGAAGCGCATGCCCGGCTCACCGGCGGCGAGCAGCAGCGAGCCCATCGAGGCCGCCTGGCCGATCACCAGCGTCGAGACCTTCGGCTTGATGTACTGCATCGTGTCGTAGATCGACAGGCCCGAGGTCACAACGCCGCCCGGGCTGTTGATGTACATCGAGATTTCCTTGCTCGGGTTCTCGGCCTCGAGGTGCAGCAGCTGCGCCACGATCAGCGAGGACATGCCGTCGTGCACCGGGCCCGAGAGGAAGATGATGCGCTCCTTCAGCAGGCGCGAGAAAATGTCATAGGCCCGCTCGCCGCGGCTGGTCTGCTCGACGACCATGGGGACGAGGGTGTTCATGTATGTTTCAAAAGGGTCTTTCATCTTCGCCTGCCTGCTGTGTCTTGTCCAAATGGTGCCTAGCGCGCGCGCGTTAAGCGAGTCTTAGTGTCGGCTCTGGGGGGCTGCAAGGGCTGCCGCACCGATTCCCCCCGCTCATGCATCGCCCCAGTCCTGAGGTGATGCGCAACTGTGCCGGCTGCATTCCAGCTCCAGCGTGACCTGCCGCAGACCGAAGCGGCGCTGCATCTCGTCCTTGACCGCGCGCTTGATACCGTCGGCGCGGGCCCAGGCCCCTTCGTCGACCACGAGATGCGCCTGCAGCGCGGCGGTGTGTTCATCGACCTGCCACAGGTGCGCCTTGTGCAGACCGGACACCCCTTCGATCGCCTGCGCCGCCTGCAGCACCTGCGCCGGCACCACGTCGGGCGGGCTGCCCAGCATCAGCACGCGGATCACGCCGCCGATCTCGGCAAAGGCCATCCACAGGATGTATCCGGCGATCAGCAGCGTCACCAGCGGGTCGATCCAGGTCCAGCCGAAGAGCAGGATCAGCGTCCCGGCGAGGATCACCGCCAGCGAGCCCATGGCATCGGCCACGTTGTGCAGGAAGGCAGCGCGGATGTTCTGGCTGTCCTTCGACATCGAAAAGGTCAGCAGCGCGGTCACCACGTCGATCACCAGCGCGACCCCCGCGATGATCACCACCATCCAGCCCTCGACCGGCTCGGGCGACAGGAAGCGCAGGATCGCCTCGATCATCAGGTAGACGCCGATGACGATCAGCGTGGTGTAGTTGATCAGCGCCGCCACGGTCTCGGCCCGCGCATAGCCGAAAGGCATCTCGGCATTGGCCGGGCGGCGGGCGATCTTGCGCGCCAAGGCCGCAATGATCAGCGAGATCGCATCGGAGAAATTGTGCAGCGCGTCGGCGATCATCGCCAGGCTGCCCGACAGAATGCCGCCCACCACCTGCGCGACGGTCAGCAGCATGTTCACCCCGACCGCCAGGGCCATGCGGACGTCGCCGGCCTCGGGATCCACGTGGTGGTGATGGTGATGGTGGTGGTGACTCATGCGGGCATCAGGCGCCTGTACGCCGGGAAGGTCAATAGGGGCAGCGGGATAAGGGCAGCGGCATGCCAAGTGGCTGCCCTGCCCTGCGGGATGCCGGAAAACCGGGAGATGTCGGAAGAAGGTGCGCTCAGAGAACGCCGCCGGACCGGTGCGGAGCGGCCTGTTCAAGCGTGCGGGTGATCTCGTACCCGGGCTGCTCGGCCTGCTCGTTCTTCGGGAACAGACCCAGCGCCGCGGAGAGCGACAGCAGGGCGGCGATACAGAGTATCCAGTGGCGGAAGTTCATCGGGCGTCCTTCTTCTTGCCTGTCTTTCGGGGCGCTGATGTTCCATATGGGGCGCGATCCGGCGCAAACCACCCTGCCGCGGCAGAATGGCGGAAAGGCGCCGCTCACGATGCTGCGAGCGCGCGGGTCCGGGGCAATTCTATGCGATTGCTTGGGTTTGGCCCCGAAGGCCGATCCCGCGCCGTGTCCCGAGACGTGACGCAGGCTGGGAACTCCGTCAGGCCCGCGCCGGGCGGGATCCGAGTTCCTCGTAGAAGCGCAGCAGGTAGCCATCCGGATCGGCCACGACGAACTGCCGGTTGCCCGCCTCTTCCGCGCCGGTCCGGTACCATTTCTCCTCGACCTCGAGGAACAGCGAGTGCCCGATCCGCTCCAGCGCCGCCAGCATCGGCGCGATCGCGGTGACGCGGATCTGCACGTTGAGCCCCCGGCCGAACGGGTGGCTTTGCGGCAGGTGCCCGCCGTCGAAGGTGCGCCCCAGCCCGATCTGGTCGATCATCAATTCGGCATCGCCGAGACGCAGGTAGCAGAAGCCCTCCTCGGCCCGCGCGTAGGCACAGTCGAAACCGAGCACATCGCAGTAGAACGCCTTTGAACGCCTCCAGTCGGAGACGGCGAATTCCGGCACCAATGCGTTGCTCATGTCAGGTCCTCGGACATCGGCGGCCCTTGCAGGCCGCCCCGGCCTCAGCTCATCTCACGCAGGCGCGCGACGTAGCGCGCCATGGTGTCGATCTCGAGGTTCACCTTGTCACCCAACTTCACGCCGCCCCAGGTGGTCACCTCCTTGGTGTGCGGGATGAAGTTGATGCCGAAGGTGGTGCCCTGCACCTCGTTGACCGTCAGCGAAGTGCCGTTGAGCGCCACCGAGCCCTTCGGCGCGATGAACTTCGCCAGCTCGTCCGGCGCGCGGAGCTGCACGCGGGTGCTGTCGCCCTCGTCCTGGATCGAGACCACCTCGGCGAGCCCGTCCACATGCCCCGACACGATATGCCCGCCCAGCTCGTCGCCGACCTTCAAGGCGCGTTCGAGGTTGACCCGCTTGCCCGCCTCCCAGGTGCCGAGGTTGGTCTTCGACAGGGTCTCGGCGCTGATTTGCACGTCGAACCAATCCTCGCCCAGCGTGACCACGGTCAGGCAGACGCCGTCGCAGGCGATGGAGGCGCCGATCTCGATGCCCGCGGTGTCATAGGCGGTGCCGATGCGCGCGGTCAGGTCGCCCGCCTGCTCGAGCGCCCGGATTTCCCCCATGTCGGTGACGATGCCGGTGAACATCTGCAAATCCTCTCGCTGACCCCGAGCCACCTTGCGCGCCGCTGCGTGCTGGTCACGGGCCTTATTTTAGTCAAATACTGCCGCTAGGGAGGGCCACCGGACCGAAGAGCCGGGCGCCAACCCCTTACGAGTAGGCCGATCCTTAACGAGTGCCCATGTCCAAGGCAACCGCAGAGCAAACAGCCGCGCAGCCGCGCCGCGTCTTCCTCTTCCTGCAGGGGCCGCACGGGCCGTTCTTTCATCGCCTCGGCGCCATGCTGCGCCGCACCGGCGCCGAGGTCTGGCGGGTCGGCTTCAACGCCGGCGACCGCGCCTTCTGGTTCCACGGCGAGAGCTACCTGCCCTACAACGGCACCCCCGAGGACTGGCCCACCCGCTTCGCCGTCCTGCTCGACGAGAAGCGCGTCACCGACCTCGTGCTCTACGGCGATACACGTGGCATCCACGCCGAGGCGGTGGCCGAGGCCCGCCGCCGCGGGCTGCGCATCCATGTCTTCGAGGAAGGCTACATGCGCCCCTACTGGGTGACCTACGAGCGTGGCGGTGCCAATGGCCACTCGCGGCTGATGCAGATGGGTGTGCCCGACATGCGCGAGGCGCTCGAACGGTCGGACATGGAAGCCCCCCTGCCCCCCGGCCACTGGGGCGACATGCGCCAGCACATCTTCTACGGCGCGCTCTACCATTGGTTCGTGATGTTTCGGAACGGCGACTACCGCAGCTTCCGCGCCCACCGCGACCTGCCCGTGGCGCGCGAGTTCCAGCTCTACCTGCGGCGCCTGCTGCTGATGCCGCTGACCCGGATCGAGCGCGCCGTCGAGACCCTGCGCGTCCGCCGCGGCGGCTACCCGTATCACCTCGTGCTGCTGCAGCTCGAGCATGACTCCAGCTTCCGGAAGCATTCACCCTTCGAGAGCATGGCCGAGTTCGTCGAGCTCGTTCTGGAAGGCTTCGCCGAGGGCGCGCCGGGCCATCATCACCTGGTGTTCAAGGCGCACCCGCTGGAGAATGGTCAGCTGCCGCTGCGCCGGATGATCGCCGAGGCCGCCCGCCGCCTCGGCATCGCGGAGCGGGTGCATTTCGTCCCCGGCGGCAAGCTGGCGAAACTGCTCGACGACGCGCGCAGCGCGGTGACGGTGAATTCCACCGCCGGTCAACAGGTGCTCTGGCGCGGCATTCCGCTCCGGACCTTCGGCCGCGCGGTCTATGCCAAGCCCGAGTTCGTCTCCGACCAGCCGCTGCCCGAGTTCTTCGCGCAAGCCACCCGCCCCGACAGCCGGGCCTACAAGGACTATCGGAGGTATCTGCTTGAAACCAGCCAGATTCCCGGCGGATTCTATGCCTCGCGCGGGCGCAGACAACTTCTGCGGCAGGTGGTCGACATGATGCTCTCGCCACACGATCCTTACGACGCGCTGCGCAACGGGACCGCGGCGCCACGGCAACAGTTGCGGCTGGTCCGCTGACCCTGCGCCAAGGCCGGACTCGCTTTTGAAACCGCATTTCCGTACCTTACGCAAAAAACCTGAGGCAGATAAGAACAGGTCGAGGAGACCGAGCCGTGAAACAGTCCCGCTCCCGATGGGCGAAATCCGCCGCCCTTCTGGCCGCAGTGTCGATTCTGGCATCCTGCGCCCTGCCGCGCGTCGGTCCCAACAAGGATGAAATCTACTCCGGTTCCGTGATGCGCGAGGGCGATGCCTTCATCGTCACCGTGAACGACCGGGTGACCCGTGCCACCGCCGTCGTGCCCGCGCTCGGCTTTTCCGACCAGTTCCAGGGTGCCGGTGTCCTCGGCTCCGACACCATCCAGCCCGGCGACACGCTCGGCCTGACGATCTGGGAAAACGTCGACGACGGGCTGCTGGCCGCCGCCGAGACCAATGCCACCGCGCTCGAAGAGGTGCAGGTGGATGGCTCGGGCTTCATCTTCGTGCCCTACGCGGGCCGTATCAAGGCCTCGGGCAACTCGCCCGAGACCGTGCGCCGGATCATCACCGAGAAGCTCCAGGACCAGACCCCCGACCCGCAGGTCGAGGTGCGCCGCCTTGCCGGTGACGGCTCGACCGTCAGCCTCGTCGGCGCGGTCGGTGGCCAGGGCGTCTACGCCATCGAGCGCCCGACCCGCACGCTGTCGTCGATGCTGGCCCGCGCTGGCGGCATCACCATCGAGCCCGAGATCGCCCAGATCACCGTCCTGCGCGGCGGCAACCAGGGCAAGATCTGGTTCCAGGACCTCTACAAGAACCCGCGCTACGACATCGCCCTGCGCGGCGGCGACCGCATCCTCGTCGAGGAGGACACCCGCGCCTTCACCGCGCTCGGCGCCACCGGCACCCAGGCCCGCGTGCCCTTCGAGACGCAGACGCTCTCGGCGGTCGAGGCCATCGCGCAGGTCGGCGGGCTGGTGCCCTCGGCCTCGGACCCGACCGGTGTCTTCGTGTTCCGCAACGAGCCCGCCGACATTGCCAACCAGGTGCTCGGCCGCAGCGATCTGATCGGCGCGCAGCGCATGGTCTACGTGCTCGACCTGACCAAGCCCAACGGCATGTTCATGGCGCGCGACTTCGTGGTGCGCGACCAGGACACGCTCTACGTCACCGAGGCGCCCTACGCCCAGTGGAGCAAGGCGATCACCTCGCTGACCGGCACGCTGACCGCCATCGCCACCGTCTCCACCGTCCGCGACGCCGTGGCCAACTGACCAAGGACAAGGCCCTGAATAATCATAACGAGGGACAGGGCAGCGCCGGGGGAGAAATCCCCCGGCGTCTCTATGTCTACACCGGCGGATTTCTCACGCAGCCCCGGCTGAGGCGGATGCTGGCGCTGGCGGGATGGAAGATCTCGCTCGGGCGCCCCGCGGCGCAGGATCACGTCGGCGTCTGGGGCAAGTCGCCCTATGCCGCGCGGGGCGAGGCGATGGCGGCGCGCAGCGGCGCCTCCCTGCTGCGGGTCGAGGACGCCTTCCTGCGCTCGCTGCACCCGGGCCGGAAGGGCGAGCCGCCGCTGGGCCTGCTGCTCGACCGGACCGGCGTACATTTCGACGCAAGCACGCCGTCGGATCTGGAAACGCTGCTCGCCACCCATCCGCTCGACGACCACGCCCTGCTGCAGCGCGCCCGCGGCGGCATTGCCCGGCTGCGCGAGGCACATCTGACCAAATACACCGGCTTCGATCCCGCGCAGCCGGTGCCCGAGCCCGGCTACGTGCTGGTCATCGACCAGACGCAGGGTGACGCCTCGGTCCGCGCCTCGGACGGCGACCGCAACCGCTTCCTCGAGATGCTCTACTGGGCGCAGGAGGAGAACCCCGGCGCGCGCATCGTGATCAAGACCCATCCCGAGACCGCGCAGGGCCTGCGGTCGGGGCATTTCAACCCAGAGGACGCGCAGGGGCCGGTCAGCCTCTGCTCCGATCCCGTCTCGCCCTGGGCGCTGCTCGAGGGCGCGGTGGCGGTCTACACGCTCAACTCGCAGATGGGCTTCGAGGCGATCCTCGCCGGGCACCGGCCCCGCGTCTTCGGCACGCCCTTCTACGCCGGATGGGGGCTGACGCAGGACGAGATGCCACTGCCCCGACGGGGCCGCAGCCTCACCCGCGCGCAGCTCTTTGCCGCGGCGATGATCCTCTATCCCACCTGGTACGACCCCTGCCGAGATGCGCTCTGCCGCTTCGAGGACGCGCTCGGCGCGCTCGAGGCGCAGACCCGGACCTGGCGCGAGGACCACCTTGGCTGGGTCGCCTCGGGCATGCGGATGTGGAAGCGGGGCGCGCTGCAGGGCTTCTTCGGCGGCCAGAAAGGGATGGTCTTCGCAGAGGGCACCGCCGCCGAGCGCAAGGCTGCACAGACGGGCCGCCGCCACATGGCCTGGGCGGGCAAGGCCGAGGGGGATGCGGTGCGTGTCGAAGATGGCTTCCTGCGCTCGCGCGGGCTGGGCGCCGAGCTGGTACCGCCGCTGTCGCTGGTGCTCGACGATCTGGGCATCTACTACGATCCGTCTCGGCCGTCCCGGCTGGAGCACATCATCGCGCAGAGTCCCGAGCTGCGCCCCGACCAGCAGGACCGCACGCAGCGGCTGATCGAGCGGCTGACCGGCGCCGGGCTGACCAAGTACAACCTCGGCAGCGCCCCGCCCGCCCTGCCCGAGGGACATCGCATCCTTGTCGTCGGGCAGGTCGAGGACGACGCCTCGATCCGCCGCGGCAGCCCCGACATTCAGAGCAACGCCGCACTGCTTGCCCGGGCGCGCGCCGAGAACCCCGACGCCCTGCTGCTGTGGAAGCCGCACCCGGACGTCAGCGCCGGGCTGCGCAAGGGCACGGTCGAGCGCCCGGAGCAATGGGCCGATCTCACTGTCGAGGGCGCGGACATGGGCGCTCTGCTGCGTGGGGTGCAGGAAGTCTGGACCATGACCTCGCTCACCGGCTTCGAGGCGCTGCTGCGCGGCCTGCCCGTCACCACGCTCGGCGCGCCCTTCTACGCGGGCTGGGGGCTGACGCGCGATCTCGGGCCGGTCCCGGCGCGGCGCCTCGCGGGGCAGCGTCCCACGCTCGAGGCCCTCGTGCACGCGACGCTCATTGCCTACCCGCGCTACCGGGATCCGGTGAGCGGCCTGCCCTGCACGGTGGAGGTCATCGCGGACCGGCTGGAACGCGGCACGATCCCCCGCCCCGGCCTGTCCAACCGGCTGCTGTCGAAACTGCAGGGGGTGTTCGCCTCGCAGGCCCATCTCTGGCGCTGAGGCGCCGGGCCCATCTCTGGCGCTGACAAGCGCAGGCCCCGTCCCGGGCGGCGCGTCTGGCGCTCAGCGCCGCGCGCGCAGCGCCCCGAGGCTCGCGGTCACCGCGAAGATCAGCGTCGCGGCGCAGACCATGCTCGGCCCGGCGGGCGTGTCGAAGAGCAGCGCGCCCTCCAGCCCCGCCAGCGCCGAGACCCCGCCAATTCCCGCCGCCGTCAGCGCCATCGCCTCGGGCGTGCGGGCAAAGGGCCGGGCCGCCGCCGCCGGGATCAGCAGCATCGCCCCGATGAGCAGCACGCCCACCACCTTGATCGCCACCGCCACGGTCAGCGCCAGCGCCACGGTCAGCACCCGGCTCTCGAGCCGCGGGTCGATGCCGCTGGCGTGGGCGAGGTCGGGCGAGAGCGTTGCGGTGAGCAGCGCCTGCCAGCGCCAGAGCAGCAGCGCCAGCACCAGCGCCGCGCCGCCCCAGATCACCAGAAGATCGCTTTTCGTCACCGCGAGGATGTCGCCGAAGAGATAGGCCGAGAGGTCGAGCCGCGCGCCGGGCACGAAGGTGATCGCCACGAGGCCGATCGCCAGCGCGCCATGCGCCAGAACGCCGAGCACCGTGTCGATGCCGAGCCCGCGCTCGCTCAGCGCGCCGACCAGCACCGCCATGACCAGCGCCACGAAGAGCGTCCCGGCAAAGACCGGCAGGGACAGCGCCAGCGAGAGCGCCACGCCGAGGATCGCCGCATGGGCGGTGGCATCGCCGAAATTGGCCATCCGCCGCCACGACACGAAGCAGCCGAGCGGCGCCGCGGCGAGCGCAAGGCCGAGCCCCGCCAGCGCCGCGCGTACAAGGAAATCGTCCAGCATCAGTGCCCGTGTCCCGCGTGATCGTGATGGGAATGGTCATGACCGTGGTCATGCGCGTGATCGTGGCCGTGGTCGTGCGTATGGGTGTGCTCGTGCCGGTAGAGCGCCAGCGCGCCATGGGTGCCGGTGCCGAAGAGCGCCCGGTATTCCGCCGCCTGCGCAACCGTTTCGGGGTGGCCCTGGCAGCAGACGTGGCCGTTGAGGCAGACCACACGGTCGCTCGCGCTCATCACCACGTGCAGCTCGTGGCTGACCATGACCACCGCGCAGCCGAGCCGCGCGCGGATTTGCTCGATCTGCCGGTAGAAGGCCGCGGAGCCCGGCTGGTCGAGGCCCTGCGTCGGCTCGTCGAGCAGCAGCACCTCGGGTTTGCCGAGGATCGCCCGCGCCAGCAGCACGCGCTGGAACTGCCCGCCCGAGAGGCCCGACATGGGGCGCCCCTCCAGTGCCCCCGCCCCGGCCTCCTCCAAGGCCGCGCGGCCCTCGGCGCGGCTGATCCGATGCGGCAGCGACAGGAAGCGCGCCACGGTCAGCGGCAAGGTGGCGTCGATCTGCAGCTTCTGCGGCACGTAGCCGAGCCGCAGCCCCGGCTTGCGCGTCACCTTGCCCGCCTGCGGCTTCACCGCGCCGATCAGCGTGCGCAGCAGCGTCGACTTGCCCGAGCCGTTCGGCCCTACGATGGTGACGATCTCTCCGGGGTCGACGTGGAAATCCACGCCCTGCAGCACCGGGTGCTCGCCCAGCGTGACCTGCAGGCCGCGCGCCTCGATCAGCTTCATGCGCGCGCCCCGCGGCATTGCGGGCAGAGCCCCTCGGCCTCGACGACCATGCGCTCAAGCGCGAAATCCAGCTCCTCGGCGGCGGCCCTCACCGCCTCTCCGATGCCCTGCGAGCGCATCTCGGCCACCAGCCCGCAGTCGCTGCAGAGCAGGAAGGCCGGCTTGTGCCGCTCGCCCGGATGGGCGCAGGCGACGAAGGCGTTGAGCCGCTCGATCTTATGCGCGAAGCCATTGCTGACGAGGAAGTCCAGCGCCCGGTAGACGGTCGGCGGCTGCGCCGGCTGGCCATCCTCGCGCATGGCGTCGAGCAGCTCGTAGGCGCCCATCGCCTTGTGCTTGCGCAGCAGCAGCTCGAGCACCCGGCGGCGCTGCTTGGTCAGCGACAACCCCTCGCGGGCGCAGGTGTCTTCCGCCGCCTGCAACGCGCTTTCGCGGCAATGCGCGTGGTCGTGATGGGTGAAGCCGAGCGGATCGCTGTGCTCTGTCATGTCGCCTGCCCTGATGTCTGACATCTCGCCCCCGTGATCGAAGACGCGGTAGATGGGGGTTGATATGTTATAGTGTTGCCGATATCAAGCCCGCCTATTGTTACGTTATAACATGCTCCGATTCCGGAACCACCACGCAAGAGGCCCCGATGTACCGTTCCCTCCTCCCCGCCCTGCTGCTTGCCAGCCCCGCCTTTGCCGAGGTGCCCAAGGTGGTCACCGACATCGCCCCCGTGCAGGGGCTGGTGGCCAGCGTGATGGGCGATCTCGGCACGCCGGAGCTGCTGATTCCCGCCGGCGCCTCGCCGCACAGCCACGCGCTGAAACCCTCCGAGGCCCGCGCCCTGCAGCAGGCCGACCTGGTGTTCTGGATCGGCGAGGAGCTGAGCCCGGACCTCGCACGCAAGATCGACTCGATCGCGCAGAACGGCGCCGCGATCTCGCTCTTCGACCTGCCCGGCACCCGCCACCTCGAGGCGCGCAACGACGTGCTCTTCGCCGAGCCCGGCGCGCATGACGATCATGACCATGGTGAGCATGACGACCATGACGAGGACGCGCACGATCACGATTCGCATGACGAAGCGGCGCACGAGGATCACGGGCATGACGAACACGATCACGACGACCATGACGATCATGACGATCACGGGCACGAGGCGGGCGGCCACCACCACGAGGGCGACGACCCGCACGCCTGGCTCTCGATCGACAATGCGTCGGCCTGGCTGACCGCGATCGCCGAGAGCCTCTCGGAGCAGGATCCGGAGAATGCGCAGACCTACGCCGCCAATGCCGAGGCCGCGCAAGCCCGTATCGCCGAGGCCCGCGCCGCGGCCGAAGCCACGCTCGCGCCGGTGCAGGACAATCATTTCGTCGTGTTCCACGACGCCTTCCAGTACTACGAGGACAGCTTCGGCCTGACGGTGCTGGGCGCGATCTCGCTCTCGGATGCCACCGCCCCCAGCCCGGCCCGGCTCGACGCGCTGCGCGATGCGCTGAGCGGCGCCGACGCCGCCTGTGTCTTCGCCGAGCCGCAATTCGACCCGCGCCTCATCGCCGCGGTGACCGAAGGCGCCGGCACCCCGGTCGCCGAGCTCGACCCGCTCGGCGCCAAGCTCGAGCCCGGCCCCGGCTTCTACCCGGCGCTGATCGAGGACATGGCGCAGCGCATCGCGACCTGCGCGGCTCAGTAAGCCCACGGTAAGTCCGCTCCACCACTCACGGCTGCGCGACGCCCCTTTGCCTTGATGGCAAAGGGGCTTTTCCTCGTCTCATTTCCCGACTAATTAGCTTGGATAAAGGACGCGGGCGCCGCGTTGCCGGGGTGTGCCACGCTCAGACCTCCCGGACCTCCCGGCGCCAGACCCGCGCAAGGAGCCCGGATGCACATGCCCCTCGCCCACCTCAGCCGCCGCGGCTTCCTCGCCGGGGCCACCAGCCTGCTCGCCGCGCCGATGCTGCGCGCCGCCGAGGAGCTGCGCTTCGAGCACGCCTATGGCGAGACGGGTCTCGCGGCGCCGGCCAAGCGCGTCGTCTCGCTCGGCTACACCACGCAGGACAGCCTGCTTGCGCTCGGGGTCGTGCCGCAGGCGATCCGCTACTGGTACGGCGATCACCCCTACGGCGTCTGGCCCTGGGCGCAGCCGCTTCTCGGCGCTGCGCAGCCGGTGCTGATGACCGGAGAGGTCTCGATCGAGACCGTCGCCAGCCTCGCGCCGGATCTCATCGTCGGCATCGGTTCGGGCATCAGCCAGGCCGAATACGCGCTGCTCTCGCAGATCGCGCCGGTGTTGATGCAGGCACCGGAGTACACCACCTACGGCATGCCCTGGGACGCCGAGCTGCGCATGCTCGCCCGCGCCACCGGCACCACGGCGCGCGCCGAAACGCTGATCACCGAGCTGCGGGGCCAATTCGAGGCGCTGCGCGCCCGCCATCCCGACTGGCAGGGCCACAGCGCCGCCTGCGCCATCCATCAGGGTGGCCAGACCAGCGCCTTCCTCGCAAGCGACAGCCGGGTGCAGGTGCTGCGCGAGCTGGGCTTCCACCTGCCCGAGGCGCTGGCGCAGATGCAGGGGCCCGACGGTTTCTACACCGCGCTCTCGCCCGAGGACCTCTCGCCGATCGACGCCGACCTGCTGCTGTGGCTCTCGGGGGGCGGGCAGGCGGATGATCTGGCCGTCCTCGCCATGCGCCGCACCCTGCGCGCCAGCGCCGAGGGGCGCGAGGCCTTCTGCGACGCGCTGCTGTCGGGCGCACTCTCCTTCGGCAGTGTGCTGTCGATGCCCTACGCGCTGGAGCGGCTGGAGCCAGAGATCGCCGCGGCCCTCGACGGCGACCCGGCAACGGTGGTGCCGAGCGCCGAGGAGGCCGGTCTGCTCTGATGCTCCGCCTGCTTGGCCTTCTCGCGCTGCTGGCGCTGGCACTGGTGCTCGCCCTGTCGGTCGGCGCGCGCCCGGTGACGCCGGCCGTGGCGCTGGAGGCGCTGCGCGCCTACGATCCGACCAACCCCGACCACGTGACCCTGATGGCGATCCGCCTGCCGCGGCTGGCGGCGGGGCTGATCGCCGGCGGCGCGCTCGGCGTCGCGGGCACGATCATGCAGGTGATGACCCGCAACCCGCTGGCCGATCCCGGCCTTCTCGGGGTGAACTCCGGCGCCGCCTTCGCGCTGCTGATCGGTGCGACGGTGCTGGGCGCCCCGGACGCGGCCTCGGTGGCGCTGCTGACCTTTCCCGGCGCGGCGATGGCCTCGGCACTGGTGTTCATCCTCGGCGGCGGGCTGCGCGGCGACGTGGGGCCGGTGCGGCTGACGCTGGCCGGGGCGGCGCTGAACGCGCTGCTGCTGTCGCTGGTCACCGCCATCGTGCTGATCCGGCAGGACACGCTCGACATGTTCCGCTTCTGGGTGGCGGGCTCGCTGACCCAGGCCGCCAGCCGCCCGCTCCTGGAAATGGCGCTGATCGCCGGTGCCGGGGGCGTCTTCGCGCTGGCCGTCGCGCCGCAGATCGAGGCGCTCTCGCTCGGCGCGGCGCTGTCGCGCGGGCTCGGCACCAAGCCGCGCCGGGTGCAGGCCGCGGCGCTGGTGGTGGTGACGCTCTGCACCGGGGCGGCCGTGGCGGTGGCCGGGCCGATTGCCTTCCTCGGGCTGATGGTGCCGCCGCTCGCCCGCCTCGTCGCGGGCCACGCGCTGCGCCGCGAGCTTCTCGCCTCGGCCCTGCTGGGCGCGGCGCTCTTGCTCTTTGCCGACACGCTGGGCCGGGTGGTGATGCCGCCCGCCGAAGTCCGCGCGGGCATCATGACGGCGCTGATCGGCGGGCCGGTGTTCCTCTGGGTGGCGCGCCGCCTGCGCCCCGGGGCCACCGCATGAGAGGCGCGCTGACCCTCTGCCTGCTGCTGCTCGCCGCGACGCTGGCGGCGCTGATGCTGGGGCCGGTGCGGCTGAGCCCGGCGCTGCTCTGGCAGGGGCTGAGCAGTGGCGAGGGCCCCGGCGCGCTGGTGCTGGGCACGATCCGCGGCCCGCGGGTGCTGACGGCGCTCGGCGCGGGGGCGGTGCTGGGCCTGTCCGGCGCGCTCTTCCAGGCGCTCTTCCGCAACCCGCTGGCAGCGCCGGACATCATGGGCTTCACCGCCGGTGCCGGGCTGACCATCATCGCCGCCATCGCGCTCGGCCTCACCCTGCCGCCGCCGCTGCTGGCGGCGGGCGGCGGTCTGGTGGCGGCGCTGCTGGTCGTGCTGCTGTCGCAGCGCCGGGGCCATGCGACGCCGCCGCTGACCATGATCCTCGTCGGGCTCGGCATCGGCTTCATCGCCTCGGCGCTGTCGAGCTTCCTGCTGACCCTGCTGCCGCACCCGCAGGCCGCCGAGGCGCAACGCTGGCTGACCGGCTCGCTGGCGGCGCGCGACTGGACCCACGTGGCGCAGGTCTGGCTCATCGGCGCTGCGCTCACAGCGCTGGCGCTGGCGCAGCTGCGCCGCCTGGCGGCGCTGGAGCTGGGAGAGGACCTGGCCGCCGGGCTCGGCCTGCGGGTCGGGCGGGCGCGCCTGGCGCTGGCCGGAACCGCCGTGCTGTTGGCGGCGGCGGGCGTGGCGGTGGCCGGTCCGGTGCCCTTCATCGCGCTGATGTCCGGCCCGCTCGGCGCGCGGCTTACCGGCGCGCAGCGCCTGCAGGGGCGGATGCTCTCCGCCGCGGGCACCGGCGCGCTGGTGCTGGTGGTGGCAGATCTTGCCGCCCGCGCGGCGCTACCGGGCATCCAGCTGCCCGCCGGGGTGATGACTGGCCTGCTGGGCGCCCCCTACCTGCTCTGGCGCCTGTCGCGCGAAATGGAGAAAGGCGAGCTATGACCCTCGACATGCACACCGGCCTCCGCGACCGCCCGCATGGCGGCCTCACCGCCGAACGCCTCTCGCTGGGCTATGCCGAGCGCCCGGTGATCTCGGAGCTGTCGCTCGATCTGCCGCGCGGCGCGATGACCGCGATCCTCGGCCCGAACGGCTGCGGCAAGTCCACCCTGCTGCGCGCCATGGCGCGGCTGCTCGCGCCCTCCGCCGGGCGCGTGCTGCTCGACGGCGAGGACATCCACCGACGCGACACCCGCGCGCTGGCCCGCGAACTGGCGATCCTGCCGCAATCCCCCATCGCCCCCGAGGGCATCACCGTCGCCGACCTCGTCAAGCGCGGCCGCACGCCCTGGCGCGGCCTCTTCACCCCCTGGCGTGGCGAGGATGCGACCGCTTGCGCCGAGGCGCTCGCCGCCGTGCAGATGACCGAGTTCGCCGAGCGCCCCCTCGGCGAGCTTTCCGGCGGCCAGCGCCAGAGAGCCTGGATCGCGCTGGTGCTGGCGCAGGCCGCGCCGCTGCTGCTGCTCGACGAGCCGACCACCTATCTCGACCTCGTGCACCAGATCGACGTGCTGGCGCTGCTGCGCCGGCGCAACCGCGAGGCCGGGCTGACCGTGGTCTCGGTGCTGCACGACCTGAACCTCGCGGCGCGCTTCTCCGACCGGCTGGTGCTGCTGGGCCGCGATGGCCTCATTGCCACCGGCACCCCCTGGGAGGTGCTGACACCCGCCAACCTGCAGACCGCCTTCGGCCTTGCCGCTCGGGTCGATCCCGACCCGGTGACCGGCACGCCGATGATCATCCCGCTCTGAGCGAGAGGAGAGCACATGACCCTGCACCGCCCCGTCTCGACCAGCCGCTTCGACGGCGCGCTGCCGGAAGGCTTCGTCACCCGGCTGCGCGCCCAGCTCGAAGACTACGGCATCCCGCTGGAGCAGCGCGGCACGCAGCTCACCGCCCGCTATGCCCAGGCCGAAATCGACCTGCGGCTCGACCACACCGGCTTCGCCGTGCAGATCGCCGCCGAGGGCGAGGTACCCCTGCACCAGTGCCGCGAGAGCATGATCTACTTCCTCGACCTGGCTTTGCCCGAGGCCAGCACGCGCATGACCTGGAGCGGCATCGGCGCCACCCGCACGCCGCCGAACTTCCACCTCGCGAGCGTGCTCGGCACGCGGCGCATCACCCCGAACTTCCTGCGCGTCGAGATGGCCTGCGAGGGCATCGCCGCGCTGCTGACCGGCGGCATGCATTTCTCGCTGCTGCTGCCGCCCGAGGGGACCAGCCCGCGCTGGCCCGAGCTGACCGAGCAGGGGCGCACGATCTGGCCCGACGGCGCCTGCGCGCTGCACCGGGCGGCCTATACCTTCGTCTGGCTCGACGCCGAGGCGGGGCGGTTTGCCTTCGACATCTTCGAGCATGAGGGCGGGCGCACCACCGACTGGGCGCGGCGCGCGGTTCCGGGCGAGACGGTCGGCGTGATGGGACCGGGCGGCGGCGATTTCCCCGAGGCGACGCATCTGCTGCTCGCCGGGGACGAGACCGCCCTGCCCGCCATCCGCCGCATCCTCGAACACGCGCCGGCAAACGCGCGCGGAACGGTGATCCTCGAGACGGCGTCGGAGCAGGACCGCCCTGCGCTGACCGTGCCCGAGGGCATAGAACTGCGCTGGCTCTCCCGCGGCGACGCTGGCGGGCTGGCCGCCGCGCTGGAAGAGATCACCGACATTGAGGACGGGCAATTCGTCTGGGTCGCCGCCGAGAAAGCCATCGCCCGCACCGCCAAGGCCCGGTTCAAGGCCCTCGGGCTGCCGCGCGAGCGGGGGTATTTCTCGGCCTACTGGATCAAGGGCTGAGCCCGGCCCACCAGCACGGCAACGCCGGGTCTCAGACCCCGCCGGTGCGCCCCGGGAAGACCTCCAGCGTCACGCCCGCCTCCTCGAGCGCCGCGCGCACCGCACGGGCGATCTGCAGCGCCGTCTTGCCGTCGCCATGCAAGCAGATGGTGTCCACCGCCGCCGGGGTGTGTTTGCCGCTCTCGGTGATGATCGCCCCGGCTTGCACCATCTTCACCATGCGCGCCGCCGCCAGTTCGGCGTCATGGATCACCGCGCCGGGCAGCGACCGATCGACCAGCGTCGCGTCGTCGTTGTAGGCGCGGTCTGCAAAGATCTCACCGGCCCAGCGGCAACCCAGCTCCTCGACCGCCGCCTGCTGCTGCGTCGCCGCCAGCACCATGACGATGATCTCGGGATCGACCGAAAGCGCGCCCTCGTAGGCCGCCAGCGCCATGCCCTTGTCCTCGGCGCACATGTTGGCCAGTGCGCCGTGCAGCTTCAGGTGCCGCACCCTGCCGCCCGCCATGCCGGCCATCGCCTGTGCCGCGCCAAGCTGGTAGGCGGTCAGGTTGCGCAGGCTGGCCGACGAGAGCTGCATGCGCCGCCGCCCGAAACCCTGCAGGTCGGGAAAGCCCGGATGCGCGCCGATGCCGGTACCGCGCTCGACCGCCAGCTTCATCGTCGCCGCCATGACGTCGGGATCGCTGGCGTGGAAGCCGCAGGCGATATTCGCCGAGGTGATCACCTCCAGAAGCGCCGCATCCTGTCCCATGACCCAGGGACCGAAGCTCTCCCCCATATCCGCGTTGAGATCGACGCTGGTCATCCCGCGCTCCCCTATTGCCTGTCGTGTCTAGTGATCGTGATGTTCGCCGTTGGAAAACCCGCTGACCAGCTTGTAGCCCAGCAGGTCGGGCACGTCGCCCGGATGGCGCACCAGCGGCTCGACCCGGCGCGGCAGGTCTTTCAGCGAGGCGCGATAGGCCGCCTCGGCGGCCAGCGCCTCCTCCATGCTCACGAAGCCGAAGCGCAGCTCGGCCCCGGCCGGCGCCTGCGCGATGCGCGGCAGGTCGGCGGGAATCACCGTGGCAAGGCGCGGATAGCCCCCCGTCGTCTGGCACTCGGCCAGCAGCACGAAGGGCGCGCCGTCGCCGGTCACCTGGATGTCGCCGGGGGTGATGATCTCCGAAACCACCGAGAGCCCGCCCTCGACACCGAAGGGCGCCCCCTCGGGCACCACCTTGACGCCCATGCGGTTGGCGCGGGCGTCGCGGGTGAAGCGGGCGGTCTCGAGCCGCGCGCGCTGCTCTTCGGGAAAGAGCCGGGTCTGCAGGCTCTCGACGACGCGCAAAGCGCCGCCCGAGAAACGGTCCTCGACCGGCAGCTTGCGCGCCACCGCGCCGCCCCGGTCCTCGCCCACGGGAATGCGGTCGCCCGCCTCGACCGCCCGGCCCAGCCCGGCGGTGAGATGCGCCGAGACCGCGCCCAGGAGTTCCTCGGGCACGAGGCCGCCGCCCACCGAGAGGTAGCCATAGGCCCCGGCCTGCAGCGGCCCGATCTCCAGCACCGCCCCCTGGGGCAGCGCGTGGCAGGCGTGCCATGGGACCGGCGCGCCGTCGATGCTGGCGCGCATCGGCGCGCCGGTGAGGGCAATGCGCAGATCGCAGCCCGCCTCGAAGCGCCCGCCGATGCCGCCCATCTCCAGCGCCGCGCTCTCGCCCTGCCCGAGCAGCGCCGCGGCCTCGGCCAGCGCCAGCCGGTCCATCGCGCCGCCGCGCGAGAGCCCGTAGGCGATCCAGCCCGGGCGCCCGCCGTCCTGCACGGTGACCGCTGGCCCCGCGCGATGCACGATCAGCTCGCGGTGCGCGGTCCCGGTCATGGCAGCGCCTCCCAGGTGGCGCCGCCCTCGGGGTCATCGCACATCTTGGCAAAGACCTCCTCCGAGACCTGCGGGAATTCCACCTCGTCCCCCGGTGCCAGCAGGAAGGGCCGCTCGGCGCCCAGCCGGAACAGCGGCGCGGCGGTCTGGCCGACGTGGCGCCAGCCGGTGGGCGCGGTGACCGAGAAGATCACGAACTGCCGGATCGCCAGCACCAGCGCGCCCTGCGGCACGCGCGGGGTCAGCGCCTGCTGGCGCGGGATGTTCCAGGCCTCGGGCAGCTCGCCGAGATAGGGCTGACCCGGCGCGAAACCCAGCGCCGTCACCCGGACCCGCGCCGCGGAGAGCGAAGCCACCGCCTCGGCCTCGGACATGCCCGCGGCCTGCGCCGCCTCGCCGAGCTGCGGCGCGAGGCTGCCGCCGTAGACCGTGGGAATGCGGTGCAGCCGCCGCCCATGCGGCAGCTCCGCCCGAAGCCAGTCGCGCGAAGCGATCAGCCCGCGCAGCCGCGCCTCGAGCGTGGCATGGCTCAGCGCCAGGGGATCGAACCGCAGGTAGGCCGAGACCAGCGACGAGGAAATCTCCTCCACTCCATCCCAGCTTTCACGTTCGAGCGCGGCACGAAAGGCCAGCGCGGCACGATTGGCGGCCTCGCCGAGCCGGTCGCCGAAGCTCACCAGCATGCCGTCGATGCCGGCGGTCCGCAGCAGGGGGTAGGAGTACGTGTCAGTCATGCGCCGGACGTTAGCGCAGTCCCGGGCCGCTGCAACAGGCAATGGCGTCCTTCCGCGACGGCGTCTCGGCTTTTCGCCTAGGCAAAAATATCCCGGGGGAGTCGCGCGCAGCGCGGCGGGGGCAGAGCCCCCCCGCTACCCTCAACAGCCGCGCATTGCCCGGCAGGGGCAGAGCCCCGCGGCGCGTTCAGTGTCGGGTCTGCTTGGTGCGCTCGCGTTCCGCGGCCTCGATTGCCTCTTCGACGTCCTGCGGATCCTCGGACGGCACGGCGTAGCTGCCCGACATCCACTTCGCCAGATCGACATCGGCGCAGCGCTTCGAGCAGAAGGGGCGGTATTTCTCGTCGGTCGGCTTGGCGCAGATCGGACAGCTCATGGCAGCATCCCCGGTTTCAGCACCTCGCTCAGCGGCACGCGCTCGCGCTTGCGCTGCAGCTCCATGAGCCCCAGCTGGGTCCAGCCGGCGAGGATGGTTTCGGTGGCATCGGTCTTCAGCGCGGCGCGCAGCACGCTCTCGACCTGGCGGCGCTCCTTCTTCGGCATCGGGGCGAGATCGACGATGACCTGCCCGCCGAGACCGCGCAGGCGCAGCTGCCGCGGCAACTCGCGCAGGGCGGCGATATTGGCCTTGAGCCCCGCCGCCGGAGAGGTGTCGCCGCCGGTGTTGACGTCGACCGCGACCAGCGCGCGGGTCGGCTCGACGCTCATCGAGCCGCCGCCGGGCAGCGGCACCAGCGGGCGTTGCAGCGCGGCGATCATCTCGTGCACGTCGTGGCGCTCGAAGGCGCCCGGCTCTGCGTCCACGTCGCCCTCTTCCCACTCGCGCCAGGCCATCGAGTGCGGCCCGTCGCCCGCGACCAGCAGCTCGGCCTTGCCCGAGACATCCGCCATCACCTGCTCGCAGAGCTGGGCCATGGCGGCGATGTCCTCGGCGATGTCATCCGGATCGCCCTCGGCGCAGGAGGAGCGCAGGATCAGCCCGTTCTCGGCGTCCTTGGCACCCGGCATCACCTCGTGGGCGATCTCCAGCAGGCTCTCGCGGATGTCCTCGTCCTTGATGCGGCGCGAGATGTTCAGCCCCGGCGCGCCCGGCGTGACGATGGCGTAGCGCGACTTGAAGAGGATGCGGGTGGTGACGGGAATCGCCTTGCCCGGCTCGGCGAAGCCGGTGACCTGCACGATCAGCGGCTGGCCGGGCGCGAGCCCCTTGACCTGCCGCAGGAAGGCCGAGCCCTCGGGCGTGTCGAGGAACATGCCGCCCTGCCCCTTCATCGGGCGCTGCGCGATGCCGCGGTAGATGGTGCCCGGGCGCGCGTGATCGCTCTCGATCAGCAGGTCCTCGAGCTTGCCGTCGACGATCAGCGCGGCGGCTTCCGCCTCGCCGAGGTGGTCGAGCGCAATGGTGCGTCCCTTCATGCGAGGCCCCTTTTGGTCAGTCTGCGGGTTTGTACAGCGGGTAGCCCGCCGCGAGCAGCAGGTTCGCGGTCTCGGCCAGCGGCAGGCCGACGACCGAGGTGAAGCTGCCGTTGATCCACGGGATGAACGCCCCGGCGAGGCCCTGGATGCCGTAGCCCCCGGCCTTGCCCTGCCAGTCGCCCGAGGCGAGGTAGGCGTTCAGTTCCTCGTTCGACAGGTTCTTCATCTGCACCTGGGTGACGACATCACGCTCCCAGATGCGATCGCCGCGGCGCACCGCGACGGCGGTGATCACCCGGTGACGGCGGCCCGAGAGCCTGGTGAGAAACTCCGCGGCCTCGCCGGCGTCGGCGGGCTTGCCGAGGATGCGGCGCCCGAGCGCGACGGTGGTGTCGGCCGAGAGCACGATCTCGTCGTCTGCGGAGGGAATCGCCTGCGCCTTCTCGCGCGCGAGACGCACGCAGTAGGGGCGTGGCAGCTCGCCCGGCATCGGATCTTCGTCGATGTCGGGCGGGCGGATGTCGTCGGCCACGACGCCGAGCTGCGCGAGCAGGTCGCGCCGCCGGGGCGAGCCGGAGCCGAGAACGAGTTTCATGCGCGGACCTGCCGTGTCCACATCTGCGAACGCGGGCTCCGCCATGAGATTCCGGGTCATGCGGATTTACTTGAAGCGGTAGTTGATCCGGCCCTTGGTCAGATCATAGGGCGTCATTTCCACCTGAACCTTGTCGCCGGCGAGAACCCGGATGCGGTTTTTCCGCATCTTGCCTGCCGTGTGCGCGATGATCTCATGGCCGTTCTCAAGCTCGACCCGAAACGTCGCGTTGGGCAGGAGTTCCTTCACGACACCGGGAAATTCGAGCGTATCTTCCTTGGCCATGCTTTCTCCTGAAAATGCCGTTCCGCTGACTTTCGCGGAACGCGGATGCATATGCGCCCAAACGGCGCAATTTTCAAGACCACAATTGCAGATTGTCGGGAATAGGCTCTAGCGCAGCGCCCGCAGGGTCACGGGGCCGTCGCGGCCGGACTGATCGTCCCAGTGGCTGCGGTTCAGCACGACGCCATCGTTGCGGACCCGGGCGACGGCGTCAAGATCAACCTCGGCATAGGTCCAGCCGGGCTGTCCGAGGCTGCCCTCGGCGATCACCCCGGTGGCCGGAAAGCCGGTGTCGGGCGGGCAGAAGACGCCGCCCATGCCGGTGTTGGTGTCCACCGCCTCGGACCAGTCGCAGTCGCCCACGGTCGAGGACATGACCGCGATGCACTGCTGCTCGAGCGCCCGGGCCATAGCGCCGATGCGCACGCGGCTGTAGCCTGCCTGCGCCTCGGTGCAGGAGGGCACCAGCAGCAGGTCGGCATCGCGCAGCGCCCGGCCGAGCAGCGGGTATTCGCTGTCGTAGCAGATCAGGATGCCGATCTTGCCGAGCGCCGTGTCGAAGAGCTGCAGGGGCGCGCCGCCGACCACGTGCCAGTCTTCGCGCTCGAAGCGAGTCATGATCTGCTTGTCCTGGAACTCCATGCCGCCGCCGGGCGCGAAGAAGCGCGCGCGGTTGACCGGGCGCGGGCCGATCGCGGCATCGAAGACCGGGGCGGAAGCGGCAAGGATATGGGCCTTGTACTTGCCCGCCAGCTCCGAATGCAGCGCGTCCACCTGCGGCATGCGCTCGGACACGGCGTGCAGCGAGGCCTCGAGATCGCCCGCCGCGGCGCGGCCCGCCAGCGTGGCGATCTCCATTGCGCCGTACTCGGGGAAGACCATCAGCTCGGCGCCCTGCCCCGCGGCCTCGGCCACCCAGGCCTCGATCTTGGCGGCATAGACGTCCCAGTCCTTAAGGAAATCCATCGGGTAGGCGGCGGTGGCGATCTTCATGGGTCAGGGTCCGTATTGCTGTTGGGCCGGAGAAGGCGTCGCCCGCATGTCAGGCGCGTGTCTGGGCAAGAAGGGGGCTCCGCCCCCGTCCGCTGCGCGGACTCCCCCGGCGTATTTGGAAAGAGAAGAAGGGCTAGGCGATGTCTGTGTCGAGATCTCGGAGCCAGAATTGCAGGGCGTGGTCGGTCTGGGTGTCCCGATCCACGTCGCGCCAGCGGAAGCAGGCGATGACGCCGTCGAGCGGCGCGTAGCCGCGCTTGCGCCAGAACGGATCGAGCGGGGCGTAACCGGCGGGGCGCAGCGGATGGTCCGCCGGACGCTGCACGGCGCAGAAGGCGCTGTAACGGCGACCGAGCGCGCGGGCATGGGCCTCGCGCGCATCGAAGAAGCGGTGGCCGATCCCCTGGCCTCGCGCCTCGGGCAGCAGCACCGACTCGGCGCAGTAGAAGATGTCCTGCAATGCGAGGCCGGTGGCGGCGAAGGGGGCGGCGAAGTCTTCGGCGTGATCCTCCATCGGCGTGCCGGTCGCGGCGCCGACGAGGCGCGGGCCGTCGAAGGCGCCGACCAGCACCGCCCCGGCGCTGGTCCGATAGCTCTCGAGGTAGGTCCGCTCGTAGGCGAGATCGCCGTCGTAGAGATAGGGCCAGTCGCGGAATACGGCGATGCGCAGCCGCGCCACGTCATCGAGCGCGGCGTCGAGCGCCGCGCCGGTGAGCACGCGCACCTCGGTCACGGTGGCCTTGGCCGTCACGAGACCTGCCGGATCCAGTCGGCGAGGTTATAGTAGGTGACCACGCGGGTGATCTTGCCGCCGTCCAGCGAGAAGAACGAGCCCGCCGGTAGGTGGTATGTCTGGCCCTTCGCCTCGGGCAGCCCGGCGTCGGTGCGCAGGTAGGTGCCGTTCACCGTAAACTCGGCGGCGGCACGGGTGCCGCCCTCGGCCTCGAAGATCACCAGGTCCGTCAGGTGCTCGTCGTAGCAATGGGACATGTGGGCGCAGAACTCGGCAAACTTGGTCTTGCCCGAGCGGATCTGCCCCTCGTTGACGTGATGCGCGATGTCCGGCGACAGCAGCTCGAGCATCGCCTCGGTGTCCTTGGCGTTGAAGGCGGCGAAGTAGGCTTGGATCGTTTCGGTGGCCGTCATGTGTCTCCCCATCGGGTCTTGAGCTTGTCGAAGATCTGGTCGCGGGTCTGGCGGTAGGCGTTGAGCTTGGTCTCGCGGGTCTCGCCGAGCCCCGTGGGATCCATGATCGGCCAGTATTCCACCGTCAGGTGAAAGAAGCGGGTCAGCTCCAGCGCGGCGCGCTGCGAGGCGGGCGACATGGCGACGATCAGGTCGAAGCCCGACAGCGTCTCGCCCATCTCCTCGAGCTCCTCGAAGCTGCGCGAGCGGTGACGCGACAGCTCGACGCCGATCTCCTGGCAGACCGCGATGGCGAAACCGTCGATTTCCAGGTCGTTCACCACGCCCACGGACTGCACGTAGGTGCCCTGCCCGTAGAGCTTCTTCATGATGCCCTCGGCCATGGGCGAGCGCACCGCGTTGTGGTCGCAGCAGAAGAGCACCGATTGCGGCAGCTTCGGCACGCGGTCAGCCCCCGAAATGCAGCACGCAGATGAGGGTAAACAGGCGCCGCGCGGTGTCGATGTCGACCTCGGCCTTGCCCTCGAGCCGTTCCTGCAGGATGCGCGCGCCCTCGTTGTGGATGCCGCGGCGGGCCATGTCGATGGTCTCGATCTGGCTGGGCGCGGCGGTCTTCACCGCATCGAAGTAGCTTTTGCAGATCTGGAAGTAGTCCTTCACCACCTGCCGGAAGGGCGCCAGCGAGAGGTGGAACTCCGCCGCCGGATCGCCGCCCTCGGTGGTGATGTCGAAAACCAGCCGCTTGTCGCGGATCGACAGGCCGAGCGCATAGGGGCCCTCGGGCACATCGCGACCGTTGCGCGCCGGCAGGGTGAAGCTGTTGTCTTCCATGAGGTCGAACATCGCCACGCGCCGCTCCTGCTCGATCTCCGGGGTCGGAGGCGGCAGGTTGTCGTCGTCAAGCTCGATACGGGCGATGGTGCTCATGGGCGCGTCCTCGGCAGCGGCTCGGGAATCAGTAGCCAATGAAAGCGCTTGCCGCAATGCGGCTTGCGACTCATGGGGCGGAGGCGGCGACCCCCTGCCCCGACGTCCGCCGCCGGGTGCCTGCCCCGGCGCTCAGCCGTTGCTCAGCCGTTGAGCTTGCGCAGCCGCGCGGTGACCGACAGTCCGTGCGCCTGCAGGCTCTCGGAATTGGCCAGCGTCTCGGCGGCCGGGCCGATGGCGCGCAGCGCCTCGGGCGACATCTTCGCCAGCGTGGTGCGCTTGACGAAATCCAGCACCGACAGCCCCGAGGAGAAGCGCGCCGAGCGGGCGGTGGGCAGCACGTGGTTCGGCCCGCCGACGTAGTCGCCGATCGCCTCCGGGGTCCACTGGCCGAGGAAGATCGCGCCGGCGTGGCGGATCTTCTCCGAAAGCGCCTCGGGCTCGGCGACGCAGAGCTCGAGGTGCTCGGGCGCCACCCGGTTCGACAGGGAGGCCGCCTCGTCGAGATCGCGGGCAATGATCACCGCGCCGAAATCGCGCCAGCTCGCTCCGGCGATGCCGCGGCGTTCAAGTCTCTCGAGCTGCCGTTCAACCTCGTCGGTCACCTTGCGGGCGAAGCCGGCGTCGGGGGTGATCAGGATCGACTGGGCGCTCTCGTCGTGCTCGGCCTGGCTGAGCAGGTCGAGGGCGATGAACTCCGGATCGTTTTCACCATCGGCAATCACCAGGATCTCCGACGGACCGGCGATCATGTCGATGCCCACCTTGCCGAACACCCGGCGCTTGGCGGCGGCGACGAAGGCGTTGCCCGGGCCGGTGATCTTGTCGACCGGGGCGATGCTCTCGGTGCCATAGGCCAGCGCGGCGATCGCCTGGGCGCCTCCGATGCGGTAGATCTCGTCGACCCCGGCGATGCGCGCCGCCAGCAGCACCAGCGGGTTGGCCACGCCGTCGGGCGTCGGCACGGCGATGCAGAGCCGCTCGACCCCGGCGACCTTGGCCGGAATGGCGTTCATCAGCACCGAGGAGGGATAGCTCGCCAGCCCGCCCGGCACGTAGAGGCCCGCGGCGGAGACCGGCGTCCAGCGCCAGCCGAGGGTGGCGCCGTCGGGGTCGGTCCATTGCGCATCCTCGGGCATCTGCCGCACGTGGTAGGCGCGGATGCGCTCGGCGGCGATCTCCAGCGCGGCGCGCTCGGCCTCGGGCACCTGCGCGCAATAGGCGTCGATTTCCTCGGCGGTGAAGCGCAGCCCCGCCGCGTCGAGCTCCAGCCGGTCGAACTTCGCGGTCATCTCCAGCACGGCGGCATCGCCCCGGGCACGCACGTCGGCGATGATCCCGGCGACGATGTCATCCACGTCGGGGCTGTCCTCGCGCTTGGCGCTGAGAAGCTGGGCGAACTCCAGCTCGAAGTCCGGGTCGGTCGTGTCGAGAAAGACGGGCATGGGCGGTCTCCTTGTCGCGGGACTGCTTAGAGAGAAGCGCCGCCCGGCTCAAGTGGCGCGGAAGGGGATTCGCCCGCATCCCTTGACATGGATCAGCCCCAAACACATGCCGCTGGCGTAATATCTCCGAGTCGGCATGGGAGAGCCGATGCATTTCGGAGGAGCTATAATGTTTGAAAAATCCATTGGCGCCCTTGGACTGGCGCTGGCCCTGACCGCCTTTTGCGCGGGCGGGACCGCCCTCGCGCAAAGCGCGGGAGAGACCGAATACATGAACGCCTGCGCCGCCTGTCACGGCGAGACCGGCGTCGGCGACGGGCCGCTGGCCGAGTTGATGACCGTCGATCTGCCCGACCTGACGCAGATCTCGGCGAACAACGACGGGGAATTCCCGATGCTCGAGGTGATCCAGATCATCGACGGGCGGAGCGGCATTCGCGGCCACGGCTACCCGATGCCGGTCTGGGGGCAGCGGTTCAAGGAAGCGCTGTCGGTGGAGATCGGCGCCTATGCCAGCGAGATCGTTACGCGAGGACGCATTCTCGCCCTCGCGCAGCACCTGGAATCTATTCAGGCGCAGTAGGGTGCAGCGGGGTCTACGCCCCGGTGCACTAGCCTCTGTACCTCAGGCCCCGTACATCAGGCGCTTTGCTTCAAGCCCCGTGATCCGGCACCTGCCCCGACACCGCGGTGTAGGGCCGGGTCACATCCTTGAGCCGAAGCTCCAGCGCCTCGACCTCGGCGCGCAGCGCGCCGTCGCCGGCGAAGGTCAGCTCGACGAATCCCGCGCCATCCTCGCCCGGCTCGAAAGTCACCGAGAGCAGCGACAGCACCGTGTCGCGCTCGCCCGGGTTCACCCCCTGCGCCGCGACCTTTTGCACATTCTCGATCACCAGCAGCGCGCGCACCCGCTCGGGCGGCGAGGCATGCACGCCGTCCTCGCGGCGCAGCCGGTTGATCAGCAGCGCCAGCCGGTGGTGGCGCTTTTCCCACGCCACGTCGCCGACCGTCAGCACCGAATCCTGCGCCAGCGCCGACAGCACTTGCAGATCCTCGGGGTCCATCGCCCCGAGATTGAGCGGTTGCCCGCCCGCGTCCTCGAATCTTGCGTCCTCGGTCACTCGCCCTTCACCCGTTCGATCTTGGCGCCCACGCCGCGCAGTTTGCGGACCACGTGCTCGTAGCCGCGGTCCAGATGGTAGACCCGGCTTACCACGGTTTCGCCCTCCGCCGCGAGACCCGCGAGGATCAGCGAGACCGAGGCGCGCAGATCGGTGGCCATCACCGGCGCGCCCCGGAGCTTGTCGACTCCGGTGACCCGCGCGGTTCCGCCCGAGACGTCGATCTTCGCGCCCATGCGCAGCAGTTCGGGGGCATGCATGAAGCGGTTCTCGAAGATCTTCTCTTCCAGCACGCTCTCGCCCTCGGCGGTGCAGAGCAGCGCCATCATCTGCGCCTGCAGATCGGTCGGGAAGCCCGGGAAGGGTTCGGTGGTCACGTCCACAGCCTTCACCCGGCCGTTCTTGCGCGCCACCTTGAGGCCGGTCGGGGTTTCCTCGACGCCGATGCCGGCCTCGTCGAGCTTCTCGCAGAAGCTCTTCACCAGTTCGATGGTGCCGCCGAGGCACTCCACCTCGCCGCCGCAGATCGCCGGGGCCAGCATGTAGGTGCCGAGCTCGATGCGGTCGGTGACCACACGGTGGGTCGCGCCGCCCAGCGTCTCGACGCCCTGGATCTCGATGGTGGATGTTCCCTCGCCCTCGATCTGTGCGCCCATCTTGCGCAGGCATTGCGCCAGGTCGACGATCTCGGGCTCGCGCGCGGCATTGCGGACCACCGTGGTGCCCCTGGCCAGCGTCGCGGCCATCAGCGCGTTCTCGGTGGCGCCCACAGAGGCGAAGGGGAACTCGACGATACCGCCCTTGAGGCCGCCCGAGGGCGCCTTGGCATGCACGTAGCCCTCGCGCAGGTCGAGCTCGGCGCCCATCGCCTCGAGCGCCTTGAGGTGCAGGTCCACGGGGCGCGCGCCGATGGCGCAACCGCCGGGCAGCGAGACTTCGGCATGGCCGAAGCGCGCCAGCAGCGGGCCGAGCACGAGGATCGAGGCGCGCATCTTGCGCACGATGTCATAGTCGGCGCGGGTCGAAGTCAGCGCGTGGCTCGACATCGCCAGCACCTGCCCGTCGTTCAGCGCCTGCACCTCCGCTCCCAGCGACTGCAGCAGCAGCGTCATGGTGCGGATGTCCGACAGGCGCGGCGCATTGGTCAGCGTCAGCGGCTGGTCCGACAGCAGCGTCGCCGGCATCAGCGTGAGGCAGGCGTTCTTTGCACCGGCAATCGGAATCTGTCCCGAGAGCGGGCCATTGCCCGTGACGACGATCGAATCCATTAGCTGTCCTTTTCACTGCTCGGCCCGTCTTCGGGCTTATTGTCGTCTGGTGACGCGGCATCGCGCGCCTTCGCCTGTGCCTTGCGCCGTCCGAGATTCGCCTTCAACGCCGCCTTGAGGCGGGCATCCCGGTCGGTCGCAGGCTTTTTTTGCGGGCTCGATTTGGGCTTCATGAACTTTCTTTACTTGAGACGCAAAAAACCGTCCAGATTGCGCTTGCACCCCCCGGCGTTTGCCCTTAGACACCGCGCCACGCCACGAGGCACACCGACGCAAACAAGCGCGGGACGCCAAAAAGGCAAGACGGCGCTGCTGTAGCTCAGAGGTAGAGCACTCCCTTGGTAAGGGAGAGGTCGAGAGTTCAATTCTCTCCAGCAGCACCACTCATCCCCCTGAAAAACTTACGTTTCTCGGTACGAGTTGGTGCGCGCCGCAGCGCCTGCACGGCGCATCGCAGGGTTCCGCACGTCGCGGTTGTCGTTCGTACACGCGGCTTTTTCCCGACAATCAGAGACTTGTCGGAATGCGCGCCACCTGGACCGCACCGCCGCCTCAAGACCTGCCGCGACGACACCCGCGGAGGGCCCGAGGAAAGCGCCGCTCCGACGCCTGACAAGCCGCCCCAACGCCATCCGGCTGCGGGCCGGAAAACGGGTCGCGACACCTCCTCCCGATTCCACATCGCCCCGGCTCGAAAACCGCCCGCGACTCGCGCGAAGTGACCTACCCCGTGCGACTCGCGGGCGCGCAAATGCCCGCTCAGCCGGGCACGCCGTCATCGGCCAGCGCCCGGTTGCGGTAGCGGCGGTCCTCGGTGACATCCGCGCCGAACCAGTCCGGCGGAGTGAAGGCACGGGCGGCCTCGACCGTGTCGAATTCCACTTCGACCAGCACCAACGGCGCCAGCGCCCCGGCGAAGACGTCGAGCTCGAAGCCGGTGCCATCCGCCAGCGCGCCGACGTAGCGGGTCTTTTCGACCACCCGTCCCCCGGTTGCAGGCCAGAGTTCCTCGAATTGCTCCCGGCCGATCTCGATCTCGCGCTCCATGCGCGTCAGCCCGCCCTCGGACTTCAGCGTCAGGAAATAGGCCCCACCCTTCTCGCGCAGGCGCAGCTCGACGGAATCGCCCTCGAGCGTGACGTAGCCCTGCCGCACCGGCTTGGCCTTCAGCCCCTCCAGAACCGGCAGGCGGGCGACGAGGAACTTGCGCTCGATCTCCACACCGCCGCTCATTTGCCGAACACCCGCGCCACGAGCTCATCATGCAGCGCGCCATAGGCTGTGCTCGCCGTGCTCGACGGCGCCGAGACCATGACCGGCGCGCGATGCACGCCCATGCGCTCGACGTCCGAGGTGAAGGGGATCGCCGACTTCAGCAGCCGCTTGCCGTGCTCGCGGCGCATCTCGTCCATCGTATCGCCATGCAGCGACTTCACCCCCTGCGCCATCGAGAAGAAGCCGTGCAGCTTTTTCACCGGCAGGTCGTGCTCGCGGAAGAACTCCTTGAGCTGTTCGAAGGTGCGCTGCGAGAGCGTCGTGGGGATCACCGGCACGACGATGGCATCCGAGGCACGGAAGACGTTCTCCGACAGGGTCGAGATGTTCGGCGGGCAATCCAGCAGGATCACGTCGTAGTCGCCCTTCACCGCCTTCAGCGCCTTCTTCAGCCGCGAGCGCGAGTTGCGCATCCGCGCAAGGAAGACATCGAAGTCGCGGAAGGTCATATTGGCGGGCAGGATGTCGAGGTTGTCGAAATCGCTGCCGCGGATCGCCTTGGTGAAACGCGCCACGTCCTCGAAGAAGCGGGCCTCTGTCAGCTTCTTCGAGGGCTTCACCCGGAAATAGAACCCCGACGCGCCCTGCGGGTCGAGATCGCAGAGCAGCACACGGCGCCCGCCCTGCGCCAGCGCATAGGCGAGGTTGACCGAGGTCGCGGTCTTCCCCACGCCGCCCTTGTTGGAATAGCAGGCGATGATCTTCATTCTTTTCCCCCGTGGAATAGATCGCGGAACGTCTGGCGGGTCTCGTCGCTGTTGAAGGCGGCAAAGCTGTCCACCACCCGCGCGCGCTCGGCCAGCTGGCGCTCGTGCAGCACGAGGACCAGC
The DNA here is from genome assembly GCF_020524285.1 of Alloyangia pacifica. Classification (GTDB taxonomy): domain Bacteria; phylum Pseudomonadota; class Alphaproteobacteria; order Rhodobacterales; family Rhodobacteraceae; genus Salipiger; species Salipiger pacificus_B. Next base: position 37,862 of record NZ_JAIVKX010000003.1, read on the forward strand.
GCGCCGACGCTCTGCGCGACCTGCAGGTTGCCCGGCGTGCCCCCCTCGAGGCGGCCGAGAAACTCCTGCAGACTCTCCTGCTGGACCGAGTAGTCGTTGAACAGGCCAAGGTTGTCCTGCAGCTTCTTCAGCGGCTTAATCAGCCGCTTGAACGGCCCCGCCGGGAAGAGCGGCGTGAAGAACTCCATGAGATAGCGCAGTTTCTTGCAGTGGATGCGCAGCTCGTGGACCTCGTGGTCCGGTGTGCCCGCATCGATGCCCTCGGCGATGGCGCAGATCTTGCGGTAGCGCTTCCAGATCAGCTTGCAGGCGAAGTCGTAGGCAGGCAGATCGGCCCGCTTCCCCTGCGCCAACTTCTTGCGCTTGTCGAAGAGCTTGATGAGCGCGGTGATTTCCTTGCGGTAGCCGGCGCTGCGCAGGTGACCGGAGAGGGCCTTCTGCGCCTCCTTCCGCTCCTCGGCAAACAGCGCGAACATGCGGTCGAGCCCGGCGTGCAGGCTGTCCGGCACCATGCCGTAGAAGGCGTCTCGTTCCAGCAGGTAGACATCGAGATCGCGCAGCCGGCCGGTCGGCACCATGAGCGCCGAGAAGCGCGTCTTCAGCTCGGCGGTCAGCTCCGGCTCGTAGACATCCTTGAACAGGCTCAGCACCGAGCGGATCTTGCGCAGCGCGATGCGGTAGTCGTGCAGGAACTCGGTGTCGTCATCGGCGATGACCCCGGCCTCGTTGGCCCGCGCCACCGGCAGATAGGCGGCGATGATATCACTCGCCGCGTCGAACGCCTCGGTGTAGCGGTCCAGCGGCACGACCGGCTTGGGGCTGTACGCGTCGAGCCCCGGGAAGAGCTGACTGTAGAGCGCGTCATCGTCGAGCGCGCTGCCGCCCGCCGCCTCGATCATGCGACGCAGCCGCGCCAATGCCTTGTCGTAGCCGCGCAGCCCCTGCAGCTGCAGCACCGTCGCCCTGCCGCCGTCGGTGGCGTCGAGTTCCAGCAGCACCGCGCGCGCCTGGGTCTTCTGCTCATCGTCCAGCAGCGCGAGAGTTCCGCGCCGCAGCGCGCCAGCCCCCACAGGCAGCAGGCAGCGCAGCGGCGAGAGGTCCGAGAGCGCCGCCTTCACCGGCCCCTCGGGGAAGTCGGCGACGAAGCGGGCTGCCGTTCCGCCGGCCTGACAGAGCGGCGCGCCGCCCGGCTGCAGCAGCTCGCTCCGGCCCTCGGTCGCGATCAGCATCCGACCGGAGGTGCGCAGCTCCTGGTCGAACGTGTCGCGCACCAGGAAAGGGGCCGCACCCTCCTGCCAGGACAGCGCCGCGACCATCCCGCCGGAGACCGCATCCGTCAGCCCCTCCGGCCCCGCCTCGGGCAGCAGATAGAGCGGTAGGTCTTCTGGAGTCATCGTGCCTTCTTTCTGCTCTTGCCCAGGTAGTCCTCGATCAGCGTCTCGACGATCTTCTGCACGCTCGAATCCTCCTCGATCGCCCGCAGTTTGAGCGCCTTCAGCGTCTTGCCGCTGAGCCGCAGGGAGGTGTTCTTCTTTTCCTCCCCATCCTTTCCGCCCTTGTCCTTGGACAGCTTGACCTTCGCCATGTCGATCACCCGCTTAAAAAGTGACGTCATGATGTCACCCAAACCCCGGGCCTGCAACGCGATTTCCCGGAGACTCGCGCGAGCCGGTCACGCGGTCCCGCAGGCCGGTCACTTCATCTGTTCGTGAATGAACAAGGGCCTGTTGATGACAGGCGCGCGGCGAATGAATAGATGGATCGCATGGCTGACGAAGGAGATGCAGACCATGCGGAACCTCTTAGTACTCGGGCTGGTGCTTGCCGCCGCCACGCCCGCCTCCGCGCAGAGTGACAAGGCGGCACGCTGCGAGACCTCGGCGAAGACGGTCATGGAAGCAGTGCAGGCGCGTAAGGACGGAATTCCCCTCAGACGCACCGAGCGCGAACTGCGCCGGGCGCTCGACCGCGACACCGGCGCCACGCTGGCGCAATGGATCTACGAGCTGCCCGAGGACCAGTTGACCCTCGACGTCGGCCGCGACTGGGAGCAGAAGTGCCTCTCGCAGTGAGCGCGCGCATCTGCCCGCACCGCTGCCCTCACCCCTGAACGGCTCCGACGTCGCGCTTCCGCGTGGCACCGGAGTCGGCTATCCGCAACGAATGATGAAATCCCGGGTCGAGTCGCATGGACTCGGCCCCATTGTGCATTGATACTCCGAGCATGAGTCTTCCACCCGGTTTCCTCGACGAGTTGCGCACGCGCACGAGCCTGTCTCAGGTCGTGGGCCGCAAGGTCATGTGGGACAACCGAAAATCGAACCAGGCCAAGGGTGACATGTGGGCGCCCTGCCCGTTCCACCAGGAAAAATCCGCCTCCTTCCACGTCGATGACCGCAAGGGCTTCTACTATTGCTTCGGCTGTCACGCGAAGGGAGACGCGATCTCCTTCATCCGCGAGAGCGAGAACGTCGACTTCATGGAAGCCGTCGAAATCCTCGCCCGCGAGGCCGGGATGCAGATGCCCGCGCGCGACCCGCAGGCGGCGCAGAAGGCCGACCGCCGCAGCCAGCTCGCCGAGGTGATGGAGCAGGCGCTGCGCTTCTACCGGATGCAGCTGCGCACCGCCGCCGCCGCCGAGGCGCGCGACTACCTCGAACGCCGCGGGCTGAAGCAGGACGTGCAGGACCGCTTCGAGCTGGGCTTCGCCCCCGCTGGCTGGCAGAATCTCTGGGACCACCTGCGCGGACAGGGCGTGGCCGAGGATCTGATCCTCGGCGCCGGGCTCGCCAAGCCCTCGGACAAGGGCCGCGCGCCCTATGACGTGTTCCGCAACCGCATCATGTTCCCGATCCGCGACGGCCGCGGCCGCGCCATCGCCTTCGGCGGGCGCGCGATGGACCCGCGCGACAACGCGAAATACCTCAACTCGCCCGAGACCGAGCTCTTCGACAAGGGCCGCAACCTCTACAATCATGCGCCCGCGCGCGAGGCAGCGGGCAAGGGCCAGCCGCTGATCGTCGCCGAGGGCTACATGGACGTGATCGCGCTCAGCGAGGCGGGCTTCGGCGCCTCCGTGGCGCCGCTCGGCACCGCGGTCACCGAAAACCAGCTCGCCCTGCTCTGGCGCATCGCCGACGAGCCGGTGATTGCGCTCGACGGCGACAAGGCGGGCTTGCGCGCCGCCTACCGGGTGATTGACCTCGCCCTGCCGCTTCTGGTGCCGGGCAAGGGGCTGCGCTTTGCCATCATGCCCGAGGGGCAGGACCCCGATGACCTGCTGCGCGCCAAGGGGCCGCAGGCGGTGAAGGCGGTGCTCGACCAGGCGCTGCCCATGGTGCAGCTGCTCTGGCGGCGCGAGACCGAGGGCAAGGTCTTCGACAGCCCCGAGCGCAAGGCGGCGCTCGACGCCACGCTGCGCGCCGCGATCAAGCGCATCCAGCATCCCGACCTGCGCCGCCACTACGGCGACGAGATCAAGGATCTGCGCTGGCAGCTTTTCCGCGCCCGCCGCGGCGGCAATGCGGGCGGCAGCTTCGGCGGCTCCGGCCAACGCAGCCCGTTCCGCAGCGGCCAGCGCAACCAGCGCTGGGGCCAGGCGGTGACCATCGCGCCGAGCGCCGCGGCCAAGTCGTCGCTGTTGGTGGCCGCCGGCGAGACCGCCGAGCTGCGGCTGCGCGAGGATGTCATTCTCGCCGTGCTGCTGCGCTACCCCGGGCTGCTGCCGGAGTTCGAGGCGCCGCTGGAAACCCTGCCGTGCCAGGACCCCGCTCATGCGACCCTGCGCAGCCTGCTGCTCTCCGGCGTTTCCGACGACCCCGACACGCTGCAGGACGAGGCGATGCAGAGAATCGGACCCGAGGCCCTTGATTCCCTCCTCGCGGCACGCCATGTGGCAGTCGTACCCTGCCTGCGACATTTCGGTGACACCGAGCTCGCCCGCCTCACGGTGGCCGAGGAATTCGCCAAAATCGCCGCCCAGGCAGGTCTCGTGGCTGAACTTGCGGAGGCTTTGGAGGATATGGAAAGCCTTGCGGACGAAGCCCTTACCTGGCGGTTGGGTCAGGCAGCACAGGCGCGCAACCAGGCGGTGATGAACCGCTCGGAAGACGATGTGGAATTCGACGTGGGCGCAAACGGCGCCCGGATGGACAAAGAAGAACGCAGCGCCTTCGACGCGCTGCTGCAGCAGATTCGCTTTTCCAAGGGTCAGAACTAGATGACCATTTAGGGAAACTGGAGGAAAAACGGGTACACGGGTGGCCGAATCATTTGATTCCCCCCATGATTCGCGAAATCGAATCACTTCACTTGCGCGAGTGCCGGCCAGAACCGGCCCCTCCCTTTGACGGAGCACTTCATGGCAGCCAAAGACAACGACGACGCCAAGCCGGAAACTCAGGACGACGCACACAGCCTCGACATGAGCCAGGCCGCGGTCAAGAAGATGATCGCCGAGGCGCGCGAGCGTGGCTTTATCACCTACGACCAGCTGAACCAGGTTCTGCCGCCCGATCAGGTCAGCTCCGACCAGATCGAAGACGTGATGTCGATGCTCTCCGAAATGGGCATCCAGGTCACCGAAGAGGACGAGGAATCCGAGGACGGCGACGACAAGAACAAGGGGTCGACCGATCTCGTCGACGCCTCGCGCGGCCGCGACGTCGCCGTGTCGTCGGGGGGCACCGAAAAGCTCGACCGCACCGATGACCCGGTGCGCATGTATCTGCGCGAGATGGGCTCGGTCGAGCTGCTCTCGCGCGAGGGCGAGATTGCCATCGCCAAGCGCATCGAGGCCGGCCGCAACACGATGATCGCAGGCCTCTGCGAGAGCCCGCTGACCTTCCAGGCGATCACCATCTGGCGCGAGGAACTGCTCGGCGAGGAAATCCTCCTGCGCGACGTGATCGACCTCGAGGCGACCTTCGGCAACCAGCTCGACGAGGACGGCGAGCTCGACGAGCCCGTGGTCGGCACCGGCACCACCGAGGCCGCGGCGCAGAAACCGAAGAGCAACGAGCCCGAGCTCGACGCCGACGGCAACCCGATCCGCCGCGATGACGACGAGGACGAGGACGATCAGGCCAACATGTCGCTGGCCGCGATGGAGACCGCGCTGAAGCCGCGCGTGCTCGAAACCCTCGACACGATCGCCGCCGACTACGAGACCCTCTCGGAGATGCAGGACGCCCGGATCAGCGCCACGCTGAACGAGGACGGCTCCTTCTCGGCCGAGGACGAGGCGCAATACCAGCGCGTGCGCTCGGAAATCGTCGTGCTGGTGAACGGGCTTCACCTGCACAACAACCGCATCGAGGCGCTGATCGACCAGCTCTACGGCATCAACAAGCGCATCATGTCGATCGACAGCTCGATGGTGAAACTGGCCGACCAGGCCCGCATCAACCGCCGCGAGTTCATCGACGAGTACCGTGGCCGCGAGCTGGATCCGAACTGGATGGATCACATGGCGGCCAAGGACGGCCGCGGCTGGCAGATGTTCATCGAGCGCTTCTCGGACAAGGCCGAAGAGCTGCGCGCCGACATGGCGCAGGTCGGCCAGTACGTCGGCCTCGACATCAGCGAATTCCGCCGCATCGTCCAGCAGGTGCAGAAGGGCGAGAAAGAGGCACGCCAGGCGAAGAAGGAAATGGTCGAGGCCAACCTGCGCCTCGTGATCTCCATCGCCAAGAAGTACACCAACCGCGGCCTGCAGTTTCTCGACCTCATTCAGGAAGGCAACATCGGCCTGATGAAGGCGGTGGACAAGTTCGAGTACCGCCGCGGCTACAAGTTCTCGACCTACGCCACCTGGTGGATCCGCCAGGCCATCACCCGCTCGATCGCCGACCAGGCGCGCACCATCCGCATCCCGGTGCACATGATCGAGACGATCAACAAGCTGGTCCGCACCGGCCGCCAGATGCTGCACGAGATCGGCCGCGAGCCGACCCCGGAAGAGCTGGCGGAAAAACTGCAGATGCCGCTCGAGAAGGTCCGCAAGGTGATGAAGATCGCCAAGGAGCCGATCTCGCTCGAAACGCCGATCGGCGACGAGGAAGACTCGCAGCTCGGCGATTTCATCGAGGACAAGAACGCCATCCTGCCGCTCGATTCGGCGATCCAGGAGAACCTCAAGGAGACCACCACCCGCGTGCTCTCCTCGCTCACCCCGCGTGAGGAACGGGTTCTGCGGATGCGCTTCGGCATCGGCATGAACACCGACCACACGCTGGAAGAGGTCGGCCAGCAGTTCTCGGTGACGCGCGAGCGGATCCGTCAGATCGAGGCCAAGGCGCTGCGCAAGCTCAAGCACCCGTCGCGGTCGCGCAAGCTGCGCTCCTTCCTCGACCAGTAAGCCCGGAGGTTCGCCCATGTCTTTCTGGTCCCGCCTGTTCGGCGGCGGAAGCTCCGACACCGCAAAGGCCCAGCCTCAGGCGGAGGCCGTTGAGTACAACGGCTTCCGCATCTACCCCGAACCGCAGCCGGCAGACGGTCAGTTCCGCATCGCCGCCCGGATCGAGGGCGAGGTGAACGGCGAGACCAAGGTGCACGAGCTGATCCGCGCCGACGTCATCCGCGACCACGGAGAGGCCGTGGAAGCCTCGCTGCGCAAGGCCAAGCAGATGATCGACGAACAGGGCGCCCGACTCTTCGGCTGACCCGTCGGCCTGTCCCAATGCAGAACGCCGCCCCCCGGGGCGGCGTTTCTCTTTGCCCGGCTACTTCTCAAGGTCCCGCCGCATCCGCCACAGCCGGTGCCCGGCGAAGAGCGCCACCAGCAGCACCGGCAGCGCCAGCAGCAACTCGGTGCGGTCGACGTGCCCCCAGATGCGGCGCACCAGAGTGCCGATGCCATGGCCGATCACCACCATTGCCACCGCCCAGACCAACGCCGAGAGGCAAGTGATCGGCAGGTAGAGCGCCGGGCGCAGCCGCGCGCCGGTGGCCAGCAGCACCGGCGTCACCGTGCGCATCCCCGGCAGGAAGCGGAACACCGAGGCCAGCAGCACCGGCCGCCCGAGAAACCGCCGCGCCATGCCCTTCGAGACCGGATGCGCCAGGATGCGCAGCACCCGCGGGTGGTCGCGGTAGCGCCGCGCCAGCAGGAAGATCGCCACATCCGCCGTCCAGCCCCCGGCCCAGGCGGCGGCCAGCGTCGGCCAGAGCGGCAGGAGCTGGTGATGCGCCAGAAGCCCCGAGGTGATCGCCACGGTGTCGCCCTCGAGCGCGCAGCCGAGATAGACAATGATCAACCCGTACTTGGCGATCAGCGCATCGATCATCCGCGTGGCACCCCCCTTTTACATCCCGTAGTCCGCGACCATGCGGGCCAGTCCTTCGTCCAGCGACACCCGCGGCGCCCAGCCCAGCACCTCCCGGGCGCGGGAGATGTCCAGCACGCTCGACTTCACCTCCAGTGCCGAGGGCTCGCTGACGAGGTTGAGATTCCGGCCGGTTGCTGCCTCCATCTTCGCGATCAGCCCGTTGAGCGAACAGCCCTCCCCCGCGCCGAGGTTGAGCCGGGTCACCGGGCCCGGCAGCGGTCCGGCCACCACCCGTTCGACCCCTGCGCAGAAATCATCCATGTGCAGGTAGTCGCGCGAGGTCTCGCCGCTGCCGTAGACGGTGAAGGCGGCACCGCTGGCCAGCGCATCCAGCAGCAGCCGCATCACCCCGCGCTCGCGCCCCGGCATCGCCGTGCCATAGGGATTGCCGAGCCGCAGCAGGGTCAGCCGGAAGCCGTGCTGCGCCGCGAGGAACAGCAGCGCCTCCTCGACCGAGAGCTTGTGCAGCGCGTAGTAGCCCTTGGGCTGCGGCTCGCGGGTCTCCGGGATCGGCAGATCCTCGGTGTCGCCATAGACCGCCGCGGTCGACAGGTAGACGAAATGCCCGCGCCAGCCGCGCGCCACCAACGCCTCGACGAAGTCGGTCTGCGGGCGGGTGACCTCCTGCGCCAGTTCGGCGATCGAGCCGAAGCGCCGCCGCGCGTCCGACAGGCCGGCGCAATGCACGATGGTGGCATGCGCATCGCCCGGCGCCAGCCAGCCCGGGTGCAGCGCGTCGCTCACCCGCACGTGCGGCAGCTCCGGCGCGCCCTCGGGCAGCGCGCTGCGCGAGATCCCGGTGACCGGCAGCCCCGCCGCGTGGAAATGGCGCAGGATCTCGAAGCCGAGGATGCCCGCGCATCCGGTCACGTAAGTCTGCGTCGCCATGCTGATGCCCTGCCTTTTCGATCCGGAAATGTCCCCTACCGGGATAGACAGGCTCCGAGGTCCCGGCAAGCGGCAGCCGCTCCGCGCCGCCCCCTGGCCACACGCCTTTCGCGCCGGGGATGGGCCTGTGACCGGTGCGCGCTAAATCACCCGGAACACTGCCCTTATTGCCGCTGCGCCTAGCCGCCCGTGTTCCGCTGCGTTAAGGTGCCCGCATGGTTTCGAGAAAGGACAGTTCATTGCGCCCTCGGCACTCTCTGATTTCCCTGAGCCTCGCCCTGGGCCTCGCCGCCCTGCCGGCCTCGGCCTTTGAAACGCTCAGCTTCGCATTTCCCGAACTCGACGAGGATATCCAGGATCAGATCACCAGCTTTTCCGCGCTGGTGCGGGTCAAATCCGACGGCAAGACCGAGGGACCGGACGTGCTCGCCGCGGCGCTGCAGGACTACGGGATCATCGTCGAGACGCTCTATTCCAACGGCTATTACGGCCCCGAGGTGTCGATCCGCATCGACGGCCGCGAGGCGGCGGACATCCCGTTGCTGAGCACCCCGGATGCGGTGAACCGGGTCGACGTGCTGGTCAAGCGCGGCCCCAGCTTCCGCTTCGGCCGCACCGATGTTGCGCCGCTGGCCCCCGGCACCGAGCTGCCCAATGACTTCGCGCGGCGCGAGCGCGCCCGCGCCAGTACCATCACCAGCGCCGCCCAGGCCGCCGTCGACGGCTGGCGCAACGTCGGCTACCCCAAGGCCGAGCTGACGCGCGAGAACGTGACCGCCAACCACGTGAGCCGCTACGTCGACGTCGATCTCGGCGTGACCACCGGCCCCCGGCTGCGCTTCGGGCGCCTGCTGAATGTCGGCAAGAGCGAGGTGCGGGGCAGCGCCCGCCGCCGGATCGCCGGGCTGCCCACCGGCGAGATCTATGACCCCGCAGAGGTCAACGCGGCGGTTGATCGGCTCACCCGCACCGGCGCCTTCGCCACGGTCACCCTGCGCGAGAACGACCAGCCCAATCCCGACGGCACGCTCGACTACACGCTGCAGGTGGTCGACTCGAAGCCCCGCCGCATCGGCGCCGGCGCCGAGATCAGCTCGCTCGAGGGCCTGTCGCTGACCGGCTACTGGCTGCACCGCAATATTCTCGGCGGCGCCGAGCGGCTGCGCTTCGACGCCTCGATCACCGACATCAGCGATCAGACCGACACGCTCGACTACACGCTCACCGGCCGGCTCGACGTGCCCGCGGTGATCGGCTCCGAGACCGACGGTTACCTGCAGGCCGAGCTGCAGCACCTGCAGGAGCCGAATTACGACCTCGACAGCATCGAGCTGACCCTCGGCATCAGCCGCCAGCTCACCGAGTATCTCTACACCGAGATCGGTGTCGGCTATCTCTACTCGGAAACCTCCGATGACCTTGGCGACCGGACCTTCGAGCTGCTGACCCTGCCGATGAAAGCCGAATACGACCGCCGCGACAACGAGTTCGATCCGCGCAAGGGCTTCTACATCCTGACCGAAGCGACCCCCTTCCTGAACCTGCGCGACGATCCCAACGGCGCACGGCTCTACGGCGACTTCCGCGGCTACCTCGCGCTTGGCGAACGCGAGCGCTCGGTGCTGGCCGGGCGGGTGATGCTCGGCTCGGTGGTCGGGCCGGACATCGACGAGACCCCGCCGGACTACCTGTTCTACTCGGGTGGCGCCGGCACCGTGCGCGGCCAGCCTTACCAGTCGCTGGCCATCGACGTCGGCGACGGTGACACCATCGGCGGCCGCAGCTTCGCGGGCCTTTCAGCGGAGTTTCGGCAGGACATCGGCGAGAGCCTCGGCGCGGTGCTCTTCTACGACGCGGGCTACGTCGGGCGCGACAGCACCCCGGGCGGCGATGACGGCGAATGGCACGCCGGCGCCGGCATCGGCGTGCGCTACAAGACGGGCATCGGCCCGCTGCGCTTCGACGTCGCCATGCCCGCCGGTGGCGACACCGGCGACGGCGTTCAGATTTACCTCGGGATAGGACAGGCGTTTTGACCCTTCTCAAGAGATTTCTTTTTGTTCTGATCCTGCCGCTCATTCTGGCGGTGCCCCCTGCCCTCGCGCAGGAGGAAGACGAGGACGGCGGCGGCTTTCTCGAACGGCTGATCGAGGATTCGCTCTCCGGCGCCGGGCGCGATGTGCGCATCGTCGGGTTTCGCGGCGCGCTGAGCTCCGAGGCCACGCTGGAGCGGATGACCATCGCCGATTCCGAGGGCGTCTGGCTGACGCTCGAGAACGCCACGCTGAACTGGCGCCGCACCGCGCTGCTGCGCGGCCAGCTCGTGGTCAACGAGCTGAGCGCCGAGCGGCTGGCCGTCGCACGTGCCCCGATCTCCGAGGGAGAGCCCCCCGCCCCCGAGGCGTCGGGCGATTTTGCCCTGCCGGAGCTGCCGGTCTCGGTCGACATCGGCGCGCTCAACATCGCCCGCGTCGAACTCGGCGCCCCGCTGATGGGCGAGGAAATCGCGCTCGAGGTGCAGGGCTCGGCCCGGCTCGCCGATGGCGAGGGCGAGGCCGACCTGTCGGTGAACCGCCTCGACGGGCCGCAGGATTCGCTGACCCTCGCGGGCAGCTATGCCAACGAGAGCGGCGCGCTGAACATCGACGTCGCGCTGGAAGAGGAAAGCGGCGGCATCGTCGGCAGCAAACTCGGCCTGCCCGGCGCCCCCTCGCTGGCGATGACCGTGCAGGGCGAGGGCGAGCTCGACGATTTCACCGCCGACCTGCAGCTTGCCACCGACGGCGAGGAACGGCTCGGCGGGCAGGTCACGCTGCAGGGCAGCTCCGAGGCCGGGCGCCAGTTCAGCGCCGACCTGTCTGGTGACCTGCGCCCGCTGCTGCCCGAGGAGCACCGCGAGTTCTTCGGCCCCGAACAGAGCCTGCAGGTCTCGGGCCTGCAGGGTGCCGATGGCACGCTCGATCTCGACACGCTGGATCTGCAGACCGCCATGGTCTCGCTCACCGGCTCGGCGCGCATCGGCGCCGACGGCTGGCCCGAGCTGATGCAGCTCGATGGCGAGATCGCCTCGGACGATGGCAGCCCGGTGCGGCTGGCCATGTCCGGCGACGTGACCATGGTCGACAATGCCACGCTGACCCTCGACTTCGACGCGTCGCAGGGCGAGGCCTTCACGCTTGATCTTGTCGCCGAAGGCATCGACCGCCCCGACATGGTGATCGCCCGCGCCGACATCGCCGGGCGCGGCACCATCCGCCGCAGCGCCGGCGACTCCCTGCCCGGCGGGGTCGAGGCGCAGCTGACCTTCGACGCCTCGGGCCTCGACTTCGCCGACGCCTCGATGGCCGACGCCGCGGGCGAGGAGCTGAAGGGCGTCATGCAGATCGACTGGCAGGCGGGCGATCCGCTTTACCTGCGCCAGATCGACTTCGGCGGCGCGGGCCTCTCGCTCGCCGGCGACGTGACCTTCTCGGGCCTCGGCAACAGCGGCAATATCATAATCGAGCCCGATCTCAGCGTGAAGGCCGAGGACATCGGCCGCTTCTCCGGCCTTGCCGGGCGCGAGCTGGGCGGCGATGCCGACCTTGCCGTGAAGGGCACGCTGGAGCCGGTCGCGGGCCGCTTCGACATCACCGCGCAGGGCCGCACGCTGGACCTGAAGACCGGAGTACCGCAGGCCGACGGCCTGCTCGAGGGCGAGGTCGAGCTCTTCGCCTCTGCCGTGCGCAACGAGGAAGGCACCGAGCTGCGCCGCCTCGATCTTTCGGGCGAGGGCCTGACCGCCGTCGCCGAAGCCAAGCTGCAGACCGGCGGCAGCACCGGCACCTTCGACATCTCGATCCCCGACGTCTCGAAGGTGCAGGACGGGCTCTCGGGCGCCGTGCAGGTCTCCGGCACGCTCGACGAGACCCCCGAGGCCTATCGCCTCGATATCGAGGGCAGCGCACCGGGCGGCACCGATCTCGACGGTCTGGTCACTGCCACCAAGCTTGAAGAAGGCGGCATCGCCGCCGTGCGCTTCGAGGGTGACGCCGCCGCACAGGATCTCTCGGCCTTCGCCCCGCTCGCCGGAAAACCTCTGGCGGGCGGCGTCGACCTGAAGACCGACGTCACCTACACGCTCGACGGCGGCGCCATCGACGCCGTGCTCGACGGCACGCTGAGCGACGTCGAGACCGGCATCGCGCAGGTGGACGGGCTGCTCACGGGCACCGTCGATCTCGATGCCTCGGTGGCCTATGACGGCGATCTGGCGCAGATCCGCCAGCTCACCGTGAACGGCCAGGCGGTGCAGGTCACTGCCGAGGGCGAGGTCTATACGGCCGCTCTGCTCGGCGGCACGCCCACCCCCGGCGCAGGCCAGAGCAACGCCAGCTTCGACATCTCCCTGCCCGACATGTCGCTGATCCAGCCCGAGATCACCGGCCCCGCGCGGATCACCGGCACGCTGCAGGAAGACGGCACCGCCTACCAGCTCGACCTCGACGCCTCCGCCCCCGGCGATTTGCGCATCGACGGGCAGGCCAGCGCCGAGAAACTGGCCGATGGCAGCCTCGGCACGGTCACCTTCGACGGCGACGTGGCGGCCTCGGACCTGTCGATCTACGAGCCGCTCGCCGGGCGGGCGCTGTCGGGCGGGCTGAACCTGACCGCCGACGTCTCCTACGACATGGCCACCGGCGCCGCCGACGCCGTGCTCGACGGCACCACCCGCGACCTCGGCACCGGCATCGCGCAGGTCGACGGGCTGCTCACCGGCACCGTCGATCTCGACGCCTCGGTGGCCTATGACGGCGACCTGGTGCAGATCCGCCAGCTCGACGTGAACGGCCAGGCGATCCGGGTCACCGCGCAGGGAGATGTCTACACCGCCGCGCTGCTCGGCAAGGCGCCATCGGAGACCAGCGGCCTGAGCGACGCGAGCTTCGACATTTCGCTGCCCGACATGTCGCTGATCCAGCCCGGCGTCACCGGCGGCGCGCAGCTCCGCGGCACGCTGCAGGAGAGCGACGGCGCCTACCAGCTCGACTTCACCGGCTCCGGCCCGGGCGAGGCGAGCGCGCAGGGCCAGCTCACCGCCGAGAAGCTCGGCGACGGCCAGCTCGGCACCCTGGGCTTCGACGGCACCGCCTCCGTCGCTTCGCTTGGCGCCTATGCGCCGCTGGTCGGCCAACCGCTCGCGGGCGGGGTCAACTTCGACGGCACCGTCGCCTACAACCTTGCGGATGGCAGCCTCTCGGCGGACGGGCGGCTCGACACACGGTCGCTGGCGGTCGGCATCCCCACCGTCGACCAGCTGGTCGGCGGCGACGGCAGCGCCGTGGTGCAGCTGAGCCGAGACGCGGACGGCGCGCTGAACGTGCAGCAATTCGAGGTGCAGACCGCCGAGATCACCGCCACCGCCAACGGCACCTACGGCACCGGCGACAGCAGCATCACCTACAACGTCGCGCTGCGCGATCTCGGCCTGCTGGTGCCGCAGCTTCCGGGCCGCGCCACCGCCGAGGGCACGCTGGCGCTGAACGGCGGCCAGTACCAGGTGCAGACCAACCTCACCGCCCCGGGCGGCACGCAGGCGCAGGTCTCGGGGAGCATCGCGCAGGACTTCGGCAGCGCCGACCTCGCGATCACCGGCAACGCGCCGCTCGAGCTGGCCAACGAGGTCGCCGCGCCCAACCTGCTGTCCGGCATGGCGAACATCGACATGCGGCTGAACGGGCCGCTGGCGGTCAACTCGCTGTCGGGCAACGTCACGGTCAACGGCGCAAGGGTCATCGTGCCCACCGCCGGGCTCGAGTTCACCGGGCTCAACCTCAACGCCAATATCGCCGGCGGGCAGACCAATCTGACGGCCACGACGGCGCTCGCCACCGGCGGGCAGATCAATGTCGACGGCACCATCGGCATGAGCGGCAACTATCCCGCGGACCTCAACATCGCGCTCAACCAGCTGGTGCTCGAGGACCGTCGGCTCTACCAGGTGCAGCTCGGCGGCAACGTCACGATCTCGGGGCCGCTGCTCACCGGACCGACCATCGGCGGCGAGATCCTCATCGACAACGCCGAGATCCGCATCCCGGAAACCGGGCTCGGGCCGGGAAGCCGCGGCTTCGCGCTGACCCATGTCCGGGAGCCTTTCGGCTCGCGCATCACCCGCATCCGGGCCGGTCTGATCGACGAGGAACAGCAGACCAGCGGCGCGGCCTACTCTCTGCCGCTCGACCTAGTGATCCGGGCCCCGCAGCAGATCTTCGTGCGCGGCCGGGGCCTCGACATGGAGCTGGGCGGCGCGCTGCGCATCACCGGCAGCTCGACCGACGTGATCCCGCAGGGGCGCTTCGACCTGATCCGCGGCCGGCTCGACATCCTCGGCCAGCGGTTGACACTGGACACCGCGACCATGGCGCTCACCGGCGATTTCATCCCGACGCTGGACATTGCCGCCACCTCGGAGGTCGAGAGCACCACGGTGACTGTCAGCATCACCGGACTGGCCACCGAGCCGGAGGTCGAGTTCACCTCGGACCCCTCGCGCCCCGAGGAGGAGGTTCTGGCGCTGCTGCTCTTCGGCCGCGACATCACCGAGATCTCGGGCTTCCAGGCGCTGCAGATCGCCGCGGCGGTGAATACCCTCGCGGGCCGGGGCTCCGGCGCAGTGGACAACCTGCGGCAGGGGCTCGGGCTGGATGACCTCGACGTCACCACCAACGACGAGGGCGAGGCGGGGCTGCGGCTCGGCAAGTACATCTCCGAGGACATCTACACCGATGTCGAGGTGAACTCCGGCGGCAGCAGCGCGGTGAACCTCAACATCAAGATCACCCCCAGCCTCAAGGCCAAGGGCAGCGTGACCTCGGAGGGCGACAGCACCATCGGTCTTTACTACGAGCACGACTACTAGGCACGCACCTGCGTGCTGCGAAAAGGGCCCCTCGCGGGGCCCTTTGCTTTTGAGACGGGCAGGTTCCCGGGGGCGGCAGCGGACCAATGCCCTCGGGCGATCCAGAGGCAACGCTTCCCCGATCCCACGGGCTGGAAGCCGCCGCTGCGCGGTCGGTCACGGCCAGACGGGCGCGCCCTCCAGCCCGGCGGTTTCCGGCAACCCGCAGATGAGGTTCGCATTCTGCACCGCATGTCCGGCGGCCCCCTTGCCAAGGTTGTCGACCGCACCCATCGCGATCACCAGATCGCGCTCCGGGTCGGCCGCGTAGCCGACGAAGGCAAGGTTCGACCCGGTCGCCCACTTGGTCTGCGGTGGCCGGTCGGTGACACGAACGAAGGGCCGCTCCGCGTAGAAGGCCCGGGCCGCCTGCTGGCATTGCGCGGTGGTGGCTGAGCCGCGGCCATAGATGGTGACCAGCACCCCGCGGGTCATCGGCACCAGATGCGGCGTGAACACCAGACCGGCGGCGCTGCCGCCGCCGATCTGCTCGATCGTCGTCGCCATCTCGGGCATATGGACGTGCTGCAGCAGGCCATAGGGCTGCAGGTTCTCGTTGCTCTCGGCGTAGCCGAAGCTTCCGCCGCCGCCCCGGCCCGCGCCGGAAATGCCGGTCTTGGCGTCGATCACGATATTGCCCGGTGCGATCAGACCGGCCGCGAGCAGCGGCGCCAGCGCGATCAGCGTTGCGGCGGGGAAGCACCCGGGATTGGCCACCCGGGTCTTGCCCCTGATCTGCTCCGGCCAGACGTCCGCGAGGCCATAGGTCCAGCCCGGCGCGTAGCGATGGTCGCCGCCGATGTCGACGATTTTCACCCCCTCGGGAACCCGCGCCAGTGCCTCGGCCGAGGCACCGGTGGGCAGCGAGGCGAACAGCAGGTCGAGGTCGGGGAGCGCCTCCGGATCCCACTTCCGGATCACCAGATCCGCAAGCGCTTGCGGAACCCCGGGGAAGCGGTCGACCAGCCGGCTGCCCGCGCTGCCTTCGCCCGCGGCGTAGACAAGGTCGAAAGACGGGTGGCCCGCGATCAGACGCAGCGCTTCGCCGCCGCCAAAACCGCTGATGCCGACAATGCCGACGCGAATGCTCATGGTGATGTCCTTCCAGAGTGCAGAAAACAGAAAACCCCCGGAGCCGAGGGCTGCGGGGGTTCAGGAACGCGGGTCGGAGAGGCTCCGGCGAGCGGTATCTACCTGTAGGGCTACCGTGCCGGAGGACGCTGATCGACGCGCAGCCCGAAGAGCCGCCGCAAGGAGCTGCGGCGTCGGCGTCGATCAAAAAGGGTCGGGTTCCCAAGCATGGGACAGAGACATGTCTTCAAGCGCGGGCCCGGTCAAGAGAAATATGCACGGTGTCCACATGGGCTGCCGCCGGGCACGCCCCCGGGACACCCACGAGCCGGGCCTCAACGCGCACCCCGGATCCCCGGGGCGCGTGCATGGGCAGGGGTGCAGGCCAGCCCGCTCTCAGAGCCCCAGCGCGGCCTCGACCTCGGCGAGCGTTACTGCCCCCGGCGCCGCGCCCTCGCGCACCAGCCGGGCGGCAAGCGCCGTGAACCAGTCGTTGCCCGGCGTGGGCACGCCATGCTGCCGGCCCAGCAGCGAGACCTCGCCGTTGAGATAGTCGGTCTCCACCGAACCCGCGCCGCGCGCGAGGCTCTGCGAGGTCGAACTCCCGACGCGGGTCACACCCGGAACCTCGACGATCTTGAGATCCGGCGCGCGCTTCTCGTCATTCTCCGCAGGGTCCGACCAGGCGATGCCCGCCTTGGCCATCACCGCCTCGGCCTCGGCCTTCAGCGCCGCGGTCACCGGCGTGCCGTCGACCTCCTCGCCAAGCGCAGCGCCCACGATGTTACCGAGGTTCATCAGCAGCTTGCCGTATTTGCGCTCCATCACCGCATCGCGCGTGGCCGAGGGGAATCCCGCCGCCTCGAGCCGCGCAACGAGCGCGTCATCCGCGGCATCGGTGCCCGCCGGAAAGCCGCCGATGTCGAACGAGCCGAGACAGGGCGCGCCGTAGCAGACCACCTCGCCGGGCTGCACGAAATCCGCAGGCAGCATGACGGTGACGCCGTGCACGTTGGGGAAGTAGCGCTGCGCCAGCCGCTCGTTCTCGACGCCGTTCTGGAAGCAGAAGACATGCTGGTCCCGCAGCCCGGCGTCGCGCAGTTGCAGGAGCGCCGCTTCGCTGTGCTGGGTCTTCACGCAGAGGAAGATCACGTCGTCCTCGCGCAGCGCCGCCTCGGCGGGCGTGGCCACGCAGGGGAACTCGGCCTGCAGCGCGCCCTCGGGCGTCAGCAGGGTCAGCCCGCCGCTGCGGATCGCCTCGAGCTGCGCACCGCGGGCGATGCCCAGCACCTCCTGCCCGGCAAGGGTGAGCTTGACCGCCAGCGTGCCGCCAACCGCGCCGACACCGAGGATGACGATCCGGCTCATTCCACCGCCTCCGGCAGCGGCAGCCCCCCGATCTTGGCCAGCAGCGAGACGATTTCGTCGACGCCCTTGCCGTGCTTGACCTGCGCGAAGACGAAGGGCTTGCCCGCCCGCATCCGCGTTGCGTCGCGCTCCATCACCTCGAGCGAGGCGCCGACGTAGGGCGCGAGATCGGTCTTGTTGATCACGAGGATATCCGACTTGGTGATCGCCGGGCCGCCCTTGCGCGGGATTTCCTCACCCGCGGCGGTGTCGATCACGTAGATCGTCACGTCGGCCAGCTCCGGCGAGAAGGTCGCCGAGAGATTGTCGCCGCCGCTCTCGATCAGGATCAGGTCGAGGTCGGGGAAGGTCTCGTTCAGTTCGGCGATGGCGGCGAGGTTGATCGAGGCATCCTCGCGGATCGCCGTGTGCGGGCAGCCGCCGGTCTCGACACCCTTGATGCGGTCGAGCGGCAGGATCTGCTGGCGCATCAGCTCCTCGGCGTCCTCGCGGGTGTAGATGTCATTGGTCACCACGGCCATCGACAGCCGGTCGCGCAGGGCGCGGGCGAGCGCCGCGGTGAGAGAGGTCTTGCCGGCGCCCACGGGGCCGCCGAGGCCGACGCGGAGGGGTCCGTTGGGGGAAGTCATATGGTCTCCGTCAGGTATCAGGATCTGAAGATGCGGGAATAGAGCGCCTCGTGGCGCTGGCTGGCAATGTCCGAAAGCGGGGAGAAGCCGCCGACCTCGTCGAGCGACGCCTCGATCGCCTGCGCGGCGAGCGCCTCGCAGAGCGGCGAGAGCGCGCGGATCACCCCCTGCCCCTCGGTCTGGCCGAGCGGGATCAGCCGGATGCCGGCGGCAGCGAGGTTCGAGGCAAAGGCCTGCAGGTAGAGCTGCACCGCGGGCAGCAGCGGCAGCCCCAGCGCGCGCACCGCCTGCCCCACCGCCACGGGATAGGGGGCGGGCAGGATGTCGGCCTGCCAGAGATCGCGCACCGTGCCGGCAAAGGCCTCGCCCTGCTTGACGGTCTCGAGCCGCCGCTCCGCCGAGGGCGTGAGCGCCGTGGCCAGTTCCGCCAGTTCGGCGGCGTCGGCGCCCTGTGCGACCTGCGCCAGCAGCACCGCGTCGCTCCAGCCCGCGCCGTGGCGCAGCACCGCCTCGAGCCAGCCCTGCAGCTGCGCGGCGGTGTTGACACGCCCCTCCTGCACCAGCGTCTCGAGCCCGTGCGAATAGGCAAAGGCGCCCACCGGGAAGGAGGGCGAGAAGAGCTGGTGCAGCGTCAGCAGCGGATCAGTGGTCATGCGTGTGCGCGTGGCCGTGGGAATGGCTGTGGCTGTGCCCATGGCCATGCTCATCGTCGTGCGAGTGCGCATGGCTGTGCGAATGGGAGTGGCTGTGCGAATGGCTGTGCGCCTGCCCCTCGGGCCCGTGCGAATGTGAGTGGTCGTGGCCATGCGTCCGGCCATGACCGTAGGCGCCGCCCTCGGGGGTGAAGGGCTCGGTCACCTCGTCCACCGTGGCGCCAATGTGGGCAAGCATGTCGCGGATCACGTGGTCGCGCTGGATCAGCAGCCGCGCGGCCTCGATCTGGCAGGGGGTGTGGCGGTTGCCGATGTGCCAGGCGAGACGCGGCAGGTCGTCCCCGCTCACCGCCAGCAGCGGCTCGGCGGCGGCCTCGACACGCACCGTGCGGCCGTCGGTCAGCACGAAAGCATCGCCCTGGTCGAGGCTCTCGGTATGCGCGAGGTCGACGAGGAAGCTCTCGCCCTGGTCGCTCTTCAGCACCTTGCGGCGCAGGAATCGGTCTTCGTAGCTGAGCGTGACCGTCAGCGCTGGGGCGGGCCCGGCGCCCTTGCGGGCGATCTCGTGGGACACGGACAGGCTGGTCGAGGGGGCTGTCATGGGGAAGGCTCCGGGGATCGTCTGGATTGCGCCAGCACCCTCGGTCCAACCGCCGGAAAAGGCAAGGCCACGCGCCGGGATCACCGGGGCGTGGCCTTGGGATGCCGAGTTCTGCGGCGCTTGCGCCCCGCGCGGGAACTCAGAGGTAGAAGACGTCCTGGAAGACGTGACGTGCGATGTCTTCGCGACGGATGCCACGTGCGGCCAGTTGCTCGTCCGAAAGACGCTGCAGCGCTTCGATCTTGCGCAGACGCGGGTTTGCTTCACCCATTGCCACGAGGCCGTTGCCGATGGCGGCGAAGAAGCGCGAGAAGAACGGTGCCTGCTCGGCGCGTGCGGTTGCAGTCAGAAATGCCATTTGGAAACCTATCCTAGCGTTTGGTGTTGGCGTTCGGTTTTGGTTTCCTCCCTTGACACCCAAGATAGGTCAGCGGTCGGGGAACAACAAATGCTGCATGTGCATAGCCGGCCCGCCAGCCATGCAGAGATCACAGATAATTTTGTTTCGCCGAGCGAACTCCAGTCGTAGCAAAATTATTAGGCGCTCAAATCGACGTCAGTTTGCGAAAAACTCTTCCGAAAAACCCATACAGACACGGCATTTAGCCATAGTCAGCCATGCACCAGGGGCGTGGCTGCCGATTTTCCGGGCATATCTCGAACCCGCGGGATCCGGCACGACCTGCGCCGAATGCAGGGCTGCGGCAGCGCCAAGCGGGCTGCGACTCGCCCCCCTGAACGCAACGACGCCGGCCCGCGGAAACGGACCGGCGTCATGATCTCGGGGCCGCGCTCGGGCGGCCTACCCCAACCTCAGTAAAGGAAGTAGCGCTGCGCCATCGGCAGTTCCTTGGCCGGCTCGCAGGTCAGCAGCTCGCCGTTGGCGCGGACCTCGTAGGTTTCGGGGTGCACTTCCACATGGGGCAGCGCGTCGTTTAGGATCAGGTCCTTCTTGCCGATGCCGCGGGTGTTCTTCACCGCGACGGTCTGCTTGGCGAGGCCGAGCTTGTCGCGCAGCCCGTCGGCCTGCGCCGCCTCCGAGACGAAGATCACCGCCGAGTTCTCGACCGAGCGGCCATAGGCGCCCCACATCGGGCGCGTGTAGACCGGCTGCGGGGTCGGGATAGAGGCGTTGGGATCGCCCATCTGCGCGCAGACGATGGTGCCGCCCATGAGAACCATCTCGGGCTTCACGCCGAAGAAGGCCGGGTTCCACAGCACCAGATCGGCGCGCTTGCCCTCTTCGATCGAGCCGATCTCGCGACTGATGCCATGCGCGATGGCCGGGTTAATCGTGTACTTGGCGATGTAGCGGCGGACGCGGAAGTTGTCGTTGTCGCCCTGCTCCTCGGCCAGCTTGCCGCGCTGCTTCTTCATCTTGTCGGCGGTCTGCCAGGTGCGGATGATCACCTCGCCGACGCGGCCCATGGCCTGGCTGTCCGAGGCGATGATCGAGAAGGCGCCCATGTCGTGCAGGATGTCCTCGGCGGCGATGGTCTCGCGGCGGATGCGGCTCTCGGCGAAGGCCACGTCCTCGGGGATCGACTTGTCGAGGTGGTGGCAGACCATCAGCATGTCGAGGTGTTCCTCGAGCGTGTTGGCCGTGTAGGGGCGTGTCGGGTTGGTCGAGCTGGGAAGCACGAACTCCTCGCCGCAGATCTTGATGATGTCCGGCGCGTGACCGCCCCCTGCCCCCTCGGTGTGGAAGGCGTGGATGGTGCGGCCCTTCATCGCCGCCACGGTGTTCTCGACGAAGCCGGATTCATTCAGCGTGTCGGTGTGGATCATCACCTGAACGTCCCAGTCGTCGGCGACCGACAGGCAGGTGTCGATGGTGGCGGGCGTGGTGCCCCAGTCCTCGTGCAGCTTGAGGCAGCAGGCGCCGCCCTTGATCTGCTCTTCCAGCGCGGCGGGCAGCGAGGCATTGCCCTTGCCGGCGAAGGCGAGGTTCATCGGGAAGGCATCGGCGGCCTGCATCATCCGGCCAAGGTGCCATGGGCCGGGGGTGCAGGTGGTCGCCAGCGTGCCATGCGCCGGGCCGGTGCCGCCGCCGAGCATGGTGGTCAGGCCAGAGTGCAGCGCGTCCTCGATCTGCTGCGGGCAGATGAAGTGGATGTGGCTGTCCATGCCGCCGGCGGTGAGGATGCGTCCCTCGCCCGCGATCACCTCGGTGCCCGGGCCGACGATGATGTCGACGCCCGGCTGGGTGTCGGGGTTGCCCGCCTTGCCGATCTTGGCGATGCGCCCGTCCTTGAGACCCACGTCCGCCTTGTAGATGCCGGTGTGGTCGACGATCAGCGCGTTGGTGACCACCGTGTCCACGGCGCCCTGCGCGCGGGTGTACTGCGACTGGCCCATGCCGTCGCGGATCACCTTGCCGCCGCCGAACTTCACTTCCTCCCCGTAGAGATCGCCATTGCCGCCCGCGCCCGAACCGGCGCGCGAGGCGGTGAGGTCGCGTTCGACCTCGATGATCAGGTCGGTGTCTGCAAGCCGCACCTTGTCCCCGGTGGTGGGGCCGAACATGGCGGCGTAGTCGCGGCGGGAAATCGTTGCGGGCATTCGGGTCGTCCTCGGGTTGTCACTTCGGCAGGATCGCGCGCAGATCTTCGCTGCGGCGCTGGGTTAGTCTGGTCAGGCAGCTGACATGGATCAGCGGCTGGATGGTGCCGCCCTCGTAGGGGGCGGCCTCGGCAAGGCAGGCAGCGTCGCGGAATGGGATCCAGGCGCGCTGCGCGGCGCGGACCTGCGTCATCACCTCATCGGAAGCGGTGGCCTTGAGCTGGCCGTAAACCGCGTTGAGCTCGGCGTCGGCGGCTTCGTATTCCTGGCCCCGGCACGCCCGCATCTCGACCGTGGTGGCCGCATCGCTGCAGGCAGCGCGTGCCGTCCCTGGAAAACACAGGGCAGAAGATGCCAAAAGCGCAACCCCGGCCATGCGAAATGATTTTGTACCGGGGCGGAACGGGGGTAACGTCCGCGTGAAGCTATCGAAGTCCATTTTTCCTCCCAGCAATTTCATCAGCACGGAGAACCAAATGTACAGGTCGACGATTACGGGACTTTCGCTGCTGGCGCTCGGCGCCGGCGCAGCTGCCGCAGAGGGCGACGTCGCCCGCGGCGAATACCTGGTCAGGGGCCCGGCGGGCTGCGGCAATTGCCACACGCCCTTCGGCGAGACGGGCCCGGACATGAGCATGGAACTCGGCGGACGGCTCGTCGAGGACAACCCCATGTTCACCGCCTACGCGCCCAATATCACGCCCGGCGGCGCGGTGGCGAACTGGAGCGATGAAGAGCTGGCGCGAGCCATTCGCGAGGGCATCCTGCCCGACGGCTCGGTGATCGGCCCGCCCATGCCCTTCGCGATGTACAAGGGTCTCGGCGATGACGACCTTGCTTCGATCGTCGCTTTCCTGCGCACGCTTCCGGCGGTCGAGAACGAGGTTCCGGACTCGGTCTACAACATCCCGCTGCCCCCGGCCTACGGCCCGCCGGTCGAGAGCGTCACCCCGCCCGAGCGCGGCGTCACGGTCGAATACGGCGCGTACCTTGCCAATGCGGTCACCCATTGCATGGAGTGCCACTCGCCGATGGGGGACAAGGGACCGATGGTGGACCCCGATCATCTCGGACAGGGCGGTTTCGAATTCCACGGGCCGTGGGGCAGCGTCACCGCGCCGAACCTGACCAGTTCCGAAGACGGGCTGGCGGGCTACAGCGATGCCGAGCTGAAGGCGATGATCACCACGGGCACCCGGCCGGATGGCTCGCCGATGCTTCCGCCGATGCCCTACGGCTACCTCGCGCAGATGACCGAGGGTGATCTCGACGCCATC
Source organism: Alloyangia pacifica (assembly GCF_020524285.1). GTDB lineage: Bacteria > Pseudomonadota > Alphaproteobacteria > Rhodobacterales > Rhodobacteraceae > Salipiger > Salipiger pacificus_B. Next base: position 61,179 of record NZ_JAIVKX010000003.1, read on the forward strand.
GTGCTCTACTTGCGCAGCCTGCCGCCGCTGCCCGACGCCTGAGAGCGGCAAGGCCCGGCGTGCCAGCGGGTGGCGCGCCGGTGCGGGCCGGGCCGGAAAGGGATATGCGGCGGGTGCGCGGTGCAAGATGGCTCCTCACTTCACCCGGGCCGGGCCGCAGATGCCCATCGTCGCCACGGGCGCCGGGCGCACGAAGGGCAGCACGGTCGCGCTGGCGGCCGGCAAGACAGCTCCCTGCTTGCGGCCATAGGTCAGGAAAGCCTCGGTCATCTGCGCCTGCGCCGCGAGCATCTGGCTCGTGCCGCGCAGCATCAGCGCCGCCCAGTCGAAGGGTGTCATGAAGACCATCGCCGTTCCCCCTGCCCTGCCTACCAGCCCGAGCGCTGGCCGGGGCGGAACTGCGGCCCGCGCCGGCTCAGCCGCCTGCGGTTGCGGCGGGCTTTTACTTCCAGCGGGCGGGCAAAGGTATTGATCACCACCGGCGCCGGCGCGCCGCGCATCATCGCCGCGCTTGCCTGCCACCAGGCCTGCACGAAGGCGGGGCCCTTCTCGGCGGTCATCCGGTACGCCTCGGTCGAGGGAACGGACCACATGCCCGCGAACCCCAGCATGCGGAGGGCGACCACGCTCTGCGCCTCGGCGCCAAGAAAACCCAGCCGCATCATGCTGCCGGTCAGTGCCGTGAATGCTTCGAACATGCTTGCCGTCCCTTTCGCTGGAAGAGGAGACCTCAGAGTGCCCCCATGACCTTCTGGTTGAAGCCGTAGATCTTGCGTTCCCCGGAGAACGGGATGAGCTGCACCTCGCGGCGCTGGCCGGGCTCGAAGCGCACGGCGGTGCCCGCCGCGATGTCGAGCCGCAGGCCGCGCGCCGCGTCGCGATCGAAGTCGAGCGCCGGGTTGGTTTCGGCGAAATGGTAGTGCGAGCCGACCTGCACCGGACGGTCACCGGTGTTGGCAACCATCAGGGTGATTGCCTCGCGGTCGGCGTTCAGCACCAGGTCGCCCGCGGCGGGGATGATCTCGCCGGGGATCATTTGCGGCCGCCGCCGTACATGCGCCAGCCGGCATAGGCCGCCACGCCCAGCACCGCCACGGCGGTCAGCCAGGTCTCGGCGCCATGCGGGTGCAGGTGCGCGCCGGAATGCGCGAGGGCCGGGGTTGCGAGCGGCAGCGCCATGATCGGAAGGAGGTATTTCATCGTCTCACCTGTTGGTCTTCGTTGCGGTGCCGATGCCCGGCGTCATTGCCCAGGGACATCAGCGAAAGGGCTTCAGCGGATCGGGTTGTGCACGGTCACCAGCTTGGTTCCGTCCGGGAAGGTCGCCTCGACCTGCACCTCGTGCACCATCTCGGGGATGCCTTCCATGCATTGCTCGGCGCTGATGACCTGCGCGCCCGCCTCCATCATCTCGGCAACCGAGCGGCCGTCGCGGGCGCCCTCGACCACCGCGTCGGTGATCAGGGCCACGGCCTCGGGGTAGTTCAGCTTCACGCCGCGCGCGAGGCGCTTGCGGGCCACCTCGGCGGCGAGCGCCACCAGAAGCTTGTCCTTTTCGCGGGGGGTCAGTTGCATGGTCAGATCATCCAGGGTCTTGGGAGTTCGGCGCCCGACAGGCGCCGCAGTATGGGGCAAAGGTGACGGCGCAGCTCGAAGCCGTCAATGGCGAGCATGCGCAGCACGAGAAGGTCGGGATCGAGCGCCGAGACGCCGCCAAGGAAAACACCATCGCCGTCGGGCAGCATCCCGCGCAGCGCCTCGACCTGCGCCGCCGCGCCGGGCGCCGCGAGCACGACACTCGCCATGGCCTGCGCGCCCTCGGCGATCGCCGGGTCCGCAAGGCAGGCCGCGGCATCGCCGCTAAGACGCAGCCGGTCGGACCAGACGCGTTTGCCGTTCCGGGTGATGTCGATGCGGTCGGCGTGGCGCAGATCGGTCACGGTTTCGCCCATCGCCGCGCGGCCGAAGATCAGCGGCTCGCAGAGCAGCAGCCGGGCGTCCTGGGCCATCTCGACCGAGAGCCGCCGGTCGAGCGCCGCGCCTTCGAAGAGGATGGTCTCCTGCGGCAACCAGTCGAGCCGGGCGCCCGCCTCCAGCGTCAACCGCGTGTCCACCCGCCCGGTCTCGCCGGGCAGCGCGCGGTAGACCCGTTCGGCGGCCTGCGTGGTGAGCGCCAGATGCGCGCCCTCGCGGGCGGTGGCGTCAATGTCGAAGGCATCGCCCCCGGTCACCCCGCCCGAGCTATTGAGATAGACCGCCTGCAGCGCCTCGAGCCCACGCGGAAACAACAGCTTGGAGCTGCCCGACATGTGCAGATCACCGATGACGCTGGCCGCACCACGGCGCCGCGCCGCCAGCCGCGCGCGCCCGCGGGCGCGCTGCGCGGCGATGGCGCCGGGCGTGCCGGACGGCGCGCTCATCTGGGGCTGATCATAGGGAATGGGCCTGTCCTCCGCTTGCCTCGCGGACCCTCTTCGAGCCCGCTCGGGACCACAAGCAGGGCGGCGGCCAGGGGCCCGGCCGCGGCACGGCCACCCGCGCTACATGCACAGGAACGCGTCACAATTACGGATATCGCGCAAAAAATAGGCTGAGATGAATCAGTCATTCCCGGGGCGTTTCGCATGGGCGCAGCGGTCGGGCTTGAGGTCTAGAAGCGGAGTTCCGTCCACGCAATCCAACCCCTGCACCACCAGCACCGGGCCCTCTCGCCGGACCAGCCGAACCGAAGAAATCCCGATCGGGTTGGGCCGCACCGGCGAGCGCAGGGCGAAGGTGCCGCGCGTGCCCTCGGCGCCGCGCGGGCTCTGGGTGAGCAGGTCGCGCCGGGCGCGGTCGAGCCAGTAGAGCACCTGGATGCGCTCCGCCCGCTCGATGCCTTCGAGCGCGGGGGCCCACTCCGGGTCCAGTTCGATGCGGCATTCAGGGCCGTCGATATCCCCCTGCCGCGGGCAGTCGCTCCGCGTGGCAAAGGGTGTGCGGATACGCCCGATGAAGCGCAGCTCAGCGTCCTGCGCGGGCGGCAGGTCGAGCGCGCTCTCGCCGGGACGAATTTCGTCATCCGCCTGCGTGCTGGCCGTCTGCGTGCCGGATGTGGGGCCAGGCCTGGTCTGGCTCATGCTCTGGCTCATGGCGCGCGTCCCTTCCCTGCTCTCCTGGCCGGAAGCGTAGCGCGTCGCGGGTCAGCCCGCCAGTTCCGTTTCCTGCGCCGCGTCATAGGCGGCGACCACCTCGCGCGCCCGGGCGGTCACCTCGTCGAGGCCGCAACCCGGCTTGTAGAGCCAAGTGCCGATGCCGAAGCCGGTGACGCCTGCCGCCAGCCACACGCCCATGTTGTCGGCGCTGACGCCGCCCACAGCATAGGTCGCCGTACCCTCGGGCAGCACCGCCTTCATCGCCTTCACCCCCTCGGGGCCGACCAGCGAGGCGGGGAAGAACTTCAGCCCGTCGGCGCCGGTGCGCAGCGCGGTGAAGGCCTCGGTCGGGGTCAGCACGCCGGGGTAGCTGAGCATCCCGGCCTTCTTGGTGGCCATGATCACCCGTTGGTTCATGTCGGGCGACACCACCATGCGCGCGCCGATCTGCTGCAGGCGCAGCACCTCCTCGGGGGCGAGCACCGTGCCCGCGCCGATGATCGCATCGGTGCCGAAGCCCTGCACCATCTTAGCAATGGAGTCGAAGGGGCGCGGCGAGTTCAGCGGCACCTCGATCTTGGTGATGCCCGCGCCGATCAGCGCCTCGGTGACGGCGGGGGCCTCCTCGGGGGTGAGGCCGCGCAGGATGGCGATGATCTCGCGGGTCATTCGGTCTTCTCCGTCTTGCGGGCCGCCTTCAGCCCTTCCAGCGTCATGCGGTCAGCATCGGCGATCACCACCGGCACCGCCAGCGTCTCGAGCGCGCTGCGGTAATGCGCCACCAGCTTCGAGGCCCCCAGCAGCGCCACGCTCTGGCCGAGCCAGTAGGGTTTCGCCGCCGCCAGTTCCATGCCGATCAACAGGCCCGAGAGCCGCGCCGTGGCCTTGTCGGGCGTCAGCCCGTGCAGCAGCCCCTCGGCGCGCAGGGTGAAGAGCTCGGAGGCGAAAGCGGCGGGGCGGCCCATGGCCTGATCCACGCCCTCGGCGAAGCTCTTGTCGTCCCAGCCGCCGCCAAGCCCGTGGCGCAGAACCGAGTTCCGGCTCAGCAACTCGAAGATCTCGCCGGTCATGAAGCTGCGGAAGGAGACGATCTCGCCGGCGCTCACATGCACCCATTTGCTGTGCGTGCCGGGCAGGCAGATCACCCCGTCGAAGCGCGGGTTGAGCGCGAGAAAGCCCGCAACCTGCGTCTCCTCGCCGCGCATCACGTCGGCGGGGCGGTCTTGCGCCACGCCGGGCAGGATGTGGACCTGCAGGCGCGGGTCCTGCGTCGGCACGGTGATCGCCTCGGCGATGCAGGGCGGGGCGCAGGGGGTCTTGACGTAGGGCGCCTCGGCCCAGCCCTGCCGCGCCCCGGCCATGCCGCAGACGATCACCGGGGTTTCTGCGTCGAGGCCCGGCAGCAGTGCCAGCAGCGTCGGCTCGAACTCTTCGGGCGCAAGGCGGCCCATGCCGGCATCGCTCTCGGCGCGGTCCAGCACCGTGCCATCCGCCGCCATCCGCCACAGGCGCAGGTTCGACGTGCCCCAATCCACCGCGATCCAGTCCGCTTTGGTCATCTGCCCTCCTAGACTTGCAGCTTCGGTGTTAGCGCCCGCCCCGGCGCCGTGCAAGCGCGGGGGCCCGCAGCCCCCGGCGGTCCGCCGTGTGTTTCCCCTTGGCCAAGAGGGGGCTGCCCCGACGCGCGACGCGCGCCTCTCCCGGGATATTTTCGCCTGGAAGAAATGGGGCGGGCGGGCGCCTAGAGCCAGCCCCAGGCCCGTGCGACCTCCCACAGCAGGCGCAGGCTGAGCAGCCCGAGCGCCGCACGCACCACGCCGAAGAAGACCCGCTCGGGCAGCCAGCGCACCAGCCGCTGGCCCGACCAGGCGCCGAAAAGCGCCACCGGGGCGAGCAGCGCCACGTGCTGCAGGCTGTTCCAGGTGACCTGCCCGGCAGCAATGTAGGGCGGCAGCTTCATCCAGTTGATGCAGGCAAAGGCAATGGCCTGGGTGCCGACGAAGGTCATCTTGGGCATCATCTGCGGCAGGGTATAGGCCTGGTACGGCGGGCCGCCGGCGTGGGAGATGTAGCTGGTGAACCCCGAGAGCGCGCCCCAGAACACCCCGCGCGGCACGTCGGCGGGGCGCGCCATATGATCCCGCGCCAGCCATTTGCGCGCCGTGTCGCCAAGGTAGTAGAGCCCAACGAGGGCGACGATCAGCTTGCCGGCCTCGGGCGGCATGCGCGAGATGCACAGAAAGCCGAGCAGGATGCCGACCGCGGCGGCGGGGATCAGTATCTTCAGGTTGCGGGGCGAGAAGTTGCGGCGGAAGAGCCAGATCGCATAGACATCGGCCAGGATGTACATCGGCAGCAGAAGGCCGGCGGCGGTGGCCGGAGTGGTGAAGATCGACAACAGCGGCACGCCCAGCATGGCGATCACCGGCATGCCGCCCTTCGAAGCGCCGACGCAGAAGGTGGCCAGCGCCGCCGCGATCCAGAACCCGCTTCCGTCCATTCCGTTTCCCCGTTTGACGAGGCCTCTTCTGGAGAAGACGGGCGCGAGGGGAAAGGGGAAATCCTTCGGGCGCACCGCGGTGGGAGCTCTCGCGGGCGCCCGACGCGGCAAGGCGGCGCCATGATGTGCACGCTGCGCCCCGGGGCCACACCGCGCCGGCCCCGAGATTCCAGGACAGGTGCCGCGCAGCATTTCGCCGCGCTTTGGGATGCGCAGACCCCGCCGGGAGCTAGTGCCGCGCAAGGGCCTCAGACACCCCAAGAGCGGCCCAAGTGCGGCGTCCGGCGCCCCGCGCCGAGGCGGTCGCGACGTTTACCGCCCGGATCAGCACGCCGAAATCAGGCGGCCGAGATCGTTCGACCCTGATTAGTCAGCTCAGATCATTCAGACCGGCTCAGGCGGCGCGGCTCTGGTTCTGGCTCAGCATTGGCACGGTCAGTTCCATGTCGTCCTGCAGCGGGCGGATCGGCGTGATTCCGGCCATTTCGAGATCGGCATGGTAGCTCTGCACCGCCTCGCGCGAGCTCATCCCTTCGCGAACGACATGGCGCATGGCGCGCATCATCAGCACCGGATCCTCGCAGTCGAATTCGATGCGGCTGAAGCTGGCGGTGCGGGCGCCATAGCGCTCGCCCTGCGCCAGCCGTTCGAGACAGTCGCGGGTGGTGCCCTCCTTGAAGCCGGTCAGCCCGAAGATCACCCGGGCGGGATCCCAGTCGGCGAGTTCCTCCATGGCGCGCGGGCCGTGGTAGCCGACCTCGACGAACAGCGGGCGCTCCTTGCCGGCGATCCCCGCAAGGCTGCGGGTCAGCACATCGTTGCGGTAGGCGCCGTAGGACTCGTCGCCGGTGTCGACCGGGATCGGCGGGTCGCCGACGCGCAGGAAGTGACGCAGCCCGATCGCGGCAGCGATCTGGCGGAACTCGGCATAGGCGGCGAGGGTCGCATGGTCGAGGTCGATATCATTGTAGAAGCTGAGCGCGTAGAGACCGAGATTGGCCACCGGGCGCACGTTTTCCAGCCGCGAGCTGCGGAAGGGTATGGCGGGGAGCTGCACGTAGCGCCCGCCCCGCACCAGCCAGATATCGGTATTGTCGGTGAGACGCACGGCGGGGGTGACATTGGAGCGGGCATAGATCCCCTCCTCGCTGAACACCTCGGCGCTGGAGAGCGAGGTGAGCACGATGTCGGCCAGATCGCTTTCGATGACCCGGCGCATGTCGGCGCGGTAGGCCGGAGCGTTGCGCAATCGGCCGGTGTCGTCCCGCCCGGCGGCGGCGCAGCCGCGCATCAGGTCGGCATCCTTGCAGAAGGTCAGGATGAAATCGCGTGGCCCGTAGCGCCCGCGCGCGATCTTGGCCAGTTTCTCGTCGATCCGCCGCATCGCCTGTCCCTCTGCCCTGCCCCTCTGCGCCCGGCCTTCTGCGCCCGTCCCTCTGCGCATGCCCCTCTGCACCTTCCGCGAAGCATGCGGTAAAGAGGTTGAGCAAACGTCAACGTCGGCACGCGACCGGAACGGGGCTAGACGGGGATCACATCCACCTGGTGGGTCGTCGCATGGCTGCCCTCGGAGCGCAGCGAGCCGCGGGTCGGCGCCACGTCGGAGTAATCGCGCCCGTAGCCGACGGTGACGTGGTCGGCGCCGGCGAACATGTCGTTGGTGGGGTCGATCTCGACCCAGCCCAGTTCCGCGCCGCACCAGGCGCGGACCCAGGCGTGCATGGCGTCTGCGCCCTCGAGCCGGGGCCGACCCTCGGGCGGGATGGTGCGCAGGAAGCCCGAGACGTAGCCGGCCGGGATGCCAAGGCTGCGCAGCGCGGTGATCATCACGTGGGCGATGTCCTGGCAGACGCCGCGGCGGGCGCGGAAGGCCTCGATGGCGGTGGTGGTGACCTCGGTGGCCTCGGGGTCGAAGGCGAACTCCGAATTGAGCCGGTGGCTGATCGCGGCGACCGCTGCGCGCACCGACATGGCGGGAGTCAGCGTGTCCCGCGCGAAGGCGGCGATCTCGGGCGCGGCGGGCAGGCGCGGCGAGGCGCCGAGGAAATGATGCGGGCTTTCCGGCCCGATGCTGCGCACCGCCGCGAGATCCTGCGCCAGCGAGGCAAGATCGCCCGAGAGGTCGAGCCCGGCAACCGGCCGCGTCTTGCGCACCCGGCCTGCGAAGGCAAAGGCGATCTCGCTCAGGCGCATGTCATGCGCCATCTCGCAGGTGGGATTGCCGAAGAAATCCATGCCGTCGCGGCGCCAGCTCGGGGGCGGATCGGCGCTCACCGCCCCGGCCAGCAGCTCCTGCCCCGGCAACGCCCGCGGCAGCATGCGCAGCAGGGTGCGGCTGGCCCCGGCGGGATGGGCGTATTCATAGGTGATCCGCAGCGAGATATCATAGAGCTGGGACATGGGCGGGCTCCGGGCTCAGCTGAGGTATTGCGCGGTCAGCGCGTGGGAGATCGCCGCGAGATCGCCGCGGAAGCCGGCGAGGCGCGCCGGGGTGATCTCGGCCGGTTCGGCCACCGCCAGCGCGGTGCGCAGCATCAGGATGCGTTTCGCCGCCTCGCCCATGGGCCGGCCGCTGGCGAGGCGGATGCGCTCCTCCTCGCCGAGCAGCACGTCGATCTGGAACAGCATCGAGCGCGGGTTGCCCGCGTCGAGCGCCAGCAGGTCGATCACTGTCTCGCGCGAGGTCTCGACCGAGTAGCGGCGGCGGTGGGTCATCACCGTGTCGCCGACCTCGACGGCGAGATCGAGCCCGCCCTCGGGCGCCTTGGCCGAGGTGAAGGCGGCGAGGAAGGCGGCCATTTGCTCGGTCCGCTCGAGCGCCCGGCCGACGCTCAGGAAGCGCCAGCCGAGGAAGCGGAACATATTCTCGTGCACCAGACCCGAGAAGCCGGCGATCCGCCGCAGCAAAAGGCTCATGGCGCGGGCGGCGTCGTCACCGGGGTGGCAGCCCTCCGAGACCTCGCGCGCGGTTGCGGCGAGATCCGACAGCGCGCTCCAGCCATCTGTGGAGAAGCGGTCGCGCACCTTGGCGGCGCAGCCGCGCGAGACGTCGAAGAGCTGCAGCAGCCCCGGCGGCACCGGCTGCTCGGACGGGTCGAGACCGTAGCCCGCAAGGAACCGCGCGAGGCTTTCGACCAGCGGCAGCGCGTCGGGGCCGTAGTCCTCGAGACGCAGGTGGTAGGCGCGGATCTGCCGCACACCCATCTCCGCCCGCTCGACGTAGCGCCCGAGCCAGTAGAGGTTGTCCGCCGCCCGCGCCGGAAGCTGTCCCGGCTGGCGGCGCAGGAAGGGCCCCTTCTCCTGCGGCGCGAGGGTCTCGCGCGCCACCGGCGCCTCCGAGGTGATCCAGACGTCGGCGACCGAGCCGCCCGCCTGCATCGCCAGCGCCGTGGGATCGTCGCTGCGCCCGATGCGGGCGTAGCCGCCGGGCATCACCGTCCAGCCCTGCGGCGTGCGCGCGGCGAAGACCCGCACCACCATCGGCCGCGGCAGCAGCTTGTCTCCAACCATGGCCGGGGTGGTCGAGAGCGTCACCGCCTCCTGCCCCACTAGCGTGTCGCCCTCGCGCTCGAGCCAGTCCGAGACCGAGCCAGGCGCGGTGCCCCGGAAGCGCCCGCCGAGCGCGGTGTTTGCGTCGATGTCGAAAGGCAGCTTGGTGGATTGCGCCGGGCCGATCAGCATGCGCTCGAGATTGTCGCGCACGTAGGCGCGTTCCGAGGGCTGGCCGCACCACCAGGTGGCGATGTTCGGCAGCTTCAGCGCCTCGCCGGTCAGCGCCTCGCAGATGCGCGGCAGGAAGGCCATGAGCGCCCGCGCCTCGAGCGCGCCGGAGCCGAGGCAGTTGACCATGGTGATCGCCCCCGCGCGCAGCGCCGAGACCATGCCCGGCGTGCCGAGCGCCGAGCTTTCGTCGAGCTCCAGCGGGTCGGCGAAGCGCGCATCGAGGCGGCGCCAGAGCACCGAGACCGGCTCGTCCCCGGCCACGGTGCGCACCTTGAGCTGGCCGTTGCGCACAGCCAGATCCTCGCATTCCAGCAGCATGAAGCCGAGGTAGCGGGCGATATAGGCGTGCTCGTAGTAGGTGTCGGTGTGCAGTCCCGGGGTGAGGATCGCCACTCGGCTGCGGTCATCGGCGCGCAGGCCGATCAGCGCATCGCGGAAGCTACGGAAGAAGCCCGCCAGCCGCTCGACGTTGGCCTTGGGGAAGAGGTCGTGGAAGACCCGCCCCGTGGCCATGCGGTTCTCCAGCGCGAAGCCCGCGCCCGAGGGCGCCTGCGTGCGGTCGCCCAGCACCAGCCACGACCCGTCCGGCGAGCGGCCGATCTCGAAGGCGAGGAAGTGCAGGAAATGGCCCGAGGGCGGCTGCACGCCGACGATCGGCCGCAGCCACTCGGGATTGCGCGCCACCAGATCGGCCGGCAGGATGCCCTGCCGCACCAGGTCGCCCGGCCCGTAGAGGTCGGCGATGACCCGCTCGAGCAGTTCGGCGCGCTGCACGATGCCCTCGGAGAGCGTCGCCCATTCCCGCCCCGAGATCATCACCGGCACGTGGCTCAGCGGCCAGCTGCGCTCGGCCGAGCCCTCGCCAGTGTGCTGGCGGAAATAGACCCCGGTGTCATGCAGGTACTGGTCGCCGCGGGCGAAGGCGCGGGCGCGGGTCTCGGCGCTCTGCGCAGCGAGGTGGCGGATCAGCGGCTGCCAGGCCGGGCGAAGGCTGCCATCGGAGCGCAGCAGCTCGTCGGCCACGCCCGACGGCGGGCTGTAGCCTTGCAGGAACTTCGCCACCGTCTCCGGCAGCGGGCGTGTTGTCTCCGCCACCAAGGTGTCAGATCCCCGGCAGGCGGCGCAGGTCGAGCGTCATCGGGAACTCCGGATGCGGCGTCTCGGGCGCGGGCCAGTAGCTGCCCGGGGTGTGCCCGAGTTTTTCGAAGCGGGCAAGTCGGCGGGCGTCGGCCTCGTTGGTATTGACCGGGAAGGTGTCGTAGTTGCGCCCGCCCGGATGCGCCACGTGGTACCGGCAGCCGCCCAGCGCGCGGCCGGTCCAGGTGTCGAAGATGTCGAAGGTCAGCGGCGCGTTCACCGGCAGCGTCGGGTGCAGCGCCTCGGCGGGCTGCCACGCCTTGAAGCGCACGCCGCCCACATTGACGCCCGAGGCGCCGGTCTCGGCCATCGGCACGGCGCGGCCGTTGCAGGCGACGATGTAGCGGCCCGGCTCGGTGGCGGTGAGCTGCACCTGCATGCGCTCGACCGAGCTGTCGGTGTAGCGCACGGTGCCGCCGATGGCGCCGCGCTCGCCCAGCACGTGCCAGGGCTCCAGCGCCTGCCGCAACTCGAGGTGGACGCCCTCGTAGTCGACCTCGCCGGCGAAGGGGAAGCGGAACTCGCGCTGCGCCTCGTACCATTCGGGGCGGAAGGTGAAACCGTGATCGCCGAGATCGCGCAGCACGTCCAGAAAATCCTGCCAGACGAAATGCGGCAGCATGAAGCGGTCGTGCAGCGTGGTGCCCCAGCGCACGGGCTTGCCCTGGATCGGCGATTTCCAGAAGCGCGCCAGAAGCGCCCGGATCAGCACCTGCTGGGCAAGGCTCATCTTGGCGTCCGGCGGCATCTCGAAGCCGCGGAACTCGACGAGCCCGAGGCGGCCGGTGGGCCCGTCGGGCGAGTAGAGCTTGTCGATGCAGATCTCGGCCCGGTGGGTGTTGCCGGTGACGTCGATCAGCATGTTGCGCAGCAGCCGGTCGGTCAGCCACGGCAGCGGCGGCTCGCCCTGCCCCGGCGCCGGGAAATGCGCGAGCGCGATCTCCAACTCGTAAAGACTGTCGTGCCGCGCCTCGTCGATGCGCGGTGCCTGACTGGTCGGGCCGATGAAGAGACCCGAGAACAGGTAGCTGAGCGAAGGGTGCCGCAGCCAGTGCAGGATCATCGAGCGCATCAGGTCCGGACGGCGCAGGAAAGGGCTGTCATGCGTCGTCTCGCCGCCCACCACCACGTGATTGCCGCCGCCGGTGCCGGTGTGCTTGCCGTCGATCATGAACTTGTCGGCGCCGAGGCGGCACTGCCGGGCTTCCTCGTAGACGCCATTGGTGATCGCCTTGCAGTCCTCCCAGCTGTGCGCCGGGTGCACGTTGACCTCGATGACACCGGGATCGGGGGCGACACGGACCACGTTGAGCCGCGGGTCATGCGGCGGCGTGTAGCCCTCGATGTGGATCGGCAGGCCGAGCTCCTCGGCGGTGGTCTCCGCCGCGGCGAGCAGGTCGAGGTAATCCTCCAGCGACTCCACCGGCGGCATGAAGAGGCAGAGCCGCCCGTCGCGCGGCTCGATGGCGATGGCGGTGCGCACCGCGCCGCCCGCCGGGTCGACGCCCTGCTCCATGATCCTCTGCCGCCGCCCGACATCGCGCGCCTCGGAAACGGGCTGTTCGTGCCCCGGCGTGACCTCGGGCAGCGCGGCCATGGCCTCGCGCTCCTCCGTCGCGATGCGCTCCAGCTCCTCCATCAGGCGCGCGCGGCGCTCCTCCTGCAGCGCGTGGAAATCCGGCAGCGCGGTCTGCGGCACGCTGGGATCGGTCGGGTAGACATAGGGGTAAGCCGAGGGCGGCACGAAGGGCAGCGCGCCGAGCGGCAAGCGGAAGCCCACCGGGCTGTCGCCGGGGATCAGGAACAGGTGCCCGCGCCGGGTTTTCCAGTGCTCCGAGCGCCATTTCGGCCCCGTCGCCTTGGACTGCCAGCGCTGCAGCGGCAGGATGAAGCCCGCCGCTTCGTCGAGCCCGCGATTGAAGACCCGGGCAATGCGGGCGCGGGTCTCGGGATCCTTGAGCTTGGAATCCTCGGGCGTGACGTTCATCGGAAGGTCGGCTTCCTTGAGGATCCACTCCGCCGGGTCTTCATAGGCGGGATGCACGTAGTCGCCATCCAGTCCCAGCGTCTCGGCGAACTTGGTCATGAAGCTGTCGGCCTGCGCGGCATCCGCGCCCTTGGCGGTCTCCTTCGCCACGAGGTCGGGGTTCTTCCACACCGGCTTGCCGTCGCGCCGCCAGTAGAGCGAGAAGGTCCAGCGCGGCAGGGTCTCGCCCGGGTACCACTTGCCCTGCCCGTAGTGCAGGAAGCCGCCCGGCGCGAAGCGCTCGCGCAACCGGCGGATCAACTGGTCGGCGAGGCCGCGCTTCTGCGGGCCGACGGCGGCGGTGTTCCACTCGGCGCTCTCGAAATCGTCGATCGAGACAAAGGTCGGCTCGCCGCCCATGGTCAGCCGCATGTCCTGCGCCGCGATCTCGGCATCAACCTTGTGCCCGAGCGCATCCAGCGCATCCCATGCCTCGTCGGAGAAGGGCTTGGTGATGCGCGGGTGCTCGGCGATGCGGCGCACGTCCATGGCGAAATCGAAGTCGGTCTGCGTGTCCGGCGGCGCGGAATAGCCGCCGACGATGGGCGCGGCGTTGCGGTAGTGCGGCGTGGCGGCCAGCGGGATGTGGCTCTCGCCGGTCAGCAGCCCCGAGGTCGGGTCGAGCCCGATCCAGCCGGCACCGGGAATGTAGACCTCGCACCAGGCGTGCAGGTCGGTGAAATCGTGATCCGTGCCGGCCGGCCCGTCGAGCGAGACGAGATCGGGTTTGAGCTGGATCAGGTAGCCCGATACGAAGCGCGCCGCGAACCCGAGGTGACGCAGGATCTGCACCAGCAGCCACGAGGTGTCGCGGCAGGAGCCCCTTGCCAGCTGCAGCGTCTCCTCGGGAGTCTGCACGCCGGGCTCCATGCGGACGATATAGCCGATGTCCTTCTCGAGCCGCGCGTTCAGCCCGACAAGGAAGTCCACCGTGCGCGGCGCGCTCTTCTCGATCGTGTCGAGATAGGCCTGCAGCCGCGGACCGGCCTGCTCGGGCGTGCGGTAGATCGACAGATCCTCGGAGAAGTCCTGCGAGTACTCGAAGGGAAAGGCCTCGGCGCTTTCATCCACGAAGAAGTCGAAGGGGTTGTAGACCGTCATGTCGGCCACCAGGTCGACCTCGATCTTGAACTCGGTCACCGGCTCGGGAAAGACGAAGCGCGCCAACCAGTTGCCGTAGGGATCCTGCTGGTGATTGACGAAATGCCCCTCGGGCGAGACCTTCAGCGAGTGCGAGATCACCCGTGTGCGCGAATGCGGCGCGGGCCTGAGCCGGATGATCTGCGGCCCGAGAGAGACCGGGCGGTCATATTTATAATGGGTCAGGTGGTGGATACTTGCCGTGATCGCCATTCGTGAGGGTCCGCAGTTGGGGGAAACCTCTCACACCTGAGCGACTTGTTCTGCGCTTGTAAAGCCTTGCATGACCCCGCGGCATGGCGCGTTGCCGCCCCGCCCGTTCCGAAGGCGGCGCGGCGCAGGCGCCGAAGACACGCCTCAGTTGACCGGCATGACAAAGACTTCGCGCACGTTGGCGCGCGGATCGGCTTCCAGGGCAAACATCACCGAGCGCGCGATATCCTCGGGCTTGAGCTTGTCCGGCTTGGCCTCGTCGAAGAAGGGCGTGTCGACCATGCCGGGCGCGATCACCGTGACCCGCGCGCCCCATTCGCGGAACTCCTCGGCGAGGTTGCCGCCGTAGCCGTGCACGAACCATTTCGAGGCGCCGTAGACCGAGCCCTTGATCGTCGTCCGCCCCGCCGCCGAGCCGGTCAGCAGCAGATGGCCACGATTCTTCACGAAATAGGCCGAGGCCGCCTTGGCGGTCCAGAGCACCCCGAGGATGTTGAGCTGTACCAGCCGCTCCCATTCCGCCGGATCGCCCTTGCGGGTGCCCGATTGCGACAGCCCCGTTCCGGCATTGGCGAAGGCCGCGTTCACGTCGCCGAAATGCGCGGCCAGCTTCTCCATCGCCGCCTCCTGCTCTTCCAGCGAGGTCGCATCGCCCGGCAGCGCCAGCGCGTGGGGTCCGAGCTCCTTTTCGAGCTCCGCGATCTTATCCTCGGACCGGGCAAAGAGGCCGACGTTCCAGCCATGCTCGACCGCCGCGCGGGCGGTCTGGGCGCCGATGCCCGAAGAGGCACCGGTGATGAAGAGCGTCTTGCGGTTCATGATTAATCCTCCCGAAGGACTTTCGCGTGAAACTTGGCGCACCGGCAGCCCGGCGCGGCTGGTCCGCAAGATAGGGCGCGTCGCGTCGGGGCCCATGACAGCGGGCGTTCGGGGCCATCACGCGTCCGTCACGTAACGGAAATGGAACAACTTTCGCAGCACCGGCGTTTTCTTGCCGACCAGTAAGGGAGACCTTTGATGAAACGCCTCGCACTGCTCACTGCCGCCGCCACCTGCACCGCCGTCGCCGCCTATGCCGCGACCGAGGTGCTGGGCCCCGACGCCGCCACGGTCATCGAGATCGAGGTGGCGCCACACGAGCTGGCAGAGTGCCGCGAGACTTTGCAGCAGGTCGCCTCGATGCCCGCCGTCGCCGATGACGGCACCCCCCTGCTATTCGAATCCTCCGGCGACCTGCCGCAAGTGCGCTGCGTGGCCTCGACCATCTGACCCTTGCGCGCTGGCGGATGGGCGCGGCGCTTGCTAGGCCTGATCCGAGACAGCAGCGTGCAAGGCAGGACCTCCGAATGCAGACCAGCTTCACCATCGAGACCCGCGGCCCCGGCCTCTACGAGATCACCCGCGACGTGAACCGTTGGGTCGGCGGTTCGGGGGCCACAGACGGGCTGCTCACGCTCTTCGTTCGGCACACCTCGGCCTCGCTGCTCATCCAGGAAAACGCCGACCCCGAGGTGCGCACCGACCTGACGGAGTTCTTCCACCGGCTGGTGCCGCCAAGCAGCGATCCCTCGATGCGCTACCTCACGCATACCTACGAAGGGCCCGACGACATGCCCGCCCATATCAAGGCGGCGCTGCTGCCGGTCTCGCTCTCCATTCCGGTCAGCGGTGGAAAACTCGGGCTCGGCACCTGGCAGGGCATCTACCTCTTCGAGCACCGCAATGCCCCGCACCGGCGCGACGTCCTCGCCCACCTCGGGGGCTGAGCCCCGCGCGAGGCCGTTTTCGCAGCAGTTTCAGCGCGGTTTAAAGAATTTCCACGCCCTTCATCTAGCGGGGCGAATTGACCTCTACCCAATTTCTGGGCGCTCCCCTATAGTGGCTGTGGATAAATGAGGGATAACCTCATAGACGCGTCGGAACGAAGTGATTGGGGGAAGGCATGCGCTGCCCGTTTTGTGGAAATATCGACACCCAGGTGAAGGATTCACGTCCGGCGGAAGACCACGTCTCGATCCGTCGCCGCCGTTTCTGCCCGGCCTGCGGTGGCCGGTTCACCACCTATGAGCGGGTGCAGCTGCGCGACCTCGTGGTGATCAAGACCAGCGGTCGGCGCGAGGATTTCGACCGCGACAAGCTCGAGCGCTCGATCCGCATCGCGCTGCAGAAGCGTCCGATCGATCCCGAGCGCGTGGACCAGATGATTTCGGGCATCGTGCGACGGCTGGAGAGCCTCGGCGAGACCGACATCCAGTCGAAGCAGATCGGCGAGATCGTCATGGAAACGCTCGCCCGGATCGACACGGTGGCCTACGTGCGCTTTGCCAGCGTCTACAAGAACTTCCAGGCGGCGGACGATTTCGACAAGTTCGTGAGCGAGCTGCGCCCCGGCACCCAGCCGGAGAAGTGAGCCCGCGACGGGACCGGCGAACAGGGAGCCTCTGCGCGTGACCGACGATGCCCGCCACATGGCCCACGCCCTGCGCCTCGGACGCCGGGGCATGGGCAAGTGCTGGCCCAACCCCGCCGTCGGCTGCGTGCTGGTCAAGGACGGCCGCATCGTCGGGCGTGGCTGGACCCAGCCCGGCGGTCGCCCGCATGCCGAGGTCGTGGCGCTGGCCGATGCCGGGCCGCAGGCGCGCGGCGCCACCGCCTATGTCACGCTCGAGCCCTGCGCCCATACCGGCAAGACCCCGCCCTGCGCCTCGGCGCTGATCAAGGCGGGTGTGGCGCGGGTCGTGGCGCCGATCGCCGACAGCGATCCGCGGGTCTCCGGCCAGGGCTTCGAGATGCTGCGCAAGTCCGGCATCGAGGTGACCACCGGCGTGCTTGCCGAAGAGGCGATGCACGATCACGCAGGGTTCTTCCGCAAGACCGAGGAAGGCCGCCCCTGGGTCACATTGAAGCTGGCGAACAGTTTCGACGGGCGCATCGCCACCGCCACCGGCGAGAGCAAGTGGATCACCGGCCCCGAGGCGCGCCGTGCCGTGCACGGGCTGCGCGCGGCGCATGACGCGGTGATGGTCGGCGCGGGCACCGCGCGCGCCGATGACCCCGAACTGACCGTGCGCGGCTGGGGCGAGGTGCACCAGCCGGTGCGGGTGATCGCCTCGCGGCTGATCGACGTGCCGCTGATGAGCCGCCTCGCCTCGACGGCGCGCGAGGTGCCGGTATGGATCGTGCACGGCTCGGACGCCGCCGCGACCACCAGGCGCGCCTGGCAGAGCTGCGGCGCGACGCTGATCCAAAGCCGCGTCACCGCCGGGCGGCTGGACCCGGGGGCGCTGCTCTCGGCGCTCGGCGCGCAGGGGCTGACGCGGGTGTTCTGCGAGGGCGGCGGGCAGCTCGCCGCCTCGCTGCTGGCCGCCGACCTGGTCGACGAGCTGGTGGGCTTCACCGCCGGGATCGCGCTTGGCGCCGAGGGACGGCCCGGCGTCGGCGCCATGGGCGTCGATGCGCTGTCGGAAGCCCCGCGCTTCCGGCTGGTCGAGACGCGGGCGCTCGGCAACGACGTGATGCACCGCTGGCTGCGCTGACGCTGTCGGGGCGCAGCCCTCTCGAAGAAATTTGCACCAAGACGAAGCCAGCGCCGCGGCAGGCGTCGGACGCGGCGCTGGCCGCGCCCGCGGGGATCACAGACCCTTGGCCTTGTAGCTCTTCGACACCCGGTCGATGGCGACGATGAACCCCGCCGTGCGCAGGTCGGTGACATCGTCGCGCCCGTGCCAGATTTCGCGCATCGACTGGTAGGCGGTGCGCATCGTGTCATCGAGCCCCGAGCGCACCAGCTCCAGCTCGTCGGCGCCGCGCAGGTAGCGGGCCTTGAACGCAGGGTCGAGGTTCCAGGTGTCCCCAAGCGCGGTGTCGAGCCGCTCGAGCTCATCGACCACCAGCTGGTGCCGGGCCTCCTCCTGCCGCCGCTGCATGCGTCCGAAGCGGATGTGGCTGAGGTTCTTCACCCATTCGAAATAGGACACCGTGACACCGCCCGCATTGGCGAAGAGGTCGGGGATGATGACCGTCCCCCGCGATCTCAGGATGTCGTCCGCCCCGGCGGTGATCGGGCCGTTGGCGGCCTCGATGATCAGATTCGCCTGCACGTTGTGTGCGTTGGTCAGGTTGATCACCCCCTCGAGCGCGGCGGGGATGAGGATGTCGCAGTCCTCGGTCAGCACGGCGCCGCCGTCGCGGGTATGGGTGGCGTCGGGATACTCCGCCAGCCCGCCGTGGCGCACCATCCAGTCCTTCACCGCCTCGACGTCGAGCCCCTCGGGGTCAAAGAGCGCGCCGTCGCGTTCGATGATGCCGGTGACCCGCGCGCCGTCCTCCTCGGACAGGAAGCGCGCGGCGTGATAGCCGACGTTGCCAAGCCCCTGCACGATCACCCGCTTCCCCGCGAGCCCGCCCGAGAGCTGCGCCTTGGCCACGTCCTCGGGGTGGCGGAAGAACTCGCGCAGGGCGTATTGCACGCCGCGCCCCGTCGCCTCGACGCGCCCGGCGATGCCGCCGGCGTTGAGCGGCTTGCCGGTGACGCAGGCGCGCGCATTGATGTCGGTGGTGTTCATCCGCGCGTATTGGTCGGCGATCCAGGCCATCTCGCGCTCGCCGGTGCCCATGTCGGGGGCGGGCACGTTCTGGCTGGGATGGATCAGGTCGCGCTTGCACAGCTCGTAGGCGAAACGCCGGGTGATCAGTTCGAGTTCGTGTTCCTCGTATTGCGTCGGGTCGATGCGCAGCCCGCCCTTGGAGCCGCCGAAGGGCGCCTCGACCAGCGCGCACTTGTAGGTCATCAGCGCCGCCAGCGCCTCGACCTCGTCCTGGTCCACGGCGGCGGCGTAGCGGATGCCGCCCTTGACCGGCTCCATGTGCTCGGAGTGCACCGAGCGGTACCCGGTGAAGGTCTCGATCTTGCCGCGCAGCCGGACGCCGAAGCGCACGGTGTAGGTGGCGTTGCAGACGCGGATCTTCTCTTCCAGTCCCGGTGGCAGGTCCATCAGCGCCACGGCGCGATTGAACATCAGGTCGACGCTCTGGCGGAAGGTCGGCTCGTTGGATGGTAAGACGTTCATTGGTTCTCCTCCTGACCAAACGCACGCTTGCCGGTCCGCGACGAGGCGCGGAATGCCGTCTACTGCCGCGACGCCGGAACTTCCGGAGGAGCGAGGGACGGCGGCCTCTCAATTCTGACGGAAAACCCCGCGCGGCGAAACCGTTTGCTAACCGCCGCGCAACGGATTGTTCGGAGTCTGGAACCGACCCCCGTAACCACGCGCGCATTGTCCGCTCCAGAAACACGTAAGTCCCAATTTCGCCGTCATAAAAGCCGCATTTTGGCCATCATGGAGCGGGATAGTTTCCCCCGTAGTGTGGTGAGTCTTGCGGGCCCTGTGGAAGCAGAGGCCGAAAGAAGGGTATCTGGATAATGGAAAAGCAGACTGCAAAACGGCGCGATTTCCGCGCCCGGAGCAGGACCTCGCTGGCGGCGCTGACGCGTGGCTGCGATACGTTCCTCCACGACGAAGGGGGCAGCATGTCCTACTTCGCCGTTGTTTCTTCACTGGTGATGATGGTGTTCGGCGGCATTGGCGTCGACATGGTGGTCACCGAGCTGAACCGGACAAAGGTCCAGAACACGCTTGACCGCGCGGTGCTTGCCGCGGCGGATCTCGACCAGACCCTCGAGCCCGAAGAAGTCGTCACCGACTACATGACCAAGATGGGGCTGTCCGATGCCCTGGTCTCGTCGGACGTGGACGAGGGCCTCAACTACCGCATCGTCACCGCCGATGGTTTCGTGCAGATGCCGTCGAACTTCCTGCAGTTGCTGGGGATCGACACGATCAGCGCCTCCGGCCACGCCCAGGCCACCGAGCGCTTCAACAAGGTCGAGGTTTCGCTCGTCGTCGATATCTCGGGGTCGATGGCGGACAACAGCAAGATGGACAACCTCAAGAGCGCCGCCAGCGACTTCGTCGACACGCTGCTGGCCGACGGCAACGACGACCTGGTGTCGATCTCGCTGGTGCCCTACTCCGAACAGGTCAACGCCGGCCCCGACATTCTGAGCAAGCTTTCGGTCGACTGGAAGCACGGCTACTCGCATTGCCTCGAGATGCCGGAGTCGGTCTTCAGCTCCGCCGCGCTCGACACGTCGATGACCTACGAGCAGATGCAGCACTTCCAGTGGAACTACGACGGCAAGAACACGCTGACCGACACGGTATGCCCGCGTTACGACTACGAGCGGATAGCCCCGTTCAGCCAGGACGCCAGCGCCCTGAAGCAACAGATCAACAAGCTGACGCCGCGCGCCGGCACCTCGATCTTCCTGGGGATGAAGTGGGGCAGCGCGCTGCTCGACCCGTCGACCCGCGAAATCGCCAGCAGCCTGATCGACGAGGGTGAAGTGTCCTCCGCCTTCGAAGGCCGACCGCTGGACTATGACGACGAGGAAGTGCTGAAGACCGTGGTGCTGATGACCGACGGCCAGCACGACAAGTCGTTCCGCATCAGCTCGAACTACTACGACTCGGAATCCGAGTATGTGCAGTGGAGCAAGAACAACCTCTGGTACTGGCTGAACCGCAACGTCTACTCGTGGCAGCGCGGCTACTTCTACTACCAGAAGTACGACGCCGACACCGGCGACCGGCTGCTCGACAGCATCTGCACCGCCGCCAAGGACAAGGGCATCATCATCTGGTCGATCGGCTTCGAGGTCCAGGACCACGGCGCCGACGTGATGGAAAGCTGCGCTTCCTCGCCGTCGCATTTCTTCCGCGTCGACGGCACGGAGATCTCGGAAGCCTTCTCGACAATCGCGCACACCCTCAACCAACTGAGGCTGACCCAATGATCGGTTCTGTAAAATCCGCCCTGCGGCGTTTCGGCCGTGACGAAGACGGCTCGATGATCATTCCCTTCGCAATGTGGACCCCGGTCTTCGTCGGCCTGATCATTGCCAGCGTCGAAGCAGGCACCGCGACCATGCGCCAGAGCGCCCTCGACCGCGCGCTCGATGAGACCGTGCGCGAGGTGAAGATCGGAACCGGGACGCTGTTCACCGCGGACGATCTCAAGCAGATGATCTGCGACCGCGCGCCCGTCCTGGGAAGCTGCGTCGAGACGCTGCAGCTCGAGATGGTCGGCCTCGACATGCGCGACTGGGTCCAGCCGGAGACAACGCCGGATTGCGTCGACACCAACCTGTCGGTGACCCCGATGCGCAACTTCGTCAACGGCATCCAGCACGAGACCATGCTGCTGCGCGCCTGCTACAAGTATCGTCCGATCACCCCCGCCGGAGTCCTGGCCGCATCCATGCCGAAGGACGACGAGGGGTACACCGCACTCGTGGCCACCTCGGCCTTCGTGCATGAGCCGATGTAAGGAGTGGGGAGATGATCGCGATGAATAAATCCCTGACCAAGCGCCTCTCGCGTTTTGCCCGCGACACCCGCGGCAACGTGACGATGGAGGTGATGATCACCATGCCCGCCCTGCTGCTCATCTTTGCAGGCTGCTGGGTCTATTTCGACGTTTTCCGCGAATCCGTGGTGAACCAGAAGGCCAACTACGTGATCGGTGACGCGCTCTCGCGCGAAACCGACGAGATCGACGACACCTACATCGACAATGCCTACAAGCTGCTCAAGCTGTTCACCCGCACCGGTGAAGAGGTCTACGACGAGGAGACCTCGCCTGGCTTCTCGGACGGCGATCTCTACCGCACCGACCTGCGGATCACCGTGGTCAGCTACAAGGAGAAGCAGGACAAGTACCAGGTCGAATGGTCCGTGGTGCGGGGCGATCCCGACGAGCTGGCCGACAATGATCTCACCGACATGCGCGATCGCCTGCCGATCATGGCCGACGGCACGCAGGTGATCCTGGTGGAGACCTGGGACGACTACTATCCGCTGTTCCGCGTCGGCCTCGATGCCTTCCCGATCAAGGCATACAGCTTCACCCAGCCGCGCTATGCGCCGCAACTTCTGTACGACGACAAGAACGGCAACAACGGCTGGGGCAACGGCGACCAGGACGCTGCAGGCAACTCCCTGTGCAACAACAACGCCGAGAACGCCACGGACTGCGACAACAGCGACGGCTCCTACAACAACGAGCCGAGCGGCAACGGCGGCTGGTAAGCCTTCGCCCCGGCACGATCCCGCACAAGACAAAGGGCCGCAGCATCGCTGCGGCCCTTTTCGCATCTCGCCCCAAGCGCGCGGGTCCACGCCGGCTGGAAGTGGATCACTCCTCCGGCGGCAGGTCCCCGTTGCGGCGCATGACGAGCACAGAAATGATGTCGGCCATCGGCTTGGTGTCGCGCGCGGCGGTCACCCCGCCGACGGCGACGCGGCGCCCGGTCCGCCACCACAGCCCCGGATGCCAGGCCCGCGGCCCCGGCTCGCTGAGCATCAGCGCAAAGCCGTTCGAGGGTTTCAGCGCAAAGGCGCCGCGGTCCACCTTCACCACGTCGGCCATGCGGGCGATCACCGCGCCCGAGCTGTCGGTCAGCGCCTCTTCGGTGAGCACCAGCTCGCGCGCGGTGACCCGCCACATGTGCTGCGCCACCCAGAGCGCCGCCACGCCCAGCACGATCAGGAACACCAGCCACAGCGGGTTCGCCGGCGGCTGCATCACCGCCAGCCAGAGCAGCAGCAGGCCGAGCCCGCCCATCGTGCCGACGCCGATCACCCGCCGCGGCCCGATCGCCGAGGCGCGGGCCAGAATCTTGTCGTCCGTCATGTCGTCCATGGTTCCTCCCCTGCCCCGGATCAGTCGCGGCGCGGATCGCGCGGATAGACCCCGAGGATCTCGAGATATTCGGTGAAGTAATCGAGTTCCTCCAGCGCGCGCTTCACCGCCGGATCCTCGGGGTGGCCCTCGATGTCGGCGTAGAACTGCGTCGCGGTGAAGGAGCCGCCGACCATGTAGCTTTCCAGCTTGGTCATGTTGACGCCATTGGTGGCGAAACCGCCCATCGCCTTGTAGAGCGCGGCGGGGATGTTGCGCACCTGGAACACGAAGGTGGTCATCATGCCGTGCTCGCCGCGGCGTTCATGATTCGCCTGCGGCGACATCACGAGGAAGCGGGTGGTGTTGTTGCCCTGGTCCTCGATGTGGCGTGCCAGCACGTCGAGCCCGTAGATCTCGCCCGCCAGTTCCGAGGCCAGCGCCGCGATCTCGGGCTTGCCCATCTCGGCCACCTGCCGCGCCGATCCGGCGGTGTCCGCGCCGGTGAGCCGTTTGATCCCGTGCTCGCTCAGGAACTTGCGGCACTGGCCCAGCAGCACCGTGTGGGTCATAGCCTGCTCGATCTTCTCGAGCGGCACGCCGGGCAGCGCCAGCAGGTTGATATGCACCCGGACGAAGGCTTCGCCGATGATGTGCAGCCCCGAGTGCGGCAGCAGCGAGTGAATGTCCGCGACCCGCCCGTAGGTGGAGTTCTCGACCGGCAGCATCGCGAGCTCCGCCTCGCCGCTCTTCACCGCCTCGATCGCGTCCTCAAACGTGCGGCACGGCAGGGCCTCCATGTCCGGACGGGCGTCACGGCAGGCCTGGTGCGAATAGGCGCCAAGCTCTCCCTGGAAGGCAATGCGGTTGGTCATGTCAGTCTCGCGTCGTTTTGGAAACACTTGAGCCTTGTGGGCATTTGGTCGCGGCTAGTATACCTTGCCAGAGGTCAAGGGAAGCCGTAGACCACTGAGCGACGGTTATCTTTCGACGCCCGACCTGGGGAGGACACGCGACACATGTTTGATACCATGACCTTGACGAAGATTGTCGGCGGCGTCTGCGGCGCCTTTCTGATCTACCTGCTTGGCGGCTGGGTCGGCGAAGGGCTCTACCATGTCGGCGGCAGCCACGGCGAGGACGTCGCCTCCTACGTGATCGAGGTGGACGACAGCGGCAGCGGTGGCGGCGAAGAAGAAGCCATGGACTTCGAGACGCTAATGGCCTCGGCCGATGCCGGCAAGGGCGAGAAGGTCTTCGGCAAGTGCCGCGCCTGCCACAAGATCGACGGCTCCAACGCCACCGGCCCGCACCTCGACGGCGTCGTCGGGCGCGAGATCGACGCGGTGGACGGCTTCAGCTACTCCGGCGCGCTCGAGCAGGTCGGCGAGGTCTGGACCCCCGAGAACCTGTTCCACTTCCTCGAGGACCCCAAGGGCGTGGCGCCCGGTACCGCGATGTCCTTCGCCGGCCTGAAGAAGGCAGAGGACCGCGTGAACCTGATCGCCTACCTGGACTCGCTGGGCGGCTGATCGCAGCACGCAGAGGTTTCCAAAGGCCATGGCCCCGCGCCATGGCCTTTTTCTTTGTGGCCTTTTTCTTTGCGCGCAGCCCTTTGAAGCCACAGGCGCGGCATCCGGCAATCGCGGGGCTCCACCCCCTGGGGTATTTTCCTCTAGGCACAGGGCTGTACCCTCACGGCACCGTGCCCCGGCAGGCGCCCTCGCGCCGAAATCGCGAGCGCTCACGCAATCTCCAGCAAGTTCGGCTTGAATGTCGTCACGGCGGGACCTTAGCTTAGATCAAACGGCAGAGCCCAAGCCGACAACCGAAGGGGAGACCACATGATCCGGACGACGCGCCCTGCCGCGGCCGCCACTCGCAGCCTCGATCCGATTGCCCGGCAACTGATTGCCCGGCGCCCCTTCCTCGGCGCGCTGACCGCGCTGGGACTTGCCTTCGCCGCGCCGACCGGCTGGGCCCAGGAAGCCGAGACCGAGGTCTCGACCGAGGCGACGGAAGACAAGATCATCACCTCGCACGGCTATTCCTACTTCGGCGAGCTCGACTATCCTGCCGATTACGACCACTTCGACTTCGCGAATCCCGACGCGCCGAAGGGCGGCGAGATCGTGCTCGGTGCCTCGGGCACCTTCGACAGCATGAACCCCTATTCCCGCAAGGGCCGCGCCGGGGCGCTGACCACGCTGCAATACGACAGCCTGATCGAGAGCACCGAGGATTCCGTCGGCCAGTACTACGGCATCATCGCCGACAGCCTGGAATACCCCGAGGACAAGTCCTGGGTGATCTTCCACATCCGCGCCGAGGCGACCTTCTGGGACGGCACCCCGGTGACCGCCGAGGACGTGGTCTATTCGCACAAGCTTTTCATCACCCAGGGCCTGCCCTCCTATGCTGCCGCCGTCGGCGAGATGGTGACCGGCGCCGAGGCGCTCGACGAGCGCACCGTGAAGTTCACCTTCAACACCGAGCTCACCAAGCGCTCGCGCATCGAGACCGTGGGCGCCACGCCGGTCTTCAAGAAGGCCTGGTTCGAGGAAGACCCCGAGAACCGCCGCCTCGACGAGCCGCGCATGGAGGTGGCCGTCGGCTCGGGCCCCTACAAGCTCGACAGCTACGAGGTGAACCGCCGCATCGTCTACAAGCTGCGCGACGATTACTGGGGCAAGGACATTCCCTTCAACAAGGGGCGGCACAACTACGGCACCATCCGCGTCGAGTATTTCGCCGACCAGACCGCGTCTTTCGAGGCGTTCAAGGCCGGCGAATATACCTTCCGCATCGAGAGCGATCCCAAGCTCTGGGCCACCTCCTACGACTTCCCGCGCATCCAGCAGGGCACGGTGAAGAAGGAAGAGATCGCCGACGGCAGCCCGCCCAACCCCACCGGCTTCGTGTTCAACCTCGCCAAGCCGCAGCTTCAGGACAAGAAGGTGCGCGAGGCGATTGCCCTCGCCTTCAACTTCGAATGGAGCAACGAGAGCCTGCGCTACGGGCTCTACAGCCCGCGCAGCTCCTTCGTCGAGGGCACGCCGATCGAGGCCAAGGGCATGCCCGAGGGCGCCGAGCTGGCGTTCCTGCAGTCGCTGGGCGACGCGGTGCCGGAAGACCTCTACACCACCGATGTCTGGACCATGCACGAGAGCGACCCGGCCGAGCTGATCAGCCGCCGCACCCGCCGCGCCGCCGGCGCGCTGCTGCAGGAGGCGGGCTGGACCGTGGGCGACGACGGGCTGGCGCGCAACGACGCGGGCGAAACGCTCAAGCTGCGCATGATCATCCCCAGCAACATCGAGGCCAGCGTCGAGTCGATGCACGAGACCTACGTCCAGAACCTGCGCGCCCTCGGCGTCGATGCCAGCTACGAGAAGGTCGACCCGTCGCAATACACGCTGCGCCAGCGCGAACGCGACTACGACATGATCTACTCCAGCCGCTACGGCGCCTTCCTGTCCACCGGCGGCGGGCTCAGCCAGATGTACGGCTCGCGCGAAGCCGAGTTCTCGCTGTTCAACCCCGCGGGGCTGGCCAGCCCGCTGGTCGACGCGATCATCGCCGCCAGCTTCGAGGCCACCAGCCAGGACGAAACCGACGTGGCGCTGATGGCGCTCGACCGCGCGCTGCGCTACGAGTTCTTCATCGTCCCCGACGGCTATATCGCAGACTACTGGGTCGCCTATTACGACATGTACGAACACCCCGAGACCATTCCGCCCTACGATCTGGGCTACCTCAGCCTGTGGTGGGTGAACCCCGACAAGGAGAAGGCCCTCAAAGAGGCCGGCGTGCTGAAGTAATATGGGAGCCTACATTCTCCGCAGACTGCTGCTCATCATCCCCACGCTGGTGGGGATCATGATCATCAACTTCGCGCTGGTGCAATTCGTGCCCGGCGGTCCCATCGAACAGATCATCGCCCAGATCGAGGGCCAGGGAGACGTCTTCGGCGGCTTCTCCGGCGGCAGCGGCGGCAACGCCCCCGGCGCCGGGATGAACGAGGTCGGGGCCGGCATGGGCGGCGGCGCGAACGAGAAATACGTCGGCGCCCGCGGCTTGCCGCCCGAGTTCATCGAAAGCCTCGAGAAGGAGTTCGGCTTCGACAAGCCGCCGCTCGAGCGCTTTCTCGGCATGATGTGGAACTACATGCGGCTCGACTTCGGCGAGAGCTACTTCCGCTCGATCTCGGTGATCGACCTCGTGCTGGAGAAGATGCCGGTGTCGATCTCGCTCGGCCTGTGGTCGACCATCATCGCCTATATCGTCTCGATCCCCCTGGGCATCCGCAAGGCGGTGAAGGACGGGTCCAGCTTCGACACCTGGACCTCGGGCGTGATTATCGTCGCCTATGCCATCCCCGGCTTCCTCTTCGCGATCCTGCTGCTGGTGCTCTTCGCCGGGGGTTCGTTCTGGCAGATCTTCCCGCTGCGCGGGCTGACCTCCGACAACTGGGAGGCGCTGAGCTGGCCGATGCGGATCGCCGACTACTTCTGGCACATCGCCCTGCCGGTAATCGCCTCGACGATCTCGGCCTTCGCAACGCTGACGCTGCTGACCAAGAACTCCTTCCTCGACGAGATCAAGAAGCACTACGTGATGACCGCCCGCGCCAAGGGTCTGAGCGAAAGCAAGGTGCTCTACGGCCACGTCTTCCGCAACGCGATGCTGATCGTCATCGCCGGGTTCCCGGCGGTGTTCATCGGCGTCTTCTTCTCGGGGAGCCTGATCATCGAGACGATCTTCTCGCTCGACGGTCTCGGGCGGCTCGGCTTCGAGGCGGCGGTGGCGCGCGATTACCCGGTGATCTTCGGCACCCTCTTCATCTTCGGCCTCATCGGCCTCGTCGTCGGGATCATCTCGGACATGATGTACGTTCTGGTCGATCCGCGCATCGACTTCGAGAAGCGGGAGGGCTGAGATGAGCTACGAGCCCGATCCCCGCCTGCCCGACGCCGAGGGCATCCGCCCGCAGCCCGAACCCGCCGCGCCGGTGGCGCCGCAGCCGAAACCCGGCCGCTTCGCCCTGTCGCCGCTGAACCAGCGGCGCTGGCGCAACTTCAAGCGCAACCGCCGCGCCTTCTGGTCGCTGTGGATCTTCCTGCTGCTCTTCGGCCTGTCGCTCTTCGCCGAATTCATCGCCAACGACAAACCGATCCTCGTCAGCTACCGCGGCGAGCTGCGGATGCCGATCTTCAACTTCTACCCGGAGACCGCCTTTGGCGGCGACTTCCGCACCGAGGCCGCCTACCGCGACCCCGAGGTGCAGTGCCTGATCCGCACCGGCGGGCTGGAAGAGTGTTTCGACGACCCCGAGGGGCTGATCGAGACGGTGGACAATGGCGGCACCCCCGAGGGCGATTTCGCCAAGGGTTGGACCATCTGGCCGCCGATTCCCTATAGCTTCAACACCCCCGTCGACCGTCCCGGCGCCGCGCCCCTGCCCCCGAACGGGCAGAACCTGCTGGGCACCGACGACACCAAGCGCGACGTGCTGGCGCGGGTGATCTACGGCTTCCGCCTGTCGATCCTCTTCACGCTGGTGGTCACCGTGGTGTCGTCGATCATCGGCGTCGTCGCGGGCGCGCTGCAGGGGTTCTTCGGCGGCTGGCTGGACCTGATCTTCCAGCGGTTGATCGAGATCTGGTCGGCCACCCCGTCGCTCTACGTGATCATCATCCTCTTCGCGATCCTGGGCCGAAGTTTCTGGCTGCTGGTGTTCCTGACGGTGCTCTTCGGATGGACCGCGCTGGTGGGCGTGGTGCGCGCCGAGTTCCTGCGCGCGCGCAACCTCGAGTACGTGCGCGCCGCCAAGGCGCTCGGCGTCAGCAACTGGACCATCATGTTCCGCCACATGCTGCCCAACGCCATGGTCGCCACGCTGACCATGCTGCCCTTCATCGTGACGGGCACGATCAGCACCCTCGCGGGCCTCGACTTCCTCGGCTTCGGCCTGCCCTCCTCGGCGCCCTCGCTGGGCGAGCTGACACTGCAGGCCAAGCAGAACCTGCAGGCGCCCTGGCTGGCCTTCACCGCCTTCACCGTCTTCGCCCTGATGCTGTCGCTGCTGGTCTTCATCTTCGAAGGCGTGCGCGACGCGTTCGACCCCAGAAAGACCTTCTCATGAGCGACAATATCCTCGAGGTCCGCGACCTGAAGGTCAGCTTCACGCAGGACGGCAAGAGCAGCCTTGCGGTGAAGGGCGTCAGCTTCGACATCCCGCGCGGCGAGACCGTGGCGCTGGTCGGCGAGTCAGGGTCGGGCAAATCGGTCACCGCGCTGTCGACCGTTTCGCTGCTCGGCGACGCGGCGCATGTCGAAGGCTCGGTGCGCTACAACGATCAGGAGATGATCGGCGCCGACCTCCAGCGGCTGCGCAAGGTGCGCGGCAACGACATCAGCTTCATCTTCCAGGAGCCGATGACCTCGCTCAACCCGCTGCACACGTTGGAAAAACAGCTCGGAGAAAGCCTCGCGCTGCACCAGGGCCTGACCGGCGACAAGGCCCGCGCGCGCATCCTCGACCTGCTCAACAAGGTCGGCATCCGCGACCCCGAAAGCCGGCTTTCCGCCTACCCGCACCAGCTCTCGGGCGGGCAGCGGCAGCGGGTGATGATCGCCATGGCGCTGGCCAACGGGCCCGAGCTGCTGATCGCCGACGAGCCGACCACGGCGCTCGACGTGACCATCCAGGCGCAGATCCTCGAGCTGCTGGCGGACCTCAAGCAGGCGGAAAACATGAGCCTGCTGTTCATCACCCATGACCTCAATATCGTGCGCAAGTTCGCCGACCGGGTCTGCGTGATGAAGGATGGCGAGATCGTCGAGCACGGCCCCACCGCCGCGCTCTTCGCCAACCCACAGCACCCCTACACGCTGAAACTGATCTCGGCCGAGAGCACCGGCACCCCCCGCCCCGTCGAGGTGGGCGCGAAAGAGGTGGCACGGGCCGACAACCTGAAGATCTGGTTCCCGATCCAGAAGGGCTTTCTGAAAAAGACCGTGGGCTACGTGAAGGCGGTCAACGACGCGTCCTTCTCGGTGCGCGCGGGCGAGACCATGGGCATCGTCGGCGAATCCGGCTCTGGCAAGACCACGCTGGCGCTGGCGATCATGCGGCTGATCCAGTCGCAGGGCGGCATCACCTTCGACGGGCGCGACGTGCGCGACCTCTCGACCCGGCAGCTTCGCAAGCTGCGCTCGGAGATGCAGATCGTCTTCCAGGATCCCTTCGGCTCGCTCAGCCCGCGGATGACCTGCGAACAGATCATCGCCGAGGGTCTGGGCGTGCACGGCTCTCCCGACGGGCGGCCCGCGAAAGAGGTGGTGGCGGCGATCATGGCCGAGGTCGGGCTCGACCCGGCCACCATGCACCGCTACCCGCATGAATTCTCCGGCGGCCAGCGCCAGCGCATCGCCATCGCCCGCGCCATGGTGCTGCGGCCCAAGCTGGTGGTGCTGGACGAGCCGACATCGGCGCTCGACATGACGGTGCAGGTACAGATCGTCGAGCTGCTGCGCGAGCTGCAGCGCAAGTACGATCTCGCCTACCTCTTCATCAGCCACGACCTGAAGGTGGTGCGCGCGATGAGCCACAAGGTGATCGTGATGAAGCAGGGCGACGTGGTCGAGATGGGCGACGCGCAGGAGATCTTCACCGCGCCCAAGACCGACTACACGCAAAAGCTGTTCAACGCGGCCTTCGAGCTGGCGGGATAGCGCGACGTGAGCCGGGCGAGCGCCTGCCCGAGGGCTGGCGCCGCGACCCAAGAGAGCCACGCTCTATCCCGGCCAAACCCGGACGACCCCATCCCGTTTCGCGAAGTCGGAAAGCGCCAGCCCGCCGGAACGGCGTCGTCCATCGGGGTTGAACCGATGGCGCACCGATGAACGACCGCCCGCCCGGGGCTTCGCCTTGTTTCCGGACTAGGCGGCCCTCTGCCCGAACTCAGATCGCCGAGCTGTGCCCGGCCTTCGACAGCTCGTAGGCGTCGAAGCTGCGCGCCACCATGCGGGTCAGCGGCCGGGCGCCCAGGGGGATGAACAGCCCGTCCTCGGTGATCTCCAGCAGCCCGTCAAAACGCGCGTTGGCCGCGCGGTACATCCCCTCGAGCATGCCCTCGCTCGCCCCGTAGTCCCGCATCAGTTCGTCCGAGCGGATGCGGAAATCGCACATCAGCATCTCGATCATCCGCGACCGCAAGCGGTCCTCGCCATGGAAGGTGTGTCCGCGCGCGGTCGAGAACCGCCCCTCGCGGATCGCCGAAACATGCGCCGAGGTCGCCGGCGCGTTCTGCGCAAAGCCCTGCGGGAAGCGCGAGATCGACGAAGCCCCCACCCCGATCAGCACCTCGGAAGTGTCATCGGTATAGCCCTGGAAATTGCGCCGCAGCCGGCCGGTCTTCTGCGCGACGGCCAGCCCGTCATCGGGCACGGCGAAATGGTCGATACCGATCTCGGCGTAGCCGTCCCAGGTAAAGAGCTGCCGCGCGGTGTCGAAGAGATCCAGCCGCTCGTCCGGCGTTGGCAGCGCGTCCGAGGGGATCATCTGCTGGCGCTTGGCCATCCAGGGCACATGGGCGTAGCCGTAGAGCGCCACCCGGTCCGGCGCCAGCGACAGCAGCTTCTGTACCGACTCGGTGATCCGCGCCTTGGACTGGTGCGGCAGGCCGTAGAGGATGTCGGCGTTGAGGCTGGCGATGCCGCGCGCGCGGATCATCTCGATCGCCTTGCGGGTCACCTCGTAGCTCTGCTCTCGGCCGATGGTCTTCTGGATCTCGGCGTCGAAGTCCTGCACCCCGATCGAGGCGCGGTTCATGCCGCCCGCGGCCAGCACGTCTAGCCGTTCGGCGTCGATCTCGTTGGGGTCGATCTCGACCGAGAACTCGGCGTTCGGCGCGAAGTCCGCGACCTCGGCGATCTTGTCGATCAGCGCCTTCATCAGATCGGGCGAGAGCAGCGTCGGCGTGCCGCCGCCCCAGTGCAGCCGCGACAGTTTCACCCCGCGCGGCAGGTGCCGCTTGAGCAGTTCCAATTCGGCTTTGAGCGTCTCGACGTAGCTTTCTACCGGACCCAGCGTCGCGGTGCCCTGGGTACGGCAGGCGCAGAACCAGCACAGCCTGCGACAGAAAGGCACGTGCAGGTAGAGCGAGACCGTGCCATTTTCAGGCACCGCTTCGATCCAGCGCGCGAAATCGCCGGGCGTGACGTCGCCGGAGAAATGCGGGGCCGTAGGATAGCTCGTGTAACGCGGGACCTTGGCGTCGAACAGGCCGAGTCGGGAGAGTTGTGTTCGCGTAATCATACGCGTACGCTTACGAAAAATTTCCGCGACAAGACTTTGACGCAGATCAAGATTTGGAAGCGCAATGCTGAACGAAAAGAGCCTTTCGGTTTCGCAAGATTGCAACGAATGTCCGATTCGCCATCGCGCCGTCTGCGCGCGCTGCGAGTCGGATGAGCTCGAGCGGCTGGAAGAGATCAAGTACTACCGCAAGTTCGAGGCCGGTCAGACGGTGATCTGGTCCGGCGACCGGATGGAATTTGTCGGCTCGGTGGTCTCGGGCATCGCCACGCTGACCCAGACCATGGAAGACGGGCGCACGCAGATGGTCGGCCTGCTGCTGCCGTCGGATTTCGTCGGGCGTCCGGGGCGCCCCTCGGCGGCCTATGACGTGGTTGCGACCACCGACCTCGTGATGTGCTGCTTCCGCAAGACGCCCTTCGAAGAGATGATGGTGCGCACACCGCATATCGCGCAGCGCCTGCTGGAGATGACGCTCGACGAGCTCGATGCCGCGCGCGAATGGATGCTGGTGCTCGGCCGCAAGACCGCGCGCGAGAAGATCGCCTCGCTGCTGTCGATCATTGCCCGCCGCGATGCCTCGATCAACATGCGCGACGTGGGCGACCGGCTGACCTTCGATCTGCCGCTGACCCGCGAGGCAATGGCCGACTACCTCGGGCTGACGCTGGAGACGGTGAGCCGCCAAGTCTCGGCCCTGCGCAAGGAAGGGGTGATCGAGCTGGAAGGCAAGCGCCACGTCACGATTCCCGACATGGGCCGCCTGCTCGAAGAGGCCGGCGACGATGCGGACGGCGGCGTCTTCGCCTGACCGCCCGCACCGAGGCTTGGGCGCATCCGTTCAGGCCTCGAAGATCGGCTCGAACCCGCCGTAGATCATCCGCTTGCCGTCGAAGGGCATGTCCATCATCTCCTTCCAGCGGTCATCGGTCTCGAAGGAGGCGCCGCAGCGGTCGGCGGTCTCCTTGTCGGGCCAGATCATCCAGCTGAACACCACCGCCTCGCCCTCCTGCCGCTTCACCGCCATGGGAAAAGAGGTCACCTTGCCGTCGGGCACCTCGGCCTCCCAGCACTCGTGCATCGACAGCGCGCCGTATTCCTTGAACAAGTCCCAGGACTTGCGGGCCGACTCGAGGTAAGCCGCCTTGTTCTCCAGCGGAACGGGCGTCAGAAATCCCCAAACATGTGTCATGAGACATCTCCCTGTTGCTCTCCGGCAGCTTAGGGGCATAATTAAGTTGATATCAACATGTATGAGAGCCGATGAGCGAGACGACGCCTGCCCTGCCCTATGAGACGACCCTCGAAGTGCGCGACCGCTGCCTGTGCTTCCGCGCGCAGCGAGCGGCGCGGGCGCTGGGACGGCGCTTCGACGTGGCGCTGAAACCCGTGGGGCTGACCAACGGGCAGTTCTCGATCCTGATGTCGCTGAACCGGCCCGAGCCGCCGCGCATCTCCGATCTCGCGCCCTTCCTCGCCATGGACCGCACCACGCTGACCGCGGCGCTGAAGGTGCTGGAACGGCGCGGGCTGGTCGAGAGCAGCGCCGACGCCGAGGACAAGCGCGGCCGGCGCCTGCGGCTGTCCCCGCGGGGACACGACGTCCTGCGGGCGGCGCTGCCGATCTGGCGCCGCGAGCACGATGCGGTGGACGCGGCGCTTGGCGATCTGGACCTCGAGACGCTCAAGGCCGCGCTGATGGCGCTCGGAGAGCTCTGAGCCCGTCCCCGCGGGGACGCCCCGTCAGCGCTCGCGCAGGTAGGCCCAGGACACGTAGCCCCGCGTCTCCGGCGCGCGGTCGAGGGCGGCTTCGCACCAGCGGGTGCCGCCGGTCTGGGTGCAATCGTAGACCCGCAGGACGGTGCCGTTCGGCAGGCCGATGATCACGTCGAAGCCGGTGCCCGGCCCGCCGCGCATCTTGAGCATGTCGCCCTCTTCGACGCCATAGACCTCGTAGCGGTCCCCCCAGCCGGAATTGGCGGCACATCCGCCCAGTGTTGCCGCAAGGGCGAGCGCTGCCGCGCCGCGTGTCAGCACGGTCCCGATGGATGCGCGCATGTGAATCTCCTGCTCGTTCTTTTTTGGCCTCTGGCCAAATCTACCTGCTCGGACGCGCGAAAGGAACCGCCGCTGCCCGACCCGGACCGTTGCGCCCGCCGCGTGCGCTGCCGGCGCAACCCCTGCCCCGGACATGGCAAAGGCGGGCCCTCGGGCCCGCCCTCGGACGGCTTGCGCCGCCTCTCCGGTCTCTCGGCAGAAGCCTCTTCTCCCAAGCCTCAATGCGCGAGAAAAACCGGTACCTCGGCCAATTCCAGCATGTTGCGCGTGGCGCCCCCGAGGATCGCCTCGCGGAAGCGGGAATGGCCATAAGCTCCCATGATGATCATGTCGCCGTCGACGTCCTTCACGTGGCGGTTCAGGATGTCGGAGATGCGCGGCATGGTCTTGGTCAGCACGTCGATCTCGGCGCTGACGCCGTGGCGCGCCAGGTATTGCGACAGCATGCCTCCGGGGTCGGAGCGGTTCGGCCCGTGCTGCGGCGGGTCGATCACCACCACGTGCACCGCCTCGGCCTCCTTGAGGATCGGCATGGCGGCGCGCACCGAGCGCAGCGCCTCGGCGCTCTCGTTCCAGCCCAGAACGACCCGCTTGGGCTTGCTCGACGGATCGGAGGCGCGGGGCACCACCAGCACCGGCGCCTGCCCCTCGAAGAGCGCGCCCTCGACCACCGGCTCGAGCTCGACGCCGCGGTCAGGCCCGTAGGGCTTGGGCAGCACGACCATGTCGGCAAAGCGCGCCCGTCCGGCGACGTGGCGCCCGATGTCGGCGAGCTGGGCAACGCCCTCCTCGACCGACCAGCGCAGCTCGAAGCGGTTCAGCCGGTCCTTGGCCGCGGCGGCCAGCGCGCTGGCGTCCTTGGAGGCGCGGTCGAGCGTTTCCTGCAGAATGATCGCATCCGCACCGGCGTAGTAATAGCCGGTTTGGGTGCGGTCGACGCCGAAGCCCAGAACATCGAGATGGGCATCCCAGCACGCGGCGACGGCGGCAGCGTGATCTATGGTCGACCCGAGGAAGGCTTCATCGGTGACGACCGTGAGTATTGATTTGTAGCCCATTGCACTCTCCATGGTATTGTCCGGGAGGGCCCGACACCGGCACTCTACGCCCGAAGGGCAACCCTTAGAATGACTTAACGCAAGACTTCGGAGCCAAAGCCTTGATTCAGATCAAGGCTGGGCGGGGTCAATCACTTCACAACCCCGTCAGTCAGAACCGCTCGCGCGGTCAACGAATCGTGCGAGTCAGACGAAGGGACGAACGATGCTGAATTATATCAAGCTCATCGTGCTGGGGGTTGTCGCGCTCTTTGCGCTGATTGCCGCCAATTACGCACGAGACGTGGCTTACATGGTCAATGCGCTGACCATCTTCCTCATCGCGGCGGGTCTGTTCCTCTGGACCCTCCGCAACACCGACGAGCCGGTGCCCCCCAAGGTGCGTGAACTCTCCTACATGGATGATGTGGTGCGTGCCGGCGTGATTGCAACCGCCTTCTGGGGCGTGGTCGGCTTTGCGGTCGGCGTGTTCATCGCCACCCAGCTGGCCTTTCCGGCGCTCAATTTCGAGTGGGCGCAGGGCTTTGCCAACTTCGGGCGGCTGCGGCCGCTGCACACCTCGGCGGTGATTTTCGCCTTTGGCGGCAACGCGCTGATCTGCACATCGTTCTACGTCGTCCAGCGGACCTCGGCGACCCGGCTCTGGGGCGGCAACCTCGCCTGGTGGGTGTTCTGGGGCTACCAGCTGTTCATCGTCCTGGCCGCCACCGGCTACCTGCTGGGCGCCACCCAGTCCAAGGAATACGCCGAGCCCGAATGGTACGTCGACTGGCTGCTGACCGTCGTCTGGGTCGCCTACCTGCTGGTCTTCGTCGGCACGATCATCAAGCGCAAGGAACCCCACATCTACGTGGCGAACTGGTTCTACCTGAGCTTCATCATCACCGTCGCCATGCTGCACATCTTCAACAACCTGAGCATCCCCGTGTCGATCTGGGGCTCCAAGTCGGTGCAGGTGTTCTCTGGCGTGCAGGACGCGATGACGCAATGGTGGTACGGCCACAACGCCGTGGGCTTCTTCCTGACCGCCGGTTTCCTCGGCATGATGTACTACTTCGTGCCCAAGCAGGCCGAGCGCCCCGTGTTCTCCTACAAGCTGTCGATCGTGCACTTCTGGGCGCTGATCTTCATCTACATCTGGGCCGGTCCGCACCACCTGCACTACACCGCCCTGCCCGACTGGGCCTCGACCCTCGGCATGGTGTTCTCGATCATCCTGTGGATGCCCAGCTGGGGCGGCATGATCAACGGCCTGATGACCCTCTCGGGGGCCTGGGACAAGCTGCGCACCGACCCGATCATGCGCATGCTGGTGATCTCCATCGGTTTCTACGGCATGTCGACCTTCGAAGGCCCGATGATGTCGATCCGCGCGGTGAACTCGCTGTCGCACTACACCGACTGGACCATCGGCCACGTGCACTCCGGCGCCCTGGGCTGGAACGGCATGATCACCTTCGGCGCGCTCTACTTCCTGACGCCGAAACTGTGGAACCGTGAGCGTCTCTACAGCCTCAGCCTCGTCAGCTGGCACTTCTGGCTCGCCACCATCGGCATCGTGCTCTACGCCGCGTCGATGTGGGTCACGGGCATCATGGAAGGCCTGATGTGGCGCGAGGTGGATGCCAACGGCTTCCTCGTCAACAGCTTCGCCGACACCGTGTCTGCCAAGTTCCCGATGTACGTGGTGCGTGCCCTTGGCGGCCTGCTCTACATCTCCGGCGCAATCATCATGTGCTACAACCTGTGGATGACCGTGAAACGGGCTCCGGCTGTCGAAGCCGAGACCGCCACGGCGCATGCCACTCCGGCCGAATAAGGAGGGCCGAAGATGAGCATTCTCGACAAACACGGGATCCTGGAGAAGAACGTCACACTGCTGGCCGTCTTCGCCTTCCTGGTGGTGACCATCGGCGGGCTGGTGCAGATCGTGCCGCTGTTCTACCTGGAAAACACCATCGAGGACGTGGAGGGCATGCGCCCCTACACGCCGCTGGAGCTGGCCGGGCGCGACATCTACATCCGCGAGGGCTGCTACGTCTGCCACAGCCAGATGATCCGCCCGATGCGCGACGAGGTGGAGCGCTACGGCCACTACAGCCTCGCGGCGGAGTCGCAGTACGACCACCCGTTCCAATGGGGCTCGAAGCGGACGGGGCCCGACCTCGCCCGCGTCGGCGGCCGCTACTCCGACGAGTGGCACGTGGATCACCTGACCGACCCGCAGTCCGTGGTGCCTGAATCGGTGATGCCGAAATACGGGTTCCTCTCGGCCAAGCTGATCGACGGCACGCACATGGAGGATCTTCTGGCGACGCACCGCATGGTCGGCGTGCCCTATACCGACGAGATGGTCGAGAACGCCTCGGCCGACTTCCGGGTCCAGGCGAACCCCGATGCCGACTACGACGGGCTGCTCGAGCGCTACGGCGAGAAGGTCAGCGTGCGCAACTTCGACGGCGATCCGGGCATCTCGGAAATGGATGCGCTGGTGGCCTACCTGCAAATGCTCGGCACGCTGGTCGATTTCTCGACCTTCACGCCCGACGCGAGCCGCTGAGGAGGGATCGAGATGGACACCTATTCCGCCCTGCGCCACTTCGCGGACAGCTGGGGCCTGCTGGCGATGTTCCTGTTCTTCGTGGGGATGATCCTCTGGATCTTCCGCCCCGGCGCCAGGCGCACCCACGACGATGCCGCAAGCATCCCGCTCCGCAACGACACCGCCCCGGTCGCGCCTTCCGCGCCCGAGAAACCCGCCCAGAAGTGAGGAGGCGAGGATCATGAGCGACAAGACAGACACCAAGAAAGACGATCTCGACTACGAGACCACGGGCCATTCCTGGGATGGTATCCAGGAGTACAACAAGCCGCTGCCGCGCTGGTGGCTGATGGTCTTCTACGCCACCATCATCTGGGGCGTCGGCTACACCATCGCCTACCCCGCCTGGCCGGGCGTGCGCTCGGCCACCGCGGGCCTGCTCGGCTGGTCCACCCGCGGCGCCGTCGCCGAGGAGATCTCGGCGCAGGAGGCCAAGCTCGCGCCGATCAACGAGCAGCTCGCCTCGGTCGAGCTGACCTCGATCGCGAGCGATCCCGAGCTCAACGGCTACGCGCAGAACGCCGGCGCCGCGGTCTTCCGCACCTGGTGCGCGCAGTGCCACGGCTCGGGCGCGGCGGGGGCCAAGGGCTATCCCAACCTGCTGGACGACGACTGGCTCTGGGGCGGCTCGATCGAGGAGATCCACACCACGATCACCCACGGCATCCGCAACGAGGACGACCCCGATGCGCGCTACTCGGAGATGCCCGCCTTCGGACGCGACGGGCTGCTGGAGCGCGAGCAGATCGCCGCGGTCAGCAACTACGTGATGACCCTCTCGGGCGAGGAGCCGCAGGATGCCTCGCTGGTCGAGGAAGGCGCCACGGTCTATGCGGACAACTGCGCCGCCTGCCATGGCGAGGACGGCACCGGCGACCGCTTCCAGGGCGCGCCGAACCTGACCGACGCGATCTGGCTCTACGGCGGCGACTACGCGACCATCCACGAGACGGTGACCAACGCCCGCTTCGGCGTCATGCCGAACTGGAACACGCGCCTGTCGGAAGCCGAGATCCGCGCCGTGGCGACCTACGTGCACGGGCTCGGCGGCGGCGAAGCCTCCGAATAGCCCCACGCAAGATACCTCCGGGCCCGACGGTCCGGAGGCCAGACGCCGGTGCCCCCTCCTGTTTGCGCGTTTCCAGGGGCACCGGCGTTTTCATTTTGCGATTGCACGGAAAGCGCACGTTTCACGTCGCAGCAGGCCGGTTCAGCCCCTGCAATGCGCCACAGGCACATTTCTGCCCTTGGCACGCGGCCAGATTCCGCCGATCATCCTAGCCAAACCCCGGCGACGCCCGTCGCACACCCGGGGCGCCTCGGGCGCATCGGGTCGGGCGGCATGTGTCGAACGCGCAGGCTGCGGAGCCTCGGCTCCAAGGTCTGTCCGGGTCGCAGTCATGAAAGTTTTCGCATATATTCCAAGCACTTTTGACCTCCTGAATATTTCGCTTCGCCCCAACATTATTGACCCGGGGCCAAATTCCAGCCAGTCAGGAAGAATTCTGACATGTAAGATTGTTTTAAATAATGAATTGGACTTCTCTCCCCCCTCTCCCTGCGCTCAGGGCCTTTGCCGCCTATGCCGAGACCGGATCGGTACAGAAGGCCGGCGCATCGCTGAACGTCAGCCACGCGGCGATCAGCCAGCAGATACGTAACCTCGAGTCGCATCTCGGCATCGGGCTGCTCGACCGGTCCCGGCGCTCCATGGCGCTCACCGAGGAAGGCGCCCGGCTCGCGCAGGCGCTGACCGAGGGCTTCGGCCGCATAGCGCAGGAGATCGAGGCGCTGACCGGTGCCGAGGCCGACCGGCCGCTGACGATCACCACGACGCCGAGCTTCGCCGCGTCCTGGCTGATGCCGCGGCTGGCACGGTTCCGCGAGGCGCACCCCGAGATCAGCCTGATGATCGACCCCTCGTCGCGGCTCGCGCCGCTCGAGCCGGGCGGCGTCGACGTGGCGCTGCGCTACGGCTCGGGCCGCTGGCCGGGGCTCGAGTCGGAACTGCTGGTGGAATCGCCGATCGCGCTGGTCGGCTCGCCGCGGCTGGTCGGCGACCGCGACTACGACGACCCGGCGGAGCTGCGCAGCTTCCACTGGCTGCAGGAGCTCGGCACCAACGAGGCCACCGACTGGTTCGCCGAGTACGGCATCGACCACGATGCGCGGCAGGGGGTCAGCTCGCTGCCCGGCAACCTGATGCTCGAGGCGGCGCGGCAGGGTCACGGCATCGCCATCACCGCCCGGGTCTTCGCCGAGGACGACATCGCCGCGGGGCGGTTGCGACTTCTCTTCGAAGACAGCCGCCTGAAGGGGTATTATCTGGTCACCCGCCCCGGCGTGCTGCGCGCCCCCCTGCGCCTGTTCACCACCTGGCTGCGACGAGAAGCCGCAAAAGCTAAGTGAAAGATATGCTTATTGATGCAGGTCAAAGTTCGGGAGGCGCCGCGGCGTCAGAACGGGCGGCACAGGCAGATTCGAACCGGAGTACCTGCGGTGTCCGAGACCCAACCAGGCGCGCCCTCGCTCTACGCGGCGCGCGAGCCGATCTTTCCCCGCCGCGTGCGCGGGCATTTCCGCAATCTCAAGTGGGTGCTGATGCTCGTCCTGCTGGGCATCTACTACGTCACCCCCTGGCTGCGCTGGGACCGCGGACCGCAGCTGCCTGACCAGGCGGTGCTGGTCGATCTCGCCAACCGACGTTTCTTCTTTTTCTTCATCGAGATCTGGCCGCACGAGTTCTACTTCGTCGCGGGCCTGCTGATCATGGCGGGGCTCGGGCTCTTCCTCTTCACCTCGGCGCTGGGGCGGGTCTGGTGCGGCTACGCCTGCCCGCAGACCGTCTGGACCGACCTCTTCATCCTGGTCGAGCGCTGGATCGAGGGCGACCGCAACGCCCGCCTGCGCCTGCACCGGCAGAAGAAATGGGATGTCCGCAAGGCCCGGCTGCGCGTGACCAAATGGGTCGCCTGGCTGCTCATCGCGCTGGCCACCGGCGGCGCCTGGGTGTTCTATTTCACCGACGCCCCGACGCTGCTGGTCGACCTGGTGACCGGCAACGCCCACCCGGTGGCCTACACCACCATCCTGATCCTGACCGCCACCACCTTCGCCTTCGGCGGCTTCGCCCGCGAGCAGATCTGCATCTACGCCTGCCCCTGGCCGCGCATCCAGGCGGCGATGATGGACGAGGACACGCTCACCGTCGGCTACCGCGACTGGCGCGGCGAGCCGCGCGGCAAGCACCGCAAGGCGGAGGGCGCCGAGAACCTCGGCGACTGCATCGACTGCAACGCCTGCGTCAACGTCTGCCCCATGGGCATCGACATCCGCGACGGCCAGCAGCTCGCCTGCATCACCTGCGCGCTCTGCATCGACGCCTGCGACGACGTGATGGAGAAGATCGGCAAGCCGCGCGGGCTGATCGACTACCTCGCCCTGTCGGACGAGACCCGCGAGCGCGACGGCCACGCACCGCGCAAGGTCTGGAAGCACATCTTCCGTCCGCGCGTCATCCTCTACACCGCGCTCTGGTCGCTGGTCGGCCTCGGCCTCGTCGTCGCGCTGGTGATGCGTCCCGAGATCGAGCTTAGCGTCGCGCCGGTGCGCAATCCGACCTTCGTGGTGCTCTCGGACGGCTCGATCCGCAACACCTACGACGTGCGGCTGCTCAACAAGCATGGCGAGGACAGGCCCTTCCAGCTGTCGCTTTCGGATGACGCCGCCCTGCAGATCAGCCTCGAGGGGGAGGACGACATGACCGTTGACGTGCCCGCCAACGAGACGCACCTTCAACGGGTCTACGTGACCGCACCCGAAGGCACCCCCGAGGCGCAGGCGGAACGCACCGAGTTCCACATCTGGGTCGAGGACCTCACCACCGGCGACCGCGCCGGCAAGGAAACCATCTTCAACGGACGGGACAACTGATGACCGAAGCACAAGATAGCGGACGCAAGCTCACCGGCTGGCACGTGCTGGCGATCTTCGGCGGTGCCTTCGGGGTGATCATCGCGGTGAACATCGCGCTGGCCTACAATGCCATCGCCACCTTCCCCGGGCTCGAGGTGCCGAACTCCTACGTCGCCAGCCAGACCTTCGACGCGCGCCGCGCCGAACAGGAGGCCCTGCGCTGGACCGCCCATGCCGAGCCGCGCGACGGCGCGGTGGTGCTGCGGTTCACCGATGCCGAGGGTTTGCCGGTGAAGCCCGCCGAGATGACCGCCACGCTCGGCCGCTCGACCCACGTCAAGGACGACCACACCCCCGAGTTCTTCTGGGATGGCCGCCAGTTCGTCGCCGCCGACGCCCTCGCAGCAGGGCATTGGAACGTCTGGGTGAAGGCCCGCTCCGAAGACGGCACGCATTTCGAGCAACGCCTGGAATTCTTCATCAGGGACTGACCGGATGACCGCCACCCTGCGCCCGCCCGCCTCCGCCTGCCCGGCCTGCGTCGCCGCCCCCGCCGCCGAGGCGCTGGCCGAGCGCGTGCAGCCAACCGAGGCGAAGCTGGCGCTCTCGCTGCCCAGCATCCATTGCGCCGCCTGCATGACTGCGGTCGAGACCGCGCTCGAAAAGGTGACCGGCGTGCACAGCGCCCGGGTCAACCTCAGCCAGAAGCGCGTGCGCATCGAGGCCGCGCCCGAGATCACCGCCGAGGCGCTGATCCCCGTGGTCGAGGCGGCGGGCTACGAGGCGCATGAGCTCGACGCCGGCACGCTGGCGGCCACCGCCACCGACAAGGCCGGGCGCGACCTGCTGATGCGCCTCGCCGTCGCGGGCTTTGCCGCGATGAACGTGATGCTGCTGTCGATCGCCGTCTGGTCCGGCGCCGAGGGGCCGACGCGCGATCTCTTCCACTGGGTCTCGGCGGCCATCGTGCTGCCCACCATCGCCTTCTCTGCCCAGCCCTTCTTCCGCAACGCCTGGACCGCGCTGCGCGCCGGGCATCTCAACATGGACGTGCCGATCTCGCTGGCGATCCTGCTGGCCATCGTCACCTCGCTCTGGGAAACCATGCTCTCGGGCGAGCACGCCTATTTCGACGCGGCCATCGCGCTGACCTTCTTCCTGCTCACCGGGCGCTACCTCGACCACCGCACCCGCGCCATCGCCCGCTCCGCCGCCGAGGAGCTTTCGGCGCTGGAAGTGCCGCGCGCCTGGCGGCTCACCGAGGCGGGCGAAGAGCAGGTGCCGGCCTCGGAGCTGCGCGTCGGCGACCTGATCCGCGTGCGCCCCGGCGGGCGCATGCCGGTCGACGGCGAGATCCGCGAGGGGTTGTCCGAGCTCGACCGCTCGCTGCTCACCGGCGAGACCCTGCCCGTCTACGCCGCCCCCGGGCAGACGGTCAGCGCGGGCGAGGTGAACCTCACCGGCCCGCTGGTGATCCGCGCCTCGGCGGTGGGCCGCGACACCTCGCTGCACCGCATGGCCGATCTGGTGGCCGTGGCCGAGTCGGGCCGCGAAAATTACACGCCGCTCGCCGACAAGGCTGCCAAGCTCTACGCGCCCGGCGTGCATATCCTCGCCGCGCTGGCCTTCCTGGGTTGGCTGCTCTGGTCGGGCGATTTCCGCGTTGCGCTCAATATCGCCGCCGCCGTGCTGATCATCACCTGTCCCTGTGCGCTCGGCCTTGCGGTGCCCGCGGTGACCACCGCCGCCTCGGGACGGCTCTTCAAGCAGGGGCTGCTGATCAAGGACGGCACCGCGCTCGAGCGGCTGGCCGAGGTCGACACGGTGGTCTTCGACAAGACCGGCACGCTGACCGCGGGCACGCCGACGCTGACCAACCGCGATGATTTCACCCACCACGACCTGGAGATCGCCCTCGCCCTCGCCGAGGGCTCTGCCCACCCGCTCTCGGTCTCGCTGACCGCCGCGCTGCGCGCC
Organism: Alloyangia pacifica; assembly: GCF_020524285.1. GTDB lineage: Bacteria > Pseudomonadota > Alphaproteobacteria > Rhodobacterales > Rhodobacteraceae > Salipiger > Salipiger pacificus_B. The sequence continues at coordinate 104,726 of NZ_JAIVKX010000003.1, forward strand.
GCCGGGATCACCCCCACCGAGGTCACCGGCATCAACGAGGTGCCCGGCCATGGCACCGAGGCGCTCTGGCGCGGAGAGCCCGTGCGGCTCGGCCGCGCCGCCTGGGTCGGCGGCGGGCAGAGCGCCACCACCTCCGCCTGGCTGCGCATTGGGCAAGGCCCGGCGCAGGTCTTCACCTTCGAGGACAGTTTGAGGGACGGTGCCGAAGAAACCATCTCGGCGCTCGGGAAGATGGGCAAGCAGGTGATCCTGATCTCCGGTGACAGCACCGCCGCGGTCGAGGCGCTGGCAACGCGGCTGCAGATTCCGCAATGGATCGCCGAGGCGCTGCCGCAGGACAAGGCGGCGCGGATCCGGGCGCTCTCGGGCGCGGGCAGACACGTGCTGATGGTCGGCGACGGGCTCAACGACACGGCCGCGCTGGCCGGCGCCCATGTCTCGATCTCCCCCGCCTCGGCGCTGGATGCGGCGCGCACCGCCTCGGACATCGTGCTGCTGGGCCGATCCCTCGCGCCGATCCCCGGCGCGCTGGCGGTGGCCGGCAAGGCGACAAGGCGCATCCGCCAGAACTTCGCCATCGCCACCTGGTACAATGTGATCGCCGTGCCGCTGGCCGTCGCCGGGCTCTGCTCGCCGTTGATCGCGGCGCTGGCCATGTCGGCCTCCTCGATCACCGTCTCGCTGAACGCACTGCGCCTGAAAGGCCCGGGGCTGAAGGACACGCAATGAACATCCTTGCCTATCTCATCCCGATCTCGCTGATCCTCGGAGGGCTGGGGCTCGGCTTCTTCGTCTTCACCGTGAAGAGCCGCCAGTACGACGACCCCGAGGGCGACGCGCAGCGCATCCTCTCGGGTCAGTACGACGACCGCCCCAAGCAGGACTGAGCCTGCCAAAACGAGGCCCTGCGGGCCTGCCTCCGGCGGGGATTTTTTTGATCTAGACGAAGGACGCGTCGCGCCGCCCTTCCCCGTCTTCCCCTGTCTTCGTGCACCTGTGGCTGCGCATACCCCTGTCTTCGCCTAGGCGAAAATATTCCGGGGGTGAGCCGCGCCGCGGCGAGGGGGCAGCGCCCCCTCCCCTGCAAGCTCAGCCGCGCACGCTCTCGTGCAGCAGCCCCGCAGGCTTGCCGGTGCCGAGGTCGGTATAGGCGCGCATCTCGTTCCGGGTGATCATCCGGTCGGCATTGGCATCGAAGGCCATAATCGCGTCGAAGGCGCCATCCCCGAAGGCCGCGACCAGCTCCGACCACGTCAGGACGCTGTCGTTGTTCAGATCAAGCCGCGAGAAGTAGCGGCTCTCGTCGACATTGCGGTCGGCGGGCGCGCCCTCGTAGACGGTGAAATCCCCGGCAAGCGCCGGGGCGGCAAAACTCAGCGAAAGGACCGCTGCGGCGATCGGCGAAAGGGCTTTCATCGGCAGTCTCCAAATGCATGTGGCAAAGTCTTGAGTGTCAAACACGCCTGAGCATAGCACGGTTCCCGCACAACCGCAGGGGATCATTGCAGGATCACCCCAGGATCATTCCAGGATCATCTCGGCGGCCTTCTCGGCGATCATGATCGTCGGCGCATTGGTGTTGCCCGAGGGGATCCGCGGCATGACGCTGGCATCGACGACGCGCAGCCCCGAAAGCCCGCGAAAGCGCAGCTGCGGGTCGAGCGGGGCGCTGTCCTCGGCGCCCATGCGCACCGTGCCCACCGGGTGGAAGATCGTGGTGCCGACCTCGCCCGCAGCGCGGTACAGCTCCTCCTCGGTCTCGAACTGCAGGCCCGGTTTCAGCTCCTCCGGGGCGTAGCGGGCCATCGGCGCCTGCCCCATGATCCGCCGCACCTGCCGGATCGCATCGGCGGCGACCCGCCGGTCGCCCTCGGTCGACAGGTAGTTGGGCGCGATCACCGGCGCGGCGCGGCTGTCGCCGGAGACCAGCCGCACCGTGCCCCGGCTCTCGGGGCGCAGGTTGCACACGCTGGCGGTCATCGCAGGAAAGTTGTGCAGTGGCTGGCCGAAGGCTTCCAGCGAGAGCGGCTGCACGTGGTACTCGAGATCCGCCGTCGCAAGCCCGTCGCGCGAGCGCGAGAAGGCGCCGAGTTGCGAGGGCGCCATGGACATGGGCCCGCGCCGCCGCAGCACGTAGTCGAGGCCGATCTTACCCTTGCCGAAGAGCGTGCTGGCCAGCGTGTTCAGGGTCTTGGCGCCGGTCAGCCGCCAGGCGCAGCGCAGCTGCAGGTGGTCCTGAAGGTTGCCGCCCACCTCCGGCGCATCGAGCGCCACGTCGATACCGTGTTCGCGCAGGTGACCGGCCGGGCCGATGCCCGAGAGCTGCAGGAGATGCGGTGAATTCACCGCGCCCGCGGAGAGGATCACCTCGCCCTCGGGCCGCACCTGGTGGCGCTGGCCGCCCTGTTCGTATTCGACGCCGACGACCCGCCGCCCCTCGATCAGCAGGCGGGTCACATGCGCCTGCGTCTCGACCTTCAGCCGGTCCGTGCGGGTGGTGCGCAGGAAGGCCTTCGCGGTGTTCATCCGCCAGCCGTTGCGCTGGTTGACCCGAAAGTAGCTGACGCCCTCGTTGTCGCCCGCGTTGAAGTCATCGACCCGCGGGATGCCCTCGGCCTCGGCCGCCTTCATCCAGTCGTCGAGGATGTCCCAGTGCAGGCGCTGGTTCTCGACCCGCCACTCGCCGCCGGCGCCATGCGCCTCGGAGGGCCCGTCGACGTAATCCTCGGACTTCTTGAAGAAGGGCAGCACGTCGTCCCAGCCCCAGCCGGTCAGCCCCATCTGCCGCCAGCCGTCGTAATCCGCCGCCTGGCCGCGCAGGTAGAGCATGCCGTTGATCGACGAACAGCCGCCCAGCACCTTGCCGCGCGGGTAGAGCAGCGATCGGCCGTTGAGACCCTTCTCCTCGGCGGTCTTGTAGCACCAGTCGGTGCGCGGGTTGCCGATGCAATAGAGGTAGCCCATCGGGATGTGGATCCAGTGGTAGCTGTCGCGCCCGCCCGCCTCGAGCAGCAGCACCCGGCGCCCGCCCTCGGCGAGCCGCTTGGCCAGCACGCATCCGGCGCTGCCCGCGCCGACAATCACATGATCGAACGCCATTTTCCCTCCCGGCTCCTCACTCTTCCCGAAGGTAAGTCAGGGCGCGGCAGACCCGCAAGGCGTCATGGCGGCGCAGGGAGGTCAGAGCGGCAGGGCGGTGGTCTTGAACACGGTGCGCAGCGCGAAGCTCGACTGCATCTGCGCCACGCCCGGCAGGCGGGTGAGGTACTGGCGGTGGATGCGGGCGAAATCCTCGGTGTCCTCGGCCACCACCTTGAGGATGTAATCCGCCGTGCCCGCCATCAGGTGGCATTCCAGCACCGCGGGCACCCGCGCCACCGCCTTCTCGAAGGCGTCCAGAACCTCGTCGGCCTGGGCGCTGAGGCGGATCTCGACGAAGACCGTGCTCGCCAGCCCCAGCTTGCGCGCGTTGAGCAGCGCCACGTAGTCCTTCACGTAGCCCTCGGCCTCCAGCCGCTGCACCCGCCGGTGGCAGGCCGAGGCCGAGAGGTTCACCTTTTCCGACAGTTCCGCGTTGGACATGCGGCCCTGCTTCTGCAGCGCGCGCAGGATGCGGCGGTCGGTATCGTCGAGTTGCATGCGTGGTCTTTCGAAAACTCGGGGCTTTGGTCGAAGATTCTTCCCCCAATAGCGCTTTGGACCGGACACTTCAGCAAGGAAATTGCACGCGGGGAGGCGCATTCTGGAGCCATCAAAACGCGCCCGAACGGGCCAGGAGGAGGAACTATCATGAAAATCGGCTGCCCGACAGAGATCAAACCGCAGGAATATCGCGTCGGCCTCACCCCCAATGCGGCGCGCGAGGCCGCCAGCCATGGCCACGAGGTAATCGTGCAGCAGGGCGCGGGTCTCGGTGCCGGTTTCTCCGACGAGGATTACACCGCCGCCGGCGCCCGCATCGCCGCCACCGCCGAGGAAATCTGGGGCGAGGCCGAGATGATCGTCAAGGTCAAGGAGCCCCAGGCCGTCGAGCGCAAGCAGCTTTCGCGTGGCCAGCTCCTGTTCACCTACCTGCACCTCGCCCCCGATCCCGAGCAGACCCATGACCTGCTCGAGTCCGGCGCCACCTGCATCGCCTACGAGACGGTGACCGACGCGCGCGGCGGGCTGCCGCTGCTGGCGCCGATGTCCGAGGTGGCGGGGCGGCTGGCGCCGCAGATGGGCGCCTGGTCGCTGCAGAAGGCCAACGGCGGCCGCGGCGTGCTGATGGGCGGCGTGCCCGGCGTCGGCCCGGCCAACGTGGTGGTGCTCGGCGGCGGCGTCGTCGGCACCCACGCGGCGCGCATCGCCGCCGGCATGGGCGCGGATGTCACCGTGCTCGACCGCTCGCTGCCGCGGCTGCGCCAGCTCGACGAGACCTTCGGCAGCCTGTTCAAGAACCGCTACTCGACCGAGGGCGCGGTGGCCGAGCTGCTGGCCGAGGCCGACATGGTGATCGGCGCGGTGCTGATCCCCGGCGCCGCCGCGCCGAAGCTGGTCAGCCGCGCACAGCTCGGGACCATGAAGCCCGGCGCGGTGCTGGTGGACGTGGCGATCGACCAGGGCGGCTGCTTCGAGACCTCGAAGGCCACCACCCACCAGGACCCGGTCTACACCGTCGACGGCATCCAGCACTATTGCGTCGCCAATATGCCCGGCGCGGTGCCGCGCAGCTCGACGCTGGCGCTCGGCAACGCCACGCTGCCCTTCATGCTGGCGCTCGCCGGCAAGGGCTGGCGCGTCGCCTGCGCCGAGGATCCGCACCTGCAGGCCGGGCTCAACGTGCACGACGGGCAGATCACCAATGCCGCCGTCGCCCGCGCGCTGAACCTGCCGCTGGAAAGCATCGAGAAAGCGCTGGCCGCCTGACCGGCCCCGCATCGCCAAAACAAGCATCGCCAAAACAAGAAGGGCGGGCCGCCAAAAAGCGCCCGCCCTTTCTTCTAGGATCAAATATCCCGGGGGAAGCTGCCGCAGGCGGCTGGGGGCAGAGCCCCCTCGCCCTTCGCCGTCAGAGCACCACGATTCCCGAATGCTTGGCCTTGTGCTCGGGCTCGACGTGGATGGTCACCCGGCACCCGTCGATCGCCTCGCGCAGCGCGTGCTCGATGCGGTCGCAGATCTCATGCGCGCAATCCACGGTCATGTCCCCCGGCACCACCAGGTGGAACTCGAGGAAGACCGCCTGCCCGGCCCGACGCGAGCGCAGGTCGTGTGCCTCGACCGCGCCCTCGGCATTGGCGGAGATCACCGCGCGCATCTCGGCCAGTTCGCTCTCGGGCACCGCCGCGTCCATCAGCCCGCCGACCGAGCCGCGGATCACCTGCCAGCCCGACCACAGGATGTTCACCGCCACCAGCGCCGCGAGCAGCGCGTCGAGCCAGAGCCAGCCGGTCAGCGCCGCGGCGCCGACACCGACCGCCACCCCGGCCGAGGAGAAGACATCGGTCAGCAGGTGTTTGCCGTCGGCGACCAGCGCCGGGGAGTTCAGCTTGCGGCCCTCGCGCAGCAGCACGAAGCACCAGAGCGCGTTGAGCGCCCCGGCAAAGAGGTTGATGGCGAGGCCGAGACCGACCTGCTCGATCGCCCCGGGCTGCAGCCAGGCCCCCCAGGCCTCGCGCAGAATCAGCACCGCGGCGACGACGATCAGCACGCCTTCGAGCACGGCGCTGAAATACTCGGCCTTGTGGTGGCCGAAGGGGTGATCCGCATCCGCCGGCTGCGCGGCGATATGGATCGCCAGCAGCGCCGCCAGAGCCGTCGCGACGTTGACGATGCTCTCCAGCGCGTCCGACATCAGCGCCACCGAGCCGGTCAGCCACCAGGCGAGGGTCTTGATCGCGAGCACGAGAATGCCGACGAATACGCTGCCGATGGCGATTTTCACGCTGCGTGTCATACTGAATCTCCGGAGGGGTCCGGGCGACTTAGCGATGTCGTCTGAAGCTCGCAACCCGGAACCCGCATCGGGATCCCGGCCTGCATGGCGGGACTGCAGAATGCGCAACCTGGATCACTTCTTCAGCGCGTCGCGGATCTCGATCAGGATGTCGAGCTCGGACGGGCCGGTCTTCACTTCGGGAGCGACTTCATCGGGCTTCTCGGCCGCCGACTTGATGCGGTTGACCATCTTGACCAGCATGAAGACCACGAAGGCGATGATGAAGAAGTTGATCACCGCCATCAGGAAGCTGCCGATGGCGAAGACCGGCGCTCCGGCCTCCTGCGCCGCCGCGAGCGAGGCGTAGTCGCCGCCGTCGAGCGCGTAGAACCAGCCCGTGAAATCGATGCCGCCGGTGAACAGGGCGATGACCGGGTTGAAGATGTCGCCCACCAGCGACTTGACGATGGCCGTGAAGGCGGCACCGACGATGATGCCCACCGCCATGTCCATGACGTTGCCCTTGGCGATGAAGTCCCTGAATTCCTGAATCATGTGTCTGCTTCCCTTGGCGCGGCTGTGCGGCGCGGACGAAATTTTCGGGTCCAGAGGTGGCACGTTTGCCCCGGTGACGCCACGGAAAACCGGGTCCGACTCCACCGCGCCGCCCCCCAAGATGCACCAAACACTCATTTTTTGCGCGCAACTGTCTGACGGAGGCTGCGCCGCCTGTCGTTTTCGGCGCTCCGCGCGGCCCCGGTTCCGGGGGCGACGGGGACGTGCTGAAAATTTTCGCGGTCCGGTCGCCCCGAAATTGCGGTTTTCAGGGCAAATTCCGCGGTCCTGATGCGCGCCGAGGCACGCAGCGTCCCGCATGTCGCTTTCCAGCTATGGAAAGGCGGGGCGATCCTTTGGCGCCGCAACGTTCCCCACCATGCATCGGGCAAATGCCTGCGGGAGATGCGGATACATGAAGACGGACGTGAAAGTCCTGGTGGTCGGCGGTGGTGCCGTCGGAGCCTCGATAGCCGACCATCTCGCCAAGGCGGGCTGGTCGGACGTGATGCCGCTGGAACGGGACGAGGAACGCCCGCTGCGCACTGCCCCCGCCTACGAGCGGCAGAAGGCACCCGCGCCCAGAACTGGCTGCGCCAGAAGAAGAGCTACCGCGCCTACGGCCACGAGCTTGGCCGCGATGCGACGTCGATGGAGGCGGACCTGCCGCGCTTCATTGACCTGGCGAAAGACTTCGCCGGCACGGCCGCATTGGAAGCGACGGGCGTGCGTTCGAAATGCGTCACCGTTCTGATTGACGGGCCCGAAGATGCCGACCTCTGGGGCCGCGAGGCGCTGTTCCATGGCGAGACCCGCGTCGGGCGTCTGACCTCGGGCGGCCACTCGGGGGCCTTCGGCACGTCGATCGGCATGGGCTACGGCAAGCCCGAGCAGGCCGTGGCCGGCACCAAGCTGAAGGTTAAGATGCAGGGCAAGCTCTGGGATGCCGAGGTGACCGAGGACAGCCCCTACGATCCCACCAACGCGACGATCCGCATCGACGGCTGAGCGCCTTGCGCGCGTGGGCCGGCGTTCATCACGTCGGCCTGCTTTTCAACGTCCCCTTCCCCCTGCCCCCGGGCAATTCCAATGGAAACGCTCCCGCAGAGCTGAACGCCGAAACCGACCGAGGGCCGCATCACATGCGGCCCTCGTTTCATGAGAAGACCCCCTGTGTCCTCTCCCGCTTCGAGCCTATCCCCGCTTCGCCGAACGCGCGCTGTAGTCCGCTGCGGCCTCGAACCGCGGCTTGAAGTCTTCGTTCAGGATGCCGCGTCCGGTCGCCTTCTGATAGAGGGTGTGACCCGGGTTGTTGGCGTTGCACTCGATGATCAGCGGACCATCCTGCGCCACCGCGATATCCCAGCCAAAAACGCCGAATTCCGGAAAGAGCGCGTGCCCCTCGCAAGCAAGGGCCAGAAGCTCTTCCCAAAACGGCATCTGAAAGCCGGGAAGATTTACGCCACTCACGGGATGGGCCTCGAGCCACTCGGCCTCCAGCCCGGTTCCTCGCCTGCATGTCTTCAACCGACCTGTCGCAAGATCAATCTCGGCCAGCATCGCACCGGCCTGCCAGCAATTGTCAGACATCGCCTTCGGCGAGGGGATCTGCCAGACCGCATTCAACGGAGCGATCCCCTTGTCGTCGCGCAGGGTCACCACGCGGACCGTACCAACGGGGGTGCCGATGATTTCTTGAAGCTGCGAGTGTTGGATCACCGCCGATTGAAAGGTGAACCCGGTTGAGAAATTCGCCACGATCTCGTCGATTAGTTCGTCAATGCTGATGACGCTCCCGTTGGCGAGGCTCAGTTGAGCTGTGTCGCGATCGATTGTCTTGATAAAGGTCGAGCCAACGTTTGCCGATCCGGCCGTCGGCTTTCCGAAGATCGGGTAGTCTGCGACCTCGAGCAGAAATTCGCGGATCTCCTCGACCGTCGTCAGCATCGGAATACGGCCGTAGGCCCTGTTGCCGAAGGCCACGGCCTGCGTCCGCGTAGTGCGCAGGCCGACCTGCGCCAGGAGCGCAGGATAGAGCACCTTGTCCCGGATGAACTCCCGGCTCGGGGTCGCGGCAATGGGGGACAGACTATTGTTGAGCTGAGCGCTTCCCCTGGAGCCCACAAATTCACGCTTTTGGGCCGGGCTTAGATCGGGGCTGAAGCAACCGCTGGTGTAGTATTCGTACAGATCGAGCTTGCCCCGGCCAAAACTCAGAGACACCATCTCGCGCAACTGGCGAAGGGGCGAGACCTTGTGCTTGCGCGCAACGTCGATGATCAACTGCGAGGCGGGCGACTTAGGGACCGGCGGGGCGGCGAGAAGCGCCCTTGTCGCGGGGGTGGCTGTGGACATGGAAAATCTCTCTGCTCGATAACTCCTTGATCGCTATATCGGAAATGCGGCGAGATTACGGAACCCTCAGAAACAATCCCGCCGCGAGACTTCAATTGCAGCGCTCTTAGGCAACTGCGGCGCAACAACTTGGCTCGAGCGCGCGCCAAAGCTGCGTCAACTGGCCAGAAAAGCCTCGGCATGGACCCGCTCTACCTGAAATGGTGCTTGCCGTATGGGTTCGCGCCGATAGACTTGCGGCATGCGCCCGGCACAGCCCTCGGGTGACGTGCATTTTTCGAAGCTTTTTCAAAGGGACATCCTCTTGGATAATTGCGTCCACCGCATCGCTGCACCCCGTCTCATGGCCGTCGCTATCTGCCTCTCTCTCGCGGCGCCCGCCACCGCGCAGCAAGAGAAGAGCCCTGAAGACCCGACCAAGATCGCCACCAAGGCCGGTGTCTCCTACTCCGACGAGTTCTCGGTCTCCGGTTCGCTCGCCTTCGGTCCGGTGACCAAGGTCAATGCGCGCATCTCGGAGAGCGGGCAGTGGTCGCTCGGCGCCTCCTACCTCTTTTCCTTCGGCATCCTGACCTTCTCCGCCGGGAAGAACGAATTCGACAACGGCTCGGAACAGACGCGCTACTCGCTGGGAGGCTTCGTCCCGCTGACCGCCATGGGCCTGAAGACCGGCAAGTGGCAGCTCTTTACTCCCTTCGGCTACACCTACAGCGAAGGCACGGTCGCGGTCACCAGCGTCGAGCTGCACGAGACCTTCGACGTCGAGGTCAGCAACAACAGCGGCTATGTCGGCATGTTCGCCATCCGCCCCTTCAACGAGAAACTCACCTTCCTGACGGGCGGCATCTACACCCGCGGCGCGGATGATTTTCAGGGCGTTTCGCTCGGCGGCGGCCTGTCCTACCACCTGACCGAGGCCGATACGGTGGCGCTTTTCGGCTCCTACGTCGACAACGATTTCGGCGACGAGCAGAAGCTCGGCGTCTCCTACCGGCACGAATTCTGATCCCCGCGGGGCCTTTGCGGTTGTCTCGCCGCCGCCAGCACATAGGTTGCCCGGCACAAAGGGACACGGAAGGGACACCGCATGGGACTCAACGTCTATCTCTCGGGGGAGATTCACACCGACTGGCGCGAGCGCATCATCGAGGGCGCACAGGGGCTCGACGTGACCTTCAGCGCGCCGGTCACCGACCATGCCGCCAGCGATGACTGCGGCGTGGCGATCCTCGGCGCCGAGGACAGCAAGTTCTGGCATGACCACAAGGGCGCCAAGATGAACGCCATCCGCACCCGCAAGGCGATCGCCGATGCCGACGTGGTCGTGGTGCGCTTCGGCGAGCAGTACAAGCAGTGGAACGCCGCCTTCGATGCCGGCTATGCCGCGGCGCTCGGCAAGTCGCTGATCATCCTGCAGCGCCCCGAGCATGACCACGCCCTGAAGGAAGTCGACGCCGCCGCGCTGGCCGTGACCCGCGAGCCCGAAGAGGTGGTGGCGACGCTGCGCTACGTCTTGACCGGCGCCCTGCCCGAATGAGCTGCCCGAATAATAGGCTTTGACCCCAGCAGGTTGACGCCACGGCGCGGCTCGCCTTGCCGCGCCAAACAGGGCAAGGGGCGGGCAGACCCAGCGCGCCCCTTTCGCCAGCAAATGTCGGGGGATGCGCCGCGCCGCTCACCTGCGAGTCGCGCCGACATTCTTGCCCGCATGTGCGGCTTCAAGCCTTCACACGCGATTTCACGCGCATTTGCGCTGGCGGGGGGCTTTTTTGCCGCGCCGTAGAACCCTATAAGACCCGAGCCTTCGCTCACGGGGAGTCGAGGGCCAAAACGCGTATTTCTGGGGCGGGACACTTAATGTTTGGACTGGACAGACTCATGGGCGCCTTCTCGGCGGACATGGCCATCGACCTCGGCACGGCGAACACGCTGGTCTACGTGAAAGGTCGCGGAATCATTCTGTCCGAACCGTCGGTTGTGGCCTATCACGTCAAGGACGGCGTCAAGAAGGTGCTGGCCGTCGGCGAGGATGCAAAGCTCATGCTGGGGCGCACCCCCGGCTCCATCGAAGCGATCCGGCCGATGCGCGAAGGCGTCATCGCGGACTTCGATACCGCGGAAGAGATGATCAAGCATTTCATCCGCAAGGTGCACAAGCGCTCGACCTTCTCGAAGCCGAAGATCATCGTCTGCGTGCCGCATGGCGCCACGCCGGTGGAAAAGCGGGCGATCCGTCAGTCGGTGCTGAGCGCCGGCGCGCGCAAGGCCGGCCTCATCGCCGAGCCGATCGCCGCCGCCATCGGTGCCGGCATGCCGATCACCGATCCGACCGGCAACATGGTCGTCGACATCGGCGGCGGCACCACCGAGGTGGCCGTGCTCTCGCTGGGTGACATCGTCTACGCGCGCTCGATCCGCGTCGGCGGCGACCGCATGGACGAGGCCATCGTCAACTACCTGCGCCGCCAGCAGAACCTGCTGGTGGGCGATGCCACCGCCGAGCGTATCAAGACCTCGATCGGCACCGCGCGCATGCCCGACGACGGGCGCGGCAGCTCGATGCAGATCCGCGGCCGCGACCTGCTGAACGGCGTGCCGAAGGAAACCGAGATCAGCCAGGCCCAGGTGGCCGAGGCGTTGGCCGAGCCGGTGCAGGCGATCTGCGAGGCGGTGATGTCCGCGCTCGAGGCGACCCCGCCGGATCTGGCCGCCGACATTGTCGACCGCGGCGTCATGCTGACCGGCGGCGGCGCGCTGCTGGGCGATCTCGACCTGGCGCTGCGCGAGCAGACCGGCCTCGCGGTGTCGATCGCCGAGGAAAGCCTCAACTGCGTGGCGCTCGGCACCGGCAAGGCGCTGGAATACGAGAAGCAGCTGCAGCACGCGATCGATTACGACAGCTGATCCCTTTCGGGATCATTCCGGCTGCGGCATAGTCCGGGGCGGGAGCGTGGCCTTGCCCGCCCCCGCCCTGCACACCCCGTGAGGCGCGCGCGCCTCCAAGGCCACACGCAGAGACCCGATGGCGAAACACGGCACGAACAGCGAAGACTACGCCGCCCCGCTGAAGCGCCTGCTTCTGGCGGTGCTGATCCTGTGCCTCACCGGGCTCTTCATCCTCTGGCGCATCGACAGTCCGCGGGTCGAGCGCTTCCGCGCGCAGGTGATCGACACGGTGATGCCCGGCTTCGACTGGGCGATGGCCCCGGTCACCGGCGCGGTGAAGATCCTGCGCGACTTCCAGTCCTACCAACGCATCCACGAGCAGAACCAGGAACTGCGGCGCGAGCTGCGCCGGATGACCGCCTGGAAGGAAGCCGCGCTGCAGCTGGAACAGGAAAACGCCAAGCTGCGCGACCTGAACAACGTGCAGCTTGACCCGCGGCTCACCTACATCACCGGCGTGGTTCTGGCCGACAGCGGCTCGCCCTTCCGGCAGTCGGTGCTGATCAACGTCGGCTCGCGCGACGGTGTCGTCGACGGCTGGGCCACGATGGACGGCATCGGCGTCGTCGGGCGCATTTCCGGCGTGGGCAACAACACCTCGCGTGTGATCCTGCTCACCGATGCCACCAGCCGCATCCCCGCGACCATCCAGCCCTCGGGCCAGCGCGCCATGGTGGTCGGAGACAACTCCGCCAACCCGCCGATCGATTTCCTCGAGAACCCCGATATGGTGAAGCCCGGCGACCGCATCGTCACCTCCGGCGACGGCGAGGTCTTTCCGCCGGGGCTGCTCATCGGCCAGGTGGCGCAGGATCCGGGCGGACGGCTGCGCGTGCGGCTCGCCGCCGACTACGAGCGGCTGGAGTTCCTGCGCGTGCTGCGTGACCACGGCGCGCGGCGGGTCAGCACCCCGTCGGGCCTGATCCTGCCCGAGACCCCGCCCGAGGCGCCGCAGCCCGAAGCGGTGACCGATCCCACCGTGCCGCCACTGAGCGATGCCGACACCGGCGCTGCCGCGGAGGCCGGCAATGGCTGAGAGCAGCCGTCCGGCCAAGGTCTGGATGATGCGGGCCACCTTCGTGGCGCTGACCTTCGCGCTGATCTTCTACCACCTGCTCCCGCTCGACCTGATGCCGTCGTCCTACGCCGGGCCGGACGTGCTGACCGCCCTGTGCTTCGCCTGGGCGCAGCGACGGCCCGACTACGTGCCGGCGCTGCTGGTCGCCGGGGTGATGCTGATGGCGGACCTGCTGTTCCAGCGCCCGCCGGGTCTCTGGGCGGTGCTGGTGCTGATGGCCACCGAGGCACTGAAGAGCCGCGACCGGCCACGGCGCGAGACCACCTTCCTGATGGAATGGATCACCGTCGCCGTGGTGCTGGCGGTGATCACGATCCTGTTCCGGCTGGTGCTGGGCCTCTTGATCGTGCCCGAGGGAACCTCTTTCCTTGCGCTCATGCGATACGCCACCACCGTCATCTGCTATCCTCTCGTCGTCCTCCTCTCGCAGGGGCTGTTCGGCGTGCGCCGGATGGCGCCGGGCGATTTCGACCATGCCGGGAGACCGATGTGAGACGCACTCCAAAGGAAAGCTCCGACAGCTGGCGCCGCATCTCGCGCCGGGCGCTGCTGCTGGGTGGCGCCCAGCTCGGCTTCGCCGGGATGCTGGGCCTACGCATGCACCACATGCAGGTCGACCAGGCCGACGAGTTCCGCCTGCTGGCCGAGGAGAACCGGATCAATATCCGCCTGATCCCGCCGAGCCGCGGACGCATCTTCGACCGCAATGGCCGGATCGTCGCCGAGAACACCCCGACCTACCGCATTACCATCGTCCGCGAGGACGCCGGCGACGTCGAGGACGTGATCGCCAAGCTCTCGGCCCTGGTCGAGCTGGACGAGGACGAGCTGAACCGCGCGCTGGCCGAGATGCGCCGCTCGCCGCCCTTCCTGCCGGTCACCGTGGCCGACCGGGTGAGCTGGGACTCGATCAGCCGCGTCGCGGTCAACGCCCCTGCCCTGCCCGGCGTCACCCCCGAGGTCGGCCTGTCCCGCTTCTATCCCGACCACGGCAACTTCGCCCATGTGGTCGGCTACGTCGGCCCGGTCTCCGAGCGCGATCTCGCGCGCTACGAGGATCCCGAGCCGGTGCTGCACATCCCGCGCTTCCAGATCGGCAAGGTCGGGGTCGAGGCCAAGTACGAGGAACAGCTGCGCGGCAAGGCCGGGGCCAAGCGCGTCGAGGTCAACGCCGTGGGCCGGGTGATGCGCGAGCTCGACCGCCGCGAGGGCGACAACGGCGCCGACATCCAGCTCACCATCGACGCCGACCTGCAGGACTACGTGCAGGCGCGGCTGGGGCATGAATCCGCCTCCTGCGTGGTCATGGACGTGGAAAAGGGCGACCTTCTGGCCATCGCCTCGGCGCCGTCCTTCGATCCCAACAAGTTCGTGCGCGGCATCTCGGTCGCCGACTACTCGATCCTGCGCGACAACGATCACCGCCCGCTCGCCTCGAAGACCGTGCAGGATGCCTACCCGCCCGGCTCGACCTTCAAGATGGTCACCGCGCTGGCGGCGCTCGAGGCCGGGGTGCTTTCGCCCGACGACACGGTCTGGTGCCCGGGCCACCTCGAGGTCGGCTCGCGCCGGTTCCATTGCTGGAAACGAGCCGGCCACGGTCACCTGAACCTGGAGCAGGCGCTGCAGCAGAGCTGCGACGTGTTCTTCTACGACGTGGCGATGAAAGTCGGCATCGACCGCATTGCCGATGTCGGGCGGCGTCTCGGGCTCGGCATCGCGCCGGACGTGCCGATGTCGGCGACCACCTCCGGCATCATGCCCGACAAGGACTGGAAGCAGCGCGAGCGCGGCAAGAGCTGGCTGATCGGCGACACCGTGAACGCCTCGATCGGCCAGGGCTTCGTTCTGACCTCGCCGCTTCAGCTCGCGATCATGACCGCCCGCATCGCCACCGGCCGCGCGGTGCACCCGCGGCTCGTCAAGACCATCGACGGGGTCGAGACAGAGCTGGTCGGCGGCCAGGAGCTCGACATCAACCCCAACCACCTGCGCTGGGTGCGCAAGGGCATGTCGTCGGTGATGAACACCGTGCGCGGCACCGGCTACCGTTCGCGCGTGGTCGCCGAGGGCTACGAACTCGCAGGCAAGTCGGGCACGGCGCAGGTCCGCAACCGCGTGGTGAGCAACGAAGACGTGCCCTGGATCGAGCGCGACCACGCGCTCTTCGTGGGCTTCGGGCCGGTGCATGCCCCGCGCATCGCGGTCTCGGTGGTCGTCGAGCATGGCGGCGGCGGCTCGTCGGCCGGGGCGCCCATCCTGCGCGACGTGGCGCTGCAGGCGCTTTACGGCGGCACCCCGCCGCTCGACGCCTACCCCTCGTCGGACCACGACAAGATCAAGGAGCTGCAGGAGCGGCTCGACCGCGAGCGCCGCGAGCGCGCCGAGCAGGCACGGGGGCGCGCGTGAGCTATCTCGAATACACGGTCAAGACCACGCCCACGGGCTGGCGCAAGGTGCTCTACATCAACTGGCCGCTGGTGATCCTGCTGAGCGCGGTCGCCTGCGTCGGCTTCCTGATGCTCTACTCGGTGGCCGGCGGGCGGCTCGACACTTGGGCCGAACCGCAGATGAAACGCTTCGGCCTCGGGCTGGCGGCGATGTTCGTGGTGGCGATGGTGCCGATCTGGCTCTGGCGCAACCTGTCGGTGCTGGCCTACCTCGGCTCGCTGGCGCTGCTGGTCGCGGTGGAGCTCTTCGGCACCGTCGGCATGGGCGCGCAGCGCTGGATCGACATCGGCTTCATGCGGCTGCAGCCCTCGGAGCTGATGAAGATCGCGCTGGTCATGGTGCTGGCCGCCTATTACGACTGGCTGCCGCTCCGGAAGACCTCGCATCCGCTTTGGGTGCTGATGCCGATCCTGCTGATCCTGATCCCCACCGGGCTGACGCTGATCCAGCCCGACCTCGGCACCGCCCTGCTGCTGATGATCGGCGGCGGGCTGATCATGTTCCTCGCCGGGGTGCACTGGGCCTACTTCGCCGTGGTGATCGCCGCCGGGGTGGGCACGATCTTCACCGTCTTCGAGTCGCGCGGCACCGACTGGCAGTTGCTCAAGGACTACCAGTTCCGGCGCATCGACACCTTCCTCGATCCCTCCACCGATCCCCTGGGCGCGGGCTACCACATCACCCAGGCGAAGATCGCCATGGGCTCGGGCGGCTGGACCGGGCGCGGCTTCATGCAGGGCACCCAGTCGCGGCTGAACTTCCTGCCCGAGAAGCATACCGATTTCATCTTCAATACGCTGGCCGAGGAGTTCGGCTTCGTCGGCGGCGTCTCGCTGCTGGTGCTCTACGTGCTGATCCTGCTGTTCTGCATCTTTGCCGCGCTGCGCAACCGCGACCGCTTCTCCTCGCTGCTGACGCTAGGCATCGGGCTGACCTTCTTCCTCTACTTCGCGGTCAACATGTCGATGGTCATGGGCCTCGCGCCGGTGGTCGGCGTGCCGCTGCCGATGGTCAGCTACGGCGGCTCGGCCATGCTGGTGTTGATGATCGCCTTCGGGCTGGTACAGAGTGCCCACATCCACAGACCACGCTAGCCGCAACCAAGGACGTCCATGACCACCAAGATCCTCTTCGCCGCCCCGCAGGACAGCTGGGACGCCTACCGCGTGCCGCTCACCGAGGCGCTCGACGCCACCGGGGTCGACTACCAGCTCGGTCGCGACATCGCCGCGGAAGAGGCCGAGTACGTCGTCTACGCCCCCAGCTCCGGGCTGACCGACTTCACCGGCTTTCCCAAGCTGAAGGCCGTGCTGAGCCTCTGGGCCGGGGTCGAGAAGATCGTCGGCAACGACAAGCTGACGGTGCCGCTCACGCGGATGGTCGACGACGAGGGTCTGACGCAGGGCATGGTGGAATATGTCACCGGCCACGCGCTGCGCCACCATCTCGGCATGGATGCGCATATCGTGAACCCCAAGCACGTCTGGCTGAACAAGGCCCCGCCGCTGGCGCGCGCGCGCCCGGTCACCGTGCTCGGCCTCGGCATGCTCGGCAGCGCCTGCGCCCGGCAGCTGGCGCAGATCGGCTTCCCGGTCACCGGCTGGAGTCGCACGCCGCGCGAGATCGAGGGCATCCGCTGCCTTTCGGGCGCCGAGGGGCTGGCCGAGGCGCTCACCGGCGCGCAGATCGTCGTGCTGCTGCTGCCCTTCACCCCGCAGACCGAGAACACGATGGGCGCCGACGAATTCGCCCTGCTGGCGCCGGGCGCCGCGATCATCAACCCCGGGCGCGGCCCGCTGATCGACGACGCCGCGCTGCTGGCGGCGCTCGATGCCGGGCAGGTCGGCCACGCCACGCTCGACGTCTTCCGCGTCGAGCCGTTGCCGCAGGACCACCCGTTCTGGGCGCACCCCAAGGTGACCGTGACCCCCCATATCGCCGCCGAGACCCGGGTCGACTCGGCCTCGCGGGTGATTGCCGAGAACGTGCGGCGCGGCGTCACGGGCGAGCCGCTGCTGCATGTTGTGGACCGGGACGCGGGATACTGATAAGGCGCGGCGCATCTTAACTGGAGATGCTGCCGCCATGCCCCTGCCCGAGACCTTCGACCGCACCGTGAAGATCGCCCCCTCGATCCTCTCCGCCGATTTCGCCAACTTCGGCGCCGAGATCCGCGCCGTCGAGGCGCAGGGGGCCGACTGGATCCACGTCGACGTGATGGACGGGCATTTCGTGCCCAACCTCACCTTCGGCCCGCCGCTGGTGAAGGCGATCCGCCCGCATATCTCGACGGTCATGGACGTGCACCTGATGATCGCCCCGGTCGATCCCTACATCGAGGCCTTCGCCGACGCCGGTGCCGACATCATCACCGCCCACCTCGAGGCGGGCGCGCACACCCACCGCACGCTGCAGGCGATCCGGGCTTGCGGCGCCAGGGCCGGCCTCGCGCTCAACCCCGGCACGCCGGTGGAGGCCGCCGCACCCCTGCTCGACATGTGCGACCTGGTCTGCCTGATGACCGTCAACCCCGGCTTCGGCGGGCAGAAGTTCATCCACAGCCAGGTGGCGCAGGTGCGCAGGCTGCGCGAGATGATCGGCGACCGCGAGGTCCACATCGAGATCGACGGCGGCGTCGATCCCTCGACCGCCCCGCTGGTGGTCGAGGCCGGCGCCGACGTGCTGGTGGCCGGCTCGGCGGTGTTCCGGGGCGGCTCGGTCGAGACCCCCGCCCCCTACGGCGAAAACATCCGCGCCATTCGCGCCAGCTTCGAGGGCTGACCCCTCAAGCACCCCGTCTGCGGCAGGCTCCGGCCGGCCTCCGGCGGGGATATTTGGTTCTATACGAAGAACAGGGGCCATGCCCTTCGTCTAGATACAAATATCCCGGGGGAGAGGCGTGCAGCGCCTCGAGGGCAGAGCCCCCTCTCCCGTTCGACGCAATTCGACGCAAGAAGGGCGCCGCGATCTCCCGCGGCGCCCTTCTTTCATTTCTGGTGTCCCGGGGCTCAGTGCCCGCCGAGGATCCCCGTCCGCACGTGGTAATCCGCTGCCAGCGCGTAATCGGGGTCGTCGTCGCTGTCGATGACGAGATGCCCGGCCTTGGTCAGCAGGCGGTGGCAGTCGCGCGACAGGTGGCGCAGCTGCAGCCGCTTGCCCGCCGCCTCGTACTTGCCGGCCACCGCCTCGATCGCCTGCAGCGCCGACTGGTCGACCACGCGGCTGTCGGCGAAATCGACGATCACCGACTTCGGGTCACCCTCGATGTCGAAGAGCTCGGCGAAGCCGTCCGTCGAGCCGAAGAAGAGCGGGCCCTGGATCTGGTAGACCTTGGCCCCTTCAGGCGTCGCGTAGCTCTTGGCGTGGATGCGGCGCGCGTTGTTCCAGGCATAGGCCAACGCCGAGACGATGACCCCGACGACCACCGCCACGGCGAGGTCCTCGAACACCGTCACCACCGTCACCAGCACGATGACGAAAGCGTCCATAAGCGGCACCTTGGCGAGGATGCGCAAGCTGTTCCAGGCGAAGGTCCCGATCACCACCATGAACATCACCCCGACCAGCGCGGCGAGCGGGATGAGCTCGATCAGCGGCGAGGCAAAGAGGATGAACGACAGCAGGAAAAGCGCCGCGACGATGCCGGCGATGCGGGTGCGTCCGCCCGACTTCACGTTGATCATCGACTGGCCGATCATCGCGCAGCCGCCCATGCCGCCGAAGAAGCCGGTGACCAGATTGGCCGTGCCCTGAGCGATGCACTCCTGGCTGGCGCCGCCGCGCTGGCCAGTCATCTCGCCGACGAGGTTGAGCGTCAGCAGGCTCTCGATCAGCCCGATGGCCGCGAGGATCACCGCGTAGGGCAGGATGATCTGCAGCGTCTCGAGGTTGAGCGGCACCATCGGCAGGTGGAACGGCGGGAAGCTGCCCTCGATCGAGGCCATGTCGCCGACCCGAGGCACGTCGAGCCCGAAGGCGATGACGATGGCCGCGGTCACCGCGATGCCGGCGAGCGGCGCCGGGATCACCTTGGTCAGCTTGGGCAGCAGCCAGATGATCGCCATGGTCAGCGCCACCAGCGCCAGCATGGTCCAAAGCTGCAGGCCCGACAGCCATTCCCCGGCCGTAACGCCCGGAACCGCCGTGCCGGGCACCTTGAACTGCGTCAGCTGCGCCATGAAGATCACGATCGCCAGCCCGTTGACGAAGCCCAGCATCACCGGATGCGGCACCAGCCGGATGAACTTGCCCCAATGCATGATGCCCGCGAAGATCTGCAGGATGCCCATAAGCACCACCGTGGCGAAGAGATACTCGACGCCGTGATCGGCCACCAGCGCGACCATGACCACGGCGAGCGCGCCGGTGGCGCCCGAGATCATCCCCGGACGGCCCCCGATCAGCGCGGTGATCAGCCCGACGAGGAAGGCGGCGTAGAGGCCGACCAGCGGGTGCACGCCCGCCACGAAGGCGAAGGCCACCGCCTCGGGCACCAGCGCCAGCGCCACGGTCAGGCCCGACAGGATGTCGGTGCGGATCTGTGCGGGGGTGAGCCGCGCCGTCGGCGACAGGCTCAGGTCGGGTTTCTGAATACGGCTGGCGTATCGCGCCAGGAGGGCTTTGGCCATGGGGAGCTATTCCAATCGGTCTGTTTGCGCGCGCCCTTGCCCATAAGGCACGCAGGCCACGAGCGCTACCCGGCTGCGCAGGAATTCAGCAGATCTGCCCGGATTGATGCAGATGCGCAGGGCCCTGGCACCGCTCGCGCGGGTGTGAGCCCGCAAAACGGGCAATCGCCCGCCCTCGCCCCATGTGGTCCGCCGGGGAGGGAGCGCGCCGCAAGGGAGCCTGCCGTTGAACGAAACCATCCTGCTGATCCTCGCCGCGCTGATCGTCGGCCTATCGAAGGGCGGCCTGGCCTCGGCCGCCGCCATCGCCGTGCCGATGCTGGCGCTGTTCATGAACCCGGTGAAGGCCGCCGCCACGCTTCTGCCGGTTTACATCGTCACCGACTGGATCGGGGTCTGGCTCTACCGGCGCAACTACTCGGCGCGCAATCTTGCCATCCTGACGCCGTCGATCGTGCTGGGTGTGGGCATCGCCACGCTGATCACCCCCTACACGCCCGAAAGCGTGCTGCTGCTCTTCACCGGCGCCATCGGGCTCTGGTACTGCCTGCGCGCCTGGCTTAAGCGCGGCGCCCGCGAAAAGGCCGAGGCGCGGGTGGCGCCGGGAGTCTTCTGGGGCACCACAACTGGCATCGCCAGTTTCATCACCCATTCCGGCGCGCCGCCCGCCCAGGCCTTCCTGCTGCCGCAACACCTGCCGAAGCTCGAGTTCGCCGGCACCATCGCCATCTCCTTTGCCGTGGGCAACCTCGTCAAGCTGCCGGCCTATTTCGCCATCGGCCAGCTCGACGGGCTGAACTGGGGGTTGATCAGCGGGCTGGCGGTCGCCGGCGTGGCCGGTACCTACGCCGGACGCAAGCTCACCGCCTGGCTGCCCGAGGCGCTCTACATCCGGGTGATCCAGAGCTTTCTGTTTCTTCTGTCGCTGATCCTGCTGTTCCGCGGCACCCGCGAGCTGATCGGCTGAGCCCCCCTTTTCTTCGCCGCCGCCGCGAGGCAGGCTGCGCGCAAAAGGAGACCGCGCATGGCACAGACGATGATCGGGGTGATCGGCGGGTCCGGGGTCTACGATCTCGACACGCTGGAAGACCGCAAGTGGGTCACGGTGGACACCCCCTGGGGCGCACCCTCGGATCAGGTGCTGACCGGCACCCTCGGCGGTGTGGCGATGGCCTTCCTGCCCCGCCACGGGCGCGGCCACCGGCTATCGCCCTCGAGCGTGCCCTACCGCGCCAATATCGACGCGCTGAAGCGGCTCGGGGTGACCGATGTGATCTCGGTCTCCGCCTGCGGCTCCTTCCGCGAGGAGATGGCGCCGGGGGATTTCGTCATCGTCGACCAGTTCATCGACCGCACCTTCGCGCGCGAGAAGAGCTTCTTCGGCACTGGCTGCGTGGCGCATGTCTCGCTGGCCCACCCCACCTGCCCGCGGCTCGGCGCCCATGCGCTCTCGGCGGCGCTGGACGCCGGGATCACCGTGCATGACGGCGGCACCTACCTCGCCATGGAGGGTCCGCAGTTCTCGACCCTGGCAGAATCGCGCATGTACCGCGAGGGCTGGGGCGCCGATGTCATCGGCATGACCAACATGCCCGAGGCCAAGCTCGCCCGCGAGGCCGAGCTCTGCTACGCCTCCATCGCCATGGTCACCGACTACGACTGCTGGCACGAGGAGCACGGCGCGGTCGAGGTCTCGGACATCGTCAAGGTGCTGCACGGCAACGCCGAGAAGGCGCGGGCGCTGGTCGCGCGGCTGCCCGCGCTGCTGGGGGCCGAGCGCGAAGCCTGCCCGCACGGCTGCGACCGCGCGCTGGAGCATGCGATCATCACCGCCCCCGCAGCACGCGATCCCGAGGTGCTGGCAAGGCTGGACGCGGTGGCAGGCCGCCAGCTCTAGCACCGAGCTTTCCGCCATTGCCCCGCGCACGAGACCGCGCCAGACTGCCGCCGAACTGGACAGGATCCCGTCATGCCCCTTGATCTATGGCTGACCTTCGTCGCCGCCTCCATCGCGCTGCTGCTGATCCCCGGCCCGACGGTGCTGCTCGTGTTGTCCTACGCGCTCTCCAAGGGCCGCTCGGTCGCGCTGGCATCGGCGGCGGGCGTGGCGCTCGGCGATTTCACCGCGATGACCCTGTCGCTTGCGGGGCTCGGCGCGCTGGTGCTAGCCTCGGCAACGGCCTTCACCGTGCTGAAATGGATCGGCGCGCTCTACCTCGTCTGGATGGGGGTGAAGCTGCTGCGCTCGGCGCCCGGTGCCGGTCTGGCCGTGCCCCGCGGCGAGGTCAGCGCCCGCGGCGTCTTTGGCCATGCCGCGGCGGTGACCGCGCTGAACCCCAAGAGCATCGCCTTCTTCATCGCCTTCGTGCCGCAGTTCGTCGACACCGGCGCTCCGCTGCTGCCGCAGTTCGCGCTGCTTGTGGCCACCTTCGTCACCCTTGCGGCGCTCAACGTGCTGGCCTATGCGCTGGCCGCCGACCGGCTGCGCCGGCTGATCGGCCGCCCCTCGGTGCTCGCCTGGCTCACACGCGCCGGCGGCGTGGCGCTGATCGCCATGGGTGCCCTCACCGCCACGCTGCGCCGCGCCGCCTGATCCTTTCGCGCGCGGCCCGACAGGAAAGCCTGCATGAAGCCCCCCAAGTCCATTCCCGATTACATCCGCACGATTCCCGACTACCCGCACGCCGGCATCCTGTTCCGCGACGTGACGCCGCTCTGCGCCGACCCGCAGGGCTTCCGCCTGGCGGTCGACCAGCTGACCCTGCCCTTCACCGGCCAGAAGATCGACAAGGTGATCGGCCCCGAGGCGCGCGGCTTCCTGCTCGGCGGCGCGGTGGCGCACCAGCTCTCGGCGGGCTTCGCCGCGCTGCGCAAGCAGGGCAAGCTGCCGCCCCCGGTGATCGCCCAGAGCTACGCGCTGGAATACGGCGAGGCGACGGTGGAGCTCTCGGAACATGCCGTCACCCCCGGCGACCAGGTGCTGCTGGTGGATGATCTCATCGCCACCGGCGGCACCGCCGAGGCCGCGGTGGCGCTGGTCGAGCGGCTCGGCGGCACGGTGAGCGCCGCGGCCTTCATCGTCGATCTGCCCGATCTCGGCGGCCGCAAGCGGCTCGAGGCGCTCGGCGTGCAGGTGCACGCGCTGGTCGCCTACGAGGGGCTCTGAGGCCATCCGGCCAAGGCCCTGCCGCGCCCGTCCTTCTTCTCTTTGAAAATACGCCGGGGGGTGATTTGGCCGCCAGGCCAAGAGGGGGGCAGCGCCCCCCTGGCCCCGCCGCTCAGGCCGCGTTGCTGTTGGCCGCCTTGCGCGGGGCGTCCGAGTTGCGGTCGATGAAGTCGAGCACCAGTGGCCGGATGTTGTTGCGCCAGCTGCGCCCGGCGAAGATACCGTAGTGACCCGCGCCCGGTTCGAGGTGCTGGCCTTTCTTGCTGTCCGGCAGGCCGGTGCAGAGATCGAGCGCCGCGACGCATTGGCCGGGGGCCGAGATGTCGTCATTGGCGCCCTCGACGGTCATCACCGCAACGTCGGTGATCTTGCCGACGTCGACCTTGTGCCCGTCCACCACGAAATTGTTCGAGGCGATCTCGCCGTTCTTGAAAATCCGCTCGACGGTCGAGAGGTAGAACTCGGCGGTCATGTCCATCACCGCGAGGTACTCGTCGTAGAAGCGGTTGTGCGCGTCGTGGTCCTTGGCCTCGCCGCGCGCGACACGGAGGATCTGTTCGGAGAAGGCCTTGGAGTGGCGCTCGGCGTTCATCGACATGAAGGAGGCGAGCTGCAGCAGACCCGGGTAGACCATCCGCCCGACGCCCGCGTACTTGTAGCCGACGCGCTGGATCATCGTCTCTTCGAGCTGGCCCATGGTCACCCGGTGGCCGAAGTCGGTGACGTCGGTGGGCGTGGCATTGGGATCGATCGGACCGCCGATGAGCGTCATCGTGCGCGGCTGCGCCGCGGGCTCGAGCTCCGCGAGATAGGCAGTGGCGGCCAGTGTCAGCGGCGCCGGCTGGCAGACCGCGATCACATTGGTGTCCGGCCCCAGCGCGCGCATGAAGTCCATCAGGTAGAGGGTGTAATCCTCGATGTCGAACTTGCCCTCGGAGACCGGGATGTCGCGGGCATTGTGCCAATCGGTGACGTAGAGCTCGCAATCGGGGAGCAGCGAGACCGCGGTGGAGCGCAGCAGCGTCGCGTAGTGGCCCGACATGGGCGCGACCAGCAGCACCTTGCGTTCCTTCGGCGGCCGGCCGACCACCTCGAAGTGCACCAGATCGCCGAAGGCCTTCTCGACCACGGTGGTCGGCTCGACCACGTGGTCGCGGCCATCGTTGCAGGTCACCGTGCGGATGCCCCAGTCGGGTTTGACCACCATGCGCTCGAAGGTGCGCTCGGTCACCTCGCCCCAAGCGGCCATCCAGCCGATCATCGGGTTGGGGAGCGCGGCGAAGGCCGGGTAAGAGGCCATGGTCCGCGCGGTGGCCCCGAGCCACTGGTTGGTGTTCCGGAAGGTTTCCATCAGGTCGTAGGTCGCCATTTGACGCATGCGCGTTTCTCCTGAGTTGCGGTTGCTCACGGCCTCCGGTGCCTGCGTGCCTCCCGTCACGCATCCACCGCCGATCCGGGCTTCGGACCAATTCGCCGCTTTGCCCCCCGCTCTGCCGCCGTTATTCTGCAACAGGCCGAAAGTAGGGGGGATTCGACCTTATGACAACTACTCCGGGCACGGACGTCACGTCTGACCGCGCACGACTCGAAGCAAATATCGAGAAGATCGAAGCCCTTTCTCAACGCCTTATGGAAGCGATTTCGCGACGTAAGCCGATCAATCCCGCGTTAAGTGGTCCCGATCCGCTGCTCTATGGCAAGGCAGCCCATGCCTACTGGCAGGCTTGGATGAACAACCCTGCCAAGGTGTTCGAACAGCAGGTCTCCTACTGGGGCAAGGCTTTCACCCATTACCTCGAGGCGCAGACCGCGCTCGCCGGCGGACAGCTCACCCCGCCGGACGATACCGGCCCCGGGGACAAGCGGTTTTCCAACCCGCTCTGGGACAGCCATCCCTATTTCAACTTCATCAAGCAGCAATACCTGATCAGCGCCGAGGCGATCCACCGCTCGGTCGACGAGATCGTCGACCTCGAGCCCAAGGAAAAGAAGCGCCTGCGCTACTTCGCCCGGCAGATCGTCGACATGATGGCGCCGACGAACTTCTTCGCCACCAACCCCGACGCGCTGCAGAAGGCGCTGGAGACCGAGGGCGAAAGCCTGGTGAAGGGGATGGAGAACCTCGTCGCCGACCTCGAGGCGAACAACGGCGAACTGGTGGTGCGCCTGGCCGACGAGGATGCCTTCAAGCTCGGCGAGAACATCGCCACCGCCGAGGGCGAGGTGGTCTACCGCAACCGCATGATGGAGCTGATCCAGTACAAGCCCACCACCGAGAAGGTGCGCGAGACGCCGATCATCCTCTTCCCGCCGTGGATCAACAAGTACTACATCCTCGACCTGAAGCCGCAGAACAGCCTGATCCGGTATATCGTCGACCAGGGCTACACGCTCTACGTGGTCAGCTGGATCAATGCCGACGAGAGCTACAGCGACGTCGGGCTCGAGGATTACATCGAGGACGGCTATCTCGCGGCGATCCGGCTGGTGCGCGAGATGTGCGGCGTCGAGCAGGTCAATGCCGTCGGCTACTGCATCGCCGGCACGACGCTCGCGCTCACCCTGTCGCTGCTCAAGCAGCGCGGTGACAACTCGGTGAAGTCGGCGACCTTCTTCACCACGCTCACCGATTTTGCCGACCAGGGCGAGTTCACCCCCTTCCTGCAGGACGATTTCGTCGACGGGATCGAGGCCGAGATCAATGCCAGCGGCATCCTCAAGAGCTTCATCATGTCGCGCACCTTCTCGTTCCTGCGCTCGACGGACCTGATCTACACGCCCGCCATCCGCAGCTACATGATGGGTGAGACCCCGCCGGCCTTCGACCTGCTCTACTGGAACGGCGACGGCGCCAACCTGCCCGGCAAGATGACGATCCAGTACCTGCGCGGGCTGTGCCAGCAGAACCTCTTCGCGCGGGGCGAGTTCGAGATCCTCGGCCACAAGCTCGACATCAAGGACGTGGACGTGCCGCTGATGTCGATCGCCGCCGAGGGTGATCACATCGCCGCCTGGAAGGACTGCTACCGCGGCGTGCAGAAGATGGGTGCACGCTCGAAGACCTTCGTGCTGTCGGAGTCCGGCCATATCGCCGGCATCGTGAACCCGCCGAGCAAGAACAAGTACGGCCACTACCTGAACACCGACCTCAAGCTCTCTGCCGAGGACTGGCAGGCAAGCGCGGACTTCCACGCCAAGGAGTCCTGGTGGCCGGTCTGGGAGGCCTGGCTGCGCAAACGCTCGGGCAAGCTGGTGCCGGCGCGCACCCCCGGCGATTCGGCGCATCCGCCGCTTTGCCCCGCCCCGGGCGAATACGTGCGGGTGAAGGCTTCTTAACTTTACGTCAATTCAGCACCTTCCGCGATTTTTGCTGCGCTGCGGCAATAATCCTTGAAATGCTGCGGTGCAGCATTCATATTGTCTGTAGCCGATAGACAAAGCGCGGGGTGGGCCCGCCAGGCTGAATACGGGAATTTTAAGGATGGCTAAGACTCAAGACTTCACCGCCATGATGAAGGACATGATGGGCGCGTTCCCCGTGGACACCAAGGCCATGGACGAAGCCTTCAAGACCTCTGCAACCCTGAACGAGAAGCTCTCGTCGGTTGCGCTCGAAGCGGCTGAAAAATCCACCGAGATCTCCGCCAAGTGGACCAAGGAAACCCTGGCGAAGCTCTCCGACATGTCCAAGGTCAAGAAAGAGCCGGCAGACTACGCCAAGGCGATGACCGATTTCGCGTCCGCCCAGGCTGAAGTGGCTGCCGAGAACATGGCCGCCTTCGCCGAGATCGCGAAGAAAGTGCAGATGGACACGGTCGAGCTGATGATGGCTGCCGGCAAGGACTTCACCGAAGATGCCTCCGCCGCCGTCAAGAAGGCCACGGACGACATGACCGCCGCTGCCAAGAAGACCACCACGGCAGCCGCGAAGTAAGACCGGTTTCGCTCCGAACTCCCCGGAGCGAGCAGCTGTTGCGCCTCTCCTCTCCTCCCATGTTTCCGGCGCAATGCGTGGGGCGGGCTCTTGCGAGCCCGCCCTTTTTCTTTGTCGCCTGCCCTGGGTCATTGTCGCGTGCCAGGCCGGGGACGGCGGCGGACCGGCTCAGATGCCGAAGACCGGCCCAGCCAGCAGCCGCATGGCGAGGAAGACCGCCGCGACGCTCAGGATGTTGATGATGAAGCCCGCGCGCACCATGTCGCCCAGCGTCATACGCTCGTAGGAGAAGACGATCGCATTGGGCGGCGTCGCCACCGGCATCATGAAGGCCATCGAGGCCCCCAGCGCCACCGGCACCATCAGCCATTGCGGATCGATCCCGAGCCCGGCGGCCACCGCGCCGAGGATCGGTAGGAATGTCGCGGTCGAGGCGGTGTTGGAGGTGATCTCGGTCAGGAAGATGATCGCCACGGCGACCACGAGGATCAGCATCCACAGGTCGATCCCCTGCAGCGCCGCAACGCGTCCGCCGATCCATTCGGCCAGCCCCGTCGCGTCGAAGGCCCCGGCCAGCGCCAGCCCGCCACCGAATAGCATCAGCACCCCCCAGGGCAGCGTGCGCGCCACGTTCCAGTCGATCACGAAGCCGTCCTTGCGGCTCACCGGGATGGCAAAGAGCAGCAGGGCCGCGGCCATGGCGATGCCGGAGTCGTTGATCGGCAGGTTCAGCGCGCCGCGGAACACCCAGGCCAGCGCCGCCGCGCCGAAGACCGCCGCGACGATCTTCTCGCCGCGCTCCATGCGGCCGAGCTCGGCATATTCGGCGTCGATCACCGAACGCACCTCCCCCAGCTCAAGCCCCTTCATCGGGAAGACGATGCGGGTCAGCACGAAGAAGGTGAGCGGCAGCATCACCAGCACCACGGGAACCCCGATCAGCATCCACTGCAGGAAGCCGATCTCGACGCCGAAGCTGTCGGCCATGAGGCCCGCCAGCAGCGCGTTGGGCGGCGTGCCGATCAGCGTGCCGACGCCGCCGATCGAAGCCGCGTAGGCCACCGCCAGCATCAGCGCGACGCCGAAGTTGTGCACCAACTTCTTGTCCTCGACACGGCTGTCGATGAACTCGATCACCGAGACGCCAACCGCATACATCATCACCGCGGTGGCGGTGTTCGAGATCCACATGGACAGGAAGGCCGTGGCCAGCATGAAGCCCAGCACGATGCGCTGCGGCGTGGTGCCGATCAGCCGCACGATGAACAGCGCGATGCGCCGGTGCAGCCCCCAGCGCTGCATGCCCCCCGCCAGGATGAAGCCGCCGAGGAAGAGGAAGATCAGGTGGTTGCCGTAGCGCGCCGTCACCTCGCCCACCGGCTGGATGTCCAGCAGCGGCAGCATGACGATGGGCAGCAGCGCGGTGGCGGGCAGCGGCACCGCCTCGCTCAGCCACCAGATCACCATCCACAGCGTCAGCGCCACCAGGTGCCAGGCCACCAGCGGCATCTCGGGCGGTGCGGGCAGCAGGTAGATCAGCAGTGCCGCCAGCGGCCCGGCGATCAGCGCCACGAGCTTCGCGGACGAAATCATCTCGACTGTGCTGTCTTGCGGCGGGTGGTTGGGGTTGGTCTGCGCCTGCAACTCGCGTTCGCTGGGATCTGTCCGCATTCTCGGCTCCGCCATCGTGGTATGGTAGTCCGGAGTGCTGCACCAGCTTTCGGGCCGAAGGGCAAGGGGCACGGGTCACAACTGCGCGAGTTCGGCCCATGGCGGCATAGAAAAAGGCGCGGCCCAAGGGGGCCGCGCCTTCAAACTCTGTGCATCGGAGGCCGGAGCGGCTCAGTTGACGATGGTCGCCTCGGTCGCAGCGCGCAGCTCGTCCTCGGTCACACCCTCGGCGGTCTCGACGATCTTCAGACCGCCCTCGACCACATCCAGCACGCCGAGGTTGGTGATGATCCGATCCACCACGCCCTTGCCGGTCAGCGGCAGGGTGCATTCCTTCAGCAGCTTGCTGTCGCCGTGTTTGTTGGTGTGATCCATGACCACGATGACGCGGCCGACGCCCGCCACCAGGTCCATGGCGCCGCCCATGCCCTTGACCAGTTTGCCGGGGATCATCCAGTTCGCCAGGTCGCCGTTTTCGGCCACTTCCATGGCGCCCAGGATGGCCGCCGCGATCTTGCCGCCGCGGATCATCGCAAAGGACATGGAACTGTCGAAATACGACGTCTTGGGCAGTTCGGTGATCGTCTGCTTGCCGGCGTTGATGAGATCCGGATCCTCTTCGCCCTCATAGGGGAAGGGCCCCATGCCCAGCATGCCGTTCTCGGACTGCAGCGTGATCTCCTTGTCGCCGACGTAGTTGGCCACAAGCGTCGGGATGCCGATCCCGAGGTTCACATACATGCCGTCTTCGAGTTCCTCGGCCGCGCGCGCGGCCATCTGGTTGCGATCCCAACCCTTGATTTCTCCGGGCATTACACGTCCTCCCGCTTGCGCGTGGTGCGCTGTTCGATCCGCTTCTCGTGCTCACCTTTGATGATGCGATGCACGAAGATGCCCGGCAGGTGGATGTGATCGGGGTCAAGCTCGCCCGGCTGCACGATCTCTTCCACTTCCATGACGCAGACCTTGCCGCACATGGCCGCCGGCGGGTTGAAGTTGCGCGCCGTCTTGCGGAACACGCAGTTGCCCGAGGTGTCGGCCTTCCACGCTTTGACGATGGACAGATCGGCAAAGATGCCCTCTTCGAGCACGTATTCCTCGCCGCCAAAGACCTTGGTCTCCTTGCCCTCGGCCACCACGGTGCCAACGCCGGTTTTGGTGTAGAAGCCCGGGATGCCCGCGCCGGCGGCACGCATGCGCTCGGCCAGTGTGCCCTGCGGGTTGAACTCGAGCTCAAGCTCGCCCGACAGGTACTGGCGCATGAACTCGGCGTTCTCGCCCACGTAGGAGCTCATCATCTTCTTGATCTGCTTGGTGTCGAGCAGCTTGCCGAGGCCGAAGCCATCGACGCCGCAGTTGTTCGACGCGATGGTCAGATCCTTGACGCCGCTCTCGACCATGGCATCGATCAGCAGCTCGGGGATGCCGCAGAGGCCGAAGCCGCCCGCCGCGATGGTCATCCCGTCGAACAGCAGCCCGTCCAGCGCCTCGGCGGCGGAGCCGTATACTTTCTTCATTTCGTCCTCCCGAAAGAAAGAGTCTGCGAGACTTGTCACCCGCGAAACATCCAGAGTCAACGAAGCCACCCGCCCCCGCGAGAGGCATCCCGCCAAGTCACCCTCGCAAACGCAGCATGACGACGCCGCATTGCAGCATCGCCTCCCGCGCGCGCCGCCGCAAGCCCCTTCCGCATGGCGGAAATATCCCCGCCGCAAGCGCAGGCGCGCGCCCGCCGGACATGAGAAGGCCCGCGCCAGAGGTGGCGCGGGCCGATCCGGACCTGCGATGGACGCCCCTTACTCGCCCGAGTCGGCGGCTTTCTTCGCAGGAGCCTTCTTCGCCGTGGTCTTCTTGGCGGTGGTTTTCTTCGCGGTCGTCTTCTTGGCGGCGGTCTTCTTGGGTGCGGCCTTCTTCTTGCCGGACTTCGCGGCCTTCTCGGCGATCAGCTCGAGCGCCTGTTCCATGGTCACGCTGTCCGGCTCGGTGTCCTTGGGCAGGGTGGCGTTCACCTTCTCCCATTTCACGTAGGGCCCGTAGCGCCCGTCGAAGATGGCGATCTTGCCGCCGTCCGGGTGATCGCCCAGCTCCTTCAACGCCTTAGCCGCGGCGCGGCCGCGGCCGCCGGGATTCGCCCGCTTCTCGGCCAGCATCTCGACCGCGCGGTTCATGCCGATCTCGAAGACATCCGCCGGATCCTTGAGGTTGACGTAGGTCGGCTTCGCGTCGTCGGGAAGCTGGTGCATGATGTACGGGCCGAAACGCCCGAAGTTGCTCGACACCATGCCGCCCTCGGGGTGTTCACCCACCTCGCGCGGCAGCGACAGCAGCACCAACGCCTTCTCCAGCGTCATCTCGTCCTTGGACCAGCCGCGCGGCAGCGAGGCCCGCGGCGGCTTCTTGTTCTCGGGGGTCGGCTCGCCGCGCTGCACGTAGGGGCCGAAGCGCCCGGCCTTGAGCCAGATCTCGTCGCCCTGATCCTCGCCCAGCAGACGCTCGTCGCCCTCGGCCCCCTCGCCCGCGATCGGACGGGTGTAGGTGCACTCGGGGTAGTTGCCGCAACCGACGAAGCCGCCGGTGCGCGAAGTCTTGAGGTGCAGCTGCCCGGTGCCGCACTTGGGGCAGACGCGCGGGTCGGAGCCGTCCTCGCGCGGCGGATAGAGCTGCGGCGCCAGCGCGTCGTCGAGCACGTCGAGCACCTCGGAGATGCGCAGCTCGGAGGTCTCGGAGATCGCCGCCGAGAAGTCACGCCAGAATTTGCCGAGCAGCGCCTTCCAGTCCATCTCGCCCGCCGAGACCTCGTCGAGCTCGTTCTCCAGCTCGGCGGTGAACTCGTAGCCCACGTACTTGCGGAAGAAGTTGAGCAGGAAGATCGTGACGATCCGGCCCTTGTCCTCGGGGATCAGGCGGTTCTGCTCTTTCTTGACGTACTCGCGGTCCTGGATGGTGGTGATCACCGACGCATAGGTCGACGGACGCCCGATGCCCAGCTCCTCCATGCGCTTGACCAGCGTCGCCTCGGTGTAGCGCGGCGGCGGCTGGGTGAAGCTCTGGGTGCCCAGGACAGCATTGTTGTCGGCCAGGATCGACGAGACGCCCGAGGCGGCGGTGGCGCGCTCGGCCGCCTTCTCGTGCTGCGCTTTCAGACCGGACTTGGCGAAGGCCGCGGTCTCGCCCTGCATGATCTGCGGCAGGCGCTTGTCGTCATCGTCGGCAACGTCGTCGCGACCCTCTTCGTAGACCTTGAGGAAACCGTCGAACACCACGACCTGGCCGGTGGCGCGCAGACCGACCTGCTGGTCGTCCGAACCGATCTCGACCGTGGTGCGCTCGAGTTTCGCCGCTTCCATCTGGCAGGCCAGCGTGCGCTTCCAGATCAGGTCGTAGAGCTTGCGCTGGTCATCCTCGCGCAGCTTCAGATCGCCCGCGTCGCGGGTCATGTCGGTCGGGCGGATACACTCGTGCGCTTCCTGCGCGTTCTTCGCCTTGTTCTTGTAGATGCGCGGGCTGCCGGGCACGTATTCCTTGCCGAAGCGATCGCCAATGGCCTCGCGGCAGGCGGTCACCGCCTCGGGGGCCATGTCGATGCCGTCGGTCCGCATGTAGGTGATGTGCCCCGCCTCGTAGAGCCGCTGCGCCGCGTTCATGCAGGCCCGCGCGCCCATGCCGAACTTGCGGCTCGCCTCCTGCTGCAGGGTCGAGGTCATGAAAGGGGCCGAGGGGTTGCGGGTGCTGGGCCGCGCCTCGACCGAGAGGATCTTCAGAGCACGCTTGGCCACCGCCTGCACCGCCATCTCGGCCTGCGTGGCGTTTTCAAGGTCGTAACGGTCGAGCTTCTTGCCGGCGAGCGTGGTCAGCCGGGCCTCGAACTCCTGCCCGCGCGGGGTCGAGAGCAGCGCCTTCACCTGCCAGTATTCGCGGGGATTGAAGGCCTCGATCTCCATCTCGCGCTCGACGATGAGCCGCAGGCAGACCGATTGCACGCGGCCCGCGGATCGCGCGCCCGGCAGCTTGCGCCAGAGCACCGGCGAGAGGTTGAAGCCGACGAGGTAGTCGAGCGCGCGGCGGGCGAGATAGGCCTCGACCAGCGGCGCGTCGATCTCGCGCGGGTTCTTCATCGCCTCGGTGACCGCGGCCTTGGTGATCGCGTTGAAGGTCACGCGGCTGACCGCCGTGTCCTTCTTGATCGAGCGGCGCTTGGTCAGTGCCTCCTTCAGGTGCCACGAAATCGCCTCGCCCTCGCGATCGGGGTCGGTCGCGAGAATGAGCGCGTTGTCGCTTTTCAGCGCCTCGGCGATCGCGGAGACGTGCTTGCGCGAGTCGTTCGCGATCTCCCATTTCATGTCGAAGTCGTGCTCGGTGTCGACCGATCCGTCCTTCGGAGGCAGGTCGCGCACGTGGCCGTAGGAGGCGAGCACCGTGTAGTCGGATCCCAGATACTTGTTGATTGTCTTGGCCTTGGCCGGGGATTCGACGACGACGACGGGCATAAATGAGACCTCATTGCAACGCTGTGCTCAAAACGGCTTGCCTGCCGCTATGGCGGCGCAAGATGTGGGACGCAAGGGGGAAATGTCAATGTGGCCCGCTCACGGGGCCCTTGCAACACGGGCGAATTGCCACGAATTCGCGCCGCTCCGCGGCTCAGGACGGGCGGCTCAGCAGACCGCCGGGCAGGCGATCGAGCCGGCCTTCGAGTTCCAGATCGGTGAGCGCCGGGGCGATCTGGCCCACCTGCCCGCCAAGGTCGCGGATCACCTGATCCTCCGGCACCGGCACCGGGCCGAGCCGGTCGAGGATGCGCTGGTGCAGCGCCAGCGTCTCGGCGCGGCTGCGCCGCTCGGGCGGCGGCGGCGGGATCTCCTCGATCACCTCGGTGATGTCGGGCGGCTCCGGTCGCGCCAGCGCCTCGATCACGTCCTCGGCATGGCGCACCAGCCGGGCGCCGTCGCGCAGCAGCAGATTGCAGCCCCCGGCCCGTCCGTCGAGCGGGTGGCCGGGCACCGCCATGACCTCGCGCCCCTGGTCGAGCGCGCAGCGCGCGGTGATCAGCGAGCCCGACTTCACCGCGGCCTCGACCACCACGACGCCCTGAGCCATGCCCGAGACGATGCGGTTGCGGGTTGGGAAATGCCGCGCCTGCGGCTGCACGCCCATGGGCTGTTCGGAAAGCAGCACGCCGCGCGCCCGGATCTCGGCCGCGAGGCGCGCGTTCTCCTTGGGGTAGACCACGTCGACCCCGCCCGCCATGACCGCCGCCGTGCCGCCCTCGGCACCGATCTCCGCACCGGCCTTCGCACCGGCCCCAAGCGCCGCGCGATGCGCCTCGGCATCGATGCCGCGCGCGAGCCCGGAGACCACGAGCCAGCCCGCCTCGGCCAGCCCCCGCGCCAGTTGCCGCGCCGTGCGCGCCCCGAGCGAGGAGGCATTGCGTGCCCCCACAAGGGCCACGGCAGGCCGGCGCAGAAGCGCCCCCTGCCCGACTACCCAGAGCAACGGCGGCGCATCTTCCATCTCGGCCAGCCCCGGCGGGTAGTCCGGCGCACCGCGAAACACCAGCCGCGCCCCGGCGCGCGCGCCCGCCGCCAATTCCGCCTGCACGACCGCCTCGGGACAGACCCTGTACCCCTCGACTCCGGCCTCGGCCGCCACCGCGGGCAGCGCCGCTAGTCCGCCCGCAGCCGAGCCATGTTCGGCCAGCAGCCGCCAGAAGGTCGTCGGACCCACGCGGCGCGAGCGCAAGAGACGGAGCCAGTCCATCCGGTCGGCTTCCGTGGTGGGTGGGAGTGGGGGGTGGTTGGAAGTCTGTGTGGGCCCGGTCATCCTGATCCCGCCTCTTGCGAGATCCTCTCTACCCGATGACTGGTTAAGCAAGCATGAAGTCGGCCGGTCGACGCGGCCTGCCCTTCTTCTCTTTCAAAATACGCCGGGGAGCGCGAGGGGCAGCGCCCCTCGCCTTTCGGAGATGTGCTGCGCCTTCGGCGCCGATCCTTGGTGCACCGCCCTCGGCGCCGGTCCTTGGTGCCGCGCCTTCGGCGCGAGGGGCAGCGCCTCTCGTACATGCAGGCACCATGGCCGCGTTCAGCTGCCGGCGCCGCCCACGGTGAGCCCGCCGATCATCACCGTCGGCTGCCCCACGCCCACCGGCACCCATTGCCCCTGCTTGCCGCAGTTGCCCATGCCCGGGTCGAGCGCCATGTCGTTGCCGAGCGCCCGCACGTGCTGCAGCGCCGTGGCGCCGTCGCCGATCAGCGTCGCGCCCTTCACCGGCGCGCCGACCTTGCCGTTCTTCACCCGGTAGGCCTCGGTGCAGGAGAAGACGAACTTGCCGTTGGTGATATCCACCTGCCCGCCGCCGAAGCCGACGGCCCAGATGCCGTCCTCAAGATCCGCGACGATGTCCTGCGGGTCGGCGTCGCCGCCCTCCATGATGGTGTTGGTCATCCGCGGCATGGGCGCATGCGCATAGCTCTCGCGGCGGCCGTTGCCGGTGGCCTCCACCCCCATCAGCCGGGCGTTCTGCCGGTCCTGCATGTAGCCCACGAGGATGCCGTCCTCGATCAGCACGTTGCGCGCCGAGGGCGTGCCCTCGTCATCCACCGAGATCGAGCCGCGACGGTCCGGCATGGTGCCATCGTCGACCACGGTGACGCCCGGCGCGGCGACGCGCTGGCCCATGAGCCCGGCGAAGGCGGAGCTGCCCTTGCGATTGAAATCGCCCTCGAGCCCGTGCCCCACCGCCTCGTGCAGCAGGATCCCCGGCCAGCCCGGCCCGAGCACGATGTCCATGACGCCGGCTGGCGCATCCTCGGCCCGCAGGTTCACCAGCGCCACACGCAGCGCCTCGCGCGCCTGCGCCTGCCACGCCGAGGGCTCCAGCAGCCCGTCCAGCAGGTAGCGCCCGCCTCCCGAGGCCGCGCCCTGTTCGCGGCGGCCGTTCTCCTCGACGATGACGCTCACCGTGACGCGGGTCATCGGCCGCACGTCAGAGACCAGCCCGCCCTCGGGGCGCAGGATCGCGACCTCCTGGCAGGAGGCGGCGATCGTGGCGGTCACCTGCACCACGCGCGGATCGAGGTCGCGGGCGAAGGCGTCGATCTCGCGCAAGGTCTCGAGCTTCACCGAGAAGCTGTGCCCGGCGATCGGATCGGCATCGGTGTAGAGCTTGCGGTTGGTGCCCGCGGGCGGCGGGGCGAGCACCCCGCCGCCATCGCCGACCGCCAGCCGTGCAGTCTCGACGGCACGCGAGATCGCCTGTTCGGAGATCTCGGTGGAATGGGCATAGCCCGCCACCTCGCCGCGCACCGCGCGCAGGCCGAAGCCCTCGGAGGCGTCGTAGCTGGCGGTTCTGATTCGCCCGTCGTCGAGCACCAGCGCCTCGCCGCGGCGGCGTTCGAGGAACAATTCGCCGTCATCGGCCCCCGCGACAGCGTTACGCAGTTGCCCCAGGGTCCGCTCCAGATCGAGGGCCGTTTCAAAGGGCCGGAAAGGGCTTTCGCTCATGTGGTCTTCCTTTTAGATTTGATCTGGATCAAAAAAGTGCGCTTTTGCCGCAAGCGTTCATCTTTATTTGATGGGCGCAATGTGCTTTTTAAAGTCCACAACAACAGGGAGGAGGCTCTTCGGGCGGCGGCTCGGGGGTGAATCCTCCTGTCCGCAGAGAAGAATGACAACCGGATCAGGTGATACATGCGTAAACTTTCGATGCTGAAGGGCCTCGCGACCGGCACCCTCGCCGCAGCCTTGGCCGCGCCCGCCCTGGCGCAGGACTCGCTGGAACTGGTCGGCCACCCGCAGGCGGGCGGCACCGGCTTCCAGCCCGCCTCGACCGAGCTGGCGCGCGATCTTCAATGGCTCGACGGGATGCTGCTCGTGATCATCACCGCGATCTGTATCCTGGTTATCGCGCTGCTCGCCTTCGCGGTGCTGCGCTTCAACGGCAAGTCCAACCCGAACCCCAAGAGCTTCACCCACAACACCCCGCTGGAGATCGCCTGGACGCTCGGTCCGATCGTCATCCTCGTGGTGATCGGCGCCTTCTCGCTGCCCGTGCTGTTCAAGCAGCAGGAAATCCCCGAGGGCGATGTGGTCATCAAGGTGACCGGCTACCAATGGTACTGGGGTTATGAATACGTCGGTACCGACCTCGCCTACGACGGCTACATGATCGGCGCCCCGGCGACGGGCGGCGACAACCGCATGAACCCCGAGGTTTCGGCGCAGCTTCAGGACGCCGGCTACAGCGACTCCGAGTTCCTGCTCGCCACCGACAGCGCCGTGGTGGTTCCCGTCGGCAAGACTGTGGTCATGCAGGTGACCGGCGCCGACGTGATCCACTCCTGGACCATCCCCGCCTTCGGCGTAAAGCAGGACGCCGTTCCGGGCCGCATCGCCGAGCTGTGGTTCAAGCCCGAGCGCGAAGGCGTGTTCTTTGGCCAGTGCTCGGAACTCTGCGGCATCAGCCACGCCTACATGCCGATCACCGTCAAGGTGGTCAGCCAGGAAGCCTATGACGCCTGGCTCGCCGCCTCGCAGGAGGACGGCGGCTACGTCGACGTGCGCCAGTTCCTGGCCGCGTCCTAACCCCTTTGCAACAAGGCGGCGCGCTCGAGGAGGAGGGCGCGCCGCCAAGACCTGAATCGAGACCAAGATGAGCGACCTCACCACCAACACGGCAGCCCCGGCAGTCCGCGCGTCCGAGTATGATGCGCAGTTCGGCGACTATTTCGCCCTGCTCAAGCCGCGCGTCATGACCTTGGTGGTTTTCACCGCCTTCGTCGGCCTGCTGGCCGCGCCGGTCCCGGTTCACCCCTTCGTCGGCTTCTGCGCCATCCTGTTCATCGCCGTCGGCGGCGGCGCCTCCGGCGCGCTGAACATGTGGTGGGATGCCGACATCGACGCCGTGATGAAGCGCACCGCCAAGCGCCCGATCCCCTCGGGCCGCGTGGAGCCGGGCGAGGCGCTGGCCATCGGCCTCGCGCTCTCGGGCTTCTCCTGCGTCTTCCTCGCGCTCGCCACCAACGTGCTGGCCGGCGGTCTGCTGGCCTTCACCATCTTCTTCTACGTAGTGATCTACACCATGTGGCTGAAGCGCTCGACGCCGCAGAACATCGTCATCGGCGGCGGCGCGGGCGCCTTCCCCCCGATGATCGGCTGGGCCGCCGCGACCGGATCGGTCAGCGTCGAGGCCGTGCTGATGTTCTGCCTGACCTTCATGTGGACGCCGCCGCACTTCTGGGCGCTCGCGCTGTTCATGCGCTCCGATTACGACGATGCGAAGGTGCCGATGCTGACCGTGACCCACGGCCGCCGGTCGACCCGCAAGCACATCCTCGTCTACACCATCCTGCTGGCGGCGCTGGCCATCGGCACCGGCTTCACCTCGGTGGGCGGTCCGATCTACCTGGCCGTCGCGCTGGTGCTGAACGTGCTCTTCCTCAAGGGCGCCTGGGACATTTTCCGCCGCGACGAGACCATGTCGGAAGCGGACAACTTCAAGACCGAGAAGAGCTTCTTCAAGCTCTCGCTGCTCTACCTCTTCGCGCACTTCGGCGCGATCCTGGTCGAGGCAGGGCTGGCGCGCTTCGGCATCGACCTGCTGGGAGGCTTTTGATGGGCATCGCGCACGAGCATGAGCTGCACCAGCGCCGCCGCGGCCGCAATATCGGCGTGGGTCTGACCCTCGCCGCCTTCATTGCGATCGTCTTCGGGCTGACCCTGGTGAAGATCGGCTCGGGCGACTTTTCCGCATCGACCGCACCGCAGGGCGCGGAATCCGGCGCAGGTGAGGTGCAGAGTGGCAACTAAGGGGACGACAAAAACCCTCTGGTCGCTGATCGGCGTGGTGGTCTTCATGGGCGCCATGGCCTGGGCAGCGGTGCCCTTCTACAACTGGTTCTGCCGGGTCACCGGCTATGGCGGCACCACCAATGTCGCCACAGGGGACTCCTCGCAGATCCTCGAGCAGACCATCAAGATTCGCTTCGATGCCTCGAAGGACCGGGGCATGCCCTGGGAGTTCAAGCCGATGCAGACCGAGATGACGCTGCGCATCGGCGAGGATGGGCTGGCCTTCTACGAGGCGTACAATCCCACCGATCGCCCCATCGCCGGGCAGGCCGCCTACAACGTGGCCCCCTTCGATGCCGGTGCCTATTTCAACAAGATCGAGTGCTTCTGCTTCACCGAGCAGGTGCTCATGCCCGGCGAGCGGGTGGAAATGCCGGTGAGCTTCTACGTCGACCCCGAGATCGTCAACGATCCCGACGCGAAGTTCGCCAAGCACATCACGCTCAGCTACACTTTCTACGAGATCGACCTGCCAGAGGAGACGCAGGCCGCTCTCGCCAAAGAAGAAGCGGACACCAGTTCCGTGAACTGACCGCCTGACCAACGAGGGAAACGAGATGGCGCATGCAAAGAACCACGACTACCATATCCTGCCCCCATCAGCCTGGCCGCTGATCGGCTCGGCCTCGGCCTTCGTCATGCTGTTCGGCGCGGTGCTGTGGATGCACGACAGCGGGCCGTGGATCTTCCTCGCCGGCTTCGTCGGCGTGCTCTACACGATGTTCGGCTGGTGGTCCGAGGTGATCGTGGAAAGCCGCGTCGGCGATCACACCCCGGTGGTGCAGATCGGCCTGAAATACGGCTTCATCCTGTTCATCATGTCCGAGGTGATGTTCTTCCTCGCCTGGTTCTGGTCGTTCTTCAAACACGCGCTCTACCCGATGGGTCCGAACTCGCCGGCGGTCGACGGCGTCTGGCCCCCCGCCGGGATCGAGACCTTCGACCCCTGGCACCTGCCGCTGATCAACACGCTGATCCTGCTCTGCTCGGGCGCCGCCGTGACCTGGGCGCACCACGCGCTGGTGCACGAGAACAACCGCGAGGACATGAAGTGGGGCCTGACCATCGGCATCGCCCTCGGCGTGCTCTTCACCATTTTCCAG
Source organism: Alloyangia pacifica (assembly GCF_020524285.1). Taxonomy (GTDB): domain Bacteria; phylum Pseudomonadota; class Alphaproteobacteria; order Rhodobacterales; family Rhodobacteraceae; genus Salipiger; species Salipiger pacificus_B. Next base: position 144,379 of record NZ_JAIVKX010000003.1, read on the forward strand.
GCCTATGAGTACAGCCACGCGGCCTTCGGCTTCTCGGGCAACATCTACGGCGCCAACTTCTTCATGGCGACCGGCTTCCACGGCATGCACGTGATCATCGGGACGATCTTCCTCTTCGTCTGCCTGCTGCGGCTGATGAAGGGCGATTTCACCCCCGACAAGCACGTCGGCTTCGAGGCCGCGGCCTGGTACTGGCACTTCGTCGACGTGGTCTGGCTGTTCCTCTTCGCCTCGATCTACATCTGGGGCGGCTGAGCCTTCCCGCTCCAAAGGCCCCGCGGTCTTCCAGCATTGCAGACGCCCGCCGCTTTCGGCGGGCGTTTCGCGTCTGCCCCGGCGCCGCGGTGCTGGCCCGCGTCCGGCAGGCGTATTTGGGAAGAGAAGAAGCATGGGCGCTCCCCGCCCCTCTTCTTTTACCAAATACGCCGGGGTGGCTGCGGCGCAACGGCAGAGGCGCGAAGCCCCTGCGCCTTTGCCGCAGTTGTGCCCGGGCGGGCCTTGGCGGCTCAATCGCGCCTTGATGTGCCCCGCGCAGAGGCGCTAAAGCAGGCAGGACGCGCAGGCGCCCCCGACACTCGACCGAACCCCGGAACCGGACTTACTTGACCCGCTACCTCGCTCCTTTGCTTTTCGGCCTGATCGGCGCCGCGATCCTCGTATCGCTGGGCAGTTGGCAGCTGCGCCGGCTCGAGTGGAAGCAAGCCGTGCTGGCCGAGATCGAGGCGCGCATTTCCGGCCCGGCAGAGCCCCTGCCCCGGATGATCTCGCCCGACGAGCAGCGTTACCAGCCCGTCGCCCTGCAGGGCGAGATCCTGCCCGGCGAGATCCGCGTGCTGGTCAGCCAGAAACAGGTCGGCGCGGGCTACCGCATCATCTCGCCGTTGCGGGTGGAGGGCGCGCCGAGCGGGCCGCGCCTGCTGCTGCTCGACCGCGGCTTCACCGCCGATGCCGACAAGGACGCCGCCCGCAGCACAGGCCCGGTCACCGTGACCGGAAACCTGCACTGGCCCGACGATCGCAACAGCTCGACGCCGGAAAACGACCTCGACGCCAATATCTGGTTCGCCCGCGACATCGGCGCAATGGCCGAGGTGCTGCAGACCGAACCCCTGCTCGTCGTGGCGCGCGAGATCGACCCCGCCGACCCCAGGATCCAGCCGCTGCCGGTCAGCCCCAGCGGCATTCCCAACGATCACCTGCAATATGCCATCACCTGGTTCTCGCTGGCCGTGGTGTGGCTGATCATGACCGGCTATTACATCCGCCGGCAGTCCAAGACAGGAAAGGCCTGAGCCCCCATGAGCTCCATGCGCTATATCTCGACCCGTGGCAAAGCCCCCGCGCTCAGCTTCGAAGAGGCCATGCTCTCCGGCCTCGCCCGCGACGGCGGCCTCTACGTGCCCGAGACCGTGCCGGTGATGACCCCCGGCGACATCCGCGCGCTGAACGGCCTGTCCTACGAGGAAGTCGCCTTCCGCGTCATGCGCCCCTTCGTCGGCGACAGCTTCAGCGACGAGACCTTCGGCGACCTCATCTCCAAGGCCTATGCCGGTTTCGGCCACAACGCCCGCGCGCCGATGGTACAGTTGGCGCCGAACCACTTCCTGCTGGAGCTGTTCCACGGCCCGACGCTGGCGTTCAAGGACTTCGCCATGCAGCTCATCGGCCAGCTCTTCCAGGAGGCGCTGACCCGCCGCGGCGAGCGCGTCACCATCGTCGGCGCCACCTCGGGCGACACCGGCTCGGCGGCGATCGAGGCCTTCAAGGGGCTCGACGCGGTGGATGTCTTCATCCTCTTCCCGCATGGCCGTGTCTCGGAGGTGCAGCGCCGCCAGATGACCACGCCCTCGGAAGCCAACGTCCACGCGCTGGCGCTCGACGGGCATTTCGACGACTGCCAGGCCAAGCTCAAGGACATGTTCAACGACTTCACCTTCCGCGACGAGGTGCGGCTGGCGGGCGTGAACTCGATCAACTGGGCCCGCGTGCTGGCGCAGGTGGTCTACTACTTCTCTTCGGCGGTCTCGCTCGGCGCGCCTGACCGCAAGGTCAGCTTCACCGTGCCCACCGGCAACTTCGGCGACATCTTCGCGGGCTACATCGCCAAGAAGATGGGCCTGCCGATCGACCGGCTGGTGGTGGCGACCAACCAGAACGACATCCTGCACCGCTGCCTGTCGACCGGCGACTACCAGACCTCGGAGGTGCACCCGTCGATCAGCCCGTCGATGGACATCCAGGTCAGCTCGAACTTCGAGCGCGCGCTGTTCGACGCCTACGGCCGCGACGGCGCCGCCGTCGGCCAGCTCATGGACGAGCTGAAGGCGGGCGGCTTCCACGTCTCGCAAGGCGCGCTGCAGGCGCTGCGCGAGCATTTCGAGAGCGGCCGCGCCTCGGAGGAAGACACCCTCGCCACCATCGCGCAGGCGCGCGAGACCATGGGCGAGCTGCTCTGCCCGCACTCCGCCATCGGCGTGAAGGTGGCCGAGGAGCACCGCAGCCCGTCGGTGCCGATGATCACCCTTGCCACCGCGCATCCGGCGAAGTTCCCCGACGCCGTCGAGAAGGCCAGCGGCATCCGCCCGCCCCTGCCGGCGCGCATGGCAGACCTCTTCGACCGCCCCGAGCGCGTCACCCGCGTGCCCAACGATCTGGCGGCACTCGAAACCCTCATCCGGGAGCGTATCTCCAAGTGACCGTGCAACTGACCACCCTGAAGAACGGCTTCCGCATCGTCTCGGAGCGCGTGCCCAGCCTGCAATCCGCCTCGCTCGGCATCTGGGTCACCGCCGGTGGCCGCAACGAGCGGCTCGAGCAGAACGGCATCGCGCATTTCCTCGAGCACATGGCCTTCAAGGGCACGAAGACCCGCAGCGCGCTGCAGATCGCCGAGGCGATCGAGGACGTCGGCGGCTACATCAACGCCTATACCTCGCGCGAGGTGACCGCCTACTACGCCCGCGTGCTGGAGAACGACACCCGGCTCGCGATGGAGGTGATCGGCGACATCCTGATGAACCCGATCTTCGAGCCCAAGGAGATCGAGACCGAGCGCCACGTGATCCTGCAGGAGATCGGCCAGGCGCTCGACACGCCGGACGACGTGATCTTCGACTGGCTGCAGGAGCGCGCCTACACCGACCAGGCGCTCGGGCGCACGATCCTCGGCGAGGCGGCCAACGTGAAGGCCTTCGGCCGCGACGATCTGGCGGCCTTCGTGCAGGAGCATTACGGCCCCGGCCAGATGATCCTCTCGGCCGCGGGCGCGGTCGACCACGAGGCGCTGGTGGCGCAGGCCGAGGCGCTCTTCGGCCACATGGCGCCGCGCAAGGCGCCCGGCGCCGAGAACGCGCGCTTCACCGGCGGCGAGATCCGCCGCGAAAAGACGCTCGAGCAGGCGCATATGGCGCTGGCCTTCGAAGGGCCGGGCTACCGCGACCCCAGCTTCTACACCGCGCAGATCTACTCGATCGCGCTGGGGGGCGGCATGTCCTCGCGGCTGTTCCAGGAAATTCGCGAGAAGCGCGGCCTGTGCTACACGATCTTCGCGCAGACCGGCGCCTACAGCGAAACCGGCCTCGCGACCGTCTACGCCGGCACCTCGGGCGAAGAAGTGGGCGAGCTGGCACGGCTGACCATCGACGAGATGAAGCGCGCCGCCGACGACATGTCCCCCGAGGAGGTCGCCCGCGCCCGCGCGCAGATGAAGGCCGGGCTGCTGATGGGGCTCGAAAGCTCCTCGAGCCGCGCCGAGCGCATGGCGCGCATGGTGCAGATCTGGGGCGAGGTGCCGCCGATCGAGGAGACCGTCGAGAAGATCGACAATGTCACCACCGGCGACGTGCGTGACTTCGCCGAGAAGATCGCTGCAGACGCCCCCGCCGCCCTGGCGCTCTACGGGCCGGTCGGCAGCGCGCCGGGCCTCGACGAGCTGCAGGCACAGCGGGCCGCCTGATGCTGGGTCGGCGGCGGAAGTTCAGGCTCGACAGCGAGCGCCTGATCCTGCGCCCGCCGATGCATGGCGATTTCAACGCCTGGGTCGCGCTACGGCTGCAAAGCAAGGAGTACCTCACCCCCTGGGAGCCGTCCTGGGCCGAGGATCACCTCTCGCGGCGCGCCTTCACCAACCGCGTCTACTGGGCGCAGCGCTCGATCAACGCGGGCTCGGCGGTGCCGCTCTTCCTTGTCCGGCGCGAAGATTCGGTCCTGCTCGGGGCGATCACCCTCGACAATATCCGCCGCGGCCCGGCGCAGTCGGGCACCCTGGGCTACTGGACCGGCCAGCCCTTTGCCCGCCACGGCTACATGCGCGAGGCCATCGCCGCGCTGGTGCACCATGCCTTCGCCGACATGGACCTCAGCCGGATCGAGGCCGCCTGCCTGCCGGAGAACGTCGCCTCGCGCGGGCTGCTGGAAAGCTCCGGCTTCAAGTACGAGGGCGTGGCGCAGAGCTACCTGCAGATCAACGGCCGCTGGCGGACCCACGTTCTCTACAGCGCGCTGCGGCTGGACCGGCGCGGGCGCACGCAGGTGGGCTGAGGCCGGCCGGGGCCGCGCGGTCCCGATTTGCCCAAAGCTTACCCCACGTAAATTTTAAGCCCGCGCTGCGCGCTCCCGGTCTAGGCTGGCCCTGAAAGGAGCCCCGCCATGCCGCGTTCTGTCCTCGCCGCCGCCGTCGCGCTGATCCCGCCGCTGAGTGCCCCCCTGCCCGCCGAGGCGCAGGAGCGCCGCGCCTCCCATTGCATCGCCATCGCCGACGCCGCACCGGGGATGCGCTACGTGCACAAGGCCGCCTGGACCGATCCGGTGCCCGAGTATTCGGTGCGCATCCAGTATCTGTCGCACGCCGCCTTCCTGATCCAGACCCGTGGCGGGCTCAGCGCGGTGACCGATTTCACCGGCTACATCGGCAATGTGCCGATGATCCCCGACGTGGTCACCATGAACCACGCCCATACCAGCCACTGGACCGCCAACCCCGACCCGGCGATTCCGCATGTGCTCGAGGGCTGGGGCGATTTCGGCGAAGGCATCGAGCATCACCTCGACCTCGGCGAGATCCTGGTGCGCAATGTCTCGACCGATATCCGCTCCGCCTATGGCGGCACCGAGAAGAAGGGCAATTCGATCTTCGTCTTCGAGGTCGAGGGGCTCTGCATCGGCCATCTCGGCCACCTGCACCACGAACCGAGCGATGCCCAATACGCGGCGCTCGGGCGGATCGACGTGCTGATGGTCCCCGTCGACGGCGGCATGACCATGCCGCTCGACGACATGGTGCGCGTGGTCGAACGGCTGCGCAGCTCGGTGATCCTGCCGATGCACTGGTTCTCGGGCGCCTCGCTGGAACGTTTCGTCGCGGATGTGTCGGACACCTTCCCGGTCGAGCGCCGCGACAGCTCCGAGCTGGTCATCGGCCTGCGCAGCCTGCCACCGCAGCCGACGGTCATGGTGCTGCAGCCCGAATGGCTCAGCGAATGAGACTCCAGTCGTGCTGGACGTCGCCCCCCGGCGTCGCCAGTATGGCCGGGCGCCGCCCTGCCGCGGTGCCGATACAGGAGCCCCGCGCCATGCCCCTCTCTCATGCCCTCTGCCAAGTCCTCTGCGCCGCAGGCCCTGCAACATGCTGAAATCCGTGGTCTTCGATCTCGACGGCACGCTGATCGACAGCGCGCCCGACCTGCACCGCGCCGCCAATGTCGTGCTGCGCAGCGAGGGGCTGCCCGAGATCACCTTCGCGCAGGCCCGCAGCTTCATCGGCAAGGGCGCCTCGGTGCTCATCGCGCGCGTGGTCGAGACCGTGGGGCTGGCAGATGATCCCGAGGCGCATCCCCGCCTGCTGGGCAAGTTCATGCACGAATACGAGCGCGATCCCGCGCTGACGGTGCTCTATCCCGGGGTGATCGACGCGCTGGCGCGGCTGGAGCTGCTCGGCTGCGCGATGGGGCTCTGCACCAACAAGCCCGAGGCCCCCACTCATATCGCGCTGAGGCACTTCGGGCTCGACCGCCACCTGCGCGCCGTGGCCAGCGCCGACACCCTGCCGGTGCGCAAGCCCGATCCCGCGCCGCTGATGAAGGTGATGCAGGATCTCGGCGGGCCCGGCCTCTACGTCGGCGACAGCGAGGTCGACGCCGAGACCGCCGAGCGCGCCGGCCTGCCCTTCGCGCTCTTCACCGAAGGCTACCGCAAGGCGCCGGTGGAGGCACTGACCCACGCCTATGCCTTCGATCACTGGGACCAGCTTCCCGGCATCGTGGCGCAGCACTTCGGCGCGCTCGAGGCCTGAGGCGCTCGGCGCTCAGCGCTTGACGGCGATCAGGTCGATCAGCGCCGAGCGCCCGACGTGCCCCTGCCCCTCGCGGATATCGAGTTCGTAATCCTCGAGCACCTGCACCTTCATGTCGGCAAAGGCCTTGCGCAGCATGCCCGCGGAATAGAGGTTCTCGGCCACGCCCGGCCCGCCGGTGCCGTATTGCAGCTGCCGCGGCGTGTAGCCGTGAAGCAGCAGCACGCCGCCGGGTTTCAGCGCCTGCTTCATCTTGTCGAAGAGCATGGCCCGCCCCTCGGGGCCGACGAACTGGATGAAGATGCCGACCACCAGATCGAACTCCGCCACCGGCCACGTCCAGTCGAAGACGTCCTGCACCGAAAAATCCACGTCCACCCCGCGTTCGGCGGCCAGCCGTCGCGCCTTGTCCACCGCGGGTGCGGAGCCATCGAAGGCGGTGACCTTCAGCCCCTGACGGGCGAGATGCACCGAATTCCGCCCTTCGCCATCGGCAACGCAGAGCGCCTTGGCGCCCGGCTTCAGCCAGTGGTTTCGGCGGATCAGAACGCCCGACGGTTCGGTTCCATAGACGTAATCCTCGACGGCATATCGTTCGTCCCACATGGGCGATGCTCCTGAAAAATATATACGTTTCAGATAGAAATTCGCCCTAGGGCGGCAAGCATGCGGCAGTTCGTTCACGCCCTTTTGTCATTGACCCCGGGGCGGCGCGCTTGCGAGAACATGACTCCATATAGCACGAAAGCGCCGCAAGTCGCGGCACAGAAGGGAAGACCCGCGCGATGATCCGCCGTCCGATGCGCAACTGGCTGCCGCTTGGCCTTGCCGCAACCCTCGCCGTCACAACTCCGACCCTTGCCCTCGCCGAGGCGGACCCTGCCGACTGGGACGCCGTCGTTGCCGAAGCCGAGGGGCAGACCGTCTACTGGAACGCCTGGGGCGGGGCCGAGAACGTCAATGCCTTCATCGACTGGATCGGCGCGCTGGCGCAGGACGAGTACGGCGTCACGCTTGAACACGTGAAGCTCTCGGACACCGCCGAGGCGGTGAGCCGGGTGCTGGCCGAGAAGAGCGCCGGCAAGGACGACGGCGGCGCCATCGACCTCATCTGGATCAACGGCGAGAACTTCGCGGCGATGAAGCGGCAGGGGCTGCTCTATGGTCCGTGGTCTGAGGCGCTGCCGAACTGGCAGCTCACCGACCCCGAGGCCAATGCCGCGCTGACCGCCGATTTCACCGTGCCTACCGAGGGGCTGGAAAGCCCTTGGGGCATGGCGCAGTTGGTCTTCTACCATGACACCGCCCGCCTGCCCGAGCCGCCGCGCAGCATGGCGGCGCTGGCGGATTGGGCCGCGCAGAATCCCGGCCGTTTCACCTACCCGCAGCCGCCGGATTTCCTCGGCTCGACCTTCCTCAAGCAGGCGCTGATCGAGCTGACGCCGGACACAGGCGCCCTGTCGCAGCCGGTCGACGAGGCCGACTATGAGGCCGCCACCGCCCCGCTCTGGGACTGGCTGGATGCGTTGACGCCGAACCTCTGGCGGCAGGGCAAGGCCTACCCGCAGAACGCCCAGCGGATGATCCAGTTGATGGCCGACAGCGAGATCGACATTGGATTCGAGTTCAACCCCAACGCCGCCTCCAACGCCATCGCCAACTTCCAGCTTCCGGACACGGTGCGCAGCTTCGTCCTCGAGGGCGGCTCGCTGGGCAATGCCAGCTTCGTCGCCATCCCCTACAACGCCAATGCTAAGGCGGGCGCCATGGTGATCGCCAACCTGCTGCTCTCGCCGCAGGCGCAGGCGCGCATGGCCAGCCCCGACGAGCTCGGCTTCGGCACCGTGCTGGCGATGGACGAGCTGTCGGACGCGGAGGTCCGGCTCTTCGACGAGATCCCCGTCGGCATCGCCACGCTCACCCCCGAGGAGCTGGGCCCCACCCTGCCCGAGCCGCACCCGTCCTGGATGGAGAAGCTCGAAGAGGACTGGACCGCGCGCTACGGCGTGGCCCCCTGAGTGGCCCGCTAGGTGGCCTTCTCGCTGACCCGCGCGGCGCCGGCCCTCACGCTGCTGGCGCTGCTCGGGCCGGTGGCGGCGGGTCTGGCGGGCACCCTCGCCCCGGCCTTCGGCCTGATGCCGGCGCTCGGCGGGACCGAAGCCAGCCTTGATCCCTTCCGCGCCCTGCTGGGCTGGCCGGGGCTGCCGCGCGCGGCCACCCTGTCGCTGTTCACCGGGCTCGCGGCGACGCTGGTCTCGCTGGCGCTGACGGTGCTGATCTGCGCCGGGTGGCAGGGCACGCGGGCCTTCGCCGCGCTCGAACGCGCGCTGTCGCCGCTGCTCTCGGTGCCGCATGCCGCCGCCGCCTTCGGCCTCGCCTTCCTCATCGCCCCCTCGGGTTGGATCGCCCGGCTGATCGCCCTGCCGTTGGGATGGGAGCGCCCGCCGGACGTGCTGATCCTGCAGGATCCGTGGGGGCTGTCGCTGATCGCCGGGCTGGTGGTGAAGGAGATGCCGTTCCTGCTGCTGATGACCCTCGCCGCCCTGCCCGCGCTGCGCCCGGCGCAGAGCCTCGCCACGGCGCAGGCGCTCGGCTACGGGCGGGTCACCGCCTGGTTCAAGGTGATCCTGCCGCGGCTCTACCCGCAGGTCCGCCTGCCGGTCTACGCGGTGCTGGCCTTCTCGGTCTCGGTGGTCGACGTGGCGATGATCCTCGGCCCCGGCACGCCGCCGCCGCTGGCGGTGCAGGTGCTGAAATGGATGAACGATCCCGACCTCGCGATGCGCTTCCGCGCCGCCGCCGGGGCGCTGCTGCTGCTGGCGCTGACCTTGGCCGCCCTGCTGCTCTGGCGCGGCGGAGAGATCGCGCTGGCGCGCCTCTCGGCCCGCTGGCTGGTGGCCGGAGGGCGCGGCCACGCCGAACGGATGCTGCGCGGGCTGGGCCTTGGCCTCGGCGCGCTCTCGGCGGCGCTGGTGCTCTTGGGGCTGGTCGGGCTGGCGGCCTGGTCCTTTGCCGGCCTCTGGCGCTTTCCGGAGCTGCTGCCGCAGGGATGGACCCTGCGCAGCTGGATGCGCCATGGCCCCGAGTTGCTGGCGCTCTTCGGACAGACCTTGCTGATCGCCGCCACGTCGTCCGGCATCGCCATGATCCTCACCACCGCCTGCCTCGAGGCCGAGCAGCGCCATGGGCTGCGACCCGGCACCCGGGCGCTCTGGCTGCTCTACCTGCCGCTGCTGGTGCCGCAGATCGCCTTCCTACCCGGGCTGCAGGTGGCCGGACTGCTCACCGGGCTCGACGGCACGCTGGCGGCGGTCATCGCCGTGCACGTGGTCTTCGTGCTGCCCTATGCCTTCCTGTCGCTGTCGGATCCCTACCGCGCGCTCGACCCGCGCTACGCCGCAGTCGCCCACGCGCTGGGACGGGGCCCGAGCGCCACTTTCTGGCGCGTGCGCCTGCCGATGCTGCTGCGCCCCTGGCTCACCGCTGCCGCGGTCAGCGCCGCGGTGAGCGTCGGGCAGTACCTGCCGACCCTGCTGATCGGCGGAGGCCGCGTGCCGACCCTGACCACCGAGGCGCTCGCGCTCGCCTCCGGCGGCGATCGCCGGGTCATCGGGGTGACAGCGCTGGCGCAGACCTCTGCTGCCTTCCTGTCCTTCGCCCTGGCGCTGCTGATCCCGGCGCTGGCCTGGCGCAACCGGCGGGGGATGCGGCATGGATAAGGGACTGGTCTTCGACCACCTGCGCATCGCCCACCACGGCGCCGCCCTGCTGGCGCTCGACGCGACCGTCGCGCCGGGCGAGGTGCTGACCGTCATGGGCCCCTCCGGCTCGGGCAAGTCCACCCTGCTCGCGGCGATCATCGGCACGCTGGCGCCGGGGTTCACGCTGTCCGGACGGATCACGCTTGATGGCACCGAGATCACCCGGCTGCCCCCCGAGCAGCGCCGCACCGGCATCCTGTTCCAGGACGAGCTGCTGTTCCCGCACCTCTCGGTCGGCGGCAACCTTGGCTTCGGCCTGCCGCCGCGCCTGCGCGGCAGGGCCCGGCGCGAGAAGATCGACGCTGCGCTGCGCGATATCGGCCTCGAGGGCTTCGCCAAGCGCGATCCGGCCACGCTCTCGGGCGGTCAGAAGGCGCGGGTGGCGCTGATGCGCATGCTGCTTGCGGAGCCCCGCGCCTTGCTGCTCGACGAGCCCTTCTCCAAGCTCGATGCGGCCCGACGCGGCCAGATCCGCGCGCTGGTCTTCGAGCGGGCGCGGGCGCAGGGCCTGCCGGTGCTGCTGGTGACCCACGACCCCGAGGATGCCGCGGCGGCCGGCGGCCGGGTGATCACCCTCGGTTGAGCCCCCTTGCGGGCCGCGCCGATCCGCGAAAGGGTCGGCACGGGAGAGAGTCTTTGGGAGGAGACACACCTTGGAAATCGGACTGGACCTCGGCACCAGCTCGGTGATCGGCCTGCTGTGCGATGCCGGTGTGCCCCGCGCCGAGGCGCGCCGCCCGCTCACCACCGCCTCGCCCATGCCCTACGCGTCGGAGCAGGATCCCGAGGACTGGTGGCAGGCCGCCCGCGCGGTGCTGGGCGAGCTGGTCGCGCCCCTGCCGGAAGCAAGACGAAAAGGCATCAAGGCCATCGCCCTCTCGGGCCAGATGCACGGCGCGGTGCTGCTCGATGCGGCGGGCGAGGTGCTGCGCCCGGCCATGCTGTGGAACGACGGCCGCGCCCATGCCCAATGCGCGGCCCTGCAGCAGGCGCTGCCCGAGATCGGCACGCTTGCGGGTGTCCCGCCCCTGCCCGGTTTCACCGCCCCGAAGCTGCTCTGGCTGGCGCGGCACGAACCGGAGACCCACGCCCGCATCGCGCATGTGCTGCTGCCCAAGGACTACCTCGGCCTGCGGCTGCATGGTGGCTACGCCACCGACCCCTCGGACGCTGCGGGAACGCTCTGGTTCGACCAGGCGCAGCGGCGCTGGTCGGGCGATCTCTGCGCCGCCTCCGCGACCGACCCGGACTGGCTGCCGCCGGTGCTGGAGGGCGCCCAGGTCGCCGGACAGATCCTGCCGCGGCTCGCCGCCGAGCTCGGCCTCTCGCCCAAGCTGCAGATCGTCACCGGGGGCGGCGATGCGGCCACCGGCGCGGTCGCGGTGGGCGCGGTGGAGGATGGCACCGGGCTCATATCGCTCGGCACCTCGGGGCAGTTCCTGCTGGCCGGCAATGCATATCGCCCCAATCCCGGGGCCTTCGTCCATGCCTTCGCCCATACCCTGCCGGAACGGTGGTACCAGATGGCGGCGATGCTCAACGGCGCGCGCCCGATGGCCTGGTTCGCCGGGGTCTCCGGCGCCGAGATCGGCGCGCTGCTGCAGGAGGCGGCGGAGGTCCCCGAGACCCGCGTGCCGCTCTTCCTGCCCTATCTCACCGGCGAGCGCAGCCCGCATGGCGACCCGCACATCCGCGGCGGCTTCTTCGGGCTCGAGGACAGCACGTCCCGCGCCGCGATGATGCGCGCGGTGGTCGAGGCGGTGGCCTTCTGCTTCGCCGACGCGGTGCAAAGCTTCGGCCCCGCCGCGCAGGGGCTCGCGCCGCTGCCCGCGCTCGGCGGCGGCGCGCAGAGCGACCTGCTGCTACAGAGCGTCGCCGATGCCAGCGGGCTGAGCCTCTTCCGTCCCGAGGGCGCCACCAGCGGCCCCTCGCTGGGCGCCGCGAAGCTGGCGGCGCTGGCCACCGGGGCGCTGTCGCGCGGTGATCTGGCACGGCGCCCCGAGGCGCGCGAGGTCTTCACACCTCGCGCACCGGCGGCTCTGCAGGACCGTCTGGAAAGCTGGCGCGCGCTCTACCGCGCGCTGAAGCCGCTCGCGGCGCCGCGCTGACCCGCGCGATCAGGCCCGCTTCAGCCGCTCCTCGATGGCCTGGGCATAGTCGGCCATGCGCACCCGGAACTTCTTTTCGAGGTTGGCCCGCGCCAGCTTCAGCGACTGCACCATAAGCCGGGCCGAGAGCGTCTTGGGCTTCAGCTCGAGGTCCATTGCCACCCGCGTGCGGCTGCGCGAGAGCGCCACGAACTCGATCCGCGTCAGCACCTCGAGCCCGTCCGTCAGGCTGCGGTAGACCAGCAGGTTCGGCGCGTCCTCTTCCACCAGCGTGATATCGGCGGAGCGTGCCTTGCCACGGAAGTTGAACACCGCGTGCCAGGCATGGCTGCCCTGCCCCGCCGGGCTGATCCGCCGCAACTCGATGCCGCGGCGCATGATCTGACGCTCGAGATGCTCGAAATTCGTCGCCTCCGCGTAGACCCGTTCGAGCGGAACCTCGATGTCTTCCTTGGTGGAGATGTCCATTGCCTGCCTCGTCTACCCGTTTTTCACTCGTTACCGCTGCATCTTGGCTTAATCGAGGCGGTCCGCAAGCCAGTTGCGCAGCAGATGGTTGGCAATCGAGCCGCGCCGCGCCGGCAAAATACCCGGCTCGAGCCCGGCAAAGGCGTCGGCGAGCCGCTCGCGGCTGACCCATTGCGCGTGCTCGATCTCGACCGGGTCGATGGTGATCTCCTCGCTCGACGCCTCACCGCGGCAGCCAAGCATCAGCGAGGACGGCCAGGGCCAGGGCTGGCTGGTCAGCAGCTGCACCGCGCCGACCGAAACGCCGGTCTCCTCCATCACCTCGCGGCGCACCGCCGCCTCGACCGTCTCGCCGGGCTCGATGAAACCGGCGAGGCAGGAGTACATCCCCTCGGGCCAGCCCGGAGCCCGCCCGAGCAGGCAGGCATTGCCGCGGGTGATCAGCATGATGACCACCGGATCGGTGCGCGGAAAATGCGATGCGCCGCAATCGCGGCAGACGCGCTGCCAACCCGATTGAGTGACGTCCGACGCTTGCCCGCAGCGGGCGCAGAACCCATGTGTGTCGTGCCAGCCGAGGATCGCCTTGGCCGTCGCGGCCAGCTCGGCATCGCGCGGGGTGAGCGCCATGAGCAATGTGCGCAGCTCGACGAAGCGCGCGCCCTCCGGTGCGTCGGGGTGGACCTGCACGCTGGGATCGACAAAGCCCTCTTCCTGCGGCGCATCGGGCTCCCAGGCGGAAATGTCGTAGGCCAGAACCACCTCGCCGTCTTCACGCCCGAGCAGCACCGGCCGCGCCCGGGCCGCGCCGAGCAGCGGGTGATCGAGCGGCAGCCGAACAAGCGCGGCGCAGGCCTCGCCGCGCGCCGCGTCATCGGCGATCAGCGGCTTGCCGCGCCAGGATACAATGCCGCGCGCACCCGGGCGCTGCATCAGCGCCGCGAGGCCCGGGATGTCGCCGCGCAGCTCCGCCGCCCGGTCGAGCCCCGATCCGCCGAATGTCACCTCTTCCGCCTGCCGCATGCCCTGCCTCCTGATGGTCGGGCAAGGGATGGCATGCAGCGCGCGCAGTGGCAACCGATGCGCCCTTGCGCGATGCCGGAGCGAGGGGCGCTGCCCCTCGCGCTCCCCGGGCGTATTTGCAAAGAGAAGAAGGGCGAAAGAAGGCTTTGCTTCTTCTCTTTCCAAATACGCAGCGGCGCCGCGCCCCGCCGCGCCAAAGGCGCGATGCACAGGGACAATGCACAGCGACGATGCACAGGCACCATGCACAGGCACGCAGCGTCATCCGACGATATGGCACCCCGCGCTTGGCAAGCGTTGCAAGACTGTCTTGAAGCTGCACTATTCCGCGCAGCGACGACACTCGAAGGAGAGCAAGATGCGCATGTTTCCCCAGACCCCGATCAGCCGCCGAGGCTTTCTCGCCGGCAGCGCCGCGAGTGGAGCGCTGATCGCGCTGCACCCCTATTCGGCCCGGGCCGCGGCCAACCAGGCGCACCTGCGCATCATGGAGACCACCGACCTGCACGTGCACGTCTTCCCCTACGATTACTACGCCGACAAGCCGGTCGACACCGTCGGTCTGTCGCGCACTGCCTCGATCATCGAGAGCATCCGCGCCGAGGCCACCAACACGCTGCTGGTCGACAACGGCGACTTCCTGCAGGGCAACCCGCTGGGCGATTACATCGCCTACGAGCGCGGCATGAAGGACGGCGACATGCACCCGGTCATCACCGCGATGAACACGCTGGGCTACGACGCGGGCACCATCGGCAACCACGAGTTCAACTACGGGCTCGGCTTCCTCGAGAAATCCGCCGCGGGCGCGAACTTCCCCATCGTCCTCGCCAACATCGCCAAGACGCAGGGCGCCACCCCGCGTGAGGACCAGACCCTGTTCAAGCCCTACGTGATCCTCGACCGCGAGATCACCGACGGCGCCGGCACCACCCATCCGATCCGCGTCGGCATCATCGGCTTCACCCCGCCGCAGGTGATGAACTGGGATCGCAAGCACCTCGAGGGCAACGTCGCGGCGCGCGACATCGTCACCACCGCCGAGGCCTGGGTGCCGCAGATGAAGGAAGAGGGCGCCGAGATCATCATCGCGCTCTCGCATTCCGGCATCGGCGCGGCGCAGCACGAGGACGGCATGGAGAACGCCTCGGTGCCGCTGGCCGCCGTCGAGGGCATCGACGCGTTGATGACCGGCCACAGCCACCTCGTCTTCCCCTCGGCCGATTACGACGGGCGCGATGCAATCGACCTCTCCGCCGGCACGATCCACGGCAAGCCCGCGGTCATGGGCGGCTTCTGGGGCTCGCACATGGGGCTCATCGACCTGCTGCTCGAGCGCGACGGCAACGCATGGAAGGTGGTTTCCACCACCTCCGAGGCGCGCCCGATCTACGAGCGCGGCGAGGACCGCAAGGTCACCGCGCTGGTCGAGGACGACCCGGAGGTGCTCGGGTCCATCCGCCCCGAGCACGAGGCGACGCTGGACTACGTGCGCCGCGCCGTGGGCGAAACCTCGGCGCCGCTCTATTCTTACTTCGCGCTGGTGGCGGATGACCCCTCGGTGCAGATCGTCTCGATCGCGCAGAGCTGGTACATCGCACAGATGATGAAGGGCACCGAGTACGAAGGGCTGCCGATCCTCTCGGCGGCGGCGCCGTTCAAGGCCGGAGGCCGCGGCGGGCCGGAATATTACACCGACGTGCCCGCGGGCCCGGTGGCGATCAAGAACGTCGCCGACCTCTACCTCTATCCCAACACGGTACGCGCGGTGAAGGTGAACGGCGCGCAGATCAAGGGCTGGCTGGAGCGCTCGGCGGGCATGTTCAACCAGATCGGGCCCGGCGCCACCGATGCGCCGCTGCTCAACCCCGACTTCCCGAGCTACAACTTCGACGTGATCGACGGGGTGACCTACCAGATCGACCTGTCGCAGCCGGCGATGTTCGACCGCGAGGGCAACGTGGTGAACGGGGATACCAACCGCATCGTCAACCTGAGCTACAACGGCGCACCGGTCGATCCCGAGGCCGAGTTCATCATCGCCACCAACAACTACCGCGCCTCGGGCGGCGGCAGCTTCCCCGGCGCCAAGGGCGACACCATCGTCTTCGAGGCGCCGGACACCAACCGCGACGTCATCGTGCGCTACATCGTCGAGCAGGGCACCATCAACCCGAGCGCCGACGACAACTGGAGCTTCGCGCCGATGGAAGGCACCACGGTGCTCTTCGAGACCGGCCCCAAGGCGCGCGACTACATGGAGAGCGTGGCGCTCGACATCGAGGACGCGGGCGACAATGCGGACGGCTACGCGCAGTTCCGCGTCAAGCTCTGACCCCGATCGGGGGCGCGGCCACGCGCCCCCTGTCCCTGCACATGCGCTGCCGCTACCTCACCCACCCGCAGATTATCGTCGATCCCGCGCTCGACGTGCCGCGCTGGCACCTGAGCGATGTCGGCAGGGCACGGGTCGCCGCGCTGGCCGCCGGCGGCGCGCTGCGGGGCACCAGCCGGATCATCTCCTCGGACGAAACCAAGGCGCTGGAAACCACGCAGCCGCTGGCCGAGGCGCTCGGGCTGCCCGTCGAGGTGCGCCCGGCGATGCATGAGAACGACCGCAGCGCCACCGGCTTCCTGCCGCCCGACGAGTTCGAGCGGCTGGCCGACCGGTTCTTTGCCGACCCCCATACCTCGGTGCGCGGCTGGGAAACGGCCGCCGAGGCGCAGGCGCGGATCCTTGGCGAGGTCTCGGCCTGTCTCGACCAGCCCGGCGACGGCGAGGTGCTCTTCGTCGGCCACGGTGGCGTCGGCACGCTGCTCTGGTGCGCCCTGGCAGGCAGGCCCATCAGCCGCGACCACGATCAGGGGCCGGGCGGCGGCGGCAACACCTTCGCCTTTACCTGGACCCCGCGCGCGGTGCTCTCGGCCTGGCAGCCGATGGAGCGGCTCAGCGCCTGATCACCCCGTCCTCGACCAGCTCGTAGTGGCGGATCAGCCGGCTCTCGACGAGGTCCTCCTCCGCCGGGTCCACATGCGGGCGGGTGTAATCCTCATCCACGAAAGCCTTGAGCGAGGCCAGGTCGCGCCAGACCATGACCACCGAGAACTCGCGCGGACTCTCGGGCCGTGCCGCGCCCGGCAGCACCTCGACGATCCCCTCGGTGCGCCGCAGCATCGGGATCGCGACATTGTGGAAGAACTCGGCAAACTCCTCTTCCTTGCCCGGCCGGGTCACGACCTGGAAGACGCGCATGATCATCGAACCACCCTCCCTGATACCCAAGGTTCCGGGGTGCCTGCCTGCCTCAAGGGCACCAAGCATAACACGAAATCGCGGCCTCGACATTCCCCCTCGTGACGGGTCACATGGCGCCGCCCGATCGTGAAAGGCCCGCCATGACCTCCGCCCTCCCCTTCGCCGCCGTGATCTTCGACCTCGACGGCACGCTCGTGGACAGCGAGCGGGTCGCGCTCGAGGCTGGCCGGCGCGCCTTCCTGCGGTTCGGCGAGACCGTCGCGCCGGGCTTCCTCGAAGGGCTGATCGGGCGCGACCGAAACGCCGTGGCAGCGGCGCTGCTCGCGCGCTACGGCCACATCGACCAACCTCTTCTGGTGCAGGCGATCCGCGAGGAAAGCATCGCATTGCGCGAGGCGAACGGCCTGCCGCTGAAGCCCGGCGCGGTGCTGCTGATCGAGGAGATCGCGGCGCTCGGTCTGCCGATGGCGGTGGCCACCAGTTCCGGCGCGCAGGAGGCCGAACGCAAGCTGACCCTCGCCGGGCTGCGTGCGCATTTCACCGCGGTGATCGCCTTCGACCACGTGGCGAACCCCAAGCCCGCCCCCGACCCCTACCTTCTGGCCGCCGAGGCCCTCGGCCATGCGCCGGAGCTCTGCCTCGCCTTCGAGGACAGCGACACCGGCGCCGCCAGCGCCCGCGCTGCGGGCATGCGCGTGGTGCAGGTGCCCGACATGCTGCCCAGCGACGGGGCGCATGCGCACCACCTCGCCGTCTCGCTGATCGACGGCGCGCTTGCCGCGGGCCTTCCGCTGCGCACGGGCCTTGGCGGCGCCTCCGCCTAAATTTTGATCAATCGGTCAAAATGTAACAGGTCACCTGCGCAGCCGCGTCCGATCAGGTCTTCCCACCGCCGCATTTCCGGGCAAACTCGCCGCAAGACGTGAGCAACACGCCGGAAAACTTGGCGGCCCGGCCGCCACAACACGGAGGAAGACCCATGACCCCCCGCGCCTTCGCGCTGGCCGCCACTCTCATGGCCGCCGCAACCGCCGCCTCGGCCCAGACCGCCCTGCCCTTCGCGCTCGACTGGAAATTCGAGGGCCCCTCGGCGCCCTATTTCGTTGCCATCGACAAGGGCTATTTCGCCGATGCCGGGCTCGAGGTGGAAATTTCCGCCGGCTCCGGCTCGCTCGACGCCATCCCGAAGGTGGCCACCGGCGCCTTCCCCGTCGGCTTTGCCGACATCAACTCGCTGATCAAGTTCCTCGATCAGAACCCCGGCGCGCCGGTCACCGGCGTGATGATGGTCTACGACAAGCCGCCCTTCGCCATCATCGGCCGCAAGTCGCTGGGCGTCGAGGCGCCGAAGGACCTCGAGGGCAAGGTGCTGGGCGCGCCGCCGCCGGACGGGGCCTGGGCTCAGTTCCCGATCTTCGCCGCCGAGAACGATCTGGACGTGGATGCGATCACCATCGAGCCGGTCGGCTTCCCGACCCGCGAGCCGATGCTGGCCGAGGGCAAGGTGGCCGCCGTCACCGGCTTCAGCTTCACCTCCTACCTCAACACCGCGCGTCTCGGCGTGGATGAGGCCGACATCTCGACCATCCTGATGGCTGACTACGGCGTCGACCTCTATGGCAACGCGATCATCGTCAACACCGACTGGGCCGCCGAGAACGGCGCGCTGCTCGAAGGCTTCCTCGCCGCCGTCGCCGCGGGCTGGAAGGACGCGGTCGCCGATCCCGCCGCCGCGGTGGAAAGCCTCGTGTCGCGCAACCCCGCCGCCGATGCCGAACTGGAGACCCGCCGTCTCGAACTGGCGCTCGACGCCAACGTGGTCACCGACTGGACGAAGACAAATGGCTTTGGGCCGATCGACGACGCCCGCATGGCAAACGCGCTGGAGCAGATCAAGCTGACCTACGAGTTCCAGCACGAGCCCGACGCCGCGCTCTACTTCACCGGCGACTACCTGCCCGAGGGCGGCTTCCCGCTCGAGTGAGCCCCGGATCAAGACGCTGACCAAGACCCCCGCGCGGGGGCGCTCGCCCGCCCCCGCGCGCATGCAAGGCAAGACATGACCAACCTCATCGAGATCAAGGGCGTGCGCCACGCCTACAAGACCGCCAACGGCCCGCTGCCGGTGCTGGACGGGCTCGAGCTGTCGGTGCCCGAGGGCGGCTTCGTCGCCGTCGTCGGCCCCTCGGGCTGCGGCAAGTCCACCCTGACCAAGCTGGTCGCCGGCCTGCTGAAGCCGGACGAGGGCGAGGTCTGGCTGCACGGCGAGAAGGTGAAAAGCCCGCGCTCCACCGTCGGCATGGCCTTCCAGAACCCGGTGATGCTGGAATGGCGCTCGATCCTCAAGAACGTCATGCTGCCGCTGGAGATCGTGCCGACGAAGCTGGGCAGGAAAGAGCAGGAAGAGCGCGCGCGATACCTGCTCGCGCTCGTCGGTCTCGAAGGCTTCGAGGACAAGCGCCCCTCCGAGCTTTCGGGCGGGATGCGCCAGCGCGCCTCGCTCTGCCGGGCGCTGGTCCACTCCCCCGAGGTGCTGATCCTCGACGAGCCCTTCGGCGCGCTCGACGCCTTCACCCGCGAGGACCTGTGGCAGATCATGCACCAGGTGAAGGAAAAAGAGCCCTTCACCGGCGTGTTGATCACCCACGACCTGCGCGAGTCGATCTACCTCGCCGACCAGGTGGTGGTGCTCTCGGGCCGCCCGGCCCGCACCCAGTTCACCCTCGACACGGGGATCAGCGGCGCGCGCGACATCGAGCACCTCTACACGCCGCAGGCCGCCGAGATGCTCGCCACGCTGCGCCACCAGATCGAGATCGCCCAGGGCCGCGCCCCCGCCGAGGCACCCGCCTGATGGCCCCCCACCCCCCCATGCCCGCTTCTTCTCTTTCCAAATACGCATATCCCGCCGCCGAGACCCGCGCCCCCGCCGGTCAGGCCGCGCAGCGGAGCCGCACATGACCTTCCGCCAGATCGCCGTTCCCACCCTCGCCATCGTGATCTTCCTCGCGCTCTGGGAGGCGCTGGTCTGGGTCATGGGCTGGCCGAACTACAAGATGGCCTCGCCCTCGGACCTTCTGCCCGCCTACGAACGCTACTGGAGCCTGTTCCTGACCATGGGCTGGCAGACGCTCTGGCGCACCGTGGTGGGGCTGCTGATCGCCGTGGTCTTCGGCACCGCGCTCGGCATGGTGATGGGCTTCTCGCGCACCATGCGCGACGCGCTCTACCCTTTGCTCGTGGGGTTCAACGCCGTGCCAAAGGCGACGGTGGTGCCGATCGTCGCGCTGATGTTCGTCGGCATGCACGATTTCAACACCGTGCTCATCGCCTTCATGATCTCCTTTTTCCCGATCGCCGTCTCGGTCTCGATCGGCCTGTCGACGCTGGAGCCCGAGTACCGCGACATCCTGCGCTCGCTCGGCGCCAGCCAGTCGACGATCTTCTGGAAGATTGCCCTGCCCAAGACGCTGCCCGAGTTCTTCGGCGCGCTGAAGGTGGCGGTGACCCTGGCCTTCATCGGCACCAACCTGATGGAGATCGTCAGCCCGCATGGCCGCGGCCTCGGCGCGCTCTTCGACAGCGGCAAGACCAACTCCGACTACCCGCTGATGTTCGCGGTGCTGATCGCCTTGGCCTTTCTCGGCATCGTGCTCTACTACGTGGTGGTCGCGCTCGAGAAGATCTTCGCCGGCTGGGCCGAGCGGCCGCAGGGCTGATCCGGGCTCAGCCCTGCGCCATCCGCGCCAGCAGCCAGTCCCGCATGTCCGGGTCCTCCAGCGCGTAGCGCCCGCGGCCCGGACGCCAGACCAGCTGCTTGTCGCGCAGCGCGTCCAGCGCCTTCTGCACCGCCTGCGCCGAGGTCTTGCGCCCGGCAATCCCGGCAATGCGCTGCACGGTCTTCTCGTGGAAGGGCGCGAAGTCCGAACCGTCGCGGATCAGCACCTCGAGCACCGCGCGCTGAAGCACCGTCAGCCCGTCGAAATCCGAGCCGTACTGATCCCAGACCCGCGCGCGCAGCTCGTCCGCCCGCTCCTGCAGCGTGCGCTTCAGCCCGGCGCTGCCGGGCAGCCAGGCGGCGTGCTGCTGCACCACCTCCACCAGCTTCTCGGGGCGATGCCCCAGCAGCCGGAAAGCCGCGGCGACGTCCTCGGGATCGAGCTTGTTGTCCTCGGCCAGGCGCGGGTTGATCGCGGCCACCAGCGCCTCGACATAGGGCCGGCCCAGGGTCGGAAAATCTTCGACCCGGGCGCCGTAGAACGGCTGCTGGTTGGTCGAGAGCAGCCCCGCCAGCCCGTCGCGGTTCGAACCGGTGCAGAGCACGAAGAGCCGCGCCCCCTCGGGCCGCTGGTTCATCGCATCGCGCGCCGCCTTGAGCGCGAACATGGCGTCGAGCCCGGCCTCGGTGGTGACCGCCTGCTGCGCCTCGTCGATGAGGAAGACGACGTCCGATTTTGCCCGCGCGCCGATCTCCAGCAGCGCATCGGTGAGGGTGAGGCTCCGGCCCTCGGCCACGCCGCCGATCTCGGCCCGCAGCCCGCCGATGGTGATCGCCTTGATCGGCAAGGCCCGCGCCGCCCGTTCGACCGGGCTTGGCATGGCGGCGATCTCGGCGGCCAGCGCATCTGCAATGAGCTGGCCCGGGTCGGCCTTGCGGTCGGACCAGAGGTCGACCAGGACCGGATGATCGCCCCGCGCCCTGAGCACCGGCAGCAGGTCGCGGCGCAGGAAGGTGCTCTTGCCGGTGCGCCGCGGCGCCGCCAGCATCAGCCCCGAGGGGCTGCCCATCAGCGGGTCGAGCGAGAGCCGCTCGGCAATCGCCTGCGCCAGCTCCTTGCGCGGAACGTAGAACTCGCCACGGTTGCCGCTTTCGGTCATGGAGGGGCCCTTTCGCTGCATACTGCGCGCCGGCGGACACGCGACTTTATAGCGCCTTTGGTAAAGCAAGGTAGATCTCGCGCATCCCCCGGCAATAGCAGGGGCGTT
The DNA here is from genome assembly GCF_020524285.1 of Alloyangia pacifica. Classification (GTDB taxonomy): domain Bacteria; phylum Pseudomonadota; class Alphaproteobacteria; order Rhodobacterales; family Rhodobacteraceae; genus Salipiger; species Salipiger pacificus_B. Next base: position 166,270 of record NZ_JAIVKX010000003.1, read on the forward strand.
CAGAATTTTACCCCTTCTAGGATAAATCGGGGTAGAGCCCGCCACCTGTCGTGGCAAAAAATCTCTGCCCTGCCCCCCTTGCGGTCCCCGCCCCCGAGGGCCTATATCTCGCCCCGAGAGGTTGGCGCGGGCAGGCGCCTCGCCAACCCGGTCAGGTCCGGAAGGAAGCAGCCGTAACGAGCCCCGCTTGGGTCGTTGTCCAGCCTCTCACCTACCCCCACATTCAGGGTCTTATGCTGCCACCGCGCTTGCGGTGGCCATTGGCGCCGTGCGTCCGACCGCAAAAGAAAACGCGCCGGGATGCCCGGCGCGTGTCTGGTCGTTGCCACGAAGATTTCCGGCTTCAGAACAGCCCGGCTTCCTTGGCAAGAAGCGCGGCCTGCGTGCGGTTCGAGGCGCCGATCTTGCGGTAGAGCGTCTTCACGTGCAGCTTCACGGTCGGCTCGCGGATGTCGAGATCGCGGGCGATTTCCTTGTTCGACTTGCCCTGGGTCAGCCCCTCGAGCACCTCCAGCTCGCGCGGCGACAGACGCTCGGCCATCGGGTGGCTCGGCGCGGCCTCTTCCTGGCGCATGAAGTCCAGCGGGGCGTATTGCTCGCCCATCGCCATGAACCGCACGGCGTTGACCAGCGACTTCGCCGAGAGGGTCTTGGGCAGGAAGCCCGCGGCGCCGGCCTCGAGCACCTGCTCGGCAACGTCGCGGCTGGCGGTGCCGGAGATGATCGCGACTCGGTGCGACCCCTCCAGCGCGCGCATCTTGTTGAAGCCTTCGAGCGCGTTCATGCCCGGCATCGAGTAGTCGAGAAGCACGAGATCGAACTGCTCGCCCGCCTTCACCAGCGCCTCGGCCTCGGAATAGCTTGCCACGCAGACCGTCTCGAAAGTACCTTCACCTTCAAGGAAAATCTGCAGCGTATCGCGGAGGAGATCGTGGTCGTCGGCGATCAAAACGCGAAGCACATTGGCCGATCTGGTTACCACATGCGCCGCCTGCTGTGCCATCATGGTCCGTCTCCCTGCAACCTCTCGGCGAATCGCCGTTCATCTTTCTCTAAACAAATAGCAAAACTAACGGCTGATTGCGGTTAAATTATGGACAAAGGGGGGCGTATTGCTCCGCCCTGTGACATGACGACGGGTCATGCTTCTCCCGCGCCTCACGCCCCGATCCGCCAAATCCCGCCGACGGCACGATTTCCTCGCTCCGGTCCCGCGACGGCAAGGCTGCGCGCCCGAAAGAATGCGCCTATTGCCTCGCCACCGAAGGAGCCGCGGATGCCCCTACCCGGACGGATAGGGGCCCCTCCCATTGCCCCGATACCGCTTTTGTCGCGTATGTGACAGTATCCGACCACCCACCAAGGAGTCGCAAATCATGTTCGGTCTTCCGCCCCTGCGCGCCCTCGTTTTCCTTGCGGCCTGTGCCGTGCCGATGGCCTCCGTAGCGGTCACGGCGGATGAGGCATTGCCCGCGCCCGCGGAGGAGCCCCTGCTCGTGGTGAGCGGCGCGATCACCAACACCAACGTCGGTGACACGGCGACCTTCGACTTCGACATGCTCGAAGCGCTGGACACCCGCACTTTCACCACCAAGACCATCTGGACCGATGGCGACCAGGTTTTCACCGGCGTACAGCTCAGTGACCTGATGGAGCTCGTCGGGGCCGAAGGGACCGAGATCAAGGCGACCGCGATCAACGACTACGCGGTGACCATCCCCAGCGAGGACTGGGTCGATGGCGGGCCGATCGTCGCGTTCCTCAACCACGGCGAGAAGATGCCGGTGCGCAACAAGGGCCCGCTGTGGATCGTCTACCCCTTCGATCAGAAGCCCGAGTACCAGACCGAGCAGATTTATTCCCGCGCGATCTGGCAGTTGGACCGCATCATCGTTCTTGACTAGGACGCGCGGTTCGGGCCCATGGAGGCATGGTGAACTTGAATCTGCCCGACGAGACTTCAACCCATAGCCGAACCACCCTGGTGCAGACCGGGGGCGCGGCCTCCGCGCTTCTGCTCTGCGTGGGCCTCGTTGTCTGGCTCGGCTGGCTGGTCCTGAGAGAGATCGACGACTTCTCCGTCGCGAATTCCGACAACCTGCAGTGGAGCCTCGCCCAGGCCGACGTGGAATTCCTGCAGTTCCGTCTGGCGATGAAGGAAGCCCAGGACAATCCCGACGCGATGGAGGATGTCCGCCGCCGCTTCGACATCTTCTACAGCCGCATGGTGACCATGAGCAGCGGGCGGGTGTTTCACGCCCTGCGCGAGTCGGTGCAGTCGTCCGCGCCGCGCATGCGGGTGCTCGATTTCCTGGAAAACACCGTTCCGCTGATCGACGGGCCAGACGACGTCTTTCTCGCCGAGTTGCCCGCGCTGCTCGAAGAGTCCGAGCAGGTGACCGCGGACGTCCGCGCCTTCTCGCTGGCCGCGCTCACCGCCTTTGCCGAGGTTTCGGATTCCCGGCGCGAGGGCATCACGGAGCTGATGATCTACATCGCCGCCGTGCTTCTGGCCCTGTTCATCGGCCTGACCCTTCTGGCCTACGCCATGTTCCGCCTGTTCCGGCTCGCGCAGAAGCGCGCCGACGCGCTGCAGTTTGCCAGCACGCGGATGAAGACCATCGTGCAGACCTCGCCGAACGCCATCGTGGTGACCGACGAGGTGGGCGTGGTGCGCGAGTTCAACACCGCGGCAGAGGCGCTCTTCGGCTATACCCGCGCCGAGGCGGTGGGGCGGCTTGCGCTGGAGCTGATGGTTCCGGCGGACACGCTGGCCCGGCACCAGCTCGGTGCGCTGGCCTTCCTCGACGAGCACCGCCGGCCGCGGCTCGACGAGCAGCATTTCGAGATCACGCTGCAGACCCGCGACCAGCATCTCTTCCCTGCCGAGATCTCGGCCGACCGCGCCGAGGCCGACAACCCGCTCTACGTGTTCTACATTCGCGACATCTCGAACTGGAAGGAAGCCGAGGAACAGCTCACCGACGCCCGCGACCGCGCGCTTGCGGGCGAACGCACCAAGTCCGAGTTCCTGGCGGTGATGAGCCACGAGATGCGCACCCCGCTGAACGGGCTGCTCGGCGCCATGCAGCTGATGCGCGATCACAGCCTGACCACGCGCCAGAGCGACTTGCTCGACCGCATGCAGAGCTCGGGCCGGCTGCTGCTTGAACTGGTGAACGACGTGCTCGATCTCGCCAAGTTCGAGGCCGGAAAGATGCGGGCCGAAGAAGCCCCCTTCTCGATCAACCGCCTGCTCAACGGGCTGATGGAGACGGCCCAGCCGCTGGCCCAGACCTATGGCAACGAGCTGAACTGGCGCTGGTGCGGCCCCGAGGGCGACGGCGCCATCGGCGACGCACGGCGCCTGCGGCAGGTGCTGCTGAACCTCGTCGGCAATGCGCTGAAGTTCACCCGCGACGGCACCGTCGAGGTCGAGGTCGAATATCTCGACGCCGCGCAGACCGAGATCGAGTTCCGCGTCATCGACAATGGCATCGGCATCGCCGAGAAGGACCTCGCCCGGATCTTCCAGGATTTCGAGACGCTGGATTCCTCCTACGCCCGCGAAGCCGGCGGCACCGGGCTCGGGCTCGGCATCGCGCGGCGCTTCATGCGCCTCATGGGCGGAGAGATCGGCGCCGAGAGCGAACCCGGCGAAGGCAGCCTGTTCTGGATCCGCGTGCCGCTGACCCCGTCCGAGGATGTCGGCGCGGTGCCGGAAGAGCCCCGCGACTGCCCCGACAAGCCGCAGCGTCCGCTTGACGTGCTGCTGGTCGAGGACAATGAGATCAACCGCTTCATCGTGCGCGAGATGCTCGAGGGCGAGGGCCACAAGGTCACCATCGCCGAGAACGGGCAGGCCGGCGTGGACATGGCCGAGCTGCACCGCTTCGACGTGATCCTGATGGACATCTCGATGCCGGTCATGGATGGCACCACCGCCTCGGGGCACATCCGCCGCGGCACCGGCGCCTGCGCCGAGGTGCCGATCATCGCCCTTACCGCCCATGCCCTGCCCGAGGAGCGCGAACGCTTCCGCAAGGTCGGGATGACCGCCTGCCTGACCAAGCCGATCGAGCGCCCGCTGCTGCTGCGCACGCTGGCGCAGGTGACGTCCGGCGAGATTCCCGCGCTCCCCGACACCCCCGCCCCGGCGGCGCCCTCCGCCCCGCCCGTCCTAACCGTGGTGGAGCCGTCGGCAGAGGCACCGGCCGATCCGGCCCACGGCCTGCTCGACGAGGAACGCCTGCGCGCCTTCCTCTCCGAGGTGCCGCGCGCCGCGGCCAACAAGCTGCTGGAACGGTTCTTCGCCGAGATGGACCGCAATATCGCCGCGCTCGCCGAAACCGCGCCCGACGATCCCGACCTCGCCCCCGTGGCGCATCAATGCGCCGGCTCCTGCGGCCCGTTCGGCGCCGAGGCGCTGCGCCGCGCCCTGGGACGTATCGAGACGCAGGTGAAGCGCGGCGAGCAGCCCGACAAGGCCGAGCTCGAGGCGCTGGCCGATCTCTGGCAGCAGAGCCGCAGCGCTCTGGAAGCCCGACTCGAAGCAGCCTGACCCTCGCGCGCGACCCCGAAGGGCCGAGTCGGCAGACACCCGACTCGGCCCTTTGCTTTGCCCCGCGCCGCTTTCCCGCCCCGCTTCGCCACAGTCCTGCCGCGCTCTTCCCGGACGCGGGGTAGAGCGCCTATCCGAGTGGATAGGTCTCTCGCCACTTGCCCCATCCCGCTCCCCTCTGGTGCGGGCGACAGCATCCCGAAACAGCCGATAAACATTGATCATCGGGCATTGGTCGCCCGGTCCTGTAACCTGTTTCTCGATCCTGCCCCCGGCAGAGAAGGATGCCCGAAGATGCCCCGCTTTTCCGTCGTCATTCCCTGCTACAACGCCGAGGCGACCATCGCCGAGACCATCGAGAGCCTGCTCGCGCAGACCGAACACGACTGGGAAGCGCTGATCATCGACGACGGCTCCAGCGACGACACTCGCCTGATCGCCGCCTCCATGGCCGGGATCGACATGCGCTTCCGCCTGATGAAGAGCAGCGGCGTCGGCCCGAGCGCGGCGCGCAACATGGCGCTGGCGGAAGCCGACGGCGAGATCATCGCCTTCCTCGATGCCGATGACACCTGGCACCCGGAAAAGCTCGAGAGGCTCGACGCCTTCTTCGAGGACGAGAGCGCCGATGCCTGCTTCGGCCGGGTCACGCTGTCGAACGGCCGCACCATCGGCACGGTCACCGGCCCCTACGAGGGCACGCTGACGCTGGAGGCGCTTTTCGCCGAGAACCCGGTCTTCACCATGTCCAACATGGCGATCCGTCTCGAGAGCTTCCTCGCCAGCGGCGGTTTCAACACCGAGATCACCCAGAACGCCGACCTCGAATGGCTGGTCCGCCTGATCGGCGACGGCGCCCGCGTGGTCGGCATCGACGCGGCGCTGGTCACCTACCGCACCTCGGACACCGGGCTGTCCTCGGACCTCGAGGGCATGAAAGCGGGTCGTGGCCAGGCGCTGCTGAGCGCGGCGCGCTACGGCTTCCGCAGCACCGCCCGCAACGAGGCCGCGCACCTGCGCCAGCTCGCCGCCCGCGCCCTGCGCGTCGGCGCCCCCGGCCGGCAGGCCCTGCGCCTCGGCCTGTCGGGCTGCACCACCAGCCTCAGTGGCTGGTTCTCCAATCCGTTCCACGGCGCGCGCGTGCTGACCGGCGCGCTGCTCGCCGCGGTGCTGCCCCGTCCGTTGCGCGACGCGCTCTTTTCGCGCTGATCCACAAGGAGCTTCGCCCATGCCACGCGCCTCGATCATCGTCACGGCCAGCAATGCCGCAGACCGGCTGCAGGACACCCTGCGCAGCCTCTGCGCGCAGAGCTTTCCGGACTTCGAGATCCTCGTGGTCGACGATGGCTCGACGGACGACAGCGCCGAGCTGGCAGAAGCGTTCGGCGATCTGCGCATCCGCGTGCTCCGTCAGCGCACCCGCGGTACCGCCGGCGCGCGCAATACCGGCATCGCCGCCGCGCGCGGCTGCTTTGTCGGCTTCTGCGACGCCGGCGATTGCTGGGCGCCGACCAAGCTCGCAGAGCACGTGGCGCAGTTCCAGGCCTCGCCGGCCGTCGGCCTGAGCTACTCCGGCTCCGAGGCGCTCGGCCCGAACGGGCGGCGCGCGGCGCTGTGGAAGACCCCGCGCAAGCGCGGCATCGGGGCGGCAGAGATCTTCAAGCGCAACCCCGTCGGCCCGGCCTCTGCCGCGATGATCCGCCGCGCCGCGCTCGACAGCGTCGCCTTCCGCCCGCCGCATGAAAGCGAGCGCGACTGGTGGTTCGACGAGACCTTCCGGCAGGTCGAGACGCTCGAGCTCTGGCTGCGTTTTGCCCTGGTCAGCGACTGGGAGATCGTGGGCATCCCCTCCCGGCTCTGCAGCTGCTGCAGCGCCGAGACCACCGTCCCGCCCGTCTCCGTGGGCAAGCAGATCGCTGCCTGGGAGCGCATGGTGACCAAGCTGTCGGCGCAGGACCGGCACTTCTTTGGCCGCCACGCCGCCGCCGCACGCGCCTATCACCTGCGCCACCTGGCGCGCTGCGCCATTCTCGCCGGAGAGGCTCCGCGCGCCGCCCAGCTGCTGCGCGCCGCGCTCGCCTCCTCGCTGCGCCCGCTCGCCGAAGAGCCCCGGAAGACGCTGGCGATCTGCGCCTCCGGCCTCGTCCTCTACCTGTCCCGCTTGCCGCTCTTCGCCCGCCTCCCGGGCGCGCGCGGCAGGTCGGCCTGACCCCACATCGCATGGAGATACAGCCAATGCTACGCATAGCCCATCTTCACGACGACCGGACCGCGGGCGACCTGTCCCGCTATCTGGCATTTCTGGGCCGCGATCCCGCGCTGGCCGCCACCGCCGAGCACCGCGCCGTTCCGGTGTCGCGCCTGGTCGCCGGCGCTGCGGCGATCGACGCCAACGTGATCGTCTCGCACCTGCCGCTGACCTGGCAGAGCCTGCCCGGCCTGATGATGCTGCGCGCGCGCCATCCGCAGGCGAAGCTCGTGCATGTCGAACACCTGCATTGCGAGGGCTCCTCTGTGATCAGCCGCAACCGCGCCCGCCGGCGCGCCATGCTGCGGTCCGGCTATGCTCTGTTCAACCACGTGGTCGCGCTCGGCACGGCGCAGGCGCGCTGGATGCGCCGCCACGCGCTGGTCGCCCCGGCGCAGCTTTCGGTGATCCCGCCCTTCGCCGAGCTCGACTCCTTTGCCGCCCTGCCCGGCCCGCGGGGCCAGGTCAGGCGCATCGGCGCGATCGGGCGCCTGCACCGCCAGAGCGGCTTCGACCTGCTGATCGAGGCCTTCAGCGTCGTGTCCAATTCCGAGGCGCGGCTCGACATCTTCGGGGACGGGCCGCAGCGCGCCGAGCTGCGCGCGCTCGCGCGTCACGACCTGCGCATCCGGGTGCATGGCAACACCACCCGGCTCTCGGCCCTGCGCCAGTCGGATGCCATCGCCATGCCGTCGCGCTGGCAACCCTCGCCGCTGGCCGCCCGCGAGGCGCAGGCGGCGGGCCGCCTGCTGCTGCATTCCGGGCGTGACGGCCTGTCGGACCTGCAGGGGCCGGGCGTGCTGACCGTGGCCGACCTTTCGGTCGCCGCATGGAGCCGGGCGCTAAGCGATGTGCTGGCCGAGACCGCCCCGGCCCCGCGCGAGCCCGCCGACACCGCGCGCGAGCTGACCGTGCAGGGCTGGCAGGGGCTGCTTGACCGCCTCACCTGCCGCCAGAAGGCCGGGCGCGGCGCGCTGGCCGTGATCTGAACACCGGATCAGACGGCGCAGAGCGCCGCCTGCCGCCGCCCCTGCGCCACCAGCCAGTCGCGCAGCGCCCGGCCCATCGGCTTCTCGAGGCTCGCACGATCCCAGGCCAGCCCGTAGGGCACCGAGAGCGGCATGCGCAGACCGAAGGGCACCACCAACCGGCCGCTGGCCAGCTCCTCGCCGATCATCGCGAGCTGCCCGAGAACGAATCCCCGCCCCGCCACAGCGGCATCAATGGCGCTCGACGAAAGGGCGAAGCTCAGCGCCGCCCCCTCGGAGGCAGGCGGGCGGGCCACGCCGCAGTGCGCCGCCCATTCCTTCCAGCCGGGCACCTGGTGGGCCGCGAAGCTCTCCATCCAGACGACCTGCAGCAAGGGAAATTCGAAGATCTCCTCGGGGCGTGCCAGCACGCGCCCCTGCAGCAGCGACGGCGCGCAGGCGGGCACGATGCAGTCGGTGAACAGCTCGGCATACTGGCCGTGCGGCGGGCTGTCGTCGAAATAGAGCCGGAAGTCGACGTTCTCGCGCGTCAGGTCCGGCTCGATCTCGGTGCCCACCAGCCGCACCGGTGCGCCGGGATGCTCGGCGGTCCATTCGAACAGCCGCGGCCCCAGCCACTTGTTGGTCACCGTGGTGAGCGAGCTGATGACGAACCCCCGGCTGTTGCGCGCCCGAGCCAGCGCCTCGCCCGCATGGGCGAGCTGCGCAAACCCCTTGCTCAGCTCGGCATGGTAGACCCGGCCCCAGCTGGTCAGTTCGAGCTGCCGCCCGCGCCGCTCCAGCAGGGCGACCCCCAGATGCGCCTCGATCCGCCGCACCTGCTGACTGATCGCGCCGGAGGAAACGCCCAGCTCCTCGGCGGCGCGGCGCACCGAGCCGCAGCGGCCCACGGCCTCGAAGGCCTGCATGGCGCGCAGATGGGGCAGTCCGGGCATGAGGGTCCTTTGCAGGCGGGTGTCAGGGCGCGCGCGGAGTGAACCATGCGTCCCGCCGCTTGCCAAGTCGTTGGCGACAAGGGCCGGATCAGAGCAGGAAATCGTCCTCGGTCAGCTCTTCGTCGGACTGCACCAGCAGGGTCTGCGCCGCGCCGTCGATGTCGAAGCTGAGGCTGGCGGTGCCGTCCTCCTGGCTCAGCGCCGCCATCAGCGCCTCGCCGTCCGCCCATTGCCCGAGCTGCGTCAGGTCGATGCGGTCGGCCCCGGAGAAATCGGTGATGGAGACGGTGCCCGCCGCCGCGCTGACGCCGAAGGTATCGTCGCCCGCGCCGCCGGTCAGCGTATCGTCGCCGCCGCCGCCCCAGAGCGTGTCATCCCCGTCGCCACCTTCGAGCAGCTCGTCCTCGTCGGTGCCGGTCAGCTCGAGATGCGGCGCGCCGTCCTCGTCCAGCCACCACAGGCTGCCGTCCTGCGAGACGCTCACGTCGCTGATCTCGCCCTGCAGCGCGGTGTCGCCCGATCCGCCGAGCAGGTTGGTGAGCCGCGCGCTGCCGTTCGGCACCACGCCCTCGCCCTCGGCGATCTGCTCCCCGTCCTTCTCGACGTACATGAAGCCGGTCTCGTCGATGCCCACGGTCCAGCTCGCCGTCTCGCCCTCGAACAGCGCATCCTCGGCCACGATGTAGTGGGTGTAGCCGCCCTGGCTGACCGAGAAGACCACGGCATCGCTCGGCCCGAGCTGCCCAAAGGCGATCCGATCCTCCTCCGCCCCGCCGAACTCGAAGACCTGCTGGCCGCGCGCCTCGGTGAGATCGTCAAAGCGCAGCTCCGCAGAGAACTCGAAGGCGCCGCCGATCTGCGGCAGGCTGTCATCGGTCAGCTCGGGCTCGGCGGGATCGCTGGTGTCTTCCGCGTCATCCCCCGCGCCGTCCTCGGGCGCCGCGGGATCGAGGACGGTGGAGCCTGCCTCCGGCGTCCAGACCTGATCCCCCTGCACCAGGCTGACGTCGCTCATCTCGCCCTGCAGCGTGGCCGAGCCCGAGCCGCCGAGCAGGTTCGCCAGCCTCTCGCTGTCCGAAGGTACCAGCCCGTCCCCCTCGGCGATCTGCACCCCGTCCTTCTCGATGTACATTAAGCCGGTCTCATCGACGCCGACGGTCCAGGTCGCGGTCTCGCCCTCGGTGATCGCGTCCTCGGCAACGATCAGCGCGGTGACCCCGTCCTGCACGATCTCGAAGAGCACCGCGTTGCTGGGACCGAGCTGTCCGAAGGTGATCCGGTCCTCGCTCTCCCCGCCGAACTCGAAGACCCGCTGGTCGCGCGCGCCGGAGATGTCGTCGAAGCGCAGCGTCGCCTCGAATTCGAAGGCCCCGTCGATCTGCGGGAGCTCATCCGCGCCGTCAGGGTCGGGGCCCGGGTCCGTGGTCTCGCCAGTGTCCGCCGGATCGGTCGAGTCAGACGAGTCGGTCGGATCAGACGGGTCGCTGGGCTCGGAAGGATCGGAGGTTCCGCCAGTCCCGGTACCGTCATCCACGCCCGTGCCCGCATCTCCGCTCTCGTCCGAGAGCCAGGTGCCGCTCGCCTGGGTGATCGATACGTCCGAGATGTCGCCGACCAATGCCGTCTCGCCGGCGCCACCGAGCAGGTTGCTCAGCCGCTCGCTGTCCGCAGGCACCACGCCGTCGCCCTCGGCGACCTGCACCCCGTCCTTCTCGACGAACATGAAACCGGTTTCGTCGACTCCGACGGTCCAGGTGGCGGTCTCGCCCTCGACAAGGGCATCCTCGGCAACGATGAGCCAGCTCGCCCCGTCCTGCCCGATCTCGAAGAGCACCGCGGTGCTGGGGCCGAGCTGGCCGAAGGTCAGACGGTCCTCGTCCGCGCCGCCGAATTCAAACACCTTCTGACCCTGCGCCGCCGACAGATCATCGAAGCGGATCGTCGCCTCGAACGCAAAGGCCCCGTCGATCTGCGGCAGCTCGCCCGTGGTCTCGACCGGGTCGGCCGGGTCTTCAGGATCGACGGGATCAACCGGATCCACGGGGTCGGTCGGGACATCGGGATCGCTCTCCTCGCTCGCGGCCGGAATGCCCATGGCCTGCAGCTGCGCTGCCGAGGACACCTCGGAGGCCAGCACGCCGACCAGCGTCAGCGCCACGCCGCCGGGGAAGCTCAGCACCGCATCGCCGGTGCCGTCGCCGACCGTGTCGCTCACCGTGACATCAACCACGTCCACCGGGTTGCCCTCGGCATCGGTCAGCCCCGTGACGTCCAGCAGGTCGTTGCCCGCGTAGGTCCCGTCACCAAGCTCGGTCGGCGCCACGAAGCCCTGCACCGCGTCGAGCCCGCCGCCGTCCGACAGCGCCAGCGTGTCGGCCCCGGCGCCGAGGATGATGTGCTCGACCTCGTCGTAGACCAGCGTGCTGGTGCCATCGCTGACGCTGCCGATCTCGGGGTTGATGTCGCCCAGGTCGATGCGCAGTCCGTCGGTGACCAGCGACAGGTCGAGCGTGTCGCCCAGCACCTCGTCGACGCCCTCGGCGTCCACCGTGTCATTGCCGAAATCGTTCTCGATGTGGAAGGTGTCGTCGCCCCAGCCGCCCCAATAGCTGTCGTCGCCGGTGCCGCCCCAGAGCGCGTCGTTGCCATAGGAGCCGCGCATCCAGTCGTTGCCCGCGCCGCCGTGGATCGTGTCGCTGCCCTCGTTGCCCTCGAGCGTGTCGTCGCCGTCGCCGCCGCTGACGTAATCGTCGCCCTCCTGGCCGTAGAGCGAGTCGCTGCCCGCGCCGCCCTCCAGCGAGTCGCCCCCCTCGTTGCCCGAGAGGGAATCGTCGCCCGCGCCGCCGATCACCGTGTCGGCGCCGGTGCCCGCGTGCACCGTGTCGCCGCCGTCGCCGCCGTAGATCAGGTCGTCCCCGGCATAGCCGAGAAGGCTGTCGTCCCCCGCCCCGCCCGAGAGCGTGTCACTGCCGTCGCCGCCGCCCAGCGTGTCCGCGCCCGCGCCGCCGGTGAGCAGGGTGAAATAGCTCCAGTCGGTGCCCGCGCCGAGCTGCGCATCGAAGACCGCCGGCGCCGTGGCGTCACCGATCTGGAAGCTGCCGCCGTCGTAGGTGAGGAAGAGCACGAGGTTGGCCTGGTCGAACTCGACGTCGACGCCGTCGGGCAGCCCCGAGAGATCGAGCGTGTGCCCGGCGGAGCTTTCGGAGATCCCCGCCCAGAAAGCCGGGTCGTTCCAATTCTCCTGCGTCACCGCGTAGACCGTCATCGCACATACCTTGCACCAGTGTTCCCCAACGCCCGGGGACTCGAACCCAGAGGGGAATCAAACACACGGGCGCCGGTCTGCGCCCAGAAGTAAGTCCGGATAGGGACAAGATGCGACAACTTTAAGGCGCCACCCCCGAACAGGGCTCGGCTTGCGCAACAGCAAGCAGGCCTGCGCGAGATTGTCTCGATTTCATCTAAAATTTTGGAGCATCAGGTGGGGCCGTCTACCGCCCGGAGCAGGCCGCCACCAGACACCCGCAAAGGTTCGCCCCAAGTCTTCGCCTAGGCAGAAATATCCCGGGGGAGCCCGAAGGGCGGGGGCAGCGCCCCCTCTTCAATGCAAAAAAGGCGAGGCCCCGCCCCGCCTTGCATCACGGCCGGAAGCTGTGGGCGCTCAGGCCATGCCCTTCTTGCGCTCGAGCATGCCGCGCAGATCCTCGGCCTCGTGCCGGGCCTCGCGCAGACCCTCCATGGCGGCCGAGAGCTCGGCCTCGGTCTGCGCCAGCTGGTTGGTCAGCTCGGCCTCGCGCTGCTGCAGGTAGGTGATCGCCTGGTCGCGGGTCTCCTCGGCCTCGTGCAGCTCGCGGCTCATCTTCTCGAGCTGGTCGACATCGGCCTGAGCGACCCGCTTGAAGCGGTGCACCAGCCAGTTGGCGAACCATCCCATGCAGAAGGCCACGAAGAGGATGACCGCCGTCGCGATCACGAATTCCGTCCGGTTCATTCTTCTGCCCCTTCCATGGCTGTCTCGCCCGTCTCTGCCTCGTCCTGCGCCGCGTCGTCCTGCGCGGCGTCACTATTTTCCGAGGTGCCCGCGTCGCCGGTTGCGCCCGCGTCATCCGCCGTCTCGGCGCCTTCCTGCTCGATCTGTTCGAGCGCCGTCGGCTCTTCCTCGGTCGGCTCCGGACGGACCAGCTTGAATTCGATCCGGCGGTTCGCCTCGCGGCCCTCTTCGGTACTGTTATCCGCAATCGGCATGGTTTCGCCATAGCCTTTCACGCGGTAGCTCGAGGTCAGCACGCGGCGGTTGCGCAGCGCATCGAGCACCGACTGCGCGCGGTCGCGGCTCAGCGCCTCGTTCATCGACTCGCGGCCCTGGCTGTCGGTGTGGCCCTGGATCTCCAGCGGGATGTCGCCGCAGAGCTTCAGCAGCTCGGCCAGCTCGTCCATGATGTCCTTGGCCGAGGCGTCGAGATTGGCCGAGCCCGGCTCGAAGCTGATCTTGCGGTCGCCGATGATCTCGACGATCTGCGCCTCGCATTGCTCGGGGGTGGGGATGCCCAGCTCGGGGTCGAGCTTTTCCTGGTAGGTGACGTCGATCTCGAAGTCGGCGCCATCGCCCAGCTTGTCCGTCAGCAGCCCGGCGATCTCGGCATTGGCATCCTGGTTGCCGGTATTGCCCGAGACCCGCACCAGATCCGGGGTCACCCGCAGCGCGCCGTTGCTCAGGTATCCCAGCGCCTCGAGCCCGGTCAGCACGCGGGCCGACCAGCCGGTCGGCAGCCCCTCGACGACACGCGCGGCGGTATAGACGCTTTCCGAGCCGAAGAGCGCCTTGGCCAGGCTGTCCGCGGTCTCGCGCGCGAGGTCGGAGTTGATCCGGCCGCGCAGCTGCACCGAGCCCTCGGGCGAGAGCGTGGCGGTGAACTCCGGCGGGCCCTGATCGCTGTCCTGCGGTGCCTCCGGCAGCGTGGCATGCAGCGCGAAGACCTGCGGCAGCGCGGCTTCGAGCTCGCCCACCACCCGGTCGAAGAGCCCCTGGTCGGTGCCTTCGGGCGCCACCAGCGAAACATCGGCGTTGGAGAAGGTCACCGCGCCGCCGCCCAGGTCCTGCACCGCCGCGATCGCCATGGCCCCGGCCTCGCCCCAGCGGCGCGACGGCACGCCGAGCCCGAGGCGGCAGTTGGCGTTGCCTTCGAAGCCCGCGTTGGCCGCAGCCTCGAGAATACGCTTCCGCGCCGCCTCGGTGTCGGCAGAGCAGGCGTCGAAGCGCAGCCCCTCCTCGTCCATCAGGAAGCGCAGGGTGAAGGGCGAGATCACCGGGCGCGGCGCCGAGAGGTCCAGCGTCAGCTCGATGCCGTTCGGGGCCCGGCGTCGCAGGCTGCGCTCGAGCTCGCGCCGCGAGGCCTCGCTGTCGGTCATCGCCTTGATGTGCACGCGGCCCGCCGAGACCGAGATCTTCGAGCGCGGCAGATCCTCGAGCGCCCGACCGGCAAAATCGACGGCGGCGTTCCAGCCCGCAGGACGCGGGAAATCGGCCTCTTCCAACAGGTCCGCGACCTGCTGGTCGCCCTGTGTCATCTCGGACAAAACGCCGAGCAGCCGCTCGCGGTCGGTCTCTCCGGGAACCAGCCCGATGATCGAGATGCCGGACTCGTTGCGCAGGATCTCCATCGAGAAGCGCGGGGCCTCGATCGCCTCGGCGTCGGCGACCAGCATCTGGTCGATCACCCGCGCGGAATCCACCACCGAGCCGGCCACGGTCATCGCGCGGAATCGCGCCGCCTCGTCGGGGGCGGTGCCGATCAGGAAGACCTGCAAGCCGTTCACGTCGACCTCGGCCCAGCTCTGCCCATCGCGGGTCAGCGCGTCGGCGACATCCTGCCGCGAGGCTTTTTCGACCATCTGCATAGAGAAGACGGCGGTGCCGACGCAGAGCGCGGCGGCGGCAGCAAAGGCGGTGGCCGGAAGGAGATAGCCGGAAAGGCGCATCAATGCGTCCCTTTCTTGATCATATTTTCATCTCTGATACGCCCGCCCTCGGGTCGGCGCAATCACGCCAACAGGGCGACGGCGAAAAACAGCACGGGCAGCAGACCGGCATCGCGATTGGCCCGGAACAGCTTCAGCAATACGCCATTGTCGTTCACGTCGAGTTTGCGCATCTGCCACATCATGTGCCAGCCAAAGGCCCAAGGTCCGGCGATCAGGATCACCAGTTGCAGGATCTCGCCGCGCGGCGCGGCCAGCACCACCGCGAGCCCCATCAGCGCGACCGAGATCACCAGGAAGCGGGCCAGCATCGCCGGCGTCCGGTCGTCGCCGAACAGGCGCGCGGTGGATTTCACCCCGATCAGCGCGTCGTCTTCCTTGTCCTGGTGGGCGTAGATCGTGTCGTAGAACAGCGTCCAGGCCATGCCCGAGAAATACAGCGCCACGGCGGGCCAGCCGAGACTGCCGCTATGCGCCGTCCAGGCCAGCAGCGCGCCCCAGTTGAAGGCGATGCCGAGGAAGACCTGCGGCCACCAGGTGAAGCGCTTGGCAAAGGGGTAGATCGCCACCGGGCCCAGGGCCACGACGCCCATCAGGATCGCCATCGGCGGGAAGGTCAGCAGGATCGCAAAGGAGATCAGGCACTGGATGATCGCCCAGGCCAGCGCCTGCTTCACGCTCACCTGCCCCGAGGGGATCGGGCGCGAGGCGGTGCGCGCCACCGAACCGTCGAAGTCGCGGTCGGTGATGTCGTTCCAGGTGCAGCCGGCGCCGCGCATCAGGCAGGCACCGATGCCGCAGCCGACGAAGATCCACAGGTCGAACCAGCGCGCCTGCCCGTCCGCCACCATCGACAGCAGCAGACCCCACCAGCAGGGCAGCAGCAGCAGCCACGTGCCGATCGGCCGGTCGGCGCGCGAGAGGCGCAGGTAGGGGCGGCTCCAGGCCGGGGCATGGTGATCCACCCAGTTGCCGCGGACGGCGTCGGAAACCTGTCCTTCGGGATCTGGCGCTGCGCCGGGATGGGTCATATGGTCCGCCTCATGACTGCTAAGGTACGCCTGTATGTAGACGACCCGCTGGGCGCGGGACAACCGGTCGCTCTCGAGAGGGAGCAGGCCCACTATCTCTTTTCCGTGATGCGGCTGCCGGTCGGCGCGCCGGTCGCCCTGTTCAACGGGCGCGACGGCGAATGGCTTTCCGAGGTCTCCGAGGCCGGCAAGAAGGGGGGCACGCTCACCTGCGTCGCGCAGACCCGCCCGCAGGGCACGCCGCCCGATCTCTGGCTGCTCTTCGCGCCGATCAAGAAGGCGCGCACCGATTTCATCGTCGAGAAGGCGGTGGAGCTGGGCGTGCGGCGCATCGTGCCGGTGCAGACCGCCTTCACCAACTCCGAGCGCATCCGGCAGGACCGGCTGCAGGCCCATGCGGTCGAAGCCGCCGAACAATGCGGCGCCACCTTCGTGCCCGAAGTCGCCGAGTTGCAGAAGCTAGAGCGCCTGCTGGCAGAATGGGACACCCGCCGCCTGCTGTTCTGCGACGAGGCCTCCGCCGGGGGTGGCACCGACTATGCCGCCGCGCTGTCCGGGGAGCCCGCACCCTGGGCCGTTCTGATCGGCCCCGAGGGCGGCTTCTCCGAGCAGGAACGCAGCAAGCTGCACGGCATGGAGCAGTCCACGGCCATCGCCCTCGGCCCACGCATCCTGCGCGCCGACACGGCGGCAGTTTCGGCGCTGACCCTCTGGCAGGCGCATTGCGGGGACTGGGCGTGATCCGCCGCGTTCTGCCCGGCGATGCGGCGGCGCTCGAGGCCTTCCTGTCGCAGCACGCCGAGACCTCGATGTTCCTGCGCGGCAATATCGCGATCGCCGGATTGGGCGACAGCACGCATCCCTATGCCACCACCGTTCACATCTGGCCCGAGACCGGCCCGATCCGCGCCGCCTTCGGCCGCACCACCAAAGGCGACGTCATGTGCCAGGCGCCGGACGCGCCGACGGAGGTGTTCCGCGCCTATGCCGCAGAGATCGCCGACCTGCCCGTCGCCGCGGTCACCGGTGCGCCGGAGGCCTCCGCCGCGCTGCTCAAGGCCATGGGCCTCGGCCCGGGGGCCTTTCGTCTCAACCACGTCGAACCGCTTTACCGGCTCGACCTCGCGACGCTCGCGCCCAGTTCCGAGACGCTGCGCCGCCCGGAGCCCCGAGACGTCGACCTGCTTGCCGAGTGGTTCTTCGACTACGGCGTCGACACCGGCATCGGCGGCAGCGGCGAGGCCGGACGCGATGCCGCGCACGCGCGCGCCGCGCAGAGCCTCACCCGCCCCGCGCTGCGCCTGATGATCGAGGACGGCACCGCCGTCGCCATGAGCGACTTCAACGCCGAGGTCGCCGATATCGTCCAGCTCGGCGGCGTCTTCGTGCCGCGCGCATTGCGCAACGGCGCGCGGGCCCGGCGCGTGGTCCACGCCCAGCTCTGCGAAGCGCGCGCGCGCGGCATCCGCACCGCCGTGCTCTTCGCCAACAACCCGGCTGCGGCGCGCGCCTACGAGGCCATCGGATTCACGCACATCGGCGGCTACCGTGTCGCGATCCCGCACAGCCCGCAGGCAGCGAGGGCCGAGGCATGAGCTTTCTGCGTCCCGAGGCCAAGGCGACCCTGATCCGCTGGCGCGAGGTTCTGGCGGGCGTCGGAACCATGGCGCTCGGCCTCTACTGGGCGCTGTTCACCGGCGGGCTGCTGGGGCTGATCGGCTGGGCCGTGGCGCTGGCCGGTGCGGCGCTGACCTTCGCCGGGGTGCAGCGCGCGCGCTTCCGCACCGGCACCGGCGGGCCGGGCATGGTGCAGGTCGTGGAAGGGCGGATCAGCTATTTCGGCCCGCTCACCGGCGGGTTCGCCGATTTCTCCAGCCTCACCGCCCTCACCCTCGATCCGACCGCGAGGCCGCCGCACTGGCTGCTGCGCAGCGAGGACGGCACGACGCTGGCGATCCCGCTCAACGCGGAAGGCTCGGACCAGCTCTTCGACGTCTTTGCGCAATTGCCGGGGCTGCAGACCGAGCGGATGCTCTCGAAGATGCAGGCGGGCGGCTCCGCACCGGTGCTCATCTGGCAGCGCGCCAGCGCACAAAACCACGTCCTCCGTCTGCATTGACAAGGGCTTCGGTTCCGCCCATCCCTGACGCTCGACACCCAAGGCGATCAAGATCGGAGCCCAGCTATGTCCATCCCTCAATCCGGCGGCGGGCCGATCGAGCATCACGCGCAGCTTGGCGAGTACCTCGAAGACGGCATCAAGCCCAAGGACGACTGGCGCATCGGCACCGAACACGAGAAGTTCGGCTACCTGACCGACACCCATGAGCCCCTTCCCTACGACGGGCCGCGCTCGATCCGCGCGGTGCTGGAAGGGCTGCGCGACCGCCACGGCTGGGCCGAGGTCAACGAGGGCGGCAATCTCATCGGACTGACCAAGGACGGCGCGAACGTCTCGCTCGAGCCCGGCGGCGCGCTGGAACTGTCCGGCGCCCCGCTCGAGACCATCCACCAGACCTGCGACGAGGTGAACGAGCACCTGCGCGAGGTAAAGGGCATCGCCGACGAGATCGGCGTGGGCTTCATCGGCCTTGGTGCCGCGCCCGAGTGGACGCACGAGGAAATGCCCCTCATGCCCAAGGGCCGCTACAAGCTGATGGACGCCTACATGGGCAAGGTCGGCACCACCGGCACCACGATGATGCGGCGCACCTGCACGGTGCAGGTGAACCTCGACTTCGGCTCCGAGCTGGACATGATCAAGAAGATGCGCGTGGCGCTGGCGCTGCAGCCGGTGGCCACCGCGCTCTTTGCCAACTCGCCCTTCCTCGAGGGCAAGCCGAACGGCATGAAGAGCTACCGCTCCTACGTCTGGCGTCACCTCGATGACGCGCGCACCGGCATGCTGCCCTTCGTCTTCGACGAGGGCTTCGGCTTCGAGAGCTACGTGGAATACGCGCTCGATGTGCCGATGTACTTCGTCTACCGCGACGGCAAGTACATCGACGCGCTCGGCCAGTCCTTCCGCGACTTCATGGCGGGCCGCCTGCCCGCCCTGCCGGGCGAGAAGCCGACGCTCTCGGATTGGGCCGACCACCTGACCACGCTGTTCCCCGAGGCGCGGATGAAGAAGTTCATCGAGATGCGCGGCGCCGATGGCGGCCCGTGGCGCCGGCTCTGCGCTCTGCCCGCCTTCTGGGTCGGGCTGACCTACGACCAGGGCGCGCTCGACGCCGCTTGGGACCTGGTGAAGGGCTGGGACGCCGAGACCCGCCAGGGTCTGCGCGTCGCCGCCTCCGAGCAGGCGCTGCAGGCCGAGGTGGGCGGCATCCGCATGCACGACCTCGCGGCGCAGGTGCTGGAGATCGCCGAGGCAGGCCTCAAGTCGCGCGCCCGGCCCGGCGCCGGCGGGCTGCTGCCCGACGAGACGCATTTCCTGAACGCGCTGAAGGAAAGCGTCGAGAGCGGCACCGTGCAGGCCGACGAGATGCTGGCGCACTACGAGGGCGACTGGGGCGGCGACCTGTCGAAGATCTACGGCGCCTACAGCTACTGACGTTCCGCCACGACCAGAAAATCAAACCGCCCGGTCCGACGACCGGGCGGTTTGCGTTTGCGCCCTGCGCCTGGCGACCTCTCACGCTGCTGCGGAGGGCTGTGGCGCACAACGCTGCGCCAAGACGACGGCTGACAAGAGCCTGCCCTGCGACTAGCGACACGGGTGCGGCGTCGGCAATAGCAGTGTCGGCGATTTTTGAAGGGGAATGCGGGGGCGGTGCTGCAGCTTCAAGTTCCTCGACGCCACGCACTGGGTGGGGGCTGAAACGGCGTGGCGCCGAGGGAAGCCATATGCAGCTACATCTCAAGTTATCCTCCGGAAATCGGGCGAGACTAAGGAACGCCTGCGGCCTTCGTGCAGCAGGCCAGGTGGATTTTCACGGATCGGCAAGGGGCCGCTCAAAAGCCCGCCGGAGCAGCAGGAAATCGCCCACAAAGAGGCCTGTCCGTCTAGCCGCAAGATTTTTCGGGATTTCTGCCGCGAGCGACCAAGCGCCTCCCGCGCCCATCGCGTGACGCACCTGCGCAATGGCGCGGGGAGTCCCACGCCGACGCGCCTCTCTCTTGCATGAAGACAATGGCGGGAATTCGGACCCAATAAGACCCCACTAAGGCGCGGTCTGCGAGAATGCCGCCCGGATGTCTCCCTGGCACCCTTGCACCCTTGCACCCTTGCACCCTTGCACCCTTGCACCCAGGATAGCACCCGCCGCCTCTGCGACGAGCGCGCGGCCGAATGGAGAGCTCTGGCCCGCGTTCTCCGAATCGCGCCTCTGCCCCCGCACCGCCCGGCGGCACGATCAGCGCAGCCTGTCGGACCCGCCGGAACCCTCCGCTGCGCACTCAGGCTCGCGCGCCACCGCGATCTCAAGGATATTTTCGCCGGCGTCGCGGCGATAGCTCACCTCCGAGGCGAGCCGCCGGATCAGGTACCAACCGAAGCCGCCCTCCGGCAGATCGCCATCGTGCCCCAGAGGTTTCAGCCTCCCCTCGGGCAGGACAAGACCCGGCATGGGCGCCCCACGATCGCGGAGCTGCAGGCAGATCGCGCCGGGCAGCTCCAGCAGCCGGACCTGGATGCGCCCCGCACCCTGCCCCGCGTAGGCGTGTTCGACGATATTGTTCAATGCCTCGGCCAGAACCAGTTCCACGATCCCCCTGAACTGCGGGCCATATCCGCCGCGAACGAGCGCCTCCGTCGCCCGGACGAGGGCCCGGCGCACGTCCATCGGTGAGCTGCCGATCTCCAGAGTCATCTCGGGGCATAGCGGGTGCTGGTTATCGCTCCTCTTTGCGGAACTGAGAGCCATCGCCGCCATCCCTGATCAGTGGCCCGGCGCATCCGAGCCGAAGCGGAGCGCCGGCTCGGACAGCGCCGAGGCCTCCGCCGCGGCCAAGGTCGGGAAGAGGACAAAGATCGTTTCCATCCGGGTGAGCCGGAAGAGCTTGTCCACCATTGGCGTCAGCCCAGCGAGGTCCAGCTGCTGGCCGGGCGCCATAGACTTCTTCACTGCAACGATCGCACCGAGACCGCTGGAATCGATGAACTCCACCGCCGAAAGATCGAGGATCACCCTGCGCGCCTCCGGCAACAGCGCCGCGCGCATGGCATCCTTGAACTGGATCGCCGCCGCTGCGTCGATGCGTGGCGCACCGACGGTGATCACCTGCGGCTCCGTTCCCCGGCACGTCAGTTTCATGTGTGCTACCTCTGACAGGTGTCTTTCCCGAGCCGTGTCTTTCCCCGAACCGTGTCTTTCGCCGAACCGCGTCTTCCACGAACCGCGACAGTCCCCGAAAGGCGACCGACCCCGGAAAGACCCCGGAAAGGCGTCCGCGCTCAGACGGGCCCCGGACCAGCGCCAACGGCACGCGGAGCGCCCCTGTGCATTGCCCAAGCCCCGACAAGCGCCCATATTCTCGGCAAGCTAGACGGCAATCCTTACCATTCGGTATTCAGGTGCCGTATCCGTGGGAGGAGAGAGCATGCAGGATGTGGTGATAACCGGTGCCGCGCGCACCGCGATGGGAGGGTTCCAGGGGATGCTGTCCGGGCTCGGCGCCGCCGAGCTTGGCGGCGCGGCGATCCGCGCGGCCCTGTCCGAGGCCGGACGCCCGGCGGTCGACGAGCTGCTGATGGGCTGCGTGCTGCCCGCCGGACAGGGCCAGGCCCCGGCCCGGCAGGCCGGCTTCAAGGCCGGGCTCGGCGAGGAGGTCCCGGCTACCACGCTCAACAAGATGTGCGGCTCGGGCATGAAGGCGGCGATGATGGCCTGGGACCGGCTGGCGCTCGGCCAGGCCGAGGTGATGGTCGCGGGCGGCATGGAGAGCATGACCAACGCGCCCTACCTGCTGCCGAAGATGCGCGGCGGCGCGCGGCTCGGCCACGGCGAGGTGGTCGACCACATGTTCCTCGACGGGCTCGAGGACGCCTACGACAGGGGGCGCCTGATGGGCACCTTCGCCGAGGACTGCGCCGAGGCCTTCCAGTTCACCCGCGAGGCGCAGGACCACTACGCGCTGGCCTCGCTCTCGAACGCGCTCGACGCCGAGCGCAGCGGCGCCTTCGAGACCGAGATCGCCCCGGTCACCGTGCACGCCCGCACCGGCGAGGAGGTGATCACCCGCGACGAGCAGCCCGCCCGTGCCCGGCCCGAGAAGATCCCGCACCTGAAACCGGCCTTCCGGCCCGGCGGCACGGTGACGGCGGCCAACTCCAGCTCGATCTCCGACGGTGCCGCGGCGCTGGTGCTGACCACCCTCGCCAACGTGGAAAGGACCGGCGCCCTGCCCCGCGCCCGCATCCTCGGCCACGCCAGCCACGCCCAGGCCCCCGGGCTCTTTCCCACCGCGCCGATTCCCGCCGCCCGCAAGCTGCTCGAGCGCATCGGCTGGAAGCTCTCGGACGTGGACCTCTGGGAGGTGAACGAGGCCTTCGCCGTGGTGCCCATGGCCTTCATGAAGGAGATGGGCCTGCCGCGCGACGTGGTGAACGTGAACGGCGGCGCCTGCGCGCTCGGCCACCCGATCGGCGCCTCGGGCGCGCGGATCATGGTCACCCTGCTGAACGCGCTGGAAACCCGCGGCCTGAAGCGCGGCGTGGCGGCGATCTGCATCGGCGGCGGCGAGGGCACCACCATCGCCATCGAACGGCTCTGAGCGATCCCGGGCGGCTCTGGGCCGCCTGCCAGCGCCCCACCGCCCCGCCCTGCGGCCTCCTACCGCGCCGCCCTGCGGCGGTGCAGCCCCTTGCGGCCAGCACCGCCGCCTGCCATGAGCACGCCCCATGAGCGCTGATTACAATCCTCCGCAGGGCGAGATCCCGATCCTGCACGCGGACCACGAGATCCTCGTGGTCGACAAGCCCGCCGGGCTGCTCTCGGTGCCCGGCAAGGGCCCGGAGCTGGCCGACTGCCTGATCGAGCGCCTCAAGCAGGCCTTCCCGCAGGTGCTGCTGGTGCACCGGCTCGACCGCGACACCTCGGGCGTCATGGTCTTTGCCCTGACGCCGCACGCGCAGCGCCACATCGGCCAGCAGTTCGAGCACCGCCGCACCAAGAAGACCTACCTCGCCCGGGTCGCCGGAAAGCTCGAGCCGAAGAATGGCCATATCGACCTGCCGCTGATCGTCGACTGGCCGAACCGGCCCAAGCAGATGGTCTGCCACGAGACCGGCAAGCCGGCGCAGACCGACTGGCGGGTGATCAAGGCCAGCGAGGAGGAAAGCCGGGTGCACCTCATGCCGCTCACCGGCCGCAGCCACCAGTTGCGGGTGCACATGCTGGCGCAGGGTCACCCGATTCTCGGCGACCCCTTCTACGCGCCCGAAACCGCGGCGAACTACCCGCGCATGATGCTGCACGCCGAGGAACTGCGCCTGCGCCACCCCGACGGTGGCCTCGGCCACAAGTTCCGCGCCCCCGCCCCCTTCTGAGGACAGAGCGCGGCGTCGGTCGTTTCTGCGTCATCGTCTCTTCCAGGTGAAAAAATCCCCGCCGGATGCGCAGGCCGCGCTGCCGCGGAACGGGATCACTCGGCCGCCAGGCGCTGCTCTCGGTGGCCGATGGCGGCAACCTCGGCGATCACCCCGCGCAGCAGCTTCCGGAAGGCGTGGAAATTGCCGTTCGGCCGGATCGCCGCCTCGTCCATGTAGAGCGCCCGGTCGATCTCGATCTGGATCGCGTGCTGACGCCGCGAGGGGCGGCCGTAGTGCATCGTCGTGAAGGCCCCGGCAAAGGGCGCATTGCGCGCCACCACCAGCCCGGCCCGGGTGAAGGCCTGCTCCACCAGCTCGACGATCTCCGGCGCCGCAGCGGCGCCGAAACGGTCTCCCAGCACGATCTGCGGCCGCGCGCCGCCCTTGCGCAGCACGCTCTCCACCGCCTCGTGCGGCATCGAGTGGCAGTCGATCAGGATCGATTCCCCGAACTGCCCCTTGGCCGCGTCGAGCAGCGCCTGCAGCCGGCTGTGATAGGGCTTCCAGTAAAGTCCGATTCGCCGCTCTGCCTCGGCGAGGGGCAGCTTGCCGCTGTAGATCGCGCGCCCGTTGGCCACGACCCGCGGCACCACCCCGAGCCCGCTGGCCACGCGCGGGTTGTGCCCGGTGCGGCGCACCCCTTCGATCAACGCCGGATCGAGCTCGTCCGAGGCGCGATTCAGGTCGAGGAAGGCGCGCGGCGCCCCGGCCCGCAAAAGCGGCGCGCCGAATTGCGGTGCACAATCAAAAAGCCGGTCGACGAAGGCGTCCTCGGACGATCGAATCAAGGTCTCGTCGAGAATCGTGCCGCGCAGGAAGCTCCACGGATAGTCGCGCCCCGAGTGTGGAGAGGCGAAAACCACCGCCGAACTGGGCGTTTCAGGCAGATCGAGGTGATACGCGACTTTGGGCATACGGGCTCCTTGCAGAAACACGATAGCCTAATTCCTATTTCTGCCAAAAGCCCTTGATCCCCCCTCCGACTCCTTTTATAGAGCCCTCCACCGGCGCTGCTCACCGCGGACCTCGCCAGAGGGAAACGGAGCGAAAGCAAAGAAAAGCGCAGGCCATACGGGCGGTTAGCTCAGCGGTAGAGCACTACGTTGACATCGTAGTGGCCACTGGTTCGATCCCAGTACCGCCCACCATTATTCACCGCTTCGGGATACGTCCCGGGGCACAACGCAACGCCAGGCGCTCGCGCGCCGCGAAAGAGGAGAGACTTGATATGAAAGTCGCAAACTCGCTCCGCTCGCTCAAACAGCGCCATCGCGACTGCCGCGTCGTGCGTCGTAAGGGCCGCGTCTATGTGATCAACAAGACCCAGCGCCGTTTCAAGGCCCGTCAGGGCTAAACGAAGCGCAGGACTTGATCCGGCTGAGGGCCGCCCGCTTGGGTGGCCTTTTTGCTTTTCTGGCCCTGTTTTCTTGAGGGCCGCCGCGCCCACCTGAAACCGGCCCAAAGAAAAAGCCCCGCGCTCTGCGGGGCTTTTTCTTTTGTCCTTATGCAGGCCAAGGATCAGAGCCGCGGCACGGCGGGCTCCGCCCCCGCCGCCTGCGCCGCCCGGACGAAGGCGCGAATCAGCTCCGGCGATTTCTTGCCGGGCGCGCTCTCGACACCCGAGGAGACGTCCACCTGGCGCGCCCCGGTGAGCCGCACCGCCTCGCCCACTTTCTCCGGCGTCAGCCCACCTGCCAACATCCACGGCACCGGCCAGCGGCGACCGGCGACAAGCCGCCAGTCGAAGGCCAGCCCGTTGCCGCCCGGCAGCACCGAATCCTTCGGCGCCTTGGCATCGACCAGCAGCTGGTCCGCCACCTTGCCATAGGCCTCCAGCGCGGGCAGGTCGGCGTCAGAGGAGACCCCCACCGCCTTCATCACCGGCAGCCCGTAGCGGGCGCGAATCTGCTGCACCCGCTCCACGCTCTCGCGGCCGTGGAGCTGCAGCATGTCGAGCGGCACCTCCGCGACGATCTCGTCGAGCAGAGCGTCGCCCGCATCCACCACAAGCGCCACCTTGGCGAGCCCCACGGGCGCGGAAAGCGCCAGGCTGCGCGCCTGCGCCACATCCACCGCACGCGGGCTCTTGGGGAAGAAGACGAAGCCCGCGTAGCGCGCCCCGGCCTCGGCCACGACGGCCACGTCCTGTGGCGTGCGCAGCCCGCAAATCTTCACCTGAATGTCCATGTCGGCCCTCCAGCTCGCGTAGCAGTTCCTACCGCGTAAATATCCCCGACAGACACGAGCGCAAGCAAAAGGGGGCTCGCGCCCCCTTCCCGTCTACCCAGCGATGCAACACGAAGCGCCGCTCAGGCGCTCTGGTCGAGGATCGCAAGAACCTCGTCCTTGTCCTTGTCGCGTTCGTCCTGGGTCTTCTTGAGCTGGCGCTCGAGGCGCTTCACCTCGGTCTTGCGCTGCGCTGCCACGGCGCGGTGCTTGTGCTCGCGCAGCCACTCCCAGACGAAGCCGATCAGCAGCCCGGCGATGATCCCGCCAAGAATGACGATGAACACCGGCACGGTCGCCGAGTACTGGAAGTTCAGCAGCTCGGCCATGTCGCTGGGCAGCAGGTTGAGCGTCACCGGGCCGCGGTTGGCCAGCGAGACGCAGATCAGCACCACGGCCAGGACGGCCCAGAAGGCGTAGCGAATGTATTTCATCGAGGTCACTTCCCGTTCAGTCGATCCCGCAGGAGCTTGCCAGTCTTGAAGAACGGCACGCATTTCTCCTCGACGTCAACGGCTTCGCCGGTGCGGGGGTTCCGCCCCTGCCTAGCATCCCGCTGCTTGACGGAGAAGGCCCCGAAACCGCGCAGCTCGACCCGGTTGCCCTGGGCCATGGCGGCGGTGATCTCTTCGAAGATCGTGTTAACGATCCTCTCGACGTCTCGTTGGTAGAGATGCGGGTTCTCCTCCGCGATCTTCTGGATCAATTCCGATCTGATCATCCTCGTCCATCCCTATATCGCGTTTTCAGCGGCTTACTCCGTTGTACGACCAATGCCGGGCTCTCGCCAAACGGAAACCGCGCGAATCGCCGAAAAACCCATGAAAAGCAGCGTATTGCGCGGCTTCATGCCGGTCTGGACCCGCCTGGACCCATCCGAGGCGCCATTGCTGCATCGCGGCTATGCCAAAGGATAGGCGGCGATTCGCGCCGCGCAATGGCCCAAAGCGCGCCCGGAGCCGCCCCATGCGGCCCCGCGTGCGCCGCCTAGTCCAGCGCGTCGATCTCCGCCGCCACAAGTTGCTGCAACCGCCAGAGATTCGCGTCGTGGATGCCCTGCGCCGCCAGCGAGGTCACCGTCCGGTGCAGGTACTCGGTGTTCGAACCGGCATGGCCGCAGGCCCGCGCGATGATCGCCGCGGTCTCCTCGAGCGTAAGGTCCGTGCGCAGCCGTTCGCCCGCTGGCGGGGCATAGAAGGTGAGCGCGCGGACCGGGCCTGTCTCGGCCTCCACCTCGACCCAGGCGTAGGAGGAGGCAAGCTCCTCGTAGGGCATCTCGCGGCGCACCAGCGCCTCCATCGCGGCCTCGACCTCGGCCTCGGCGATCTCCTGCAGCAGCGCGGTGCAATCGCCGCCCGGCAGCAGCGCCATCATCAGCCCCGGCGCCTCGGGGGTGCCGCGCCAGGAGGTGAGCTCAATGCAGAAGGCGCGGTGCCAGCCAAGCGCCCGGCCGGGCCGCGAGGCGACGGGACGGAACTCCGGCTTCCACAGCAGCGAGCCATAGGCGAAGACCTGGAGCGGCCCCTCGGGGCGCTGCGCGAGGATCTCGCGCGCCTTGGCGGAGATCGCGGCATCGTCCAGCCGGGTCCAGCCCCAATGCGCGGCGTCATCGCCTTCGGGAATGTCACGGAACACGCGGGTCACGTGCGCCTCGGTAAGATGAAGATCGGTATCCATGATGTGCATATCGTCACCCGGGGCCACCGGGCGCAAGGGACCGGGGCGCCCTGCACAGCCCCCTGTGCACCGCCGCGCCGACCTCTGCCGCAAGAGCGGGCAGCAGGGCGGCCCGAGGCGCCCGCGCAAACGAAAAAGGCCCCGGTCTCCCGGGGCCTTCCTCAATCCTGCAAGCGCAAGGCTTACTCGTCGCGCTTCAGAGCTGCGCCGAGGATGTCGCCCAGCGATGCGCCGGAGTCGGAGGAACCGTACTGTTCCACGGCCTCTTTCTCTTCGGCGATCTCGCGTGCCTTGATCGACAGGCCCAGACGACGGGTCTTGCTGTCGATGTTGGTGACGCGGACGTCGAGCTTGTCGCCGACCGAGAAGCGCTCGGGGCGCTGCTCTGCGCGGTCACGCGACAGGTCGGAGCGGCGGATGAAGGACTTCATGCCTTCGTATTCCACCTCGATGCCGCCATCTTCGATCGCGGTCACTTCGACGGTCACGATCGAGCCGCGCTTCACGCCGCCAACCGCGTCAGCGAACTTGTCGCCGCCGAGTGCCTTGATCGAGAGCGAGATGCGCTCCTTGTCGGTGTCCACTTCGGTGACAACGGCCTTGACCACGTCGCCCTTGCGGTACTCCTGGATGGCTTCCTCGCCGCGCTGATCCCACGACAGGTCCGAAAGGTGAACCATGCCGTCGATCTCGCCGGGCAGGCCGATGAACAGACCGAATTCGGTGATGTTCTTGACCTCGCCCTCGACCTCGGTCCCTTCCGGGTGGGTCTCGGAGAACACTTCCCACGGGTTGCGCATGGTCTGCTTGAGGCCGAGCGACACGCGACGCTTCGCGGGGTCGATCTCGAGAACCATGACGTCGACTTCCTGCGAGGTCGACACGATCTTGCCCGGGTGGACGTTCTTCTTGGTCCAGGACATTTCCGACACGTGAACCAGACCTTCGACGCCCGGCTCCAGCTCCACGAAGGCGCCGTAGTCGGTGATGTTGGTCACGCGGCCGGTGTGCACCGAGCTCAGCGGGTACTTCACGGCCACCAGATCCCACGGATCTTCCTGCAGCTGCTTCATGCCCAGGCTGATACGGTGGGTCTCTTTGTTGATCTTGATGACCTGGACCTTGACGGTCTCGCCGATCGACAGGATCTCGGACGGGTGGTTCACGCGGCGCCATGCCATGTCGGTGACGTGCAGCAGGCCGTCGACGCCGCCCAGGTCAACGAACGCACCGTATTCGGTGATGTTCTTGACCACGCCGTCGACCGTCTGGCCTTCGGTGAGGTTGGCGATGACTTCCGCACGCTGCTCGGCGCGCGATTCCTCGAGGATTGCACGGCGCGAGACAACGATGTTGCCACGGCGACGGTCCATCTTGAGGATCTGGAACGGCTGCTTGAGACCCATGAGCGGGCCGGCGTCGCGCACGGGGCGGACGTCGACTTGCGAGCCGGGCAGGAAGGCCACGGCGCCGCCGAGGTCGACGGTGAAGCCACCCTTGACGCGGCCGAAGATCGCGCCTTCGACGCGGGCGTCGTCGGCGTAGGCCTTCTCGAGACGGTCCCATGCCTCTTCGCGGCGGGCCATCTCACGGCTGATCACGGCTTCGCCGCGGGCGTTTTCTGCTGCGCGCAGGTAAACCTCGACTTCGTCGCCGACCGAGATCTCGGGGGCTTCGCCGGGGTTTGCGAATTCTTTCAGCTCGACGCGGCCTTCCATCTTGTAGCCGACGTCGATGATGGCCTGGCCCGCTTCGATCGCGATGACCTTGCCTTTAACAACGGACCCCTCTTCGGGGGTGTCCATTTCGAAGCTTTCGGAAAGGAGGGCTTCGAACTCCTCCATGGTTGCGTTTGCCATGTGGCTTATATGTCCTTTACATCGATTTTGCTGGCCGGGTGGTTGTCTCCACCGGTCTTCGGATTGGTCTTTCGGGCGCTCCGCATATGACAAAGAGGGCCGGTGGTCCGACCCTGCCCGTCTCTATGTCCGCGGCGTTGATTGCCTTGCTTGACGCGCGCGATATAGCCCCGCACGCCCCGCAGATCAAGGCCGAAGGCGCGGCGGCGCCCTGCCACGCCGGCTCCGCCGCCCGTGTTCGGCCTCCGGCGGGCGTATTTGGAAAGAGAAGAAGCCCTTCGACGCGCCTGCGGGTCGCGCCCTTCGTCTAGACCGAAATATCCCGGGGGAGCCGCGCAGCGGCGGGGGCAGAGCCCCCTCTATTCGCACCGGGTGCCCGCGGGGCGTGGCCGAATGCCCTCCGCGCCGGTCTGCGTTTCCGGCCTGCCACGAAGGAGAGAGTTGGCGTCGGCGCGCTTTGCTGTATCGTTTCCCCTCGGAGGACACCCGCATGACCCAATCCCGGCCCTCAGCCGATCGCCACGCGGCCCGCGTCGTCGAGACGGCCACCGACCCCGCCGCCGCCGCCCGCTCGCGGCTCGCCGCCTCCTGGCGGCGATCGCTGGCGCACCACGGGCTCGACCCGGCGCGGCAGGACGGCGTGCACCGGATCACCGACCAGGCGCTCTCCGAGCGGCGCGAGCAGGCCGAGCGCCTGTTGCACATCGCCGCGCCGAAGCTCGACGCGCTCTACCAGATGGTCGGCAGTTCGGGCTGCGGCGTGCTGCTCACCGATGCCGCGGGAGTGGTGCTCGACCTGCGCGCCGGCTCCGGCGATCTCGGGGTGTTCCGCGCCTGGGGGCTCTGCCCCGGCTCGGACTGGTCCGAGGCCTCCGAGGGCACCAATGGCATCGGCACCTGCATCGCCGAGGCGCGGCGGGTGGTCATTCACCGCGACGAGCATTTCCACGCCCGCAACACCGCGATGAGCTGCATGGACGCGCCGATCTTCGGCCCCGAGGGCGAGCTCATCGGCGCGCTGGATGTCTCCTCGGCCCGCGCCGACCAGACCGAGGCCTTCAACCGGCTGATCGCCGCAATGGTCGCCCAGACCGCCCGGCAGATCGAGGCCGACACCTTCCGTGCCGCCTTCCCCGAGGCGCGGATCATCACCGCCGACGCCGAGGAGAGCGAGGCCTCGGTGCTGCTGGCGGTGGACGGCGACGACCTGGTGCAGGGCGCCACCCGCGCCGCGCGCCGGTCCTTCGGCCTGGAAAGCAGCGGGCCGCTGGTCGCACGCCCGGCCAGCGATCTCTTCGGCCGCGAGGATGGCCCCTCGGGGTTCGAGCGCGCCGAACGGGCTGCCATGGTCCGCGCGCTGGCGCGCGCCAGGGGCAATGTCTCGGAGGCCGCGCGCACCCTCGGCGTCGGGCGGGCGACCTTCTACCGGCGGATGAAGAAACTGGGGCTGTCGCAATAGGCGCCGTGCCCGGGACCGCCTGCGAGGCACCGGCATCTTCCATCTCCCCCGTCTCACCTGTCTGACCCGTCTCACCTGTCTCACCGCTGAGACAGTTCCGCCCTCCCGGCCACTTCCCCCCGGCTGACGCGGCCTGCGCGGGGCGCCACACTCCTTGCATACCCGGTGGAGGACCGGGCCCTGAGGAGGACAGACATGAACGAGATGACCCAGGTCGCGGCCGAATACAAATCGCCCTTCCGCACCCGCTACGACAACTTCATCGGCGGCAAGTTCACCGCCCCGGTGAAGGGCCAGTATTTCGACAACATCACCCCGATCACCGGCGCCAAGGTCTGCGAGGTGGCGCGCTCCACCGCCGAGGACATCGAGCTGGCGCTCGACGCCGCCCATGCGGCGCGCGAGGCCTGGGGCAAGACCTCCGCCGCCGAGCGCTCGAACATCCTGCTGAAGATCGCCGACCGCATCGAGGAGAACCTCGAGTTCATCGCCACGGCGGAAACCTGGGACAACGGCAAGCCGATCCGCGAGACCATGGCCGCCGACATCCCGCTATCGGTCGACCACTTCCGCTACTTCGCCGGCGTGCTGCGGGCGCAGGAAGGCAATATGTCCGAGATCGACCACGACACCGTGGCCTATCACTTCCACGAGCCGCTCGGCGTGGTCGGGCAGATCATCCCGTGGAACTTCTCGGTGCTGATGGCGGCCTGGAAGCTCGCCCCCGCCCTCGCTGCCGGCAACTGCATCGTGCTGAAACCGGCCGAGCAGACCCCCGCCGCGATCATGGTGCTGATCGAATGCATCGCAGACCTGCTGCCGGACGGCGTGCTCAATGTCGTGAACGGCATGGGCGCCGAAGTCGGCGCACCGCTCGCCAGCAGCC
Source organism: Alloyangia pacifica (assembly GCF_020524285.1). GTDB lineage: Bacteria > Pseudomonadota > Alphaproteobacteria > Rhodobacterales > Rhodobacteraceae > Salipiger > Salipiger pacificus_B. Next base: position 197,654 of record NZ_JAIVKX010000003.1, read on the forward strand.
CGCGCATCGCCAAGATCGCCTTCACCGGCTCCACGGAAACGGGGCGCAAGATCATGCAGGCGGCGACCGAGAACCTCATCCCGGTGACGCTGGAGCTGGGCGGCAAGTCCCCCAACATCTTCTTCTCCGACGTGATGGCCGAGGATGACGCCTATCTCGACAAGGCGGTCGAGGGCTTCGTGCTCTTTGCCTTCAACCAGGGCGAGGTCTGCACCTGCCCGAGCCGCGCGCTCATCCAGGAAGACATCTACGAGGAGTTCATCAAGCGCGCCATCGCCCGGGTCGAGGCGATCCAGCGCGGCGATCCGCGCGACATGTCCACCATGGTCGGCGCGCAGGCGAGCCAGGAGCAGCAGGACAAGATCCTGTCCTACCTGACCATCGGTGTCGAGGAAGGCGCCGAGGTGCTGACCGGCGGCAAGGCGGCGCAGATCGACGGGCTGGAGAACGGCTTCTACATCGAGCCGACCATCCTCAAGGGCCACAACAAGATGCGGGTCTTCCAGGAGGAGATCTTCGGCCCGGTCGTGTCCGTCACCACCTTCAAGGACGAGGCCGAGGCGCTCGCCATCGCCAATGACACGATGTACGGGCTCGGCGCCGGCGTCTGGACCCGCGACGGCACCCGCGCCTACCGCTTCGGCCGCAATATCGAGGCGGGCCGGGTCTGGGTGAACAACTACCACGCCTACCCCGCCCATGCGGCCTTCGGCGGCTACAAGCAATCGGGCGTCGGACGCGAGAACCACAAGATGATGCTCGACCACTACCAGCAGACCAAGAACATGCTGGTCAGCTACAACCCCAACAAGCTGGGCTTCTTCTGATCAGCCTCCCCTGATCTCCCGGCTTCCCGAGCAGCGCGTCGGCGTATCCCACCCCCCGCGCACGCGCCGCTCAGGGGTCTGCCGGCCAGGCCCTCCCGCCTGGCCGGCAGTTCCTTTTCGGGCCCTGCCCGCTCGGCCACGCGACACGCCAACCCTTCGCTTGCCCGCCATTTTCCGCGTGCTACCCTCCGCCTCGACGCATCACTGAAGCAAGGCTCGGGAGACACCCCATGAACATCATCTGGCTCGGACACGGCTCCTTCCGCATCGAGATCGAGGATCAGGTCCTGCTGATCGACCCCTGGGTGAAGGGCAACCCGGTCTTCCCCGAGGACCGCATCGAGGACGCGCTGAAGGACGTCACGCAAATCCTCATCACCCACGGTCACTTCGACCACACCGACAATGCCGTCGAGGTCTCGCAGCGTACCAAGGCGCCGCTCTCGGGCATGGTCGAACTGGCCGGTCAACTGCACGGCAAGGGCGCGGTCGAGGGCCATGCCTTCAACAAGGGCGGCACGATCAGCTTCGGCAATGTCACCGTCAGCATGGTGCCCGCTTCGCACAGCTCCTCGCTGCCCACCGACGAGGGCCCCAAGTACGCGGGCATGGAGACGGGCTTCATCATCAAGGGCGAAGGCAAGACCATCTACTTCTCGGGCGACACCGCGATCATGGCCGACATGGCCTGGATCGGGCAGTACTACAAACCCGACATCGGCATCCTGAGCTGCGGCGGCTACTACACCATGGACATGGAGCAGGCCGCCTGGGCGTCGAAGACCTACTTCGACTTCGACACGGTGATCCCCGGCCACTACCGCACCTTCCCGGCGCTGGAGCAATCCGCCGCCAAGCTCGCCGAGGGTCTGGCGGGCGTGCAGGTGATCGAGCCCGAGGTGCTGCTGCCGATCACGCTCTGAGGGCTCTGTGCCGGCCCTGACCTGAACAAGGCGAAGGTGCCGGGCAAGCGCCTACCCGTCACACCGAAGGTGCGCGCCCCCAACCGAAGGTGCGCTTCTCCAACCGAAGGCGTGCACCTGCATAGGCGCACGCCTTTGCCGTGCGGGGGGCGCTGGCGCTTTTTGCCATCGCCGCGCAACGCGAGCCGGGCGCGCGCCTGCCCGTGGGGTGGCGCTGCAACGGTGGAGGTCTGCGCTTTATCCCGGCCAAGTCCGGGCGACCTCTCAACGTTGCACAAACTCACCAGAGCGCCCGGCGCCTTCGGCTTGCTCCCGGGCGGATCGGTGCGCTGCCCGCAATGCCACAGCCCACCGACGCCACGCCGCCGCCCGCTTCCGGGCGGGGCGCTTCCCGCCTATAGTGCCGCAAACAGAGGCGAAGACCGGGCAGAATGACAGGCATCCCCGAGCGCGACGCGCCGCTCAACATCCTCATCGTCGGCCAGTCGGGGCGGCTGCAGTACGAGGCCGTGCTCTTCGCCCTCTCGCTCAACGCCACCACCCCCGAGGGCCGCGCCCGGCTCTTCGTGGCCGAGCCGCAGCCCGGCCCGCTCTGGGACGCGGATCCGCGCATGTTGCCCGAGGCCTGCGACATCCTGCGCGACCTCGGCGCCCGCATCGTGCCCTTCGAGAGTCGCCACTTCGGACAGGCCTACCCCTATGGCAACAAGATCGAGGCGCTCGTGGCCCTGCCCGCGGACGAGGCCTTCGTCTTCTTCGACACCGACACGCTGATCACCGGCGATCTGTCGGAGGTGCCCTTCGACTTCGCCCGCCCCACCGCCTCGATGCAGCGCGAGGACACCTGGCCGAAGATCGAACTCTACGGGCCGGGCTACACCGAGACCTGGCGCGCCCTCTACGACCGCTTCGGCCTCGACTTCCAAAGCTCGCTCGACCTGTCGTGGCCCGACGAGTACTGGCAGCGCTACCTCTACTTCAACGCCGGTTTCTTCTTCCACGAATGCCCGCATCGCTTCGGCCAGCGGTTCCTCGACTACGCCCTGCAGGTCCGCGACGACCCGCCCGAGGCGCTGGTCTGCCAGAGTCTCGATCCCTGGCTCGACCAGGTGGTGCTGCCGCTGGTTATCCACAGCTTCGGCGGCGGGCGGCACACCCTGCCCGAAGGGATGCTCGACGGCAGCCATAGCTGCCACTACCGCGCCATGCCGCTGCTCTACGCCCGCGAGAGCGACGAGATCATCGGGTTCCTCGAGGCCATCGCCGCGCCCAACCGCATCAAGAAGCTGCTCAAGGAACACGAGCCCTTCCTGCGCTACATCTACCAGGGCCGCGGCGCCAAGGTCCGCGCGATGTTCGACCGCGCCGACCTGCCGCGGCGCGAGCAGGGAATCCGCAACCCGCTCAAGCGCGCCGGGCTCTGGATGCGCTGAGCCGTTCCACCACCCCGCGCGGAATCCCGCGGCCCCGCCAACAAGCCCCTTCGCGAAGCCGACAGACTCATGGTAGGTTGATATCAACTCAAAGGCCGGAGGAGGTCCCATGAGCACCGCACCCACGCTACTTGTCGGCACCACCAAGGGCGCCTTCCTGCTCTCCAAGGACGCAGACGGCTGGTCCGCCGAGGGCCCCTTCTGCGACGGCTGGCCGATCAACCACATGGCGGGCGACGCCAAGACCGGCACGATCTGGGCCGCGGGCGGCAACGAGTGGTTCGGCGCTGGCGTCTGGCGCAGGACCGGCGCCCCGAACGGCGGCCAGTACGCAGAAGGGTGGGAGCTGTCGAAGCTCGCCGGCGGGCAGATGGACGAGTGGATCGCCAATGACCCCGAGCTCGCCGCGCAGTTCGGCGCCACACCCTCCGGCCCCGCCCCCTACACCGGCCAGTTGCAGGCGATCTGGTCGCTGAAGCCCGCCGGCGGTACGCTCTTCGCCGGGGGCAAGCCCGCCGCGCTCTACGCCAGCAGCGACGGCGGCGCGACGTGGGAGGAGGTCGAGAGCCTGCGCAACCACCCCTCCGCCAGCGACTGGATGCCCGGCGCGGCGGGGCTCACCCTGCACACCATCGTCGCCGATCCCGCGGATCCGAAACGCATGTGGCTCGCGATCTCCGCCGCCGGGGTGTTTGCCACCGAGGATGGCGGCGCGACCTGGGAGCGCCGCAACCGCCGCTCCAACGCCCCCGCCCATCCCAGCAGCCACCCCGCCGCGGGCGACGGCCACGAGACCGGGCACTGCGTGCACAACATGGGCCGCGCCGCCGGGGATGGCGACCTGCTCTACCAGCAGAACCACCACGGCGTGTACCGCTCCCGCGACGGCGGGCGCAGCTGGGACGAGATCACCGAGGGGCTGCCCTCGACCTTCGGCTTTCCGATCGGACTGCACCCCAGCGATCCCGACACGATCTGGACCCTGCCGCTCAACAGCGACATGGACGGCCGCTACCCGCCGGACGCGCAGGCAGCCGTCTGGCGCTCGCGCGACGGCGGTGAGAGCTGGCAGGACTGCCGCGACGGGCTGCCGCAGAAGGGTTGCTTCTTCACCGTGCTGCGTCAGGCCATGGCGGTGGATGCCGCAGAGCCCGCCGGGGTGTTCTTCGGCACCAACTCGGGCTCGGTCTTCGGCTCCTTCGACGAGGGCGACAGCTGGCGCGAGCTGGCCCGGCACCTGCCCACCGTGCTCTGCGTCGAGGTCATGCCCCGCGCCTGACCGGCGTGCCCGACACCCTGCCCGGACCTTCCGCCCGGCCCCTGCGCCTGAGCGCCGTGGGCGCCCGAAACCCTCTGAAAGTCAGGAATACCCCGCCCCCCGAAGCCCGATCCGCGGCTTCGGATGACAACCTGCACGTGTTATGTTGTGAAGACCTCGCATGACCAGTCCTGCCCCTTTTTCGCACCTCTCCATTCATTTCATTTGCAGGATTTTACCCATGACCCAGAATTTCACCGGCGACCCCTCCGCCCGGAAGTACTTCGCCAAGGCCATCCGCCAGCACGCGGCCGAAGTCGCCACCTCCCGCGACCACGCCGAGCACCGCTGCAACGGCGACGAGATGCTGGAAGGCGTGCCGATGAGCTTCACCAAGGGGCTCGAACACGACCCCGGCACGCTGATGGTGCAGGACCCCAACCACTTCCACCTGTTCCGTCTCGCCATCGCGCACGGTGTCGTGGACTACTTCACCCTCAGCCTGCCGCCGCACGTGCTGAACGGCGGCGGCAAGCGCAAATGGGAGGCCCCCACCGCGGGCCATGTCTTCTCGCTGCAGGGCCCCGACCCGCAATCGGTGACCATGCCGCCGCCGCCGCGGCTCGGCTCGCAGCAGCTCACCTACGAGATCGCCGAGGTCTACGAGCTGGCCCTGTTGCGCGACGTGCCCTTCGAGCTCTTCACCGACGGCGCGCTGCCCGCCGGCACGGCCCCCAATGATCCAGGGGTGCAACGGATCGACGATGCGGTGAAACGCCTGAACTCGCTCGGCTACGCCGCGGCGGGGTACCCCGGCGAGGCCGGCCCGCCGCTCGCGCCGGATGCGCCCAATCAGGCCACCCGCATCGCCGCTGGCGAGCCCGACGATCAAGGGCCGGAGGACATCCCCGCCAGGCCCCGTATCCCCGTTCCGGCAAGCGGCAGCCCCGGGCAGGTCAGCCGCGGCACCGTCTTCCGCGGTTCGGCCCCCGGCGTCGGGACCGGCCCCTACCTGTCGCAGTTCCTGCTGATGGGCAACGCCGTGGTCGGCGGCCCGCAGCAGGCCACCGACGGCCACATCGCCTACGGCGCCCAGCGCATCGACCAGCGGGTGCCGCGGGCAGAGCCCGTGGACTTCATGATGGACGAGGCGAGCTACTTGAGCGTGCAGAACGGCGAAGACGTGCCGCATGCCGACAAGCAAGCCTTCAGCGGCGATCACCGTTTCATCACCACCCCGCGCGACATGGCGACCTACGTGCATTTCGACGCGCTCTACCAGGCCTATCTCAACGCCTGCCTGATACTGCTCGGCCAGAAAACCCCCTTTGACAAGGGCTTCGATCACCTCTCGGGCATGGGGCCCTACGACAAGTCCGGCACCGGCGGCTTCGCGCTCTGGGGCGGGCCGCACGTGCTGACTCTGGTGACCGAGGTGGCGACACGGGCGCTCAAGGCGGTGCGCTTCCAGAAGTTCAACAACCACCGCCGCCTGCGTCCCGAGGCGCTGGCCGCCCGCATCCACAAGGCCGGGGTGATCGAACCCGCCGGCGGCCCCTTCACCAACATGCGCAACGCGCTCGATGCCGCGCCGGATGCGGCGACTCCGAGCCTGCTCGCGGCGATCGGTGCGCACAATCAGGGGCAGATCGGAACGGCAACGCACCTGCTGCCCATGGCCTTCAAGGAAGGCTCGCCCATGCACCCGGCCTACGGCGCGGGCCATGCCACCGTCGCCGGAGCCTGCATCACCATCCTCAAGGCCTTCTTCGACACCGATTGCGTGCTCGTGCGGGACGCGGATGGCGAGGTCGGCTTCCGAAGGGACCCGGACGAGGAGCTGCAGCCCGTGCGCTTCGTGATCGACGACACCGCGGCGGACAACGGTCACGGCCACAAGCACAAGGGCAAGAAGGGCGACTCGGCATGCGAGTACCCGATCGCCGACCGCCTCGAGGTCGTGGACTCGGACGACCGGCTCACCCTCGAGGGCGAACTCAACAAGCTGGCCGCGAACATCTCGATCGGGCGCAACATGGCCGGGGTGCACTACTTCACCGACTATTACGACAGCCTGCGCATGGGCGAGAAGATCGCGCTCGGCATCCTCGAGGAACAGGCCCTGTGTTACACCAAGGACCTTTTCGAGATGACGGTGCGGGCCTTCGACGAAAGCGCCAAGCCGCATGTCATCACCTCGGGTGGCGTTCCGCCCTTCTTCAGCTGACCGTGCACCGAGGACACGCAAGGGAAGGCGGCCAGGCGGCGCCTTCCTGCATAGAGCCTCGGGACCGGCAGGGTCCGGGGCGCGCCCAGGCAGACGTCAACTAGGCAGTCGTTAACCATGCAGACGTCAATCACGCAGGCGTTAACGTCTGCTTAACACGCCCGTCCCTGTCCGGCCAACGCCCCCGTGCCATGCCCTGCCTAGCCAAAGGAGATCACCATGCCCTTCGGAGCCCTCCTCGAAGCCGCGCTCGGCGTGCTGGCGGTGATGATCCTCTTCACCCTGCTCGCCGCGGCGGTCAACGAGGTCATCGCCGACAACCTGCGCAACCTGCGGGGACAGACTCTGGCCGAGGCAATCGGCAACCTGCTTGAAAGGCAGCAGAACGCCGCGCCGGACACCGCGCCCGCGGCGGGACAGGACAAGCCCGAGTTGGTCCGGCACTTCTTCGGCAAGGCCGAGGTGCAGGCGCTCATGCGGCCCGGACGGCGCTGGTTCAGCTGGTTCTACCGCGGCGACCACAAGTACCTGCCGGGCAAGGAGCGCCTGCCCTCGGCGATCGAGCCGCGCCGCGTCGCGCAGACGGTGCTCGAGATGTTCCTCGACCCGGATCGCCTCGAGGAGCTCGAGGCACAGGCGCAGACCGAGCGGGAGGACTATCGCAAGCTCCTGGAGACGACCCTCGGCGCGCTGCCGCTCGACGCGCTGCAGAAGGAACTCGCGCTGCGCAAGGTCGGCTCGATCTCGGCGCTCGTCGACCTGCAGCTTTCCGGGCTGCGCACCTGCCTCGATCTCAAGCGGCAGGAGGTCGAGGCCGAATACGCCGAGGTCGTCGCCCGCGCGCAGGGCTGGTACCTGCGCAGCACCCGCAAGATGCTCTTCGCCATCGGCCTCGTGCTCGCCGTCGGCTCGAACATCGACATCCTCGGCTATGCCGAACGGCTGATGCTCGAGGAGAACCTGACCGAACGCGCAGAGATCGCAAGGAACGTGGTCAGCGGTCTCGGCGAGGACGCAACGGGCGACGTCAGGCTGGCCGCGGAATACCAGAGCCTCATCGCCAATCTCGGCAGGCTGAATGTCGAGGTGGGGTGGGTCTGCAACGTCGCCGAACCCGAAGGGGCCGGCCCGCTCGACCTCGTTCCCCTGTCACATATCCCCTGCAAGGCCGCGGCAGGCACGATGGGCTATCACTGGCCGTCTCCGAGCCAGGTGATCGGCTGGCTGCTCATCGCCTTCGGCGTCACCCTCGGCGCGCAGTTCTGGTTCGACCTGTTCAAGAAACTCGTCGACCTGCGCACCGCCGGGCGCACGCTCTCGGCGGCTCCGGGCGCCTGAGAGCCCCCTGCCTGAGAAACCTCTGCCTAAGGGCCCCCTGTCCCCGCGGGGACAGGGGTGGATGGGGTACCAATCGGCGAGAGCGCATCCCCGTCCCCGCGGGGACGCGAGTCAGCTTTGGGGTCTCTCCCCGTGCTGTCCCCGCGGGGACAGCGCTTATTCCGGCGCGCCGTCGAGTTCGAAGACCATGGTGACCTGCGTGCTCACCACCGTCTCTCCCGCCGCCACGGGCACCGCCGAGGCGCGGGCCATTTCCATCATCGGCGCGGGGGCATGGCCGCCCCCTGCCTCGGCGATCGAGATCACCGGTCCGAGCGTGACCCCGGCGGCCTCGGCCAGCACGCGGGCCTTGTCCATCGCGTCGGCGACGGCGGCGCGGCGCGCGTCTTCCATCACCGGCTTTGGCTCCTGCAGGCCGAAGCTCAGGCCGGACAGCTGGTTGGCGCCATCCTCGAGCACAGCGCCCAGCACGTCGCCGAGCCGATCCAGATCGCGCACCCGCACGCTCAGTTGGTTGCCCGCCTCGAAACCGGTGATCCCGCGCGCGGTGCCGTCATCGCCGTTCGACCAGACCGGCCGCAGCGAGATGTCCGAGCTCTGCCGGTCCGCCGCCGCGATGCCCAGTTCGTCGAGCCGCGCCAGCAGCGCCTCGGCCACGCGCGAGGCCTCGTCCATGGCGGCGCCCGCCTCGGCGTTCTCGGCGGTGATGCCGAGCGAGACGGTGGCCATGTCGGGCGCCGTGGCCACCTCGCCCTCGCCGGTCACGGTGATGCGCGGCAGCGGCGCCTCCTGCGCCTGCGCCAGCGCGGGGGCGGCCAGCGCGAGGCAGGTGGCGGCCATGAGAGCGGCGCGGCGGGGGATACTGGTCATGAGCACATCCTTTGGCTTGGTATTCCGCTCACAATGTCGGTAGGGAGCGGGCAAACGACAAGGCCCGGGCGGCCCCGGTTCTTCCGCTGAGCAAACTCCTGCTGTAGGCTGCGCGGAAGGAGCCGGAGACTCCCTTGGCTCCACGAGCAGTGCTAGAGACCGCGCATGACACCAGATTTCGCGCTTTCGCTTTCATCCGACGGGCTGACCCTGCTGCGCCGCGAGGCCGGCGGCTGGCTTGCCCTGGCCGATGGCGATCTTTCCGCCGACGGCTTCGACGCGATGCGCGAGCGCGCGCAGGCGCTTGGCCCCACGGGGACGCAGGTTGCGCTGTTCCTGCCCAACGACCAGGTGCGCTACGTCGAGCTGCCCGATCCCGGCACCGACGACGGCCGCCGCGCGGCGCTCGAGGCGGCGCTCGACGGGGCGACGCCCTACCCGGTCGCGGAGCTTGTGCTGGACTGGTCGCTGTCCGGCACCACGCTGCTCGGCGCCGCCGTGGCGCGGGAGTCGCTGGAGGAGGCCGAGGGCTTCCTGCGCGACCGCGGATTCTCGCCGGTCTATTTCGCCGCCATCCCGCCCTCTGGCACCTTCCGGGGCACCGCCTATTTCGGCCCCGCCGGAAGCTGGCAGGGGCCGGCGCCGGAGCGTCCGGGCAAGGTCGTGCTGCTGCCGCTCGACGAGGCGGAAGAGCCCGAGGTGCGCGCCGCCGTGGCGCGGGCCGACACGCAGTCCGTGTCCGACCCCGAGGAGCCGTCTGCCCCCGATGCAGAGGCCGCGCCGCGCGTCGAGTCGGACCCCGAGACGGCGCAGGCCGCTGTCCCAGTAGAGCCCCCCGTTGCCGAGGCAGCGCCCGCCGCTGTCGCAACACCGGCCCCCGAGGCACCCGACGCCCAGACGCCCGCCGAAGCCGCGCGGGCGGCAAGCGACTCCGCACCGGCAGAGACGCCGGTCCGTGCCGAGGCTCGGCAGCGTCAGGCCAGCCTCGCCTTTGACACGCCGCCCCCAGCCCCGGCACCCGAGGCAGACGCGGCGCCGGAACCCGCGCATGCGCCCTTCCCCGAGGCCCCGCCGCCGGTGCCCGCCCCCGCCGCGTTGAGCGCCCCGACCGCGCAACCCGCCGCGCCGAGCTTCACCAGCGTCCGTGCCAGCCGCAGCCCGGCGCCTGCCGCCCCCGCCGCCGCACCACGCCTCAGCATGGGGCGCGAGACGCCTGCCGCCACGCGGCCCGCTCCGGCGCCGACACCCGACCCCGCAGCGCCGGCGCCTGCGGCGCCTGTCGACGCGCCTCTGCCGGGCCCGGCGGCCGTTTCCGAAGGGACACCCGGGGCCCAGTCCCCTTCCCAGTCACAAGCCCCTTCACAGGCACAGGCACAGGCACAGTCCGGCAAACGCCGCCCCTTCGGCTTCGGCAAGCGCCGCGAGAAGATCGAGCCCGCCGCGCCGATTGCCCCGCCGACACCGCCGCGCACGCCGGAAGAGCCCGAAACCGGCTCCGGCACGACGCAGGGCATCAAGCAGGTCACCCCGCGCCCGCCGGTCTCGCATCCGCTGGATCCCTCGGGCAGCGCCCCGGTGTCCGGGCAGGCGCGCGTCGCCGCGCTGCGCCGGGAATCGGGCAATGCCGACAGCCGGGCGCGCCGGGCCGCTGCCTCGCTGACCCCCGAAGAGGAGCGCGAGCGCCTGACCGTCTTCGGTGCGCGCGGCGGGCAGAAGGTCGGCGGCAAGCCGCGCTTCCTCGGCCTGATCCTGACCGTGCTCCTGCTGCTCTTCCTGGCGGCGGTAGCGGCCTTTTCCTCGGTCTTCCTCGGCGAGGAGATCTCGCGGCTCTTCAGCCCTGCGGAGGAGGACACGGCGGCGCTGAGCGCCACGGAGGAAATCACCGCGCCGATCCCGGCAGCCGCCGTTCTGCCCGAGGCGGAGGCGGACCCCGAGGAAGACGCCGACAGCGTGCTCGCCGCGCTGGAGCTGCCGCCCGCCGAGAGCGAAGGCTTCGAGGAGGTGCCCGCGCCGCAGGTCAGCGCGCGGAACCTGATGACCAGCGACGAGGCCGCCTCGACTTACGCGGTCACCGGCATCTGGCAGCGTGCACCGACCCCGCCCGACCGCCCGCCGCAGACCAATGCCGAGGATGTCTACGTCGCCTCGATCGATCCCGAGGTGCAGCAGTTCGACGCCGTCGCCCTGCCCGATCTCGATGCCGGGCCACGCGATGACCTGAGCCTCGAGCCGGTGCGCCTGCCGCCCGGTCCCGGCGTGCGCTTCGACCTTGACGACCGTGGGCTGGTGAGCGCCTCGCCCGAGGGCACGGTGTCGCCCGACGGGGTACGCATCTTCAGCGGGCTGCCGCCGCAGACCCCGCCGTTGCGCGACCCCGCCCCCGAGGCGGCGCCGGAGACGCCCGCCGACCCGGCCGCCGCCACCGAGGGCGAGAGCGCCGACGGCGCCGCGCCCGAGCAGACCGAGGAGACCGCCGCCGATCCCGCGCTGGCGGATTTCCGTCCGCGCGGACGTCCGGGCGACCTGATCGAACAGACCGAACGCGCGGTGCTGGGCGGTGTGTCGCTGGCCGAGCTCGAGCAGATGCGCCCCGAGATGCGCCCGCTCACCGCACAGGAAGAGGCGGCGGCGCTGGACCTGCCGGTGACCGATCAGGCGATCGGCGCCTCGCTCACCCCGCTGCCGCGGCCGCGCAGCATGGAGGCGATCGTCGCGGAGGCGGCCAAGCAGGCCTCGAATGCGCCGGCCATCGCGCCCGGCCCGAGCATCCCGCAGAACGCCAACGTGGCGAAGAACGCCACCCTGAGCGATCAGATCGACCTGCGCGACGTCAGCCTGATCGGCATCTACGGCAAGGACTCGGACCGCCGCGCGCTGATCCGCCTGCCCTCGGGCAAGTACCAGAAGGTGCAGGTCGGCGACCGTATCGACGGCGGGCGCATTGCCGCCATCGACGATGACGAGCTGCGCTACGTGAAGGGTGGCCGCAACGTCGTGCTGAAGATGCCGCGCAGCTGATCCGCGGCCGGGCCACCCCGATCCACCCGCCACCACACCGACCCGACGCGCATCTGCCAAAGCTTTCCCGCAAACGGCTGGACGCCAGCGCCTTACGGGTCTATCCCCGCATCCGAACTTTGCTTTGGTGAGACCATGCCCGACCTGCTGATCGAACTCTTTTCCGAAGAAATCCCGGCCCGGATGCAGACCCGCGCCGCCGAGGACCTGAAGAAGCTCGTCACCGACGGTCTGGTGGAGGCCGGTCTGACCTACGCGGGCGCCGCCGCCTTCTCGACGCCGCGCCGTCTGACGCTGACCGTTCAGGGCCTGCTGGCCGCCTCCCCCGCCACCCGCGAAGAGCGCCGCGGCCCGAAGGTCGACGCGCCCGAGAAGGCCATCGAGGGCTTCCTGCGCGGCGCCGGGGTGAGCCGCGAACAATGCGAGGAGCGCGAGGACAAGAAGGGCCGCGTGCTCTTCGCGATCATCGAGAAGCCGGGCCGCCCGGCCGCCGAGATCGTCGCAGAGGTGCTGGAAAAGACCGTCCGCAACTTCCCCTGGCCGAAGTCGATGCGCTGGGGCGCCGGCACCTTGCGCTGGGTGCGTCCGCTGCATTCGATCATCTGCCTGCTCTCCGACGAGCAGGGCGCCGAGGTCGTGCCGCTGGAGATCGACGGGATCGCCGCGGGCAAGACCACGCGCGGCCACCGTTTCATGGGCGACGAGGCCTTCGAGGTCAGCTCCTTCGACGATTACGAGGCCAAGCTGAAGCACGCCAAGGTGGTGCTGAATCCTGCCGAGCGCGCCGACACCATCTGGCATGACGCCACCAACCGCGCCTTCGCCGCCGGTCTCGAGGTGGTGGACGACCGCGGCCTGCTGGCCGAGGTCTCGGGGCTGGTCGAATGGCCGGTGGTGCTGATGGGCGAGATCGGCGAGGAATTCCTGCAGCTGCCGCCCGAGGTGCTGCAGACCTCGATGAAGGAGCACCAGAAGTTCTTCTCGGTGAAGAACGCTGCGTCCGGCCAGATCGAGCGTTTCGTCACCGTGGCGAACATCGAGACCGCCGACGATGGCGCGACGATCCTCGCCGGCAACCAGAAGGTGCTCTCGGCCCGCCTGTCGGACGCCAAGTTCTTTTGGGAGAACGACCTGCGGGTCGCCAAGTCGGAGGGGCTGACCGCCTGGACCGAGCGGCTCGGCAACGTGACCTTCCACAACAAAATGGGCAGCCAGAAGGCGCGCATCGAGCGCATTGCCGCGCTGGCCCGCGAGATCGCGCCGATGGTCGGCGCCGATGCGGCGCTGGCCGAGCAGGCGGCGCTTGTGGCCAAGGCCGACCTGTCCTCCGAGATGGTCTACGAATTCCCCGAGCTGCAGGGCCTGATGGGCCGTTACTACGCCGAGGCCGCCGGCCTGCCGGGCGAGGTGGCCGCCGCCTGCCAGGAGCACTACTCGCCGCTCGGCCCGTCCGACGACGTGCCCGCCGCGCCGGTCTCCGTGGCCGTGGCGCTGGCCGACAAGCTCGACACGCTGACCGGCTTCTGGGCGATCGACGAGAAGCCCACCGGCTCGAAGGACCCCTTCGCCCTGCGCCGCGCCGCGCTCGGCGTGATCCGGCTGGTGCTGAACAACGGCCTGCGCCTGCATCTCGACCGGCTGATCGACGCGCAACTTCTGCGCCACCAGATCGACGCCAACGGCGACCGCGAGCAGGCGCTGCTCGAAGACATGCTGCGCGAGGTCGCGCAGCACGGTGTCTTCGGCTCGGCCGTGCGCGCGGTGATCGACCAGTTCGAGGGCGACTCGCCGGAGTGGCTCGCGCAGGTGGAAAACCACTCGCCCGATCTCAGCGACGACCTGCTGTCGTTCATCCATGACCGCCTGAAGGTGCACCTGCGCGACGAGGGCATCCGGCACGATGTGATCGACGCCTGCCTCGCCATGCCGAACCGCGACGACCTGGCGCTGCTGGTGACCCGCGCCACGGCGCTGAGCGAGACGCTGGCGACCGAGGACGGCGGCAACCTGGTGCAGGGCTTCAAGCGCGCCAACAACATCCTGACGCAGGCCGAGGAGAAGGACGGGGTCGAATACAGCTTCGGCGCCGACCCCAAGTTCGCCGAGAGCGACGAGGAAAAGGCGCTCTTCGCCGCGCTGGACAAGGCAGAGGCCGAGATCAAGCCGGCGATGGAGGCGGAGGATTTTGCCGCGGCCATGGCCGCCATGGCCGCGCTGCGCGGGCCGATCGACGCCTTCTTCGAGGCGGTGCAGGTGAACTCGGACAACCAGGTGGTGCGCCGCAACCGCCTGAACCTGCTGTCGCGGATCCGCCAGATCTGCCTGCAGGTGGCCGACCTCACCCGCGTCGAGGGCTGAGCGCTCCCGGCCCGGGTCTGCCCCGGGGTGGTCATTCCGGTGCCGGTGCCGCCTCGTTACGCCCCGTTACGGCCGTCCAAGACACCGGGCCTTTGAAAAGGTATTAGTGCGGTACACCCTTTTCGGGATAGGCTGCACTGCGGATATACAGGGGCGCAGCCATGCCCGACACCTACCGGAAAGACATGCAGGCCGATGACCCGCATGTCACGCTCATCACCCCCTCGGCGCCGATCGCGACGCCGAGCCACGGCGGACGTGCGAAATGCCTGCAGCGGCTGGTGCGGCTCGAGCTGCCGGTGCCGCGCACCGTCGCGCTCAGCTTCGACACGGTGCACCGCATCGCGCAGGGCGAGGTGCCCCCGCCCGCGCTGATCCTCGGCCAGTTCGCGCCCGGCACGCTGCTCTGCGTGCGCCCGTCGTCCGAGGACCCCGACTGGGGCGGGCCGGGCTCGGTGCTCAACATCGGCATGAACGATGCCACCTTCGTCGAGTATTCCGACCGCATCGGGGCCGAGGCCGCCTCGGCGCTCTACATGCGCTTCGTCATGGGCTACGCGATCCACGTGGCGCGGCTCGACCCGGATGTCTTCGAAGAGATCGACACGGTGGGCCAGCAGGGCCTGTCGGACGCGCTGCGCGCCTACGAGGAAGAGGCCGAGGAGCCCTTCCCGCAGGATCCCGCGGTGCAGCTCACCGCCGTGCTGCGCACCATGGCCCGCGCCTGGGAGGGCACCACGGCCCGGCTGCTGCGCCAGGCCAAGGGCGCACCGGTCGATGCCGGGCTGGGGCTGATCGTGCAGGAGATGGCGCTGGGGCTCGGCACCGGCGAATGCGGCTCCGGCGTGCTGCAGCTGGTGAACTCCGACACCGGCCTGCCGCAGATCACAGGGCGCTACATGCACCAGAGCCAGGGCCGCGACGCCCTGCATGACGAGAGCAAGTCGCTGTTCCTCGAGCGCGATCCGCGCGGGCCATCCCTGGAAGAGCTGGCGCCCGAGGCCTTCGAGCAGCTCAAGGCGCACGCGCGGCTGATGCGCCAGCGCCTGCGCGCCGAGATGCAGATCGAGTTCACTATCGAGAACGGCCGCGTGCATATCCTTGACGGGGTTCGGGTGAAGCGCTCGCCCCGCGCTGCGCTGCGCATCGCCGTGCAACTGGCCGAGGACGGCATCATCACGCCCGAAGAGGCGCTGATGCGGGTCGAGCCGCGCGGCCTGTCGGAACTGCTGCACCGCCAGGTCTCGCCCGAGGCCGAGCGCGACGTGATCGGCCGCGGGGTCGCCGCCTCGCCGGGCGCCGCCACCGGCAAGATCGTCTTCAGCGCCGCCGAGGCGCAGGCCTCGGCCGCGCGCGGCGAGCCCTGCGTGCTGGTGCGTCGCGAGACCTCGCCCGAGGACGTGCGCGGCATGCATGTGGCCGCCGCGGTGCTGACCGAGCGCGGCGGGATGACCAGCCACGCGGCGGTGATCGGCCGCGGGCTCGGCCTGCCATCGGTGGTGGGCGCCGCCAACATGGGCTTCCGGCTGAACGACAAGGTGTTAATTTCGCAGGATGGTCGCCGGTTCCGCGAGGGTGACACCATCACCGTCGACGGCTCTTCCGGGCAGATCCTCGCGGGCGCCCCGGCGATGGTCGAGGCGGCGCTCGACGACGCCTTCCGCACCTTCATGTCCTGGGCCGATGACGCCCGCGACATCGGCATCCGCGCCAATGCCGACACCCCCGCCGATGCCGCCACCGCGCGCAACTTCGCGGCGCAGGGGATCGGGCTGTGCCGCACCGAGCACATGTTCTTCGAGGCGGATCGCATCACCCCCATGCGCGAGATGATCTTCGCCGACAGTCCCGAGGACCGGAAAGCCGCCCTCGCCCGGCTCCTGCCAATGCAACGCGCTGATTTCACAGAGCTTTTCCGGATCATGGAGGGTATGCCCGTGTGCATCCGCCTGTTCGATCCGCCGCTGCACGAGTTCCTTCCGACCGACCGCGCCGGGCTGCGCGATCTGGCCGAGGCGCTCGACCTGCCGGTCAGCGACGTGACCCGCCGGGTCGAGGCGATGGGCGAGTACAACCCGATGCTGGGCATGCGCGGCGTGCGGCTCGGCATCGCCGTGCCCGAGATCTACGACATGCAGGCGCGCGCCATCTTCGAGGCGACGATCGACGCCTCGGAGGACGGCGCGCCGGTCGAGCCCGAGATCATGCTGCCGCTGGTCTCGGCGATGAAGGAGGTCGAACTGGTCAAGACCCGCATCGACGCGGTGGCCGCCGCGGTGCGCAACGAACGGGGCCGGGCCTTCGAGTATTCGCTCGGCGTCATGGTCGAGACCCCCCGCGCCTGCCTGCGCGCCGATGAGATCGCCCAGCACGCGCATTTCATGTCCTTCGGCACCAACGACCTCACGCAGATGACCTACGGGCTGTCGCGCGACGACGCCGGGCGCTTCATGTCACATTACGTGCAGCAGGGTGTCTTTGCCGAGGACCCGTTCCACCGGCTCGACCCCGAGGGGGTCGGCGAGCTGATCAAGATCGGAGTGGAGCGCGGAAGACACGGCAACCGCGGAATCATGCTCTCGATCTGCGGCGAGCATGGCGGCGACCCTGATTCGATTGCATTCTGTCGGGAGGCCGGAATCGACTACGTGAGCTGCTCTCCGTTCCGCGTTCCGGTTGCGCGACTTGCCGCTGCGCAACTCGCGCTTAAAGAGAAAATCGGATAGAAAAGGCCGATTTTCGCCCAATTTGGCGCGTTTTCCACAAGGAGCGCGGCCCCTAGCCTTTTGCCTCGTCACACTCGGGTGGACGAATTGGTGACTTTTTTGTAAGTCGCCTCCGATTTCGGCATCCGAAGGGGTGCCCCCCCGAGCTGTGAGAGCCCTTAATGTTTCGTGCCACCGCGATCGCCATCGCCGCATGCTTTGCGGCGCTTCCCGTCCGCGCTGACATCCAGCATGACAGCATCCGTCACCTCGTCAAACTCGAACAGAGCGCCCTTCGTTCCGCAAATACTTCACATTTGCGCAGCATGATCACGCCGGTCTCTGCCGGCAACGCCAAGGTGCCCCATTACGACCGCGCCTGGCTAGCCGCCCAGCCCAAGGCCACCGGCGGCGCGCAGTTCCAGTGCCTGGCCGAGGCGCTCTACTTCGAGGCCCGCGGCGAAAGCCTGCAGGGCCAGTTCGCCGTCGCCGAGGTGATCATGAACCGCGTCGACAGCCCGCGCTTTCCCGGCTCGATCTGCGGCGTGGTGAACCAGGGCACCGGCCGGCTGCACGCCTGCCAGTTCTCCTACACCTGCGACGGCCGCCCCGAGCACGTCAGCGAGAAGGCCGCCTGGGACCGCGTGGCCAAGGTCGCCAAGGCGGTGATCTCCGGCGCGCCGCGGGCGCTGACCCAAGGCGCCACCTACTACCACACCCGCGCGGTGCGTCCGAGCTGGGCCCGCAAGTTCACCAAAACCGCCACCATCGGCGCGCATTACTTCTACCGCGGCGCGAACTACCGCATCAGCACCAGCAACTGAGCGCCGCTTTTCTGCCCCGGCACGCCGTTGTCGGGGTCGCCCCGGCGTCAGCCCCCTGCTAGAGAGGCGGCACTTTTCGCATCCGGAGCCGCTGCCATGGCCGATGAAATCCGTCTCGCCTTCGCCCATCCCGACGAACGCGCCATCGCCACCGCGGACGAAACGCCGCGCGATCGCATCTCGCTGCGCGACCACGTGGTCGAGGTCGAGATCGGCGCCTTCCAGGCCGAGCGCGGCCATCGCCAGCGCGTGCGCTTCAACGTTGTCGTCGAGGTGGCCCCCGGCAAGGGCGCGCTGGAAGATGACGTCGACCTGATCCTCTCCTACGACAAGGTCACCGAGGCCATCGCCGCCGAGCTCGAGGCCGAACGGCTGAACCTTCTGGAGACCCTGGCCGAGCGCATCGCCGAGCGCATCCTGCTCGAGCCGCAGGCGCTGCGGGTCTTCGTGCGCATCGAGAAGCTCGACCGCGGCCCCGGTGCGCTCGGGGTGGAAATCGTCCGCGCCCGCGACGGCGAGCCGGTGGGCGCGGCGCAGGATGCCGCCCGCGAACGGCCGCACCCGCGGGTGATCTACCTGTCGAATGCCGCCATTGCCAATGCCGCGCTCCCCGGCTGGCTCGACCAGGCCGAGGCCCTGGGCGCGCCGGTGATCCTCTGCGTCGGCCTGCCCGAGGGCGCCCGCCCCCAGGCCAGCCACCCGCTGGCGCAGCGCCGCATCGACCTGCTGGCGATCGAGCAGAACGCCTGGATGCTGGCCGCCCGCGATCCGCGCGCCAAGGTCGTCGCCACCCGCACCGAGCTCGACTGGGCGATGAAGAACGGCCAGAGCTGCATCTGGGCGCCGTCGAAGATCGTGCTCGACACCCCCGCCGGGCAGCAGGCCCACCCCGAGGACCCCGCCGAGCTGGCGGCCTGGTTCGCCGGGCTGATGGAAGCCTGCGAGCTGGTGATGATCGGCGAAGAGCCGCCCGCCGGGCTGACGGTTCCGGCGCGGGCTGTAACAGTCGGAAATACCACGCTCTGAGCCGGCCGCCGCCCGGCTTGCCAAGCTGGCGCGCATCGGGCACAGACGGTCAATGACTGCCCGATACCGCCCCCTTGTCCAGTCCGGACACGCCCGCCCCGACGCCGCCCTGCCGCTCGCCGGAGGCCCCCACTGGTTCAACCAGTGCGCCCGGCACGCCCGCGGCGAGGCGGTGACGGTGGTGCCCGTATCCGAGGTGCCGCAGGACGTGCTGGCGCGGCTCACCGCGCCGCGCGAGCCCGTCGCGGGCCTCACCATGGACGGCACGCGGATCATGGGCATCCTCAACGTCACCCCCGACAGCTTCTCGGATGGCGGCACCGATGCCTCGGCGCAGGACTCCATCGCCCGTGCCCGGCAGATGCTGCAGGACGGCGCCGAGATCCTCGACATCGGCGGCGAGAGCACCCGCCCCGGCGCCCCCGAGGTGCCGGTGGAGGAAGAGATCGCACGGGTGGTGCCGGTCACCGCGGCGCTGAAAGGCGTGCCGATCTCGGTCGACACCCGCAAGGCCGCCGTCGCCCGCGCCGCCGCCGAGGCCGGCGCCACGCTGATCAACGATGTCTCGGGCCTCGTCTTCGACCCCGAGATGACCGAGTTCTGCGCCTCCGCGCGACTGCCGGTCTGCGTCATGCACATGCGCGGCACCCCCGAGACGATGCTGACCCAGACCGACTACGAGGACGTGCTGCTCGACGTCTACGACTTCCTCGAGACCCAGATCCACGCGCTGGAACACGCCGGTCTGCCGCGCGGGAAGATCGTGGTCGATCCCGGCATCGGCTTTGCCAAGACGCTGGAGCAGAACCTCGCGCTGCTGCACGGGCTGTCGCTCTTCCACGGGCTTGGCTGCGCGATCCTGCTCGGCGTGTCGCGCAAGGGCTTCATCGGCAAGCTCTCGGGCGAGAGCGACGCCGCGAAACGTTTCCCCGGCTCCGTCGCCGTTGCCCTTGCGGGCGTGGCGCAGGGAGCCCAGATCATCCGCGTTCACGACGTCGCGGAGACCCGCCAGGCGCTGACGCTCTGGCAGGCCGTCGAAGAAGGAGGCCAGGAATGACCCGCAAGCTGTTCGGCACCGACGGGGTGCGCGGCACCGCCAACATGCATCCGATGACCGCCGAGATGGCGCTGGCCATCGGCGCCGCCGCCGGGCGCTACTTCCGCCGCGAGGCGGGCGGCACGCACCGCGTGGTGATCGGCAAGGACACCCGGCTCTCTGGCTACATGTTCGAGACCGCGCTGACCGCCGGGCTGACTTCGACCGGCATGTCGGTGCTGCTGCTCGGCCCGGTGCCGACTCCCGCCGTGGGGCTGCTGACGCCCTCGATGCGCGCCGATGTCGGGATCATGATCTCGGCCTCGCACAACCCGGCGCATGACAATGGCATCAAGTTCTTCGGCCCCGACGGGTTCAAGCTGTCGGACGAGGCGGAGGGCGAGATCGAGGCGCTGGTCGAATCCGGTGTCGAGCCCGCGCAGGCCGGCAACATCGGCCGCGCCAAGCGCATCGACGACGGCCGCTTCCGCTACCAGGAGCGGGTGAAGTCGAGCTTCCCGCACGGCATGCGGCTCGACGGCATGAAGGTGGTGATCGACTGCGCCAATGGCGCCGCCTACCGCGCCGCCCCCGAGGTGCTCTGGGAGCTGGGCGCCGAGGTGATCCCGGTGGGCACCCATCCCAACGGCCTCAATATCAACGACCAATGCGGCTCGACCAAGCCGCAGACCGCCGCCGAGACCGTGGTCGCGCACGGCGCCGATGTCGGCATCTGCCTCGACGGCGACGCCGACCGGGTGATCCTGATCGACGAGAAGGGCACCGTGGCCGACGGCGACCAGATCATGGCGCTGATGGCCGGCCGCTGGGCCGAGGAAGACCGGCTCGCGGGCGGCACGCTGGTCGCCACGGTGATGTCGAACCTCGGGCTCGAGCGCTACCTCGGCGATCGCGGGCTGACCCTCGCCCGCACCAAGGTCGGCGACCGCTACGTGGTCGAGATGATGCGCGCCAAGGGCTTCAACCTCGGCGGCGAGCAGTCGGGGCATATCGTGATGACCGATTTCGCCACCACCGGCGATGGTCTCATGGCGGGGCTGCAGTTCCTCGCCGAGATGGTCCGCACCGGTTTGCCCGCCAGCCGCCTCGCGCGCAACTTCGAGCCGGTGCCGCAGCTTCTGAAGAACGTGCGCTTCGGCGCCGGGCAGACGCCGCTCGACGCCGCCAGCGTGCAGGGCGCCATCGCCGAGGCCGAGGCCACGCTCTCGGGCCGCGGCCGCCTGCTGATCCGCAAGTCGGGCACCGAGCCGCTGATCCGGGTCATGGCCGAATGCGAGGACGAGGCGCTGCTCAGCCAGGTGGTCGACGGCATCGTCGCCGAGGTCCAGGCCGCCGCCGGCTGAGCCTCTCCCCCGGCACCCTGCCCCGCGGCACGCGCCGGAGAGGCGTATTTGGAAAGAGAAGAAGCCGGAGGTGCGCGCCGCCCCCGGCTTTTCTTCTAGGCGGAAATATCCCGGTGGAGAGGCGCGCAGCGCCTCGGGGGCAGAGCCCCCTCCGGAAGACGCCGGGCCTGCTCGTCAGCCGCCCTTCGCAACCCAGCGCTCCAGCGCCGGGTAGCGCAGCGCCAATGTCAGCCCGCGCGCCAGGAAGGATACCTGGAAGGCCAGCCAGAGCCCGTGGTTGCCCATGACCGGCAGCGCGAGCAAGAGCACCGCCGCGTAGATCGCCGCCGAGACCGCCATCATGTTGCGCATGTCCGACGAGCGCGTGGCGCCGATGAAGATGCCGTCGAGCATGAAGGGCAGCACCTGCAGCAGCGGCGAGACGACCATCCACGGCAGGAAGGCGATGGCGGCGGCGCGCACCGCCTCGTCTGCGGCGATGCCGCGGATCAGCATCGGTCCGACCAGCAGGAACAGCGCCGCCAGCAGCAACGCGACGACGCCGCACCAGAAGCCCGAGAGCCGGGCGCTGCGCCGCAGGTGCGCGACATTGCGCGCGCCCACCGCCTGCCCCACCAGCGCCTCGGCGGCGAAGGCGAAGCCGTCCATCGTATGCGCGGTGATCATCATGAACTGCATCAGCACCTGGTTCGCCGCGAGCGTCACGTCGCCGAAACGACCGCCGACCAGCATGAAGGAGACGACGATGGCCTGCAGCAGCAGCGAGCGGATCAGGATGTCGCCGTTGAGCGCGGCCATGCGGCGCAGCCGCGCCGGATCGAAGACCCGCGCGCGGTTGCGCCAGCCGGCCTCGGCAAAGCCGTGACGGCAGAGCCAGAGGCCAAGGCCGAGTCCGGACCACTCGGCGACGAAGGTGGCCAGCGCCACGCCCTCGACCCCCATGCCCACCCAGAGCACCAGCGCCAGGTCGAGCACCACGTTGACGAGATTCATGCCCAGCTGCAGCACCAGCACCGCCCGGGTGCGCTCCTGTGCGATCAGCCAGCCGGTCAGCCCGTAGATCGCCACCGCCGCCGGGGCCGACCAGATGCGGATCTGCATGTAGCTCTGTGCCATCTGCTCGACCGCCTCGGAGGCCGGGGAGAGGGCAAAGGCGACCTGGAAGATCAGCGCCTGCAGCACGATCAGCAGAACGCCCCCGGCGAGGCCGATGAGCAGCGCCCGCGCCAGCAGCGCCGAAACCTCGCAGCGGTCGGTCTCGCCCAGGGCCTGGGCGGTGAGCCCGGTGGTGCCCATGCGCAGGAAGCCGAAGATCCAGTAGATCGCCGAGAGCACCACCGCGCCGACGCCCACCGCGGCGATCGGCTCGGGCATGGGGATCTGGCCGACAACGGCGGTGTCCACCGCGCCGAGGATCGGCACCGTCGCATTCGACAGCAGGATCGGCAGCGCGATCTTCAGCACGCGGCCATGGGTGAGCGGGAGAATTCGGGAGGACATGGTCACACTGCAGGGGCTGGCGGGGCTTGAACGGGAAAGGCAGGGGCAGGCGCGGCGGGAACCGGACGGTCGGGCGCGCTCACCTGTCGTCCCACGGCATCAGGAAATGCCCCACGGCCTGCACGACGGGCTTGTCGCGGTTGTCCTGCCAGGCCTCGGCATGAACCGACGCATAGCGCCGCCCGGAGCGGGTGACCCTTGCGCGGGCGTAGGCGTCGCGCGGCAGGCCGGGGCGCAGGTAGTCGATGGCGAAATCGATGGTCTTGGGCAGGCGCGGCAGCCGGCCCTGTTCGAGCGAGGCCAGGTCGAGCCGGCCGGATTCGACCTCGTCCCAAAGGCTCATCCAGCTCAGGGTGATGATCGAGGTCACCTCGAGGAAGGCCGCGGTCACCCCGCCGTGCAGCGCCGGCAGGTCGGGGTTGCCGATCAGCTTCTCGTCGAAGTTGAGCACGCCGGTCAGCTCGTCGCCGCGGCGGTCGAAGGTGATGCCGAGGAAATTCACGTAGGGCACGCCCCCCGCGAGCGCGCGGAGCGCGGTGTCGCGGCGCTGCTTGACCACCTGCACGGGCTCGGGCTTGCGATGGCTCATGCCGCGCCCTCCGGCGCCTCGCCGCGCAGCTGCGGCACGGTGAAGGTGCCGGTGGCCATGGCGACCGGGCGCGCCGCGTCCTCGTCCAGCGCCACGGCGCGCACGAAGGCGACCGAGCGGGTGACATGGTGGCACTCGGCCCGGGCGGTGATCCCCTGCCCCGGCGTGGCGGCGCGCAGGTAGTCGATGCGCAGGCTGATGGTGGCGGTGTGCCCCGCGACCAGCGGATGCGCCATGACCGCGGCGCCGCCGCAGGTGTCCATCAGGGTCGAGACCGCGCCGCCGTGGATCACCCCGGTCTCGGGGTCGCCCACCAGCTGCGCGGCGAAGGGCATGTGGATCTCGGCGCGGCCGTCGCCGGTGCTGACGATCTCGAGCCCCAGCGCCCGCGCCTGCGGCAGGCGCAGGATCAACTCATTCGAAAGCGCGAGGTCGACCCCGGCGGTCGCATCCGTGGACATGCCGATATCCCTTTCTGTCTTGCGCCTTTATGCGGCGACAGATCGCGCACCGCAAGCCGGGCAGCCATTGCCCTTGCCGCGGTGCCGCATTAGTTTCCCGCACGTCAGGAGGTCCCATGAGCGAGACACGTCTCAGCTTCAAGGAAATGTGCGGACGGTTCGACGTCACCCCGCGCACCTTGCGCTATTACGAGTATATCGAGCTGCTCACCCCCGAGCGCGAGGGGCGCGCGCGCTGGTACGGCGCGCGCGAGGTGGCGCGGATGACGCTGATCCTGCGCGGGCGGAAGTTCGGCTTCCAGCTCGAGGAGATCCGGCAATGGCTGCAAATGTACGAGCGCGACGGCACCGAGGCGCAGATGCGGACCTGGGTCGAGATGGCCGACAAGCAGCTCGTGCAGCTCAACGATCAGCGCGCGCAGCTCGACTCGGCCATCGAGGAGCTCAAAGCGCTTCGGGACCTGACCGCGAAGGAGCTTGGCGAGTAGTCCGAATCACCACCCCTGCCGCGCTCGAAACGCTTTGGTTCCGTATCCGGCTGCATACATTCGAGGCCTGGAATGGCTGCACGGCTCTGCAACCAGAGAAAGAAAGTTCTAAGGGCCGTCGCGTGACGCTTAATGAAGTTACGTAATTCGCAAAATGACGTCGCGTACGAGTCTCAAAAGGATAGGGGGCAGTTGTAGGATTGTCATGAAAGGCGCAGTTCACCCGTCATCTTGACGCGAAGTGAGGTAGAAGACCTGACATGAGTGACGACCAGTTGATGACGATCCGTGAAATGTGTGACCTGTTTGAGGTGACGCCGCGGACTCTCCGTTTTTACGAGCAGAAGGAACTGCTCTTCCCCATCCGTGAGGGGCAGAAGCGCCTCTTCACCCGGCGCGACCGGGCCCGGCTGAAACTGATCCTGCGTGGAAAACGCTTTGGATTCAGCCTTGAAGAGATCCGCCAGCTGCTGGAGCTCTACGACAAGGGCGACCAGCAACGCACCCAGATCGCGCGCAGCTACGAGATCGGCCAGGAACGTCTTGCCGAGATGATCCGCCAGCGCGATGATCTGACCATGGCGATCGAGGAACTGAAAGAACAGCTTGCATGGGGCGAACAGATGCTCGGCGAGCTGGAGCGCAAGGCCGGCTGATCCGACAGCGGACCATCGCAGGCCTTGGCGGGCGGGAGAGGAGGCCCCATGCCAGGCGCAATGCAAAGTACACTGCCCGAGTATACCGCCCCGGTCGCGGATCTGCTGTTCGTCCTTTGCGACGTGCTGCGGATCGACCGGGGCGTTTTTGACTCTCTGGACCGCGACGCCTGCGCCGCGGTCCTCACCGAGGTGGCGCGGCTCGCCGAAGACCGGCTCGCGCCGCTCAACCGATCCGGCGACCTGCAGGGCTGCCGTCTCGAGAACGGCGTGGTCCGCACCCCCGAGGGCTTTGCCGAGGCCTTCGCCGAGGTCTGCGCCGGCGGCTGGTACGGGCTCGACTGCGCGCCCGACCATGGCGGCCAGGGCCTGCCCCACATGCTGCACAGCGCGGTGGGCGAGATCCTCTCGGGGGCCAACATGGCCTTCCACATCCATGCCGGGCTGACCCATGGCGCCTATAGCGCCATCGCCACCCACGGCAGCGCGGCGCAGCAGGCGCTCTACCTGCCGAAGCTGGCCAACTGCCGCTGGACCGGAACGATGAACCTGACCGAGCCGCAATGCGGCACCGACCTCGGGCTGATCCGCACCCGTGCCGAGGCGATCCCCGGCGCCGAGGGGCGCTACAGGCTCTTCGGCACAAAGATCTACATCTCCGCCGGGGATCACGATCTTGCCGAGAACATCGTGCACCTGGTGCTGGCGCGGCTGCCCGATGCCCCCGACGGCGTGAAGGGGCTGTCGCTCTTCATCGCGCCGAAATTCCTGCCCGCCGAGGACGGCAGCCCGGGCACGCGCAACGGCGTCAGCGCGGTGCGCCTCGAGTCGAAGATGGGCCTGCACGGCAATGCCACCTGCGAGATGCTCTACGACGGCGCCGAGGCAGAGCTTCTGGGCGCGCCGCATCAGGGGCTGGCCGCGATGTTCACCATGATGAACGAGGAGCGGATCAGCGTCGGCCTGCAGGGCTACGCCCAGGCCGACCGCGCGCTGCAGGGCGCGCTGGCCTTCGCCCGCGCGCGGCGGCAGGGCCGCGCGCTCGGCCCCGCCGCGGACCGGGAGGCGCCGGCCGACCCGATCCTGCTGCACCCGGACGTGCGCCGCATGCTGCTCGACCAGCAGGCCTTTACCGAGGGCGCCCGGGCGCTGACCCTCTGGGGGGCGGAGCTGGTGGATCTCGCGCGGGCGGGCGATGCAGCCGCCGCCGCGCGCCTCTCGCTGGTGACGCCGGTGATCAAGGGCTTTCTCACCGACAAGGGCGTGGAAAGCTGCCTCGTGGCGCAGCAGGTGCTGGGCGGCGCGGGCTATATCGAGGAGATGGGCCTGTCGCAGATCCTGCGCGATGCGCGGGTGACGACGATCTACGAGGGCACCAACGGCGTGCAGGCGCTCGACCTGGTGGCCCGCAAGCTCGGCGCCGGCGGCGGCGCGGCGATCATGGCGCTGCTTGCCGAGATCGCCGGATTCGCCGGCGAAAGCGCCCCCGAGGAGATCGAGGCGGAGTTCCTTGCTCCGCTGCGCGCCGCGCTGGCCGACCTGCAGACCGCGCTGCTGCGCCTGCAGGCCTTCGGCACCACCGACCCCGAGGCGGCGCTTTCCGGCGCCAGCGATGTGCTGCACCTCTTCGGCCACGTCTGTCTCGGCTACATGTGGGCCCGCATGGCCCGCGCCGCGGACGCCCTGCCCGCCCCAGCCCGCCGCGCCAAGCTGGCCGCAGGCCGCCACTACATGTCCCGCCACCTGCCCGCCACCGCGCTGCACCTCGCACGGATCGAAGCCGGTGCCGTGGCCGGCTTGCCACTGGACGCCGAGGCCGCGGAATGAAACCCTGACTTCGACCAGACCGGAAAGGACCCGCCCATGCCCAAGCGCTTTCGCCTCACCCGACGTTTCTCGGTCGCGATGACCGAGGACGGCTACCGCGGCCTGCGCAGCTTCTCGGCGGCGGCGGGGCTCGACGAGGGCGAGGCGCTGTCCTTCCTTTTCGAGAATTTCGACAGCGTGACAGACAGCGAGGTGCTGTCCCACCGGCTGCGGCTGTTCAACGCCGAGCTCGAGGCGCGCAAGCGGTGAGGCGGTGCGCCCCCTCCTCGCGCCGCGCAGGCGGCCTGCAAGGGACCGGGGGTTTCACACCCCCGGTCCCCCGTGGGATATTGGGGTCTAGACGAAGCAGTGGCACCGCACATCGGGTCCGGATCGAAAAGGACTGCACTCGGTCCACCCCGCCGCGATCGCCGCACACTGCATGCCGCGCGGCGGGGCTTCGCCCAGAGCGGTCATCGGCTTCCCAGCCTGTACCGCGCCGCCATCCTGCGCGCGTCCTGGTTAAGGTCCGCTTATCACGCCATCGCCGAGCCTCTTCGTCTAGATACAAATATCCCGCGGGGGTGCGGGGGCGCGAAGCCCCCGCCGCGGCCCGCGCCACAAAGATCAGGGAAAGTCCTCTCGCATGACCATCAAGCTCTACTGCTTCGGAGAATCCGGAAACGCCTACAAGGCCGCGCTGCCGCTGCAGCTCTCGGGGCTGGACTGGGCGCCGGTGAAGGTGGATTTCTTCAATGGCGCCACGCGCACGCCCGAGTACCGGGCCGAGGTCAACGAGATGGGCGAGGTGCCGGTGCTGGTCGATGGCGACATGTCCCTCACCCAGTCCGGGGTGATCCAGCACTACATCACCGAGAAGACCGGAAGGTTCGGCGGCGCCAGCCCCGAAGAGGCGCGCGAGGTGCTGCGCTGGCAGTTCTGGGACAACCACAAGCTCAGCAGCCAGGCCGGGATGACCCGTTTCCTGATGAATTTCCTGCCCGAGGAGAAGCGCCCGGCCGAGGTCATCGCCTTCACCCAGGGGCGGCTGAAGGCGGCTTACCAGGTGCTGGACGCTCACCTCGCGGGCCGCGACTGGATCGTCGGCGACGGCCCGACCCATGCGGATTTCTGCTGCTGCGGCTACCTGTTCTACCCCGAGCCCTTCGGCTTTGTCCGCGGCGACTGGCCGAACATCGACCGCTGGCTAGGTGGTATCGAGGCGCTGCCGGGCTGGAAGCACCCCTATGATCTGATGCCCGGCTCGCCCGCCGACCGGGCCTGAGCGGGCGCGCCGCCACCCCGGCCCGCCACCCGGCGCAGATCGCCCGACCATGGAAGGAGGAGCCATGACCGAGGCCTATATCTTTGACGCGATCCGCACCCCGCGCGGGCGGGGGCGGCCCGATGGTGCGCTGCACGAGGTCACCGCCCTGCGGCTCTCGGCGCTGCTGCTGGACGGGCTGCGGGACCGGAACGGCCTCGACGGGCCAGAGCTCGAGGACGTGATCTGGGGCAATGCCACGCAGGTCGGCGAACAGGGCGGCTGCCTCGCGCGCTCCGCGGTGCTGGCGTCGGGGCTCGACGCGAGCATCCCGGGCCTGTCGATCAACCGCTTCTGTGCCTCGGGGCTGGAGGCGGTGATGCTCGGCGCCGCGCAGGTGCAGGGCGGTTTGGGGCAGGCCTATATCGCCGGGGGCGTCGAGATGATGAGCCGGGTGCCCATGGGCTCGGACGGGGCGGCCATCGCGGTCGACCCGTCGCTCGCCATGGCGCGGCACTTCGTGCCACAGGGCATTGCGGCGGACCTCATCGCCACCAAGTACGGGATCAGCCGCGAGGCTGCCGATGCCTATGCGGTGGAGAGCCAGACGCGCGCCGCCCGGGCCTGGGAGGAGGACCGCTTTGCGCGCGCGATCCTGCCGGTCACGGATATCAACGGGCTGCCCATCCTCGCGCGCGACGAGGCGCTGCGGCCCGGCACCGACCTGCAGGCCCTCGCGGCGCTGAAACCCTCCTTCAGGGAGATCGGCACGCAGATGCCCGGCTTCGACGCGGTGGCGCTGATGCGCTATCCCGAGCTCGAGCGGATCGAGCACATCCACCACGCGGGCAACAGCTCGGCCATCGTCGACGGTGCCGCCGGCGTGCTGGTGGGCTCCGAGGGGTTCGGCGAGGCCATGGGGCTGAAGCCCCGCGCCCGCATCCGCGCCATGGCCCGCATCGGCAGCGAGCCGACGATCATGCTCACCGGCCCGATCCCGGTCACCGAGCGCGTGCTCCGGCAGGCGGGGATGGAGATCGGCGACATCGACCTTTTCGAGGTGAACGAGGCCTTCTCGGCGGTCGTGCTGCGCTTTCTGCAGGCCTTCGAGGCGGACCCGGCGAAGGTCAACATCAACGGCGGCGCCATTGCCATGGGCCATCCGCTCGGCGCCACCGGGGCGATGCTGCTCGGCACCTTGCTCGACGAGCTGGAACGCACGGGCAAATCCACCGGCCTCGTCACGCTCTGCGTCGCCTCGGGCATGGGCGTGGCCATGATCGTCGAGAGGGTGTGATGCCGAAGCTTGATCCCCAACCCGTCACCACCCACCGCGCCAGCCGCCACCGCGTGCTCGGCGACGGCCCCGGCCCCTACGGCTGCCGGCTGCTCTCAGACCCCGGCGGGCTGACACAGTTCGGCGCCTTCATCGAGGAGCTGCCGCCCGGCTCGGCCTCCGGCTGGCGGCACTGGCACGAGCGCGAGGACGAGATGGTCTACGTGCTGAGCGGCGCGCTGGTGCTGGTCGAGGACGACGAGGTGCCCATGGGCCCCGGCGACTGCGCCTGCTGGCCCGCCGGACAGGGCATCGGCCACCGGCTGGAGAACCGCTCGGAGGCCCCGGCCCGCTACCTGGTGATCGGCACGCGCAGCGGCGCCGACGTCATCCATTACAGCGACCACGATCTGGTGACCGAGACCCATGGCGCGGCGCGGGTCTACCGCCGCCGCGATGGCTCGGAACTCAGCCGGCACGACGGGGAGGAACAGACATGAGCGATTTCTCTGCCAGCACCGAGGGCGGCGTCTGCACCATCGCCTGGGACACGCCCGGCAAGTCGATGAACGTCATGAGCCTCGAGGCGCTCTCCGAGCTCGACGCGCTGGTCAGCGGCGCGCTGGAGGACAAGAGCGTCCGGGGCATTGTCATCACCTCCGCCAAGCCCGGCAGCTTCGCCGGGGGCATGGATCTGAACACGCTGGCGGCGATGCGCCAGGCCGCCGGGGACGATCCGGCGCAGGGCATCTTCGAGGGGATCATGGGGCTGCACGCGGTGCTGCGCCGGATCGAGCGCGCCGGAATGGACGCGGCGCATGAGGGCGGCAAACCCATCGCCTGCGCCCTGCCCGGCACCGCGCTCGGCATCGGCTACGAGCTGGCGCTGGCGTGCCACCGCATCTTTGCTGCGCCGAACCCCAGGGCCAAGATCGGCCTGCCGGAGATCAAGGTCGGTCTCTTTCCCGGTGCCGGCGGCACCACGCGACTGGTGCGCAGGCTCGGCGCCATGGGCGCGGCGCCCTACCTGCTGGAGGGGACCTTGCTGGCGCCCGAAAAGGCAAAGGCGGCGGGGCTTATCGACGAGATCGCCGAGGATCCGCTTGCCACCGCGCGCGACTGGGTGCTGCAGGCCGCGCCCGAGGACTTGGTGAAACCCTGGGACCGCAAGGGCTTCAAGCTGCCCGGCGGCGGGCCGTATCACCCGGCCGGCTTCATGACCTTCCTCGGCGCCTCGGCC
Source organism: Alloyangia pacifica (assembly GCF_020524285.1). Taxonomy (GTDB): domain Bacteria; phylum Pseudomonadota; class Alphaproteobacteria; order Rhodobacterales; family Rhodobacteraceae; genus Salipiger; species Salipiger pacificus_B. The sequence continues at coordinate 228,141 of NZ_JAIVKX010000003.1, forward strand.
ATGGTCAACGGCAAGACCAAGGGGGTCTACCCGGCGGCGAAGGCGCTGGTCTCGGCGGTCTACGAGGGCGCGCAGGTGCCCTTCGACACGGCGCTCAGGATCGAGGCGCGCTGGTTCACCCATGTGATGCTCGACCCCAGCTCGAGCGCGATGATCCGCACGCTCTTCGTCGGCAAGGAGGCGCTGGAAAAGGGCGCGGGACGGCCCGAGGGGGTGCCGCCGCAGAGCGTGAGGAAGCTCGGCGTGCTGGGCGCCGGGATGATGGGCGCGGGCATCGCGCTGGTCTCGGCGCAGGCGGGGATCGAGGTGGTGCTGCTCGACCGCACGCAGGAGGCGGCGGACACGGGCCGCGCCCATGCCGAGGCCTATCTCGACGAGGGCATGAGTCGCGGCAAGACCAGCGCCGCGCAGAAGCAGGCGGTGCTCGAGCGGCTCACAGCCACCACCGAGTTCGACGCGCTCGCGGGCTGCGACATGATCATCGAGGCGGTCTTCGAGGACCCGGAGGTGAAGGCCGAGGTCACCCGCAAGGCGCTGCGCCATGTGCCCGAGAGCTGCATCTTCGCCACCAATACCTCGAGTCTGCCGGTCTCGAAACTGGCCGAAGCCTCGCTGATGCCGGAAAATTTCGTCGGGCTGCACTTCTTCTCGCCGGTCGAGAAGATGCTGCTGGTCGAGGTGATCAAGGGCGCCCGCAGCGGCCCGCGCGCGGTGGCAAAGGCGCTAGATTTCGCACGAACCATCCGCAAGACGCCGATCGTGGTCAATGACGCGCGCTTCTTCTACGCCAACCGCTGCATCATCCCCTATCTCAACGAGGGGCTGCGGCTGCTGCGCGAGGGCACGGCCCCGGCGCTGGTCGAGAACGCCGCCAAGCTGGTCGGCATGCCGCTGGGCCCGCTGCAACTGGTCGACGAGACCTCGATCGAGCTGGGCCTGAAGATCGCCCGGGCTAGCCGCGCCGCCATGGGCGACGCCTACCGGGATGCCGACGTGGACCAGGTGCTCGAGCGCATGGCCGAGCTCGGGCGGCTCGGGCGCAAGGCCGGTGCGGGTTTCTACGCCTACGAGGGCGGCAAAAGGCGCGGGCTCTGGGACGGGCTGGCGACGGAATGGCCCCAAGCCGCGGAGCAGCCGGACCTGCTTGAGGTGCAGCACCGCCTGCTCTTCGTGCAGGCGCTGGAGGCGGTGCGGGCACTGGAGCGCCACGTGCTGCCGGGCGTGCGCGAGGGCGACGTGGGGGCGGTGCTGGGCTGGGGCTTCGCGCCCTGGTCGGGCGGCCCGTTCTCGTGGCTCGACATGCTGGGCGCGCCCTATGCCGCCGAGCGCGCGGCAGACCTTGCCGAGCGGTACGGCCGCCGCTTCGCCTGCCCCGAGACGCTGACCGAGATCGCGCGCACCGGCCGGAGCTTCTACGGCTGATCAGGCTGCGCGCCCGGCGGATCCGTCCCGCCGTGCGTATTTTGAAAGAGAAGAAGCGCGGGACGCCCTGCCCTTCTTCTAGGTCCAAATATCCCGGGGGTGAGGCGCGCAGCGCCGAGGGGGCAGCGCCCCCTCTCCTTACCCGGTGCCTTTCCGGCGGGATCAGCCCGCCAGCGCCTCTTCGAAGGTGCGCAGCCCGGTGCGCGGCGCCTGCACCAGCACCGCCATGTTGCCCGGCTTGTGCTCGTTGCGCAGCATCTTCAGGTGCGCCGCCGGGATCTCCTCCCAAGTGAAGACCTCGGACATGCAGGGATCCAGCCGCCGTTCGATCATCAGCTTGTTGGCCGCCGACGCCTGCTTGAGATGGGCGAAGTGCGAGCCCTGCAGGCGCTTCTGGTGCATCCACATGTAGCGCACGTCGAAGGTGCAGTTGAAGCCTGAGGTGCCGGCACAGATCACCACCATGCCGCCCTTCTTGCAGACCAGCGCCGAGACCGGGAAGGTCGCCTCGCCGGGATGCTCGAAGACCATGTCGACGCTGACGCCCTTGCCGGTGATTTCCCAGATCGCCTTGCCGAACTTGCGCGCCTCCTTGAGCCACTCGTTGTACTCGGGCGTGTTCACCTTGGGCAGCTGGCCCCAGCACTTGAAGTCGCGCCGGTTGATCACCCCCTTGGCGCCCATCGACATGACGAACTCGCGCTTGTCCTCGTCCGAGATCACCCCGATGGCATTGGCGCCCGCAGTGTTGATCAGCTGGATCGCATAGGAGCCGAGGCCGCCCGAGGCGCCCCAAACCAGCACGTTCTGGCCGGGCTTGAGCTCATGCGGGTGGTGGCCGAAGAGCATCCGGTAGGCGGTGGCCAGCGTCAGCGTGTAGCAGGCGCTCTCTTCCCAGGTCAGGTGCTTGGGCCGCGGCATAAGCTGCTGCGCCTGCACGCGGGTGAACTGGGCGAAGCTGCCATCGGGGGTTTCGTAGCCCCAGATGCGCTGGCTGGGCGAGAACATCGGGTCGCCGCCGTTGCACTCCTCGTCGTCGCCGTCGTCCTGGTTGCAGTGGATGACCACCTCGTCGCCGACCTTCCAGCGGGTGACCTTGTCGCCGACCTTCCAGACGATGCCCGAGGCATCCGAGCCGGCGATGTGGTAGGGTGCGCCATGGCCGTCAAAGGGGCTGATCGGCACGCCGAGCCCGGCCCAGACGCCGTTGTAGTTGACCCCGGCCGCCATGACGAGAACCAGCACCTCGGAACTGTCGATCTCCCAGGTGTCGACCACCTCCTTCTGGAAGGACTGGTCGGGCTCGCCGTGACGCTCGCGGCGGATCGCCCAGGCGTACATCTGCTTCGGCACATGGCCGAGGGGCGGCATCTCGCCGACCTCGTAGAGGTCCTTCACCGGTGCGTCGTAGGGCGCGATCTCGGTCTTGCTGTCCAGCGCCATCATGGCCTCCTTCCTCACTCCTGCGTGGCCCGCGCCGCAGTGCAGAATCGCGGGGCTCCTCCACATCGGGATACATTTCAGTGCGCAACATTGCAACTCAAATGGATCACTTCGAGAAATTTTATAACCTCGCGAATGCAGAAACTTCGCGCACTCTTGCCGCGAAACGCATGTATACTGGGCTTTGGAAGATCCTGCGCCTGCTGCACTGCAGACCTAGGCTTCCGCCGCGATGCGGCGAATTGACGAGACATTTTATTTCCAATATCCACACCACATCGCAAGATGATTTCCCGCGAGAGTCTCGCGGCCCGAGGGAGGATGACATGAGAGACAGCACCAGCCCGCGCCAGCCCGACCGTCCCTGGCTGATCCGCACCTATGCCGGACATTCCACGGCCAGCGCCTCGAACGCGCTCTACCGGGCCAATCTCGCAAAGGGGCAGACCGGGCTTTCGGTGGCCTTCGACCTGCCGACCCAGACCGGATACGACAGCGACCACGTGCTGGCGCGCGGCGAGGTCGGCAAGGTCGGCGTGCCGGTCTGCCACCTCGGCGACATGCGCGCGCTCTTCGACCAGATCCCGCTCGAGCAGATGAACACCTCGATGACGATCAACGCCACCGCCCCCTGGCTCTTGGCGCTCTATATCGCGGTGGCCGAGGAACAGGGCGCGGATGTCTCGAAGCTGCAGGGCACGGTGCAAAACGACCTGATCAAGGAATACCTCAGCCGCGGCACCTATATCTGCCCGCCCAAACCCTCTCTGAAGATGATCGGGGACGTGGCCGAGTATTGCTACACCCATGTGCCCAAGTGGAACCCGATGAACGTCTGCTCCTATCACCTGCAGGAGGCCGGCGCGACACCGGAACAGGAACTGGCCTTTGCCCTTGCTACCGCCTGCGCGGTGCTGGACGAGCTGAAACCCCGTGTCGCCGCCGAGGATTTTCCCGCACTTTGCGGACGCATCAGCTTTTTCGTCAACGCCGGCATCCGTTTCGTCACCGAGATGTGCAAGATGCGCGCCTTTGTCGATCTCTGGGATGAAATCCTGCTGGAGCGCTATGGCGTCACCGACCCGAAATACCGCCGCTTCCGCTATGGCGTGCAGGTCAACAGCCTCGGGCTCACCGAGCAGCAGCCAGAGAACAATGTCTACCGCATTCTCATCGAAATGCTTGCGGTCACTCTGTCCAAGAAGGCCCGCGCCCGCGCCGTGCAATTGCCCGCCTGGAACGAGGCGCTCGGCCTGCCCCGCCCCTGGGACCAGCAATGGTCGATGCGGATGCAGCAGATCCTGGCCTATGAGACCGACCTTCTGGAATTCGACGATCTCTTCGATGGCAACCCCGCGGTGGACCGCAAGGTCGAAACCCTGAAAGAGGGCGCGCGGGCGGAATTGGCCAATATCGCCTCCATGGACGGGGCGATTGGCGCCATCGACTATATGAAAGCCCGGCTCGTGGACGCCAATGCCGAGAGGCTCGGGCGGATCGAGCGCGCGGAAACCACCGTGGTCGGGGTCAATCGCTGGACGGAAGCGGAGCCCTCGCCGCTGGTCGGCGAGGATGGCGGGATCATGGTGGTCGATCCCGCGGTCGAAGCCGAACAGATCGGCCGTCTCGAGGGTTGGCGCACGGCGCGGGATGCAGCCGCCGTATCCGCCGCCCTGGCCGAGTTGCGGCGCGCGGCAACCGCGGGCGAAAATGTCATGCCCGCATCCATCGCCTGTGCAAAGGCCGGGGTGACCACGGGCGAATGGGCCGGTGAAATGCGGGACGTGCATGGCGAATACCGCGGCCCCACCGGCGTGGCAAAGGCGGTCTCGAACCGCACGGAGGGGCTCGACGAGTTGCGCGAGGCCGTGGATGCGGTGAGCGACCGGCTCGGCGCGCGGCTGCGGTTCCTCGTCGGCAAGCCAGGTCTCGATGGCCATTCGAACGGCGCTGAGCAGATCGCCTTCCGGGCGCGCGACTGCGGCATGGAGATAGATTACGAAGGAATTCGGTCAACTCCAGAACAGATAGTTGAACAGGCCCGCAATGGCGCGCATGTAATTGGGCTGTCAATTCTGTCGGGAAGTCACGTTCCCTTGATTCAAGATATAATGCAGCGGCTGCAATCCGAGGGGCTGATACATATCCCGGTTGTGGTCGGAGGCATCATCCCAGACGAAGACGCCAAGCAGCTGAAGGCACAGGGGGTCGCCCGCGTCTACACACCGAAGAACTTCGAACTGAACAAGATCATGAAAGATATCATTGTTCTGGTCGATCCGGAGTGCGTTGCCGCGCAATAGAGGTGCATTTTCGCGCAATAGCTTAACGCGCCGTGCACAGTGAGCAAAAACATCAGGCTGCCGACCCCAAATGTCGGCAGTCAACCGCCTCTCTATGCGAAAAGTCAAATTGACACAAAGCCAAGTCTTGCGAAATAGCTCCGAATAGCCAATTTTGTCGGCATAGAAAACGGAGACGATCGTGAATATTGACCTTGATACCCTGTCCAAAGAAGAGCTGAAACAGCTCAAAACCGACGTTGAAAAAGCGTTGGTGACCATTGACGCACGCCGCAAGGCAGAAGCGAAACGCGCAGCAGAGCAGGTAGCTAAGGAATTCGGCTACTCGCTGGACGAAATCATTGCCGCGGGCGGCACCAAGGGCTCAAAGGGCGCCCCGAAATACGCCAACCCCTCCGATCCGGCGCAAACCTGGACTGGCCGCGGCCGCAAACCCAACTGGGTCATCGAAGCTCTGGACGAAGGCAAGTCGCTCGAAGACCTCGCCCTCTGATGACCGTCCATATCGGAGCAAAGCCCGGCGAAATTGCCGAAACGGTTCTGATGCCCGGGGATCCGCTGCGCGCGGAATGGGTGGCGGAAACGTTTCTGGAAGATGCGCAATGCGTCAACCGGGTCCGGGGCATGTACGGTTTCACCGGTTTCTGGAAAGGAAACCGGGTCTCCGTGCATGGCTCCGGCATGGGAATGCCCAGCCTGTCGATCTACGCCAATGAGCTGATCCGCGATTTCGGGGCAAGAACCCTGATCCGCATCGGCTCCTGCGGTGCAATGCAGGACAGTGTCGCGGTGCGCGATGTCATTCTCGCGATGACGGCCAGCAGCCTGTCGACCCCGTCCCGCGGTATCTTCCGGGAGCTGAACTTCGCCCCCTGTGCCGATTACGGCCTGCTGCGCGCCGCCGCGGACGCCGCCGCGCGCATCGGCGCGACGACTCATGTGGGCGGGATCTACTCTGCCGACGTGTTCTACGATGAACGCCCCGATCTCAACGAGATCATGACCCGTCACGGCATCCTCGGCGTCGAGATGGAAGCGGCCGAGCTCTACAACCTCGCCGCCCGCCATGGCGCGCGCGCGCTGGCGGTGCTGACGGTCTCCGATCACCTGCTCACGCATGAGGCGCTGCCGGCCGAAGACCGGCAAAGCTCTTTTGCCGAGATGGTCGAAATCGCACTCGAGGCGGCCTTCGCCTGAAGGCGCGGCGGGGCCGCGGCCCCGCCCTTTCGCTTCGGCGCACAGCCCGCCGTCCTGCCCGCCTGCCCCTTACAGCCCGTGGCTGCCGTCGTAGCCGTTGCGCGCGGGCGAGCTCCAGCCCTTCAGCGCCCCCTCCGGCACCCTCAGGATATCGACCTCCAGCGGCGCGCAGCGCGCCGTGTCCGAGCTGTGCTCGCTGCCGCAGTCGCCGCCCGGGCAGGCGCTCAGAGCCCCCAGCAGGCCGATCTCGGCAAAGAAGGTCAGGTAGTCGCCGGGACGCACCGGGCTCGCCTTCATGAAATACTGGCCGGTGTCGCGGGTGAAGCCGGTGCACATGAAGACGTTCAGCACATCATGCACCTCGCGCGCCGCCGCCTCGACCGTCAGCCCCGTCGCGTCCACCAGCGCCCGCGTGAGGTTGGAGTGGCAGCAATGGTGATACTGATCGCCGCCGCTCAGCAGGTGATGCGTGTGGGGATCGCAGCGCGTGCCGATCACGTCGTGCACAGAGCCGCCGTAGGCGTCGATGCCGTACCAGCCCAGGCTGTCCTCGACGATGGTGGCCATGGGGCGCAGGTGAGGAAAGCTCGACCACATGCGCTCACCGGTGGTCAGATGGGTGCCATGCAACGCCCGCGTCTTGCCCGAATAGAAGCGCTCCGAAAGGTCGTTCGCGTTCCACAGGTTGAGGTCCCCGACCTGCGGCGCCTCGACGCTTCGGATCCGGAAGAAGCCGCCGGCGGGCACGCGGAAGGCGCAGGCTTCGCGCGGCGCGGCCACCACGGTCTCGACCAGTTCCGCCTGCGCCAGCGCGGCGGCATAGAGCGCCATGTCGGGCACCGGAAGGGTGTCGTTGGGATAGCAGATCACCGGCGGAACGGCGCGGCGCGCCTCTGCGTCGGCGGGGGTGTCAACGGGGGCTTGGGTCATGTCACGGCTCCTCTTTGCCGCCAGATGACCCAGCCCGGGGCGGGCGCGCAAGCCCTCCGCTTCTTCTCTTTCCAAATACGCCGGGCCAAATATGCCGGGGGAGGCCGCGCAGCGGACGGGGGCGGAGCCCCATCGGCCGGGAGGCCAGGCTCAGCCCTCGCGATCGGGGCGCAGGCAGATATCCGGTGTCTCGCCGCGCGGGCCCTGCGTGGTGGCACCGCATTGGACGCAGGTCCAACTGCTCTCGCCCGCGCCACGGCGCTCGCGCCAGCGGCATTTGCGGGTTTCGCCATGCCGGTAGTTGAAGACCAGCAGCAGGATCACCGCAACGAGAAAGACCCCCGCGAAAATCACCGGGGGCCTCGATCGGCGTGTCTTGTGCAGAAGTGGGTGCGCATGGCGGAGTACCTAGCGCGCGCCACCACCGGCATCCACCCTCAGGCGGCGCGGTAGTAGTCCAGCGTGCCCAGATCGGCGGTCACGTCCTTGTGCGCGACGTGCACCAGAGCGGGTTCGGGCTGGTAGTAGGCGAAGGCCTGCTCGAGGGCGTCGAGGGCTTCACGGGCGGTGGTCTCGGTCTTTGCAGCGGTGCTGGTCATAGCATCAATCCTTGATCTCTCGATCTCCTCCCGTCTGCTTCCCTACATAGGGCTTTCCGCGCTGCAGCACACCGGCGGATGCTGCAACCATGCTCTGCGCTGAGCGCAACTGTCCGGCGCGGCAGAGGGCAAAAGAGCCGCAGCAGGCAAAAGAAAAGCGCCGCCCCCGCGCGGGGACGGCGCCTTGCATGCCGTGTATCGACAGTCAGATCAGACGTGACGCTCCAGCATCATGTGCTTGATCGACGCGATGGCCTTGGCCGGGTTCAGACCCTTGGGGCAGGTCTTGGCGCAGTTCATGATGGTGTGGCAGCGGTACAGCTTGAACGGATCCTCGAGGTTGTCGAGACGTTCGCCGGTGGCCTCGTCGCGGCTGTCGATGATCCAGCGGTAGGCGTGCAGCAGCGCCGCCGGGCCGAGGTAGCGGTCGGAGTTCCACCAGTAGCTCGGGCAGGAGGTCGAGCACGAGGCGCACATCACGCACTCGTAGAGACCGTCGAGCTTCTTGCGGTCCTCGATGGACTGCTTCCACTCCTTCTGCGGCCGGTTGGTCTTGGTTTCCAGCCAGGGCATGATCGAGGCGTGCTGCGCGTAGAAGTGCGTCAGGTCGGGGATCAGGTCCTTGACCACCGGCATGTGCGGCAGCGGGTAGATCTTCACGTCGCCCTTCACCTCGTCCAGCCCGTAGATGCAGGCCAGCGTGTTGATCCCGTCGATGTTCATCGCGCAGGAGCCGCAGATGCCTTCGCGACAGGAGCGGCGGAAGGTCAGCGTGGGGTCGATCTCGTTCTTGATCTTGATCAGCGCGTCCAGGACCATCGGACCGCATTTGTCCATGTCGAGGAAATAGGTGTCGACCCGCGGGTTCTCACCGTCGTCGGGGCTCCAGCGGTAGATCTTGAACGCCCGCACGTTGGTCGCGCCCTCGGGCTTCGGCCAGGTCTTGCCGGTGCGGATCTTGGAGTTCTTGGGAAGTGTAAATTGAACCATGTCTCTCTCCTATCGGATGAGGGCCGGCAGCCCCTCGGCTGCCAGGCAGGTCAGGGTCTCGGGCTTCGAGACGATATCGGAAACAACCTCGACGGTGCTGGCGGTGGGCCCGCCGATGCTGTCGGCGGCCAGCGCGTAGATTTGCGTGGACGAGGCATTGTCGATCACGCAGTCCAGCGCCGGTTCCACCGGCACGCCGGGATACCTGTCGGCGACGACGCGGGCGACCGTGGATTTCGCGGCTTGCCGCGCAATCTGGTCCTGCGTCTGGGCCGAACAGGCCGCCAGCACGAGTACGAGGCCGAGGGCTGCCCGCATCAGAAGGTCCGTGCCTTCGGCGCGATCTTCTTCAGCGAAATGCCGCCCTGATCCTCGGTGGTCAGCGGATCGAGCACGACCGGGCGGTAGCTGAGCTCCACCTTGTTGCCCTCGACACGGCTGATCGTGTGCACCCGCCAGTTGTCGTCGTCCCGGTTGGCGAAGTCCTCGTGCGCGTGGGCACCGCGGCTCTCGTGGCGCGCCTCGGCGCCGACGATGGTCGCGATGGCGTTCGGCATGAGATTGGTCAGCTCGAGGCTTTCCATCAGGTCCGAGTTCCAGATCAGCGAGCGGTCGGTGACCTTGATGTCGCCCAGCTTGCCGGCGATCTCGGTCATCTTTTCCTTGCCGTCCTTCAGGGTCTCGGAGGCGCGGAACACCGCGGCGTCGGCCTGCATGGTGCGCTGCATCTCGAGGCGCAGCTCGGCGGTCGGGATCGCGCCCGAGGCGTTGCGCACACCGTCGAAGCGGTCGAAGGCCTTGTCGATCTGCGACTTCGGCGCGGTCGGCACGGCACCCGAACGGTCCACCACCTCGCCGGCGCGGATCGCGGCGGCGCGGCCGAAGACCACGAGGTCGATCAGCGAGTTCGAGCCGAGGCGGTTCGCCCCGTGCACCGAGGCGCAGCCCGCCTCGCCCACGGCCATCAGGCCCGGCACGACGGCGTTGGGATCCTCGGCGGTCGGGTTCAGCACCTCGCCCCAGTAGTTCGTGGGAATGCCGCCCATGTTGTAGTGCACGGTCGGCAGAACCGGGATCGGCTCTTTCGTCACGTCCACGCCGGCGAAGATCTTCGCGCTCTCGGAGATGCCCGGCAGACGCTCTGCGAGCGCTTCCTTCGGCAGGTGCGAGAGGTTGAGGTGGATGTGATCGCCATGCTCGCCCACGCCGCGGCCTTCGCGGATTTCCATGGTCATGCAGCGCGAGACGTAGTCGCGGGGCGCGAGGTCTTTGTACTGGGGCGCGTAGCGCTCCATGAACCGCTCGCCGTCCTTGTTGGTGAGGTAACCGCCTTCACCGCGGGCGCCCTCGGTGATCAGGCAGCCCGAGCCGTAGATGCCGGTCGGGTGGAACTGCACGAATTCCATGTCCTGCAGCGGCAGGCCCGCACGGGCCACCATGCCGCCGCCGTCGCCGGTGCAGGTGTGCGCCGAGGTGGCCGAGAAGTAGGCCCGGCCGTAGCCGCCGGTGGCCAGCACGACCATCTTGGCGTTGAACACGTGGAAGGTGCCGTCGTCGAGCTTCCAGCAGAGCACGCCCTTGCAGACGCCGTCTTCCATCAGCAGGTCGATGGCGAAGTATTCGATGTAGAACTCGGCATTGTTCTTCAGCGACTGGCCGTAGAGCGTGTGCAGGATGGCGTGGCCGGTGCGGTCGGCCGCGGCGCAGGTGCGCTGCACGGCGGGGCCTTCACCGAACTCGGTGGTGTGGCCGCCGAAGGGGCGCTGGTAGATCTTGCCTTCCTCGGTGCGCGAGAAGGGCACGCCGTAGTGCTCGAGCTCGTAGACCGCGGCGGGCGCCGAACGGGCGAGGTACTCCATGGCGTCGGTGTCGCCGAGCCAGTCGGAGCCCTTCACCGTGTCGTACATGTGCCACTGCCAGTTGTCCGGGCCCATGTTGGCCAGCGAAGCGGCGATGCCGCCCTGCGCCGCGACGGTGTGCGAGCGGGTCGGGAAGACCTTGCTCACGCAGGCGGTGCGAAGACCCTGCTCTGCCATGCCGAGGGTGGCGCGCAGGCCGGCACCGCCGGCACCGACGACCACGACGTCATAGTCATGCGTCTCGTATTCGTAAGCTGCTGTCATCTTTATTGTTCCTCGAGCCGCGAATTCAGAGTGCCAGTTTGACCAGCGCGAAGAGCGCGCCTGCGATCATCGCCCAGGACAGCGCCTGAACGGCGACAAGCACCAGCTTGCCGAGCGTACCGGGCACGTAGTCGATGACGGCTTCATCGATCTCGCCCTTGCAGTGCAGGATCACCACCACGGCGGTCAGCGCGGTGACGATGGCCGGGAAGGGACGCGCGAAATAGGCCAGAACGTCCTCGTGGCTGCTGCCGAGGGCGGCGCCGAAGGTGAAGACGAAGAGCGGCACCAGCACAACCAGCGCGGCCGAGGTGATGATGGCGTTCCAGTGGTGGTGGGTGCCCGTGTGCCCCGCGCCCAGCCCCTGCGCGAGTTTGCGGTCGGTCAGAAATCGCATGGGAGGTCTCCTTACACCACGATGATCGTGAGAAGCGTCAGGACGGTGGCGCCGATGAACATGCCCCAGCCGAGCTTTTCCGAAATCTCGACCTCGATCAGATGTCCGAGATCCCAGATCACGTGACGCAGCCGGCCCAGCATGTGGTACCAGATCGCCCAGGTCGCGAGCAGCATGAGCAGGTCGCCGATGAAGCTGGTCAGGATGCCATCGACCACCGCGAAGGCCTCGGCCGAACTCGCCGCAGCGATCAGCCAGCAGACCACGAGGAACGCGAAACCGAAGGTCGCGATTCCGGTGATCCGGACCATGATGGAGGAGATCGACGTCATCTGGGGGCGGTAGTACTGCCCGATCATGAAGGGTGAAAGCGGGCGACTGCCCCGGTTCACATCGGCCATGGCTTGTCCTTTTCGGTTCCCTTGTGGCCGCGTTCTAGCGCCTCTTGCCCTGCGCTGTCACGCGGCTGCACGCGGCCTGAGCACGATTTTTCCATCCAATTCCAAAAAATGATCGAAATTCGTGATCACACTTCAAAAGGCGTGATCACATTCTCTGCGCTAACGGAGATTTCCGCAGAGTCGCCTTATTCCTAAGCGTTTAACTCAGATTTCCGCGGTGCGCCACGGCGACTCAGCCGCCGCATCCTTCCCGCGACTTGCCCGGGATCAGGCCGAGAACAGGCAAGGATCAGACCGGAATCGGGATGAAATCAGCGCGGGATCAGCACCCAGTAGTCGAGGTCGAGCAGCACGTCCGGAAGGTATTTTCCATCCTCCCCCTTCAGCGCGAAGGGCGCCCCGCCCCGGGTTGCCACCAGCCGCATCCGCAGCGCGCCGACACCCGGCGCCGGGGTCTCGGCGCGGTCCAGAACCTCGGACCAGACCCGCATGGTATCTCCTGCAAAACAGGGGTTTGCGTGGGCGCCGCCGTTCAGACCCACGATCATCTGCGCGTTTGCCAGACCGTTGAAACTGAGCGCCCGCGCCATCGAGATGACATGGCCGCCGTAGATCAGCCGCTTGCCGTCCTCGCGCTGGGTGGCATCGAAATGCACCTTGGCGGTGTTCTGCCACAGGCGGGTGGCGAGCATGTGCTCTGCCTCCTCGATGGTCACCCCGTCGACGTGGTCGATCTGCTCGCCAACCGCGTAGTCGCCCCAGCGATGCCGCTCTCCGGCGAGGGTGAAATCGTAATTGCTGAAGTCCAGCCCCTCGGGGATCAGCAGATCCGCGGGGGCCAGAACCTTTTTCAGCTCGGGCAGGACCGTCTCGGGCGCGGGCGCCTCGAGATCCTTCTTCCGCACCATCACCCAGCGGCAATACTCCAGCACGGTCTCGCCGCGCTGATTGCTGCCGCGCGTGCGCACGTAGACGACGCCCGACTTGCCGTTCGAGTTCTGCTTCAACCCGATCACCTCCGAGGAGGACCGCAGGGTGTCGCCCGCGTAGACCGGCGTCAGCCAGCGCCCCTCGGCATAGCCGAGGTTGGCGACGGCGTTGAGCGAGATGTCCGGCACGGTCTTGCCGAACACCAGGTGGAACGCCGCCAAATCCTCCAGCGGCGCCGAGGGCAGACCAACGCTCCGGGCGAACTCATCCGAGGAATAGAGCGCGTGCCGGGCCGGGTAGAGCGCATGGTAGAGCGCCCGCTCCCCGCCCGAGACGGTGCGCGGCACGGCGTGGTCGATGACCTGGCCGATGCGGTAATCCTCGAAGAAGTGCCCGGGGTTGGTCTTGGCCATCACTGAGCTCCCAGTTTCATGTCCGGCGTGTAGGGGGTGTCGATGTCCTTGGTCACGGCCTGGCCGCAGCGCATCACGCCATTGGCCGAGTCGAAGGCGTAGGTCGGGTCGCCGTAGAGTTCCCAGCCCTTGCTCAGGGCCTCGGACACCTTGTGGCAGAAGGCCGAAGTGTCGTCCTCGGTCAGCAGTCGGTAGATTTTCATTTGGTCAGTTCCGGTAGTTGTCATCCAAAGGTGGGATAGCCGAGCCAGGTGTGGATCGCGCCGATAACGAAGAGCAACACGAGGCTGGCAGCAAGGAAGATCAGGTCCTTCTTGACCGGCCCCTTCGCGGGCGGCGTCCACTCGGGTTCGGCGCGGTTGATCGTGCTCATCTCGACCAGCGCCCAGATGCCGAGGCCGCCGAAGAGCACGAAGGAGGGCGTGTCACCGTTCACCAGCAGGTGCGCGATGGCCCAGAGCAGGAAGCCGGTCAGCATCGGGTGGCGCATCTTGTGGAAGAGCGCGCCCTTCTTCGGCCCGGGCGAGGTGAAATAGAGCGCCGCCAGCATCAGCAGGTTGTTGATCCCCACCGTGGCCGGGGTGCGCCCGTAGAAGAACGTGCCGTCGGCCATGCGGTAGCCGAAGATCATCAGCAGCACGCTGGCAAGCAGGGCGAGCGCCACGAGGCCCTTACCCTTGTCACCCATCTTCGCCCGCGCCTCGGGGGCGAGGCGCTTGAACAGATGCGCCGCCCACCAGAGCGCGACGCCGAGAATCAGAAGCAGCATTGGGGGTCTCCTCTTGCCGGGTTCGCCCCGACCCTGCCCTCAAGCCCCCATGGCGGCAATGGCTTCCGCCTTGGCGAGGACCGACTTCGCCGTGAAAACATGCAGGTTCTCGACAATCTTGCCATCAACGACGGCAACCCCCTGCCCCGCGGCCTCGGCCTCCTCGAAGGCGTGGATCTGGCGGCGGGCGAGGTCGATCTCCCCCTCGGTCGGGGCAAAGGCGGCATTGGCGATCTCGACCTGCGCCGGGTGAATCAGCGTCTTGCCGTCGAAGCCCATGTCGCGGCCCTGATCGCATTCGGCCTTCAGCCCCTCGTCGTCCTTGAAGGCATTGTAGACCCCGTCGACGATCACGCATCCCGTGGCCTTGGCGGCCAGCAGGCAGAGCTGCAGCGAGGTCAGCATCGGCAGCCGGTCGGCGCGGAAGCGCGAGTTCAGCTCCTTGGCCAGATCATTGGTGCCCATCACCATGCCCGAGAGCCGCGGGTGCGCGCCGATCGCCTGCGCGTTCAGCATGCCCTTCGGCGTCTCCATCATCGCCCAGAGCGGCTTGTGGGTCAGCTTGGCCAGCGCGTCGAGCTGGCCCGGATCCTCGACCTTGGGCAGCAGCACGGCGTCGCAATCCATGGCATCGGCCGCCTTGGCATCCGCCGCGCCCCACTCGGTGTCGAGCCCGTTGATCCGCACGATCCGCGTGCGGTTGCCGTAGCCGCCCACGCCCAGCGCCGCGGCCAGCGTCTCGCGGGCCGCCGGCTTTTCCGCCGGGGCCACCGCGTCTTCGAGATCGAAGATGACCGCATCCACCGCGAGGCCGCGCGCCTTGTCCAGCGCCCGCTCCTTGGAACCGGGGATGTAGAGAACCGAGCGATAAGGCCGCAGCGCGAGATCCATACCTTCATCCTTAGAGCAATAATCTTGCGCTAGTGATGCAATTCTTTTCTGAAAACTGCAAGGCCATTCGTGCCGCGCTGCAGAAGAAGCACGCATTTTAACCGCGCCCGCAGGCTTAACCACTCCTTCGGACTTGCCGCGCAAGCTCGACAGTGAAGAGCACAGGCCCCCGCCGCGGGAACTGCCACAGAGCGCGACTCTCCGTTTCGACGGGGCTTCGCCAATTCAAGCCAATTCAAGCCAATTCAAGTCAATTCACCAGGAAAGGACAGGAGATGACAGCCCCTCCATCCCTCGCCCAGCGCGCCCTGCGAAAGCGACTCCGCCCGCGCAAGTGCGCCGCGCTCATGTTCTGCGGCGGGCTCGCCGCCATGCTTCCCTCCCCTGGTACAGCCGAGAGCCAGACCTGCGGCCCGCGCGACATCGTCGTGGCCCGGCTGGCCGAAACCTATGGCGAGTCGCGCCAGTCCATCGGCCTTGGCAGCAACAACGCGGTGATGGAGGTCTTCGCCTCCGACGAGACCGGAACCTGGACGATCACAGTGACCTCGACCAGCGGCGTCACCTGCCTCGTCGCCAGTGGGCTGGCCTTCGAGACGCTCGCCGAAACCCTCCCGCCCAAGGAAAGCGACGCCTGACAGGCACAACCTGCTGCCGCAATCTGTCAGGAAAAACCCCCGAAAACCTTGGCCTGCGCCGGTCCTATCCTAGTTTCTCAGCGGAACTCTGTCATACTCGACAGGACGCAACGGAAGGGAGCCGGACGCGCCATGATCCGCACACATATTTTCGCCGCAGCCAGCCTTGCAGCCGGGCTCGCCACCAGCCTCGCCGGTGCCGCACAGGCCGACATCACCGTCTCGTCGAAGATCGACACCGAGGGAGGGCTGCTCGGCAACATGATCGCCCTCGCGCTCGAGGACGCGGGCCTGCCTGTCGAGCGGCGCCTGCAACTGGGCGGCACGCAGGTGGTGCGCGAAGCCATCCTCGCGGATCAGATCGACATCTACCCCGAGTATACCGGCAACGCCGCCTTCTTCTTCAACGAGGCCGATGCCGACCTCTGGAAAGACGCGGCGGCTGCGCATGAACGCGCCAAGGAACTGGACGCCGAGAACGGCATCACCTGGCTCAGCTCCGCGCCCGCCAACAACACCTGGGCCATCGCCGTGACCGGCCCCGTGGCCGAAGAGAACGGCCTCGACACGATGAGCGATTTCGGCGCCTGGATCGCGGACGGCGGTGACGTGAAGCTGGCCGCCTCGACGGAATTCGTCTCCTCCCCCGCGGTGCTGCCCGCCATGCAAGAGACCTATGGCTTTGCGCTGACCGAGGATCAGACCGTGATCCTCTCGGGCGGCGACACCGCCGCGACGATCCAGGCCGCCGCCCGCGGCACGTCGGGCGTGAATGCCGCGATGGTCTACGGCACCGACGGCGGCGTCGGCGCGACCGGGCTCGTGGTGATGAAGGACGACCAGGGCGTGCAGCCGGTCTACGAACCCGCCCCGATCGTCCGCGACGCCGTGCTCGAGGAATATCCCTCGATCCCCGAGGTGCTGAACCCGATCTTCGAGGGGCTCACCATGGAGACCCTGCAGGAGCTCAACGGCCGCATCCAGGTCGGCGGCGAGCCCGCCGAGGCGGTGGCCCGCGACTATCTCACCAAATCCGGGGTGCTGGACTGATCTCTCTCGCCTCCGATCAAGGCCGGGATCAGGGCACTGGCGCCGGGTGGGTCCTATCCCCGCCCGGCCTGCTCTTTGCTGCGCTCGGACTGGCATCGCTCGCCCTGCCCTTCCTCACGCTGCGCGCCAATCGGATCGTCGCGGGCGAGGGCGTGATGCTCTGGGACTGCGCCCCCACCAGCTCCGTGATCGCCGGCGGACTGGCGCTCGGGGCCGGACTCGCGCTTGGCATCCCCGCCGGAGCGCCCCTGCGCCGGCTTGGCGGCAGCCTGCTCGGCCTCGCCGGACTGATCTTGCTCCTGGTCCAGGGGGCCAGCGCGCAACTCGAGGGCGCCGGAGACCTTGCACGGGTCTCCCCCGCGGCGGGCGCCTGGTGCCTGCTGCTGGTGCTGATGCTGCTGATGGCCGACGCGCTCTCGCAACTCCGCCCAGGCCCGCGCGCCCGCGCCGGGCTGCTGGCACTGCTGCTCGCCGCGCTCGCCGGCCTGCTCTGGTCCGGCGTCCTCTCGGACCTGTCGGTGATGCAGGAATTCGCCAGCCGCAAGGCTGCCTTCCGCACCGCCGCCCTGCGCCATGTCGCGCTGGCATTCGGCTCGCTCGGCGCCGCGGCGCTGATCGGCTTTCCGCTCGGCATCCTGTGCCACCGCAACGCCAGCCTGCGCGGCGCGACCCTGCCCGTGCTGAGCTTCCTGCAGACCATTCCCTCGCTCGCCATGTTCGGCATCATGATCCCGATCCTCGGCTGGATCGCGGCGACCTATCCCGCCGCGCAGGCGCTCGGCATCGCCGGTATCGGCTTCGCCCCCGCCTTCCTCGCGCTGGTGCTCTATTCGCTGCTGCCGGTGGTCGCCAACACCGTCACCGGCCTCGCCGCCACGCCCCCCGCCGCCATCGAGGCGGCCCGCGGCATGGGCATGACCGGCATGCAGCGGCTCTGGAAGGTCGAGCTGCCGCTGGCCATGCCGGTGATCCTCGCCGGGCTGCGCATCGTGCTGGTGCAGAACATCGGCCTCGCGGTCATTGCCGGGCTGATCGGCGGTGGCGGCTTCGGCAGCTTCGTCTTCCAGGGCCTCAACCAGACCGCCACCGACCTCATCCTGCTGGGCGCGCTGCCCACCGTGGTCATGGCCCTCGTTGCGGCGATCGTCATGGACATCCTCGTCGACCTCACCCGCCGCATTCCGGAGCGCCAGCCATGATCGAGATCGACAAGATCACCAAGCTCTACGGCAGCACCTGCGCCGTCGACGCCGTCTCGCTCACCGCCGAGACCGGCACGATCACCGCCATCGTTGGCACCTCCGGCTCGGGCAAGACCACGCTGCTTCGGATGATCAACCGCCTGGTGGAACCCAGCTCGGGCGAGGTCCGCATCAACGGCGAGCCGACCCATGCGGTGAAACCCCACCTGCTGCGTCGGCGCATCGGCTATGCCATCCAGGGCCACGGGCTGTTTCCGCACCACACGGTCGCGCGCAACATCGGCGCGGTGCCCGAGCTGCTCGGCTGGCCAAGGGAGAAGATCGCCGCGCGGGTGGACGAGCTGCTGGAGCTCTTCGGCATGGAGCCCGCCGAGTTCCGGGAGCGTTTGCCACTCGAGCTTTCTGGCGGCCAGCAACAACGCGTCGGCGTGGCGCGCGCGCTGGCCTCGCGGCCGGACCTGCTGCTGATGGATGAGCCCTTCGGCGCGCTCGACCCGATCATCCGCACCCGCGCGCAGGAGGATCTGCGCGCCATCCAACGCAAGCTCGGCTCGACGATCATGCTGGTCACCCACGACATGGACGAGGCGATCCGCCTCGGCGACCGCATCGCGGTGATGGATGGCGGCGAGCTGGTGCAATACGGCCCGCCCGAGGAGATCGTCGCACAGCCCGCCACCTCCTTTGTCGCCGACATGGTGGGCGATGCCGAGCGGCCGATGCGGCTGCTCTCGCTGATCCCCGTCTCCGCGCTGCTCGAGCCGGGCACGGCCGAAGGCGCCCCCCTGCCCGCGGAGGCGACCCTGCGCGAGGCGCTCTCGGCCTGCCTCTGGACCGGGCGCGAGGCGATCCCGGTCGAGACGGAAGGCACCCCCGCCGGGCGGGTCACGCTGGCCGCCATCCGCGCGCGGGCGGAGCGCCACGCGTGAGACCCGGCATGATCCTGCGCGCGGCGCTGATCGCGCTGCTGCTGGCACTTGTGCTGCGGCCCGAGGTTTTCACCCCGCTCTTTGCCCCCTTCGCGCCCGAGAACGGGCCGGTGATCTACACCCGCAGCTCGCTGCTGTCCCTGTCCCTGAGCCACCTCGGCCTCGTCGCTGCAGCCTCTCTGGCCGCAACCGTGGTGGCGGTCACCCTGGCGATCCTCGTCACCCGCCCCGCCGGAGAGGCCTTCCGCCCGCTCTCGCGCACGATCACCAATGTCGGCCAGACCTTTCCGCCGGTCGCGGTGCTGGCGCTTGCCGTCCCCGCGCTCGGCTTCGGCGCCGGGCCGACGCTGGTGGCGCTCTTCCTCTACGGGCTGCTGCCGATCTTCGAGAATGCGATGACCGGCCTGTCGACCCTGCCCGCCAGCACGATGGAGGCGGCCCGCGGCATCGGGCTCGACCGCTGGCAGAGGCTGTGGCGGGTCGAGCTGCCGCTGGCCATGCCGGTGATCCTCGGCGGCTTCCGCCTGTCGGTGGTGATCGCCCTTGGCACCGCCACCATCGGCTCGACGGTGGCGGCGCGCACGCTGGGCGAGGTGATCATCGCCGGGCTGCTGACCAGCAACACCGCCTTCGTGCTGCAGGGCGGGCTGATTGTCGGGCTCTTCGCGGTGCTGATCCACGATGCGCTGGTGCAGCTCGAGAAATATCTGGCGCGGCGCAGCGGGCGCGGCTGACACCGAAAAGAATCGCCTGATTGCCTGTGAATGCGGCATTTTGCGCGCGCAGGTTGAAGCGATCCGCGTCCCGACAGGTCCAGATGGCCGCAGAAAGCATACCCTCGCATACCGGCGTTAACACACCGAAACTTAACACATTTACCGCAACCATGCCGCGTGGTCAGCAATCGAGCTTCCGTGATGCTGCCCTGCAGCGCCCTTGCGCGTCGGCGGCAGAGACCTTACGCAAGCGGCGGACTTCACAAATGGAGCGGAGAACAGATCCATGGCCAGACCCAAGATTGCCCTCATCGGCGCGGGACAGATTGGCGGCACGCTTGCACATCTCGCGGCCCTGAAGGAACTCGGCGACGTCGTGCTCTTCGATATCTCGGAAGGCACCCCGGAAGGCAAAGCGCTCGACATCGCGGAATCCGGCCCCTCCGAAGGCTTTGACGCCAAGCTCAAGGGCACCCAGGACTACGCCGACATCGCGGGCGCAGACGTCTGCATCGTTACCGCCGGCGTGCCGCGCAAGCCGGGCATGAGCCGCGACGACCTGCTGGGCATCAACCTCAAGGTGATGAAATCGGTCGGCGAGGGCATCAAGGAAAACGCCCCCGACGCCTTCGTCATCTGCATCACCAACCCGCTCGACGCGATGGTCTGGGCGCTGCAGAAGTTCTCCGGCCTGCCCGCGCACAAGGTCTGCGGCATGGCTGGCGTGCTCGACTCGGCCCGCTTCCGCCACTTCCTGTCGGTGGAATTCGACGTGTCGATGAAGGACGTCACCGCCTTCGTGCTCGGCGGCCACGGCGACACCATGGTCCCCTCCGTCCGCTATTCCACCGTTGCCGGCATCCCGCTGCCGGACCTGGTCGAGATGGGCTGGACCACGCAGGAGAAACTGGACGCTATCGTGCAGCGCACCCGTGACGGCGGCGCCGAGATCGTCGGCCTGCTGAAGACCGGCTCGGCCTTCTACGCGCCCGCGACCTCGGCCATCGAGATGGCGGAAGCCTACCTCAAGGACCAGAAGCGCGTTCTGCCCTGCGCCGCCTACTGCGACGGCGAGTTCGGCCTAAAAGACATGTACGTGGGCGTGCCCACCGTGATCGGCGCCGGCGGCATCGAGAAGATCGTGAACATCAAGCTCAACAAGGAAGAGCAGGAGATGTTCGACAAGTCGGTCGCCGCGGTGAACGGCCTGGTCGACGCCTGCAAGGGCATCGACGGCAGCCTGGCGTAAGCCCTGCCGGTGCCCTCACGGGCACCACGAGACTTCGGGCCCCGGCAGCGAAAGCGCCGGGGCCCTTGCTTTTCGGGTATTCCATTTCTGCCTGCCGCCACGGCAGCCTGCTGATTCTTTCGCCGTGGTGCGCTAACGGAATCCGACCCGCAGCAATTTTGTGATCACGCTTTTTCAGCGCGTGATCACAACGGGCAGAAAATCTCGCAAATCTTCGCCGAAAGCCAAAAATCCCTTCGCGCGGCGGGATCGGGGGGCGTATACCCACCCCGAAATCGCAGCAAGACGGGAAGAGTCTTCCATGAACATCCATGAATATCAGGCGAAAGCGCTCCTGCGCGAATACGGCTGCCCGGTTTCGGACGGCCGCGTCGTGCTCAGCGCCAACGAAGCCAAGTCCGCTGCCGGCGAGCTCGACGGCCCGCTCTGGGTCGTCAAGGCGCAGATCCACGCAGGTGGTCGCGGCAAGGGCACGTTCAAGGAAGCCGAAGCTGGCGAGAAGGGCGGCGTCCGTCTGGCCAAGTCGGTGGAAGAGGCGGCTGAGGAAGCCAAGAAGATGCTCGGCAAGACGCTGGTGACCCACCAGACCGGCCCCGCCGGCAAGCAGGTCAACCGCATCTACATCGAGGACGGCTCGGACATCGAGCGCGAACTCTACCTCGCCCTGCTGGTCGACCGCGTGACCTCGCGCGTGTCCTTCGTCTGCTCCACCGAGGGCGGCATGGACATCGAGGAAGTCGCAGCCTCGACCCCCGAGAAGATCCTGTCGTTCTCCGTCGACCCGGCCACCGGCTACCAGCCGTTCCACGGCCGCCGCGTCGCCTTCGCCCTCGGCCTCGAAGGCCCGGCGATGAAGCAGTGCGTGAAGCTGATGGGTCAGCTCTACAAGGCCTTCATCGAGAAGGACATGGAGATGCTGGAGATCAACCCGCTGATCCTCATGCCCGGCGGCAACCTCAAGGTGCTCGACGCGAAGCTCGGCTTCGACGGCAACGCCATGTACCGCCAGCCCGACATCGCCAACCTGCGCGACGAGACCGAGGAAGACGCCAAGGAACTCGAAGCGTCGAAGTACGACCTCAACTACATCGCGCTCGATGGTGAGATCGGCTGCATGGTGAACGGCGCGGGCCTCGCCATGGCGACCATGGACATCATCAAGCTCTACGGCGCAGAGCCGGCCAACTTCCTCGACGTGGGTGGCGGCGCGACCAAGGAGAAGGTGACCGAGGCGTTCAAGATCATCACCTCGGACGACAACGTCAAAGGCATCCTGGTCAACATCTTCGGCGGCATCATGCGCTGCGACGTGATCGCCGAGGGCGTCATCGCCGCGGTGAAGGAAGTGGGCCTGCAGGTTCCGCTCGTCGTCCGCCTCGAAGGCACCAACGTTGAGCTCGGCAAGAAGATCATCAACGAGTCCGGCCTGGACGTGATCGCTGCCGACAACCTCTCCGACGGCGCCGAGAAGATCGTGAAAGCGGTCAAGGGCTGATGCGTCTGGGGGCGCCGCGGCGCTCCCTCCCCGGAATTCAGGCTGCGCCCGCCGCAGCGACAATCAGGAGAACGCCACAATGGCAGTCCTCGTTAACGAAAACACCAAAGTCATCTGTCAGGGCCTGACCGGCTCGCAGGGCACCTTCCACACCGAGCAGGCCATCGCCTACGGCACCAAGATGGTCGGCGGCGTGACCCCCGGCAAAGGCGGCCAAGAGCACCTCGGCCTGCCCGTGTTCAACTCGGTGCACGAAGCCAAGCACGTGACCGAAGCCAATGCCTCGGTGATCTACGTGCCGCCGCCCTTCGCCGCGGACTCGATCCTCGAAGCCATCGATGCCGAGATCGAACTGATCATCTGCATCACCGAGGGCATCCCCGTCCTCGACATGATGAAGGTGAAGCGCGCACTGGTCGACAGCAAGTCGCGCCTGATCGGCCCGAACTGCCCGGGTGTCATCACCCCCGACGCCTGCAAGATCGGCATCATGCCCGGCCACATCCACAAGCGTGGCTCGGTCGGCGTGGTCTCGCGCTCCGGCACCCTGACCTACGAAGCCGTGAAGCAGACCACCGACATGGGCCTCGGCCAGTCGTCGGCCGTCGGCATCGGCGGCGACCCGATCAAGGGCACCGAGCACATCGACGTGCTGGACATGTTCCTCGACGATCCGGAAACCCAGTCGATCATCATGATCGGTGAGATCGGTGGCTCCGCGGAAGAGGAAGCAGCCGAGTTCCTCGCCGAGCAGAAGAAAAAGGGCCGCTGGAAGCCGACCGCCGGTTTCATCGCGGGCCGCACCGCCCCTCCGGGACGCCGCATGGGCCACGCCGGCGCGATCGTCGCCGGTGGCAAGGGCGACGCCGAGTCCAAGATCGAGGCGATGAAATCCGCCGGTATCGTGGTCGCGGACAGCCCGGCGACGCTTGGTGAAGCTGTCATGAAAGCCATCAAGGGCTAAATAGCACTCAGCGGGGCGGCACCGCCCGCCCCGCACCCCCTTCAAGGGTTCCGGCCCGTCGACACTCCGGAGCATCATGACGGGGGCCTTTACCGAAGGCCCCCCTCCTGCTGCTTCAACGATCGGTCAGAAAGGAATGCGCGCGATGACGGATCAAGGCTCGAATGACCAGTTCCACGCCCTCAGCTTCATGCAGGGCGCGAACGCGGAATATCTCGAACAGATGTACGCCCGCTACGCGAACGACCCCTCCGCGGTGGACGAGGCGTGGAACGAATTCTTCAAACAGCTCGGCGACGATGAGACCAGCGTGAAGGCCGAGGCGCAGGGCGCCTCCTGGGAGCGCGCCGACTGGCCGCCGACCCCGAACGACGACCTGACCGCCGCGATCACCGGCGAGTGGCCGCTGATGCCCGTGGCCGAGACCAAGGGCGCCGGCAAGAAGATCGCCGCCAAGGCCGCCGAAAAGGGCGTGTCGGTCACCGACGACCAGATCAAGCGGGCCGTGCTCGACTCGATCCGCGCGCTGATGATCATCCGGGCGCACCGTATCCGCGGCCACCTCGCCGCCGATCTCGACCCGCTGGGCCTGCACGGCCGCGACCCGCACCCCGAGCTCGACCCCAAGGCCTACGGCTTCACCGACGCCGACATGGACCGCCCGATCTTCATCGACAACGTGCTCGGCCTGCAGGTCGCCTCGCTGCGCGAGATCATGGGCGTGCTCAAGCGCACCTACTGCGGCACCTTCGCGCTGCAGTACATGCACATCTCGGACCCCGAGCAATCCGCCTGGCTCAAGGAGCGCATCGAGGGCTACGGCAAGGAAGTGAAGTTCACCCGCGAGGGCCGCAAGGCGATCCTCAACAAGATGGTGGAAGCCGAGGGCTTCGAGAAGTTCCTGCACGTCAAGTACATGGGCACGAAGCGGTTCGGCCTCGACGGCGGTGAGTCGCTGATCCCCGCGATGGAGCAGATCATCAAGCGCGGCGGCAATCTCGGCATCAAAGAGATCGTCTTCGGCATGCCGCACCGCGGCCGCCTGTCGGTGCTCGCCAACGTGCTGCAGAAGCCCTATCGCGCGATCTTCAACGAATTCCAGGGCGGCTCGTTCAAGCCCGAGGACGTGGATGGCTCCGGCGACGTGAAATACCACCTCGGCGCCTCCTCGGACCGCGAGTTCGACGGCAACAAGGTGCACCTGTCGCTGACCGCCAACCCCTCGCACCTCGAGGCGGTGAACCCGGTGGTTCTGGGCAAGGTCCGCGCCAAGCAGGACCAACTCGGCGACACCGAGCGCACCCAGGTTCTGCCCGTGCTACTGCACGGCGACGCGGCCTTCGCCGGCCAGGGCGTCGTGGCCGAATGCTTCGCGCTTTCGGGCCTGCGCGGCCACCGCACCGGCGGCACGATCCACATCGTGGTGAACAACCAGATCGGCTTCACCACCGCGCCGCACTTCTCGCGCTCCTCGCCCTACCCCACCGACAACGCGCTGGTGGTCGAGGCCCCGATCTTCCACGTCAACGGTGACGACCCCGAGGCGGTGGTGCACGCCGCCAAGGTGGCGATCGAGTTCCGCCAGAAGTTCGGCAAGGACGTGGTCATCGACATGTTCTGCTACCGCCGGTTCGGTCACAACGAGGGCGACGAGCCCATGTTCACCAACCCGATCATGTACAAGAAGATCAAGCAGCAGAAGACCACGCTGACCCTTTACACCGATCGCCTGGTCAAGGACGGTCTCATCCCCGAGGGCGAGATCGAGGACATGAAGGCCGCCTTCCAGGCGCATCTCAACGAGGAATTCGAGGCCGGCAAGACCTACAAGCCGAACAAGGCCGACTGGCTCGACGGCCGCTGGTCGCACCTCGACGCGCAGAAGGAAGGCAACTACCAGCGCGGCGAGACGGCGATCGCCCCCGAAACCATGGCCGACATCGGCAAGGGGCTGACCTCCGTCCCCGAGGGCTTCCCGCTGCACAAGACCGTGGGCCGCTTCCTCGATGCGCGCTCGAAGATGTTCGAGAGCGGCGCCGGCTTCGACTGGGCGACCGGCGAGGCAATGGCCTTCGGCTCGTTGCTGACCGAGGGCTACCCGGTACGCCTCGCGGGCCAGGACTCGACCCGCGGCACCTTCTCGCAGCGCCACTCGGGCCTGATCAACCAGGACAACGAAGAGCGCTACTACCCGCTCAACAACATCCGTGAGGGCCAGGCCCGCTACGAGGTGATCGACTCGGCGCTGTCGGAATACGCGGTCTCGGGCTTCGAATACGGCTACTCGCTGGCCGAGCCCAACGCGCTCGTCCTCTGGGAAGCGCAGTTCGGCGACTTCGCCAACGGCGCGCAGATCATGTTCGACCAGTTCATCTCGTCGGGCGAGAGCAAGTGGCTGCGCATGTCCGGCCTGGTCTGCCTGCTGCCGCACGGCTTCGAGGGCCAAGGCCCCGAGCACAGCTCGGCGCGCCTCGAGCGGTTCCTGCAGATGTGCGGTCAGGACAACTGGATCGTGGCCAACGTCACGACCCCGGCGAACTACTTCCACATCCTGCGCCGCCAGCTGCACCGCAGCTACCGCAAGCCGCTGATCATGATGACGCCGAAGTCGCTTCTGCGTCACAAGCTGGCGGTCTCCGAGGCGAAGGACTTCACCACCGGCTCCTCGTTCCACCGCGTCCTCTGGGACAGCGCGGAATCCGGCGAGAGCAGCACCAAGCTGGTGGCCGACGACAAGATCAAGCGCGTCGTGATGTGCTCGGGCAAGGTCTACTACGACCTGCTCGAAGAGCGCGACGCCCGCGGCATCGACGATGTCTACCTGCTGCGGATCGAGCAGTTCTACCCCTTCCCGGCGATCTCGCTGGTCAAGGAGCTGGAACGCTTCAAGGGTGCCGAGATGGTCTGGTGCCAGGAAGAGCCCAAGAACCAGGGCGCCTGGACCTTCATCGAGCCCAATATCGAATGGGTGCTTGGCCGGATCGACGCCACGCACAAGCGGCCGGTCTACGTCGGCCGCGCCACCTCGGCCTCGCCCGCCACGGGTCTGGCCAGCCAGCACAAGGCACAGCAAGAGGCGCTTGTGAACGAAGCGCTGACCATCGAAGGGAAATGAAGCGATGACGACCGAAGTGCGCGTCCCCACGCTGGGCGAATCCGTGACCGAAGCCACGGTGGCCACCTGGTTCAAGAAGCCCGGTGACTCCGTCGCCGTGGACGAGATGCTCTGCGAGCTCGAGACCGACAAGGTGACCGTCGAGGTTCCCTCCCCGGTCGCCGGTGTTCTTGCCGACATCGTGGCCAAGGAAGGCGACACCGTGGGCGTCGACGCCCTGCTCGCCAATGTCGCCCCCGCGGGCGAAGCCGGCTCCGAGGCGGTCGAGGCACGTCCCTCGGCCAAATCCGAAGCGGCCCCCGCCTCCTCGGGCGGTGAAGAGGTCAAGGTGATGGTCCCCACGCTGGGCGAATCCGTCTCCGAAGCCACTGTCGCCACCTGGTTCAAGAAGGTCGGTGACAGCGTCGCCGCCGACGAGATGCTCTGCGAGCTCGAAACCGACAAGGTCTCGGTCGAGGTGCCCGCGCCCGCCGCAGGCACGCTGACCGCGATCCTCGCCGAGGAAGGCGCCACCGTTCAGGCCGGCGGCCAGCTCGCCGTGCTCGGCGGCGCATCGGGAGCCGCGGCCCCCGCCGCAGAGGCGCCGACGCAATACGACACGCCGCCCGCCGGCGACGCCAATGGTTCCAAGGACATCGAGGACGCCCCGGCGGCCAAGAAAGCGATGGCCGAAGCCGGCATCAGCCGCGACCAGGTTCAGGGCTCGGGCAAGGACGGTCGCGTCATGAAGCATGACGTCTCCGCCGCGCTCTCCGCCGCCAAGTCGGCCCCGGCCGCAGCGGCCCCCGCCGCCGCGCCGCGCGCCCCCGTCGCCGCCGAGGACGCCGCCCGCGAAGAGCGCGTCAAGATGACCCGCCTGCGCCAGACCATCGCGCGCCGCCTGAAGGACGCGCAGAACACCGCGGCCATGCTGACCACCTACAACGAGGTGGACATGACCGAGGTGATGGCGCTGCGCTCGCAGTACAAGGATCTCTTCGAGAAGAAGCACGGCGCCCGTCTGGGCTTCATGTCCTTCTTCACCAAGGCCTGCTGCCACGCGCTGAAGGAAGTCCCCGAGGTCAACGCCGAGATCGACGGCACCGACGTGGTCTACAAGAACTTCGTGCACATGGGCATCGCCGCCGGCACGCCGCAGGGCCTCGTGGTTCCGGTGCTGCGTGACGTCGACCAGAAGTCCTTTGCCGAGATCGAGCTGGAGATCGCCGAGAAGGGCAAGCGCGCCCGTGACGGCAAGCTGTCGATGGCAGAGATGCAGGGCGGCACCTTCACCATCTCCAACGGTGGTGTCTACGGCTCGCTGATGTCCTCGCCGATCCTGAACCCCCCGCAGTCAGGCATCCTCGGCATGCACAAGATTCAGGACCGTCCGATGGCGATCAACGGCAAGGTGGAAATCCGCCCGATGATGTATCTGGCGCTCAGCTACGACCACCGCATCGTCGATGGCAAGGGCGCCGTGACCTTCCTGGTCCGCGTCAAGGAAGCCCTCGAGGATCCGCGCCGCCTGCTGATGGATCTCTGATCCCCGGCCCGGGGTGCCGCGCTGCGCCCCGCCCCAAGACATTGCCCCGCCCGATCCGCCGGGCGGGGCCCCACAGAGCCCCGCGTGATCCCGAAGGGAGAACCAGATGAGCCAGCAGCTTCTGCTCCGTTACGACAGTTTCGATGCCGGGCGCTTCGACGCCGAGGCCGAGACCCGCGCCAACGCCGGGCTCACCCTGCTGCAGCTCTGGACCGAAGGCAGCGCCGCCCATTGGGCGCTCTTCACCGTCAACGACCCCGAGAAGGCGCAGAACTGGCTCGCCCAGGAAGCCTCGCTCGGCCACGGCCCCTCCGCGTCCCACATGCTGAGCACTGCATGACGCCGGAACTGCTTGCCCTGACCCTCGCGACCCTGCTGCAGATGGTCCAGATGGCGCTCTACTCGGTGCTGGCGCAACGCCAGGTCGGGCGACGCTATGCCGCCTCGCCGCGCGACGAGGGCCGCGAGCTGACCGGCCTTGCCGGTCGCGCCCAGCGGGCGATGAACAACCACTTCGAGGGGCTGCTGCTCTTCGCCATCGCGGTGACGGTCGTCACCTACACCGACACGGCCGACAGCGGCACGGCGTTTTTCGCGCTGCTCTATCTCGTGACCCGGGTCGCCTATGTGCCCGCCTATCTCTTCGGCTGGGCCCCCTGGCGCTCGCTGATCTGGTTCATCGGCTTTCTGGCGACCGCCGCCCTGCTGATCCTGGCGCTCCTGCCATGACGCTTCGTCTGGACACAAATATCCCGGGGAAGTCCACCGCAGGTGGACGGGGGCAAAGCCCCCTGACCGCGGCGCCCCGCCCGCTTCCGAACACGCAGGGGGTGTGCACGGATTGCGCATGCGCCCTGCCCCCAGAAATACCCGATAGGAGACCCCAATGGCACAATACGACGTCATCGTGATCGGCGCCGGCCCCGGCGGCTATGTCGCCGCCATCCGCTGCGCCCAGCTCGGCCTGAAAACCGCCTGCGTCGAGGGCCGCGAAACCCTCGGCGGCACCTGCCTCAACGTGGGCTGCATCCCCTCGAAGGCGCTGCTGCACGCGTCGCACCAGCTGCACGAGGCAGAGCACAACTTTGCCAAGATGGGCCTCAAGGGCGCCGCGCCGAAGGTCGACTGGAAGCAGATGCTCGCCTACAAGGACGACGTCATCGGCCAGAACACCAAGGGCATCGAGTTCCTGTTCAAGAAGAACAAGGTCGACTGGCTCAAGGGCTGGGGCGCGATCCCCGAGGCCGGCAAGGTGAAGGTCGGTGACGAGGTGCACGAGGCGAAGAACATCATCATCGCCACCGGCTCCGTGCCCGCCTCCGTGCCGGGCGCCGAGGTCGAGGTCGACGAGAAGATCGTCGTTACCTCCACCGGCGCGCTGGAGCTCGGCAAGATCCCCAAGAAGATGGTCGTCATCGGCGCCGGCGTGATCGGCCTCGAGATGGGCTCGGTCTACTCCCGCCTCGGCACCGAGGTTGAGGTGATCGAATTCCTCGACGCCATCACCCCCGGCATGGACGCCGAGGTGCAGAAGACCTTCCAGCGCATGCTGTCCAAGCAGGGCCTGAAGTTCACCATGGGCGCGGCCGTCTCCAAGGTCGAGACCAAGGGCGGCAAGGCCACGGTCAGCTACAAGCTGCGCAAGGACGACAGCGAACACAGCACCGACGCCGACGTGGTGCTCTGCGCCACCGGCCGCGCGCCCTACACCGACGGGCTCGGCCTCGAGGCACTCGGCGTGAAGCTGACCAAGCGCGGCCAGATCGAGACCGACGGCCACTGGCAGACCGCGGTGAAGGGCGTCTACGCCATCGGCGACGCCATCGAGGGCCCGATGCTCGCGCACAAGGCCGAAGACGAGGGCATGGCCTGCGCCGAGGTCATCGCCGGCAAGGCGGGCCACGTGAACTACGAGGTCATCCCCGGCGTGATCTACACCCACCCCGAGGTCGCCACGGTCGGCAAGACCGAGCAGCAGCTCAAGGAAGAGGGTCGCGCCTACAAGGTCGGCAAGTTCTCCTTCATGGGCAATGGCCGCGCCAAGGCCGTGTTTGCGGGCGAGGGCTTCGTGAAGCTGATCGTCGACAAGGAAACCGACCGCGTGCTCGGCTGCCACATCATCGGCCCGTCGGCCGGCGACCTGATCCACGAGATCTGCGTGGCCATGGAATTCGGCGCCTCCGCCGAGGATGTCGCGCTGACCTGCCACGCCCACCCGACCTTC
Organism: Alloyangia pacifica; assembly: GCF_020524285.1. Lineage (GTDB taxonomy): Bacteria > Pseudomonadota > Alphaproteobacteria > Rhodobacterales > Rhodobacteraceae > Salipiger > Salipiger pacificus_B. Next base: position 258,056 of record NZ_JAIVKX010000003.1, read on the forward strand.
TCGGAAGCGGTGCGCGAGGCGGCGCTGGCCTGCGGCGACGGTGCGATCCACGCCTGATCCGTTTCGGGACACAAGCTACACAAGACCCCCGGCGCATCGCTCCGGGGGTCTTTTCTTTGGCCGCTCCGCATGTGTCGCACCGCAATGCGCAGGAAGCGGATCGCCTGCACGCCAGCCTGCGCCGAGACTGTCCCTGCAGATCGCAAGGAGACAGGACCATGCTGACGGGAAAGACGATCATCGTGACCGGCGCGAGCAGCGGCATCGGCGCGGCCGCCGCCCGGTTGCTTGCCGGAGCCGGGGCAAACGTGGTGCTGGGCGCCCGGCGGGAGGCCCGGCTCGACGCGCTTGCGCAGAAGCGGTTCGGCGGGCTCGACGGCGCCTTCAACAATGCCGGCACCACCGGCGCGCTCGGCCCCGTCACCGAGATGAGCGAGGAGACCTGGCGCGAGGTGTTCGAGGTCAACCTGAGCAGCGCCTTCCACGCTGTGCGGTATCAGATCCCCGCCCTGCGCGCCTCGGGAGGCGGCGCCCTCGTCTTCACCTCCTCCTTCGTCGGCCACACCATCGGCCTGCCCGGCATGGCCGCCTACGCCGCCGCCAAGGCCGGGCTCATCGGGCTGACGCAGGTGCTCGCTGTGGAACACGGGGCCGAGAACATCCGCGTCAACGCGCTGCTGCCCGGCGGCACGATGACCGAGATGGCCGGGACCGATCCGGAGTTCCACGCACACGTGCGAAACATGCACGCCCTGAAGCGCATGGCCGCCCCCGAAGAGATCGCCCGCGCGGCGCTCTTCCTGCTGTCCGACCAGTCGTCCTTCGTCACCGGCAGCGCCGTGCTGGCGGATGGCGGCAACTCGATCCTCAAGATGTGAACCGCGGCCGCCCCTCGCCAGAGCGGAACCGCCCGGCGCTCCCGGCGCTGGCCGAGGCTTTCCATGCGCGAGGCCCGAGGCGGCAGAAGAGCCACGTCCAGAAGAACTCCGGCGCGAAAAGGCCCGAGACCCGCGCCGTGCGGGTCGAGAAGCGGCGTCCGAAGACCTTCGCGGGCAAAGGGGCACTGGACCGCTGAACGGAAACGGGCCGGTCCGCCCGGACCGGCCCCGCCAAGAGCCTTCGAAGGCTCGCGCCTTACTCCGTCGCCGTGCGCCCGGGAATGAAGACCTCGGCGGCGACACCCTCCTGCGGGCCGCCCATGCCGTCCGGCGGCGGGCCGTCCGGGCGTTCGCCCGAGGTCGGCGGACCACCGGCAGGGCCGCCCGCGCCCATGCCGCTCTCGCTCGAGGTCGCCTCGGGGTCGATGCCCACCACCAGCGCCGCATCGTAGTAGTCGTATTGCTCGCGGATCGCCGCGTAGGCGCCCTCGCCGGCCTGCTTGGCGATGCCGTCGTTGCTGTTCATCGTGTCGCGCTCGGCGCCGCTGCGGTCGTTGTAGGGCGCCACCGACTGGAAGAGGTACTGGCTCAGCGCGTCGGGGAAGAAGATCTGGCTGGTCAGCACGGTGCGCTCGTCGAGGAAGACCTTGTAGTGCACGTGGGTCGTCCGGCCCCGGTACCAGCCGGGGTAGATGCTGCGGAATTCGGCCACCCCGTCCGCGCCGGTCATCTGCGTGCCGCGCAGGAAGCTCTGCTCCGAGGTATCATTGGTGCCGTCGCTGCCCTGCGTGGCATAGCCCGAATAGTTGCCGACGGCATCACAGTGCCAGACGTCCACCCGCGCGCCCTCGACCGGGGTGCAATCGGCGGTCACCACCTGCAGCCGCAGGCGCATGGGCACGCCCTCGCGGTCCTCGGTGATGTCGGCGCGGACCAACTGCTCGTCGAGATAGTAGGGCCCTTCGGTCACCTCGGGCATGACCATGCAGACGTTGGGGCTGATCAGACCTGCGGCCTGCGCCTGCGCCCGCGCGGTGCCCGAGAAGGAGCCGATCCCGGCCACGGCGATGGGAGAGACCGCAAGCCCGGTGAGCAGCGCCCGGCGGCTGGGGCGCTCGATGAAATCAGACATGCTCGAAATCCTTTGCGTCTTGTCCGTGTTGGACGTTCAACGCACGGCTTCCGAGGCTCCGTCGGACGTTTGCGATCACGAAACCGTCAGAAGCTCACCACAGGCTCTTCGCGGCACGCCCGGGCCATTCGCGGTCGTAGGCGTCCCCGTCCGTGGCCCCCTGCGTGGCCTCCGCGAGGAACTGGCCGATGCTCGGCAAGCCTGCGCTCTCGTCGCCCGAGACCCAGGTCCCGGCGCGCAGCAGCGCGCGGGCGCATTGCGTGTAGACCTCGGCAATCTCGATGATCAGAACGGTCGCGGGCAGCTTGCCCTGTTTCTCGAACCGTCCCCGCAGCGCCTCGTCATCGGTGAGCCAGCCGGTCCCGTTCACCCGCACCACGTTGTTGCTGCCGGGCACGAAGAACATCAGCGACACCCGCCCGTCCTCGACCACGTTGCGCAGCGAGTCGAGCCGGTTGTTGCCGCGCCAGTCCGGCATTGCCAGCGTGCCCGGATCGAGCTCCAGCACGACGGGGCCATCATCGCCGCGCGGCGAGGCATCGGTGCCGGCCGGGCCCACGGTGCTCAGCACGCAGAGCTTCGAGGCCGCGATCCAGCTGCGATACAGCGGCGTCATGCGCCGCACCACCTTCTCCAGCGATGCCCCGGCGGCCGTGCCGTAGAGCGCCTCCAGCGCGTCTATGCTGTCAATCTTCCGCATGGAACCCGGCCTCCGCCATCAGGCGGTTCGAGGCCGCCTCAACATCCGCTTCGATCTTCGCGAGGAAGATCTTGCTCGGCATGCCGGGCTCGATCACCGGCAGGAATTCGATCACCGCCGTGCCCGGCTTGCGGTAGATGCCGCGCTTGGGCCAGAAGACCCCGACGTTGGTGGCCACCGGCACGCAGGGCTCGCCGCTCTGGCTGTAGAGGATCGCCGTACCGACCTTGTAGGGCAGCTTTTCGCCCGGCGGCACGCGCGTGCCCTGCGGGTAGATGATCAGCTGGCCGGGATGCTCCTCGGCGCTCTTCTTCACGTCGGCCACCATCTTCGAGATCGCCGCCCCGCGCTTGCCGCGGTTCACCGGGACGCAGCCGATGCGGGTGGCGTATTGCCCGAGAACCGGGGTGAAGAGCAGCTCGCGCTTCATGATGAACTTGCCTGCCGGCACCGCGCCGAAAAGCAGAATGATGTCGAAGAAGCTCTGGTGCTTGGCGGCGATGAGCAGCTCGCCCGAGGGCACCTCGCCGCGGATCTCGCTCTTCAGACCGACCATCCAGGCCGCCGTCCAGCGCACCCAGCGGCACCAGATTCGGGCTCCCATGCGCGCGCCCCGATCCGAGAACAGCGCCCAGGGAAAGAACAGCAGCCCGACCACCGCCATCGCCAGGTAGATTTGCCCGACGAAGATAAGCGAGCGGGTCCATTGCAGCGCGTATCGCATCATCTCAAATCTCCTAGCACCCGCCGCGCCGCGATCGCCGTGGCGGCAAAGGCCACCGCCGCGGTCAGCAGCGGCACCAGCAGCGGGAAGACCCAGTGCCAGCCGACAAACGCCAGACCGGTCAGGAAGCCCGCGGTCTCCTCCGCCGAGGGCAGCAACAGCAGCGCGCCCGACCCTGCCGCCGCGCCGAGCGCCGCGCCGCCGAGAGCGCGCAGGGTGAAGCGCCGCACGAAGGCGCGGGCGATTAAGCCGTCGGTGGCGCCCACCAGCCGCAGCACCGCGATCACCTGCGCATTGGCCGCCAGCGCCGCGTTGGCCGCCAGGGTCACCATCGCCGCCACGGCGCCGGCGATCAGCAGGATCGACACCGCGCCCAGCAACCGCAGCTTGCCCGCCGCCGCCACCAGCGGGCGCCGCCAGCGGGTGTGATCGTCGAGCACCGCGCCGGGCACCTCGGCCTGCAGCCGCAGTCGCAGCCCGGCCGGGTCGAAGCCCTCGCCCTGCTCGATGATCTCGATCAGCTGCGGCACCGGCAGATCCGCCAGCGGCAGGTCCGGGCCGAACCAGGGCTCGAGCAGCGCCTGCTGCTCCTCTTCGGAAAGCGCCCGCGCCGAGGCCACGCCCGGCGTCTGTTGCAGCAGCCGCAGCGCCGCATCGGTTTGCTGCGCCTGCTGCCCGGCGGGGGCGGAGATGCGCAGCGTCGAAGCCCGCGCCAGCTCCTCGCCCCAGCTCGTGGCGAGCCGCCCGGCGGCCAGCGACAGCGCCAGCGCGAAGACCGCGAGAAAGGCCATGGCCCCGGCGGCGAAAAGCGTGAGCGAGGCGGTGAAGCCGGTCGGCGGCACCACGCGGTCGGCGCCGGTGTCCGAGCCGGTGAAGGCGCCGAGGGAGTCGCGGATCAATCTCACAGGTCCGCCCCCGCCGCCTGCAGCTTGCGGTTCGAGATGCGCAGCACCCGCGCCTGCACCTGGGTCTTGGCCGAGCGGATGAGGCCGAGGTCATGCGTCGCGATGAGGATCGTCTTGCCCATGCGGTTGAGCTCGACCAGCAGCCGCAGCAGCCGCTGCGACATCTCCCAGTCGACGTTGCCGGTGGGCTCGTCGGCAAGGATCACCTCGGGCGACATGATCACCGCACGGGCCAGCGCCGCGCGCTGCCGCTCGCCGCCCGAAAGCTCCGGCGGCAGGGCATCGGCGCGGCTCTTGAGCCCGACCCAGGTCATCAGCTCGAGGAGGTTCTGCTCGAGGTCGCCGCCGCCCTCGCCCGCCACGGTGAGCGGCAGGGCGACGTTCTCGGCGACCGAGAGGTGGTCGAGGAACTGGCAGTCCTGGTGCACCACGCCGATGCGGCGGCGGCTGAGGGCGATGGCGTCGCGGTCCATGCGCCGCACGTCCTCGCCGAACAGCCGCGCGTGGCCGGCGGTCGGCACCAGCGCGCCGTAGCAGAGCTTCAGCAGCGTCGTCTTGCCGGCGCCCGAGGGCCCGGTCAGGAAGTGGAAGGACCCCGGAGCCAGTCGCAGCGTGAGCCCGCTCAGCAACTCTCCGCCGCCGTAGCTGTAGGCCACATTATCCAGTTCGATCACGCCTGCGCGCCCCCGGTAAAAACGTTGCCCTGTTGTGCCCGAGCCGCGGCGCAGTTGCAATCCGCCCCCCGGCCCGAAAATTGGCTTTCCCGCTCGATCCCGGCAACCTATTGTCTCCAAAGGGATGGTGGCGAAAACAGATGGAAAGCTAGGGACAAGATGCGGCTGATTTGCCCCAATTGCGGCGCGCAATACGAGGTGCCTGTCGACGCGATCCCCGCGGGCGGGCGCGACGTGCAATGCTCGAGCTGCGGCCACACCTGGTTTCAGCTGCACCCCGACGATGCGCCCCTGCCGCTGGGCACGGCGCAAGAGGCGCCCCGCGACGCCGCCGAGACGGAAGATCTCTGGGAAGAGATGGACGAAGGCGCCTTTGACGCGCCCGATCCGGCCCCCGAGCCGCAGCCGCCCGCCGGACCCGACACCGCCGAGGTCGAGGATGACCCCGCGCCCGAGCCGGTTCCCGTGCCGCGCCGCCCGGTCCGCGCCCGCGGGCTCGATCCGTCGGTGGCCGAGGTGCTGCGCCAGGAGGCCGAGCGCGAGGCCCGCCGACGCACCGATCCCGAGCCGCTCGAGAGCCAGCCCGACCTCGGTCTGTCGGAACCTTCCGAGGAAGACCCTGCCCACCGGGCACGGGTCGCGCGCGAGCACATGGCGCGCATCCGCGGCGACGCCCCGCTGACCGAGGATGCCGAACCCGCCCCAGAGCCGGCACCGGCCCCCGACCCCGCCGTGGCGCCCTCGCGCCGCGACCTGCTGCCGGACATCGAGGAGATCAACCAGACCCTGCGCGTCGCCCCCGAGCCGCGCCGCATGGAGACCCCGCAGGGCCGCGCGCTCTCGGCCGAGGAAGACGAGGCGCAGGGCAGCAGCTTTGCGCGCGGCTTCGGCGTGGTGCTGATCCTCGCGGCGCTGGCGGTGCTGCTCTACGCGCTGGCCCCGGCGATCTCCGCCGCCGTGCCGGCGCTGGCGCCGCTGCTCGATCCCTATGTGGCAACGGTGGACGGCATGCGCCTCTGGCTCGACGCGCAGCTCGGCGCGCTTCTGGGCTGACGCCCCGCCCCTTCGTCTAGACAGAAATATTTTAGGTCAAACCGAGGAGGCAGACAGCCCCCTCGGCTTCGCCTCTCCGCCGACGCTCAGCCGCGCCCCTTCCAGGGCACCAGCTTGCGCTCGGCGAGCCGCATCAGCATGTCGATGCCGAAGCCGATCACCCCGATCAGGATGATCCCCATGATCACGATGTCGGTGAGCTGGAACTTCGAGGCGACCATGATCATCATGCCCGCGCCCTTCTCGGCGGCGACAAGCTCGGCGGCCACGACGGTGCCCCAGCAGACGCCCATGGCGACCCGCGCGCCGGTGAAGATGTCGGGCAGCGAGTTGGGAATGATCACGTGGCGCAGGATCTGCACCTTCGAGGCGCCCAGAGAATAAGCCGCGTGGACCTTGGAGATCTTCACCCCCGACACGCCGGAGCGCGCCGCGATCGCCATGATCCAGAGCGCGGCGAGGAACAGCAGGATGATCTTGCCGGTCTCGCCGATGCCCGCCCAGATGATCACCAGCGGAATGAGCGCCAGCGGCGGCACCGGACGCATGAACTCGACAATGGGATCGAACCAGCCGCGGAACCAGTCCGACAGGCCCATGGCGTAGCCCAGCGGGATGCCGATCAGCGCGCCGAAGAAGAAGCCGGCGATGACCCGGAAGAGCGACCAGCCGAGGTGCTCCCAGAGCGTGCTGTCGCGGTAGCCGTCGCGGGAAATCTCCACCAGCCGCGCAAGCACCGCCTCGGGCGCGGGCAGCCAGATCGGCTCCATCTGCCAGCCCTTGGCGGGCTCGAAGTTGAGCGTGCCCTTGGGCGACATGCCGACACGGCCATAGTCGGTCATCACCTCGCCGCCGGGCGCGATGGGCGTGCCGTTGACGGCCACGATGGTGTGGCCCTGGTCGCGGCCGTACTCGTCGTTCTTGTCCACGCGCACCAGCCCCGAGCGCCAGGCCCCGACGCTGGCGGCATCGTTCTTCGCCCAGCCCTCGCCGGGATCGACCTGCGGATCCTCGGTCTCCTCGCCCACCGGGAAGACGCGCACGGTGACCGTGGCGTCATCCGGCGCCACGCCCTCGGCCTCGGCGGTATAGGTGAAGCTGGCATCGCCGACGAAGGGCCCCGGCGCGTGCAGGAACTTCGGCACCCAGGTCGAGCCGGTGAAGGCGCCCCAGAGCAGGAAGATGGTCAGGATCGACACCACGCTGGCGATGCGGCTCGGGCGCACCGCGCTCTCGTCGCCGAAGGTGACGGTCTTGCGGGCGGTGAAATCGTTCAGCGCGCGGTGCACCAGCAGCTTCACCAGCAGCCAGCTCACCACGAAGATGGCGATGTAGAGGGCAAAGACGATCATCACGCGCCTCCTGCCGCTTCGCTGCGGCCCATGATCTCTTCCTCCATGTCCCAGATCATCCCGAGGATCTCCTCGCGCGTCGTCGCGAAGTCGGGATGCTTTTTAACCGCGCGCAGGTCCTGCCCGGCGCCGAGGTCGGCAAACGGCAGGCGGTACTCGCGGTGGATGCGGCCCGGGCGCGGCGCCATGACCAGCAGCCGCTCGCCCAGAAGCAGCGCTTCCTCGACCGAGTGGGTGATCAGGATGATGGTCTTGCCGGTCTCCTTCCAGAGCTTCAGCACGAGGCTCTGCATCTTCTCGCGGGTGAGCGCGTCGAGCGCCCCCAGCGGCTCGTCCATGAGGATCACGTCGGGATCGTTGGCAAGGCAGCGGGCCAGAGCCACGCGCTGCTGCATGCCGCCCGAGAGCTCGTAGACCGCCTTTTCCTTGAAGTCGCGCAGGCCGACCACTTCGAGCAGGTGGTCGACGGTTGCGCCGTAGTCACGCTCGCGCTGTCCGGCCATGCGCGGGCCGAAGCTGACGTTGTCGCGCACGTTCATCCATTCGAAGAGCGCGCCCTGCTGGAACACCATGCCGCGCTCGGCGGCGGGACCGCGCACCTCGTGGCCGTTGAGGATGATCTTGCCCTCGGTCGGCGCGAGGAAGCCCGCGACGATGTTCAGTAGCGTGGTCTTGCCGCAGCCCGACGGCCCGAGCACCGAGAGCAACTCGCCCTGCGCGAGGTCCAGCGAGACGTCCTTCAGCGCCTGCACCGAGCCGCCGTTGGGCAGGTCGAAGCGCATCGACAGGTTCTGGATGGATAGTCCGCTCATGGTCCGCCTTTCGCGGCGTGTCGCCGCGGTTCGGGGGTTCACCCCCCTCTGTCGTTCTGTTTGATCGTTCGAAGCAAGAGCCCCGGCGGCAGCCCCCCACCGCCGGGACGCAGGGCCGCATGGCCTTACATCGAGCCTGCCGAGGAGAGCGGCCCGGTGTTGATGTGATCGGCGTAGCTGTCGAGCGCGGCGTCGATCGAGCCGGCCTCGACGAAGACATCCGCCACGCCCTTCATGAACTCCGCCGCGGCGCTTCCGAGCCACTTGTCGGAAAGCTGGGTCTCGGCGTCGGGGAAGACGAAGGTGGCCAGCGTTTCGGCGGTGGCCTCTTCATCCATGCCCGCGTCCTTGGCGATCACCGGCAGCATCTCGGAATGGTTCGCCTCGTCGGCCCACATGGCGTTGGCCTCGGCGGTCACTTTCAGGAAGGAGGCCACCAGGTCGGAGTTCTCGGCCACCCAGGAGGCCGGGCCGGAGGTCACGTCGAAGACCAGAATGCCCAGATCTTCCTTCTCGGCGCCGGTTAGCAGCACGTTGCCATGCTCGAGCATGCGGCGCAGCGAGCCGCCCCAGCCGCAGGCCATGTCGACCGCACCCTGCGCGATGGCCGCCGCGCCATCCGGCGGCGCCATGTCGACGATCTCGAGGCTGTCGAGCGGCACGCCGAAGTGGTCCATCTGCTTGAGGAAGCCGTAGTGCGCTGCGGTGCCCAGCGGCACGGCGACTTTCTTGCCTTCAAGCTCGTCGGCGCTGTCCTTGTCGATCTCCAGCTCCGAGCGCACCACGCAGTTGTCGTTGTCGGCGTAGCTCACCGCCACGTCGAGCGCCTGCAGGTCCTGCCCGGCAGAGACGGCGACCACGAAGGGCGGCACGCCCTGGCTGACCGACAGCTGCACATCGCCCGAGGCCATCGCCGCCGACATGGCGGTGCCGGTGTCGAAGCTCACCCAGTTGATGTCGACGCCCATCTCCTCCTCGTAGGTGCCCATCGCCTTGGCGTATTCGAACGGCATCGGCCACTCGAGGAAATAGCCGACGGTGATTTCCTCCGCGCTCGCGGCCCCGGCCAGCAGCGCCACGGCGCCAGCAGCACCGAGCAGGCTCTTCTTGATCGTCATCTCGTCTCTCCCGTTATGCTGCCCCGTCATGGTCCGCGGGGCTTGTGCCAGGCCGGGACCTTCGGGCACCCGGCTCGCGAGTGATCCGACCGGAAAAGATGCGCTCAATCAATGGGCAATGCCCGCAGATGCAGCAGATACGTTGGGGGCAGTGGGGTCACCTGCCCAATCACCGGGCACCGCAATGCGAGAAATATCACGTCATTCGGGGCGACTTCCGTACTCTGGCCCCGGTCCGCGCGAAACTGGACTTATATCAAACGTAAATCTGGCGCTAAGACTTCCCCGCGCTTCTGGCACATGTGCTAGCATCCCGCATCGCGGAGTCATGCTTTCGCGCCCGCAGCGGCGCTCGGATTTCAGGAGAGCTTCCATGGACGGCACCCTCACCCAGAACGACCTCAGCCATGTCGTCGAAGCCGACAAGGCCCACGTCTGGCACCACCTCGTGCAGCACAAGCAGTTCGAGACCTCGGACCCCAAGATCATCGTCGAGGGCAAGGGCATGCGCGTCTGGGACCAGACCGGACGCGAGCAGCTCGACGCCGTGTCGGGCGCGGTCTGGACGGTCAACGTCGGCTACGGCCGCAAGAGCATCGTCGACGCGATCTCCGAGCAGTTGATGAAGCTGAACTACTACGCCGGTGCCGCGGGCTCGATCCCCGGTGCGCTCTTCGCCGAGAAGCTGATCACCAAGATGCCGGGCATGAGCCGCGTCTACTACTGCAACTCCGGCTCCGAGGCGAACGAGAAAGCCTTCAAGATGGTCCGGCAGATCGCGCACAAGCGCTACGGCGGCAAGAAGCACAAGATCCTCTACCGCGAGCGCGATTATCACGGCACCACCATCGCGGCCCTGTCGGCTGGCGGTCAGGAAGAGCGCAACGCGCAGTACGGCCCCTTCGCGCCGGGCTTCGTGTCGGTGCCGCATTGCCTTGAATACCGCGCTGGCGACCAAGGCTGGGGCGATCTGTCGGGCGAGGCCTACGGCCAGCGCGCCGCCGATGCCATCGAAGAGGTGATCCTGCGCGAGGGCCCCGACACCGTCGGTGCGCTCTGCCTAGAGCCGGTGACCGCGGGCGGCGGCGTGATCGTGCCCCCGGCGGGCTACTGGCAGCGGGTGCAGGAGATTTGCCGCAAGTACGACATCCTGCTGCACATCGACGAGGTGGTCTGCGGCGTCGGGCGCACCGGCACCTGGTTCGGCTACCAGCACTACGGCGTCGAGCCCGACTTCGTGACCATGGCCAAGGGCGTCGCCTCGGGCTATGCCGCCATCGCCTGCTGCGTGACCAACGAGCGCGTCTTCGACCTGTTCAAGGACGACGCCGCGGACCCGATGAACTACTTCCGCGACATCTCGACCTTCGGCGGCTGCACCGCCGGCCCCGCCGCGGCGCTGGAGAACATGCGCATCATCGAGGACGAGAACCTGCTCGAGAACACCACTGCAATGGGTGAGTACATGCTCGGCCAACTCGAGGCGCTGAAGGACAAGCACGCGGTCGTCGGCGAGGCGCGCGGCAAGGGCCTGTTCCTTGGCGCCGAGCTGGTGACCGACCGCGCCACCCGCGAGCCGATGGACGAGAAGCGCACTGCCGCCGTCGTGGCCGAGGTGAACAAGCGCGGCGTCATCATCGGTATGACCAACCGCTCGATCCCCGGCTACAACAACACGCTGTGCTTCGCCCCGGCGCTGATCGCCACCAAGGACGACATCGACCAGATCGTCGAGGCCGTGGACGGCGCGCTCGGGACGGTCTTCGGCTGAGATGACCGACCATCGCACGAACGAACACGGGCAGCCCATCGGGCTGCCCGTCGACGGTACCTTCCCCCGCCCCTTCCCCCCGCATGAGCCCATGCAGGGCCGCCGCATCAACCTCGCGCCGACCCGGTCCGAGCACGCGGCGCCGCTGTTCGACGCCTTCCTGAAGGACGAGAGCGGTCGCAACTGGACCTACCTGCTGCGCGAGCCTGTGCGGGACCTGAAAGCTGCACAGGCCTGGATCGACGACTGCGCCGCAAGCACCGATCCGCAGTTCTACACGCTCTGCACGCCCGATGGCACGCCGGTGGGAATCGCTTCGCACCTACGGATCGACCCGAAAAACGGCGTGATCGAGGTCGGACATATCCACTTCAGCCCCCTGCTGCAGCGCAGCCCGGCCGCCACCGAAGCCATGTACCTGATGATGAAGCGCGCCTTCGACGCGCTCGGCTACCGCCGCTACGAGTGGAAATGCGACGCGCTGAACGGCCCCTCGCGCCGGGCGGCGGAGCGGCTCGGCTTCACCTACGAGGGCACCTTCCGGCAGGCCGTGGTCAGCAAGGGCCGCAACCGAGACACGGCGTGGTTCTCTATCCTCGACAGCGAATGGCCGACGCTGAAGGCCCGGCTCGAAGCCTGGCTCGATCCCGCGAACTTCGACGCCCAAGGGCAGCAGATCGCCCGGCTTCAAGATCTCTAAATACCTGTAAAACAATAAAAAAGGGCCGCGAAACCGCGGCCCTGATGCTCAGTCGAGCAGGAAAGATCAGCCGTTCACGCTGTCCTTCAGCGCCTTCGCAATGGTCATCTTGACCACCTTGTCGGCCTCTTTCTTGAACTGCTCGCCGGTGGCGGGGTTGCGCACCATGCGCTCGGGACGCTCGCGGCAATAGATTTTGCCAACGCCCGGCAGGGTCACGGCGCCGCCGTCTGCGACTTCCTTGGTGATGATGCCGGTGATCGCTTCCAGAGCGGTCGACGCGGTCTTCTTGTCTGCGCCCATCTCTTCTGCCAGTGCGGCCACGAGTTGGGTTTTGGTCATCGGCTTCGCCATTTCATGGTCTCCTTGAACTGCCCGAGTACTTGGGCCCCATTGAGGTCACTTAACTCTATGTAGAGTCGAAACACAACGAATAGTGGCTTTTTGCAAGAGAAATCTACGCGTATTGCGCTGCGAACCGCCGATTCACAGGAAGGCTGTTTCGTCGAAGCTACGCAATTTCCGGCTATGGATCCGTTCGAGGGGCATCGTGCGGAGATGTTCCATGGCTCTTATCCCGATCATCAGGTGGCGCGCCACCTGTGTCTTGTAGAAATCCGACGCCATTCCGGGCAGTTTCAGCTCGCCATGCAGCGGCTTGTCGCTGACGCAGAGCAAGGTGCCGTAGGGCACCCGGAAGCGGAAGCCGTTGGCGGCGATGGTCGCGCTCTCCATGTCCAGCGCCACGGCGCGGCACTGGCTGAGCCGCTGCACCGGGCCGCGCTGGTCGCGCAGTTCCCAGTTGCGGTTGTCGACCGAGGCGACGGTGCCCGTACGCATGACCCGCTTGAGGTCATAGCCGGAAAGCTGCGTCTCTTCCTCGACCGCGTCTTCCAGCGCCACCTGGATCTCGGCCAGCGCCGGGATCGGCACCCAGACCGGCAGGTCGTCGTCGAGCACCTTGTCCTCGCGCAGGTAGGCGTGGGCCAGCACGAAGTCCCCAAGGCTCTGGGAGTTGCGCAGCCCGGCGCAGTGCCCGACCATCAGCCAGGCATGCGGGCGCAGCACGGCGATGTGGTCCGTGGCGGTCTTGGCGTTCGACGGGCCGACGCCGATATTGACCAGCGTGATGCCCGAGCCGTCCTTGCGCTTGAGGTGGTAGGTCGGCATCTGCGGCATCTTGGCGGTCAGCGGGATCTCGGTCGCGGCGTCGGTGATCTCGACGTTCCCGGTCGACACGAAGGCGGTGTAGCCGCTCTCCGGATCGGCGAGCTGCTTGCGGGCGTAGGCCTCGAACTCGCTGACGTAGAACTGGTAGTTGGTGAACAGCACGTGGTTCTGGAAATGCCCCGGGTCGGTGGCGGTATAGTGCGCCAGCCGGGCGAGCGAGTAGTCCACCCGCTGTGCGGTGAAGGGCGCCAGCGGCTCGGCGCCGTCGGGGGCGGGCCGCGCAACGCCGTTGACGATGTCGTCATTGGTGATGGTCAGGTCCGGCACGTCGAAAACGTCGCGCAGGATGAAGCTGCCCGCCCCTTCCTGCGGCACGGTCAGCTCGGGGTAGTTGGCCACGGCGAAATGCACCGGCATCGGCGTGTCCGACAGGCCGACCTGCACCTTCACCCCGTGGTTCTCGATCAGCAGCCCGATCTGCTGCTTCAGGTAGTGCCGGAACAGGTCCGGCCGGGTGATCGAGGTGGCATGGGTGCCGGGCGCCGAGACGTGGCCGAAGCTCAGGCGGCTGTCCACCTTCGCAAAGCTGGTCGTGGTGATGCGAACCTCGGGGTAGAAGGCGCGGTAACGCACGCCCGGGTGCCCTTCGGCCATGGACGACAGGAACCGCTCCTTGAGGAACTCCGCCGCCTGGTCGTACAGCACGCAGAGCCGGTCCACCGCCGCCTCGGCGGTGTCGAAGAGCTCCGGACCGGGGGCCTCGGGAGAAACGATCTGCAATTTCGCCTGCATGTCCTGCATCTGCGGCTCCTTCCGCTATTTTGCCGGCGAGCGTGGCAGGAAGACGTGACGGGTTCAAGACGTCCCGATCACCCGCCACCCGCGTTTGTCCATGCGGAACCCGGTCGGCACGCGCGGCGTTCGCAGGCATGACCCAGCGCCCCGACCTCGTCTACTATCCCGACAGCCGCCCCGGCATCCTGCGGCGGCGCTGCGGCCACGGCTTCAGCTACATCGCCCCCGACGGCACCCGCATCGACGCCGCCGAGGAGCGGGCGCGGATCAAGGCGCTGGCGGTACCCCCGGCCTACGAGCAGGTGTGGATCTGCCCGCGTGCCAATGGCCACCTGCAGGCCACCGGGCGCGATGCCCGCGACCGCAAGCAATACCGCTACCACCCGGAATGGACGACATTTCGGTCAGAGCGGAAATACGGGCATCTCGCCGAGTTCGGCGCCGCCCTGCCCGGCTTGCGCCGCAGCATCCTGCGGCAATTGCGCGACCGCGATCCGGGAGAGAAGGACTTCGCCCTCGCCGCCACGCTCGCCCTGCTCGATCGCGCCGGGCTGCGCGTCGGAAATGCCGATTACGCGGCGGAGAACGGCAGCTACGGCGCGACCACACTGCGCGGCACGCACCTGCGGCTCGACGGTGGCACGCTGCACCTGCGCTTTCCCGGTAAGGGCGGCAAGCGCGTGCACAAGCGGCTGAAAGACCGCACGCTCGAGCGCGCGCTGACCGCCCTGGACGACCTGCCGGGCAAGGAGCTGATCGCCTGGCTCGACGAAGACGGCACACCGCATGTGCTGCGCTCGGAGGAGATCAACCGCTGGCTCGCCGAGCGCACCGGCTGCCCCGCGCTGACCGCCAAGACCTTCCGCACCTGGAACGGCAGCGTCGCGGCGCTGGAGGCGGCCACGCGCAGCGAAAGGATCAGCATCAAGGCAATGGCCGAGGCCGCCGCCGCGCGGCTGGCGAACACACCGACGGTGGCGCGCAACTCCTACATCCATCCCGAGGTGATCGCGCTCGCCGGAAAGGGCCTGCCCACGGTGCTCGAGACCGCGCCCGAGCGCCCGGGGCTGCGCCGCGCCGAGGCGCAGCTTCTCGCCCTCCTGGAGCGCTGAAGCTCAGCCGCGCAGCCCGGTCTCGACCAGCATGCCGCGGCGCTTGGCCTCGTAGTAGTAGCCGCGGGCGTACCAACCGATCGCCGCATCCGGGTTGCCGTTCGACAGCAGCCAGGCCCCGCGCAGGTATTTCACCCCGTATTCCAGATTGGTGTCGGCATCGAGCAGGTCGCGCGGCTGGCCCTGGAAGCCCATGGTCCGCGCCGTGGCCGGAAGGATCTGCAGCAGGCCGTAATAGGGTCCGTTGCGCGCCTCGGGCGTGTGGGTGCTCTCGCGGATCGCAAGCCTGTGGACCAGCCGCCGAGGCACCTCGTAGTGGTCGGACCAGCGGTTGATCGACGCGCGCAGCTCGGGGGTCTCGTTGGGATAGAGCGGCGGGTCGAAGCGCGTCACCTCCACGTCCTCCTGCTGCGCGGCGCAGGCGGCCAGCGGCAGAAGGACAAGCGACAGGCAGGCGCGCCGGGTCATTTCCGTCTTTCGGGACATTCCGAATTCCAAGTAGCCTCTGATGGGCTTTCATACTCCGGCTTTGCGCCCCGGCCTATCCTGCTCAATGGCATATCGGCAAGATGGCGCCTGTCCGGCGGGGCTTGTCAAAACGCCGGTCGCGCCCCAGTTTGCCGGCCATGACACGCACGCTGCTCACCCTCGGCCACGGCTATTCCGCCGCCGCCCTCGCCCGCCGGCTGCTCCCGCGGGGATGGCGCATCCTCGGCACCCACCGAGACCCCGCGAGGGCGCCCGACCTTGTGGCCCAGGGCGTGGAACCGGTGCTCTGGCAGCGCGCGCCGCTCGAAGCGGCGCTGGCGCAGGCCAGCCACGTGCTGGTCTCGGCGGGGCCGCGCGACGGCGGCGATCCCGCTTTGGCAGAGATCGGTCCCGCCATCGCCGCGCGCGCTCCGGAACTCGACTGGGTTGGATACCTCTCGACCACGGGCGTCTACGGCGATCACGGCGGCGGCTGGGTGGGCGAAGACACGCCGCTGCAGCCCAGCACGCCGCGCGGCGCGGCGCGCAAGGCGGCCGAAGAAGCCTGGCAGGCGATCCCCGGCCTGCCGCTGCACATCTTCCGTCTCGCCGGCATCTACGGGCCCGGCCGCGGCCCCTTCGAGAAGGTCCGCCAGGGCACGGCGCGGCGCATCGTGAAACCCGGGCAGGTGTTCAGCCGCATCCACGTGGATGACATCGCGCAGGTGCTCGAGGCGTCGATCCGCCAGCCGCGCCCCGGCGCCATCTACAACCTGTGCGACGACGACCCGGCCCCGCCCGAGGACGTGCTGCTGCACGCGGCCGAGCTTCTGGACCTGCCCGCCCCGCCCGAGGTCGCCTTCGACGCGGCCGAGATGAGCCCCATGGCGCGCAGCTTCTACGCCGAGAACAAGCGGGTGCGGAACGATCGCATCAAGCACGAGCTGGGCATCAAACTGCTCTACCCCGACTACCGCGCGGGCCTCGCCGCACTGCTCGCCGAGGGAGGCTGAACCCCGCCCTTTCGCCTAGGTCGAAATATCCCGGGGGAGGCCGCGCCCCGCGCGGCCGGGGGCAGAGCCCCCTTCTTCCCTTTAGCGCAATTGTGTCGCCCGGGGGCGGAGCTCCTTTCTCACATAAAGCGCGGCTACCGCGCGGGGCAGCCCCCTCGAACGCGCGCGCTCAACCGCGCCCACGGTAGGGCGGCACGCCCTGATCGGGGATCCACACGCCCTCGGGCATCGGTCCGGTCTGGTAGAACACATCAATCGGGATGCCGCCGCGCGGGTACCAGTAGCCGCCAATGCGCAGCCATTGCGGTTCCAGAAACTCCACCAGCCGCCGGGCGATGGAGATGGTGCAGTCCTCGTGGAAGGCGCCGTGGTTGCGGAACGAGCCGAGGTAGAGCTTCAGGGCCTTGCTCTCGACCAGCCAGTCCCCCGGCACGTAATCAATGACCAGATGCGCGAAATCGGGCTGGCCGGTCATCGGGCAGAGCGAGGTGAACTCCGGCGCGGTGAAGCGCACGTTGTAGGCCACGTCGGCCTGCGGATTGGGCACCCGCTCGAGCTCGGCCTTCTCGGGCGAGGTGGGCAGCAACGTGGCGCCGCCGAGCTGCTTGAGGTTGCTGTAGATGCTGTCGGTCATTTCGGGATCTCCGGAAATGGAAATTCAGACGCCGCGCTTGTTGCCCCAGAGGAGCACATGCAGCTGCGGCAGGATGCGGGGCGCGAACCAGCCATCCGCGGTGGCGATCTCGGTGAGCCACAGGAGGCGGTCGGCGAGGCTTTGCGGATCGAGCGGCACATCCGGGTCGACCTCGGGGTTGCCGGGCTGCAGGTAGAGCGGCAGTTCGGGGTGCCGGGCATGGGCGTCCTTCGCCCAGTGGTAGTCGCGCTGGTCGAAGATCACGATCTTCATGACCACCTGCCGCGCGCCCTGCCCCGCCGCAACGCAATCGGCGAAGGCGTCCCAGTCGACGGTCTCGCCGCTCGACGGCGGCTTGGGGCTGAGCACCAGCGTGTCGAGCGCGCCGAACCACGGGCGCGCCACCGAGCCCTGCGTTTCGCAGGCGAAGCGGTAGCCCTCTGCACGGCCCATCTCGATCACCGGGCCGAAATCCTGGATCGCCGGGTTGCCGCCGCTGAGCGAGACGGTGATCGGCCGCCCGCCCGAAAGGCGCGTGACCTCCGCCCAGACCTCTTTATCGGACAGGGGCGTCCAGCTGTGCCGGTAGGCGCTGTCGACCGCGTGCAGGCTGTCGCACCAGCTGCAGCGGTAGTCGCAGCCGCCGGCGCGGACAAAGACGGTGGGCTCGCCGATCAGCGCGCCCTCGCCCTGGATCGTCGGGCCGAAGATCTCGGCAATGCGCAGAACCATGTCAGGCCGCCAGCGGCGCGGGCCGGTATTCGGCCCAGGTCTTCGGAGTCTCGCTGACCTTGACCGAGGTGGTCTCGGGCCAGCGCGCGGCGCACCACTCGTAGAAATGCAGCGCCAGGTTCTCGGCGGTCGAGGCGACGTTCAGCACGTCGTTGAGGTGCCGGTGGTCGAAGCAGTCGTCGATATAGGCCTTGAGCGGCGCCAGCTCGTGGTAGTCGCGCACGAAACCGTCCGCGTTCAGCTCGCGCGCCGTCAGTTCGACCACGACGATGTAATTGTGCCCGTGCATCCGGGCGCATTGGTGATCGTCCGGCAGATGCGTCAGCTGGTGCGAGGCGGAGAAGTGAAACTCTTTGCTGATCCGGAACATCACGCCTCCTCCCGGCTGGCCACGGCCTGAACCCAGAAATCGGGGTCGGCATAGACGGTGGGGTCCGCGATGCCCGCGAGATGGAAAGCCTCGCGCCGCTCGACGCAGGTGCCGCAGCAGCCGCAATGCACCTCGCCGCCCTTGTAGCACGACCATGTCTCGGCGAAGGGCGTGCCGTGCCTGGCGCCCTCGGTGACGATGTCGGCCTTGGTGCGCTCGACGAAGGGCGTGTAGAGCCGCACGTCGGCATAGCCGTCGAGCGCCTCGCGCTGCATCGCCTCGAAGGCGCGGGTGAAGCCGGGGCGGCAGTCGGGGTAGATGAAGTGGTCCCCGCCATGCACGGCGGTGGCGACCGCCTCGTCGCCATTGGCCGCGGCGACGCCGAAGGCGATGGCCAGCATGATGGCATTGCGGTTTGGGACCACGGTGATGCGCATGGTCTCCTCGGCGTAGTGCCCGTCGGGCACGTCGATGTCCGAGGTCAGCGCCGAGCCGGTAAGCGCCGCGCCGATGCCGCGCATGTCGATGCGGTGGAAGGGCACGCCGAGACGCGCGGCCGCGGCCTTGGCGAAGTCCAGCTCCTTGGCGTGGCGCTGGCCGTAGTCGAAGGAGACAAGGCGGGTGAGGTCGTGCTCCGAGGCGACCATATGGGCGAGCGAGACGGAGTCCAGCCCGCCGGAGCAGATGACGATAGTCTTCATGTTGAACCCTTGTTTTGATGACCGGGTAGGCTGCGACCGGTGTGGGCGGGTCCATAAAGGACCGGGCGCCACGGGACAAGGGGAATGACGGCGCGGACACGGGAGCGTGCGCGCAAGCGGGACCGGGGGAGAGCGATGCCCGCCGCGCAATTGAAGAGTAAGGGGGCTCTGCCCCCGTCCGCTTCGCGGCCTCCCCCGGGATATTTCTCTCTAGGCGAAAGGGCGCAGGACAGCGCCCCTCGGGCCGTCAGGCGCGCTTGTTCAGGATGTCGACGCCGAGCGTGGTGAGGACCTTTTCCTCGATCTGCTCGGCGTTGAGGCCGGCCGTCGCGTACATGTCTGCCGGGCTCGAGTGGTCGATGAAGGTGTCGGGCAGCACCATCGAGCGGAACTTCAGCCCGTGGTCGAAGACACCCTCGTCCGACAGGAGCTGCGCGACATGGCTGCCGAAACCGCCGACCGCGCCTTCCTCGATGCAAATCAGCGCCTCGTGGTCCTGCGCCAGCTGCAGGATGAGTTCCCGGTCGAGCGGCTTGGCGAAGCGGGCGTCGGCCACGGTCGGCGAGATGCCGCGGGCCTCGAGTTTCTCGCAGGCCTTGAGCACCTCCTGCAGGCGCGTGCCGAAGCTGAGGATCGCCACGCGGCTGCCGGTCCGGACCATCCGGCCCTTGCCGATCGGCAGGATCTGCGGGGTCTCGGGCATCTCGACGCCCACCCCCTCGCCGCGCGGGTAGCGGAAGGCAATCGGTCCCTCGTCATGCGCGGCGGCGGTGGCCACCATGTTGACCAGCTCGGCCTCGTCGGCGGCGGCCATGACCACCATGCCCGGCAGGTTCGCCATGAAGGCCACGTCGTAGGCGCCGGCATGGGTGGCACCATCGGCGCCCACAAGCCCGGCGCGGTCGATGGCGAAACGCACCGGCAGGCGCTGGATCGCCACGTCATGCACCACCTGGTCGTAGCCGCGCTGCAGGAAGGTGGAATACATCGCGCAGAAGGGCTTCAGCCCGCCCGCCGCGAGACCGGCGGAGAAGGTCACCCCGTGCTGCTCGGCGATGCCCACGTCGAAGACGCGGTCCGGGAAGCGCTCGGCCATCAGGTCGAGTCCGGTGCCGTCGGGCATGGCGGCGGTCACCGCGCAGATGCGCGGGTCCTCGGCGGCGAGCTGGGTCAGGGTCTTGGCGAAGACCTTGGTATAGGCCGGCGCGTTGGACGGGGCCTTCTTCTGCTCGCCGGTGATCACGTCGAACTTGGCGCGGGCATGGCCGCGATCGGCGGAATCCTCGGCCGGGGCGTAGCCCTTGCCCTTCTTGGTCAGCGCGTGGATCAGGATCGGCCCGGTGGCGCGCGCCTTCACCGTGCGCAGCACCGGCAGCAGCTGGTGCAGGTCGTGCCCGTCGATCGGGCCGAGGTAGGAAAAGCCCAGCTCCTCGAACAGCGTGCCGCCCACGGTCATCGACTTCAGCACGTCCTTGGCACGCTTGGCGCCTTCGCGGAACGGCGGCGGCAGCAGGCTGACGGCACCCTTGGCCGCGGCCTTGAGGTCATGAAACGGCGCCTCGGCGTAGAGCCGGCTGAGATAGGAGGACATGGCGCCGGTGGGCGGCGCGATCGACATCTCGTTGTCGTTGAGGATAACGATCAGCCGCTTGCCGAGGTGGCCGGCGTTGTTCATCGCCTCGAAGGCCATGCCCGCCGACATCGAGCCGTCACCGATCACCGCGATGGCGTCGCCAAGCCCGGTGTCGCAGTTGCCGCCCAGCTCACGCGCCATGGCGAAGCCGAGGGCGGCGCTGATCGAGGTCGAGCTGTGACCCGCGCCGAAAGGATCGTAGGGCGATTCCGAGCGTTTCGCGAAGCCCGACAGCCCGTCCTTCATGCGCAGGGTGCGGATGCGGTCGCGGCGGCCGGTGAGAATCTTGTGCGGGTAGCACTGGTGCGAGACGTCCCAGATCAGCTTGTCGCGCGGCGTGTCGAAAACCGCGTGCAATGCCACCGTCAGCTCCACCACGCCGAGCCCCGCGCCGAGATGGCCGCCGGTTTCGGACACCGCCGAAACGGTTTCGGCGCGCAGCTCATGCGCGAGACGGATCAGCTCGTCATCCGAGAGCCGCTTGAGATCGGCGGGCGTGGTCACGCGGTCGAGAAGGGGCGTCTCGGGGCGGGAGGACATGGGGTGCACCTCTGGCGTCAGTTGCTGCGGGAGATAACGAAGCGGGCTGCCGCCCGCAAGTTTTCCGCCCGGTCTGCATAGGGAGATAGCGCGTCGCAGGCCTCGTCCACCAGCTGCTGCGCGCGCAGCTTCGCGGCGTCGAGACCGAGCAGCGACACGAAGGTGGCCTTGCCGCGTCCGGCGTCCTTGCCCACGGCCTTGCCCATCATCGCCGCATCGCCCTCGACGTCGAGGATGTCGTCGGCGATCTGGAAGGCGAGGCCGAGCCGGCCCGCGTAGGCGGTGAGCGGCGCGGGGTCGACCTCGGCCAGCCGCGCGCCGGCCTCGGCGGACCAGCGGATCAGCGCCCCGGTCTTGCCGGCCTGAAGCGCGGTGATCTGCGCCAGATCGAGCGGCACGTCGGTGGCCTCGGCGGCCATGTCGAGCGCCTGGCCCATGACCATGCCGCGCGCGCCCGCGGCGCGGGCCAGCGACAGCGCGAGATCGGCGCGCACCTCGCCCGAGGGATGGCAGCGCGGGTCGCTCACAAGCTCGAAGCCGAGCGCCTGCAGCGCGTCCCCGGCGAGGACCGCCGTTGCCTCGTCCCACTTGCGGTGCACCGTGGGCAGGCCGCGGCGCAGGTCGTCATCGTCCATGCAGGGCAGGTCGTCATGCACCAGCGAATAGGCGTGCACCGCCTCGATGGCGCAGGCGGGCCAGATCGCGTGGCCCTCGGGCACGCCGTGCAACCGCGCCGATTCCAGCACCAGGTAGCCGCGCAGCGCCTTGCCGCCGCGGGTGGCATAGCCCATGGCATCGACCACGGGCAGCGCCTCGTGCTCGTCCAGAACGCTTTCGAGGTGGGCGGCGACCGCCGCCGCCGCACCGACCAGGGATTCCACGAACATGGGAGGTCAGAGCCCCTCGACCGGCTTGGTGCCCGCGGGCTCGCCGTTCGCGTCGAGGGTGATGGCGGCGACCTTTTCTTCCGCCGCCTTGAGCTTGGTCTCGCAATGCTTCCGCAGCTCGCTGCCGCGCTGGTAGAGCGAGATCGACTCCTCCAGCGGCACTTCGCCGCGTTCGAGCTGGGTCACCACCTGCTCGAGCTCCGCCATTGCCTGTTCAAAGCTCATCTCCGCGACGGGGGTGTCAGTCATCTGCCTGCCTCGATCAATTCTTGTACGTGCACCCGGGCCGAGTCCGCGAGCGCGCGCAGATCATAACCACCTTCGAGAACCGAGACCACCCGCCCCTGCGCGGAGCCCTGCGCAAGCCGGCACAGCTCGCGCGTGAGCCAGCGGAAGTCCTCCTCGCGCCAGTTGAGCTCGGCCAGCGGGTCGTCGGCATGGGCGTCGAAGCCGGCCGAGATGAGGATGAGCTCGGGCTGGAAGCCCGCGAGTCGCGGGAAGGCATGTTCGGTATAGGCGGCCCGCATCTCGGCTCCGCCGCTGCCCGGCGGCAGCGGCAGGTTGAGCACGTTGTCTTGACCGCCGGCCTCGCTGGCGGCGCCCGTGCCGGGCCAAAGGGGATATTGCTGCGAGGTGATGAGCAGCGCGCGGGGCTCGTCCCAGAGCAGCGCCTGGGTGCCGTTGCCGTGGTGCACGTCGAAGTCGACGATGGCGACCCGGTCCAGCCCGTGCCGGTCCAGCGCGTGTTTCGCCGCGATGGCGGCATTGCCGAAGAGGCAGAACCCCATGGGCGTATCAGCCTCGGCGTGGTGCCCCGGCGGACGGGTGGCGCAGAAGGCGGTCTTTGCCTCGCCCGCCAGCACCGCATCCACCGCCCGCACCGCGCCGCCGACCCCGCGGCGGGCGGCCTCGAGCGAGCGCGGCGAGAGCCAGGTGTCGGCGTCGAGCGGGATCAGCCCCTCGCCCGGCAGCGCACCGATCAGCCGGTCGAGATAGGCCTGAGGGTGCACGCGCAGGATGTCGCGATCCTCGCAGCGCGGCGCGGCGAGGCGCAGCAGGTCGAGCCCCTGCAGCGCGTGCAGCACGTGGTCGAGACGGGCCACCTGCTCGGGATGGCCATCGGGGGTCAGGTGGTCGAGACAGTCGGCATGGGTGATCAGCGCGCAGCCCATTGCAGCCCTCCTCCGGTTGCGGGTTCGGCTCAGGAGACCGCAATTCCTCTGCAGGAACAAGGGGAGGTGGCGCCGGCAGCGGCCTGTCGCACAGCCGCGCCCGAAATCGCCGCTGAGACAGGAGCGGCGGCGCACCGCGCGTCAATCCGGTCTGCTCAGTGTCCGCTCAATCCGGCGCCAGCATGTAGCCCGCGCCGCGCACGGTCTGCAGGTAGCGCGGCTGCTTCGGGTCGCTCTCGATCTTGCGGCGCAGGCGGGTGATCTGCACGTCCACCGCGCGCTCCTGTGCCTGCCCCTTGTCGCGGCCCAATTCCTCGACCAGCCGGGTGCGGCTCAGCGCCTCGCCCGGACGGGCCGAGAAGATGCGCATCAGCTGGCTCTCCGTGGCAGTCAGCCGCACCAGGTCGTCGCCATGCCACATCTCGCCGCGTTCGAGGTCATAGCGGATCGGCCCAAGCGTCAGCAGCTTGGGCTGCAGCGCCTCGGCGACCGGGCTCTCGGGCATGCGGCGCAGGATGGCGTTGATCCGCAGCAGCAGCTCCTTGGGCTCAAAGGGCTTCGCCAAGTAGTCGTCCGCCCCGGCCTCGAGCCCGGCGATGCGGTCCTCGGTCTCGCCGCGCGCGGTAAGCAGCATGATCGGCGTGTGGCGGGTCTCGCGGATGGCGCGGGTGAGGCTGATGCCATCCTCGCCCGGCATCATCACGTCGAGCACGATCAGGTCGAAGTCGAGCCCTGCCATGAGCCGCCGTGCATGCGCCGCGTCGCGCGCCGCGCTGACCAGAAATCCGTGCCGGATCAGAAACTTCTGCAAAAGGCTCCGGATGCGTTCGTCATCGTCGACGATCAGCAGATGGGCATCGGGATCGCTCATCCGCGGTTCTCCCGCAGCTTCTGGTACTGGCGCTGCATCTCGGGGTCCATCATCGCCTCGAGCACTTGCTTGAAGCCCGCGACAGCCTCTGGGCCGACCTGCCGGTAGGCGGCGCGCATGCGGGCGCGCTGCGCATCCGAAAGCTGCTTTTCCAGCGCGTCCCCGGCCTCGGTCAGGTAGAGGTGCCGCTCGCGCTTGTCGGCCCGTCCGACGCGGCTTTCGACCAGCCCGTCCTCGACCAGCGTGCGCAGCACCCGGTTCAGCGACTGCTTGGTGACACCGAGAATGTTGAGCAGGTTGTTCACCGTGGTGCCCGGCGCGCAATGGATGAAATGGATCGCCCGGTGATGCGCCCGGCCGTAGCTGAGCCCCTGCAGGATGCGGTCCGGGTCTGCGGTGAAACCGCGATAGGCGAAGAACATCGCCTCGATCCCCTGCCGCAGTTGCTCATCCGTCAGATAGAGGAGCGACTCACCGCCCAGAACCTGACTTGCCGACGCGTCTGCCATAAATCCCTCTGCGTTCGTTTTCTGCACTTTAAGTCAGCGTTGTTGACATTCCAATAGCGAACTGTTAGCGAGTCGCAGTTTTTGCGCAACATTATGTCCAGTCCGGACCTAAGAGGCGCAACTAATGCAAAGCGCCTATGTGAAGGAGATGACCCATGGACGGAGCTTTCGACGATCGCGACGGCAAAATCTGGATGGACGGCCAGATGGTGGAATGGCGGGATGCCAAGGTACACGTCCTGACGCATGCGCTGCATTACGCGAGCTCCGTCTTCGAGGGGGAGCGGGCCTACAACGGCAAGATCTTCCTCGGCCACGAGCACTCGAAGCGCCTGCATTTCTCGGCCGGCGAACTCGATTTCGAGATCCCCTACACCGCCGAAGAGATCGACGCGGCCAAGGACGCCGTGCTGAAGGCGAACGGCTTCACCGATGCCTACGTCCGGGCGGTGGCCTGGCGCGGGGCCGGTCAGGACATGGGTGTCGCCTCGGCGCGCAACCCGGTGCGCCTGGCGATCGCGGCATGGGCCTGGGGCAACTACTACGGCGACGCCAAGATGAAGGGCGCCAAGCTCGACATCGCGAAGTGGAAGCGTCCGAGCCCCGAGACCATCCCGGTGCACGCCAAGGCGGCGGGTCTCTACATGATCTGCACCACCTCGAAGCACGCGGCGGAAGCCAAGGGCTGCTCGGATGCGCTGTTTATGGACTACCGCGGTTACGTGGCCGAGGCGACCGGCGCCAACATCTTCTTCGTCAAGGACGGTGAAGTGCACACGCCGACCCCCGATTGCTTCCTCAACGGGCTGACCCGCCAGACGGTGATCAAGCTGCTGAAGGAAAAGGGCATCACCGTGCATGAGCGCCACATCATGCCCGAGGAGATGGAAGGCTTCGAGCAGTGCTGGCTGACCGGCACCGCCGCCGAGGTGACCCCCGTGGGCCAGATCGGCGATTACACCTTCGAGGTCGGCGCGCTGACCCGCGACATCGCCGAGACCTACGAAAAGCTGGTCCGCGCCTAAGCGGCCGCTTCGGGGGCCTGGCCCCCGCCCCGGGTTTCGCATCCCAAACGGCCCGCGCCTCGCGCGGGCCGTTTGCATGTGCAGGCGTCGCCTGACGCTACCCCGCCTGACGCTGCCCCGCCTGGCGCTGCCCCGTTGGGGGCATGGCTCAGCTCATGGCGCGCAGCATGGCCGTGTTGGACTGGATGACCGTGTTCAGCTCGACGATCCGCGCCAGCCGCGCCTCGATCTCATCCTGCCCCGCGTCGAGTTGGTCAACGATCCCCGCCAGCGAGTCGCCGCTGCCGCTGAGCGCCGCGCTCTCGATCTTGCACATCATGCGGGTGGAGCTGAGCCCGGTGACGTAGCGCTTCATGTCCAGCACCGAGCGGCCGAGCCGCGTCGCCTCGATCTCGACCACCTTCAGGGCGTCGATGGCCGCTTTCTGGAAGGCGACCTCCTCGGCGATCAGGGTTTCCTTGTCGCGTATCACGTCCTCCTTGGCGGCGGCATGGCGCACATCTTCCTGGAAGATGGCCGACATCTCTGCCTGCAGGCTGCCCGCATTGACCAGGAACTGGCCCTGCTGGATGGTCGAGAGCATGCGCATGTAGGTGCTGTCCTCGCCCTCGACAAAGCCGCGCACCCAGGCGGCCATCTCGTCAAGCATCGAGCCGTAATTGACCGAGATCGCGCTGATCGGGCCGCCGGCGTTTTCCAGCCGCGACGCGAGGATGCGCATGTTCATCGGCACCGTGCGGATCGCCTTGATGATCTCGGTCATCCGGTCGGTTTCCTCGCGGATCTGCAGGATCGTCTTGGCCATTGTCTGGAATCGCATCTGACGCGGACCCAGCTTGGTGCCCATGCGCGGCGCCCGCGCCTCCAGTTCCTGTGCGAGCGCGGCGGTCATGAACCCCTCGTAAGACGTGAAGCCGAGCTCTGCGACCTCGGCCAGCAGCATTTCCTTGCTGCGCACGGGCGACACGCCCTGCCCGGTTTCGGCCTCGCGCAGCCGGGCGTAGATTTCCTTGACCGTCTCGAGAAGGCAGCAACAGGGCTTCACCCGGACCGAGATATACCCCCCCGTGATCGGCCAGGCGACGGCCAGCACCCAGTAGTAGCGCCCGTCCTTGGACTTGTTCTTCACGTAGGCGGCGACGTAATCCCCTGCCTTCAGCTTGTCCCAGTAGAGCTGGAACACGCCTTTCGGCATGTCGGGGTGGCGGACGAGCTTGTGGGGCGCGCCCTTCAGCTCCTCCCACATGTAGCCGGAGATCTTCCGGAACACGCTGTTGCCGTGGATGATCACCCCGCGCTCGTCGGTGCGCGAGAAGAACAGGTCCTTCAGCTCGAAGGGCACCTCGCCCACGGTGCTGTTGCGGGTCTGCGCGATGAGTTGGGAATCGTGCTGGGTCATGGGGGCCACGCGGCTGGATCTGGTGATCCGTGCAGCATGCCCCCGGCGGGTTTCCGAAACGTGAAGAGCCGCGGACATCCGCGGCTCTTCCTCGTGTCTCGTGATGGTGTGCGATCAGCTCGGCGACATGCCCCGCAGCCGCTCGGAACGGCGGCGCAGCATCTCGACCGTCGCCAGCAGCACGATCGAGATCCCCACCAGCACCGTCGCCGCGGCGAGGATCGTCGGCGAGAGCTGCTCGCGCAGGCCGGTGAACATCTGCCACGGCAGCGTTTGCAGCTCGGCCGAACCGATGAACAGCACCACGACCACCTCGTCGAAGGAGGTGATGAAGGCAAACAGCGCGCCCGAGATCACTCCGGGCAGGATCAGCGGCATCTGCACCCGGAAGAAGGTGGTCACCGGGTTCGCCCCCATGTTCGCCGCCGCCCGCACGAGGCTGCGGTCGAAGCCGACCAGCGTCGCGGTGACGGTGATGATCACGAAGGGAATGCCCAGCACCGCATGCGCCAGCACCACGCCCCAGAGCGTGCCGACGATGTTGATCTTCGAGTAGAAGAAATACATGCCGGTGGCCGAGATGATCAGCGGCACGATCATCGGCGAGATCAGGATCGCCATGATCGCGCGCTTGCCCGGAACGTGGCTCTGCGACAGGCCGATGGCCGCGAGGGTGCCCAGGGTCACCGAGATGATGGTCGCCATCGGCGCGATGATCAGCGAGTTCTTCACCGCGCTGGTCCACTCTGGGTTGGTGAAGAAGTCGCGGTAGTGCTTCAGCGAATAGCCCGCGGGATCGAAGCGCAGCATCTCCGGCGTGAAGGTGAAGAAGTCCTGCGCGTTGAACGACAGCGGCATGACCACCAGGATCGGCGTGATCAGGAAGACGAAGATCGCACCGCAGATCACCCGGAACGTGTAGTGCCAGAGCACCTGCCGCGGGCTGAGGTAGGGCACCAGCGGCACGCGGTAGCGGCCATAGCCGATCCAGAAGGTGAACCAGCCGAAGAACCAGCCGAAGAGCAGGCCGACCAGCGCCCCGGAAACGCCCCCGAAGAGGAAGCCCAGCACGGCGAAGACCGCGATGATGCCCCAGCGCAGCGGCTTTTCCAGATCCTTCGACAGGGTCATGGCGGCATAGGCGAAACCGGCCATGACCAGCGCGCCGAGCACGATGCCGAGCAGCACCGAGCCATTGGCCGCGCCGATGAAGACCCCGGCGAAGGCTCCCGCCGCCGCCAGAACCGGCAGGGTCAGCGAGAGGGGTTTCTTGACGGCGGGTGTGAGTATGACGTTGCTCATGTCCGTTACCCCAGCTTCACGTTGTCGATGCCGACGATGCGGTCGTAGGCCCAGTAGAGCAGCAGGACCACCGCCAGCAGGATCGAGCCGAGCGCGGCCGCGAGGCCCCAGTTCAGCGAGGTCGAGATATGGTAGGCGATCCGGTTCGAGATGAAGGTACCGGTGGTGCCGCCGACGATCTCGGGGGTGATGTAGTAACCGATGGCGAGGATGAACACGAGGATCGAACCCGCGCCGATGCCGGGCACCGACTGCGGGAAGTAGACCCGCCAGAAGGTCGTCCAATCGGTCGCGCCCAGCGATTTCGCCGCCCGCACGTAGCTGTGCGGAATGGTCGACATCACCGAGTACATCGGCAGGATCATGAACGGCAGCAGGATATGGGTCATCGCGACGATCGTGCCGAACTGGTTGTTGATCATCGTCAGGCGCCCGTCATCGGCCACCAGTCCGATCCACACCAGCACGTCGTTGATGACGCCCTGCTGCTGCAGCATGATCTTCCACGCCGAGGTCCGCACCAGCAGCGAGGTCCAGAACGGCAGCAGCACGAGGATCATCAGCAGGTTCGCCTTGCGCGCCGGCAGGTTCGACAGGATGTAGGCCACCGGGTAGCCCAGCAGGATGCAGCTGCAGGTGATCACCAGGCTCATGAACAGCGTGCGCTTGAAGAGCATGATGTAGATGCGCTCGTTCTCTGGGCGTGCCTCGGCACCGTCCGGCGTGAGCTTCATGTCCACCGAGTTGAGGAAGTAACCCGAGGTGTATTTCGGCGCGTAGAGCTTCAGCGTGCGCCAGATCTCCGGCTCGAGCCAGTCCTTGTCGATTTCACCGAAGCCGTCCGTGAAGCTGACGGTCTGGAAATCGGGGCTGGCGACCAGCGCGGCGGCCGCCTTCAGCATGTCGGCATGCGGGCCGCCGTAGCCCGAGACGTCCTGCGTCGAGAGGTCCTGGTAGAGCGCGGTGTGCACCGCCGACCAGGGCTCTTCGTCGAGCAGCGAGTCGCCCTCCTCGCGGTGGGTGTAATTGGCAAAGATCTCATATTGCTCGGCGGTGCGCGGCAGAAGCTCTTCCACCCCGTCACGCAGCGCGAACTTCGGCAGGCGGCTGCCCTTCTCCCAGGCGGCTTCCTTGGCGAGCCAGTCCTCGGAGCCCATCATCTCGGCCCAGGGCTGCGCCTCGTCCCAGTTCTCGTCGAGATCCTCGAACTGGTCCTGGTAGACTTCGCCGATGTCGTCGAGCCCGCGGCCCGACTTGCGGAACAGCGAGGAGGCGCCGGTCTGCTCGTAGTTCAGTCGCGTGCCGAGGCGGGTGTGCTCCTTGCGTTCGGCGGCGACGAAAAGATCGTAATAAGCGTCTTCGAAGACCTGGTCGGACGGAAGCCCGGTGCCATCCCAGTCGGCCAGGGCCGCGGTGGTCTTCGGCATGGTGTCCGAGACGATCTGGTTCTCGACCGAGCGGAACAGCATGTCCGCGATCGGTGCGATGAAGGTGACCAGAACGAAGATCAGCAGAGGAGCGATGAGCGCGAGGGCACGCAATTTCTGCACGCGCAATGCCCGAGACAGGCTCTTCTTTAGCGGTGTGCCGTCCGCGGCCAGCATGGGCCCGTCGGCATCTTTCTCCGGGACGTCGGTCGAAGCTGTCATCCTACCCCCTGCGGGTCTGTTTTTCTTTGATTATTTGTCTTTGAGTGCAGAGAGGGGCCAGCCGGCCCCTCTCCATGTCGCGCCTGCGCTTATTGCGCGAGCCAAGCCTGGAACTTCGCGTCGATGTCGTCGCGATAGTCGGCCCAGAACTCGTAGTTGTAGAGCAGCGTGTTCGCGGCGTTCGCCGGATCGGTCGGCATGTGCGGCGCCATGTCGATGCCCAGCTCTGCGTGCTGACCAACGAGCGGAGCCGAGGACTGACGTGCCGGACCGTAGGAGATGTAGGCCGCCTGATCCGCGAGACGCTGGGTGTCGGTGGCGAACTTCACGAAGTCCTCCACGCGCGCCAGCGCGTCGTCATCCAGACCTTCGGGGATGATCCAGCCGTCGAGGTCGAAGACCTGCATGTCCCACATCATGGCGACCGGCTGGTCCTGCTCCTCGATCACCGAGAAGAGACGGCCGTTGTAGGTCGAGCCCATGAAGACTTCGCCGTCGGCCAGCAGCTGCGGCGTGTCGGCGCCTGCCGACCACCACACGACGCTGTCCTTGATGGTGTCGAGCTTGGCGAGCGCCTGGTCCTGGCCTTCCGGGGTCGCCAGAACGTCGTAGATCTCGTCCTTGGCAACGCCGTCACAGTACAGCGCCCATTCCATGTTGTTGATCGGGCGCTTCTCGAGCGAGCGCTTGCCCGGGTAGGTCTCGAGGTCGAAGACCGAGCAGATGTCCGACGGCGGCTCCGCGCCTTCCGGAACCATGTCGGTGCGGTAGCCGAAGGTGGTCGAGTAGACGATCTGCGGGATGAAGCAGTCCGACACGATCATGTCGCCGAAGTCA
This sequence comes from Alloyangia pacifica, assembly GCF_020524285.1. Taxonomy (GTDB): domain Bacteria; phylum Pseudomonadota; class Alphaproteobacteria; order Rhodobacterales; family Rhodobacteraceae; genus Salipiger; species Salipiger pacificus_B. Next base: position 288,694 of record NZ_JAIVKX010000003.1, read on the forward strand.
TCCTCGGCCGAGGTGCCGTCGTCGGCTTCGGCGAGCAGCTCGTCGGGATCGTATTCCATCGCCAGGCCTTCGTCGCAAAGACGGATGGCGTCCGCGGCCACGACGTCGACGAGGTCCCAGGTGATGTTGCCGGCTTCATTCATGGCGCGCAGCTTCGCGACCGCTTCAGCCGAGCTCTCGTCCCAGGAGATGTTCACCTCGGGGTGCATCTCTTTGTAGGGGTCGGCATAGGCCTTGATCTGGCTCGTCTGATAGGCACCGCCCCACGACACGAGGGTCATGTCATTGGCCATGTCCTGCGCGGAGACGGCGCCTGCGGCAACCGTGAGCGCGGTCGTGGCCAGGAGGGTCTTGGTCCGTTTCATCTGTAACTCCCTTAGATAGCCCGTTGTGTATTTGGGATTCCGGGACACGGGCAAACCGCCGGAACCTTTCCGGTCCGCACCGCCCGCCCACTGCAAGGGGGGCAGCGCGGGCAGATTCTCGTCAGTTGGCGTCGAGCGCCCGGCAATCCTCGGGCAGCCAACCGATCTCGATCTCGCTGCCGGGGGTCAGGCGCACCTGGTCGGGCGCGTTGCGGGTCTTGATGACGAACTCGCGGTTGCCGGCCACTTCCAGCCGGGTGCGGAAGATGTCGCCCATGTAGATGAACTCGAGCACCTTGGCCTTGAGCGTATGGGCGCCCTCCTGCAGGCGCTCCTTGTTGTACTCGACCCGCTCCGGGCGGATCGACACGCGGGTGCGCTCGCCGACCTTGGTCACGTTGACCGGCTTGGCGTCGATCACCTCGCCGCCGTCGAGCTTGACCACGCAGTGGTCGCCCTTGATCTCGGCCACGGTGCCTTCGAGCGTGTTGTTCTCGCCGATGAACTGCGCCACGAAACTGTTCTCGGGCTGCTCGTAGAGCTGGTCCGGCGGCGCAAGCTGCTGGATGCGACCGTCGTTGAACACGGCAACGCGGTCCGACATGGTCAATGCCTCGGTCTGGTCGTGCGTCACGTAGACCACGGTGATCCCGAGGCGGTGCGCCAGGTCGGTGATCTCGAACTGCATCTTCTCGCGCAGCTGCTTGTCGAGCGCGCCGAGCGGCTCGTCCATCAGCACCAGCTCGGGCTCGAACACCAGCGCGCGCGCCAGCGCGATCCGCTGCTGCTGACCGCCCGAAAGCTGCGCCGGGCGGCGGCCGCCAAAGGCGCCCATCTCGACCATGTCGAGCGCCCGCTTGACCTTGGCCTCGCGGTCCGACTTGCCGATCTTGCGCACCTCGAGCGGGAAGCTGAGGTTCTCGGCGACGGTCATGTGTGGAAACAGCGCGTAGTTCTGGAAGACCATCCCGATGCCGCGCTTGTGAGGCGGGATGTTGTTGATCGAGACGCCGTCGAGCTTGATCTCGCCGTGGGTGGCGGTCTCGAACCCTGCCAGCATCATCAGGCAGGTGGTCTTGCCCGAGCCGGACGGCCCGAGCATGGTCAGGAACTCGCCCTTGGGCAGGCTCAGGTTCAGGTCTTTGACGACAAGGGTCTCGCCATCGTAGCTTTTTTGCACGCGCTCAAAGGCGACAAACGCGTCGCTTGTCCCGGTATCTTGCAAATCCGGCTCCCCGTTTTGTGTTCCGCGGATTTTTCTCCGCTGTCTTGAGAGGAATAGAACGCGTCCGGACCCGCGTTGCAACCGTGTTGCCGCCTTTGCGAAGAGATTCGCGGCACCGCAGAACCTTCGGGCACAAATGCGTCCTTTTGCGGTGAAAAATCGTCATGATACAATTCTGAAAAGGCGGATGTCCTGCGGCTTCCGCCGCGTGATGCCCGCGGAATTTCCCGGACCGACGCTGCATTTTGCCGCAGAATCGTCGCTCCGGCGCGCGCAGCAGGGTCGCAATCGCTCATTTTGTCAGCAACTGCGGAGAAATGCGCCGGGCTCGCATGACATCACGGAAGCCACCTCGCTTACCGCGTGTTGCGCCCCTGAAAATGCGCTCATCTGGAGCGGCCAGGCGTAGGTCCGGGCGCCGCAGCCCGCAAACCCGCCCCGGACCCATAGGAAACGCCATGTCCCGAACCGCTCCCGATCCGCGCCCGCGTCCCGACACCCCGGCTCCAGAAGATGTTTGCGCCAGCGCGCGCCGCTGCTAAGTCTGGCCGCATGAGCCATCTTCTGCCCGCCACCGAGGAGCACCTGAAGCACCTCATCGCCTGCCCCACGGTCTCGAGCGAGAGCAACCTCGCGATGATGGCCATGATGGGCGACTACCTCGATCACCTCGGGGCCAAGGTCGAGATCTTGCGCGATGCGACCGGCACCAAGGCCAATATGTTCGCCACGCTTGGTCCGGACATTCCCGGCGGCGTGGTGCTCTCGGGCCATTCCGACGTGGTGCCGGTGACCGACCAGGACTGGAGCAGCGACCCCTTCACCCTGGTGGAGCGCGACGATCACCTCTACGGCCGCGGCACCTGCGACATGAAAGGCTTCATCGCCGCCGCGCTGGCGCTGGCCGAGCCGGTCTCGAAGATGGCCCTGCGCCGCCCGCTGCACCTGTGCTTCACCCATGACGAGGAGGTCGGCTGCCTCGGCGCCCGCGCGCTGGTGCCCGAGCTGCAGCGGCTCGGCTACGCGCCGCGCATGGCGATCATCGGCGAGCCCACCGGCATGCGGCTGATCGAGGGGCACAAGGGCTGCTGCGAATACACCACCCGCTTCCACGGGCTAGAAGGCCACGGCTCGGCGCCCGACCGCGGCGTGAACGCGGTGCTCTACGCGCTGCGCTACACCCAGCGCCTGATGGAAATGGCCGAGCTGCTGAAGGCCCGGGCGCCCGCCTCGAGCCGCTTTGACCCGCCCTGGACCACGGTGAACGTCGGCCGCCTCGCCGGCGGCGTCGCGCACAACGTCATCCCCGGCAAGGCCGAGATCGAATGGGAGATGCGCCCGGTGCAGCCCGGCGACGCCGAAATGGTCAAGGAAGCGCTGGAGCATTGCATCGAGCACGAACTGCTGCCCGCCATGCGCGCCGTGCACCCCGAGGCCGAGATCACCACCGAGGTGATCGGCGAGGTCGCGGGGCTCATGCCGATGGAGGACAACGCGGCGCGTGACCTGATTTCCCGCCTCACCGGGATCAATGCCGCCGACGTGGTGCCCTTCGGCACCGAGGCCGGGCTTTTCCAGCAGATGGGCATGTCGGTGGTGGTCTGCGGCCCCGGCGAGATCGCCCAGGCCCACAAGCCCGACGAGTTCGTCACCCGCGGCCAGCTGGCGCAATGTCTCGGCCTGCTCGAAGGCGTCGCCCACAGCCTCGCCGCCTGACCCGCGATCGCCGCTCGCCCCGTCGTCCAGACGAAAATATCCCACGGGGGTGCGGGGGTGTGAAACCCCCCCCGCTCCACGGGCACGGGTCTGCGCCCCTGCGCCTGCCCGCTCAACCGGCGCGCCAGCCGTCCAGCGGCTCCGGCACCACCAGCCGCGCGCCCGGCAGCAGCCGCCCGGCGATCTCGCGCAGGTCTTCGGGCGCAAAGCCGACGCAGCCCGCCGTCGGGTAGCCCGGCCGCCGCCACTGGTGCAGGAAGATCGCCGAGCCGCGGCCCGGCTCGGCCTCGGGCCAGTTCCAGTCGGTGATCAGCACCAGGTCATAAAGCGGGTCCGCCCGGCGCATCGCCTCGTGGCTCGACGCGAAGGGCACGCGCACCAGTTGGTTGTAGGCCGGCGAGGCGACATCGTCGCACCAGAGATCACCCAGCCCGATCGGCTCGGCCCAGAAAGCCGGGCGCGTCATGCGGTCCGGCCGGTAGAGCATGGCCACCACACGGTGCACCCCGACCGGCGTCGCCCCGTCGCCCTCGCGCTTGTCGGCCCGCACGCCGCCGCGTCCGATGACGCAAGGCCACGTCCGCCCGGCGAAACGCAGACCGGCGCGAGTGAGAACCAGATCGCCCGAGGAGACTGCGCCGCTCACAGCAGATGCCCCGACTTCTCGGCCTTGGTGGCGAGGTAGCGCTCGTTGTAGGTGTTCAGCCCGACCTTCAGCGGCACGCGCTCGGCGACGGTGATGCCGCAGCGCTCCATCATCGCGATCTTGCTGGGGTTGTTGGTCAGCAGGCGCACCGCGCCGAAGCCCATCTTGCGCAGGATCTCGGCACCGAGACGGAAGTCGCGCTCGTCGTCCTCGAAGCCCAGCCGGTGGTTCGCCTCGACCGTGTCGAAGCCCTGGTCCTGCAGCGCGTAGGCGCGCATCTTGTTGGCTAGGCCGATGCCCCGCCCTTCCTGGTTGAGATAGAGCAGCACCCCGGCCCCCTCGGCCCCCATCTGCGCCAGCGCCGCGTTGAGTTGCGGGCCACAGTCGCATTTCAGAGAGCCCAGCAGATCGCCGGTGAAACAGGCCGAGTGCAACCGCGACAGCACAGGCTTGGAACGGTCGGGGCGACCGATCTCGATGGCATAGTGCTCGTCCGAGCCATCCTCGGGTCGGAAGATGTGCAGACGGGCATTCTGCGCCGCGCGCAGCGGCACCTTGGCCGAGACCACGTGGTCGAGCCGCGCCAGGGTGAGCATGTAGGGGCCGGCCGGGTCGGCCTCGACCACGGTAAGCATCTCGCCCTGCGCAAAGCCTTCGGGATCCTCCAGAGGCAGGATCAGCGCGGCGGGCAGCAGCCGCGCCGATTTGACCAGGGTGATCGCCAGCCGGTGCAGCCCGGTGTCGCCGCCGCGGCGGGTGGCCAGCGGACCCTTCATCGGCTTGGCGAGATCATCCGCCGGATCGGCGATCGACTGCACCCAGTCGAGCCCCGCGTCGCCGGGCAGGATCACCCGCGCCAGGTCGCCGTCATAGGCCCGCGCCTTCAGCGTCTCGGCGCGGCGCGCGGTGATCGCCAGGTCGAGCTCGCCCGGCAGCGCCCGCAGCACCGCCAGCCGCGCCGCCGAGACCGTCTCTGCCGCGACAACCAGCGCACCGCCCGCCTGCGCCTTCAGCACCACGGGCACCCCCATCCGCAGGTCGGCACGGGCACGGGCGAGCAATTCTCCGAGATCGGGCGCGAGGGACATGGGCGTCTTCCTGTCTGGGCCACGGCAGGCCGGGCGAATGGTACACCCGGGCCAGCCTGCCCGGGAAGGCGCTGAAACAAAGCACCTTCGATGCTGTAACAAAAGCCGCCGCGTAACACGAGAGCGTGAGAAGCCTGCAGCAAAACTTGTTTGTACACCCGGCCTCTTACATGTGAACCACGACACGAAGACGGAGAGGCACATGGCCCAGATCAAGAACATCCTGCTGGTGGACGACGACGACGACCTGCGCGAGGCGCTGGCCGAGCAGCTGGTCATGACCGAGGATTTCGAGGTATTCGAGGCCGAGACCGGCGCCGCCGCCATGGCGCGGGCGAAGGAACAGGTCTACGATCTGCTGATCCTCGACGTCGGCCTGCCCGACACCGACGGCCGCGAGCTCTGCAAGTTGATGCGCAAGCAGGGGGTGAAATCGCCGATCCTCATGCTGACCGGCCATGACACCGACGCCGACACGATCCTCGGCCTCGACGCGGGCGCGAACGATTATGTCACCAAGCCTTTCAAGTTCCCGGTGCTGCTGGCCCGCATCCGCGCCCAGCTGCGCCAGCACGAGCAGTCCGAGGACGCGGTCTTCACCGTCGGCCCCTATACGTTCAAGCCGTCCATGAAGCTGCTGGTGACCGAGGACGACCGCAAGATCCGCCTGACCGAGAAAGAGACGAACATCCTCAAGTTCCTCTACCGCTCGACCGAAGGCGTGGTGCCGCGCGAGATCCTGCTGCACGAGGTCTGGGGTTACAACGCCGGGGTCACCACCCACACGCTCGAGACCCACATCTATCGCCTGCGGCAGAAAATTGAGCCCGATCCTTCGAACGCCCGTATTTTGGTCACGGAATCCGGGGGTTATAGGCTCGTTGCCTGATCAACTGGCGGAAATGTCACGTCATAGCGGTTTTTCGCCAATCACGATCTGCTCGCCCATTGGTTGACACTGTACTTGGTGATATCCTGACCTAGCCTTTCGGATAGGCGGCATTTCCGGATCAGGCCCCAAGAGTTCCCGTTGCATGTGCGGGTCATCACATGCACCTCCCTGTTGGACTGGGCCGGGCCTCGTGCCCGGCCTCTTTTTTCCGGCGTCTTTCCGGCGTGCATCACCGAAAAGTTCATGCCGAAGTTGCACTTACCGAACACGCCGCACAGCGCGGATGATCCCTCCCAGCAGGCACAGCCCATCCCACGCGCCCGGACCCCGGCATCCCCTCCGAGGCCCGATGCGCGCTCAAACCCTTGTCGTGTTTGTTCCGTGAGTGGTGGCACGACGGCTTGCTCTTCCGATTTGCAGGCGAAATCGTTAAAAAAACAGAAACGAGGGAGAGATTCCCCCGCCACCCATGGTGAATCCCCCCGCAGCTTGCCGTTGACGCAACACGTGATAGAAGCCCGGCGCTCCTGCCGGAAAGGACTCAGTTTGACCGACACGCCCCGACGTCTCGAACATCCGAACATGAACGCGCAGCTTCTGCACTGGTGGATGCGCGACTACGATCATGTCTTCGTGGTGCTCAACCCCTTCTTCCGGGTGCCCGGCTTCACGCCGGAAACCACCGCCTGGGGACCGCTGCGCAGCGAGGCGACGACTCCGCAGGAACTGGAAGCGCTGCTCGAGAGCCTTGGCGGCCCGCAACCCGACCAGGCCCCCGACGCCTTCGACGAGATCATCAAGACCACCGGCCAGCCGGTGCGCTGGGACATGATCGCCCAGGCGCTCGGCGTGAGCGATTTCCGGCATTTCGCGCGGACGGTCTGGCTCTGGGTGATCGGCGCCGAGCCGCCGGACCTCGACGCCACGCTGGTCTCGCGGATCGCCCGGCACTGCCGCACCGAGGGGCTCTACAAGCCTGAGGAGGACTGGCTGCCGCTGGTGCTCGAACCGATGCTGATTCCCTACCTCGAGGCGCTCGGCCTCGACGAGGTCACGCTCTGGGACGAGACCCGCACCTCCTCGCTGGACTGCCCGATCGAAGCCTTCCACCGCGACGAGGCGCCCGTGGCGCTGATGGATGCGCCGATCTCGGCGGTCTCGGCGCCGGGGCTGCTGCTGAGCTGGTCGCAGGATCAGGTGACCGGCCTGCTCGCGATCACCGAGGAGGTGCGCCAGAAGGCCGATCCCGGTCGCTTCCTCGAAGGCTTCTGGGCCGGCGCGGGCACCTCGTCTCTGGTGCTGGATCAGCCGCGCGCCCCTGCCCTGCTGCACTGAGCCCTGCTGCACTGAGCGTCCGCCCGCGCTCGACAGGGCACTACAAAACAGGACGCCGCAAAGCAAAACGCCCCGACCGAAAGGCCGGGGCGTTCGCATTTTCAGACGTGGCCGAGGCCGCGGATCACTCCGCGGTCTCTTCCTTCTTCTCCGCCGAGATTTCCTCGCCGGTTTCCTGGTCGACCATCTTCATGGCGAGGCGCACCTTGCCGCGGTCGTCGAAGCCGAGCAGCTTCACGTAGACTTCCTGGCCTTCCTTCAGCACATCCGACGGATGGTTCAGGCGGCGGTTCTCGATCTGGCTGACGTGCACCAGGCCGTCGCGCTTGCCGAAGAAGTTCACGAAGGCGCCGAAATCGACGATCTTCACGACCTTGCCCTTGTAGATCGCGCCCTCTTCCGGCTCCGCCACGATCGAGTAGATCATGTCGTAGGCCTTCTGGATGGCTTCGCCGTTGGCCGAGGCGATCTTGATCACGCCATCGTCGTTGATGTCGACCTTGGCGCCCGACACTTCGACGATCTCGCGGATCACCTTGCCGCCCGAGCCGATCACTTCACGGATCTTGTCGGTCGGGATCTGCATGGTCTCGATGCGCGGTGCGTGGACCGAGAAATCGCTGGCCTCGGTGAGCGCCTTGGCCATCTCGCCGAGGATGTGCATCCGGCCGTCCTTGGCCTGTGCCAGGGCCTGCTTCATGATCTCGGGGGTGATGCCCGCGACCTTGATGTCCATCTGCAGCGAGGTGATGCCGTTCTCGGTGCCTGCGACCTTGAAGTCCATGTCGCCGAGGTGGTCCTCGTCGCCGAGGATGTCGGTCAGGACCGCATACTCACCGTCGTCTTCCAGCACGAGGCCCATGGCCACACCGGCCACCGGCGCCTTCAGCGGAACGCCCGCATCCATCATCGACAGCGAGCCGCCGCAGACGGAGGCCATCGAGGACGAACCGTTGGATTCGGTGATCTCGGACACCACGCGGATGGTGTAGGGGAAGTCGGTCGGGGCGGGCAGCACGGCCTGCAGCGCGCGCCATGCCAGCTTGCCGTGGCCGATTTCGCGGCGACCCGGCGAGCCAACGCGGCCCACTTCACCAACCGAGTACGGCGGGAAGTTGTAGTGCAGCAGGAAGTTGCTGCGGAAGTTGCCGTGCAGCGCGTCGATGATCTGCTCGTCGTCGCCGGTGCCCAGCGTGGTCACGACCAGCGCCTGCGTCTCACCGCGGGTGAACAGCGACGAGCCGTGGGTGCGCGGCAGAACCGAGGTTTCCGACACGATCGGGCGGACCTGGTCGAGCGCGCGGCCGTCGATGCGGCGCTTGTTCTTCACCACGTCCGAGCGCAGCACGACCGACTCGAGCTTCTTGATCGCCGAACCGAGGTTCGCGTCTTCGAGCTGTTCTTCGCTCAACTGTGCCTTGATCTCTTCCTTCACGCCAGCGACGGCGGCGACGCGCGCCTGCTTGTCGGTGATCGCGTAGGCGTCCTTCATCTTGGCTTCGCCAAGACCCTTCACCACGTCGAACAGCTCGGAGTAATCCGGTGCCTGGAAGTCGAAGGGCTCTTTCGCGGCAGATTCGGCCAGATCGATGATCAGATCGACAACCGGCTGGATCTGCTCGTGCGCGAAGGTCACGGCGCCCAGCATCTCTTCTTCGGTCAGCTCGTAAGCTTCCGACTCCACCATCATCACGGCGTCTTTGGTGCCGGCGACGACGAGGTCGAGACGCTGCTCGGGGTTGTTGCGCAGCCCCTGCATGTCGTCGACGGTCGGGTTCAGCACGTAGTCGCCGTCGGTGTAGCCGACGCGGCAGCCGGCGATCGGGCCCATGAAGGGCACGCCCGAGATGGTCAGCGCGGCGGACGCGGCGATCATGGCGACGACGTCGGGGTCGTTGACCAGGTCGTGCGACAGCACGGTGCACATCACCAGCACTTCATGCTTGAAGCCGGGGACGAAGAGCGGACGGATCGGACGGTCGATCAGGCGTGCGGTCAGCGTCTCTTTCTCGGTCGGACGCGCCTCGCGCTTGAAGAAGCCACCGGGCACCTTGCCCGCGGCGTAGTATTTTTCCTGGTAGTGAACGGTCAGCGGGAAGAAATCCTGGCCCGGCTTCGGTTCCTTCGCGAAGGTCACGTTGGCCATGACCGAGGTCTCGCCGAGCGTGGCGATGACGGTGCCGTCTGCCTGACGGGCAACCTTGCCGGTCTCGAGGGTGAGGGTTTCCTCGCCCCACTGCATGGATTTCGTCGTTACGTTGAACATGTAGCGTATCCTGTAAGGGAGCACTCCCGGCCCTCCGGGTCTCCCGTTTGCATGGTGGCCCCATTGCCACCGCTCCCTATCCTCTTGCATGTGCCCGGGAGCCAAAGGCGTCACGTCTCAGATGGGGCGCGCATACATGAGAATCCGCCTTTTGGGAAGCAATAAGCGCGGCGCACCCCCGGACAGGCCGGGGCCTGCCACCCGGCGCGAGGCACGAAACGCAAAACGCCCGCTCCAGGGGAGCGGGCGCTGCGAATTCCGTATCCTGAGCGGATCAGCGGCGGATGCCGAGACGCTGGATGAGGTCGGTGTAACGCGCCTCTTCCTTGCCCTTCAGGTAGTCCAGCAGCTTGCGGCGCTGCGCCACGAGCTTCAGAAGGCCACGACGGGAGTGGTTGTCCTTCTTGTGGGTCTTGAAGTGCTCGGTCAGGGTCGAGATGCGGCTGGTGAGGATGGCAACTTGGACTTCGGGCGAACCGGTGTCGCCTTCCTTGGTTGCGAATTCCTTCATCAGGCGGTTCTTTTCTTCAACGGTGATCGACATCGGGGTCTCCTTGAAGGTTAGAGGGATGGCACAAGCCGGGATGTCGTCCAGCAGGGCCCTTGGAGAGCACCGGCCCGCATGGCCGGATGCGCGCGTATAGGGCGATTCAGCCGCAAAGGGAAGCCCGAAGTTCGGGGTGCGGCCAGATGCGGTCAACCGGCGGCGGGACCGTCCGGCCGATGCCAGAGCCGCGGCTGCTGGCGGTAGGCGACGTAGAGCGGGTGCCGTGGATGCCCGTCCTTGGTCAGTCCGAGCACATGCACCGCGCCGGTGAGCTGCGCCGCGATCTCCGCGCCCCGCCCCCTGTGCCCGCCGTGCATCCCCCAGCCCGCCAGCGTCATGCCCGCCTCGGCATGCCAGCGCAGCAGCAACGCGTCGTTCTCCGACCCCACCGGCGCCTCGGCGCGGCGCAGCTCGGCCGGTGTCGGCGCGCGAAAGGCGAAGATATTGGCGATGCGCATGCCGCCGAAGCCCATCGCCTGCGCCCGCCGCTGGCAGCGCTCGATGGTGGGATCGTTGCGCCGCTCGTCGGCGCGGGCGGGATTGAGCATGACCCAGAGCAGGAGCGGCCCCGGCGTTTCCCGCCACACCCGCTCCAGCCCGTAGCGATAGCTGCCACAGGGCGAGTAGAGCGCCCGCGAGCGCGTGCCGTTGTCCTCGTGCCGCCGTTCGATCATGCGGCCCATCTCGCCGCCCCCGCCGCCGCTTGGCAAGCCCGTTGACACGCCCCCCGCCCCGGCACAGGGTCTGGCCGAAACCGACAAGCCGAGGACATCCCATGGACATCTCCCGCATCGAGGCCGCCGCCGGGCGGCTGCAGGGCCACGCCCGCCGCACGCCGCTGCTCTCTTCGCCCTTCCTCGACGAGATCGCCGGGCGCCGCGTGCTGGTGAAGGCGGAATGCCTGCAGCACACCGGCAGCTTCAAGTTCCGCGGCGCCTGGTCGGCGCTCTCGGCGCTCGATCCGGAGGTCCGGGCCAAGGGAGTGATCGCCTTCTCCTCGGGCAACCACGCGCAGGGCATCGCGGCGGCGGCCAAGGGCTTCGGCGTTCCGGCGGTGATCATCATGCCCGCCGACGCCCCCGCCGCGAAGGTCGCGGGCACCAGGGGGCTGGGCGCCGAGGTGGTGCCCTATGACCGCGAGACCGAAGACCGCGACGCGCTCGGCGCCAAGCTGGCGGCGGAGCGGGGTCTCACGCTGGTCAAACCCTTCGACGAGCCCGAGGTGATCGCCGGGCAGGGCACCTGCGGGCTCGAGATCGCCGAGCAGGCCGCCGAGGCCGGCGTGACCGAGGCCGATGTGCTGGTCTGCTGCGGCGGCGGCGGGCTGACCTCTGGCATCGCGCTGGCGCTCGAGGCCAAGGCCCCCGGCCTGCGCGTGCGCCCGGCCGAGCCCGAGGGGTTCGACGACGTGAAACGCTCGCTCGCCGCGGGCACCATCCAGCGCAACCCGGCCCTGGGCGGCAATATCTGCGACGCCATCGTCACGCCGCAGCCGGGCAACCTCACCTTCCCGATCATGCACAGGCTCTGCGGCCCCGGCCTCGCCGTCTCCGAGGAGGAGGCGCTGAAGGCCATGCAACTCGCCGTCCGGCACCTGAAGATCGTCGCCGAGCCCGGCGGCGCGGTGGCCCTTGCCTCGGCGCTCTTCCGCAAGGAGGAGATCGCCGGCGACGCGGTGATCTGCACCGTCTCGGGCGGCAACGTCGATCCCGCGATCCTTGCCCGCGCCCTCGCGTTGGATATCTGAAAGGGAACGGGCGCGGCCCTGACCGGACCGCGCCCTTCTTCTCTTTTCAAATACGCCGGGGAGCGCGAGGGGCTGGCCCCTCGCACCCTGCGATGCCGCCGCTCAGTCGTTGAGCCGCCGCGCCTCGTCGATCAGCATCACCGGGATGCCGTCGCGGATCGGAAAGGCCAGCCCCGCGCCCTTGCTGAGCAGTTCCTGGCGGTCGGCATCGTACTCGAGCACCGCGTGGGTCACCGGGCAGACCAGGGCCTCGAGCATGTGGCGGTCGAAGGTGATGGTGTCTTCGGTCATGGGATCGGGGCTCATTGGATCAGGTCCTCTTCTCCGCCGCGCAGGGCAAACTCGATCAGCGTCACAAGAGTCTCGCGGCGCGACTCCAGCCGCGGCGCTTCCAGCAGCGCCTGCTTCTCCTCGGGGGCGAAGTCCAGCAGCATCGAGAGCGAGTTGATCAGCAGCTCGTCCTCGGCATCCTTCAGCGTGTCCCAGTCGGCGGAGAGGCCGCGCGCGTCGAAGTAGCGGTCCAGAAGCTTCAGGAAGGCGCCCCGGTTGAACGTGTCATCGCAATCGGCGTGCGGGTCGAGATCGTGCTCGAACCCCTCCCAGCTGACCTTGCAGCGGCGGTAGGGGGTGAAGCCCTCGACCTCCTCGATGACCCGGAACCGCGACAGCCCCGAGAGCGTGATCATGTAGCGCCCGTCCTCGGTCTCCGAGAACTGCGTGACCCGCCCGGCGCAGCCGATGCGCTGCAAGGGCGGCTTGTCACTGTCCCCATTGCCCGCGGGCTGCACCATGCCGATCAGCCGCGCATCGCTCTTGAGCGCATCGTCGAGCATCGCCAGGTAGCGCGGCTCGAAGATGTGCAGCGGCAGGCGCGAGCGCGGCAGCAGCAGGGCACCGGGAAGTGGGAAAACCGGGATGATCCCCGGAAGATCGGTTCGTCTCACCATGACCTGCGAGCTAGGGCGCATCGGCGCTCAGGCAAATATCATCGAGCTGAGCTTGCGCCGGCCGTTCAGCAGCACCGGATCGTTCGGCTTGAGCGCCTCGAAGATGGTGAAGAGCTGCGCCTTGGCGGCCCCGTCGTTCCACTCGCGGTCGCGGCGGAAGAGCTCGAGAAGCTGGGTCACCGCCTCTTCGGTCTGGCCATGGGCATAGAGCGCCTGCGCCAGGTCGAAGCGCGCCTGCAGGTCGGCCGGATCGGCCTCGACCTTGGCGGTCAGCTCGGCGACGGGGCCGGCGTTGCTCGCCTGCTTGGCCAGCTCGATCTTGGCATGGGCCGCTTCCAGTTCGGGCGCCTTGGAGATCTCCACCGGAGCACCGTTCAGCACGGCCTCGGCCTGCTCGATCTCGCCCAGCTCCAGGTAGCACGACACCATGCCGGCGAAGGCCTTGGCATTGGCCGGGTCTTCCTCGAGGATCGCCGCGAAGACCTGCGCGGCATCCGCCGCAGCGCCCTGTTCGAGCATTTCCTCGGCGGTGGCCACGGCCTCGTCGAGCCCGCCCGAAGCGTCGCCGCCCGAGGCGGTGACCACGCGGTCGATGAAGGCCTTCAGCTCGGAGGCGGGCAGCGCGCCCTGGAAGCCGTCGATCGGCTGACCCTTGTAGAAGGCGTAGACCGTCGGGATCGACTGGATGCGCAGCTGACCGGCGATCATCTGCGCCTCGTCGACGTTGACCTTGGCCATCTTCACCGCGCCCTTGGCCTCGGTGACGGCGGCTTCCAGTGCCGGGCCGAGCTGCTTGCACGGGCCGCACCAAGGTGCCCAGAAATCGACGATGACCGGCACTTCCTGCGAGGCGTCCACCACCTCGGCCATGAAATCGGCTTCGCTGACGTCCTTGATGAGATCGCCCTTGGGGGCCTCGGTCTTGCCCAGTTCCAGCATGCTTTATCCTCCGCTGCGGCGGTTTGCTTGGCGTGTTACATGGCGCAGGCGCGGGCATGATGCAAGGGCGCCCCACCCGGACACCCCCACCCCGGAGCCCCGGGCTCAGCTTCGGCGCGAGAGCTGCGCCCAGATCGGCAGGTGATCCGAGGCCCGCCGTGCCGCGCCACCCTGCTCGACCCCGGCATCGTCGAGCACCAGCGCGCTGCCGTAGGCAATGCCGTCAAGCGCCACGAAGGGGCGCGAGGCGTGGTAGCTGCGGCCCGGCAGAGTGAGGGTGAAATCGCGCTCCCAGGGCTCGTAGCCGCGCACGTCGGACCATTCGTTGAAATCGCCGAAGATCGCCGCCTCGGCGCGCAGTTCCCCCAGGTGGTCGCGGATCTGGGACATCTGCTTGAGCCGGTAGCGGCGCAGCAGCCCAAGGTGCGCGCCGACCACGTTCACCCCCTCGACCCGCGCCATGACCGCACCGCGCGGCTCCAGCCCGGGCAACTCGATGCGCGCGGTCTGGGTAACCTCAAGGCCCCTGCGCACGAAGATCGCATTGCCATGCCAGCCGAGGCTGACCTCGTTGCGAGCCAGATCAACCACATCGTAGTCGGTTTCCTGCGCGATCAGGAAGCGCGGGATGGCAGCGGGGCGCGGCCCGAGCCGCAGGTCGGCCTCCTGCAGCACCACCACGTCGGCGCCGATCTGGTTGAGCACCTGCAGGATGCGCGCCGGATCGCGGCGGCGGTCGATGCCCATGGCCTTGCGGATATTGTAGCTGACCACCTTCAGGGCCGGTTTCGGGGAGGAGGCAACGGAGGACATGGCGGGCACCTTCACAGGATCGGAGCCAGCAGCCGCGCGAAGGGCGCGGCCGCACGGACCCAGAGCGGGTGCTCGTGCAGCGGCTTCTCCATCTTGTAGGCGCTGGTGAAATCCGCCTCCAGCATCTTCGCCACCCGCGACGCGAAGCCGCGGTCGAAAATCACCGCCATCGTCTCGAAATTGAGCCGGAACGAGCGGTTGTCGAGGTTGGCCGAGCCCACGGCGGCCAGATCGTCGTCGACCAGCACCACCTTCTGGTGCACGAAGCCACCCTCGTAGCGCAGCACCTCGACCCCGGCGGCGCGCACTTCGTCGAAGAAGGCATGGGCGGCGAGCCAGGGCAGGTAGTGGTCGATGGCATCGGGCACCAGCACCTTGACGTCGCAGCCGCGCAGGGCGGCGCCCACGAGCGCCGAGAGCACGTCCTGGTCGGGGACGAAATAGGGTGAGGCGATCCACACCCGCTCGCGCGCCTCGGCCAGGGCCGAGATGAAGAACAGCGCGCCGGTGTCCATGTCGTCGGCCGGGCCCGAGGGCAGCACCAGCCCCGAGAGGTTCTCCTCGGCGCTGGCCGGCCGCCAGTTGAGCCCGCGCCCGATGGTCTCGCCGGTGGCCCAGTGCCAGTCCTCGGCAAAGACCAGTTGCAGCTGCGCCACCATCGGTCCGCGCAGGTGCAGATGGGTGTCGCGCCAGGGGCCGAAGGTGGGGTTCTTGCCAAGGTAGTCGTCCTTGACGTTGTGGCCGCCGATGAAGCCTTCCTGCCCGTCGATGATCACGGTCTTGCGGTGATTGCGGAAGTTGATCTGGAAGCGCGAGGTCGGCCCCGGCGCATTGGCCGGATCGACGACCTGCACCCCGGCGTCGCGCAGCGCGTCGAGGTACTGTGACGGCAGCCCGTAGCTGCCCACCCCGTCGAAGATCAGCCGCACCTGCACGCCGCGCGCCGAGGCCGCGATCATGCGCTCGGCCATCTCGTTGCCCACCCCGTCCTCGGCGATCGTGTAGAACTGCACGAGCAGGTAGTGCTGCGCCCGGTCCATTGCCTCGAAGACCGCACCGAAGGTGGCCCGGCCGTCGACCAGCAGATCCGCCGCGTTGCCACCGACCGCCGGCATGGCGGCGAGCCGTTCAAAGGCGCGGTAGCGCGTCGGGTCGGCCTCGGCGGGCGGGTAGTCGGCGCAGAAGGCATCCATCTCGCGCCGCACCCGGCGGCTGCTGCGCCGGGAGACGCGGTAGCCGCGCAGCTTGTGCTGGCCGAAGAAGAGATAGGCCGGCAGGGCGAACCAAGGGGCGGCGAGCAGGAACACCGTCCAGGCGGCGGCCCCCTGCGGCGTGCGCGCGGTGGTGATCGCGCGCCAGACGGCAAAGGCCACCAGAAGCGGCAGGACAACCGCCAGAAGGACGGCGAAGATGGTGGTGTTTGAGCCCATGGGCCGTGCTCCGGTATTGCGTCCGGGAACCCCGTCCCGGCCCGCCTCAACCAGAGCGCATCGCGGATTGTTCCGCAAGCGCCCGGGCCTGTGACCGGCCCGGGCGCCGCTGTGGCTCAGAGATCGAAGCTGGCGAAGACCGGCACGTGGTCCGAGGGCTTCTCCCAGCCGCGCGCGCCCCGCAGGATGCGCGAGCCGTGCCCGGCGTTCGAGATGTCCGGCGTTGCCCAGACGTGGTCGAGCCGCCGGCCCTTGTCCGCCGCGTCCCAGTCGCGGGCGCGGTAGGACCACCACGAGTAGAGCAGCCCCTCGGGGATGTCCTGGCGGGTGATGTCGACCCAGCCGCCCGCGTCCTGCGCCTGCGCCAGGTGCTCGACCTCGATCGGCGTGTGCGAGACGATCTTCAGCAGCTTCTTGTGGCTCCAGACGTCATCCTCGCGCGGGGCGATGTTGAGATCGCCGACAAGGATCGACTTTTCCGGCTTGTTGGCATGGAACCAGTCGCGCATCTCGGTGAGGTAGTCGAGCTTCTGGCCGAACTTCTCGTTCTTCTCGCGGTCGGGCTCGTCGCCGCCGGCCGGAACGTAAAAGTTGTGGATGGTCACACCGTTCTCGAGCCTGGCGGCCACGTGGCGGGCGTGACCGAGGGCGGCGAAATCCTGATCCCCGGCATCCTCGAGCGGCAGTTTCGACAGGATGGCGACGCCGTTGTAGCCCTTCTGCCCGCGCGCCACGATGTGGGTGTAGCCAAGCGCCGCGAACTGCTCGAGCGGGATCTTGTCGACCGGGCTCTTGGTTTCCTGCAGGCACAGCACGTCCGGCCCCTCTTCGGCGAGCAGCTTGAGGACGATGGGTTCGCGCAGGCGGACCGAGTTGATGTTCCAGGTGGCAAGGGTGAAGGACATGAGGCGGGCTCCTTTTCTGGCGCGGAAAATGTCAGCCCGCCCCGCCGGGCGCAACCCGCATCCCGCGGAACCCGCGGCTCAGAGCACGAGCACGAGGATCAGCACCGACAGGCACAGGAAGCCGATGCCCGCAAGCTCGCGCCGGGTGATGCTTTCCTTGAACACGAGCACCGAGGCCATGAGCGAGAAGATCAGTTCCACCTGCCCCAGCGCCTGCACGTAGGCGGCGGTCTGCAGGGTGAAGGCGGTGAACCACGACAGGCTCCCGGCCATCGAGGTCAGGCCGAGCAAGATCGCGGTGCCACGGGCCTGCCAGACGGCGGTGATCTGACCGGGCTCGAAGAGACGCAGCCAGAGCGCCATGCCGAAGGCCTGCGACAGCACAACGCAGACCAGCGTCACCCCGGCGCGCAGGAAGGGCGCCTCCGAGGCGATCTCGAGCGAGGCGCCGCGGTAGCCGACGCCGGAGATGGCGAAGAAGAACCCCGAGGCGAGGCCGAGCGCCACCGCCCGGCTGCCCATGCGGCGCAGCAGCCCGCCCGACAGGCCTGGCGTGTCCGACAGCAGCAGCACCCCGACGAGGCCGATGAGGATCGCCCCCCAGCCCGCCGCCGAGATGTTCTCGCCCAGCACCGCGAGGCCGACCAGCGCAGTCTGGATCACCTCGGTCTTCTTGAAGGTGATGCCGACGGCGAAGTTGCGCTGCCGGAACAGCGCCACGACGAAGACCGTCGCGAGGATCTGCCCCAGCGCGCCGAAGAGCGCATAGGCCCAGAAGGCGTGGCTCAGCTGCGGCCAGCCCTGCCCCGTGGCAATGAGGTAGCCCGCCACCACCAGCACCGCGGCGGGCGCGGCATAGGCGAAGCGCGCGAAGGTTGAGGAGGTTGCCGTCAGCCCGCCCGTGCTCAGCACCTTGTGCAGCATGAAGCGCAAGGTCTGGAAGAAGGCGGCGGAGAGGGTGACGGCGATCCACAAATCCATGGCGCTGCCAATGGCACGCGTCGGGGCGATTGACCATAGGTTGGCGCCGGAAAGCGAAGCGGGCCGGAGGTTTCCCCCGGCCCGCCGCTGGCTCAGCCAAATTCGACCCGGTCGAATTTGCAAATCTCTTCGAAGAAATTCGCCCGGCTCAGATCTCGCGCTTAAGCGCCTCGGCCAGATCGGTGCGCTCCCAGGAGAAGCCACCGTCCGCCTCCGGGGCGCGGCCGAAGTGACCATAGGCCGCGGTGCGCTGGTAGATCGGCTTGTTCAGATCGAGGTGGGTGCGGATGCCGCGCGGGGTCAGATCCATGACCTTGGGGATGGCGCGTTCGATCGCCTCGGCTGCCAGATCGCCGGTGCCGTGGGTGTCGACGTAGATCGACAGCGGCTTGGCGACACCGATGGCGTAGGAAAGCTGCACCGTGCAACGCTCGGCGAGGCCCGCGGCCACGACGTTCTTTGCCAGGTAGCGCGCCGCATAGGCCGCCGAGCGGTCGACCTTGCTGGGATCCTTGCCCGAGAAGGCGCCGCCGCCGTGCGGCGCCGCGCCGCCGTAGGTGTCGACGATGATCTTGCGCCCGGTGAGACCCGCGTCGCCGTCCGGCCCGCCGATGACGAACTTGCCGGTGGGGTTCACCCACCATTCGGTCTCGGGGCTGATCCAGCCTTCCGGCAGGGTGCCGCGGATGTAGGGCTCGACGATGGCGCGGATGTCCTCGGAGCTCTGCCCCTCGTCACTGTGCTGCGTCGACAGCACGATCGAGGTCACCCCGACCGGCTTGCCGCCCTCGTAGCGCACCGAGATCTGCGACTTCGCGTCCGGTCCCAGCATCGGCTCGGCCCCGGACTTGCGTACTTCCGCGAGCTTCTTGAGTACCGCGTGCGAGTAGAGGATCGGCGCCGGCATCAGCTCGGGCGTCTCGTTGGTGGCATAGCCGAACATGATGCCCTGGTCGCCCGCGCCCTCGTCGCGGTCGCCCTGCCCCGTTACGCCCTGCGCGATATGCGCCGACTGCTCGTGCAGCAGGTTGGTGATTTCGCAGGTGGCGTGGTGGAACTTGTCCTGCTCGTAGCCGATATCCTTGATGCAGGCCCGCGCGATATCGGGGATGCGCTCCATGTACTCATGCAGCTTTTGCTGGTCGGTCAGCCCGATCTCGCCGCCGATCACCACCCGGTTTGTGGTGGCGAAGGTCTCGCAGGCGACGCGGGCCAGGGGATCCTCTGCCAGCAGCGCGTCGAGCACGGCATCGGAAATGCGGTCGCACACCTTGTCGGGGTGCCCCTCGGAGACGGATTCCGAGGTGAAGATATAGTTCTGTCGGGACATAAGCGCTCCATTAAGTACCAGCTGTCACGCCAGGAAGCCGTTGTGACAGGGATATGAAACTTCTCGCTACGCGCGCCAGCGCGGCGCGTCAATCGAAATTGCGGCGGCGCGGCACGAAGGCCAGCAGCATGAGCAGGGCAAGAAGCCCGAGCACCGGCAGATCCCCGGTCCGGCTGTAGAGCGTCTGGCGCAGCGGCGGCGGCAGGCGCGTGTCGAGGAAACCCGCCTCGTTCAGCGGCAGCGCCTTCAGCACCCGCCCGGCCCCGTCGATGACCGCCGAGACACCGGTATTGGCCGCGCGCAGCAGCGGCAGCCCCTGCTCGATCGCCCGGATCCGCGCCTGCGCGAGGTGCTGGTAGGGCCCCGAGAAATTGCCGAACCAGGCATCATTGGTGATCTGCAGCAGCAGCTCGGGCCGCGCCGCGCCGCGCAGGTCCTGCGGGAAGACGGCCTCGTAGCAGATCAGCGGTAGCGCCATGCCCATCTGCCCGCCCAGGTCGATCAGCTCCGCGCCCGGCCCAGCGGAATAGCCGCCCTCGGCCCGTGCGGCGATGCCGCTGACGTTGATGTGCCGGAACAGCTCGCGGAAGGGCATGTACTCGCCGAACGGCACGAGATGGTGCTTGTCGTAGACCGCCTCGACCTTCGGCCCCTGCGCCACCAGCGCCAGGGAATTGAAGTAGTCGTAGCCCTCGCTGCGCTGGATGCCCAGCACGACGCGGCCCGGCAGGGCGGCGTCGGTGATCACCCGCAGCTCGGCCTCTGCGTTCTCCAGCAGGCGCGGCACGGCGGTTTCCGGCCAGACGATCAGGTCCGGACGCGGCAGGCCGTCCTGCGCCGGAGCGGCGGTGAAATCCACCTGCCGCTCGAAAAAGACGGGGACATAGGCGCGGTCCCATTTCTGGGTCTGCGGCGCGTTGGGCTGGATGAGGCGCACCACAGGACGGTCGCCCAGGTTCTGCAGCGGCGGCACCATCTGCGCCCCGCCCCAGAGCAGCACCGCCGCCAGAACCAGCCCCAGCGCCGCCGGCATCCACGCGCCGCGCAGACCGCGCGCCAGCAGAGCCGCCAGCGCGAGCGTGACGAGCGTCAGCCCGAAGGAGCCGGTCCAGGCGACCCATTGGATCGCATCTGTCGGCTCCCAGAGGTAGCCGACGAGCCCCCAGGGAAAGCCGGTGAAGAGATAGCCGCGCGCCAGCTCGGCCAGCGACCAGGACACCACAAGCGCGAAGAGCCGCGAGCGCGGCGCCTGCGCGGCGCCCCAGAAGGCGAGCCCCCAGAACAGCGCCAGCCCCGCCGCCATGAGAAACAGCGCGAAGGGCGCCATCCAGGCGGTGACCGCGGCGTCCACCTGGAACGGTTC
This sequence comes from Alloyangia pacifica, assembly GCF_020524285.1. GTDB lineage: Bacteria > Pseudomonadota > Alphaproteobacteria > Rhodobacterales > Rhodobacteraceae > Salipiger > Salipiger pacificus_B. The sequence goes on from NZ_JAIVKX010000003.1 coordinate 309,229, forward strand.
GGTCAGCCAGTTCAGCGCCAGGCCGAAATAGCCGGTGCCCACGCCCCAGCCCACGGCCAGCGCGGCGCCGGACCTGCGCTGCAGGGAGAAGAGCGCAATGGAAAGGACCAGCCCGGCGAGCGCCACGTACCAGAGGTTCCACGGCGCCTGCCCCAGCGCCATCAGCGCGCCGCAGGCAAGTGCCGGCAGCACGCGGGCGCGACCGGTCAGAAGCCGCGCGGCCCGCGCGGCAAGCGGGGCGGAGGACAGCGCCATCATCTCGCGATGCCCTCCGCCCGGTGCCGCATCGGGCCGCACGTCAGGGTCAGCCACGCCCGGCCCCGGCGTCACCGCCATTGAGCTGGGAGGTGCCCTCGGGCTTTGCCGGCGGCAACAGCGCGGGGCTTGCGATCGGCACCTCGGAAAGCGGAGCCGAGGGGCGCACCCGCAGCCGCTTGATCCGGCGCGGGTCCGCGTCCACCACCTCGAAGTCGATGCCATCGGGGTGCGGGATCACCTCGCCGCGGGCGGGCACGTGACCGGCGAGCATGAAGACCAGACCGCCAAGCGTGTCGATCTCCTCCTCGTCGATCTCGTCGGGATCGGTGAGCGCGATGCCGGTGGCCGCCTCGAATTCCTCGAGCGGGGTCTTGGCCAGCGCCAGCCAGCTGCCCGACTTCTCGCGGAAGAAGTTGCGGCCTTCCTCGGTGTCGTGCTCGTCCTCGATCTCGCCGATGACCTGTTCGATCAGATCCTCGATGGTCACCAGCCCGTCGACGCCGCCGTATTCGTCGATCACCAGCGCCATGTGCCGACGTTCGGTCTGCATCTTGGTGAGCAGCACGCCGATCGGCATCGAGGGTGGCACGAAGAGCAGCGGGCGCAGCATCTTCTTCATGTCGAACGCCTCGCCGTGGCCGTTGAAGCCGTGCAGCAGCGCGAAGTCCTTGAGGTGCACCATGCCGACGGGCGTGTCGAGCGTGCCGGCGTAGACCGGCAGGCGGGTCATGCCGCTGTCGCGGAAGACCGTCACTAGCTCGTCCATGGAAAGGGTGTCGGGCACGGCGACGATCTCCGCCTTGGGAATCGCCACGTCCTCCACGCGCATGCGGCGGAGGTTCATCATGCCATGTACGGGCCGCTCATAGGCGGCCACGAGACTCTGCCCCGGGTCTGCCTCGTCCTCGCTGCCGGTCACACGGCCCGAGAAGATGCGTTTGAAAAAGCCCTGAGGCCGGTCCAGTTGCTCGTTTTCCTGCGCGCCGTGCGCTGCATTAGACGAGTCGTCGTTGTCTCCCATCGGTCCTTTTGTTCCTGTGTCTCTCAGAGGTCAGATGAATATGGGTCCGCGATACCCAGTTTGCCAAGTATTTCCGTCTCAATATTTTCCATGAGCGTCGCATCGCCGTCACGAATGTGATCATAGCCCAGAAGATGCAAGGTTCCATGAACGATCAGATGGGTCACGTGATCGGCCATGGTCTTGCCCGCCTCCTGCGCCTCGCGGGCGCAGGTCTCATAGGCGATGGCGAGATCGCCGAGCTCGGTGGCAAAGGGGCCATGCTCGCCCTCGGGCAGGTCGGGGGACTCGCCCTCGACCTCGGCGCCGCGCTCTTCGGAGGGCCAGGAGAGCACGTTGGTCGGGGTCGGCTTTTCGCGGAACTCGGCGTTCAGCTCGGCGATGCGCGCATCGTCGCAGGCGAGGACGGCGATCTCGAACCCCTCGGGTCCAAGGCCGAGATGCCCCAGGGCGGCGCGCGCCGCGGTTTCGGCGAGGTCTTCAAGCCCGGCCTCCTCCCAACGGTCGTCCTCGATGATCGTGTCGGTGAGCTGAGCCATATGTGCAAGCGGGGGGCGCTGCCCCCGGACCCCCGGGATATTTGAGCCTAGACGAAGGGGCGGGGGCCGTCAGGCCCCGCGCTCCGCGTCCTTCTCGTAGGCGTCGATGATCTTCGCCACAAGGGGGTGCCTCACCACATCGGCGGAGGTGAAGTAGTTGAAGCTGATCTTGTCGATGTGGCTGAGCAGGCGCTCGGCGTCCTGCAGGCCCGACTGCACGCCGCGCGGCAGGTCGACCTGGCTGCGGTCGCCGGTGATCACCATGCGCGAGCCCTCGCCGAGGCGGGTGAGGAACATCTTCATCTGCATGGAGGTGGCGTTCTGCGCCTCGTCGAGCACCACGAAGGCGTTCGACAGGGTGCGGCCGCGCATGAAGGCCAGCGGCGCGATCTCGATGGTCTTTTCCTCCATCATCTTCGCGAGCTGCTTGCCGGGCAGGAAGTCGTTCAGCGCGTCGTAGAGCGGCTGCATGTAGGGATCGACCTTGTCCTTCATGTCGCCGGGCAGGTAGCCGAGCTTCTCGCCCGCCTCGACCGCCGGACGGCTGAGGATGATCTTGTCGACCTGGCCGGTGATGAAGAGGTTCACGCCGACGGCGACGGCGAGATAGGTCTTGCCGGTGCCCGCCGGGCCGATCCCGAAGGCCAGCTCGTTCTCGAAGAGCGCGCGGACATAGGCCTTCTGGGCGTCGGTGCGCGGTTCGATGAGCTTCTTGCGGGTCTTGATCTCGACCTTACCGCCCGAGAACATCTCGAGCTGGTCGCCCGGCTCCTGCTCCTCGGGAGCGAGTCGGAACTCGCGGTCGATGTCACCGCGGCCGACCGAGCGGCCCTGCTCGAGCCGCTGGTAGAGGGCGTTGAGCACCTCGCGCGCGGCCTCCTGCGCCTCGGCCGGGCCGTGCAGCGCCAACTGGTTGCCGCGGCGCAGGATCTGCACGCCGGTTCGGGCTTCGATGTCGGTGAGGTTGCGGTCGTATTCTCCGCACAGATCGATGAGGAGGCGATTGTCCGGAAATTCCAGGATGGCTTCGGTCAGGATGCCTGTGTTCACGCATGTCTCCTGCGCTTGAGTGTACCTTGATGGTGCCAAGCGGCGGGGCCCGAGGTCAAGCAGGTTCGTCCTCTTGGCGGGAGGAAAGAAGCAAAACGGCCGCGCGGTGGGCACCGCGCGGCCGTTGGCATTGGTCTGTGGGAGCGGCGCTCAGAGCGGGTCCCCGATCACCGAGGTGGCGCCCTGCTTGAAGTCGCCGGTGGCCACCGTGGGCGGGGCAACGCCGGAACAGACCGGCTTGCCGTACTTGTCGAGGCGGCGGGCGAGGTAGCCCTCGACCCCGTCGTCGGCGATCCAGTTGTCGCAGCCATCCGGGTCGACCCAGACACCCCAGCGGATCTTCGACAGGTCATTGCGGTCGATCAGGTTGACGTCCTGGCTCTTGTCTTCGCCGATCGGCATGTCGCAGGCTGCGAGCCCGGAGGCTGCGGCGAGCACGAGTGCGAGTTTCGCGAATTTCATCTGGCCGGCCCCCCTCAGCGCACGCACAGGATTTCGACACGGCGGTTCTTTGCCATGCCCTCGACGGTGCTGTTGGTTGCCACCGGGTAGTTCTCGCCGTAGCCGCGCACGTCGATCACCCGGGCGCCATTGGCATGGGCCACCGACGCCACCGAGTTGGCGCGGTTGAGGCTCAGCCGGTCATTGTAGGCATGGCTGGCGCGCGAGTCGGTATGGCCCACGATGATGTAGCCGAAGACCTTGGAGTCGCGGAAGAACTCGTCGAGCCGGTAGCGGCTCTGCGGGTAGATCTTGTAGCTGTCGGTGGCGAAGTACTGGTCCGCCTTCAGCGTGCCGCAGACGTTGATCTCGTGGCAGACCGGGCGGCCGTCGCGGGTGACGCGCGAGACGGCATAGCCTTCGGCGCCATCGTCCATGACCCAGATCTCGCAGCCGTCGGGCGAGAGCGAAATCCCCGGGATGTAACGCTCCCCGCGGATCGTACGGGTGTTCTGCGTGGAAATGACCGGTGTGTTCAGACCGTCGGCGGCGGCTGCCACCGGGGCAGCGATGCCGGTCAGGGCAAGCGCGGATACGGCTGCCACCCCCAGAACGCCGCGGAGGGCCTTGGAAAAGCGTGTCGCCACAGCCTCTGTCCCTTTCGATGTTGATACCATTGGCCGTCGGGCGCGGAAGGATCCGCACCGGGCCAAACCCCTTACGCGACGGGAGACTAGCAGCAATTTCCACTCTGTGAAGGGGAAACCACCATATATTGTGTCTAAAAGGCGATCATCCGTGCCGCGCGGCACGGATTGTCGCCACCCCCGGATCAATCCCCGGCGTTTTCCCGGTGCCTGTGGCAAAAATGCGGCGGGGCCTTGAGGTCAGACCAGCTCGCCCTTCAGCGAGTTGGCCCCGGATTCGACGATGCGCACCCGGCGCAGATCACCGACCGAGAGCCCCTCGCCCATCACGTGCACCGCGTGCAGGTAGTCGGACTTGCCGCCCATCTGCCCCGGACGGCGGCCGGGCTTTTCGAACAGCACGCCGACCTCGCGGCCGACCATGGCGTCCTGCAGCGCGCGCTGCTGGCGGCCCAGCAGCGCCTGCAGGCGCTGCAGGCGGTCGTCCTTCTCGGCCTCGGAGACCTGCGGGCGCTCGGCTGCCGGGGTGCCCGGGCGCTCGGAATACTTGAACGAAAAGGCCGAACCGTATTGCACCGCCTCGACGAGATCGAGCGTCGCCTGGAAATCCGCCTCTGTCTCTTCAGGGAAGCCGACGATGAAATCGCCCGACAGGTGCAGGTCGGGGCGCGCGGCACGCAGCCGCTCGATGAGCTTCAGGTAGCTCTCGGCGGTGTGCTGGCGGTTCATCCGCTTGAGGATCTTGTCCGAGCCCGCCTGCACCGGCAGATGCAGGTAGGGCATCAGCTTCTCGACCTCGGCATGGGCGGCGATGAGATCATCGTCCATGTCGTTGGGATGCGAGGTGGTGAATCGGATGCGCTCCAGCCCGTCGATCTTCGCCAGGTCGCGGATGATCCCGGCGAGACCCTTCTCATGGCCATGGTAGGCGTTGACGTTCTGGCCCAGCAGGGTGATCTCGCGCACGCCGCGCTCGACCAGGTCGCGCGCCTCGGAAAGCACCCGCCCGGCCGGGCGCGAGACCTCGGCGCCGCGGGTGTAGGGCACCACGCAGAAGGCGCAGAACTTGTCGCAGCCTTCCTGCACGGTCAGGAAGGCGGTCGGGCCCCGCTTGGCCTTGGGGCGCGATTTCAGCTTCTCGAACTTGTCTTCCTCGGGGAAATCGGTGTCGAGCGCCTTTACCCCGGCTCCGGCCTTCGCCTCCATCTCGGGCAGGCGGTGATAGCTCTGCGGGCCGACGACGAGATCGACCATCGGCTGGCGGCGGATGATCTCCTCGCCCTCGGCCTGTGCCACGCAGCCGGCAACGCCGATCTTCAGGTCCGGCTTCTCGGCCTTCAGCCCCTTGTAGCGGCCCAGCTCGGAATAGACCTTCTCGGCGGCCTTCTCACGGATGTGGCAGGTGTTCAGAAGGATCATGTCGGCGTCGTCGGGGCTCTGCGTCTCGACATAGCCCTGACCGCCGAGCGCCTCGACCATGCGTTCGCTGTCATAGACGTTCATCTGGCACCCGTAGGTCTTGATGAAGAGCTTCTTCGGCTCGGTCTTCGACTGCGACATGAGAGGACTCCGGTTCGGCGGTTCAGGGCGTGCGCATAGCGCAAAACCACCCCCGCTTGCAATGCAATCGCTTTTCCCCGACTGTCCGGTCAAAACGCCGGGCGAAGAGCGGATGCAGTATAGCGGGTTGGACGAGTTCCTGAAACGGCAGGCGGCGGGGCTGGGCAGGACGCCCGGCGAACGGCCGCTGGCGATGATCTTCTGCGAGGACCAAGCCGAGGTCGACACCACCGCGCGCCACCACATGCAGCTCGGCTTCTCCCCGGTGCTGATGTTCATGCCGCGCCACCTGGCGCTCTCCCCCGACGTGGCGGAACGCGCCCATCGCATCGACTTCGATCCGCACACCGAGGGCGCCGTGCCGCGCGCCGTCTCGCGCCTGGCGGCAGCCGCGCCGGGGCGCTGGATGTACTACTGCTACAACGCCGAGTTCCTCTTCTACCCGTTCTGCGAGACCCGCAGCATCGGCGAGATGCTGACCTTCCACGCCGAGGAACGGCGCGACGCCATGCTGACCTATGTGATCGATCTCTATGCGGGGGATCTCGGCACCGCGCCGAACGCCGTCTCGCTGGACGACGCCTGGCTGGACCGGTCGGGATACTACGCGCTGGCCCGCCCCGACCCGGCGCGCCACGGCCATCCCAAGGAGCGGCAACTGGATTTCTTCGGCGGCTTGCGCTGGCGCTTTGACGAGCACGTGCCGAAGGGGCGCCGCAAGATCGACCGCATCGCCCTCTTCCGGGCCGGAAAAGGGCTGGTGCTGCGCGACGATCACACCTTCAACATCGAGGAATACAACACCTATGCCTGCCCTTGGCATCACAACCTGACCGCCGCCATCGCGTCCTTCCGCACCGCCAAGGCGCTGAAGCGCAACCCCGGCTCGAGCGACGGGATCTCAAGCTTTCGCTGGCACAACTCGGCGCGCTTCGAATGGCACTCGCGGCAGCTGCTGGACCTGGGGCTCATGGAGCCGGGGCAGTGGTTCTGAGCCCCAGGTCCGCCGGGCCGGCGGTTCTGAGCCCCAAGTCAAACCAGGTCAGTCGAACTCCTCGGTGACGATGCGGTCCTCGCCCACGCCGATGCCCCGCAGCGCCTCGGCCATGTCGTCGAGCATCGCATCCGGCCCGCAGACATAGCAGACGTCCCGTCCGGGCGTGACGACCTGCGCCAGAAGCTCGCCGTCAATCTGCGTGCGGTGCAGTGGGCTCGTCTTCTCGTCGGTGACCAGGAACACGGTCTTCAGGCCGGGCATGCCCTCGAATGTCTCGCGCAGGATGATGTCGGCCTCGGTCTTGTTCGAGAACACCAGCGTGTTGCCCTCGAGCGTGCCAGCCTCCTCCAGCTTCTTGCGCAGGATCGCGATGAAGGGCGTGACCCCCGCGCCGCCGGCGATGAAGACGCCGTCGCCCTTGTCCTCGATCGCGCCCCAGGGCTCTTCGACAAGCACGGTGTCCCCCGGCTGCATCCGGCCGATGCGCTCGGTCACCCCGTCGTGCCCGTCGGCGCTCTCGGGGTAGGACTTGATGACGAATTCCAGCCGGTCCTGCCCCGGCAGCGAGGTGAAGGTGAAGGGGCGGCGCTCCTCGCGCCAGCCGTCACGGTCCAGCGCCATGTCGATCTCCTGCCCGGGCACGAAATCCAGCCCTTCGGGCCGGTCGAACACCAGATGGTGCACGTCATGGGTTACGGGTTCGATGGATTGCAGTGTCAGCTTACAGCTCATGGGGGGCCTCCTATTCCGGTTTCCCGAAAAACGCCCCCGCCGCGCGCCGGGTTCCCAGACGGAGACCGCCGGTCAGCTTCTTCTCTATGCAAATGCGCCCGGGTGAGTTGCCGCAGGACCGCCATCGATGCACGATCAGTGCAAGCCGCGATGGCGGCTGGCAGCAGCGCCCCTTGCCACGCGGTCAGATGCGCCGCGCTTACTTCTTGCGCAGGCGGATCACCACATCGACCGAGGCGATCTCGGCCCCGTCGGGTGCGCTCGGCAGCTTCGAGATCACCAGCTCGTCCGACGGCGCATCGGTCAGATGCCCCTCGTCCTCCCAGAAGAAATGCGGGTGGTCGTGGGTGTTGGTGTCGAAGTAGCTGCGGCTGCCGTCGACCGTGACCTCCTGGATCAGCCCGACGTCGCAGAAGGCGCGCAGCGTGTTGTAGACGGTGGCCAGAGACACGCTCTCGCCGTTGTCCTGCGCCGCGGCAAAGAGGCTTTCGGCGGTGAAATGGCGATGCTTGCCGTCTCCCACGAGCAGTGCCGCCAGGGCCACGCGCTGCCGCGTGGGCCGAAGCCCGGCCTGGTTCAACCAGGTGCTGCCTCTCTGAATGGGGTCGGTCGTCATCGCGCGGTCCAATGTCCTAGCTCTACGGGATGTATATAATGGTGCACAGCCCCCCTTTTCAAACGGAAATCGGAAGATGGCACGCGGCGCGCCTCCGGATGACGCGACGATGCACAGGCTTGCATGGCGCGGTTTCGCGGTGATAGAGGGGGCGCAACCTGAAACAACGGACAAAGGGGCGCGCCTGCATGGCCGACTATCCCACCAGCTTCGGCAAGGAAGATCTTCTGAAATGCGCGCGCGGCGAGCTGTTCGGGCCGGGCAATGCGCAGCTTCCGGCTCCGCCCATGCTGATGATGGATCGCATCACCGACATTTCCGGTGATGGAGGCCTGCACGGCAAGGGGCACGTGGTCGCCGAGTTCGACATCACGCCCGACCTTTGGTTCTTCGACTGCCACTTCCCGGGCAACCCGATCATGCCCGGCTGCCTCGGCCTTGACGGCCTGTGGCAGCTGACCGGCTTCAACCTCGGCTGGCGCGGCTGGCTGGGCCGCGGCTACGCGCTCGGCGTGGGCGAGGTGAAGCTGACCGGCATGGTGCGCCCGGACCGCAAGATGCTGACCTACAAGGTCGATTTCACCAAGGCCGTGCAGACCCGCCGTCTGACCATGGGCGTCGCCGACGGCATCGTCGAGGCGGATGGCGAAGTCATCTACCAGGTCAAAGACATGAAAGTCGCTCTTTCCGAGAGCTGAGAGGGAGGTTTCCCATGCGTCGAGTCGTCGTCACGGGACTGGGCATCGTTTCGTCCATCGGCACCAACGCCGAAGAAGTTCTCGCCTCGCTGAAGGCGGGCCGCTCGGGCATCAGCGCCAACGAGCAGATGAAGGAACACGGCTTCCGCAGCCAGATCGCGGGCGCCATCGATCTGGACGTGTCCGAGCACGTGGACAAGCGCACCCTGCGCTTCATGGGCCCCGGTGCGGCCTATGCCCATATCGCGATGCAACAGGCGATCGCCGACGCGGGCCTCGAGGAATCGGACGTGGTCAACCCGCGCACCGGCCTCGTCGCCGGTTCGGGCGGCCCGTCGACCTCGGCGCTGCTGACCGCGCATCAGACCGTGCTGAGCACCGGCGCCACCAAGCGCGTCGGTCCCTTCGCGGTGCCGAAGGCAATGTGCTCGACGATCTCGGCGAACCTGTCGACCGCCTTCAAGATCAAGGGCATCAACTACTCGATCACCTCGGCCTGCTCGACCTCGCTGCACTGCATCGGCAACGCCGCCGAGCAGATCATGATGGGCAAGCAGGACGTGATGTTCGCGGGCGGCGGGGAAGAGCTCGACTGGACCCTGTCGTGCCTCTTCGACGCCATGGGCGCGATGAGTTCGAAGTACAACGACACCCCCGAGAAGGCCTCGCGCGCCTTCGACGCGGGCCGCGACGGCTTCGTCATCTCGGCCGGCGGCGGCATCGTCGTGCTGGAAGAGCTGGAGCACGCCAAGGCCCGCGGCGCCAAGATTTACGCGGAAGTGACCGGCTATGCCGCCACCTCCGACGGGCATGACATGGTCGCCCCCTCGGGCGAGGGCGGCGAGCGCGCCATGCGCCTGGCGCTGCAGAGCCTGCCCGAGCACCGCAAGGTCGGCTACATCAACGCACATGGCACCTCGACCCCGGTCGGCGACGTCGGCGAGATCGAGGCGGTCCGCCGCGTCTTCGGCGACGGCAGCACGCCGCCGGTGTCCTCGACCAAGTCGATGACCGGCCACAGCCAGGGCGCCACCGGCGCGCAGGAGGCGATCTACTGCCTGCTGATGCTGCAGAACGACTTCATCGCGCCGTCGATCAACGTCGAGACGCTGGACCCTGCGCTGAAACCCGAAGAGATTGCCACCAGCCTCGTCGAGAACGCGGGCCTCGATACGGTGATGACCAACTCCTTCGGCTTCGGCGGCACCAACGGGTCGATGCTGCTGAGCAAATACCAAGAATAACAAGCGAGAGACGGACATGGGCGAGCTTCTCAAGGGCAAGCGCGGGCTGATCATGGGGGTGGCGAACGACCGCTCCATCGCGTGGGGCATCGCCAAGGCGCTGCACGAGGCGGGGGCGGAGCTTGCCTTCACCTACCAGGGCGAGGCTTTCGGCAAGCGGCTCGAGCCGCTGGCCCAGAGCGTCGGGTCGGACTTCATGGTCGACGTCGACGTCACCGACGACGCCTCGCTCGACGCCGCCTTCGAACAGCTCGGCGCGCGCTGGCCGACCATCGACTTCGTCGTGCATGCCATCGCCTTCTCGGACAAGTCCGAGCTGACCGGCCGGTTCCTCAACACCAGCCGCACGAACTTCAAGAACTCGATGGACATCTCGTGCTACTCGTTCATCGAGGTGGCGCGCCGCGCGCATCCGCTGATGGTCGAGAACGGCGGCACGCTGCTGACGCTGACCTATGACGGCTCGATCAAGGTGGTGCCGAACTACAACGTCATGGGCGTGGCCAAAGCGGCGCTGGAATCGGCGACCCGCTACCTGGCGAACGACCTCGGCCCGGAGGGCATCCGCGTCAACGCCATCTCGCCCGGCCCGATGAAGACCCTGGCCGGCGCAGCCATCGGCGGCGCGCGCAAGACCTACAAGTTCACCGAGCAGAACACCCCGCTGCGTTCCAACGCGACGCTCGAGGCCGTGGGCGGCACCGCCGTCTATCTGGTCTCCGACGCGGGCGCCTGCACCACGGGCGAGATCCTGCACGTGGACGGCGGCTTCCACATTCTCGGCATGCCGCAGGCCGAGAATATCTGAGGCCCCTGCCCTTTCAGAGACCCGAAAGCCCGGCCATTGGCCGGGCTTTTTTCTTGTGATCGACCGCCCATGGCCCGGACCCAAGGCGAAGCCGCCGGGCCAGCGCCTGCCCGTCCCGGCGGGCTGGCGCTTTGGGACCTTTGCACGAGGCTCAATCATCCGGCGAATTTGGCCGGGATAAAGCGCAACCCTAAACCGTTGCAGCGCCACCCCACGGGCAGACACTATCCCGGCTATCGCTGCACAGAAGGACCCCCCGCCCTACCTCATCGAGCCGGTCTCGACGAAGCGCTGATGCCAACTCAGCGACTCGTTCAGCAACGTCGGAGCATGCTTGCCAAAGGAGCCCTGCAGCGCCCGCGCATAGTAGTCGCGCAACATCGGCTTGTAGTCGGGATGGGCGCAGCGGTCGATGATGACCCCGGCCCGCTGGCGCGGTGCCAGCCCGCGCAGGTCCGCGAGCCCGTGCTCGGTGACGATCACCTGCACGTCCTGCGAGATGTGATCCACGTGCGCCACCTGCGGCACGATGGCCGAGATCTTGCCGCCCTTTGCGGTCGAGGGGGTCATGAAGATCGACAGATAGGCGTTGCGCGCGAAATCGCCCGAGCCGCCGATGCCGTTCTGGATGCGCGAGCCCATGACGTGGGTCGAGTTGACGTTGCCGTAGATGTCCGCCTCGATCAGCCCGTTCATCGCAATGCAACCGAGCCGGCGCACCAGTTCGGGATGGTTCGAGATCTCCTGCGGGCGGAGGATCAGCTTGTCCCGGTAGCGCAGAGCATCGCGGTTGAACCGCTCCGCCGCCTCGGGGCTGAGCGAGAAAGCCGTCGCCGAGGCCATGCGCAGCTTGCCCGCATCCAATAGGTCGAGCATGCCGTCCTGCACCACCTCGGTGAAGGCGGTCATGTCGTGGTAGGGCGACTCCATCAGCCCCGAGAGCACCGCGTTGGTGACATTGCCGACCCCCGACTGCAGCGGCAGCAGGTTGGCCGGCAGGCGCCCGCGCGCGACCTCGTGGCCAAGAAACTCCAGTAGGTGCCCGGCGATGGCCTTTGCCACCGCGTCAGGCTCGGCAAAGGGCAGGTTGCGGTCCGGCGCCTCGGTCTCGATCACCGCGACCACCTTCGACGGATCGATGCGGAAGTGCTTCTGCCCGATGCGGTCGTCAGGATGGACCAGCGGGATCGGCACCCGGTTCGGCGGCAGCGCGGTGCCGTAGTAGATGTCGTGCATGCCGTCGAGCGCGTCGCTCTGCCAGTGGTTGACCTCGAGGATCACCTTCTCGGCCTGATCCAGCCAGGTCTTGTTGTTGCCGATCGAGGTCGAGGGGATGAGATCGCCGTCCGGCGTGATGCCGGAGATCTCGACCACCGCCATGTCGAGCTTGCCGAGGAAGCCCTCCCAGACCACCGGCGCGACCTGGCTCAGGTGCATGTCGACGTAGTTCATTTCGCCCGAGTTGATCTGCTCTCGGGCAATGGGGTCGGAGTTATAGGGCAGCCGGAACTCGATGCCGTTCGCCTTTGCCAGCGCGCCGTCGAGCTCGGGCCCGGTGGACGCGCCGGTGAAGACCTTCACGCGGAACGGGTCGCCCGCCGCATGCGCTGCCTCGATCTGCGCCGCCAGCGCGACCGGCACTGACTTTGGATAGCCCGAGCCGGTGAATCCGCTCATGCCGATGGTCATGCCGTCATGGATCAGCGCAGCGGCATCCTCGGCACTCATGGTCTTCGACTGCAGATCGGGAAAGGCGATACGGGCGTGGGTGTTCATGCTGAGGTCCTCCTGTGCCGTGCGGCGGTCCTCTGCCCGCGCCGCGACGGTCCTTCCGGCCATCTATGCAAGTCTCGCGCCCGGCGACCAGATGGAGATGCCACTCGCAGAACGGATATGCATAGTTCGCATAGCTAACATCGAAAGCCGCGCGCTCAACGCATGGCTCAAGCGATCTTTGCCCCAGTGCCCGCACATTGGGCAGAGGCCAACTCTCGCTTCCCGCTCTCGGACCAAGGCCCGGCTGTGGCTTGACAGTCGCGTGCAGGGTGACCCCACATTGTCCGGACTTTTGCGGGAGACCTCTTATGGATATGCTCAGCCGGTATTCGGCGCTCGGGTTCGGCACCGGGCAGATCGGCTTTGGCGCGCGCTGCGGCGTCGTGGTGGTCGACTTCCAGCGCAGCCTGACCGACCCGAGCTTCCCCATCGGTGGCGGCCCCCGCATCGACGCGGCGGTGGAGGCCACCGCCCGGCTGCTTGCCCCGGCCCGCGCTGCGGGCCTGCCCGTGGCGAGTTGTGTCACCGGATACAGTTCGACCCGCGACGCCCTGCGCTGGAAGATCGCCGATGTGGAGAACTGGATCCTCGGTACCCCGGGCTGCGATTTCGACCCGCGCATCCTCGACCCGAACTACGACACGCAGGTGATCAAGCGCGCGCCCTCGATCTTCTTCCAGACCGGCGTGTCGAGCTTCTTCACCCAGGAGGGCGTGGACACGGTGATCGTTACCGGCTGCGCCACCTCGGGCTGCATCCGCGCCTCGGTGATCGACGCCTTCTCGCATGGCTTCCGGGTGATTATCCCCGAAGAGTGCGTCGGCGACCACGATGCGCAGACCCACGCCGCCAACCTCGGCGACATGGGCCGTCGCTACGCCGACGTCCTGCCCCTGGCCGATGTGATGGCGCACGTGGAAGGCCTGCCGCAGACGGCCTGAACGACCGCCCTGCCCCGCGTCAGTGACCGCCCGAGAAGACCAGCGTCTGCACCGGCAGGAACAGCATGCGCAGCCGCAGCCCCGCCGCATGCACCACGCCGATCGTATCGACCACGTGCAGGAAGATGCGCTTGCCGGTGCCCATCTCTTCGTGCTCGAGCCGGTGATGGTTGTCGGTGTAGAGCATGACGGTGCAGCTGCTGCCCGGCGGCACGTTGGTCGGCTGGTCCGTGTAGAGCGGCTCGAGGTAGACCAGAACACTGCCCGGACGCACATCGTCCTGCGGATCGACCAGCCGATCCGAGGGGCGCAGCTGGCCCGAGGGGATCACGTCCTGCACCTCGGTGACGACCATTGGGATGATGTCGAGCGGCTTGCTCATGCAGCCCATTTCGCCGACCATGCCGGGGTGGATCACCTGCGCAGCGATCTGGTTGAAAGCCGCCTGGAACTTCTCGGCCCCCGCCCCGGTGGGCACGAAGATGCCCGCGGGCCGGGCCAGCGGGCTGATGAAGTCGCCGACCTGCAGCGCCAGCTGTTCGATGCGCCCGTCGACTCCGGCCGAGATCAGCGTCTTGTCCATCTCGGCGCGCGCCAATGCCAGCTGCGCGCGGGCGCTTTCGAGCTTGGCAGGCAGCACCTCGTCGATCTGCTGCTGCGCGCTTTCCTTCTGCAGTTCGGCGGCGCGCAGCTGCGCCTCGCGCTGGTCGACGATGTTCTCGAAACGCTCGATGTCGACCAGCCGGACCGCACTCGACCCTTCGTCGCGCAACCGCTCGTTGCGCTGTAGCTCTTCCTGTGCCTGTACCAGCCCGGCCCGCGCCTGCGCGATCCCGGCATCCGCCGTCGCCAGGTCGGTCTGCGCCAGCTTGGCCGCTGCCTCGGTCTCGGCCATCAGCGCCAGCGCCGCATCCACCTGCGCCTGCTGCGACAGCCCGTCGAGTCGCACCAGCGGATCCCCCGCGGCGACCCTCTGGTTGTTGTCCACGTAGATCTCGGCAACCCGGCCGCTCACCTGCGGCAGGATCGTCACCGTGCGGAAATAGGAGGACACCGAGAGGCTGGCCGGGTGGTAGTAGAACAGCACGGTGATCAGCGAGACGGTCAGGAAGATCCAGAGCGTCAGCCCCCAGCGCAGCTCGTACCACACCGAGAACAGCGTCAGCTCCTGTCCGAACCGCTTGCCCTGCGCATAGCGGCGATAGAGGTAGTCGGGCACCAGCGTGACCAGCGAACAGAGAATGGCTTCGAGCATGCTCAGGCCTCCCCGTCGCGGTGGTGAAAGGCGGGCGGCGGCGCATCGGGATCGGGGATCTCCGCCTCGACCGGGCGTCCTGCGAGGCTCGCAAGCGAGCGCGCGATGGACTGCAGCGGCGAGAGCATGTCGGGGAACTGGAAGCCCGCGACCAGCACCGCCGCGACCCAGAAGAGGTTGTTGTGGGTGAACAGCGCCAGCAGCGCGAGGATGCCGACGATCTGCAGCTGCGGGTGGCTCGACTTGTGGGCCATGCGCTCCGGGATCGAGTGCAGCGTCAGGTAAAGGACGCCAAGACCGATAATGAGGACGATCCCGAAGATCGTCATCGCCGTGAACAATACATCACTGCCGTCGGCTCCGGCCACGTATCCTGGAATGTGGTCCGGGGCCAACGGGTGGATCGCCTGTGCTTCCACCGTCAACTCCATCTGCTCTAACCAATCCGCTCACGATAGGCAGATTCTTCCGAACCCGGTTAGCTTTTTCTCACAAGGCCTTATGGTTGCCGAGCCCGGAGAGACAGACCGCATGAGCTGCAACCGGGACCGCAGAGCTCCGCCTCGCAAGGGCGTGTCGCGATGCAGAGGGGGCAGAGGATAGGCAGAGGCACGTGGGCTCGGATATCCCTGACTGTCGGCAAAAGACGCGTCCTCCCCGTTCGCCAACCGCATGCTAGGCACCGGGAAAACACCGCAGGACGGCACCGGGACACCGCGCGGCGCGCGGGTCACGAGGCGACGGTCGGCACCATGGACGTCCGCTGCTCTGCACGCGCGGCAAGCAAAAAAAGCACAATGGCGGCCATCAGGTAGAAGACAGCGCCGAGCGAGACAATGGACGCCTCTTCCGACAGGATGTCGACCTCCTTGAGCGTTCCCTCCAGAAGGCTATTCATCAGCCCCCATCCGGTCGCCAGCCAGCATCCCAGGCCAAGCGCGGCTCTTTCAGCCGCGTTTGCATAGCGTGCGACATCTGGCATGAGCAGTGTCAGGGCCACTGCGAGGCCGGAAAGATCGTAGTCATAGTTGTAGGGGCTGACCGCAAACGTCGCGAGGACTGCAACGCCAAGGACGCGCCGGGTCTGCCAGCCCTGCAGATGCGCCCAGACAACGCCGCCGAGCGCGACCAGCGCAACGACCAGTTGACCGCCTAGGGCGAGTTGCGCCTCCAGTCCGAGGCTTCGCAGAAATGCATAGGCAGAGGTTATCCGGTGTAGTTGAAAATACCCTTTGCGGAGAAATGAACTGGACGCCTGTGCGCTCTCGCGGACCGCGTTCCAAATGTCTGCACCAAAGGCGAAGCTTGCGGCCGCAACCGCAAAAACCGTCATGGCCGCCGCAATGCCAAGAACGGCCACGTTCCGCCGCAGCAGCGCGGCAATTGCGAGCCCAACAGCAAGATGCGGCTTGAACGCCATGAGGCCCAGCGGCACTCCGGAAGAGCGGCGGTTCTTCAGCGCGAGCAGGCAGAAGGCGCCAATCAGCGAGGCAGTCAGAAAGCCGTTCTGTCCGCAAAGTATGGTGATGACTATCGCTGGAAAGGAAAACACCAGCGCCGAAGAGAAATTGTCGGCATCCAGTTTGCGCAGGATATACAGATATCCCCAAAGCGTTGCGCTCGTAAAAATTAGGTACGACATCCAAACGTCCAGCAAGGCGAGCGGTGCAATAAACAGATTAAACTGAGCAGGATAAGCCCAGGGCATGAAATTGTCGGCTCCCGCGAGCCGCGATTGTTCCGCCCGAAATACTTTGTAGTCGTAGGCGTCGGCCACATTTCCTTGCCAGACGTATTCACCCACCAGGTGGAAGACATGAAAATCGAGGAACGGCAACTTGACGCCTAACAGGTCAGGCGCCGCAAATCTTACCGTGGTGATTATGATCAACACGGCGAAGGAGATGAGCACTAGAAGTCTCGTACTCTGTCGGAGCGGGGCAATGTGGAATTTTTCACGGGCATGGGTCACAAAAAGATCGTCCGAAACTCGAAATTGAATATGGTTTTGCGGTGAATTTCCGGCTTCCACGGGAGAGCGCGGAGTCTAGCTGGCCACGCGCAAAATCCATTGCATCACGAACATGCAAAGGCGCTCCAGACCAATTCGCGCGTAAATGGAAAATCTCTGCATGATGACGCCATATAGCAACAACATTAAACAAGGAGTCTTTTTGCGTTGAGCTTGGTCCGACCAAAGCGAAAAGCCCCTGCGTTCAGGCGACACCAGAATTTTGGCCCGTGCCTTGGCCGGCAGGAGAGTCTCGAGCGAGATCTGAGCACCGTCTGTCAGCTTCTGCGCATCTTCTGAATCAGCTGCCTGCGAAGCGAACCCCGGGCACTTCGAAATACAATGCCCGGCGGCCAACAGCCAACGAAAGCCCATGTAAAGCAATGGCTTGTTGAGATTTGTGGTACCCGCGGCCGGACTCGAACCGGCACGCCATTCCTGGCTAGGGATTTTAAGTCCCCTGTGTCTACCATTCCACCACGCGGGCCCGCGCTCTATGTGCCGCATCCACGCGGGCTTGACCAGAGCCTGCCGTCAGTGCGTTGCCACGAGGCGTGTTTCATCTCCGGCGCGCAACTCCAGTGCGCCCTCCGGCGAAAAGCCGACGCCGGTCACCGCGCGCAGCGCGGCAAGGAGCGCGCTCTGCCGGTCGGCGTCTTCGGGGGCACAGCTCTCGCCGCCTTCGGCCGCGACCTCGAGACTCAGCGCACCGCCCTCGCCTGCCGTCCAGCGACCGGTGAGCCCGCCACAGCCGGTCGCGCCGGAGAGGCGCCCTTCCGGCCCGAAGGCCAGCTCGGTGGTACCGTCTTCCGGCTCTGTGCCATCAGGCAACTGCAATTGCCACGCGCCCTCGGTGACCCGCGACACGCGGGAGACGCGGCACCCCTCGAGGTCCTGCCCGGCGATCCGCACCATGGCCTCGTCGCCCTTGGTCCAGACGTAGGTCTCCGGATCGTCGATGGAGTCGAACTTGACGCCCGAGCCACTGCGCGCCCGGGCCATGGGCATCTCGGCGCCACTGTAATAGAGCCGCCCGCTCTCACCCTGCAGCGTCAGCGCCAGCGCCGCGCCGCCGCAGTCAAGTCCGACATGCACGGGAAAGTCGTCCGCCGCCTGTGCGGACGCCGGGCCGGACGCCACCACGAGCGCCGCGATTATCCAACGGGTCACCATGCCAACACTCCTTGTCTTCCCGGCACGCCGAGGATCGGGGCGGCGCGGATTGCGTCAGTCGGCGATCTCGGCCAGCCCGTCCTCCTTGACGGCTTGCATGGCGACGTAGGTCGACGTGGTCGAGACATGGGGCAGCGTCGAGAGCTTTTCGGCCAGAACCCGCCGGTAACTGCGCATGTCCGAGGTCCTCACCTTCAGAAGATAGTCGAAATTCCCGGCAATCAAATGCACTTGCTCGATCTCGGGGATCGCCATGACCGCCTTGTTGAAGGCTTCCAGCGAGCTTTCGCGCGTGTCGGACATGCGCACCTCGACGAAAGCGACATGATCGAGCCCGAGTTGAATCGGGTCGAGAATGGCCCTGTACCCGCGGATCACGCCAAGATCCTCGAGCCGCCGCAGCCGGGCCTGGGTGGGGCTCTTCGACAGGCCGATGCGCTTGGCCAACTCGGTGATCGACAGCCGTCCCTCTTCTGCCAGCGTGGTCAGAATCGCGCGATCGAAGCGGTCAAACTCGTCCGTGACGTTTTGCATCGTGACTTCCATCATCTTCGGATAACCTGCCTTTCAAAAATATCATCTTCGGGAAAATCGACTTCCAGCCCTGCGATATCATAGGGCAAACGTCCGGAGATCACCATGCCCTATGACACCCTGTCCGACCTGCGCGCCGAAATGGATGCCGCAACCTACGCCGATGAAGCCCTGACTATCGCCCGCCTGCGCGATCTCGCCGCGCTGAGCGAAGGCGACCGCGCCAGGATCAACGCCAGGGGCGCCGATCTGGTCCGCGCCATCCGCTCCAGCGCCAAGCCGGGGCTGATGGAGGTCTTCCTCGCCGAATACGGCCTCTCGACCGACGAGGGCATCGCCCTGATGTGCCTCGCCGAAGCGCTGCTGCGCGTGCCCGATGCCGAGACCATCGACGCGCTGATCGAGGACAAGATCGCCCCATCGGACTGGGGCAAGCACATGGGCCGTTCGACCTCGCCACTGGTCAACGCCTCGACCTGGGCGCTGCTGCTCACCGGCAAGGTGCTCGACCCGAACCAGCGCCCCGGTCCCGTCGGCCACCTGCGCTCGGCCGTACGCCGGCTCGGCGAGCCGGTGATCCGCAAGGCCGTGGGCCGGGCGATGAAGGAGATGGGCGCGCAGTTCGTGCTGGGCGAGACCATCCAGAGCGCCATGAAGCGCGGCGCGCAGATGGAGGCCAAGGGCTACACCTACAGCTACGACATGCTCGGCGAGGCCGCCCGCACCGAGCCCGACGCCCTGCGTTACTTCAAGGCCTATGCCGATGCGATCAAGGCGATCGGCACGGCCGCCAAGAAGGACGACCTGCGCGACAACCCCGGCATCTCGGTAAAGCTTTCGGCGCTCTACGCGCGCTACGAGGAAGGCCAGCATGACGACGTCATGCGCGTGCTCGTTCCGCGTCTCGTCGAGCTGTGCGAAATGGCGGCCAAGTCGAAGATCGGCCTCAACATCGACGCCGAGGAGGCCGACCGCCTCGCGATCTCGCTCGACGTGATCGAGGCGGCGCTCGCGGCACCCACGCTGGCCGGCTGGGACGGCTTCGGCGTGGTGGTGCAGGCCTATGGCAAGCGCGCCAGCCAGACGCTCGACTGGCTCTATGCCACCGCCAAGCGGCTCGACCGCAAGATGATGGTGCGCCTGGTGAAAGGCGCCTATTGGGACATGGAGATCAAGCGTGCGCAGGTCATGGGGCTGGAGGATTTCCCGGTCTTCACCGCCAAGCACAACACCGACATTTCCTACATCGCCAACGCCCGCAAGCTACTGGGCATGACCGACCGCATCTACCCGCAGTTCGCCGGGCACAACGCGCATACGGTTGCGGCGATCCTCGAGATGGCCGGCGAGGACCGCGACAGCTTCGAGTTCCAGCGCCTGCACGGCATGGGCGAGCGGCTGCACGAGATCGTGCACGACCAGGAAAAGACCCGCTGCCGCATCTACGCGCCGGTCGGCGCGCACCGCGACCTGCTGGCCTATCTCGTCCGCCGCCTGCTGGAGAACGGCGCCAACAGCTCCTTCGTCAACCAGATCGTCGACGAGAGCGTGCCGCCCGAGACCGTCGCCGCCGACCCCTTCTCGGCCGAAGACACCCGCAGCCTCGCCCGCGGCCCCGAGCTGTTCCAGCCCGAGCGCGCCAACTCCGAGGGCTTCGACCTCACCGACCGCCCGACCATCGAGCGCGTCGAGAGCGCCCGTGCGCCCTTCGAGAGCACCGTCTGGAAGGCCGGTCCGCTGCTCGCCGTCGAGGCCCCCACGGGCGCGACCGAGGATGTGCTGAACCCCGCGACCCTCGCCAAGACCGGCGAGATCACCTGGGCCAGCGCCGAGACCGTGGCCGCCGCCGCTGCCGCTGCCCAGCCCTGGACCGCCGCGCCCCAGGAGCGCGCCGCGATCCTGAACAGGGCCGCGGACCTCTACGAGGCGCACTTCGGCGAGTTCTTCGCCCTGCTCGCCCGCGAGGCCGGCAAGACACAGCTCGACGCCGTCGCCGAGCTACGCGAGGCGGTCGACTTCCTGCGCTACTACGCCGCCCGCGCGGACGGCGCCGCACCGCAGGGCGTCTTCGCCTGCATCAGCCCGTGGAACTTCCCGCTGGCGATCTTCACCGGCCAGCTCTCCGCCGCGCTGGCGGCCGGCAATGCCGTGCTCGCCAAGCCCGCCGAACAGACCTCGCTGATCGCCCATCGCGCGGTCGAGCTGCTGCATGAGGCCGGTGTGCCCGCGTCGGCCCTGCAACTGCTGCCCGGCGCCGGGGACGTGGGTGCCGCGCTGACCTCGAACCCGGCGATCAAGGGAGTCGCCTTCACCGGCTCGACCGAGACCGCGCAGATCATTCACAGGTCGATCGCCAAGCACCTCGCCCCGGGCACGCCCTTCATCGCCGAGACCGGCGGTCTCAACGCGATGATCGTCGACAGCACCGCGCTGCCCGAACAGGCCGTGCGCGCCATCGTCGAGTCGGCCTTCCAGTCGGCGGGCCAGCGCTGCTCGGCGCTGCGCTGCCTCTACGTGCAGGAAGACATCGCCCCGCATTTCATCGAAATGCTGAAGGGCGCGATGGACGTGCTGAAGCCCGGCACCCCCTGGCACCTCTCGACCGACCTCGGCCCGGTGATCGACGCCGAAGCCAAGGCGGGCATCCTCGCCCATGTCGAGACGGCCCGCGGTGAGGGCCGCCTGATGCACGAGATCGCCATCCCCGGCGAGGGATATTTCGTCGCCCCCGCGCTGATCAAGGTCGGCGGCATCGACGATCTGGAGCGCGAGATCTTCGGCCCGATCCTGCATGTCGCGACCTTCAAGTCGACCGAGCTCGACGCGGTGATCGACCGGATCAACGCCCGCGGCTACGGGCTGACCTTCGGTCTGCAGACCCGCATCGACGACCGCGTGCAGCACGTCACCGAGCGCGTGCATGCCGGCAATATCTACGTGAACCGCAACCAGATCGGCGCCATCGTCGGCAGCCAGCCCTTCGGCGGCGAGGGCCTCTCGGGCACCGGCCCCAAGGCCGGCGGCCCGCTCTACGTCGACCGCTTCCGCGTCCACCCAGCGCCGCGGGCAGGCACCGCCTGGAGCACCGACGAGGTCCCGGCCCGGCTCGAGCAGGCGCTGGCGAATGCCGGTTGCGCGCCGCAGCCCGAGCGCCGCGACCTGCCCGGCCCGACCGGCGAGGCGAACCAGTACATGACGCTGGCGCGCGAGCCCGTGCTCTGCATGGGCCCGGGGCAGGAGGCCGCCGAGGCACAGGCCGAGGCGATCCGCGCGCTCGGCGGCGTGGCGATCACCGCCCACGGCAGGATCGCACCGGAACTGCTGGCGACGCTCGCGGGCATCTCCGCTGCGCTCTGGTGGGGTGAGGCCGCCGAGGCCGCGGCCTACCGTCGGGCGCTGGCCGGCCGCGAGGGGCCGATCCTGACGCTGATCACCGGCGCGCCGGACAAGGGCCATGCCCGCGCCGAGCGCCACGTCTGCATCGACACCACCGCCTCCGGCGGCAACGCCGCGCTGCTCGGCGGCAACATGTAACAGGGTCGCCCCGGACATCTGGGCCGTTCCTGTTTCCCAAGCGCCCCCGCAGCCACTGCGGGGGCGCTTTTGCGTGCAAGGTACCGCCGGGAAACCCATCGATTTCGCAGCAATCTCCGGCCCCGCGAAGGGTTTGTTTACCCCCCGCTGCTAGCCAAGACATGTCCGGCGCGCCCCGCGCCCCGTCTCAAGCAGGAATGGGTCATGAGCAGGTTCTCCATCCGCGTACAATTGCTGATCCTCGGATCGGTCTTCATGCTGCTGACGCTGTCCCTTGCCCTGGCATCGGGCTTCATCCAGATGCGCATGTCGGGCAGCCTCGACTTCGGCAATGATCTCCGTCGCCAGAACTCCGTGCTGAACACCATCCAGGCACAGATCGACCATTCCGGCCTCGCGATCCTGCACTACGAACATGGCGGCATCGAACCGCTCGACCAGCTGCGCAACGACCTCCTGGCGGTCCAGACATTGGTGGAGGAAAATGCCGAAGCCTTCATGCAGCCCGCCTCGGCCGAGGCCCGGCGCCCGGAATTCCTGACCCGCCTGCAGGCGGTCGCCGCGCTGACAAAGGGCCTCGTGCCGCAGATCGACACCCTGACGATCCCCGGCTTCACCATCTTCGAGCGCGACAATCACATCAGCACCGTTCTCCTCCCCGCCATCGACAAGGCACGCAAGGAGATCACCGCCATGCGCGAAGAACTCCACATTGCCGCCGGCCGGGCCGAGGAGCGGGCCACCGAGGCTGTCGACACCGGGCTGCTCATGCTGGTCGGCGCAAACGCGGTGGCCGTGGCGCTCTCGCTCGTCTGCGTCCTCATCTTCGGCAGGCTGCTCGCCAGCCCGTTCCAGACCGCTGCCGGCGCGGTGCAACGCATTGCGCAGGGCGACTACGCGTCCGAGATCGAAGGGCAGAACCGCGGAGACGAGGCCGGTTCGATCGCACGCAACCTGGAAGAGCTGCGCGGTCGGCTGCTGCAGGCGGACGAGAACTCCGCGCAGGAACGCGCGGCCAATGACCGCCGCCTCGGTCTTTTCCAGTCCCTCGGCGCCGCGATGGGCAGTCTCTCGCGCGGAGAGACCGGCCACCGCCTCGACCCCGAGGAGTGGCGCAGCCTCGACCAGGGGGCCGTGCAGCTCTGCGAGGATTTCAACGCGCTCTCCGACGGGATCAGCACATTGGTCAATTCGCTGCGCACCTCCGCCGACACGGTTCAGCGCAACTCCAAGGAGCTCTCGTCGATGTCGCGCGACATGTCGCGCCGCTCCGAGGTGCAGGCCGCCACGCTCGAGGAATCCGCCGCGGCGCTCGAACAGCTCTCCTCCAGTGTCCGGGCCGCCGCCGACCGCGCCGAGGACGCCGACCGCCGCGTCGGCGAAGGCCGCCGCCGGGCCGAGGAAGGTGGCGCGGTGATGGAAAAGGCGCTCTCGGCCATGGGCTCCATTGCCGCCTCCTCCGACCAGATCACTCAGATCATCGGCGTCATCGACGACATCGCCTTCCAGACCAATCTCCTGGCACTCAACGCCGGGGTCGAGGCCGCGCGCGCCGGCGAGTCGGGCAAGGGCTTTTCCGTCGTCGCCTCCGAAGTCCGCTCCCTGGCGCAGCGCGCGTCTGAATCCGCGCGCGAGATCAAGGCGCTTGTCTCCAACAGCTCGCAGCAGGTCAAGGATGGCGGGCAGCTCGTGGAACAGACCGGCACCGCGCTTTCGGACATCGTGCGCAACGTCAGCGAGGTCTCCGATCTCGTGGCCGAAATCGCCACCGCGGCCAAGGAGCAGGCCGCCGGCCTGCAGGAAATCAACGTCGGCGTCGCCGAACTCGACAAGGTCACTCAGCAGAACGCTGCCATGGTCGGCGAAACCAGCACCGCCAGCGACCAGCTCAACAGCGAGGCGGACCGGTTGCTGTCGCAGCTCAACCGCTTCTCCGGCACCGATGTCCCGGAGTCCTCCGAGGTCACGCCCCTCGCCGTGCCCATCGAAGACTTCGAACCCGCACCGCCATCAATACCCGCATCGACAAGACCGGCCGCCGCACCCCGCGCCGCCGTGGGCGACGATGTCAGCTGGGAGGAGTTCTAAGAGCAGACGCCCCCGCCTCCGACGTCCAACACCGGCGCCCCTCCCGCTCTCGAGACTTCCACAGCCGAGTACAGGGCGGTTTTTGCGGCAGGGCTGACGGAGCGCGCGACTTTCAACGCCGCTGGTGCCTAGGCGCCCCCGAGCAAAAGAACCGCCGGTCAGCAGGGCCAACGCGCCATTCAGACATTCGGACGTCCGAGTGCGCCACGGAACAGCAGTGCGCCGCCCAGCGACCGCTGCGCCTCAGCCGATGTGGCCGCGATTGGCGCCGACCTGGCCGCGATGCAGCAGCAGGTGATCCAGAATCACGCAGGCCATCATCGCCTCGCCCACCGGCACCGCCCGGATGCCTACACATGGATCATGCCGGCCCTTGGTGACGATCTCGGTTTCCTCGCCAGTCACGGTCAGCGTCTTGCGCGGGGTCAGGATCGAGGATGTCGGCTTCACCGCGAAGCGCACCACCACGTCCTGCCCGGTGGAGATCCCGCCGAGGATCCCGCCCGCGTGGTTCGAGCTGTAGACCGGCCCGTCCGGCCCCATGGTGATCTCGTCGGCGTTCTCGGTGCCGGTCAGCGTCGCCGCCGCCATGCCCTCGCCGATCTCCACGGCCTTCACCGCGTTGATCGACATCATCGCCGACGCGAGGTCGGTGTCGAGCTTGCCGTAGATCGGCGCCCCGAGCCCTGCCGGCACTCCGCGCGCGGTGACCTCGATCACTGCGCCGACACTGTCACCGGACTTGCGCAGCCCGTCGAGGTAATCCGCCCAGCCCTCGGCCGCCTCCGCGTCGGGGCACCAGAAGGGGTTGCGCGAGATCTCGTCCCAGTCGAAGCGCGCCCGGTCGATGGCTTCCGGCCCCATCTGCACCATGTAGCCGGTGATCTGCAGCCCCGGTGCCAGCTCGGCCAGCGCCGCGCGCGCGAGGCCGCCCGCCGCCACCCGCGCCGCCGTCTCGCGCGCCGAGGAGCGGCCGCCGCCGCGATAGTCGCGAAGCCCGTACTTCTGGAAATAGGTGATGTCGGCATGGCCCGGGCGGAACTTCGCGGCGATCTCGGAATAGTCCTTCGAACGCTGGTCGGTGTTCTCGATCATCAGCTGCACCGGCGTGCCGGTGGTCTGACCCTCGAAAACCCCCGAGAGGATCCTCACCGCATCGGGTTCGCGACGCTGGGTGGTGTACTTGTTCTGACCCGGCTTGCGCAGGTCGAGCCAGTGCTGCAGCGCCGCCTCGTCGATCGGCACGCCCGGCGGGCAGCCATCGACCGTGGCGCCAAGCGCCGGACCATGGCTCTCGCCCCATGTGGTCACGCGGAAGAGATGGCCGAAGGTGTTGAGGCTCATGGTCGTGTCTCCTGTGTCGTGCCGTCCGGGTGAAAGCGGCGAACGCCCGCGCCGCGGGCCTGCCTTTCAGGCCAGTCTGTTAGGCCAGAGTGGCCCATGCCTCAAGGGAATTGTCTCGCGGCCTGGGCTCTGCCGCCGCGCCTGCCGCGCCAGCGCGCCAAGAGGCAAATCACCTTGCCAGACGCCCCCGCCGCGGCTAGGTCTTGCGCTACCTCGGGGTGCCGCGCCGCGCAAGCGCCGGCTGAGATGCGATCCGCGAACCCGTTGAACCTGACCCGGTTAACACCGGCGGAGGGAAGGTCACGGCCCGGGCGCAGCGCCCATCGGCCCGTCTTGCCCTCTCGCCGCAAATTTGGAGGATGCCATGAAGGCCATCAGTTTTGCAGCGGGATGTCTCTTTGCCAGCACGGCGCTGGCGCAGGAGAACGTTCTGACCGTCTAC
The DNA here is from genome assembly GCF_020524285.1 of Alloyangia pacifica. Lineage (GTDB taxonomy): Bacteria > Pseudomonadota > Alphaproteobacteria > Rhodobacterales > Rhodobacteraceae > Salipiger > Salipiger pacificus_B. Next base: position 334,938 of record NZ_JAIVKX010000003.1, read on the forward strand.
GCGGGCGACTACGTCGTCTCGGAATGGGGCCCCGGCCCGAAGATCGAGGAGCTGTTCGAGGCACGCTGCGGCTGCGACCTGCAGTTCCAGCCGGGCGACCTGCTGCCCCGCCTCCTGCTCGAGGGCGACCGGACCGAGGCCGACGTCGTCTTCGGCCTGAACACGGACGTCACCAAGAAGGCGCGCGAGAGCGGCCTCTTCGCGCCACATGGGGTGGACCTCTCGCCGCTGACCCTGCCGATCGACTGGACCGACGACACCTTCCTTCCATACAACTACGGCGAGACGGCCTTTGTCTATGACACCACCCGTCTGCCCGAACCGCCGGCGAGCTTCGACGCGCTGCTCGACGCGCCCGACGACCTGAAGATCGTCATCCAGGACCCGCGCAGCTCGATCTCGGGCCTCGCGCTGGCGCTTTGGGTGCAGTCCATCTACGGCGACGAGGCCGAAGACGCCTGGCGCAAGCTGGCGCCGAAAATCCTCACCGTCACCAAGGGCTGGTCGGAAAGCTACGGGCTGTTCACCGACGGCGAGGCCGACATGGTGCTGAGCTACACCACCTCGCCCGCCTACCACATCATTGCCGAGGACGATCACACCAAGAAGGCGCTGATCTTCCCCGAGGGGAACTATTTCATGGTCGAACTGGCCGCCAAGGTCGCCACCACCGACCAGCCCGAGTTGGCGCAGGAGTTCATGGAGTTCATCTTGACCCCGGAATTCCAGCAGATGATCGCCACCGGCAACTGGTCCTTCCCGGCCGCCCTGCCGCACGACCAGTGGCCCGAGGGCTTCAAGGAGCTCGAGCTGCCGAGCAAGGTCCTGTTCTACTCCGAGGACGAGGCCGCCGCCCTGCGCGACGAGGCCATCGAGGCATGGCGCCGCGGCCTCTCGCAGTAAGCGCCGCGCTGATTGCGGCGGGGCTGGTGCTGGCCCTGGTGCTCGGCCCGGTCGCCGCGGTGCTGGCGCGCGCCGGAGGCTGGGGCACGCTCGGCCCCGGCGACTGGCAGGCGCTGCGCTTCACGCTCTGGCAATCGCTGCTCTCGGCGGCCTTCTCGGTCTCGCTGGCGATCCCCGTCGCCCGCGCGCTGGCGCGGCGGCGCTTCCCGGGACGAGGCCTGCTGATCTCGCTGCTGGGCGCCCCCTTCATCCTGCCGACCATCGTGGCGGTGCTCGGGCTGATCGCGGTCTTCGGGCAGAACGGCATGGTCAACGGGGCGCTGCGCGGGCTTGGCCTGTCCGGGTTCAGCATCTACGGGCTGCACGGCGTGGTGCTGGCGCATGTCTTCTTCAATCTGCCACTGGCGGTGAGGCTGCTGTTGCAGGGCTGGCTGGCGATCCCCGCCGAGCGCTTCCGGCTCTCCGCGTCACTCGGCCTCTCTCCATTTGCCATGTTTCGCACGCTGGAACTGCCGATGCTGCTGCGCATCGCGCCCGGGGCCTTCGCGGTGATCTTCGTCATCTGCCTGTCGAGCTTCGCCGTGGCGCTGACGCTGGGCGGCGGGCCGCGCGCCACGACGGTGGAGCTGGCGATCTACCAGGCGGTGCGTTTCGAGTTCGACCTCGGCCGGGCGGCGCTGCTCTCGGTGATCCAGCTCGGCCTTGCGCTGCTGGCCGGGCTGGTGGCACTGCGGCTCGGCACCGGCGGCGGCTTCGGTTCGGGGCTGGACCGGATCGTGACTCGCTGGGACGGCCGCACCGGCGTGCCACGCCTCATGGACGCCGCGTGGGTCGTCCTCGCCGCGCTCTTCCTGCTCACCCCGCTCGGGATGGTCGTCGCGCGCGGCCTGCCGGGGCTGGCACAACTCGGCACCGGATCATGGGAGGCCGCGTGGAACTCGCTGACCGTGGCGCTGGCCTCGACGCTGCTCTGCCTTGCCTGGGCGCTGCCGCTCTCGACCCGCTGGGGCGAATGGGTGGGGCTCGTCGGCATCGCGGTCTCACCGCTGGTGCTGGGCACCGGGCTTTTCCTGATCGTGCGACCCTTCGCCAATCCGCTGTCGCTGGCGCTGCCGGTGACCACGCTGGTCAACGCGCTGGTCGCCCTGCCCTTCGCGCTGCGCATCCTGCGTCCCGAGGCCGAGGCGGTGCGCGCCGATTACGCCCGGCTGGCGATGGCTCTGGGAATGTCGCCGCTGGCCTGGCTCCGGCTGGTGCTGCTGCCGCGGTTGCGCCGCCCGCTGGGCTTTGCCGCGGGTCTGACCGCGGCGCTGTCGATCGGCGATCTGGGGGTCATCGCGCTCTTTGCCGACCCCGAGCGGGCGACCCTGCCGCTGCAGGTCTACCGCTTGATGGGCTCCTACCAGATGGAGGCTGCGGCGGGGGCGGCGCTGCTGCTGCTGATCTTCAGCTTCGGGGCCTTCTGGCTCTGCGACCGGGGAGGCCGCACACATGCTGATACTTGAGGCCCTGCGCTACACCGAGGGCGACTACAGCCTTTCGGCAGACCTCACGCTCGCTCCCGGGCGGCGGGTGGCGATCATCGGCCCTTCCGGCGCGGGCAAGTCGACGCTGCTCGACCTGATCGCCGGGTTCCTCGCCCCGAGGGCCGGGCGGCTGCTCTGGCAGGGGCAGGGCATCACCACCACCCCGCCCGACCGCCGACCCGTGGCCATGCTGTTCCAGGAGAACAACCTCTTCCCGCACCTGAGCCTTGCCCGGAACCTCGGCCTCGCCCTGCGTCCGGGCGGCGGGCGGCTGTCGACGGAGGAGGCGCAGAAGGTCGAGCAGGCGCTGGACCGGGTCGGCCTTGGTGGCCTGTCGGCGCGCAAGCCCGGGGCCCTGTCAGGCGGGCAGCAGAGCCGCGCCGCGCTGGCCCGCGTGCTGCTGCAGGCGCGGCCGATCCTCGCGCTCGACGAGCCCTTCGCGGCGCTGGGACCGGCGCTGAAGGCGCAGATGCTGGACCTGGTACAGGAAGTGGCGAGCGAGCTGGGCGCGCTGGTGCTGCTGGTCAGCCACGACCCGCAGGACGCCCGCCGCTTCGCCGAGGAGACGGTGCTGGTGGCGGATGGCGTGGCACATGCCCCTGTTGAGACGCAGGCCCTGTTCAACGCCCCCCCAGAGGCGCTGCGGGCCTATTTGGGTCAGTAGTTCAGCGCAAGCCGCGCAAAGTGCTGTCGCGCCCAAAGCAAAAGGCCCCGCCGATTGGCGGGGCCTTCTGTTTCACATCACGCGAAGATCACTCCGCCTTGTGCTTAAGCGGGCGCCAGATGCGCTTGTTGGTCAGGTAGAGCAGCACCGACAGCAGCGTCAGGAACAGCACCCCGACGAAGCCCGCCTGCTTGCGCGCCATCATCTTCGGCTCGGCGGTCCACATCAGGAAGGCCGCGATGTCCTGCGCCTCGTGGTGCAGCTCGTTCGAGTGACCGTCGGCGAATTCCACGTCCTCGCCCATCAGCGGCGGGGCCATGGCGATCCAGCCGGTCGAGAAGGCGTGGTTCTCGTAGAAAGTGGTACCCGCCTCTTCCTTGGTCTCGCCGGTGTAGCCGGTGAGGATCGAGGCGATGTACTCGGCGCCGCCCATGCCGTTGAAGAGCTGCGACAGGCCGGTGCCGTAGGGGCCGTGGAAGCCCGCACGCGCCTTGGCCATCAGCGACAGGTCGGGGGCGCCGACGCCGTTGTTGACCGGGAAGTGGTCGGTCGGGGTCGCCGGGCGGTAATCTTCGAGCGCGTCGTCGTAGACCTCGAAGTTCTGCGCCGCATAGGCGCGCACCTGGTCCTCGGGCAGGCCGGGGCCACCCTCGTCCCCCAGGGTGCGCAGCGGCACGTAGCGCAGGCCGTGGCAGGCCGAGCAGACCTCGGTGAAGATCTGCAGGCCGCGCTGGAGCTGTGCCTGATCGTAGGCCCCGAAGGGACCCTCGAAGGAGAAGGCGAAATCCTCCACGTGGCCGCCCTCGCCGGCAGCAAAGGCGCTGCCGGAGAAGAGACCCAGGGCCGCGACGGCGGAAAGGGCAAGTTTCTTGAACATGACTCTTGTGTCCTTTCTCTTACTCGGCCGGCTTGGCGGCGGTTGCGCCGTCGTCCGAGGTCTTGCCGTGATGCGCCTCGAAGTCTTCCTCGATGGTCGCCGGCACCGGCAGCGGCTTCTCGATGATGCCGAGCAGCGGCAGGATCACGAAGAAATAGCCGAACCAGTAGGCCGCCCCGATCAGCGAGAAGCTGGCGTAGGGCTCTTCGGCCGGCATGGCGCCAAGCCACATCAGCGCGATGAAGTCGATCACCAGCAGCCAGAACCACCACTTGAACTGCGGGCGGTACTTGCCCGAGCGCACCGAGGAGGTGTCAAGCCAGGGCGCAAGCGCCATGGCGATGATCGCGCCGAACATCGCGAGCACGCCGAAGAACTTCGCGTCGACGATGCCGCCCGTGAGGAACGAGGCGATCTGCACGACCCAGACTTCCGAGGTGAAGGCGCGCAGGATGGCGTAGAACGGCAGGAAGTACCATTCGGGCACGATGTGCGCCGGCGTCGCCAGCGGGTTCGCCTCGATGTAGTTGTCGGGGTGGCCGAGGTAGTTCGGCATGAAGCCGACGATGGCGAAGAACACGGCAAGGATCACCGCCAGGGCGAAGAGGTCCTTGATCACGTAGTAGGGCCAGAACGGAACGGTGTCCTTCTCGGCATCCGCCTTCGAGGTGCGGCGGACCTCAACACCGGTGGGGTTGTTGTTGCCCGTGGTGTGGAAGGCCCAGATGTGCACGGCGACCAGCGCCGCGATCACGAAGGGCAGCAGGTAGTGCAGCGAGAAGAAGCGGTTCAGCGTGGCGTTGTCCACCGCCGGTCCGCCGAGCAGCCAGGTCTGGATCGACTCGCCGATGAAGGGGATCGCGCCGAACAGGCCGGTGATCACCGTCGCACCCCAGAAGGACATCTGCCCCCAGGGAAGCACGTAGCCCATGAAGGCCGTGCCCATCATCGCGAGGTAGATCAGCATGCCGATGATCCAGGTGATCTCGCGCGGGGCCTTGTACGAGCCGTAGTAGAGCCCGCGGAAGATGTGCGCGTAGACCGCGACGAAGAACAGCGAGGCGCCGTTCATGTGCAGGTAGCGCAGCATGTAGCCGCCGTTCACGTCGCGCATGATGTGCTCGATCGAGGCGAAGGCCATGTCGACATGCGGCGTGTAGTGCATCACCAGCACGATGCCGGTGATGATCTGCAGCGCCAGGCAGAAGGTCAGGATGATGCCCCAGATCCACATCCAGTTCAGGTTCTTGGGCGTGGGGATCATGATGGTGTCGTAAAGAAGACCGACGATCGGCAGGCGCTTGTGCACCCAGCGTTCGCCGCCCGTCTTCGGTTCGTAGTGGTCGTGCGGAATACCAGCCATGGACGCCTCCCCTTAGCCCAGCAGAATCGTGGTCTCTTCCACGAAGGAAGCCACGGGAACGTGAAGGTTCTGCGGCGCCGGACCCTTGCGGATGCGACCGGCGGTGTCGTAGTGCGACCCGTGACAGGGGCAGAACCAGCCTCCGACCCCGCCCGCAGTGAAATCGCCGGCATTGCCCAGAGGCACGCAGCCCAGATGCGTACAGACGCCCATCATCACCAGCCATTCACCGGCCTCGTCGAGGGTGCGGTTGGCGTCGGATGCATCCGCGCCGGCGGCGATGTTCTCGTTGCGGGCGTCGGCATCGACGAGCTGGTCCATGGTGACCGCGCGGCCCTCTTCGATTTCCGTTTCGGTCCGGCGTCTGATGAACACCGGCTTGCCCAGCCATTTCACCGTGAGCTGGGTGCCGGTCTCCACTCCGGACACGTCAACTCGAATGGTGCTAAGGGCCCGGACGTCGGCCGACGGGTTCATCTGGTTGACCAGCGGCCAGACGGCCGCGCCAGTGGCGACTACGCCGGCACCGCCAGTGGCGTAGAAGAGAAAATCTCTTCGGGTGCCTTCGTGCTCTTCTGCTTGTGACACGGGGTCTTCTCCATTCCTCATTGGCCGGGTTCGCGGCCGGCCGACACGCAGATAAGGCCGCGCAAGATCGCAGCATTTCCGTCAGTTGTATTACCGACCCACCCTACGTCCGTAAAGCAAACATAACAGCTACATTGTCGGGAGTGCCGATGTGTCGCGGTTGAAACGCGCCGCAGACCGAAGATATTAGGCAGTTAAGGCCTGAAACTTTGAATGAACTTTACCCTAGGGAGCCACGGCCATGAGAGCCCTGATTCTGCCAACCGCGCTCTGTGTCACCGGCCTCGCCGGCGCTGCAGCCGCGCAAGATTTTGAAGCCTCCGTCTACACGGGTTGGCAGACCGCGCCGCACAGCCGCATCTCCGGCGACTTCCCCGGCACCGGCGAAAGCTACGACGAGCTGATGGGCTGGGACGGCAAGTCCTTCGAGATGCCCCCCTACTGGGGTGTGCGCGGCACCTGGTGGCAGACCGACACCTTCGGCTGGGCGCTGGAATTCACCCACGCCAAGGTCTACGCCAACGAGGACGACCGCGACGACGCCGGCTTCGACACGCTCGAGATGACCGATGGCATCAACATCCTGACCGTCAACGCCATGCAGCGCTGGCCCGAGCACTGGGGCAAGCTGACCCCCTTCGTCGGCGCGGGTCTCGGCATCGCGGTTCCGCACGTCGAGGTGGCCACCACCGGCGGCACGGATGACACCTTCGAGTACCAGTACACCGGCCCCTCGGCGCGCCTGCTGGCGGGCATGAGCTACCCGATCAACGACACCTGGTCGGTCTACGGCGAGTACCAGTTCACCTATTCCTGGGTGGATGCGGACCTCGATCAGGGTGGCACGCTGGAGACCGACATCAAAACCAACGCGCTGAACGTCGGCGTCTCGATGAAGTTCTGAACCGGAGTCCAGCTCCGAAACGACAAAGCGCTCCCCGCGGGGAGCGCTTTTTGTATGCGGCGATGCCGGTTTGCGGGGCAGCTTCAGCGCTTCTTCACGAACTCCGTGCGCAGCACCAACCCCTTGATCGTGTCATGGCGGCAGTCGATCTCTTCGGGGTTGTGGGTCAGCCGGATCGAGCGGATCACCGTGCCCTGCTTCAGGGTCTGGCCCGCGCCCTTCACCTTGAGATCCTTGACCAGCACCACCTGGTCGCCATCGGCCAGCAGGTTGCCCGCCGCATCACGCACCTCGACCACGGCTGCGGCCGCCACCTCCGAGGCCGGCTTCCACTCGCCGCTCGCCTCGTCGTAGACCCACTCTTCGTCTGTGGCCATCCCGGCCTCCTTGCTCACTTGGACGCGCTGCCGCGCATCCGCTTCTTCGGAAGCATGATGACCACCGCCACCACGTATGCCGCACACAGCAGCGCGAGGGTGATCCACGCATAGGTCAGAACCGCCGCGCCGAGGAAGGCGACCCCCACCAGCACGTATTTCACGTTCTGCCGCGAGATCCGGGTGGTCTTGAAGGACCAGGTCGGAATGCGGCTGATCATCGCCAGGCCCGCCAGAACCAGCCAGGCGGCCAGCACGAGGTCGGGAAACAGCGGCCCGGCGCCAAGACCGAAGCTGAGGTACATCGGCAGCATCGCCAGCAGCGCGCCCGCCGGCGAGGGCACCCCGGTGAAATAGGCGTTGTCGTGGTCCTTGTCCTCGGACTTGCGCATGACGTTGAACCGGGCGAGGCGCACCACCGCGCAGACGGCGAAGACCAGCACGGCGATCCAGCCGAAGTTGCGGCTGTCCTCGAGCGCCCAGGTGTAGAGCAGCAGCCCCGGCGCGACGCCGAAGTTGAGGAAATCCGCCAGGCTGTCGAGCTCGGCGCCCATGCCGCTTTCGGACTTCAGCGCCCGCGCGAGGCGGCCGTCGAGCCCGTCGAGCACCGCGGCCAGCAGGATCAGCTGCACCGCCAGCTCGTAGGAGCCCTGCAGGCCGAAGCGGATCGCCGTCAGCCCGGCGCAGATCGCCACGACGGTCAGCACGTTGGGCAGGAGCTGGATCAGCGTCACCTTGTCGGTGGCGCGGGGCTTGGTGTCCTCGATCGGTTGCTCGTCATTCATTCGGCGGGCTCCCCAGGTCTGCGGCCGGCACGGCGCTCAGGTCGGCGATGATGCTCTCGCCCGCGATCATCGTCTGGCCGATGGCCACTTGTGGCTCCACCCCTTCGGGCAGGTAGACATCGAGACGCGAGCCGAAGCGGATCAGGCCGAAACGATCGCCGCGGTTCAGCCGGTCGCCTTCCTTGACCCACCACATGATGCGGCGCGCCACCAGCCCGGCGATCTGCACCACGGCGATCTCCCGCCCGTCCTCGAGGCGGATGCGCAGCGCATTGCGCTCGTTGTCGACAGACGCCTTGTCGAGCGAGGCGTTGAAGAACTTGCCGGGGCGATAGGCCACCGAGACGATCTCTCCGGTGGCCGGGGTGCGGTTCACGTGGCAGTTGAACACCGACATGAAGACCGACACGCGGGTCAGCGCGACGTCGGGCATGCCCAGCTCGGCGGGCGGGACGGCAGGCTCGATCAGCGAGACCACGCCGTCGGCGGGCGAGACCAGCAAGCCGGGGCGCTGCGGCACCACGCGCTCGGGGTCGCGGAAGAAGTAGTAGCACCAGACGGTCAGCCCGACGCCGATCCAGCCCAGCGGGTCCCAGATCAGGAACAGCACCACGGTGATCGCGGCGAAGATGCCGACGAACTTGCGCCCTTCGGGGTGCATCGGCTTGATGAAGGTGTCGCGCATCCGCATGGGAAAAGTCCTTCCGGGCTGGGATCTCGTAGAGTGCTGGCAGCTAAGCCCAAGCAGCCCCACGTGCAAGGGTTTTGGGACTTTCGACCCACAAAGCCGCTCAGGACGTCGGGTCGGTGGCCACCATCGAGTCGCGTTTGACGAAGCCGTCGTACCAGGCCGCTAGCGCCGGGCGGCCAACGCGCCACTTCCGCGCATCGTGACGGAAATCGAGGTAGCCGAGCGCGCAGGCCACGGCGATATGACCCATGTCGAGACGCCCGGCGAGATGGCTCATCCAGCGCGTTTCCAGCGCGTCGAGGGCGCGGCTGACCTTGCCCCATTGCCCCTCGATCCACTCCATCGAGACCTGCTCGCGGGGGCGGAAGCGCTCCTCGTAGATGATCAGCACCGCGGCATCCATGATGCCGTCACCGGTGGCCTCGAGCGTCAGCGTGTCCCAGATCCGGCTCTCGGGGTAGAGCCCGCCCTCGGCGCGGGCATCGAGATAGCGGCAGATCACCCGGCTGTCGTAGAGCGTCGGCCCGTCGGCGCGCACCAGCGCCGGGATCTTGCCCACGGGATTGGCGGCGATCAGCGCCGGATCGGGAACCATCGGCGAGGCGGCGACCTCGACCATCTCGACCTCGTCGTACTGGCCCGTCTCATGCAGGGTGACGAGCACCTTGCGGACAAAGGGCGACGGCCCGGCCTGCAGCAGTTTCATCGCGGCTCTCCTTGCGCGGTTGTCGCTGCGGAGCCTAGCGCGCTGGCCGGGAAAGGAAAACAGCCAGCAACCGGCGTGTCAGCCCGCGGCCAACCGGGCGCCGGACCGGGCGGACGGCCCCACCCCTGCCGAAACGCAAAACGGGGGGCCGAAGCCCCCCGCCTGCTGCCCGAAGGCAGACGTCCATATGGACCGGCAGATTACATCATGCCGCCCATGCCGCCCATGCCGCCCATGTCGGGCATGCCGCCGGCCGGCGCGTCTTTCTGCGGCTTGTCTGCCACCATCGCTTCGGTGGTGATCAGCAGGCCGGCAACCGAAGCTGCGTCTTCCAGTGCGGTACGCACGACCTTCGCGGGGTCGATCACGCCGAACTTGAACATGTCGCCATATTCGTCGGTCTGCGCGTTGTAGCCGAACTTCAGGTCGTCCGATTCACGCACCTTGCCTGCGACGACCGAGCCGTCCACGCCTGCGTTCTCTGCGATCTGACGCAGCGGAGCTTCCAGAGCCTTGCGCACGATGGTGATACCGGCGTTCTGGTCGGAGTTCGCACCGGTCAGGCCGTCGAGCGACTTGGCGCCTTGAACCAGAGCGGTACCGCCGCCAACGACGATGCCTTCCTGCACGGCTGCGCGGGTCGCGTTCAGAGCGTCGTCCACACGGTCCTTGCGCTCTTTCACTTCGACTTCGGTCATGCCGCCGACGCGGATGACGGCCACGCCGCCTGCCAGCTTGGCAACACGTTCCTGCAGCTTCTCGCGGTCGTAGTCCGAGGTGGTTTCCTCGATCTGGGTGCGGATCTGGGCAACGCGTGCTTCGATCTCGGCCTTGTCACCGTGACCGTCGACGATGGTGGTCTCGTCCTTGGTGATGTTCACGGTCTTGGCGGTGCCAAGCATGTCCATGGTCACCGACTCGAGCTTCATGCCGAGGTCTTCCGAGATCACCTGGCCGCCGGTCAGGATCGCGATGTCCTGCAGCATGGCCTTGCGGCGATCGCCGAAGCCCGGTGCCTTCACGGCTGCGATCTTCAGGCCGCCGCGCAGCTTGTTGACCACGAGGGTCGCCAGCGCTTCGCCTTCGACGTCTTCAGCGATGATCAGCAGCGGCTTCTGCGACTGGATCACCTGCTCGAGCAGCGGAACCAGCGGCTGCAGCGACGAGAGTTTCTTCTCGTGCAGCAGGATCATGCAGTCGTCGAGCTCTGCGATCATCTTGTCGGCGTTGGTCACGAAGTACGGCGACAGGTAGCCGCGGTCGAACTGCATGCCTTCAACGACGGTTGTCTCGGTCTCGAGGCCCTTGTTCTCTTCGACGGTGATGACACCCTCGTTGCCGACCTTCTGCATCGCATCTGCGATCTGGCGGCCGATTTCGGCTTCGCCGTTCGCCGAGATGGTGCCGACCTGAGCGACTTCGTTGGAGTCGTTGACCGGGCGGGCTGCTGCCTTGATGGCTTCGACGACCTTGGCGGTTGCCAGGTCGATGCCGCGCTTAAGGTCCATCGGGTTCATGCCGGCGGAGACGGCTTTAACGCCCTCTTTCACGATGGCCTGAGCCAGAACGGTCGCGGTGGTGGTGCCGTCGCCGGCTTCGTCGTTGGTGCGGGAAGCAACTTCCTTCACCATCTGCGCGCCCATGTTCTCGAACTTGTCTTCCAGTTCGATTTCCTTGGCCACGGACACACCGTCCTTGGTGATGCGCGGTGCGCCGAACGACTTGTCGAGCACAACGTTGCGGCCTTTCGGGCCGAGGGTCACCTTCACCGCGTCGGCGAGGATGTTCACGCCTTTCAGCATGCGCGAGCGGGCGTCGGTATCGAACTTCACGTCCTTTGCAGACATCTGCGAGTTCTCCTAAATCTGTATTGAAGGTCTGGCGTATCGGGCCCGCAGGCCCGGAGCGATCAGCGGATCAGGCCGCCTCGGTGATGCCGAGGATGTCCGATTCCTTCATGATCAGCAGCTCTTCGCCGTCGATCGTCACTTCGGTGCCGGACCATTTGCCGAACAGAACGCGGTCGCCGGATTTCACGGCCATCGCGATGAGCTCGCCGGAATCCTTGCGCGCACCTTCACCGCAGGCAACGATCACGCCCTCGGCGGGCTTCTCTTTTGCGCTGTCGGGGATGATCAGACCGCCCTTGGTCTTTTCGTCGCTCTCAACGCGGCGAACCAGCACGCGGTCGTGAAGCGGTTTGAATGCCATCTTCGAGTCTCCATAGCTCAAAGGTTGTCCCTGTAGGCCCCCGCTGATAGCCAGACGGCGTCTGACCCGGGAGCCGTTAGCACTCACCCTTGTGGAGTGCTAACGACGCATAGCTAGGCAGGCCCGCGATTTGAGTCAACACTCCGCTCCGAGAAAATTTCATGACATCAGGGGGCGTCGGCGAAGCCATGCCCGCGAAGTGTGCAGCCGAAGCCGCCAGTTCAAGATCGTCTCCCGGGGCATGGCATCTCTTTGCCGAATGTGATGACCTGACTGAGATCACAGAATCGCGACCTGCCCCCGACGAGTTTCCCCAATGGCCATCCCCTATGCGCCGATATCGGCGCCCTCCCCGCTGCAGGCCCCGCCGCATGACAACACGCGCGGCTTCCTGTTCATGGCGCTCGGCTTTTTCGGCTTCGGCCTGACCGACATGCTGGCCAAGGTGCTGACCGGGCACCTGCCGCTGCTGCAGGTGATCTGGTTCCGCCAGTCCGGGCTGTTCCTCGGCGTGATGGTGCTCCTGGCGATGCGCGGCGGCCATATCCTGCGTACGCCGCACCCGGTGCTGCAGCTTCTGCGCGGGGTGATCGCGCTGGCCTCGGCGGGCTGCTTCGTCATGTCGCTGCGCTTCGTCGGGCTGGCAGACGCGACGGCGGTGACCTTCACCGCGCCGTTCATCGTCACGCTCTTCGGCGCCCTTCTGCTGAAGGAGCCTGTCGGCCCGCGCCGCTGGGCCGCGGTGATCACTGGCTTCATCGGCATGCTGGTGGTGATCCGCCCCGGCATGGGGGTGTTCCACCCGGCGATCGGATTTGCCTTCATCGCGGCGCTCTGCTTTGCCGCACGGCAGCTGCTGTCGCGCTACCTGAGCGGGGCGGACAGCATTGCCACCACCGTCACCTACACCTCGCTGACCTCCTTTCTGCTGTGCTCGATTCCGCTGGTCTTCGTCTGGCAGACGCCGACCGAGCTTGGCGTCATGGCGATGTGCCTCGCGATCGCCGCAACCGCCGGGCTGGGCGAGTTCCTGATCATCCGCGGGCTCGATGTCGGCCAGGCCGTGGTGATGGCCCCGGTGCAATACACGATGATCATCTGGAGCACGCTCTACGGCTTCCTGGTGTTCGCCGACCTGCCCGATTTCTGGACCTTCGTCGGCTGCGGCATCATCATCGCGTCGGGGCTCTACACGCTCTACCGCGAACGGGTGCTGGCCAGACGCGAGCGCCGGGCGGCGGCCGAGGTCGGGGGGCGCCCGGCCCCGAAAAAGACCTGACGGGCACGCCGGGGCAAGCTCACTCCGCCGCCGCCTCCCAGCTTCCGGCCCAGTGCACCAGCCCCTCGCGCCCGGCCTCGGTCAGCGCGTAGACCCCGACCCGCACCCGGGTGAACCAGCCGTAGTGATTGTCGGCCATGAGCCGCGTCGCCACCTTCACCCCGGTCGCCTCGGCGACGTCGCGCCCGCGGCTCTCGCCCGCCTCCACGAGGTAGGCGGCGCAGCGCAGGGCGTCCTGCCGGTAGCCGGTGACGAGGCCGTGCCGGGTCGCGCCGCCGTCGTTGGGATCGCCGATGATCCGTCGGAACTCGCGCAGCAGCTTGGCCTGCTTCGCCTTGTTCTTGCGCGGCGCGTAGGGGCCGGGATCGCAGTGCACCTCGGCGCGGCCGTCCTTCACGGTGATGAACCCGAGGCCCAGCCGGCGGCACATGGCCAGGTTGTCATTCAGCGCCCGCCGCGCCGTGCGCCCGCTCGGCTTCGGCACCGCGATGTAGACGAGGTCCGACACCCGCAGCCGCGCCAGCGCCTGGTGGAACAGCGCCAGCGAGATCTTCAGTTTCAACTCGACGATGACCGGCTCTTCCTCGCCGCGCACCGCCACGAGGTCGGCCGCGCCCACCTCGCCCTTCACCTCGTAGCCCTGCGCCTGCAGCAGCGCCTTCACCGGCGCATAGAGTTCACTTTCCCGCAACATGGCCGCCACCATCGCCCCGCCGCTTGTCGCTGGCAAGCGCCTGCCCTAGCCTGCGGGGAATATCCCTCCCAGCCAGGTTGTCTGCATGGTCCGCCCGTTCCTCGTTTCGCTTTTCCTGCTCCTGCCCGCCGCCCTGCATGCCGCTTGCCAGGGCAGCGACCTCCGCGCCGCGCTGACCCCGGCGGAACAGGCCGAGCACAGCCGGATGCTGGCCGCCATCCCCTACCCCGAGGGCAACCACTGGCGCGCCGAGAAGGATGGCAAGGTGATCCACCTCATCGGCACCATGCACCTTGGCGACGCGCGGCTGGACGGCCCGGTGTCGCGGCTGACGCCGCTGGTGGAAGAGGCCGGGCTTCTGCTGCTCGAAATGACCCGCGCCGAGGAAAAGCACCTGCAGAAGGCGCTGGCCGAGGATCCGACGATGCTCACCCTCACGGGCGCAACCCTGCCCGAGCTGCTGCCCGAGCCGGCCTGGCAGGCGCTGGCGGCCGCGGCAAAGGACCGGGGCATCCCCGCCGTACTGGCCGCCAAGTTCCAGCCCTGGTACCTGTCGATGATGCTCGCCACCCCGCCCTGCGCCATGGACCAGCTCAAGGGCAAGAGCGGGCTCGACATGAAGCTGCAGGACGTGGCCGAGGACGCCGAGGTTCCGACCCGCGCGCTGGAGCCCTTCGACACGGTCTTCCGCCTGTTCAACGCCGAACCGATCGAGGACCAGCTCGAGATGCTGCGCACCGGGCTGCTCGACACCGATATCGCCGAGGATCAGTTCGCCACGCTGTTCGATGCCTATTTCGAAGAGGCCCATGCCGACACCTGGGTGATCTCGCGGCTGGTCGCCCGACGCGCGCTGCCGGAGTCGCCCGAGGAGGTCGACGCGATGATGGAGGAGACCGAGGCGCAGCTGCTGACCGCCCGCAACAAGGCGTGGATCCCGGTGCTCATGGAGGCTTCGGCAGAGACCGACGCCCCCGTGGTCGCCGCCTTCGGCGCCGCCCATCTGAGCGGCACCGATGGCATTCTCAACCTGCTCGCGACCAAGGGATATACCCTCACCCGCGAGGCATTCTAAAAGGTCAGGCCGCCAGCCCGCGCCCCTTGAGCAGCGCCTCGACGCCCGGCATGCGGCCACGGAAGGCGGTGTAGAGCTCTTCGGCCTCGACCGAGCCGCCCTTCGACAGGATGAACTTCTCGAGCTTCGACGCGGTGGCAGGGTCGAAGGCCCCGCCCGCCTCCTCGAAGGCGGCAAAGGCATCGGCGTCCATCACCTCGGACCACATGTAGCTGTAATAGCCCGACGAATAGCCGTCGCCCGCGAAGACATGGGCGAAATGCGGCGTTGCGTGGCGCATGGGGATAGCCGAGGGCATGCCGATCTCGGCCAGCACCTCGGCCTGTTTCGCCATCGGGTCATCGCTGGAAACGCCGCTGTGGAACTCCAGGTCGACCAGCGCCGAGGCCACGTATTCCACCGTCTGGA
The DNA here is from genome assembly GCF_020524285.1 of Alloyangia pacifica. GTDB lineage: Bacteria > Pseudomonadota > Alphaproteobacteria > Rhodobacterales > Rhodobacteraceae > Salipiger > Salipiger pacificus_B. Next base: position 349,989 of record NZ_JAIVKX010000003.1, read on the forward strand.
AGCCCATGTCGAAGGTCGCCGCCGCCAGCACCTTGTTCAGCAGCGCCTCGGGCATGGCCTCGCCGGTCTCGGCGTGGGTGGCGAACTCCGCCAGCACCTCGGGCACCTCCAGCCAGTGCTCGTAGAGCTGGCTCGGCAGCTCCACGAAATCGCGCGCCACCGAGGTGCCCGAGACCGAGCCGAACTCCACGTCCGAGAGCATCTGGTGCAGCGCGTGGCCGAACTCGTGGAACAGCGTGCGCGCATCGTCGTAGGAGAGCAGCGCCGGCTTGCCCTTCGGCGGCTTGGCGAAGTTGCAGACGTTGATGACGATGGGAGCCTTCTCAACCGGCCGCTTGGCCTGGCTCTGCATCGCCGAGCACCAGGCGCCGGAACGCTTCGAGGCGCGGGCGAAGTAGTCGCCGATGAAGACCGCCAGATGCGTGCCGTTCCGCGTCACTTCCCAGGCCCTGCAATCGGGGTGGTAGAGCGGCTGATCCAGCTCGCGGAACTCCAGCCCGAACAGGCGATTGGAGCAGGTGAAGGCCGCCTCGATCATCCGCTCGAGCTGCAGGTAGGGCTTCAGCTCGGCCTCATCGAGGTCGTGCAGCGCCTTGCGACGCTTCTCGGCATAGTAGCGCCAGTCCCAGGCGCGGAAGTCGTCGTTGATCCCGTCGGCGCGCAGCATCTCCTCCATCTGCGCCTGGTCGGCCATGGCAGCGGCGCGGGCCGGCGCCCAGACCTGCATCAGCAGCTCGCGGACCCGATCGGGCGTGCCCGCCATCTCGGTCTCGAGCTTGAAGGTGGCGAAATCGGGGTAGCCGAGCAATGCCGCCCGCTCTTCGCGCAGCCCGAGGATCTCCGCCGCGATGCCACGGTTGTCGGTCTCGCCGCCGTTCTCGCCGCGCGAGGTCCAGGCGCGCCAGGCCTTTTCGCGCAGGTCGCGCCGGGGAGAAAACTGCAGGAAGGGCACGATCAGCGAGCGCGAGAGGGTGACCACGGGCCCGTCATGCCCTCCGGCCTCCCCCGCCGAGCGGGCGCCGTCGACCACGAAACCGGGCAGCCCCTCTAGGTCCGCCTCGGAGAGCGGCATGACCCAATCGGCCTCGTCCTTCAGCAGGTTCTGGGTGAACTGCGTACCCAGCACGGCGAGGCGCGACTTCACCGCCGTCATGCGCTCGGCTTCCTCGCCGGTCAGCGCCGCGCCCGCCCGCACGGAGCCGCGGTGGGTCAGCATGAGCACCCGCGCTTCCTCCTCCGACAGGCCGAGCGCATCGCGCCGCTCCCAGAGATCGCGCACCCGCGCAAAGAGCCTCTCGTTGGAGTAGATCGCCGAGCTATGCGCCGCGAGCTTCGGCGAGAACTCCCGCTGCAGCGCCTGCCGGGCCGGATTGCTGTCGGCGCCGGCCACCGAGAAGAACACCGACAATACCTTGTCGAGCGCCTCGCCCGCGCCCTCCATCGCCTCGATCGTATTGGCGAAGCTGGGTGCCTCGGGGCTGTCGGCGATCGCCTCGATCTCGGCCAGATGCGCCGCCAGCGCCACCTCGAAGGCCGGGGCGAAATCTTCGTCGGAAATGCGGTCGAAGGGGGCGAGGCCGAAGGGCCTGTTCCACTCGGCAAGCAACGGGTTGGTCATGTGCAGACTCCTTTTGCAGGCAAGGTAGGACTCCGCCGCTCCGCCCGCAATGGGCCTCGGGGCCGCCACCGCGCGTGCCGCCCCGGTCTTCGTCCAGATGAAGATATCCCCGCCGGAGGCTCCCGCCCCCACCACGCGCACCGCCCTCAGGGCCTGTTGCGCAACCGCGCCTCGAGCCGCCGCAGCAGCAGCGACAGGGTGATGGTCATGGTCAGGTAAATCAGCGCCACCACGTTGTAGGTCTCGAAGTAGCGGAAGTTGCCCGCCGCGGTGACCTTGCCGAGCTGCGTCACGTCGAGCACTCCCAGCACCGAGACCAGCGAGCTGTCCTTCACCATGGCGACAAAATCATTGCCGAGCGGCGGCAGAATGGTGCGGATCGCCTGCGGCAGGACGATCAGCCGAAACACCTGGAAGCGGCTCAGACCCAGCGCCTCGGCGGCCTCGATCTGGCCCTCGTCCACCGACAGCAGACCGGCGCGGAAGACCTCGGCGATGAAGGCCGAGTAGCCGATGGTCAGCGCCAGGATCGCCCGCCAGAGCAGCGAGAAATCCCGCACCCGGATCGGCTCGATCCCAAGCTGCGCAGCGAGCCAGTTCCAGCCCGCCACGATGCCCGGTGCCAGCACGAAGGCGACGTAGAGCAGCAGCACGAGGATCGGAATGCCGCGCAGGATCTCCGTGTAGAAGCGGGCGATCTGCCGCAGGACCAGGCTGCGCGACAGCGACATGAGCGCCACGCCCATGCCGATCAGAGTGGCCAGCGCGAAGCCCACCAAGGTGACGAAGACGGTGATCTGCACGCCTTTGAGCAGGGTGCGCAGCACCTGCGCCTGCACCTCGTCGGTCAGCACCGCGCCGTAGGCCATGAGCCCGAGCACCCCGGTGGCGACGAGCCACCAGGGGAAGTCTTTCTTGGTCTGCGGTTTCATGCGGTCCCGGCAGAAGGTTTCGAAAGGCTCATTCGCCCATCTTGTAGTCGAGGAACCATGTCTTGTTCAGCGCGTCCAGCGTGCCGTCGGCGGACATCGCCGCGATCGCCGCGTTGACCGGCGCCACGAGGTCCGAGCCCTTGGGGAAGATGAAGCCGAAGTCTTCCGAGCCGAGCTTCTCGCCGACGATCTTCAGCGCCCCGTCCGAGGAGGCCACGTAGCCCTCGCCCGCGGTGCCGTCGGTCAGCACGAGGTCGATGTCACCCACGCGCAGTGCCTGCACGCTGGCGCCGAACGTCTCGAAGAGGGTGATGCGCGGGGTCTGCTCGTTGCCGTCCAGCACATCGTAGACGCCGACGTAGAAGGGCGTCGTGCCGGGCTGGGCGCCCATCAGCAGGTCCTCGTCGGCGGCGAAGGAGGCGGCATCGTCGAAGCGGTCCTCGTCGCCGCGCACCAGCATGACCATTTCCGAGCGCATGTAGGGGGCGGAGAAGTCGACCATCTCGGCGCGGTCCTCGCGGATGGTGATGCCGGTCATGCCGATGTCGAACTGCCCCTCGCTCACCGCCGGAATCATCGCGTCCCACGAGATGTTCTCGTAGCTGACCGTCATGTTCAGCCGCTCGGCGATCTCGGCCATGGCGTCGTATTCCCATCCGATCGCCTCGCCGCTCGTCGGATCGACGAACTGCAGCGGCGGGTAGGCGTTCTCGGTGACCACCACGACCTCGCGCCCCTGCAGATCGGGCAGGTCCTGCGCCAGAAGCGGGGTGGCGGCGAGCATCGCGGCGGTGACCGTCGGGGCGGCGGCCGCAAGAACACGGGGCTTGAACATCAGGAAACCTCTCCGGAATTTCGTTGTGGCGCCAGTATGGCGAGGCGCAGGCACTTGGCAAGCGCGGGCTGGGCCGGGCGCCGCGGGGTCAAGCGGCAGTGCCGCAGACCGGGCAGTCATCCTTGCGTTTGAGGGTGATCTTGCGGGTCTCGCCCCAGAGCGCGTCGTAGATCAGCATCTCGCCCAGCAGCGGCTGGCCCGCCCCGGCGATCAGCTTCACCGCCTCGACCGCCATCATCGCGCCGACGACGCCGGGCAGCGGGCCGAGCACCCCCGCCTGCGCGCAGCTCGGCGCCAGCCCCGGCGCCGCGGCAACCGGGAAGAGGCACTGGTAGCACGGCGTGCCCCGCGCCGGATCGAAGACCGAAACCTGCCCCTCCCACTGGCTCAGAGCGCCCGAGACCAGTGGCTTGCCCTGCGCCACCGCCACGCGGTTGACGAGGTAGCGAGTATCGGTGTCGTCGGTGCCGTCGAGGATCAGGTCGTACTCGGCGATCAGCTCCTCGGCGATCTCGGGCGCCATCCGGCGATGGTAGGGCTTTACCGTGACGTAGGGGTTCTGCGCCTCCATCGCGGCCTGCGCCGAGAAGACCTTGGGCATGCCGATGCGCGCGTCCGTATGGATCACCTGCCGCTGCAGATTGGCGTTCTCCACCACGTCGTCGTCGATCACCCCGAGGGTGCCCACGCCCGCCGCGGCGAGGTATTGCAGCGCAGGCGCGCCAAGCCCGCCGGCGCCGATTACCAGCACCTTCGCGCCCCGCAGCTTCTTCTGCCCCGGCCCGCCCAGCTCGCGCAGGACGATGTGACGGGCATAGCGTTCGAGTTCGCTGTCGGACATGCGGCCGGGCCGCGCGGGCACTTCGGCGGCCCGCGCCGCCTCCCCCGCCTGCGCCCGCGCCTTCACCCGGCGCAGCACCAGCGCATAGGCCAGCGCCAGCGCCACGAAGCCGCCGAGGATCAGCCAGAGCGCCGGGCTGCCGCCGGTGACCTGCCGCAGACCGTGCCCCTCGGGCAGGGCGACCTGGATCATCAGCACGATCACGTAGAGCAGCCCCAGCAGGTAGTGCCGCGCCGCCCTGGAGGCCCCGAGCAGATGCCCAAGCCCCCAGATCGCCGCAGCAAGAGCCAGGACCAGCAGCATCAGCGCGTGCCCGTCGAGCCGAAGCCCCCCTCGCCGCGCACCGTTTCCGGCAGGGTCTCGACCAGTTCGAAGGCACTCTGCACCACGGGCGCGACGATCATCTGCGCAATGCGCTCGCCGTGGGCCACGGTGAAGCTCTCCTGCCCGGCGTTCATCACGATCACCCCGAGCGGGCCGCGATAGTCTGAATCGATGGTGCCGGGCGTGTTCGGCAGGGTGATGCCGTGCTTCAGCGCCAGCCCCGAGCGCGGCCGGATCTGCACTTCAAAGCCCTCGGGGATCGCCATGCGAAGACCCGTGGGGATCAGCGCCCGCGCACCCGGCGCCAGTTCGACCGCGCCCCGGTCGGGGAAGTTCGCCCGCAGGTCCGCCCCCGCCGCCCCGGCGCTCGCATAATGCGGCAGCCCCAGCTCCCGGTCCGCACCTTCGTCCCACATCATCGCCACAGAAACCACGGCTCGTCCTTTCCTTGTCGCGCGCCGTGCCTCAGCGGACCGGCGCTGTCATCTGAGAGTGAATGTCCCGATCAGCCGCCAAGCGCCACGGCGATGCGCTCCGCCAGTTGCGCGGCGACCGCCCGTTTGCCCATGCGCGGCCACTCTTCGGCGCCGCCGTCCGAGATCAGCACCACGGCGTTCTCGCTGCCGCCCATGATGCCGGTCGCGGGCGAGACGTCATTGGCGACGATCCAGTCGCAGCCCTTGCGCGCCCGTTTGGCGGTGGCGTTTTCGACCACGTCGTCCGTCTCGGCGGCAAAGCCCACCACGAGACCCGGCCGCCCCTCGGCCATCTGCGCAACCTCGGCGAGGATGTCGGGGTTCTCGGCGAACTCCAGCGTCGGCAGTTTGCCCGCCTGCTTCTTGATCTTCGAGCCATTCTCGGCGGCCATGCGCCAATCGGCGACGGCGGCGGCAAAGACCGCCGCCTCGGCCGGCAGCGCGGCCAGCACGGCGGCGCGCATCTCGCGCGCGGTCTCGACCTCGATCACCTCGACGCCCGTGGGGCGCGGCGCATCGGCGGGGCCGGTGACAAAGACCACCTCCGCCCCGAGATCGCGCAGCGCCTCGGCAATCGCCGTCCCCTGCGCCCCGGAGGAGCGGTTGGCGATGTAGCGCACCGGGTCGATGGGTTCATGGGTGGGGCCCGAGGTGACCAGCACCCGCCGCCCCTTGAGCGGCCCGTCCGCCAGCGCCACCTCGATGGCCGCGAGGATCTCCATCGGCTCGGCCAGCCGCCCGGGCCCGAACTCGCCGCAGGCCATGTCGCCGTCGTTGGGGCCGACCACCCGCACGCCGTCGCCCTCCAGAGTCGCAAGGTTCCGCTGCGTGGCGGGGTGCTGCCACATGCGCACGTTCATCGCGGGGGCAATCAGCACCGGCGTGTCGGTGGCCAGGAGCAGCGTCGAGGCCAGATCGCCGGCCATCCCTTGCGCCATCTTCGCCATGAGGTCCGCCGTCGCCGGGGAGACCACCACCAGGTCGGCGACGCGGCTGAGCTGGATGTGGCCCATCTCGGCTTCCTTGGTCAGGTCGAAGAGATCTCGGTGCACCTCTTCGCCTGCCAGTGCCGAGACCGAGAGCGGCGTAACGAATTCATCCGCCGCGCGGGTCATCACCGGGGTCACCGCGGCGCCGCGCTCGCGCAGCCGCCGGATCAGCTCCAGCGACTTATAGGCCGCGATGCCGCCGCCGATGATCAGAAGTATCCGCTTGCCGGAAAGCATGGTGCCGCGCCCCTCGCCCATCGGGGCCGCCTGCCCCGCCTTCGGCCCCAAGTGTTAGAGGCCGCGCCGGGAAAACTCAATCCGCCCTGCCACGTCGCGGGTACCGGATTGCGGCACGCCCTCAGTTGCTCAGTTGCTCTGCGGCATCGCGAAATCCTCGCAGGGGTCGTCGCGCTCGGCGGCGGGGCTTTGCTCGACCAGGTCGAAGCCGCCGTCAGGTGCGCCCTGCCCGGCCTCGCCGTCTGCGGTCTCGCCCTGTCCCAGCGCCGCCACCGACACTTCGCCCGCCGCCCGCACCAACAGCGCCGGAGCGCCCCAGTCCTTGCGCGCGTGGCCGTTGCCGGTGATCACCACCACCGGCCCGCCCAGATCGGCATAGGCTTCGAGCGCGGTCTCCGCCAGCCGCGCATCGCGCAGGCGCTGGATGCCCACCATGGTCGGCAGCATCTCGAGCGGCAGCGCGTTGCAATGGGCCGCCATCTGCAGTTGCTGGCGCGCCGCGTCCTCCTCGGGATCGAGCGGCTCGTCGAGGCCGTAGAACCCCGCGCTGGGGCCGAACACCTTGCCCAGGTCGCCCTCGCCAAGCGCCCGGGCCTCCTCGCGCGGCAGCTCCGCGCCATAGATCCTGGCCTCCGGGGCCGCCGCGAAGATCGGGTAGTACATCGAGAAATCAGGCCAACCGCTGTCGTTCCAGCCAAGCGCCGCCTCCAACGCCGCCTCGTCGTCGATCAGCTCTGGCGTCACCTGCGCCGCCTGCGCGGGGGAGAGCATCTCGAAGACCAGCGCCACCGGCGCAATCTGCGCCACCAGTTCGGCCTGCCGCGCGTGGTGGGCGGGGTTGTCGTGGACTTCCCCGAGAAACGCCACATCCGCCCCCATGAGGGCGGATATGCCATCCTGCGGAGAGACAGGATTTTGCTGCGCCGCCACGGGCGCAGCGAGAGAGATCAGGGTCAGGGCAAGGGCTCGCATCATGCGAGGAAGTGTTGCACCTCGGTCGACTGCGCTTCAAGCGACTTGCGCATCTTGGCGAAGGCCGCCGCCTCAAGCTGGCGCACCCGCTCCTTCGACAAACCCAGTTCCTGGCCAAGGCTTTCCAGCGTCCGGGTCTCGTCGCGCAGCTTGCGCTCGCGGACGATGAACCTTTCGCGATCATTCAGCGAGGTCATCGCCGACACCAGCCATTCACGGAGCTGGGCATTGTCGAGCTTGCCTTCGACGAGCATCGAGCTCTGCTCGCCCTCGTCTTCCAGCGTGTCGATCCATTCGCGCCCGTCCTCGTCGGTGCTCTGCGTCGCATTGAGCGAGTAGTCGGAGCCCGAGAGTCGCCCCTCCATCATCTCGACATCGTGCAGCGGCACACCGATCTCGGTGGCGATCATCTCGCGCAGCACGTTGCGGTTCAGCACCTCGCCGCGCGACGACGCCTCGCGCTCGAGCCGGGCCTGGACGCGGCGCATGTTGAAGAACAGCGATTTCTGGGAAGAGGTCGAGCCGGTGCGCACCATCGACCAGTTGCGCATCACGTAGTCTTGGATCGAGGCCTTGATCCACCACACGGCGTAGGTCGAGAAGCGCACGCCGCGATCGGGGTCGAACTTGTCGGCGGCCTTCATCAGGCCGAGCCCCGCTTCCTGAACGAGATCGTTCATCGGGGCCCCGTAGCGCTTGAACTTTGCGGCCATGGAAATCGCCAGGCGCATATAGGCGTTGATGAGCCGGTGCAGGGCTTGCTCGTCGCGCTGGTCGCGCCACGCGTAGGCCAGTTGCAGCTCGGTTTCCGCATCGAGCAGCTCCGCCTTCATGGCGCGGCGCGAGAGGGTCTGATCGTTGAAAGTCGAGTCCAAAGCCATGCGTGGCCCCCGTTGCCTGGGCCGGGCGCGCCGGCCTCGTTACTCTTTGGTATAGTAACGACGCGTCACGCGATTTGGTTTCCGAGAAATTTGCACAAGCGAAGATCCGCGCCCCTCGGAACTCGTCCGAAGAGGTCGTTTTCGACAACAGCGGCCTGGTCCTGACCCTGTCTCGACGCGCGACAGCCGTGGCCATCCACCCCACAAGCCGCTGACTCCGAAGCCTTTACCTCCTTGCGGCCCCGAAATCCCGCGCTCGTCCTGCCTGCGAGTTTTGGATCTAGAGCGTTACAAAAGTTTTTCATCAGCTCGCGCGTGGATGCCTGCCCGTGCAGGCGGATCACCGCCCGAGCACCCTAGATGAGGCGGTCTCGAGGCGGAACTTCAGGAAGCGCGCGCCGGCGTAATCCACCTCGCCCACCCGCTGCGCCCCCAGCCGGGCAAGCGGCCCGAGGTGGCGCCGGGACGGCGGCAACAGGAAGGTCACGAAGGGAATGCGCGGATCACGCCGCGCGAAGTCGAGCGCCTCGCGCGCGATCTGCAGGCCCAGACCGAAACACTCGGGCCGCAGCACCAGCCCGAAGTCCCACTCCTCGCCCTCGCGCTGGAAGCCGCCCCAGCCGAGATAATCGCCATCCCCGAGAAAGGCCCAGTGGCCAAGCCCGTCGCGCTGCCAGCAGGTCTCCTTGGCCGCCACGAAGGCCTGCGCCGCCGCGATGTCCCACGGCCCCTGCAGCAGGGGCATGTGTTCGCCGACCCGCGGGTCGGACATGTGCCGGGCAATGCGCTCCGGGTCGATCGCGGTGAGGCGGACAAAGGTGATCGCGGGACGGGGCATGTCCTCTCCTTTGGCGTGGCGTCCGGCATGACGGCATCGCCCGTGCGGCGGGTCAAGCGCCGCAGCGGCTTTCGAGCAGGCGCACGCGGCTCCTCGCCGATTAACCCTTTATCAAGAGCCACCGGGCATCCTGCGCTCAAGAAAAGCGAAAACGGTCCAGAACGGTCCGGACAGGGGGACACGCGGCAAATGGGGGCCTGCGCCTATACCGTCGCCTTCGACGGGGTCGAGGCGCGCCTTGTCGAGGTGCAATGCGCCGTCACCCCCGGCGTGCCCGGCTTCGCCGTGGTCGGCCTGCCGGACAAGGCGGTCTCGGAGGCGCGCGAACGCATCCGCGCGGCGCTGCAGGCGCTGGCCATCGCCCTGCCGTCGAAGCGCATCACGGTGAACCTCTCGCCCGCCGACCTGCCCAAGGAGGGCTCGCATTTCGATCTGCCCATCGCGCTCGGCCTGCTGGCCGCGCTCGAAGTGATCCCGGCGGACACGGTGGCGGAAACCGTGGCGCTCGGCGAGCTGACCCTCGACGGCGCGCTGGTTGCCGTGCCCGGCGCACTGCCTGCCGCGCTCACCGCCGCCGCCGAATCGCGTTGCCTGCTCTGCCCCGCCAGTTGCGGTCCCGAGGCCGCCTGGGTCGAGGCCTGCCGCGTCCTCGCCGCCCGCGACCTGACCGAGGCGATCCGACATTTCACCGGGGCCGGCCCGCTCGAGCCCGCACGGCCCGGCCCGGCAGACCGCGCGCCGCAAGCCCCCGACCTGCGCGATGTCACCGGGCAGGAACGCGCCAAGCGCGCCCTGGAGATCGCCGCGGCGGGGCGGCATCACCTGCTGTTCACCGGCCCGCCCGGCACCGGCAAATCGATGCTCGCCCGCCGCCTGCCGGGTCTCATGCCACCGCTGGGCGCCTCCGAGGCGTTGGAGACGGCGATGATCCGCTCCCTCGCGGGCGAGCTCGCCGAGGGGCGGCTGTCTATGGTCCGGCCCTTCCAGCAGCCACACCACACCGCCTCCATGGCGGCGCTCACCGGCGGCGGGCGCAGCGCACGGCCTGGGCAGATCAGCCTCGCACACAATGGCGTGCTCTTCATGGATGAGCTGCCCGAGTTCCCCCGCAACGTGCTCGACAGCCTGCGCCAGCCGCTCGAAAGCGGCGAGATCACAGTCAGCCGCGCCAGCGCGCACGTTACCTACCCCTGCCGCTTCCTGCTGGTCGCCGCCGCGAACCCCTGCAAGTGCGGCATGGCCGGCGATCCCGCCCGCGCCTGCTCGCGCGCACCGATCTGTGCCGAGGATTACCTCGGGCGCATTTCCGGCCCGCTCATGGATCGTTTCGACCTGCGCCTCGAGGTCCCGCCCGTGACGCTCGAGGAAATGTCGCTGCCGCCCTCGGGCGAGGATAGCGCCAGCATTGCCACCCGCGTCGCCGCGGCCCGGGCCCTCCAGACGGCGCGCTACGCGCGGCACCCGTCGATCCGCACCAATGCCGACGTCGACGGCCGGCTGCTCGACGAGATCGCCACGCCCGATGCGGAGGGTCGCGCCCTGCTGCTGCGCGCCGCCGACCGCTTCGGGCTGTCGATGCGGGGCTATCACCGGGTGCTGCGGGTCGCCCGCACGCTGGCCGATCTCGCCGGGGAGGAAGAGCTGCGCCGTCCCCAGATCGCCGAGGCGCTGAGCTACCGGCTGGTCTCCCGCAGCACCGCCTGAACGAAGCGCCCGGCCCGGCGTAACGTGGCGCGCGCCTCGGGGATCCAGCCATCGAAGACCGGCCAGGCATGCGGCGCCCGCGGGTGAGTCTCGACCTCGACCCGGGCCCCTGCGGCCCGCAGGCGCGCTGCCATGCGCGCCCCGTCATCGCAGAGGATCTCGCTGTCCGACCAGCACAGGCGCACGGGTGGGCAGTCCGGATAGGCGCCATAGAGCGGCGACAGGCGCGGATCGTCGCGCGCCGCCCGGCCCGCCACGACCTCCACCAGTTCCGAGATACGCCCCACCGGAAGGAAGGGATCGGCGCGTGCATTGCGGCGCAAGCTTTCCCCGTGCATCGCGAGGTCGGTCCACGGCGAAAAGACCACCGCCCCCGCCGGCGCCTCGCCCCGCGCGCAGAGCACCGACAGCAGCGACAGCGCCAGCCCGCCGCCCGCCGAGTCTCCGGCCAGCACCACCTGCTCCGGCGCGTAGCCGAGCCCCCGAAGCCGACCCCAGCCGGCCGCGACCGCCTCGAAGGCTGCCGGAAAGGGCGCCTCCTGCGCCAGCGGGTAGTCGGGCGCGCAGACCTCGGTGCCCGAAAGTAGCGATAACCGCCCCATCACCCCCTGGTGCGTGCGCGGGCTGCCCGAGATGTAGCCGCCGCCATGGATGTAGAAGATCACCCGCCGCGGGGCACAGGGCCCGGCGCTGATCCAATGCAGCCCGCCGGGCCGCCGTAGGTGCAGCAGGTGGATCGGCTGACGCATGAAGAGCGGCGCGTGCTGCGCGAGATCCCGCGCCGCCGCCTCGGGCCCCGGGGTGCGGGCAAGCCGCGGCTTGGCCAGACACCGCAGCCCGGCATTGAGCGCCGCCAGCTGCCAGCTCACCCCGCGCCGCCCCCGCCCGGGCTCAGGCCAGCTTGGCCTCGATCGCGCCCCAGATCTTTGCCGCGACATTGATCCCGTCGAAGCGTTCAAGTTCCTGGATCCCGGTCGGCGAGGTCACATTGATCTCGGTGAGCCAGTCACCGATCACGTCGATGCCGACGAAGATCTGCCCCTTTTCCTTCAGCACCGGGCCGATGGTGGCGCAGATCTCGCGGTCACGCTCGGTCAGCTCGACCTCCTCGGGACGGCCACCCACGTGCATGTTCGAGCGCACCTCGCCCGCCGCCGGCACGCGGTTGATCGCGCCGACCGGCTCGCCGTCGACGAGGATCACCCGCTTGTCGCCCTTGCTCACCGCGGGCAGGTACTTCTGCACGATCAATGGCTCGCGTGAAAAGCCGGTAAACAGCTCGTGCAGCGAGCCGAGATTGCGGTCGTTCTGATCGAGCCGGAACACGCCCGCGCCGCCATTGCCGTAGAGCGGCTTGAGGATGACGTCGCCATGCCTAGCCTTGAACGCCTTGATGGTCTCGAGGTCGCGCGCGATGGTCGTCGGCGGCGTCAGCTCGGGGAAGTTCAGCACCAGCAGTTTCTCGGGAGAGTTGCGCACCCAGAACGGGTCGTTGACCACCAGCGTGCCCGGAGCGAGCCGATCAAGCAGGTGGGTCGTGGTGATGTAGTGCATGTCGAAGGGCGGATCCTGCCGCAGCCAGACCACGTCAACCTCGGCGAGATCGACCACCTCACGCGGCCCCAGAATCGCCGGCTGCTCCGGCACGCGCTGCACCGTCATCCACTGGCCGCGCGCGGTGATGCGACCTTCCTCGTAGGCAAGATCGTCGGGCCCGTAGTAGAACAGCTCGTGACCGCGCGCCTGCGCCTCTTCCGCGAGGCGAAAAGTGCTGTCTGCGTTAATGTTTACGGACCCGATCGGGTCCATCTGAAAGGCGATCTTCATATCGGTCTCCGCGCGTGGCTTTGGCCATACATGGCGCAGCGGCACGCAAGGCGCAATGGCAGGGGCCCGCCAGCGCAGCGGTTAGGGGCCGAAAGCGTTCTCGATCACCCGGATCATCCCGTGACGATCCATCAACGCCACATCGAAGCGCATGTCGCTGAGTGCGCCGAGCGGCTGAGTGCCGACGAATTCCTCCGCGCTTTTCTGCAGGCGGCGGATCTGCCGCTTGCCCAGATGCTCCAGAGCCTGGTCAAAACTCCAGCTTGCCTTCACCTCGACAAAGGCAAACCCATCACCGTCCCGGAAGATCAGATCGATTTCACCGCTGCGACCGCGCCAGCGCTGCCGGAGCAGCGGGTAACTCCGCCGCTCATAGTCCCGCTTAATCGCATCTTCGGCCGCGAGACCCGCATAGTAGCTCATTTCGCCGCGGGATCGCCGCCGGTGCTGCTCCGCCGCGACCCGGCGCGGCGGCATTGGCGCCCCAACCGGAGCCGCGCGGGAAAAATCGAATTCCATCTGCGTCGGATGTAGCGACATGGCGCCCCTTTCCCGAAACGTTTCGACCCATCTGTGCACGCCCTGTACGCGCGCCCTGTGCGCGCGCATTGCACTGCGCGAAGACCGGGTACTGCGCAAAGACCGGCCCCGCACCGCTTCCCTGCCTCAGCCCCGTTCCTTCGCGAGCTTGAGCGCAAGCTGGTAGACCGGGCGGCGCGCGATGCCGTTGGCCTGTGCCACGTAGTCGGCGGCATCCCGCACCGACATCTCGCCCAACGCCGCCTGCAGTTCCTCTTCTAGGTCAGATTCGCTAATTTTCTCCGAACTTCCCTTGCCGATCAGCACCACGATCTCGCCTTTCGGCGGCGTCTCGGCGTAGACCTCGGCGAGCTCGTCCAGCGTGCCCTCGCGCACCTCCTCGAAGCGCTTGGTCAGCTCCCGGCAGACCGCCGCGCGGCGGTCCCCGCCCAGCGCCGTCGCCGCATCCGCCAGCATCGCGCCCAGCCGCTTCGGCGACTCGTAAAAGGCCAGCGTCGCCGCCTCCTGCTTCAGCGCGGCCAGCGCGTTGCGGCGCGCCCCCTTGGCGTTGGGCAGGAAGCCGGCGAAGAGGAAGCGGTCGGTCGGCAGGCCGGCCAGGGTCAGGGCGGTGACCACCGCCGAGACTCCCGGCGCCGCGGTCACCAGGTGCCCCTCCTCGCGCGCCGCCCGGGCGAGGTCGAACCCCGGGTCCGAGATCATTGGCGTGCCCGCCTCCGAGGCGTAGGCGACGGATTTTCCCTCCGCCAGGAGCGCCATCAGCCGCGGCCGCATCCTCGCGCCATTGTGGTCGTGGTAGGCGAGGCAAGGCCGGTCGCCCAGCGGAATGCCGAGGATTTCCATCAGCCGCTTGAGGCTGCGCGTGTCCTCGGCCGCCAGCACGTCCGCCGCGCGCAGCACGTCGATCGCCCGCAGCGTGATGTCACGTGCGTTTCCGATAGGCGTGGACACCAGGTAGAGCCCCGGCACCAAACCGCTTCTTTCGGGATTCATCACTGGACCCGATCCCCCGCTGTACTATGATTGCTCCCAAATGCTCATGCGGAAGAACCGCTTGGGCGTCAACGAGGGAGCCAGCCACCAATGTTCGCCCTTTTCGCCCGCGCCCGCAAGGCGCTGCGCCCCGCCGCCGTGCTTGCCACCGGCGTCCTGCTTGCCGCCTGCGATGTCTCGACCATGACCGATCTCGGCTCCGCCGGCAGCGGTGGCCCGAGCATCGACCCCGGCCAGACCGTGCGCGTGGCGCTGCTGGTGCCACAATCCGACCCCTCGGCTTCGGCCGTGGCGCGCGACCTCGAGAATGCCGCGCGGCTCGCCATCGCCGATCTCGGCAACGCGCAGATCGACCTTGCGGTCTACGACACCGCCGGCCAGCCCGCCCAGGCCGCGGCCCAGGCGCAGCTCGCGGTCGACGAGGGCGCGCAGATCATCCTCGGCCCGCTGCGCGGCGAGGCCGCCGTCGAAGCCTCGAAGGTGGTCGCCGACGAGGGCGTCAACGTGCTCGCCTTCTCCAACAATGCCTCGATCGCCGGGGGCAACCTGTTCATCCTCGGCCCGACCTTCACCAATACCGCCGACCGCCTCATGGGCTTCGGCACCCGGCGGGGCGTGAACTCCGTCGCCGTGCTCTACTCGCAGGATGTGCCCGGCGAGTTCGGCCGCACCGCGATCAACCAGGCCGCCGCGCGCAACGGCGTGTCGGTGGTGGCCGAGCAGCCCTATGAGCTCAGCGTCGAGGGCGTCACCCGCACCGCGCAATCGATGAGCGGCATTATCGGCAGCAGCGGCGCGCAATCGGTCTTCATCACCTCCGACGCCACCAATGCCGCTATGCCGCTGCTGCTGCAGATCATGCCGGAATCCGGCGTCGACCCGGCGGTGACCCAGTACATCGGCCTGACCCGCTGGGACGTGGCGCCGCAGCTCTTCTCCTACCCCGGCGCGCAGGGCGCGTGGTTCACCATGCCCGACCAGGCGATGCAGCGGAACTTCAACGCCCGCTATCGCGGCGCCTATGGCGCCGAGCCGCACCCGCTGGCCGGTCTCGCCTTCGACGGCGTCGCCGCGGTCGGCGCGCTGGTCGCGCAGGGCCGCAGCGATGCCCTCACCGGCCGCGCCCTGACGCAAGCCGCTGGTTTCCAAGGCACCGGCGGTGTATTCAGGCTGAAATCGGACGGCACCAACGAGCGTGGCCTTGCCGTCGCCACCATCCAGAACAGCCAGGTAACGATTCTTGACCCTGCCCCCTCCAGTTTCTCCGGCGCCGGCTACTGACACCCCTGACATCCTGCCGGACGACCTGATCGCCCCGGCCACGGAGATCTTCGACATCGCCGCGATCCGTGCCCGGGTCTTCGCCGCCCTCCCCGACGAGGGCGGCGAAGGCGCGGTGCGCTCCGCGGTGGTGAAGATCCTGAGCGAAGCCAGCAAGGCCAGCCGCGAGACCATCGCCCGGGAGTTTTCCCGCCAGCCGCACAATGCCTTCCCGGTCACCCATGCCTACACCTGGGTCACCGACGGTCTGGTGCGCATCTGCTTCGACGTCGCCACGCAGCACCTGCACCGCAATCCGAACCCGACCAAGGGCGAGCGGCTCTCGGTGCTCGCCGTCGGCGGCTACGGGCGCGGCGAGATGGCGCCCTTCTCCGACGTCGATCTGCTGTTCCTGACCCCGCACAAGATCACCGCCTGGGCCGAGAGCGTCATCGAGTCGATGCTCTACATGCTCTGGGACCTGAAGCTGAAGGTCGGCCATGCCTCGCGCACGGTGAAGGATTGCCTGCGGCTCGGCGCCGAGGATTTCACCATCCGCACCGCCATGCTCGAGCACCGCTACCTGACCGGCCACAAGCCGCTGGCGGACGAGCTCGAGGACAGGCTCTGGAACGACCTTTTCAAGGGCACCGAGCGCGCCTTCGTCGCGGCCAAGCTCGAGGAGCGCTCCGAGCGGCACCGCAAGCACGGGCTGCGCTACGTGGTCGAGCCCAACGTGAAGGAGGGCAAGGGCGGGCTGCGCGACCTGCAGTCGCTCTACTGGATCACCAAGTATGTCCATCACACCGACGACACCGAGGATCTCGTGCGGCTCGGCGTGTTCCGACCTGAGGAATACCGCACCTTCTACCGCGCCGAGGAATTCCTCTGGGCCACCCGCTGCCACATGCACCTCGCCGCGGGCCGCGCGGTCGAGCAGCTGACCTTCGACATGCAGGTCGAGGTCGCGGACCGCATGGGCTACGCGGACCGCGGCGGGCGGCGCGCGGTGGAATGGTTCATGCAGGACTACTTCCGCCACGCCACCTCGACCGGCGATCTCACCCGCATCTTCCTCACCTCGCTGGAATCCGAGCAGCAGAAGGACGCGCCGCTGCTGCTGCGCATGTTCAAGCGCGGCCCCAACGTGAAGGACGGCTACGAGGTGGTGCACAACCGCCTGGCCATCGTCGATCCGATCGCCTTCCTGTCTGACAAGATCAACCTGCTGCGCTTCTTCGAGGAAGGGCTGCGCACCGGCCTGCTGCTGCACCCCGACGCGATGCGGCTGGTGAAGGCCAACCTGCATCTCATCGACGACGACATGCGGGGCGACCGCGAGGCGCAGCGCATCTTCATGGACCTGCTGCTGAAGCACGGCAACCCCGAGCGTTCGCTGCGGCGGATGAACGAGCTTGGCGTGCTCGCCGCCTTCATCCCCGAGTTCGAGCCGATCGTGGCGATGATGCAGTTCAACATGTACCACAGCTACACGGTGGACGAGCACACCATCCAGTGCATCGGCAACCTGTCGCAGATCGAACATGGCGACCTGACCGAAGATCTGCCCGTCGCTTCCGAGATCCTGCGCGAGGGCGTGAACCGCAAAGTGCTCTACACCGCCCTGCTGCTGCACGACATCGGCAAGGGCCGTGACGAGGACCACGCCGTGCTCGGCGCGCAGATCGCCCGCAAGGTGGCGCCCCGCCTCGGGCTCAGCAAGCAGGAGAGCGCCACGGTCGAATGGCTGGTACGCTACCACCTGCTGATGTCCGACATGGCGCAGAAGCGCGACATCGCCGACCCGCGCACCGTGCGCGACTTCGCCAAGGCGGTGCAGACCCGCGAGCGGCTCGACCTGCTCACCGTGCTCACCGTCTGCGACATCCGCGGCGTCGGCCCGGGTGTGTGGAACAACTGGAAGGCGGCGCTGCTGCGCGCGCTCTACCGCCAGACCCGCCGCGGGCTCGAGGACGGGATGGAGGCGCTCAACCGCGAGAACCGCGGCAACGAGGCCAAGAAGGCGCTGCGCGAGGCGCTCTCGGACTGGGATGCCAAGGCGCTGCGCACCGAGACCGGGCGGCACTACGAATCCTACTGGCAGGGGCTGCATGTCACCGCGCACGAGGTCTTCGCCCGGCTGCTGCGCGACATCCAGGATGACGAGATCAAGATCGACATCCACCCCGACGAGGACCGCGACGCCACCCGCGCCTGCTTTGCGCTGCAAGATCACCCGGGCATTTTCGCCCGGCTCGCCGGTGCGCTCTCGCTGGTCGGAGCCAATGTCGTCGACGCGCGCACCTTCACCTCCAAGGACGGCTATGCAACCGCCGCTTTCTGGATCCAGGACGCCGACGGCTCGCCCTACGAGGAGGCCCGCCTGTCCCGCCTGCGCGACATGATCCGCAAGACGCTGATGGGCGAAGTCCGCCCGCGCGAGGCGATCGAGCAGCGCGGCAAGCTGAAGAAGCGCGAGCAGGCGTTCAAGGTGCCCACCTCGATCAGCTTCGACAACGAAGGTTCGGACATCTACACGATCATCGAGGTCGACACGCGCGATCGTCCCGGCCTGCTCTACGACCTGACGCGGACCCTGTCGGAAAGCCATGTCTACATCGTCTCGGCGGTCATCGCGACCTACGGCGAGCAAGTGGTCGACACCTTCTACGTGAAGGACATGTTCGGGCTGAAGTACTTCACCCCGTCGAAGCAGAAGATGCTGGAACGCAAGCTGCGCGACGCCATCGCGGCGGGGGCGCAGCGGGCGGGGGTGTAAGGTCCGGGCCCGATCCGCCCGGCCTCAAGGCGACGCCGCCGGGCGAGCGGTCGTCCATTGTGGCGCCGTCGGGTCGAGCCCGATGGACACCGCCGTCCCGGTGGGCGGGCGCCCGCCCAGCTCACGTTGCGCCCTAAGCTTCAAAAAGCAGAAGCCTCACAAAGCAAAAGAGCGGACCCAAAGGCCCGCTCTTTCGTGTTTCTCGGCAGGGCCTCAGCCCCGTCAGGATTGGCTTACACCAGTTCCAGGTTAACCGCCGACTCGCGACCGTCACGGCCTGCTTCGATGTCGAACGACACTTTCTGGTTGTCGGCGAGGCCGGTGAGGCCCGAACGCTCAACAGCCGAGATGTGCACGAAAACGTCTTTCGAGCCACCATCGGGTGCGATGAAGCCGAAGCCTTTGGTGGTGTTGAACCACTTGACGGTACCAGTTGCCATGGTTGTATTCCTCTATCTGTGTCGCCCACAAAGCGCAGCGACCTGGCGGCTCAACGTCGAATGCTGAGCCGTGGAGGAATCAGGAAACGAAATTCAGTAGCGGGACGTAAATGCGCCGTTCCGCCGGAAATTGCAACGGCCAATATCGTGTCGACCCCGATAGGCCGTTGCCCGCGCATGCCCTCCCGTCACGCTCCCGCATTGACTTTTGCGCGCTTTCCCCCCATCTAGCTCCTCGTGATCGCCGGTTCCTTACCAGCCCGGGGCCAAACGCCCCGCGCCTGCGATGCCAGATTTCCCGCCGTTGGCACCCTCCCATGGGTCCGGCCTCGCGAAGGAGTTCTTGCGATTACGGCACTCGGGCAATCCGGCCCGTGCGTCCAATCGCAGTCCGCTGCACATCTCCTCCCGCGCAAAGGCGCACATACGGCGACGGCCCTCCCGGCCCTCCCCGAAAGGATTTTCATGACATTCGACACGCTGGGGCTCCGCCCCGCCCTTCTCGCTCGCCTTGCCGAGCAGAACCTGACCAAGCCGACCCCGATCCAGACCCAGGCCATCCCCGAGGCCCTCGCCGGCCGCGACGTGATGGGCCTCGCGCAGACCGGCACCGGCAAGACCTTCGCCTTCGGCCTGCCGATCGCCGACGCCCTGCTCGCCAGCCAGCAGCGCTGCGCGCCGAAATCGGCGCAGGCGCTGATCCTCGCCCCGACCCGCGAACTGGCGGCACAGATCCACGACACGCTGTCGTCGGTGCTCACCGGCGCGCACCTGCGCCTGACGCTGGTGGTTGGCGGCAATTCGATCAACGTGCAGTCGCGCAAGCTCGAAAAGGGCACGCACCTGCTGATCGCCACCCCGGGCCGCCTCATCGACCTGATGGACCGCGGCGCGCTGAAGCTCGACCAGGTGACGCATTTCGTCCTCGACGAGGCGGACCAGATGCTCGACCTCGGCTTCATCCACGCTCTGCGCCGCATCGCCCGCGACCTGCCGAGCCAGCGCCAGACGCTGCTCTTCTCGGCGACCATGCCGAAGCAGATGAACGAGATCGCCAGCGCCTACCTCAACGATCCGGTGCGCATCGAGGTCGCCCCTCCGGGCAAGACCGCCGACAAGATCGAGCAGTCGGTGATCTTCGTCGAGACGCCGAAGCGGATCGAGACCCTGACCGGGCTGCTCGACGATCACCGCGATGAGCTGGCACTGGTCTTCTGCCGCACCAAGCACGGCGCCGAGAAGCTCTCGCGCAAGCTCGACCAGGCCGGTTTCGCCGTCGGCGCGATCCACGGCAACAAGAGCCAGGGCCAGCGCAACCGCGCGCTCGACGCCTTCCGCAAGGGCGAGATGCGCGTGCTGGTGGCCACCGATGTCGCCGCGCGCGGCATCGACATCCCCGATGTGCGCCACGTCTACAACTTCGACCTGCCGAACGTGGCGGACAACTACGTCCACCGCATCGGCCGCACCGCCCGCGCCGGGCGTGACGGCCGCGCCGTGAGCTTCTGCGGCGTCGAGGAAATGGCGGACCTGCGCGGCATCGAGAAGCTGATCGGCCAGCAGATCACCACGCTCGGCGGCGAGCGCCCGGCAGAGCCGGCGCGCGGCCAGCGCAGCGCCGGCGGCGGTCGCGGCCGTCCCGGCGGCGGCAAGCCCGGGGGCAACGCCGGCAAGCCCGGCGGCGCGCGCCGCTCGCGCGGGGGCCGTGGCCGCCGCAGCGGTGGCGGCGGTGGTGGCCGCAGCAAGGCCCACGCCTCGGCCTGATCCGGAATGAGGAAAGGCGCGGAGACCCCTCCGCGCCTTTTTCTTTGCGTCTGCGCCTGGCGACCAGCCACGCGACGGAGACGTCACTCGGCCTTCATCGCCGCGTACATCGAGTCGAGCAACGCGTGGCCCATCTCAGGATCGCCCAGGAACGGCCGATCCCGCAGTTCGGTCTTCTGCTCGCCCTCCGGCGCCTCGTAGATCACCGCGCCATCCTTGATCGTCACCCGTATCCGCAACTCGGCCAGCGTCTCGGGGTCCACGGCCGTCGGATCTTCCGACAGGATCACGAAATCCGCCAGCTTTCCGACCTCGATCGAGCCCTTCCGGTCCTCCTCGAAATGCTGCCAGGCGGGCCAGATGGTCAGCGCCTTCAGCCCGTCCATCACGTTCACCCGCTGCGCCGGGCCGAGGATGTCGCCAGAGCGCGTGCGCCGGGTCACCGTGGCCGAGAGGATCCGCATGCTGTCGGGGAAGGCCACCGGCGCGTCATGGTGCGAGCCGAACGTCATGCCGCGCTCGCGCACCCAGCCGGTGGGCGAGATATTGTCGGCATTCACCGGCCCCACGGTGTGATCGCGGTGCCAGTCGCCCCAGTAATAGGTGTGCATCGGGAAGAGCGAGGGGAAGACGCCCAGTTCCTGGATGCTGTCCACCTGGTCCTCGCGCAGGAACTGGCCGTGCACCAGAACGGGACGGTTTGTCGGAGGCCCGTATTTCTCCTCCGCCGCGCCGATCGCGGCGATCAGCATGTCCGAGGCGCCCTCTCCATTGGAATGGGTCAGGATCTGGAAATCATGTCCGAAACACCAGTCGACCGCATCGTTGACCTGCTCCATGGTGATCGCCGAATAGCCCTTGTAGCCCGGCGGGTAGTCCCCGACCGGATCGTAGTAGGGCCGGTCGCGCAGCGCGGTGAAGCCCTGCGGCGAGCCGTCGATGGTCAGCTTGCAGCCGCCCACGCGCACCCGCCCATCGTACGCCTGGCTGACATTCGCTTCGATGAAATCACGCGCTTCCAGCACGTCGGGAAAGGCCACCACGTCGATCGGCAGCTCACCCTTGGCATCGACCGCCTTCAGCGCCGCGACGTTGCCGGCACTCGAGCGCCCCTCCTGCCCGGTGGTGTAGCCGAAGCGCGCCCACATCTCGGCCCCGGCCTTGGCAAAGGCCTCGAAGCCCTCTGGGCCGAGCTGGCTCAGAAGCGGCACCAGCGTGCCGAAGAAGGCATATTCCTCCAGCACCCCGTTGGGCGAGCCGTCGTCGCCGCGGCGGATCACCCCGCCCGGCGGGTTTTCCGACTCGTCGGTGATCCCTGCAATTTCCAGCGCCTTGGAATTGGCCACGCCGAGGTGCCCCGACTGATGGATGATCAGGATCGGCACCTCAGAGGACACCGCGTCAAGCTCGTCGCGGGTCGGGTGCCGCAGTTCCGCGAGCTGCGCATTGTCATAACCGAAGCCGATGATCAGGTTCACCGAGTCGACGATGTCCTGGTTGTCCGCGATCCAGTCGCGCAGCCCCTGCTGCAGGCTGGCAATATCGGTCACATCGCCATCGGGCGGCGCCAGCATATTGGCCGACAGCGCCTGGATGCCGCCCATCACCACGTGGCCGTGGCTGTCGACGAAGCCCGGCAGCATGGCGCGCCCCGCGAGGTCGAACATCTCGGTCCCCTCGCCCTGCAGGGCCGAGACCTCCTCCATCGTCCCGACAGCGAGGATCGTCCCGTCCTTCACCGCCACCGCCTCGGCGGTGGGCGCCGCGTCGTCGATGGTGAGGATCGGCCCGCCCGAATAGATCGTGTCGGCCACCTCCTGCGCCAGCGCCCCGCCGGAAGCCAGTAAAGTCCCAAGCAGCAATGCCGCGCCGCCAGTTGCAATCCGCATCGAAAATCCCTCCAGAAACGCTCGCACCCGCGCACAATCATCACGCGAATCGGCGGCATCTGAGACGCCGCCACCGAAGCCTAACGTGAGGTAATATTTGCGTCACCCTTGGCGTGTTCCTGCCGCTCCAGCGACGGCACCCCCGCGCAGCTCGTGTCAGCTGCGCCGCAGACCGCCGACCTCGCGCCAGAACAGCGGCGTCAGCAGCACGTAGACGGTGATCATCTCGAGCCGCCCGAGGTACATGGCGAAGGAGAGCACAAGCTTCACCGGATCGCTCATCGTGGCGAAGTTGCCCGCCGGGCCGATGATCGGCCCCACCCCCGGCCCGACATTGGCCAGCGCGGTCAGCGCACCGCTGGCCGAGGTCTCGAAATCCAGCCCGAAGAAGTCGAGCACGATGGTGAAACCGCCGAAGGTCAGCCCGTAGAACATCATGAAGCTGATCACCCCCTTCATCACGTCCTCGTCCACCCGTGCGCCCTCGTAGCGGATCGCGGTGACCGCATGCGGCGCGCGGATGGTCTGCATCTTGGCCTTCAGCGCGCGGGCAAAGAGCAGCCAGCGCATCGCCTTGGCGCCGCCCGCGGTCGAGCCGGTGCAGCCGCCCACGGCGGTCAGCAGGAAGAATGCGACGGCGGCGAAGGGCCCCCAGAGCGTGTAGTCGGTGGTGGCATAGCCGGTGGTCGTCACCACCGAAACCACGTTGAAGGCCACCGCCGTGGCGGCCTCGAAGGGGGCCATGCCCTCGTCGACCACCAGCCAGACGGTCAGCACGGTGATCACCGCGATCAGCGATTTGACCATGGCGGCAACCTGCTCGCTGCGGATCACCCCGCGCAGCACGATGCGCAGGTACCAGGCAAAGGGCAGCGCCCCGAGCAGCATGAAGATCGTGCAGGCCCATTGCAGGAAGGGGCTGGTAAAATGTCCAAAGGAGGCGTCGTAGCCGGAGTAGCCGCCGGTCGAGAGCGTCGTCATCGCGTGGGTGATCGCATCGAAGGGGCTCATCCCGCCCACCAGGTAGACGAAGGCGCAGAGCGCCATCAGCCCGAGGTAGATGCGCAGGGTGGCCGAGGCGAAGGCGGCGGCATTGTTCAGCTCCTTCTCGCCCTTGTCCGAGCTCTCGGTGCGAAAGAGCTGCATGCCGCCGACCTGCAGCAATGGCAGCATGGCGATGCCGGTGACGATGAAGCCGACCCCGCCGACCCCCTGCAGCAGCGCCCGCCAGAGGATCACCCCGCGCGGCGTCTCGTCGAGCCCGCTCATCACCGTCGAGCCGGTGGTGGTGATGCCCGACATGGCCTCGAAGACCGCATCCACCGGGCTCAGACCCCACATCCACAAGGGCACCGCCCCGGCCACCGCCGCCGTCACCCAGACCGAGGAGGTCAGCAGGAAGGTCAGCAGCCGGTTCTGCTCGTGGAAGTCGGACCAGGTCGACAGGCTCACCCCGCCGCCGACCATGCCCACCAGCGCCGCCGACATGCCGAAGGTCCCGCCGGTGCCCGGGAAGAGCAGCGCCACCACCGCCATGAGCAGCGCGAAGAACACGCAGACCAGACCGTTGATGAAGTAGATGAAGGACATGACGGCTTTCTCTCGACTTGCCGAACCGGTCCCGACGCCGCGTCGACCCCGAAGCCATGCGGCGAGGACGGGGGAAATTCAACTCGAGTTTTGACCTACCGGCAAACGGCAACCGTTCCGCGACGCCGCGATGCCCGGCTCCGCGGTCGGCAAAGCGCCGCGTACGCGCGGCCTGCTTGCAGGATGTGCATCCGACGTGCCCCCTTCCTAGGCTCCCGGCGATAGTCTACCTCTGGCCGCAAGAAGACGTGCAGAGGCAGCAGCATCATGAAACCCATCCGCCTGATTTCGGGCATCCTCACGGTCGGATTCTGGACCCTTGCCAGCCGCATCCTGGGCGTTGCGCGCGAGATCTTCATCCTCGCCTATATCGGGCCGGGCCCGGTGATGGATGCCTTCGTGGCCGCCTTCCGCCTGCCCAACATGTTCCGCCGCTTCTTTGCAGAAGGCGCCTTCAACGCCGCCTTCGTCCCGATCTTTTCCAAGAAGTACGAGGGCGAGGAGAACCCGCTGAAGTTCGGCAGCGATGCGATGAACGGGCTGGCCTTCGTGCTGTTGGTGATCTCGGCGCTGGCGCTGATCTTCATGCCGGCGCTGGTCTGGGCCACCGCCGGGGGCTTCGCGGGCGACGCCCGCTTCGACCTCACGGTCGGCTATGGCCGCATCGTCTTTCCCTACATCCTGTTCATCTCCCTCGCCGCGCTCTTCTCCGGCGCGCTGAACGCCACCGGCCACTTCGCCGCCGCCGCGGCGGCCCCGGTCCTGCTGAACATCTTCGTGATCATCGCCATGGTCGCCGGCAAGCTGCTCGGCGGCGAGATCGTCGAATGGCTGGTCTGGGCGATCCCCTTCGCGGGGGTGGCGCAGCTGGCGCTGGTCTGGATCGCCGCCGAGCGCGCCGGGATCTGCCTGCGCCCCGGCCGCCCGGTCTGGACCAAGGACATGAAGCGGCTGCTGCGGGTCGCCATCCCGGCCGCGCTGGCGGGCGGGGTCATGCAGGTCAACCTGCTGGTCGGCCAACAGGTCGCCTCGACCTTCGAGAAGGCGGTGGGCTGGCTCTATGCCGCCGACCGGCTCTACCAGCTGCCGCTCGGCGTGGTCGGCATCGCCGTGGGCATCGTGCTGCTGCCGGACCTCTCGCGCCGCCTCAAGGCGCAGGACGACGCCGGCGCGCGCCACGCCTTCTCCCGCGCGGGAGAGCTGTCTCTGGCGCTGACCGTGCCCGCCGCCGTGGCGCTGGTCGTGGTGCCCTACCCGATCGTCTCGGTGCTGTTCCAGCGCGGCGCCACCTCGGTCTCGGATGCGCAGGCCATCGCCTTTGCCGTCGCCATCTACGGGCTCGGCCTGCCGGCCTTCGTGATGCAGAAGGTGCTGCAGCCGCTGTTCTTCGCCCGGGAGGACACCCGAACTCCGTTCTACTACGCGCTCTGGTGCATGGCGGTGAACGCGGTTCTGGCCATCGGCCTCGCGCCGGTGCTGGGCTGGTACGCCCCGGCCATCGCCACCACCGTCGCCGCCTGGACCATGGTGGCGCAGCTCGCCTGGGGCGGGCGCAAGCTGGGCGAGGTCGCCCGCTTCGACAGCCGTTTCCGGCAGCGCATCCTGCGCATCTGTCTCGCCTCGGTGATCATGGGTGCGATTCTCTGGGGAACCATGCTGGCCCTCGGGCCGTTGCTTGAAAGAAGCTACTGGCGGGGACTTGCGCTCGTCGGTCTGATCGTTGTCGGCATCGTGTCTTACGGGATCGCCGGTCAGGCCGTAGGGGCCTTCCGCCTGTCCGAGTTCAGAACCGCATTTCGCCGCAAGGGCTGACATATGACGCTGACATCGCTGATCACCGCCGCCGAGGGTTTCCCCGCCCTCGAACGGCTCTGCCATGGCGCGCAGAACGAACTGGTGATGAGCTTCCGCATTCTCGATCCCCGCACCAAGCTGCGCAGCCCCGAACTGCGCGAACAGGGATTGGAAAACTGGGCCGACCTGTTGGCCGACGTCGCCCGGCGCGGCGTGACCCTGCGGATGATCATCTCCGATTTCGACCCGGTCTTCACCTCCACGCTGCACCGCAGCGCCTGGCGCTCGGCCTCGGTCTTCGCCGAGCGCCTGAGCGGCGACGTGCAGATCCTCTGCGCCCCGCACGGGCAGAACGCCGGCTGGCTCTGGCGGTGGGCGATGCGCGGCAGGATTGCCCGCTACATCAATGACCTGCGCCGCGAGGAGGACACCTCGCTCACCCCCGTGCAGCGCGCGGTGCTGAAGGGCGCGGTGCTTCTGCGCCCGGTGACGATCCACCAGAAATTCGCCGTCGCCGACGGCACGTCCTGCGTGATCGGGGGACTCGACATCAATGAGCGCCGCTTCGACACCCCCGAGCACGACCGCCCGGCCGACGAGACCTGGCACGACGTGTCGATGCAGGTGGACGACGCGGATTTCTCCGCCGCCCTGCGCGGCCATTTCGACGATTGCTGGAACGCCGCGCTGGATTGCGACACGCCCTGCGTGACCGGTCGCGCCGAGCGCCGCGGGAACGGCAAGCGCCCGCAGGCGCCGGCCGACCTGCGCCTCGTGCGGACCTTCTCGGCGCCCTGCGCCGGCGCCGCGCGGCTCTCGCCCCGGCCCGACATCGTCGAGCACGAGAAATCGGCGATCGCGATGATCGGCGAGGCACAGCGCTACATCTACATCGAGACCCAGTTCCTGCGGCACCGCCCGGTCGCCGAGGCGCTGGCAAAGGCCGGCGACCGCAACCCGAACCTGCAACTCGTGCTGCTCATGCCCTCCTTCCCCGATCGCGTGCTCTACGAAGGCAACGACGGCTGGGACACCCGGCACGGCCACGCGCTGCAGACCGAGGCGGTCACCCGCGTGCAGAAGGCCTTCGGCGACCGCGCTGCCATCGTCTCGCCCGGCCAGCAGCAGGACTCGCCCGAGGAGGTGCCCGACCTGCTCGGCTCAGGCCCGATCTACGTGCACTCCAAGGTGATGCTGGTGGACGACCGGGTGGGACTGGTCGGCTCGGCCAACCTCAACGGGCGCAGCCTGCGCTGGGATACCGAGGCCTCGGTGCTGTTCCGCAAGCCGGACGCGGTGGAGGGGCTGCAGCGGCGGCTGGCAAAGACCTGGCTTGGCGATCACCTGAACGGGCACGACCCGGTCAGCGCCCGCACCTGGCGTCAGGCGGCGCTCAGCAATGCCGCGCAACCGCCCGAGAAGCGCGAGGGCTTCATCCTGCCCTATCCGCAGGCTGCGGGGCGGAAGTTCTCCCGCCCGCTGCCGATCCTGCCCGCCGACATGTTCTGAGGCGGCTTCCGAGATTGCCGCTCAGCGCCGCTGCCGCAGGCGCTCGCGCAGCCTTGTCCAGCCGCCGGGCACCAGCACCATGGTCAGCAGAAAGCCTGACCCGAAGCCGCCGAGGTCCGCCACCCAGTCGAGCGTGCCGCCAAAAAGCAGGCCGAACAGCAGTTGGATCCCCAGCAGGATGCCGATCAGCGAAAAGGCTCGCGCCTGCTGCTCGCCCATCTGCCCCAGCCGCAGCCACAGCAGGTAGGTGAATCCCCCGATCAGCCCGTAGACCGGCGGGAAGGCCCCGATCAGCGGCACCGGCGTGCTCAGGAAGCCATAGGCCAGCGCCCCGCCGAAGCACGACACCGCGAGGATCGCCAGCGTGCGCGCGGTTCCAAGCGCCTCGCCGACCATCTTGCCGAGCGCCAGCAGCATCACCGCGGCAAAGAGCGCATGGCTGAAGCTGCCGTGCACGAAGGCGTAGCTGAAGAAGCGCAGAAGGTGCTGCGCCGGGAACTGCCCGCTCGACAGCATCCAGTGCCAGACCTCGTTCGAGAAGGCGAAGCGCTGCAGCGCATCCAGCCGCCAGCCCACCGCGCCGGGACCGCCGAGCAGCCCGCGCGCGCCAAGCGAGAAGGCCGCCTCGACCCCGACGATGACCACGGCCAGCCCCACGATCGCGGGCGGCATGGAATTGAACGGCGAGACATTGTGGTTATGCGCCATGGTGGCCTCTTTCTTGACGGCATGTCGGGCCATGGGTAAGCCAGCCGGGACCGAATTTCCAGACGGAGGAAGCCCATGTCCGACGCGGGCGACATCAATTCCGCTTTCACGCCGCGCGTGTTTTCCGGCATCCAGCCCTCGGGCGGGCTGACGCTTGGCAATTACCTCGGCGCGATCAAGCGTTTCGTCGACATGCAGGACAGCGGGGTGGAGACGATCTACTGCGTCGTCGACATGCATGCAATCACCGTCTGGCAGGACCCCGAGGCGCTGCGCCGGCAGACCCGCGAGCTGACCGCGGGCTACCTCGCCTCCGGCCTCGATCCGCAAAAGTCGATCCTGTTCAACCAGAGCCAGGTCCCCGGCCACGCCCAGCTCGGCTGGATCTTCAACTGCGTCGCGCGGCTTGGCTGGATGAACCGGATGACCCAGTTCAAGGACAAGGCCGGCAAGAACGCCGAGAAGGCCTCGCTGGGCCTCTATGCCTATCCCGCGCTGATGGCCGCCGACATCCTGCTCTATCACGCCACCCACGTGCCCGTGGGCGAGGACCAGAAGCAGCACGTCGAGCTGACCCGCGACATCGCGGCGAAGTTCAACCACGACTACGGCACCGATTTCTTCCCGATGACCGAGCCGGTGATCGAGGGCGCCGCCACCCGCGTCATGAGCCTCCGCGATGGTTCCAAAAAGATGTCGAAGTCCGACCCCTCGGACGCCTCGCGCATCAACATGACCGATGACGCCGACGCCATCGCCAAGAAAATCCGCAAGGCCAAGACCGACCCCGACGGACTGCCGTCGGAGGCCAAGGGCCTCGAAGGCCGCCCCGAGGCGCGCAATCTCGTCAACATTTACGCCGCCCTCGCCGGGTCGAGCGTCGACGAGGTGCTGGCTATGGCCGGCGGCAAGCAGTTCTCGGAGTTCAAGCCGATGCTGGTCGATCTGGCCGTGGACAAGCTGGCGCCGATCTCCACCGAGATGGCCCGGCTGATGCAGGACCCGGCGCAGATCGACGCGATCCTCGCCGACGGTGCGGGCCGCGCCCGCAAGATCGCCGACCCGATCCTGCAGAAGACCTACGAGATCGTCGGCATGGTCGGCGCCTAGGTCTGATCGGCACCCGAGCCACGTCAGGGCACACACGAAGGGCCGTCCGAAAGGGCGGCCTTTCGCCTTTCCGGCCCCTCCGTCACGCGCACCGCGGCAAGCGGCGGTTTTCGTGCTACACTCCGTGCCACCGCCCAGCCATCGCCCTGGGCTTGAGGGAGGACCTGCGCGATGACGCTCACCCCAGACCGCACCTGGATCGCATGGACCGGGATGGAGACCGACCTGATCTTCAACCACGGCGTCGATCTTCCGCATTTCGCCGCCTTTCCGATGATCGACGAGACCGAGGGGCGCGCCCGGCTGCGTGGCTATGCCGAGGCGCTGATCGGCATCGGCCGCGACACCGGCGCGGGAATCATCCTCGACACGCCGACGTGGATGGCCAACCCCGACCGCGCCGCGCCCCTCGGCTACGCCGCCGTCGATCTCGCCCGCGTGACCGCGGAGGCGGTGGCGCTGCTGCGTGAGATGGCCGCGACGCACCTCGACGTCTCAACCAGGATCAGCGTGCAGATCGGCCCGCAGGGCGACGGCTACCAGCCCGGCATGGCGGCCGCCGAGGCCTCCGCCGCCTATCACGGCCCGCAGGTCCGCGCCGCAGCCGAGGCCGGGGCCGACATGGTCAGCGCCTACACGCTCGGCGCCGCCGGAGAGGCGATCGGCATCGCACGGGCGGCGGAGGAGGCGGGCATCCCCGCGCTCATCGCCTTCACCGTGGAAACCGACGGCCGGCTCGCCGACGGCACGCTGCTGTCGGAGGCGGTGCAGCGCCTCGCCGGAGCGGCGGAGCCCGCGGCGATCATGGTCAACTGCGCCCACCCCGAGCACATCGCCGAGGCCTTCGACGGCGGCGAATGGGAGGCGCATCTCGCGGGCATCGTGGCAAATGCCTCGCGTCAGAGCCACGCGGAGCTGGACGCCTGCGAAACGCTCGACGATGGCGATCCGGAGGAGCTGGGTGCGCAGCTCGCGGCGCTGCAGCGCAGCCATCCGGGGCTGCGCGTGCTCGGCGGCTGCTGCGGCACCGACCTGCGCCACCTGCGCGAGATCGCCCGGCAGGTCTCGGGCGTCTCAGCCTAGCACGACCCGCGCCGCCAGCCGCAGCGCGTGGCTGCTGTCCCGCGCCGCGGCAGGCATCACCGGATCGTAGGCCGCGCGGATCAGCGCGCCGATCTCCGGGCGCAGCACCACCCGCCCGTCCTCGAGCCGCCCCAGCGGCGAGCGGGCGGCGAAGGCGCCGTTGCCCCAGGTAAGCATCACCTGCGCCACCTGCGCCAGCGCAAGATCCTCGGCTGGCATCTGCGCCAGGCTCTCGTCCATGCGCAGGAAGACGAAGGCCGCCTTGATCGACCCATCCGCGTCGAAGCGGAACACCCGGTACTGGTTCGCCCCGCTCTGCTGCAAGCGACCGACCATCTCGGGCAGCCCGTCGATCATCCGGCCAAGGTCCGGCAGCTCCAGCAGCTCGGCCCAGTCGCGGAAGAAAAAGACCATGACGTTTGCACCAAGCTCCGGGTCATGCTCGGCCATCTTGTGGCCCGACATGGCGCAGACCACCTCGAAGGCGCCCTTGACCACCGAAAGCGTCGCGTCCTCGATGCCGAAGACGATGGGCACCAGCGGCCGCCCCCAGCGGGCACAGAGGTAAGTCCCGTCATCGCGGGTAAACAGCGCTTCGACCTCGGCCGCGTCCATGGTTCGCCCCTTCTTCTCTTTGGCAAATACGCACGGCGCAGCAGCCGCCGTGCGGCGCTCCACCTGCCATGCCGGGCGCCGCCGCGCAAGATGTCCGCGCCGCGTCAGCCGTCGAAGAGCGTCCCCTGCCCCGGCCCCTGCGGACGCGGCATCGGCAGCCCGAGGTGATCCCAGGCCCGCTGCGCCAGCATGCGCCCACGCGGGGTGCGCTGGATCAGCCCCTGCTGCAGCAGGTAGGGCTCGATCACCTCCTCGAGCGCGTCGCGGCTTTCCGAGAGCGCCGCCGAGAGGGTCTCGATCCCCACCGGCCCGCCGGAGTAATTCTCGGCCATCAGGGTCAGGTAGCGCCGGTCGGCGCCGTCGAGGCCGAGCTGGTCCACCCCGAGCCTCGTCAGCGCGCCGTCGGCCAGTTCGCGGGAGACGACGCCGCCGCCCTCGACCACGGCGAAATCCACCACCCGGCGCAGCAGCCGCCCGGCGATCCGCGGCGTGCCGCGGGCGCGGCGGGCGATCTCGCGCGCGCCCTCGGGCTCGGCCCGCACGCCCAGCTTGGCGGCATTGCGGCTGACAATTTCGTGCAGCTCGTCCTCGGTGTAGAACTGCAGCCGGGTCGGAATGCCGAAGCGGTCGCGCAGCGGCGTGGTCAGCAGGCCGAGCCGCGTGGTCGCCCCGACCAGCGTGAAGGGCTGCAGCTCGATCCGCACGGTGCGCGCGGCGGGCCCCTCGCCGATCACCAGGTCGAGCTCGAAATCCTCCATCGCCGGGTAGAGCACCTCTTCGACCGCCGGGTTGAGCCGGTGGATCTCGTCGATGAACAGAACATCCCGCGCCTCGAGGTTGGTCAGGATCGCCGCCAGGTCTCCGGCCTTGGCCAGCACCGGCCCGGACGTCATGCGGAAGCCCACCCCCAGCTCGCGCGCCATGATCTGCGCCAGCGTCGTCTTGCCAAGGCCCGGGGGGCCGTGGAACAGCGTGTGGTCCATCGCCTCGCCCCGCGATCGGGCCGATTGGATGAACACCCGCAGGTTGGCGCGCGCCTCGGCCTGGCCGATGAAGTCGCCCAGCATCTGCGGGCGCAGCGCACGGCCCTCGTCCTCGGGCAGCGGCTCGGGACGCAGGGTGGGATCGGATCCGACCATGGTTTATCCCTTCGGCGCCAGCAGCTTCAGCGCGGCGCGGATCAGCGCGGGGGTCTCGGCCTCCGGATCCTCGCCCGCCGCCTGCGCCACCGCCGACGCCGCCTCGCCCGGCGCGTAGCCGAGATTGCCGAGCGCCGAGAGCGCCTCGGATTGCGCCGAGGCGTTGGGTTTCGGCGCCGGAGCCTTGCGCGGCGCCGCGGGCGCGGGTGTTGCGGCCGGCGCGTCCTCGATCACCACGTCGTCAGCCGAGGTCACCTGCCCCGCGCCCATGGCCATAACCATCGGGGCCTTGTCCTTCAGCTCGTTCACCACGCGCTGCGCGGTCTTCGGGCCGATGCCCTTGGCCGCCTTGATGGCGTTCCAGTCCCCGAGCGCGATCGCCCGGCTCACCCCGTCCGGCCCCAGCGTACCGAGGATGGCGAGCGAGGCCTTGGCGCCGACGCCCTGCACCGACATCAGCAGGCGGAACCATTCCTTTTCCACCAGCGAGGGGAAACCGTAGAGCTGCAGCAAATCCTCGCGCACCAGCAGGTCGGTGTAGAGCGCCGCCGCCTCACCCGGGGCCAGCGTCATCAGCACCCGCTCGGAGCAATAGACCACGTAGCCCACGCCCCGCACGTCGATCAGCGCGTGATCGTCGCCCTTGTAATCCACCCGTCCGGCGATCCGTCCGATCATGCCTTTACCTTCATTCTCTGCGCGCCCTGATGATGCGCGTGACAAATCGCGATGGCCAGTGCATCCGCCGCGTCGGGGCTGTCGATGACGACGCCCGGCAACTGCATCCGCACCATGTGGTCCACCTGCGCCTTTTCCGCGTGGCCGACACCGACCACGGTCTTCTTGACCTTGTTGGGAGCGTATTCGCCGATCTCGAGCCCGAATTGCGCCGGCACCAGCATGGCGATGCCGCGCGCCTGCCCGAGCTTCAGCGTGCCCGCCCCGTCGCGGTTGACGAAGGTCTGTTCGACGGCGGCGATCTCGGGCTGCCAGCGGTGCAGCACATCGGTAAGCTGTTCGTGCAGCGTGAGCAGGCGCGCCGCCAGCGTGCCCTGCCCCGAATCGCATGTGCCGTTCGCGACATGCCGCAAGCGACTGCCCTCCGCGTCGATCACCCCCCAGCCCATGTGCCGGAGGCCGGGATCGATTCCGATCACCCGCATTTTCTGCCTGCCCGTTCTTGTTTTTCTGCCTCCGGAGTAGCACGAAACGCGAACATCCGCCAAGCCCTCGCCCGGGTGCATTTTTTTCGTTCGGCCAGCGATGCACGTCGGCAC
Source organism: Alloyangia pacifica (assembly GCF_020524285.1). Lineage (GTDB taxonomy): Bacteria > Pseudomonadota > Alphaproteobacteria > Rhodobacterales > Rhodobacteraceae > Salipiger > Salipiger pacificus_B. The sequence continues at coordinate 382,950 of NZ_JAIVKX010000003.1, forward strand.
CGCGTCCGGCATCCAAAGACGACATTCGGAAGTCTCCGCGCGACACTTTGTGCCTGATTTTTGGGTTATTTTACGGGGATTATGCTCATTTTACGTGCTATGTGAAAACTGCAGGGCCCCCATGCATTTTTGACCAGTTGTTAGAATTCTGCGGCGGCTCTATCTCCCGCTCAGAATTCAGGCACTTTGAAAACTTCTGGACAAGGACACTGACCCATGGCTGCTTATGACTACTCGCGCGACGCCTCCGGCGCCGCTGGTCTGGCAGGCCGCATCGGCAACGTCTTCGTCACCGGCTTCGCGCCCGTCGCCGCTGATGAGACCCCCCGCTCGGCCGGCCTCTTCGCTACCCTTTTCGGCATGATCGCCGAGTGGAACGACACCCGTCTGACCCGCAAGAGCCTGATGGCTCTCACCGACCGTGAACTCGACGATATCGGCCTGAGCCGCGCCGACATCCCCGCGATCGCACGTCGCCGCTGATCTCATGCGAGATCATGCATAAAGGCCGCTGTCCCGACCAGGACAGCGGCCTTTCTCATGTCCGGACTAGCCCGGACCCAGCGGAGGTGCGAGGCCGAGGCCCCGCGATCCCTCAGCGCAGGAAAACCTGCAGGTGCTGCCCGATCCAGAGCGTGACCGGGTCCACACCGAGCAGCCAGGCGCCCAGCTTGTCCCACACACTGCCATTGGTGAGCAGCGCCAGGTGTTCGCCGTAGTTCTCGGCACCAAGGCTGGCGAGCATCAGGCCCTTGAAGGCCAGGAAGCTCAGCAGCGCGACCAGAACACTTCCAAACCGCGGCGCCTTCAGCGCGCGGCGCGGGCGGTGTTCGATCACGCCGTTTCGATTCAATTTCGTGACGTAGCCATGCGCCAACTTCCGGTGCTTGTGCCGGATAGCGCGCTGACGGCGCTCGAATCTTTTCAGAGCGCTTTCCATACCGCGACAGCCCTCGTTACCATACAAATACAGAGCGTATTTGACGGGAAAGCACGGCAGAAATTTGGCAGAAGCGCGGCAAGCCTGCCGCGTTTCGATCACGAAGGCTTGCGCAGCGTGAGCGTCACCCACTCACCGATTTCGTCGCGGCGGGTCAGCTCAACACCCTGTGCAGCATAGGCTTCGACGACCTCATCGGCCTGCCGGATCAGGATGCCCGACAGGATCGCGTAACCGCCGGGCGCGAGATGCGCCGCCATATCAGGGGCCAAATCGATCAGCGGTTGCTTGAGGATATTGGCAAAAACGAGATCGAAAGGCGCGCGGGCGGCAAGATCGGGATGACCGAAGCCCGCGGCCTCGACGCAGATCACCTTTCCCTCGAGGTTGTTGGCCCGCACGTTCGCCTCGGCCACTTCCACGGCGACCTCGTCGATGTCCGACACGATTACCGGGTTGGGCCAGATGCGCGCGGCGGCCATGCCGAGCACCGCGGTGCCGCAGCCGATGTCAGCGACGTTCTGGCCAACCATGCCCTCGTTCGACAGGCGGTCGAGCGCGCGCAGGCAGCCCAGCGTGGTACCGTGGTGGCCGGTGCCGAAGGCCATGGCGGCCTCGATCAGAAGCGGCTCGGCGCCCTCGGGGATCTTGTCGGCGTCATGCGAACCGTAGACGAAGAAGCGCCCGGCCTCGACCGGGGTCAGCTCGCGGCGCACCTTGTCGACCCAGTCCTGGTCCGGCACTTCCGAGATGACGAAAGGCTCGGCGTTGAAGGCGGCGGCGAGCAGCGCCAGTTCCACGTCGTTGGGCTTGCCGAGGAAATAGCCGCCGACCTCCCAGGTGCCGGTGCCGTCTTCGATCTCGAAGACGCCCACGCCCGTGGGTTCGGGATCGATGTCCTCGATGGCCTCGCCCAAGGCCTCGGCCGCGGTCTTGTCGCTCAGCTTGGTGAAGGCGGTCCAGGTCTTGGCCATGTCGTGCTCTCCTAAAGGGGTTGGCCTGCCCGATACAGGGTTTGCGCGTGGCGCGCCAGCCTGCATGCAGCCCGCGGCGCCCCCAGCCCCCTGAAACGCAGCGCCCCGCCAGAGGGGCGGGGCGCATCGGATGATCAGGTGAGGGTCAGACCCATTTCGCCAGCGGCGGCAGGCTCATCAGCACCGCATCCGGGTCATGTCCGGTGGCGAGGCCGAACTTGGTGCCGCGGTCGTAGACCAGGTTGTACTCGGCGTAGAGCCCGCGATGCACGAGCTGCGCATCCTTCTCGGCCGCGCCGAAGCCCATGCTCCGGCGTTTCTCGACCAGCGGAAGGTAGGCGGGCAGGAAGGCGCGGCCGATGTCCTGCGTCAGGGCGAAGTCCGCCTCCCAATCGCCGGTGTTGCGGTCGTCCATGAAGATGCCGCCGACGCCGCGCGCCCGCTTGCGGTGCGGGATGTAGAAATACTCGTCCGCCCAGGCCTTCAGCTCGGGATAGAGCGCCGCGCCGTGCGGATCGAGGTACTCTTTCTGGGTGGCGTGGAAATGCGCCGTGTCCTCTTCGTACTCGAGGCAGGGATTGAGATCCGAGCCGCCCCCGAACCACCAGGCGCCCGGCGTCCAGAACATGCGGGTGTTCATGTGCACCGCAGGCGCGTGCGGGTTCTGCATGTGGGCGACAAGGCTGATCCCCGAGGCCCAGAAGCGCGGGTCGTCCTCGATTCCCGGCACGCCGCGCGCCGCCATGGATTTCTGCGCCGCCGCGCCGAGCGTGCCGTAAACGGTCGAGACGTTCACCCCGACCTTCTCGAACACCCGGCCGCCGCGCATCACGCTCATCAGCCCGCCGCCGGCGTCGCTACCGTCGTCGGCGGTGCGGGTGGTGGGCGTCACGGTGAAGCGGCCCGCCGCATGCTCGGACAGCGGTCCCTCGGCGTGGCTGTCCTCGAGCCCTTCGAAGGCGTCGACGATCTTGTCGCGCAGCGCGCGAAACCAATGCGACGCGCGGGTCTTGCGCTCGTCAAATACGTCACTCATGTGCGTCCCCCCAGGCCCGGCTCAGTGCATCGGCGTGCCGACCGGGTCGATCAGCGTGCGGCCGCCATCCACGGTCATGATCTGGCCGGTCATGAAGCCCGACGCCTCGGAGGCAAGGAACTGCACCGCCTCGCAGACCTCGTCCGGCCCGGCGATACGACCGGCCGGTGTGTGCTTCTCGATCTCCTCGCGGTAGCCGGGATGCTCCTTGAGGATGTTCTTCAGGCTCGAGGACATCAGCGAGCCGAAGGCCACCGAGTTCACCCGGATCTTCTGCTCCGCCAGCGACACCGCCATCGAGCGGGTCAGCTGGTCGAGCGCCGCGACCGAGACCGAGTAACCCAGCAGATGCGGGTTGGCCCGCGCGGCGGCGATCGACGAGATATTGATGATCGTGCCGGCGCAGCGGACGTCCTGCCCCTCGGCCTGCTTGATCATCCGCTTGGCGACGATCTGGCTCAGGCGCATCGCGGGCATCAGGTTCTGGCCGATCATCGTCTCGAGCGAGGCATCCTCGCAGTCGTGCACGTTGGTGGGCAGGATCTGTCGCGCGCCGTTCACCAGGATGTCGACCCTGTCGTAGGCGTCGAGAGTCGCCGACAGCAGGTTGGCCAGCGTCAGCTTCTCGCGCAGGTCGCCGGCGAAGTAGCGCATGGTGCTCTCTTCATCGACCTGCCCGCATTCCTTGGCCAGCCGGTTCTCGTCCATGTCCGCGAACATGACGTTGGCACCACGGGATGCAAAGTGCCGCGCGATCGCGAGGCCCACGCCATTGGCGGCGCCGGTGACGATGGCGGTCTTGCCTTCGATGGAAAAACTCATGGGAATCCCTTGAATGTTTGCGCCAAGCTAGCCGCGATCAGCGCCCCGGGCGAGAGGCGTGCAGGATCTTGAACCGCGAATCCCCTGCGATTTCCTCGGAATTGCGGAAGCGTTCGGCAAGCCGGGTCTCGTAGGGCAGGTGCCGGTTGGCGACGAGCCAGAGCTGGCCCGAGGGTTTCAGCACCCGCGCGGCCGCATCGATGAAGGCCTGGCCGAGCGAGGGCTCGGCCTTGCGCCCGGTGTGGAAGGGCGGGTTCATGACGACCGCGTCGAGCAGCGCCGGGGGGCGCCAGTCGAGCGCGTTGGCCCAGTGGAACTGCGCGCGCGCGTCGGTGACATTGCGCCGTGCGCAGTCGAGCGCGTCGTGATCGGCCTCGACCAGATGCAGCGCGGCGATCTTCTCGCGGCGCAGCAGGCCGTTTGCCAGACCGCCCCAGCCCGCACCGAGATCGGCGACATTGGCGCCGAGCTTCTCGGGCAGCGCCGCAAGCAGCGCCTCGCTGGCCGGGTCCGGCCCGTCGGCCGAGAACACGCCGGGCGCGGTCCACTGCCCGCCGGGCAGTTGCGCCGGGCCCTTGGCCCAGTCGACGAAAGCATCGGTGGCGGTGAACCAGATGGTCTTGCCATGCGCCTTGGAGACCTGCCCCATGATCTCGGTGCGCTTGCGCAGCGCCTTCAGGCAGGCGTCGATGCCGTCGGTCTTCTGGCCGTCGACGATCACCAGGCCACCCTTGGCGGCGGCGTTGGCCTCGGCGATCCAGGCCTCGGCTCGGTCGCGGGCGCGGGGCAGGAAGACGATGGCAGCGGCAAACTCCCCCTCGGGGGCCAGCGCGACGGTCCAGCCGCGGCGCTCCCAGGCGTCGTAATCGGGGGCAAGGCGCTGGACGACGGTGCACCGCTCGCGCGGCAGATCGCCGGCGTCGAAGTCACCGGGGGCGCCAAGCAGCAGGATGCGCCCTTCGGAGGGCAGGTCGAGACCTCCCTCGAGCGCGAAACTCAATCGGGTATCAGACATGGTCGAGCCGCCGGGTCGGGCGGATCACTCCTTTTCCATGGTGCATTGCAGCGGATGCTGGTGACGCCGGGCAAAATCCATGACCTGCCCCACCTTGGTCTCGGCGATCTCGTGGCTGAACACGCCAACGACGGCGACGCCCTTCTTGTGCACGGTGAGCATCACCTCGAAGGCCTGGGCATGGGTCATGCCGAAGAAGCGCTCGAGCACGTGCACGACGAATTCCATCGGCGTGTAGTCGTCGTTCAGAAGCAGCACCTTGTAAAGCGGCGGGCGCTTGGTCTTGGGCTTGGTCTGCAGAACGACGTCGGAATCGCCCTCGCCATCACGGGGGTCGTTGCGGTCGGACATGAGGACTTTCTGGGCCGTGACGGGGTAGGTCATCTCGGGGACGCTTTTGCTTTGCGTGTGCTTTGCGGTTCCGGCTTTGAAGGGTCTATATAAATCCAAGGAGCCGCGGAGAAAAGACCCGTGGCGGGAAGAGGCGACAATATGGCCCGGAAACTGCAAACAATCGGCTTCGATGCCGACGATACGCTCTGGCACAACGAGCGCTTCTTCACGCTGACACAGGAGCGATTCGCCGAACTGCTGGCCGATCACGCCGAGCGCGACCATCTCGAGGAGCGCCTGCTGGCCGCCGAGACGCGCAACATCGGCCACTACGGGTTCGGCGTGAAGGGCTTCGTGCTGTCGATGATCGAAACCGCCGTCGAGGTCACCGAGGGCCGCGTTCCGGGCGCGGTCATCGGGCAGATCCTCAAGGCCGGGCAGGACATGCTCGCGCATCCGGTCGAACTGCTGCCGCACGCGCAGGCGGCGGTCGAGGCGCTGGCGCCGGAGCATCACCTCGTGCTGATCACCAAGGGCGACCTGCTGCACCAGGAGCGCAAGCTGGCGGCCTCGGGGCTGGGCGATTTCTTCGACGCCGTCGAGATCGTCTCGGACAAGCAGCCGCAGACCTACGCCCGTATCTTCGGCGCCAGCCCCGGCGGGGCGGAAGGCGCGATGATGGTGGGCAATTCGCTGAAGTCGGACGTCAATCCGGCGATCCGCGCCGGCGGCTGGGGGGTCTTCGTGCCGCAGGACCTGGCCTGGAGCTTCGAGCATGACGAGAAACTCGATCATCCCCGTTTCCGAGAGATTCCCCACCTTGGTGCACTCGCCAAGCTTGTGGAAACGCTGGGCTGACCCGAGGTCCCGGCAAACCGCCGTAATCGTGCCGTAATCGTCCCTATAGTGGTACTCTCAAGCAGCTCCTACCAAATATAGGAGTTCACGATCGAGAAAACGCCGAAGAATCAAGGCATTGCAGACTTTATTTTTTTGCCGCTCCGTGCTAGCGTTTTCCCAAACTAGAACAGTTGGCCACCGGAAAACCGGAGGCGAGAGGCAGAGAAGGCGAAAACCGTGACGGGACGGCGCATGAAGCGACCGGGCCGAGCAGGCCTGTACATTCTCACACTCATCTGGCTCGCCCTCGTGGCGCCACTCGGCGCGTGGGCTGCACCCTATGCCGCGCTGGTGATGGACGCCCGATCTGGTGAAATCCTATTTTCCGAGAACGCAGAGACCCGGCTCCATCCGGCCTCGCTGACCAAGATGATGACGCTCTACATCGCCTTCGAGGCGGTCGAGCACGGCGAAATCAGCATGGACACGGTCGTGACCATCTCGAAGAACGCCGCCGCCGAGCCGCCCTCGAAACTGGGTCTGCGCTCCGGACAGAAGATCAAGCTCCGCTACCTCGTACGCGCCGCCGCGGTGAAATCGGCCAATGACGCCGCTACCGCCATCGGCGAGGCGATCGAGGGCTCGGAGGCCGCCTTTGCCCGCCGCATGAACCGCACGGCCAAGGCGCTGGGGATGACCCGCACCACCTTCAAGAACGCCAATGGCCTCACCTCCGAAGGCCACCTGTCCACCGCCCACGACATGGCGATCATGGGGCGGCACATCCTCTACGATTACCCGGGCTACTATAACCTCTTCTCGCGCCGCACCACCGACGCGGGCATGCGCGAGGTCGCCAATACCAACCGCCGCTTCCTTGCCGCCTACAAGGGCGCCGACGGGATCAAGACCGGCTACACCCGTGCCGCGGGCTTCAACCTCGTCGCCTCGGCCGAACGCGGCCGCGAGCGGATCATCTCGGTGGTCTTCGGCGGCACCTCCACCGCCGCCCGCAATGCCAAGAGTGCCGAACTGCTCAACCTCGGCTTCAAGCGCGCCGCGACCAATGTCGCCCTGCGCCGCCCCGCCAAGCCGCCCTACATGGGCCGCGTCGGCGGCAGCGACATGATGGTCGCCGGCGCGGATGCCGATGATTCCGGCCTGCGCGGCAAGTCGATCAGGGTGGCGGCGGCCGCCGTGACCAAGAGCCTGCGCCCGCAGATCCGCCCCGGGGTAAGCAGCTCCGACGTGGCGCCGCTGGTGGCGGGTGTCGAGGATGACATCACCAGCGTGCTGGAAACCGTGCAGGTCGCCGCCGTGGCCCCTGCCGTCGCCGTCACGCCCGACCCCATCAACATCGCGGACGTCGCCGAAGCCATGGTGGTCGCCGAGGGTGACACCGGCATCGCCCCCGATGCCTCGATCAAGCCCGTGCGCCGCCCGCAGGCCATGGCTCTGGTCAGCGCGCCGGCGCCGGCCGCCGCGGTGGCGACCGAAGTGGTGGCAGAACCGGCGGCAGTCGCCGTCGCGGCGGCGGAACCCGCCGCGCAGGAGGTGGTCACCCGCGTCTCCACCTCGGGCGGACGCCACTGGGGGATCAACGTCGGCCGCTACCCGAGCCGCTACGCCGCCGAGAAGGTGCTGCTGAAGACCGCGCTGATGGAAACCGCTACGCTGGACGGCTCGCTGCGCAAGGTGGTCGACCGCTCGGGCGGCTTCGACGCGAACTTCATGGGGCTCTCGCGCGAGACGGCAGACCTCGCCTGCCGCCGCCTTCAGGCCCGCCAGGTGACCTGCTTCATGATCGGGCCGAGCTGAGCAGCATCCCCGCACAGCACTGACAAAAGAAAACCCCGGGCTCCGCACCCGGGGTTTTCTTTTTGCAGCCATCGAAGCGCCTGCAGGGTGCGCACCCCCCAGAAACGACAAACCCCCGAAAGGCAGAGCCCCGGGGGTCGTCAACTTCTTCGTGTCGGAAGGTCAGCTGCCTGACCTCACGAGAATGATCTCACGAGCGTAAACTCAGAGGAGACCTTCGCGCTGAGCCTTCTTGCGCGCCAGCTTGCGGGCACGGCGGACAGCCTCGGCTTTCTCGCGAGCCTTCTTCTCGGACGGTTTCTCGAAATGCTGCCGAAGCTTCATTTCACGGAACACGCCTTCGCGCTGCAGCTTCTTCTTCAGGGCGCGGAGCGCCTGATCGACGTTGTTGTCGCGAACACTAACCTGCATGTGGTTTTCACCACCTTTCTAGTTTTGAGTTGCAAGGAAATTGCAGGAGCCCGGTCTATAGCAAGGGTTGCCAATCTTGTCTAGACTCCTACCCATTGAGTCGAAGGAGAGGCCCCATGAGTGAAGAAATTGCCGGGCGCCTGCTGGATGCGGCGCTGAACCATGTCGCCTTCGACGGTTGGTCCGAGACGACCTTCCGCGCGGCGGCAAGTGATTCCGGGATCGACCCGGTGGTGGCCCGCGGGCTCTATCCGCGCGGCGCGGTGGAAATGGCGATCGCCTTCCATCGGCGCGGCGACGAGACGATGGCCGCGCGTCTCAAAGAGATAGACCAGTCCGAGATGCGCTTCCGCGATCGCGTGGCACTGGCCGTCCGCACCCGGATCGAGGCCGTGGACGACCGCGAGGCGGTGCGCCGCGGAACAGCGCTCTTTGCGCTGCCGATGTACGCCCCCGACGGCGCCAAGCTGATCTGGGGCACCGCCGACCGCATCTGGACAGAGCTGGGGGACACCTCGCGCGATTTCAACTGGTACACCAAGCGCGCCACGCTGAGCGCCGTCTATTCCTCGACCGTGCTGTTCTGGCTGGGCGACGATTCGCCCGACAATCAGGCCACCTGGGAATTCCTCGACCGGCGGATCGAGGACGTCATGCGCTTCGAGAAGACCAAGGCGAAGATGCGCGGCACCCCGGTGCTGGGCAAGGTGCTGGCGGCGGGCCCCGAGAAGGTGCTCGGCAAGCTGCGCGCCCCGAAAAGCCCGCGCCACGGGCTGCCGGGCGGCTGGACCGCGCCGCGCTGAGCCCCCTGCCCTCCCAGCACGACAGCAAGACAGGACCACCAATGACCAAGACCATGCGCGCCGTCGAGATCTCGCAGCCCGGCGGCCCCGAGGTGCTGCGCCTGACCGAGCGCCCCGTTCCCGAAGCCAGCCACGGCCAGGTGGTGATCCGCGTGGCCTACGCCGGGGTGAACCGCCCCGACGCTCTGCAGCGCGCCGGCAGCTACGCGCCGCCCCCCGGCGCTTCGGACCTGCCCGGGCTCGAATGCTCCGGCGAGGTCATCGCCACCGGCCCCGGCGTCATCTGGCCTGCCGTGGGCGATCAGGTCTGCGCCCTGCTGCCCGGCGGCGGCTATGCCGACTACGTCGCCACCCCCGCCGCCCATTGCCTGCCCGTGCCGCAGGACATGGGCCTGCGCGAGGCGGCCTGCCTGCCCGAGACCTTCTTCACCGTCTGGAGCAACGTCTTCCAGCGCGGCGGGCTGCAGGCGGGTGAGCGCTTCCTGGTGCATGGCGGCTCCTCGGGCATCGGCACCACCGCGATCCAGCTCGCCAGCGCCTTTGGCGCGCGGGTCTTCGCCACCGCCGGCTCGGCGGACAAATGCGCCGCCTGCGAAGAGCTCGGCGCCGAGCGGGCGATCAACTACCGCGAGGAGGATTTCGTCGAGGTCATGCGCGGGCTTGGCGGGGCGAACCTGATCCTCGACATGGTCGGGGGCGACTACATCCCGCGCAACGTCAAGGCGCTGGCCGACGAGGGACGGCTGGTGCAGATCGCCTTCCTGCAGGGCCCCAAGGCGGAGCTGAACTTCGCGCAGGTGATGATGCGCCGGCTGACGATCACCGGCTCGACCCTGCGGCCGCAGAGCGATCTGGCCAAGGCGCGCATCGCGCAGGCCCTGCGCGCGCAGGTCTGGCCGCTGCTCGAGGCGGGCCGCGTCGCGCCGGTCATGGACTCGGACTTCGCGCTGGATCAGGCCGCCGAGGCGCACGCGCGCATGGAAGGCTCGACCCACGTCGGCAAGATCGTCCTGAAGGTCAGCTAATCGAAGCACAACGCACGCCCGGAGGTCGCCTGCCCGTCACGGCGGGCGGGGCGCCCTCCCGGCGGCTCCGCCTCGTTCCGGGCGGGTCAGCCTCCCGCCCGATGAGCTCTTACGCAACCGCGCGGCGGTAGAAGTGCCAGCTTGCGTGGCCGAGCAGCGGCAGCACCACCATCAGCCCCAGCAGCAGCGGCAGCGAGCCCAGCACCAGCAGCACCGCGATGACCGCGCCCCAGCAAAGCACGACCTTCGGGTTCTTCTGCAGCACATGCACCGAGGTCATCACCGCCACCGGCGCGCCGACGTGCCGGTGCAGCAGCAGCTGGAACGAAACCACCGAGACCGCCAGCGCCACAAGCGCGAAGACAAAGCCCACGCCGCAGCCCAGCACGATCATCCACCAACCGCCCGCGGTGTTGAACACCTGGTCGAGGAACGCCCCCATGCTTTGATGCGTGGCCGGCCCCATGGTCACCAGGTGGATGAAATGCGCCGTCAGCATCCACGCGCAGAACAGCGCGATGAGGTAGAGCCCCATCACCAGCATCGCCCCGAACGCCGGGGAACTCAGCACCGCGAAGGCATCGCGCCAGCTCGCCTCGAGACCCATCTCGCGCCTCCGGCTCATCTCGTAGAGCCCGACCGCGGCCATTGGCCCGACGATGGCAAAGCCCGCGGCCATGGGGAACAGCAGCGGCAGCAGCGCCTGGTGAAACGCCATGCCCATCAGCAGCAACCCCATCACGGGGTAGATGAGCACGATGAACAGCACGTCGCTGCGGCAGGCCTTGAAGTCCTCCCAGCCCGCGCGCAGCGAGTCGGAGATGTCCGACATCTCCATCGTCCGCACCCGGCGCGGGGTGTGGGCGTGGTCCGTCCCGAGCTCGCGCGTCGCGGCCGAGACATGCGAACCCGCCGCCGAGAGCTGCTGTGCCGCCCAGCTCAGCGGGTTGCCGATCGTATGAGGTGTGTGTGCCATGAGTCTCCTCCCTTGGCGTCGCGCGCAGCGCCAATCGCGGGTCCGGCCATGGCACGCGCCGAAAGCCAGACGGATCGGTCGCGCGTATGACGCAAGTCTAGCACGAAACCCGCTCGCGGTGCATCACCTCGGCGAGATGCGCCCATCGGGCGGCAAACGTGCCCCCTTGCCCCCGCCGGCGCCGCGTCGCAGGGTCTGGCGCAAACGTCAGACAGGAGGACACGACCATGGCCGAGACAGCCCGCACCGTCATCATCGAGGAAAACGGAGGCCCCGAGGCGCTCAAGCTGGTCGACTGGCCGTTGGGCACGCCCGGCCCGGGCGAGATCCTCATCCGCCACAAGGCCTGCGGCCTCAACTTCATCGACTGCTACCAGCGCTCGGGGCTCTACCCGCTGGAGCTGCCGCATGCGCTCGGCATGGAGGCCGCCGGGGTGATCGAGGCGGTCGGCGAAGGCGTCACCCATCTCGCCCCCGGCGACCGCGCCGCCTATGCCTCCACCCCTCCGGGCGCCTATACCGAGGCGCGGGTGATGCCCGCCGCGCAGGTCTGCAAGCTGCCGGACGAGATCTCGTTCGAAGATGGTGCGGCGATGATGCTGAAGGGGCTGACCGTCCAGTATCTCTTCCACCGCACGACGCCGCTCAAAAAGGGCGACACGGTTCTGTTCCACGCCGCCGCGGGGGGCGTCGGGCTCATCGCCTGCCAATGGGCGAAATCCGAGGGCATCCGGCTGATCGGCACCGCCGGCTCGGACGAGAAGTGCCAATTGGCGCTCGACCATGGCGCCGATGCCTGCATCAACTACAACACCGAGGATTTCACCAAGCGCACCCGCGAGCTGACCGATGGCAAGGGTGTCGACGTGGTGATGGACTCGATCGGCGCCTCGACCTTCATGGGCTCGCTCGACTGCCTGAAACCACTGGGGATGATGATTTCCTTCGGCAATGCCTCCGGCCCGGTCGAGGCCTTCAACCTCGGCATCCTTGCACAGAAAGGCTCGCTAAAGGTCACCCGGCCTACGCTCTTTGCCCATATCGCCGATCCGGCCGCCTGCCAGGAGATGGCGGCGATGCTGATGGGCAAGGTCGCCTCCGGCGCGGTGAAGATCCGCATCGACCAGCGTTTCCCGCTGGAAGACGTCGCCGAGGCGCACCGCGCGCTCGAGGCCCGCAAGACCACCGGCCAGACCATCCTGACGCTGGGCTGAGGACGGGAGCCCGCCCGGCACAAGGCCAAGGGCCGCCGGGCGCGCGGTGGTCCATCGAGGCGGGACGGTTCACGCCCGATGGACGACGCCGTTCCCTTGGGCCGGCACCCACCCGGCGCGCTCCGCCACCCGAACAGCAAAACGGCGCGGGACACCCCCGCGCCGTTCTCAATTTCAACAGGGCCGCAGCCCCGGGCGATCAGCCCAGATCAGGCGATCTCGACCAGCTCGATGGCAAAGGTCAGATCCTTGCCCGCGAGCGGGTGGTTGGCGTCGAGCGTGACCTCGGTGTCGGTCACCTCGACCACGGTCACCTGCACCACCTGGCCGGTCGGCGTCTGCATCTGCAGCGGGGTGCCCAGGTCGAGCGGGATGTTGTCGGGAATGTCGGCGCGCGGCACGGCCTGGCGCGCCTCGGCGTGGACCGGGCCATAGGCTTCCTCGGAGGAGACCTCGACGGTCTTCTTCTCGCCGACGGTCATGCCGGGCATCGCCTTGTCGAGGCCGGGGATGATCTGGCCCGAGCCGACCTGGAACTCCAGCGGGTCGCGACCCGCGCTGGAATCGAAGGTGGTGCCGTCGTTCAGAGTGCCGGTGTAATGAATACGCACGGTGTCGCCGGTCTTGACCTGCGTCATGGGGTGTCTCCGATCTGTTTGGGAAAGTTCTGTGGATGGGACGAGGCCACCTGTCGCGGCGGGTGCTCGTTTGCTCTCCCCTCCAACCTAAGCATCCTGCCCCGGGATTGCAAAGAGGATGTCCGGACAGGCCCCGGGCGCAGTCTGGCCCCCTTCCAACCCCCGGCAAATTCACCCTTCCGACAGGCCCCTGCCCGTGCCACCCTGCGCCGGATCGCGAGGAGGACCGCACGCCCCATGACGCAAACCATGACGCAAACCGCCAGGATCACCACCTGCGTCTTCGACGCCTACGGCACGCTCTTCGACGTCTCCGCCGCCGCCCGCCGCGCCGCCGAGGCGCCGGGACAGGCGGCGCTGGCCGAGGTCTGGCCCGCGCTTTCCGCCGACTGGCGGCGCAAGCAGCTCGAATACAGCTGGCTGCGCGCAGTGACCGGCGATCACTGCAGCTTCTGGCAGGTGACACAGGACGGGCTCGACTGGGCCATGGAGCACCATGGACTGAGCGATCCCGACCTGCGCGAGACCCTGCTCGGCCTCTACTGGGAGCTTTCACCCTACCCCGAGGTGCCGAAACTGCTTGCCACGCTGAAGGCCCGCGGCCTCGCCTGCGCGATCCTGTCCAACGGCAGCCCCGACATGCTGGACGGCGCCGTCTCCAGCGCCGGGCTCGAAAGCTATCTCGACGCCGTCCTCTCGGTCGAGGACGTGGGGGTCTTCAAACCCGCCCGCGCGGTCTACGATCTCGTCGGCCAGCGCTTCGGCACGGAACCGGGCGAGGTGCTGTTCGTTTCCTCCAACGGCTGGGACGCGGGCAGCGCGGCGGCTTACGGCTTCGTCACCGCCTGGGTCAACCGCGCCGACGAGCCCATGGACTGCCTGCCCGGCCAGCCGCAGCACGTGCTGCCTGACCTGACCACAATCCCGGAGCTTCTGTGATGCCCGAGTTCACCACATCCGACGGCCTGAAGATCCACTACACCGACGAGGGCCACGGCATCCCGCTGCTTTGCCTCGCCGGGCTGACCCGCGACGGGCGCGACTTCGACTATCTGGCGCCGCATCTCGACCCGGCGAAAGTCCGGATGATCCGCATGGACTACCGCGGGCGCGGGCAGTCCGACTGGACCGACCACGCCAGCTACACCATCCCGATCGAGGGCCGCGATGCGGTGGAATTGATGGACCACCTCGGGCTGAAGCAGGTGGCGGTGCTCGGCACCTCGCGCGGCGGGCTGATCGCCATGGTGCTGGCGGCGACGGTCAAGGAGCGGCTGCGCGGCGTCGCGCTCAACGACATCGGCCCCGAGATCGGCGACGCAGGGCTCGCGGTCATCAAGGATTACATCGGCCGCAACCCGGCGTGGAAGACCTACGACGAGGCCGCCGAGCAAATGGCCATGGGGATGACCGCCTTCAGGGACGTGCCGCCGGGGCGCTGGATGGAGGAGGTGACGAAGTTCTACCGCGCGACGCCGGAAGGGCTGCAGATCCAATACGACCCGCGGCTGCGCGACGCGGTGCTCGAAGCAGGCGCGCAGCCCGCGCCGGACCTCTGGCCGCTTTTCGATGCCTTCAAGGGCCTGCCGCTCTGCGCCCTGCGCGGCGATGGCTCGACACTGCTGACCGCCGAAACCTTCGCCGAGATGCAGCGTCGCCGACCGGATATGATCGCCGCCGAGATCCCCGGCCGCGGCCATGTGCCCTTCCTCGACGAACCCGAGTCGCTGGATGCGCTGCGGCGCTGGCTGAAGATGCTGGGCTGAGCCTCAGTCGAGGTTGAACACCCGGTTCGGGTGCAGCTCACCGGCCTTGAAGATGCCCACGGCGATCGGCTTGCCCTGGAACGACGCCCAGGCCTCGTCGCCGTATTCGGCCTCGCCAGGGATGACCATGCCGGGGTTGCCGTTGCGCAGACGCGCCGCGCCCTCGGGGGTGCAGCGCAGCTCGGGCAGATCGGCAAGGCCCACCTGCAACGGCAGCAGCTTTTCATCCAGCTCGGGCGTCTTGGCCAGCGCGTCGATCTCCTCGACGCCGATCCCGTCCGAGGCCTCGAAGGGCCCGGACCAGACCCGGCGCAGGCGCAGCACGTGGCCGTGGCAGCCGAGCGCCTCGCCGAGGTCGCGGGCGATCGAGCGCACATAGCCGCCCTTGCCGCAGACCATCTCCAGTTCGACATGATCGGCGTCGAGCCGCTCGAGCATGATCAGCGATTCCACGAAGAGCGGACGGGCGGACAGCTCCATCTCCTCGCCGTCCCGCGCCCGCTTGTAGGCGCGCTCGCCATCGACCTTCACCGCCGAGAACTGCGGCGGCACCTGCTGGATGTCGCCGACGAACTGATGCAGCGCTTCCTTGATCACGTCGTCGGAAGGGCGCTCGGTGCTCTCGCGCAGGATCTCGCCCTCGGCATCGTCGGTGTTGGTCGCCTGCCCCAGGCGCACCACGAAGCGGTAGGCCTTCATCGCGTCGGTGATGTAGGGCACGGTCTTGGTCGCCTCGCCGAGCGCCACGGCCAGAACGCCGGTCGCCTCGGGGTCGAGCGTGCCCGCGTGGCCCGCCTTCTTCGCCGCCAGCGCCCAGCGGACCTTGTTGACCACCGAGGTCGAGGTCATGCCCGCCGGTTTGTCGACGATCAGCCAGCCGGAAATGTCGCGACCCTTCTTGCGTGCCATTGGTGTCCCCGCGCCTCTTCGTATGTCATCAAGGCGCGCCTGCTAGCAGGCGGCGGGCGCGGGTGTCAATCTGCACTGGCGCCGCGCGATGCGCATGGGCGGAGCATGGGCCGTGGCGCCCGATCGCCTTTTCTCTCGCCGCGCCGCCCGCTAGGGTCCGCCGCAAGTTCAAGGGAGGCCCCCGCCATGCTCATGGCCGATCTCGGCGATGTCCGACTTCACTACCGCATCGACGGCCCCGAGGAGGGCGCGCCGCTGGTGCTGGCCAACTCGCTGGGCACCGACTTCCGGCTCTGGGACGGGCTGCTGCCGCACCTCCCCGGGGGGCTGCGGATCCTGCGCTACGACATGCGCGGCCATGGTCTGTCGGACTGCCCCGAGCCGCCCTATTCCATGGGCGCTCTGGTGCGCGACGCCGAACGGCTGATGGAGCACACGGGGTTCCGAGATGCGGTCTTCGTCGGCCTGTCGATCGGCGGCATGGTGGCGCAGGGGCTGTCGGCCAAGCGCCACGACCTCGTACGCGCCGCGGTGCTGTCGAACACCGCCGCCAAAATCGGCACCCGGCAGATCTGGGAGGCTCGCATCGCCGAGGTCGAGAAGGGCGGCGTCGAGGCCATCGCGGATGCGGTGCTGGAGCGCTGGTTCACCCGCAAGTTCCGCGCCTCCGAGGCGATCAAGCCCTGGCGCAACATGCTCACCCGAACGCCCGCAAAGGGCTACATGGGCTGCGCCGCCGCCATCGCCGGGACCGATTTCATCACCCCCACCTCGGGCCTGCGCCTGCCGCTGCTCGGCATCGCCGCCAGCGACGACGGCTCCACCCCGCCCGACATGGTGCGCGAGACGACCGAGCTCGTGCTCGGCTCGCAATTCGCGCTGATCCGCGGTGCCGGGCATCTTCCCTTCGTCGAGAAGCCCGCCGAATACGGGCAGATCCTCACGGACTTCCTCAGGGGACAGGGGCACATCTGATGGCACATTTCCTGCTGATCCACGGCGCTTCGCACGGGGCCTGGTGCTGGCGCGACGTGATCGCGGCGCTGGAAGAGCGCGGCCACGCCGCCCGCGCCATAGACCTGCCCGGCCATGGCGCAGATACCACGCCGCGCGATCAGGTCACGCTGCAGCACTACGTCGATGCCATCCTGGGCGCGCTCGACGCGCCGACCATCGTCGTCGCCCATTCCATGTCCGGCGTGCCCGCGACCCAGGCCGCCGACCTGCGCCCCGAGAAGTTCGCCCGGCTTGTCTACCTCTGCGCCTTCCTGCCCAGCGATGGTGACAGCGTCACCAGCCTCAGCCGCGCCTGGCCCGAGCAGCCGCTGAACGAGGCGATCCGGCGTGACGAAGGTGGCGCGACCTTCCATTTCGACCCCGCGATGATCCGCGAAAAGTTCTACCACGACTGCCCCGACGCGCTGGTGGACCGCGCCGCGCGCCATCTCACGCCGCAGCCGATCGCGACCCAGAAGGACCGCGTCTCGCTTTCGGGCCGGGTCGAGCAGGTGCCGCGCAGCTACATCCTGTGTTCGCAGGACATGGCGGTGCCGCCCGACCACCAGCGTGCCATGGCGTCGGTCTTGCCAAGCGACGAGGTCTACGACATGAGCAGCGCGCATTCGCCTTTCCTGTCCGACCCCGAGGGCCTCGCCGCCCTTCTGGACCGTATCGCCCGGAGCTGACCCATGTCCGCCACGCCTTTCGACAGCGCCCACCTGCACCGCCTCTTCCCCGCCGGGGATCTCGCCAAGCTGTTCTCCGACAGCGCCGAGGTCCGGGCGATCATGATCGTCGCGGGCACGCTGGCCAAGGTGCAGGGCGAGGCCGGGCTGATCCCCGAGACCGCCGCCAAGGCCATCCACCGCGCCTCGCTCGAGCTACAGATCGACCCCGGCGCGCTGGCGCAGGATACGACCAAGGCCGGCAGCGTGGTGCCGCCCCTGCTGCGCGCATTCGAGACGCTGATGCAGGCGCCGGACTACGCCCAGTACCTCGGCCAAGGCGCCCTGCCGGGCGACCTGCAGGATTGCGCGCTGGCGCTGCGCCTGCGGCAGGTGCTGACCCAGCTCGAGGCCGGCATAGATGCTCTTCCTGCGGGCGACGATCTGGCCGTTCTCAAGGCGGAGCTTCCGGCGCTGCGCGAGGCCCTGCTCTGCGTGAGCTATGGCGGCGAGAGCGCCGACGTACTGCGCCCGGCGTTGGCGGCCGCGCTGAACCTGGGCGACCGGGGCTGGGGCCCGGAGCGGAGCGCCCTCACCGCGCTGGCGGAGTGGGCGACCCGGCTCGTCTGCGTGCTGCGGAATCGCGCGCCGGACAGGGCGACTCTCGCGGCGCTGGCCGCACATGTGCAGGCGCTGAAGAGCTCGCTGGCCGCCACCCCCGGGACCGAGACGTCGCGACGCTACGTCGAATTGCTTGCCCTGCCGCAGCTCCTGCTGGCCACCGGCAGCGCCCTGTCGATTGCGACGAATCGCCAAGAAACAGGGCTACCCTCATAAAAATAAGGGGGAATATCTGGCGAGCCCTTGTCATTCCACTGAGGGTTGCGCTACCAGCGATCAGCCATCGAGACGCAAGACATCGTCCCTAGCCACGCTTCGCCGCGGCGAGCAACTCGTTTTCCGCGGCACGCACCCTATATTTCGAAACATACTTTTGCAGAGGCACCGATGGTGAAGGACACGACACTCACCCCCCCGCCCGAGGAAATGGCCGAGAACGCGCGCAATGCCGCCGGCTTTCTGAAGACACTGGCCCACGAAGGGCGCCTGATGATCCTGTGCCACCTCGGCTCGGGCGAGAAGTCCGTGGGCGAGCTCGAAGGGCTGCTCGGCATGCGCCAGGCGGCGGTGAGCCAGATGCTGGCACGCCTGCGCGAAGAGGGCCTCGTGAACACGCGTCGCGACGGCAAGACGATCTACTACAGCCTCGCCACCGAGGACACCGCGCGGGTGATCGGCCTGCTCTACGAGATCTTCTGCGCCAAGGGGCCCTGCTGACTCAGCTCTCCGCGTCGCGCCATTCCCAGGGCCGCGTGTACGCCCCGAGGCAGCGCGCGATTGCCCTGTCGTCGTCGGCGCTGCGCCGCAGCTGCGCAACCAGCCCGCGCCGCCGGTCGTCGATCACCCCATCGACGCGCGCCGTCAGCCCCCCGGCCTCCAGCGCCGCGTCGTAGACCCGCGCGATCGCCCTTTTTCGCAGGTCGGGCTTGAATACCTTGCCGATTCCCGTTTTCGGAATCTCGGACAGGATTTCGAGGTGTTTCGGCCAGGCCGCCCGTTCGTGGATGTGCACCCGTGCGTGGGACAGGAGCTCTTCTTCGGTGACCATCGCCCCCGCGACCAGCTCGACATAGGCGCAGGGCAGCTCGCCGGCATGCGAGTCGGGCTGTCCGATCGCCGCCGCCACGGCCACCGCCGGATGGGTCATCAGCGCGTCCTCGATTTCGCCCGGGTCGATATTGTGACCGCCGCGGATGATCACGTCCTTGGCCCGGCCGGTGATCCACAGGTAGCCGTCCGCATCGAGCCGGCCCAAATCGCCGGTGCGCAGGAAGCGGCCCTCGACGTAGAGGTTCCGGTTGCGCTCGGCGTCGGTGTAGGTGGCACCCGGTGTCACGCCGGGGTTCGACACGCAGATCTCGCCGATCTCGTCGGTCGGACATTCCTGCGGGCCCGCGTCGGTCTGCCGGACAATCTTCACCTCGGTGTAGGGCAGCGGAAAGCCCACCGAGCCGATCTTCTTCACCCCGTCGGGCGGGTTCACCGACACGAGGCAGGTCGCCTCGGTCAGCCCGTAGCCTTCGCAGATCGACAGGCCCGCGACCTCCTCGAAGCGCTTGAACAGCTCCGTCGGCATCGGCGCCGAGCCCGAGAAGGCGTAGCGCATGGTCGAGATATCGGCGTCCACCCTGCGCTGCATCAGCGCCGAGACCGCGGTGGGCACGGTGATCATGAAGCTGATCTTCCAGCGCTCGCAGAGCTTCCAGAAATTGTCGAAGACCCCGTCGCCGCGGTAGCCCGCCGGGGTCGGCAGCACCACATGCGCGCCCGAGGCGATCGCCGACATGATCACCACCTCGGTGGCGAAGACGTGGAACAGCGGCAGCGGGCACATGACGTTGTCGGTCTCGCGGAACAGCAGGCGCGAGCCGAGCCAGCCGTTGTAGAGCATCCCCGACACCCGGTGCTGCGCGACCTTGGGCATGCCGGTGGTGCCGCCGGTGTGGAAATAGGCGGCGGCGCGGTCCTCGGTCGACGGGGTGAAGGTCAGCCCGGTCGGCTGACGCGTCAGCTCGGCGTTGAAGCACTTGATGTCGGCGTGGTGGGTACGCGGCAGCTTGGGGCGCAGCAGCGGCACCAGCCACCGCTTCGGCGGGGTGAGGTAGCGGTTGAGATCGACCTCGAGCACCGTGACCACCCGCGGCGCATGGCGGCAGGCCTCGGCCAGCTTCTGCGCGATGTCGGTCTTGGGGAAGGACTTCAGCGTTACCACGACCCGCGCGCCGGTCTCGCGCAGCAGCGCCGCGATTTGCTCGGGCTCGAGCAACGGGTTGATCGGGGCGACGGTGCCCGCGGTGGCCGCGCCGAGAACGGTAAGCAGCGCCTCGGTGCAATTGGGCAGCACCATCGCGACGACGTCGCCCTCCTGCACGCCGAGGCTGCGAAAGAGGTTGGCGGCCTGGTTGACGCGGCTTTCCAACTGCGACCAGCTCAACGTCTCGGCCGGATCCTTCGCCCCGGAGAGCAACTGGAAGCTCACCGCCGGTCGATCCCCGAAGCGCGCGGCGGTCTGCGCGAGGCAGGCGTGCAGGCTCTCGGGCAGCCCCCGCTCGGACCAAGGTTTCTCAGCCTCGATCGCGGCGCGATCTTCCACTGTCACGAATTGCATTGCCAATGCGCTCCTCCACGCATGACGTCACCGCGGCGACGCGGTGACACCGATCTCGAGTGTGGGAGGCAAGTGCGCCTCCCGCAAGGGCTGCGCCCATAGCACGTCGGCCCAGCGGCGCAAAGCCCGGATGGACCCGAGCCACGAGGACGCGCCTACTCGGCGGCGAGGCCGTCGGTGAACTGCAGCCGCGCCAGCCGGGCATAGAGCCCGCCCTCGGCAACCAGCGCGTCATGCCCGCCCTGCGCCACGATGCGCCCATGCTCCATGACGACGATGCGGTCGGCCTTCTTCACCGTGGCAAGCCTATGCGCGACGATGATCGTCGTGCGGCCCTCGGCCAGCGTGTCGACCGCCTGCTGCACCGCGCGCTCGCTCTCGGCATCGAGCGCCGAGGTCGCCTCGTCGAGCAGCAGCACCGGCGCATCGCGCAGGATGGCGCGGGCGATGGCCACGCGCTGCTTCTGCCCACCCGAGAGCATCACGCCGCGCTCGCCGAGGAAGGTATCGTAGCCCTCGGGCAGCGCGCTCAGGAAGTCATGCGCGGCGGCGGCACGGGCGGCGGCCTCGACCTCGGCATCGCTGGCACCGGGCCGCCCGAAGCGGATGTTGTCGCGCGCCGAGGCGGCGAAGATCACCGGGTCCTGCGGCACCAGCGCGATGTGCCGGCGGAAGCCGTTGCGGCTCATCCGGTCAAGCGGCACCCCGTCGAGCAGCACCCGCCCCGCGTCGGGGTCGTAGAAACGCTGGATCAGCTGCACGATGGTGGTCTTGCCCGCGCCCGAGGGGCCGACGAGGGCGACGGTCTCGCCCGGCCGGATGTTCAACTCGATGCCGTCGAGCGCCTTGACGCCGGGCCGAGCGGGATAGGTGAAATCGACCTTGTCGAAGGTGATCTCGCCGCGCACGGTGCCGGGCACCGGCAGCGGCTGCGCGGGATCGGTCACCGTGTCCTCGGCCTGCAGCAGCTCGACGAGCCGCTCGGTGGCGCCCGCGGCACGCTGCAGCTCGCCGAAGATCTCCGACAGCGCCGCCACGGCCCCGGCGACCATCACCGAGTAGATGACGAATTGCACCAGCGCCCCGGCGCTCATCTGCCCCGCGCGCACGTCCACCGCCCCGGCCCAGAGCACGCCGACGATACCGGTAAAGACGAGGAAGATGACGATCGCCGTCATCAGCGCGCGGGTCTTCACCCGGCGGCGGGCCGCGTCGAAGCTCTTCTCGGTGACTTCGGCAAAGCCCTCGCGGCTGATCGCCTCGTGGGTGTAGCTCTGCACCGTCTGCACGGCGGAGAGCGCCTCGGCGGCATTGCCCGAAGAGACGGCGATCCAGTCCTGGTTCTCGCGGCTCAGCTTGCGCAGGCGGCGCCCGAGCGTGAGGATCGGCACGATCACCACCGGCACGATCAGCAGCACCATTCCGGTGAGCTTGGCCGAGGTGAAGAGCATCAGCGTCAGCCCGCCCGCGAAGAGCAGCAGGTTGCGCAGCGCGATCGACACCGACGAGCCGATCACCGAGAGGATCAGCGTGGTGTCGGTGGTGATCCGGCTGAGCACCTCGCCGGTCATGACGTTTTCGTAGAACGCGGGGGACAGGCCGATCACCCGGTCGAAGACCGCCTTGCGGATATCGGCCACCACGCGCTCGCCGAGCCGGGTGACCAGCGCGTAGCGGGCGGCGGTGCCGAGCGCCAGCAGCGCGGCAATGCCGAGCGCCGCCATGAAGTAGCGGTCCAGAAGCGCCCCGTCCTGCGTGCCGAAGTTGTCCACCACCCGGCGCACCGCCAACGGCAGGGTCAGCGAGACGGTGGCGGTGGCGATCAGCGCGAGGATCGCGGCGATCATCAGCCCGCGATAGGGCTTCATGAAGGGCCAGAGGGCGCCCAGTGAGCCGAGTTTCCGGGATTTCTCGCGATCGTCCTGCACGGCGGCAGCCGGGTTTCCGTGGGCCATTCCCGCTCCTTTGTCTTCAGGACGGTATTGCGGGCCCGCGCGGCCTGCGTCAAGGCGCGGCGTGTCACAGCCGCGCGCGCATTGCGGCTGCCGAGGCGCAGGGATCTGCAAACGACGGTATCGGGCAACGATGTCGGGGGAGTTTGGAGCGGGCGGCGGGAATCGAACCCGCGTCATTAGCTTGGAAGGCTAAGGTCTTACCACTACACAACGCCCGCGTAGTGGCGGGAGAGATATTGCAACCGGTCGGCCCGGTCAACCGCCCCCGCGCGGCTTTTGCAGGATGCCGCCGCGTTTTTCCGGTGATCCAATCCGCGCGCCCCGGCGTAACCCCGAGGTAAGGTACCAAAGGACCTCCCATGCAGACCCTCCTCCTCTACGGCATCACGGCTGCCATATTCCTCGGCCTCGACATGCTCGGGCTGAAATACCTCATCCGCCCGGTCTTCGAGCGCCACGTGGGGCACCTGCTGGCAGAGCCGCTGCGGCTCGGACCGGCGGCAGGATTCTACCTTGCCTATGTGGTCGGGGTGCTTGTCTTCGTCTCGCTGCCGGCGCTGCGCGAGGGCGCGGCGCTGCAGGCGCTGTGGATGGGCGCGCTGCTCGGGCTGATGTGCTACGGCACCTACGAGATGACCAATTTCGCCACGCTGGCCGACTGGAGCTGGGAGCAGGTGATCGCCGACTGTCTCTGGGGCGCGGTGCTGACCGGTGTGTCCGCCTGGGCAGGGGTTGCGGCGGTTCTGGCGATCTTTCCGAGAGCGAGCTGACGACGTTCCTGACCCGCCTCGCGTGAGCCCCCCTCCCCCCGCGACAGGTCCGGGGGTGAGGAGCTCAGCCCGCAAGCCGCGCCGTGAGGCGCAGCGCGACCGGGTAGGGCAACAGCCGAAGCATCTTCAGCGCAAAGGTGAACCGCTTCGGGAAATGGATCTCGAAGCTGCGCCCGCTCATGCCCTTGGCGATGTCGCGCGCCGCTTGTTCCGGCTCGATCATCGCGGGCATCTTGAAATCGTTCTTGTCGGTCAGCCGCGTGCGCACGAATCCGGGGCAGACCAGCCGAACGTCGACCCTTGGCGCAAGCTCAACCCGCAACGTCTCGGCGAGGTTGATGATCGCCGCCTTGGTCGCGGAATAGGCCTGCCCCTTCGGCAGACCCACATAGCCCGCCACCGAGCCGAAGAGCGCAAGCTGCCCGCCCTCGCGCAGCACCTTCGGAGCGCATTGCGCCACCAGCAGCGTGCCGGTCACGTTCACCTGCACCAGCGCTGCGGTCTTCTCCGGATCGAGGTCCACCACCCGCGCAGGATCGTAGAGCGCCGCGGTGCAGACGAGCGCATCGAGCTTGCCGCCCTCGGCGACCCGCTCGGAAGCGGCGCCGAGACTCTCGGCACGCGCAAGATCGAGCGGCACCACCTCGGCACCGCCACACTCTGCGGCGAGCGCCTGCAGCGCCTCCTCGTTGCGAGCAGAGAGCACCAGATGCGCGCCCTGCCCGGCCAGCTCCTTCGCCAGCGCCGCGCCGATGCCCGAGCTGGCGCCGATCAGCCAGATGCGTTTGCCGTCGAAACTCATGGTCAGATGCGGAACAGCGGCTGCAGCAGGCGCGGAATCATCGCGCGGAACCGCAGCGGCGCGTCGGTGGCGGCAAGGCAGATGCAGGGCCCCTCGTCACCCGCCATGGGCTGGTGGTCGACATCGTCTGAAGCCACCTCGACATCCCCGGCGCCGAACCGCCCCTCACAGTCCGAGAAGCTGCCCTGCAGCACCAGCGTCAGCTCGAGCCCGCCGTGGGTGTGCTCGGGTACGGCGCGACCGCGCGGGATGTAGAGCAGGCGAAGCGAGCCCTCGGCATCGGCGCTGAGGATCTGCTGGCGGATGCCGCCGCCCAGCATTTTCCAGCGCGGCGGCTGGCCTTTCAGCGCCTCCATGACGGGGGCGGGAAAGATGCCCGACCCACGCTGCTGCGGAGGGGGTGGCGGCGCGCTGTCGAGCGCTGCGAAGAGACGGTCCTTTGCGCCGGAGGAGACGGCCGCGGGAGCCATGCTGGACAGCAGGGCGCCGCCCAGGGCCGCCTCGGTCTCGACCGCGGCGCGGCAGGCATCGCAGAGCGACACATGCGCCGCGATCACAACCGCAAAGGGCTGCGGCAGCGTGCCTGCGGCATAGGCGCGAAGCATCTCCTCGGGGATATGATGGGTGATCTTGCTCATTGGGAT
Source organism: Alloyangia pacifica (assembly GCF_020524285.1). Taxonomy (GTDB): domain Bacteria; phylum Pseudomonadota; class Alphaproteobacteria; order Rhodobacterales; family Rhodobacteraceae; genus Salipiger; species Salipiger pacificus_B. Next base: position 407,534 of record NZ_JAIVKX010000003.1, read on the forward strand.
CTCAGGTCGGTCAGGTCGCGCCGCAGGCGGTCGAGCCCGAGGCGGATACGGGATTTGATCGTGCCCAGCGGCAGGCCGGTGATCCGGCTGATCTCGCTGTGGGGCATTTCGTCCATGTAGGCGTGACGCAGCGCCTCGATCTGTTCGGGCCTCAGCTTCTGCAGCGCTTCGCGCAACTGCGCCGCCTCCTGCTCCATGGCGAGGATCTGCGGCGCGTCGGGCTCGGAACTCTCGGGCTCCTGCATCAGTTCCGGCTCGGGCAGCGGCTTGCGCCGGTAGAGGTCGATCTGGCGGTTGCGCGCGATCCGGTAGATCCAGGCCGAGGCCTCGGCCCGGTGCGGGTCGAATTGCGCCGCCTTGTTCCAGACCGAGATCATCACGTCCTGCACCACGTCCTCGGCACTGCCGTCGCGCAACCCGCTGCGGATCAGCATCGCCTTCAGCCGGGGCGCGAAGAAATCAAACAGCCGACCAAAGGCCTCGCGGTCCCTGCGGTCGCGCACGGCAAGCAGCCATTGCGTCTGTTCGGTTCTTTGGGCGGGCGTCACACGGGTCTCCTTGCTCTTGCGTCGTATCACCAAGTTAGCAGGTCTCGGGCCTTCCGGCTGGAAAGCATCGAACGCTTCGGGCGTGGTGAGGCGGCCATCAAGAGACATGTAGGGGTTACGGCGGCCAAGGCGAAAAGGATCACCCGAGGTATGAATTTTTTTGCGGGCGCAAGCACTACGCCTGCAAAATGCATGGAGAGCGCCATGCCAAGGCGGGCCGATGGGATGGCGCCCCTCTGCCCGAGGCGCGCGCTTTTTGCCAGCCAAAGCCCTGCGTCCTCCGAGCAATGCGCGGCGATGACAGTTGCCTGCCCGCGCGCGGGGAGGTGCGCGCCCGACGACCGGTACACGTGCCCGGCGCATCCGAAAAAAATTCCCCCTCGCCTCAACGCCTTGGTGATCCATTTCGAATCCACATGCGTAACAATCATATGTCCAGTTTTTCGCGGCGGAGGTTTGCGTGGCCCTAGACCTGTCTTTCGGAGTTCCCCAGCGCGTCGCCGTGATCGGCGGCGGCATCTCGGGTCTCGCCAGCGCATGGCTCCTGTCGCAGCGCTGCCGCGTCACGCTTTACGAGGCCGCGCCGCGGCTTGGCGGCCACGCCCGCACGGTCGTCGCCGGGCGCTACGGCGACCAACCGGTGGACACCGGCTTCATCGTCTTCAACTACGCCAACTACCCGCATCTGACCGCCCTGTTCCGCGACCTCGACGTGCCGGTGCAGCGCAGCGACATGAGCTTCGGCGTCTCGCTCGACGGCGGTCGGCTGGAGTATGCGCTGCGTTCGGGTAATGCGCTCTTCGGCCAGCGCAGCAACCTCGCGCGGCCCGGCTTCTACGCGATGATCCGCGACATCCTGCGGTTCAACGGTCAGGTGGAAGCGACGGCTGCGGCGCGTCCCAACGCCTCGATCGGCGAGTTGCTGGACGTGCTGGGGCTCGGAACCGCTTTTCGCGAGCGCTATCTTTACCCGATCTGCGGCGCCATCTGGTCCACCCCCTCGGCGAAGATCGGCGACTTCCCGGCGCAGGCACTGGTGCGCTTCCTGCGCAATCACGCCCTGCTCTCGGCCGGCGGCCAGCACCAGTGGTGGACCGTGTCGAGGGGCAGCCAGAGCTACGTCTCGCGCCTCACCGCAGCGCTCGAGGCGCGGCAGGTCTCACTGCGGCCCGGCACACCGGTGCGCCAGGTGACACGGGATGAGCGCCACGTGCAGGTGATGACCGACGGCGAGGCGCCCGAGACCTATGACCAGGTGATCTTCGCCTGCCATGCCGATGTCGCTTTGTCGCTGCTTGCCGCGCCCAGCGCCGCCGAACGCCGTGCTCTGGGCGCGGTGAAGTTCCAGAACAACCACGCCGTTCTGCACCGTGACACCCGCCTTATGCCGAACCGCCGCCGCTGCTGGAGTTCCTGGGTGTTCCGCACCGAACCCGGAACGCCTGCCGACCTGCCCGTCGGTGTGACCTACTGGATGAACCGGCTGCAGGGCATTCCCGACAGCGATCCGATGTTCGTGACGCTCAATCCGCAACGCGAGATCCCGGAAGAGCTGATCTACGACCAGAACACCTTCCGCCACCCGGTCTTCGATCTCGGCGCGCTAGAGGCGCAGGGAAAGATCGCCGCGCTGCAGGGGATGAACCGCAGCTGGTACGCCGGGGCATGGCTGCGCAATGGTTTCCATGAGGACGGCTTTGCCAGCGCCGTTCGCGTTGCGCGGAAAATGCTGCCCACCCCGGTGGCCGCATGAACGCCAGTCTCTCGGACACGCTCGAAGGCGGCGAGATGCTGCACCTTCCCGCCCGCGTCACCCACGCGCGGCGCGGAGGTATCCGGCATGCCTTCGCCTACCGCGTGGACTACCTGCTGCTCGATCCCGAGCGCGCGCGGCCCCGCGCCTTCTTCTCGCGCAACCGCTTCAACCTCACCGCGCTGCACGATCGCGACCACGGCGGCCCGCGCGGCGCCGGCGAGGGCGCGAAATGGGCGCGTCGGGTCTTCGCGAATGCCGGGCTCGATGAGATCTCGGTGGCGCTGATGACCCAGCCGCGCTTTCTCGGCTACTGGTTCAGCCCCGTGTCGTTCTGGCTGGCCCTGCGCGGCGACAGGCTGCTGGCGGTGATCGCCGAGGTGAACAACACCTTCGGCCAGCGCCACAGCTACCTGTGCCATCACCCCGGCTTCACCCCAATCGCGCCCGGGGACGAGCTGACCGCGACCAAGGTCTTCCATGTCTCGCCCTTCCAGGACGTGCAGGGCACCTACCGGTTCCGCTTTGCCATCAGCACCGCCGGGACGGCCATCGCGATCCACCAGATCGACGGCACGGAGGGGCTGATCGCCACGATGCACGGCGATTTTGCACCGGCTTCGTCGATGCGCCTGCTGGGCGCTGCCCTGAAACGCCCCGGTGGCGCGATGCGCGTGATTGTGCTCATCTATTGGAATGCGCTCCGCCTGAAACTCAAGGGGGCTGGCTATCGCAAGCTGCCCACTCCGCCCGAAAACGAGGTCAGCCGATGATCCTGCCCGTGACGACCCTGATGAAACGCCGCTTCCTGTCGACGCTGGAGCGGATCGAGACGGGCCAGCTTACATTGATCACCCCCGAGGGCACCCGCCATCGCTTCGGCGACAGCGGGCCCGAGGCAGAAATGCACATCCTCGACTGGGCGATGCTGCCCGCGCTTGCGGCGCGCGGCGAGGTGGCGCTCGGCGAGACCTATGTCGCGGGCCTCTGGCACAGCTCGAGTCCGGAACGGCTGATCCGCCTGGCGCTCGACAACCTCGACGCGGTCGAGCACTACGTGACCCCCGGCCCGCTCGCCCGCCTGAAATTTCAGTTAATCGACCGGGTGCTGCGCGCCAACAGCCTCAAGGGGTCGTCCCGCAACATCCGCGCGCACTACGACGTCGGCAACGAGTTCTACCAACTCTGGCTCGACCCGGGCATGACCTATTCCTCTGCGCTCTTTGCCGAGGGCGAGAGCGATGACGCCCTGCCCCATGCGCAGGACCGCAAGTACGACCGCATCCTGTCGCGGCTGAGTGAAGCGCCCTCGGTGCTGGAGATCGGCTGCGGCTGGGGCGGTTTTGCCGAGCGCGCGGCGGAACAGGGGCGGAGCGTCACCGGGATCACCCTCTCGCCGAGCCAGAAAGGCTACGCCGATGCCCGCCTCGACGGACGCGCCGAGATCCGGCTTCAGGACTATCGCGCCGTGCAGGGGCGCTTTGCCAACATCGTGTCGATCGAGATGATCGAGGCGGTGGGCGAGCGCTACTGGCCGGTCTATTTCGCCACCCTCAAGAACCGGCTGGCCGAGGGCGGGCGCGCCGTGCTGCAGGCGATCACCGTGCAGGACGCGGAGTTTTCGCTCTACCGCAAGCGCACGGACTTCATCCGCCAGCACACCTTCCCGGGCGGCATGCTGCCGTGCAACGCGGTGCTGGCCCGCGAAGCGCAGAAGGCCGGGCTGGTGCTGCGCGAGAGCTTCGCCTTCGGCCAGGATTACGCGCGCACCTGCCGCATCTGGTGCGACGGGTTGCTGCGCCAGCGCAAGCGGATCGAGACGCTCGGATACGGCGAGACCTTCCTGCGCAGCTGGCAGTTCTACCTCGACGCCTGCGCCGCCACCTTCGCAAGCGGGCGCACCGACGTGGTGCAGGTCGAACTGCGCCATGCCGGCGAGACCTAAACCCCCTGCCCTGCCACGGTTTTTGCCCTCAAGCGGCCCATTTTCGCCCCAGTCCGGCAGTACCGCTTTGGCCGGTGGGGCGGCATGCGCCCCGGTTTTCTCGGTTTTTAGGCCGCGCGAGGTACCTGACATGTTGCGCAAGTTCGGAATGACCCTTTTTCTCGTGGCCGGCACCGCCGCGCCGCTCGCTGCCGCCGAGCAGGAAGTGAAGCTGATGGGGCTCGGCTATTTCCCCCAAGAGGTCTATGTCACGGTCGGTGACGTGGTGACCTTCGTGAACGACTCGACGGTCCCCATGTCGGCCACGGCCATCGACGCAACCTGGGACAGCGGCGTGCTGGAGCCCGGCGAGAGCTACGCCCTGGAGGTGACCGACGGCATGCAGGGCGCCTTCGGCGACACCTACAACACCGAGAGCACCGCGGCCGGGCTCATCGACTACGTGAACCCCGCCCCGCTGGAACTCGAGAACAACTATTGACCCCGCTCAGATCGGCTCGATCAGCGGCTCGATCAGCTCCGGCCCCTCGGCGCGGTTGGAGTTGACCCTCGGGTCGACCCTGTGCAGCCGAAGCGATCCTTCCGGCGCGGCCTTCATCAGCGGGGCCGCGCCGCGGCCTTCCTCGCCCAGCCACAGCCCCCAGTCCTTCTGCTGCAGGATCACCGGCATGCGGTGATGCACCTTCGCCATCTCGCCGCTGGCGCCGGTGGTGACAATGGCGCAGGTGCGATAGGCCTCTCCCTCTCGCTCCCAGTCCTGCCAGATCCCGGCCATGGCCAGCACCTCGCCCTCTGCCGGGGCGATGTACCACGGCAGGCGCTTGCCCTCCTCGGTCTTGGTCCATTCGTAGAAACCGCTCGCAGGGATCAGGCAGCGGCGTTCGCGGCAGGCGGCACGGAAGGCGGGTTTCTCGGCGATGGTCTCGGCGCGGGCGTTGATCAGCAGCGGGCCGTCATTGGGGGCCTTGTACCACTGCGGAATGAACCCCCAGCGCATCGACACCAGCAGGCGTGTGCCGTCCTCGGAGCGGATCACATGCACGTCGTTGGTCGGGCAGACGTTGTAGTTGGGGACATGCGGCAAATCGTTGCCGGGCATGGCCTCGAAGATCTTGGCCATGGCATCGTCGGGAAGGGTGACCGCGAAACGTCCGCACATGGGGGCTAGAGTAGCGCGCCACGCGGCGCGCGCCAGCCCCTCAGATGTCACGCCATTCGCCCGGCGGGATGCCGTCGAGCGACCACGCCCCCACCGCCCAGCGCACCAGCCGCAGGCAGGGCAGACCCACATGCGCCGTCATCCGCCGCACTTGGCGGTTGCGACCCTCGGTGATCTTCAGTTCGATCCAGGCATCCGGCACGGACTTGCGATAGCGGACCGGCGGGTTGCGCGGCCAGAGCTCGGGCTCGGGGATCAGCCGCGCCTGCGCCGGGCGGGTCATGCCGTCTTTCAGTTCGACACCCTTGCGGAGCTGCGCAAGCTGCGCCTCGGTCGGGCTGCCCTCGACCTGCACGAGGTAGGTCTTGGGCTGCTTGAACTTCGGGCTCGAAATGCGCGCCTGCAGCTTGCCGTCATCGGTCAGCACCAGCAGCCCCTCGCTGTCGCGGTCAAGCCGCCCCGCGGGGTAGACCCCCGGTACTTTCACGTAGTTTGAAAGCGTCTCGCGCGGGCTGCCCTCGGTGCCCTTGTCGGTGAACTGCGAGAGCACGTTGAATGGCTTATTGAGGAGGATCACACGGGCCATGTCACGCCTCCCTGCGCGCGGCGAAGAAGTCCTTGAGCAGCGACTCGGCCTCGGGCGCCGCGAGCCCGTCGTAGACTTCGGGCACATGGTGGCATTGCGGGTGGGCATAGATTCGCGCCCCCTGCGCCACGCCGCCGGACTTCGGGTCCGACGCGCCGTAGTACAGCCGCCGGATGCGGGCGAAGGAGATTGCCGCGGCGCACATCGGGCAGGGTTCCAGCGTCACGTAGAGATCATGCTCCGGCAGCCGCTCGGAGCCGAGCGCGGCGCAGGCGGCGCGCAGGGCCAGCACCTCGGCGTGGGCGGTGGGGTCGTTCAGCTCGCGCGTGCGGTTGCCCGCCGAAGCGATCACCTCGCCCGAAGGCGAGACGATGACGGCGCCCACCGGCACCTCGCCGCGGGCGGCGGCGGCGCGCGCCTCGGCCAGCGCCTGATCCATGTGAGAGCGAAATTTCATCCCGCGGGCTTAGCGCGAAGCGCGGCGCTTGGCGAGTCGGCTTCCCCCGGCCCCGCCGATGCAGTATGGCAAATTCATGAGCAAACCCCCGTCGCGCCCCGCCAAACCCTCCGGCCCCAAGTCCCGTGCCAGCACGGGTCCGAAGTCTGGCCCCAAAGCCGGTTTCAAACCCGGGTCCAAGTCCGGTTTCAAACCCGGGCCGAAGGTGGCTGTCGCAGGGGCGGAGCGCGGTGCGAAGCCCGAAGGCAGGCCCTTCGGCAAACCTGGCGGCAAGCCTGCTGCCAAACCCGCCGGAAAACCCAGGGGCCGCGGCATCGTCCACGACGAGACGGATTACTCCAGCGCGCCCCGCGGCGGCTTCAAGGCAGGTGGCAAGATGGGCGGCAAGCCCGGCGCAAAATCGGGCCCCCGCGGCGCCAAGCCCGCCCCCGAGCCGCGCCCCACGGGCACGCCGATCGCCACCGAGGACGGGCGCATCGCCAAGGTGCTCGCCCGTGCCGGAGTCGCCAGCCGCCGCGAGGCGGAAAAGATGATCGAGGAAGGCCGCATCTCGGTGAACGGCAAGGTGCTGGAGAGCCCGGCGCTCAACGTCACCGCGAAGGACCGGATCACCGTCGACGGCGTGCCGCTGGCCCCGCCCGAGGCGCCGCGCATCTGGCTCTATCACAAGCCCGTCGGACTGGTGACCACCACCAGCGACGAGAAGGGCCGCGAGACGATCTTCGACAAGCTGCCCGAGGAGCTGCCGCGGGTGATGAGCATCGGCCGACTCGACCTCAACTCCGAGGGGCTGCTGCTGCTGACCAACGACGGAGGCATCAAGCGCAAGCTCGAGCTGCCCTCGACCGGCTGGCTGCGCAAGTACCGCGTGCGGGTCAACGGATCGCCCACCGAGGACATGCTGAAGCCGCTGCGCGCGGGCATCATGGTGGACGGCCAGAAGTTCCAGCCGATGGAGGTCACCCTCGATCGCCAGCAGGGCGCCAACGCCTGGCTGACCGTCGGGCTGCGCGAGGGCAAGAACCGCGAGATTCGCCGCGCCATGGCCGACATCGGCCTGACGGTGAACCGGCTGATCCGCGTCTCCTACGGGCCGTTCCAGCTCGGCGAGTTGAAAGAGGGCGAGGTGCAGGAGCTGCGCCCCAAGGTGGTGCGCGACCAGCTCGGGCTCGACGGCGCGAAGCCCGACAAGCCCGTACCGAGCCGGCAAAGGCGCGGCCCACCGCCGCGCAAACGGTCGTAAAGGCCCTGAAAACAAGGCTCTGCGCGGGGCAGACCCCCGATGCGGCAGTCCCTGACTTAACGGGTCATTAACGCTCAAGAAGTTTTCACGGATTGGGCCGGAAGGCGCCCTCATTTCGCCCGGATTGCTCGACATTTCTGGCCCCATGAGCACGCTACTTGCCTTGACCATCCTCCTTGCGACCTCGGTTCTTGTCCTCGGACATATCCGCGTCGTCGCAACCGACACCTACAACGCGCTGGCCAGCGCCACCTCCCGTGCCCGCGCCAGCGGCACGCTGCGCGCAAAGCTCGCCTTTGCCGTGCTCTGGCTGCTGATCTTCTTGCTGGGATACCTCTGAGCCGCCGCCCGCCCCGTCCGTGCTCCGACCCCGGGGCCGCCGCCATTCTTCAGGCCCTCCGGCCACCGCTACTGGAACAGACCATGGGAACGACACGATCTTCTCGCAGGCAGCCTCCCGCCTCCAGCCTGCTCGAATCCGGCATCGGCATCCTCTTGCTCGCGGCCTTTCCGCTGCTCCTGCTGCTGTTCCAGGGCCCGCCCGCCACGGCCTTTACCGCCGTGCTGATGCTGGCAATCTTCGGCCTTGCCCTGCGGATGATCTATCGCGGCGTCGCCATCGCCGAGGCCTATGAGGCCCGCGACAGCGCCAAGGCCCCCCGCCTGCCGCGCAAGCTGGTCGGCTCGGGCCTGCTCGGTCTGCTGGTGATGATTCTCGCGGGGCATCATTTCGTCTCGCTGGCGATCCCCTTTGGCCTCGGCGTGCTGGGCTTCGGCCTGAGCATCGCGGCCTTCGGCAGAGATCCGCTCACCGACAAGGAGGGCGCGCCCGAAGAAGAGCTGCGCCAGTTGCGCACCCAGGAGACGCTGGGCCGGATCGACGCCGCGATCAGCGCCGCCGTCGCCGATGTCGCAGCACTTGGCGATGCCGAACTCAGCCGCCGCGCCGAGGCGCTGCAGAACGGGGTGATGGGGCTGATGCACGCGATCTCTCAGGATCCGCTTGCTGCACGCCGTCTGCGCAAGCCCGTGGCGCGCTTCCTCGATCTTCTCGGCAAGGAAAACGCGCGGCTGATCGAAGCCTGGGACAGCGACGCCCGGCCCAAGGCCCGGCGCCGCTACATCGCCCGGGTCACCGCCCTCGGCGAGGCCTTCGAGGACCGGCTGCGCAAGGCCGGGGCCGAGCAGGGCCGCGATGCCTATGACGTCGAGGCCGACCTCCTGTGGAACCGGATGGCGGACAAGCAGGTCGCCTGAGGCTTCCGCACCGGAACTCCCCCCTAGCAAGTGCCCCGCGAAGCGCTTAGGTTCTTGTTGAACCGAGAGAGCTTGCGGGGATCATCATGACCGACAAGGGCTTGCGCAAAGTGGCCTATGTGCTGCTGATCGTGCTTCTCTTCGGAGTCACTTCCGGCTGGCTGGGAGGGCTCTGACTTGGCACAGCGCTATGGCGGCAAGTACAGCCCCGACGGGTCTTCCAGTGATGGCAGCGGCCAAGACGAGCGCCCGCTCTACCACGGCGCACGCGTGGACCCTGTAGGGGCGCGCTCGAACGTGCTCTTTGCTCCGCCCATCGTCCTCGCAGCGACCTCGCTGACCTCCGGCGCCGCTGGGCTGGCGGTCGGGCTGGCCGGCGCCGGCGTTCTGCTGCTCGGCGCCTGGCTGCTGCGCGACGGCCTGCGGGCGCAGGCGGCCTATGACGAGCGCAAGATCGCCCGTCGCCCCGCCATCCCGCGCAAGTTTTTCGCCGCGGTCTGCGCCGGTGTCGGCGTCGGGCTGGCCGCCTTCAAGTCCGACCCCGGCATGGTCGCCCCGGTGCTCTACGGCCTTTCGGCCTTTGCGCTGCACATCGGCGCCTTCGGCATCGACCCGATGAAGCACAAGGGCATGGAGGGGGTCGACACCTTCCAGCAGGACCGTGTCGCCAAGGTGGTGGACGAGGCCGAAAGCTACCTCAACGCCATGGAGGACGCGGTACGCCGGGCCGGGGATCGCCAGGTCGAGGCCCGCGTGCAGCGCTTCCATGCCAAGGCCAAGGATCTGATCCGCACCGTCGAGGAAGACCCGCGCGACCTGACCGCCGCGCGCAAGTACCTCGGCGTCTACCTGATGGGCGCGCGCGATGCGGCGGTGAAATTCGCCGACATCTACAGCCGCACGCAGGACCGCGGCGCGAAATCCGATTTCATGATGCTGCTGACCGACCTCGAAGAGAGTTTCGGCCAGAAGAACCAGAAGCTCCTGCTCGACAACAATGCCGATCTCACCGTCGAGATCGACGTGCTGCGCGACAGGTTGCAGCGCGAAGGCGTGCGACTGACAGAGCCCGAATGAGAGACAGTCACGGAGGAAGTCCGATGTCCGAGAATGTGAGAACCAAGGCCCAGCAGGAGCTGGCGCTGGTGGAAGAGGTGAATGCTGTGATCCTGCCCGACCCTAAGCCCGCGGACGAGGTCGAGAGCTTCGAAGCCGCCTCCCCCGCAGTGACCGAGGAGATCCGCGCGCGCATGGACGAGATCGACATGGAGGACACCCAGTCGATCGTCTCCTTCGGCTCCGCCGCCCAGGCCGAGCTGCAGGAGATCAGCCAGGCGATGCTTGCCGACGTGCGCAACAAGGACGTCGGCCCGGCGGGCGACAGCCTGCGCGATATCGTCACCACAATCCGCGGGTTCTCGGTCTCGGAACTGGATGTGCGCCGCAAGCGGAGCTGGTGGGAGAAGCTGATCGGCAAGGCCGCGCCCTTCGCCAAGTTCACCGCCCGCTACGAGCAGGTGCAGGGCCAGATCGACGGCATCACCGACAACCTGCTCAAGCACGAGCACACGCTGCTCAAGGACATCAAGTCGCTCGACCTGCTCTACGACAAGACGCTGACCTTCTACGACGAGCTGGCGCTCTACATCGCCGCCGGGCAGAAGAAGATCGAGGAACTGGACGCCAACGACATCCCCGCCCGCGAGGCCGCCGTCGAGGCCGCCTCCGAAGAGGACAAGGTGATGAAGGCGCAGGAGCTGCGCGACCTGCGCGCCGCCCGCGACGATCTCGAGCGCCGGGTGCACGACCTGAAGCTGACGCGGCAGGTGACCATGCAGTCGCTGCCCTCGATCCGGCTGGTGCAGGAGAACGACAAGAGCCTCGTCACCAAGATCAACTCGACGCTGGTCAACACCGTGCCGCTCTGGGAGACGCAGCTGGCGCAGGCGGTGACAATCCAGCGCTCGTCCGAGGCCGCCGCCGCAGTCCGCGATGCCAACGACCTGACCAACGAGCTGCTCACCTCGAACGCCAAGAACCTGCGCGAGAGCAATGCCGCCATCCGCACCGAGATGGAACGCGGCGTCTTCGACATCGAATCGGTCAAACAGGCCAACGCCGACCTGATCGCCACCATCGAGGACAGCCTGCGCATCGCCGACGAGGGCAAGGCGCGCCGCGCCAAGGCCGAGGAGGACCTCAAGACCATGGAAGCGGAGCTGCGCGACACGCTTGCCTTGGCCAAGTCCCGCGCCACGGGCACCGGCGACAACGCCGCCACCTCGGTTCCGGCGGGGTCGTAACCATATGCGGAGCTGGGGTCGCTTTTTACTGGGTATCTTGGTTTGCGCGGGCCTCGCGGCCTGCGACAGTTCCGCCCTTGCTCCGCGCAGCACCGGGGTGCTGCCGCAGTCCCGCCCGTCGGGCCTGAAACCCGAACCGCCGGCGGAAGCCTCGGCGCCGCGCCAATCCCTCGCGAGCTACGATCTCGAGGTCTACTACTCGCGGGTGCAGGCCGACCTGCTCTCGCAGGGTCTGCTGCGCACCGATGGCGGTGGCCCCGACACGCCGATCACCGACACCATGCTGGCGCGCAACTTCGAACGGATCGCCCTCGCCGAGGAATACGCCCGCGGCCAGGGGCTGAAGCCCTCGCGCGGGGAGCTCGGCCGGGTGAAGAAATGGGAAAAGCCGGTGCGCGTCGCGGTCGAGTTCGGCACGCATGTCCCCGAGGACCAGAGGGTGACCGACCGCAACATGCTGACCCAGTATGTTGACCGGCTCGGGCGGATCACCGGCCACCCCATTTCCATGTCCCCGAGCAACGCGAACTTCCACGTTTTGTTCATGTCGCTCGACGACAGGGCGGCGATTGCCCCACGGATCAAGCAACTGGTGCCGGACGTGAATCCCACCGCGCTGGCGGTCTTCGACCACCTCCCCCGCGAGATCCACTGCCTCGTCATCGCCTTTTCCGACAAGCCGGACGGCTACGCCTACGGCGAGGCAATCGCGGTGATCCGTTCCGAGCATCCCGATCTGCTGCGCCGTTCCTGCGTCCACGAGGAAGTCGCGCAGGGTCTGGGTCTCGGCAACGACAGCCCGCAGGCGCGGCCCTCGATCTTCAACGACGACGACGAATTCGCCTTGCTCACCAGCATGGACGAAATGCTTCTGAAAATCCTCTACGACCCCCAGCTCAAGCCCGGCATGGACGCGGCCGCCGCGCGGCCCATCGTGGCGGACCTCGCCGCACAGCTCACCGGAGGCCTCGGGCCAAGCTGAAGGCGGGCCGACAGGGTCTGACCAACACAGGAGACGATCATGGGTATTCTGGATTTCCTCTCGGGACAGTTCATCGACGTCATCCACTGGACGGATGACACCCGCGACACGATGGTCTGGCGCTTCGAGCGCGAGGGCCACGAGATCAAGTACGGCGCCAAGCTGACAGTGCGCGAGGGACAGGCGGCGGTCTTCGTCCACGAGGGCCAGATCGCCGATGTCTTCACCCCCGGTCTCTACATGCTCGAGACCAACAACATGCCGATCATGACCACGCTGCAGCACTGGGATCACGGCTTCCGCTCGCCCTTCAAGTCCGAGGTCTATTTCGTCAACACGACGCGGTTCAACGGGCTGAAGTGGGGCACCAAGAACCCGATCATCTGCCGCGACCCCGAGTTCGGCCCGGTGCGGCTGCGCGCCTATGGCACCTATTCTGTGCGCGTCTCGGACCCGGCGAAATTCCTCGTCGAGATCGTCGGCACCGACGGCGAGTTTACCTCGGGCGAGATCAGCTTCCAGATCCGCAACATCATCGTGCAGGAGTTCTCGCGGCTCATCGCCTCGTCGGGAATCCCGGTGCTCGACATGGCCGCCAATACGCAGGAGCTGGGCAAGATGCTGGCCGAAGGCATCTCGTCGACCATCGCCGAATACGGGCTGACCCTGCCCGAGCTCTACATCGAGAACATCTCGCTGCCCGACGCGGTGGAGAAGGCGCTCGACAAGCGCACATCGATGGGGGTGGTGGGCGATCTCGACGCCTACACCCGCTTCCAGGCCGCCGAGGCGCTGGGGGCCGAGGGCTCCGCCGCCGGTCAGGCCATGGGCACCGGCTTCGGCGCTGGCATGGGCATGGCCATGGGCGGCGCCATGACAGGTGCGCAGGCCGGACCTTGGGGCACGCGCCCGCAGCAGACCGCCGCCGCCGCGCCGCCGCCTCCCCCGCCGCCGGTCGAACACGTCTGGCACGTGGCGGTGAACGGCCAGACGCAGGGACCCTACTCCAAGGCGCGCATGGGCCGCATGGCGACCGAAGGCCAGCTCATCCGCGACAGCTACGTCTGGACGCAAGGACAGGACGGCTGGATGCGCGCCGAGGACGTCACCGAGCTGGCGCAGCTCTTCACCGTCCTGCCGCCGCCGCCTCCGGGCGCATGAGCGGGACGTAGGAGGCGGGCCGCAGCGCCTCCGCATCCGCCTGCCCCAGCAGCGCCGGGGCAAGGCAGGCATCCGCCGGAAAACTCACCGCGTCGTCACGCGTCGCCGGGAAGGGCCGCGAGGGCGTCACCTGCGAGGCGGTCAGCAGACGGCCGTTCAGGCACAGATCCTGCGCGGCGTTGCCGATGTTGAAGCCGAAGCCCTCGCGCCCGCAGTCGGTGCCGAAGCCGTTCATGTTCCAGGCCTGCGGCATCGGGCTTTCCGGGCCGAAGACCGCGAATTCGCTTTGCCTGGGCCGGAAGGTCAGCGCCCAGCTGGTCTCGTCGGTCTTCATGCCGAGCGCCCAGCGACCGATGGGTTCGTCATCATGGTAGCCCTCGACGACAAAGCACTCGACGTCCTCGGCGTAGACGTAGTCGCGCTCGGCCAGAGCCGCGTCGATGGCGATTGCCCCGCGCATCTCGTAGCCGCCATTGCCCTGCCACTCGAACCGCCAGGCGAGATCCGCCGCCCGCCCCGCGCTGGTTCCGGCGACCAGCGCCAGTACCGCGATCACCGCGTGTTTCATCCGGACCCGCATGCGTCGCCCTCTTGTTCCCCACGTTTGCCCGCAGCCTAGTCGCTGACGCCGGGAATGCAAAAGCGCGTGCCTGAACTTGTCGTGTGGCGCGCGGCTGTCCGCGGCAGAAGGCGGTTCCCTCTCCCGGCCTCTCCGCCTAGGGTGGCCCTGCCGGAAAAAGGCGGATCTGGAGGATCTTCGGGCATGAACGAAACCCACCGTTTTCCCTGCGAGCAATGCGGCGCCGACTATCGCTTCGACCCGGCCGCCGAAGCCCTGGTCTGCGATCATTGCGGCCACAGCCAGCCGGTCGAATCCGCCGGTCCCTGGGAAAGCGACATCCGCGAGCTCGATTTCCGCGCCGCCATGGACAACCTGCTTCCGCTGCAGGAGATGGAGGATCTGCGGGTCACCAAGTGCCCCAATTGCGGCGCCGAGGTCGAGTTCGATCCCGACACCCACGCCACCGAATGCCCCTTCTGCGCCACGCCGGTGGTCGCCGATACCGGCACCCACCGCCAGATCAAGCCCAAGGGCGTGCTGCCCTTCGCGCTCGACGAGAAGAGCGCGCACAAGGCGATGAACGACTGGCTCGGGCGGCTCTGGTTCGCGCCGAACGGGCTCAAGGAATATTCGCGCAAGGGCCGCAAGATGCAGGGCATCTACGTGCCCTACTGGACCTTCGACGCCAAGACCCGCAGCGCCTACAGCGGCGCGCGCGGCACCGTCTACTACGAGACCCATACCGTCGTGCGCGACGGCAAGCGCCAGCAGGTGCAGGTGCCCAAGGTGCGCTGGACCCCGGTCCGCGGGCGGGTCGCGCGCTTCTTCGACGACGTGCTTGTGCTGGCCTCGAAGTCGCTGCCCAAGCGGTTCACCGACGCGCTCGAGCCCTGGGACCTGAGCCGGCTGGAGCCCTACCGGCCGGAGTTCCTCGCCGGGTTCCGGGCCGAGGGCTACCAGGTCGATCTCGACGCCGGCTTCGTCGAGGCGCGGCACATCATGGACCGTCAGATCACCCGCGACATCAAGTTCGACATCGGCGGCGACCAGCAGCGGATCACCTCGGTGGACACGCAGGTCTCGGAGGTCACCTTCAAGCACGTGCTGCTGCCTGTCTGGCTGGCCGCCTACAAGTTCCGCGGCCAGACCTACCGCTTCGTGGTCAATGGCACCACCGGGAGGGTGCAGGGCGAGCGCCCCTGGTCGGCCTGGAAGATCGCCATGGCGATCATCCTCGGCACCATCGCCGCGGCGCTGATCGGCTACATGCTGTCGCAGTCGCAGGGCGGCGGCGGCTTCACGGTGCCCATTGGCTATTGAGCGACCCCGGCCCGGCGGGCTAGGTATAGCGCTAACACATCTCGAGGGAACAGGGAGCGAGAGATGATCCTGTGCTGCGGTGAATCGCTGATCGACATGCTGCCCCGGACGAGCACCGGCGGAGAGCCCGCCTTTGCCCCGGTGGCCGGAGGCGCGGTGTTCAACACCGCCATCGCGCTCGGACGGCTGGGCGCCCCGGCAGGCTATTTCGGCGGCCTCTCGACCGATCTCTTCGGCACGATCCTGGCCGAGGCGCTGGCGGCCTCGCAGGTCGACTTCTCCGCCTGCCCGCGCTCGGACCGCCCCACGACCCTCGCTTTCGTCACGCTGGTCGACGGACAGGCACGCTACGCCTTCTACGACGAGAACACCGCCGGCCGGATGCTGGCTGAAGCCGACCTGCCCGGGCTCGGCGATGACACCACCGCGCTGTTCTTCGGTGGCATCAGCCTCGTGTCGGAGCCCTGCGCCGACACCTTCGCCGCGCTTTGCGCGCAGGCGGGCGAGCGGGTGGTGATGGTCGACCCCAACATCCGCCCCGGCTTCATCAAGGACGAGGCGCGCTACCGGGCCCGGCTCGCCGGGATGCTGGCGCGGGCGGACATCGTGAAGATCTCGGACGAGGACATGGACTGGCTCGGTACCACGCCCGAGGCGCTGCTCGACGGCGGCACGGCGCTGGTGCTCGAGACCCGTGGTGCCGAGGGGGTGCTGGCAGTCACCGCGCGCGGCAGCATGGAGGTGCCCGCGACCCGCGCGACGGTGGTGGACACCGTCGGTGCGGGCGACACGTTCAACGCCGGGCTCCTCGCGGGGCTGGAGCGGGCCGGGCTGCTGAGCCGCGCCGCGCTGCGCGAGACCGGCATGGAGGCGCTGCGCCCCGCGGTCGCGCTCGGCGCGCAGGCGGCGGCGGTGACCGTTAGCCGTGCCGGCGCCAACCCACCGTGGACGCACGAGTTGGAGGTCGGCGCATGAGAGCGTTGGTCCAGCGCGTCTCGGAAGCCAGCGTGACGGTCGAAGGTGCCGTGGTCGGAGAGATCGGCCCCGGGCTGCTGATCCTGATTTGCGCCATGCAGGGCGACACCGAGGCGCAGGCGGACAAGCTCGCCGCGAAGATCGCCAAGCTGCGCATCTTCCGCGACGACGCCGGGCGGATGAACCGCTCGGTGCTCGACACCGGCGGCGCGGCGCTGGTGGTCAGCCAGTTCACCCTCGCCGCCGACACCCAGCGCGGCAACCGCCCCGGCTTTTCCACTGCCGCCGACCCGGCGGAGGGCGAGCGGCTCTACGAGTATTTCGCCGGACGCATGGACGCGCAGGGCATCGCCACCGCCACGGGACGGTTCGGCGCCGACATGAAGGTGGCGCTGCTCAACGACGGGCCGGTGACGATCTGGATGGACAGCGAGGGCTGACGCCCCCGCCGTCGGCGCGCGTCACAAAGCCGAGCCGGCAACCAGCGTGCCGCGCAGATAGGCCAGCCGCAGTTCGGCACGGGCCAGCGCGAACTGCAGGGTGATCTGAGCCTCCCGCGCGTCGAGCGCAGCCGAAAGCGGCTCCAGCAACCGTCCGGCAGTCATCTGCCCGGCGCGCTGCAATTGCCTTGCCTGCTGCGCCTCGGCCGCGGCGGATGCGTGCTGGATCTGCGCCTCGCGCAGGCGTGCCTGCAGGGTCGCGCGCTCTTGCGCCGCCACCCCAAGCTCGAAATCGCCCGGCAGCACCGTCGAGAGGACAGGCGCGCCCACCTCCTGCGTCCAGCCCGCGGCATCACTGCCCTCTCCCGCGTAGCCCGCCACCTCTTCGAGCGCAGCCAGTTCCTCCGGCGAGCGCCGCAGGTCGAGGCCGTCGAGCAGCACATGCGCGGCGCGGAGTTCCTGCGCCTCCTGTGCGGCGCGCGCGACGCGCGCCTGCAGGTCCGGCAGCGGCACTGGGGTGACAAGCTCGCGCAGCGTGCCGAGTCCCTCGACGCCGCCCAGCCGACTGTCGCCCATTGCCGCAAGTTCCCCGCGTGCGCGCTCGGCCTGCTCCAGGGCCTCCACCCGCCCGGCGCGCACCCGCGCCACCTGCGCGCGCAGCGCCTGCAGCCTTTGCGTGGATTCGGTGCCCCCCGCCACCGCCCGGTGCATCGGCCAGTCCAGCGCGGCGAAATCCGGGTAGACCTCCGCGAACAGAGCCGCACGGGCCCGGGCCTCCTCGATGCTCAGGTGCTGTCCGATCGCCTCGAAAACCTGCACATTGGCCTCTTCGGCCAGCGCGAGCGCGGCGCTGTCGATCCCCGCCAGCGCAAGGTCACGTTCGGCCTGCTTGCGCAGCGTGTCGAAACCTTCGGGACGGGCCCGGACCCCTTCGGACATGCGCTGAAGCGCGGCCAGCGACAGCACCGGCCCAAGCTCGGGCAGCCAAGCAAGCTCCTCCGCCTCGCCGCGCAGCCGCGCCACGCGCAGTTCCGACGACGCCCGGAAGCTGCCGCCCTCCAGCACCGCGCGGGCGATGGCGGCATAGGGCGTGCCGGGAACGATCGCCCCGGGTCGCCGTGCCAATGTCTCGATCACCGGGGCGCTGTCTTCGGCGGCCCGCAGCGCCATGCCCTGCGGTCCCGCGATGCTGGCGGGCGCCGGTCCTGCCCCGTCATATCCCTGCATGCACCCGGGCAGCAGCGCGACCAGCGCAAGACCGCAGCCCAGACGGAAAGACGATCCGCTCATCTCTCCCCTTTCTACTCAATCACTCGTTCACAGATCGCGGCAACGCGCCGCGGTACAGACCGGCAGAGGTGAGACATCGGAGCGCCCGGCACCACATGTCCCGGGTCGCTGGAAAGAGGCCCCAGCGCGCCCGCCAGGACGCGCGCAAGCCGCTCTTGTCGAGGATCGCACTGCTCTGCCTGAAACGGGCCGCTCTCGTAAAATCTCCGGCGGCCGCGCTCTGGCGATCAGCCTATCTTATTTTCGCCACATTCCCCAGAGGCCAAGGTGCCAGGGCATGCAAGATCGCGAAGCTGGCGTTGCTAGAATGCCGCATGGTCGCGGAGACGACAGTCAGCTCAGCAGGGCGGAGATGAGGGGAATCTTGTGCGGCGCGTCGCAGAGCGTCAGCAGCAGATCCGAAAGCTCTGGCTCATCGACCCGCTTGGCCGCGGCCTTGGGGGTGAACCACTTGCGCTTGCGTTCCTTGCGCTCTTTCCAGTCGCGCGAGAGCTTGTCGACGATCATCGGATAGACACGCACCCGGCAGTGCAGCTCTGCATCGTCGTCGAGCTGCTTGTGGTAGTGATAGATGCCGATCTCTTTCTTGCCGATGTGCCCCTTGGCGCCGGCTTCCTCGAGCGCCTCGATCTCGGCGGCGGCCCAGGGCTTCTTGCCATCCATTTCCCAGCCCTTGGGCATGACCCAGCGCCCGGTGTCGCGCGACGTGACCATGAGCACCCGAAGCTTTCCTGACTTGTCCCATTGCATGGGAAGGGCCGCGATTTGCTCACCGAGTGAGGGCATGAAGGGGATACCTGTTGGGGAAACTCGTGCCTCGTACGGAAGGAATGTAACCCGGATGTGACAACAGGCAATAAACGCCGGCAAGAGGGCCCGCCTGTCGGAAGGCGCCTTTCACCCCATGCCTGCGCTGAAACGATGGAGGGCGGCCCCGCAGGGCCGCCCTTCGATACACGCATCCGGCGCGCTCAGCTTTCGCGTTCGGCCTCGGAGACCATGCGCGCATCGTCGCGCAGCTCGAGCCACATGGCGTTCATCACCGCGAAGAGCGCCGCCAGCGGAAGGCCGAGGATCCAGGCAAAATACCACATCTGTTCTCTCCTTTTCTCAGTAGGCGCTGTGCGAGCGGTTCACATCGTCTTCGGTGACCTTGCCCCAGAGCACTTTGTAGACCCAGGCCGTGTAGGCGAGGATGATCGGCAGGAAGATCACCGTCGCGACCAGCATGACAAACAGGGTCAGATGCGACGACGAGCTGTCCCAGACGGTGAGCGAGCTGCGCGGGTCGACGGTCGACGGCAGGATGAAGGGGAACATCGTCAGCCCGACGCTGGAGATGACCCCGAGGATCGCCAGCTTCGACCACAGGAAGGTCGAGACCTCGAAGCCCTCGCGCAGGCCGCGCACCGCCATGAAAATTCCCACGAAGCCGAGGATCGGCGCGATCAGGATCCACGGGCGCTCGGTATAGGCGATCAGCCAGGAGCCCTCGTGCAGCACCTCCTTGAAAAGCGGGTTGGAGGGGCCGTCGGTGACGATCTCCGAGGTGATGTGGAAGCCGTCGATGCCGAAGGCCAGCCAGAGCCCTGCGAGAGCATAGCCCGCCGCGGCGATCATTCCGGCCACGGTGCCGATGCGCTGCGCGCGGAAGGCAACCATGCCCTTGGTCTTCACCGACAGCCAGGCCGCGCCGTGCATGATCAGCATCGACAGCGACACTACCCCGCAAAGCAGCGCGAAGGGGCGCAGCAGCCCGAGGAACTTGCCGTAGAAGGTGCCGTCATACATCGGCATCAGGTCCTCGGTCAGGTGGAAGGGCACGCCCAGCAGCACGTTGCCCACCGCCACGCCGAAGAGCAGCGCCGGGGCGGCGCCGCCGACAAAAAGCGCCCAGTCCCAGCTGCTCCGCCACTTGGCGCTGTCACGCTTGGAGCGGTACTTGAAGCCCACCGGGCGCAGGATCAGCGCCGCGAGGATGGCGAACATCGCGAGGTAGAAGCCCGAGAAGCTGACCGCGTAGAGCGGTGGCCAGGCCGCGAAGATCGCGCCGCCGCCGAGGATGAACCAGACCTGGTTGCCCTCCCAGACCGGGCCGATGGTGTTGATCACCACGCGGCGCTCGACATCGGTCTGCCCGACGAAGGGCAGCAGCGCGCCGACGCCCATGTCGAAGCCATCGGTGAGGGCAAAGCCGATCAGCAGCACGCCGAGCAGCACCCACCAGATCAGGCGGAGGACTTCAAAGCTGATGAGATCATGTAAAATCATGATGGTTACTCCGCAGGCACATCGGCAAAGGGACCCTTGCCGTCATGGGTGCGCAGCCGGTGCTCGTGCCGCTGCATCCATGTTTCGGTTTCCTCGACATCCTCCTGCGGGCCCTTGCGGATGTATTTCAGCATGAGACCCATCTCGACGATGAAGAGCACGGTGTAGAAGAGCGCGAAGCCCGCGAGGGTGAACAGCAGGTCGCCCACGCTCAGGTGCGAGGCCGAGAGCGCCGTCGGCAGGATGCCGTCCACGGTCCAGGGCTGGCGGCCGTATTCGGCGACGATCCAGCCCATCTCGGCGGCGATCCAGGGCAGCGGGATCCAGGCCACGGCCAGCGTCAGCGCCCAGCGCGGATAGTCGCCGCGACGGAAGTTGCTGAGCACGAAGAACAGCCCGGTGAGCGCGATGAAGGAGAAGCCGAGGCCGACCATGATGCGGAACGACCAGAACAGCGGCGCCACGCCCGGCACGGTGTCATCGGCGGCCATCTTGATCTGCTCTTCCGTGGCCTCGCGCGGGTCGTCCACGTAGCGTTTCAGCAGCATCGCGTAGCCGAGGTCGGAAGAGCGTGCCTCGAAGCTCGCGCGCACCGCCTCGGGCGTGGCGTCGCGCTGTTCGCGGATGGTCATCAGGTCGTCATAGGCAAGCATGCCGGAGCGGATGCGGGCCTCGGATTCCTCGACCAGTTCGGCGATCCCGGGGATTTCCTGGGTCAGCGAGCGGGTGCCGATCAGGCCCATGACCCAGGGGATATGCACCGCGTAGTGGGTCTCGCGGGCCTCTTGGTCGGGGAAGCCGATCAGGGTGAAATGGGCGGGGGCCGGTTCGGTTTCCCACATGGCCTCGATGGCGGCGAGCTTCATCTTCTGGGTGTGGCTGGCCGAGTAGCCCGACTCGTCCCCCAGCACGACCACCGACAGCGAGGCCGCGAGGCCGAAGGAGGCGGCGACCGAGATCGACCGGCGCGCCAGTTCGACGTGGCGGCCCTTCAGCATGTACCAGGCCGAGACGCCGAGCACGAAGATCGAGGCGGTGATGTAGCCCGCCGAGACGGTGTGCACGAACTTTGCCTGCGCCACCTCGTTGAAGACCACGTCGAAGAAGTTGGTCATCTCCATCCGCATGGTCTCGGGGTTGAACTCGGCACCGACCGGATTGACCATCCAGCCGTTGGCGATGAGGATCCACAGCGCCGAGAAGTTCGAGCCGATCGCCACCAGCCAGGCGACGATGCAATGCGCCACGCGCGAGAGCTTGTCCCAGCCGAAGAAGAACAGCCCGACGAAGGTCGCCTCGAGGAAGAAGGCCATCAGCCCCTCGACCGCCAGCGGCGCGCCGAAGATGTCGCCGACGTAGTGGCTGTAGTAGCTCCAGTTCATGCCGAACTGGAATTCCATGGTGATCCCCGTGGCCACGCCCAGAACGAAGTTGATTCCGAACAGCGTGCCCCAGAATTTCGTCATCTGTCGCCAGATCGGACGCCCCGTCATCACGTAGACCGTCTCCATGATCGCGACGAGGATCGACAGACCCAGCGTCAGCGGCACGAAGAGGAAGTGGTAGAGCGCCGTCATCGCAAATTGCAGACGCGACAGCTCGACAACATCGAGCTCCATGTCAGTACTCCTCAGTGCATGTGGCCCCGGCAGCGCGCGATCACGCGCGTGATCCCAGCTCCTTGGCCCACAAAGTAAAAATCGAGGTGGGCGGAACTATTTACCGAACGACACCTTTCAGATGCCCTGCTACACCCGGCCATTGTGACAGCGGTTTGATCTGCATCAAGTTCATCATGATTCTGCGATATAGCTTTTGAGGTCGATTACCTGATCGGCAGCCTCCAGCTCCGCCGCACGATGCGACGCCGTTACGATCGCCGCGTCCGGCAGAAATTTCCTCACACCTGCAAGTACTTGCCTTGCGGTCTCGGGGTCCAGCCCCTCGGTCGGCTCGTCCAGCAGAAGCAGCTTGGGGCGGCGCAGCAGCGCCCGCGCCAGCACCAGTCTGCGAGCCTGACCACCGGACAGACCAGCCCCACCCTCACCTAAAGGTGAACTCAGGCCGCCGCGCTCCGCGACGGTCTGCGCCAGGTGTACCGCCTCCAACGCTGCCATCGCCTCGGCCTCGGTCAGCCCGGGCCGGGCCAGCGAGAGATTCTCCAGCACCGTGCCCGACACCAGCGCCGAACGCTGCGGCACGAGGGTCAGCACCTTGCGCAACTCACCCTCGGGCCAGGCGCCCAGAGGACGGCCCAGCAGGAGGATCTCGCCCGCCGTCACCGGCTCCAGCCCGGCTATGACGTCCAGCAGCGTTGATTTGCCGAGTCCCGAGGCACCGCGCAGGGCGAGCGTCTCGCCCGGCGTCACCGACAGCGAGAGGTCGTGCAGCAACAGCCGCGTCCAGCCGGGACGGGCCAGCGAG
Organism: Alloyangia pacifica; assembly: GCF_020524285.1. Lineage (GTDB taxonomy): Bacteria > Pseudomonadota > Alphaproteobacteria > Rhodobacterales > Rhodobacteraceae > Salipiger > Salipiger pacificus_B. The sequence continues at coordinate 430,210 of NZ_JAIVKX010000003.1, forward strand.
AGGTGGCGCAGCTCGAGCACCTTGCCGGTCGTCTCGCGCTCCGACTCGAACGCGCCCCTGAGAGGCGCCGCGGCAGCCGCGGGCGGCTCGGCCAGGACCCGGCTCGCGGCATCGCGCATGCGCCCGATCTCGGCCATGCCCCGGCGCAGCGGCAGCAGCGTCTCGCCAAGCGCCAGCGCCACGAAAATGCCGATGGCGGCGCGCGCCGGGTCGAGGTCTGTCTCGGCCACCAGCCAGCCGGCCAGCGCGAAGACCCCCGCCGCGATCAGCGTGACGATCGCCGAGAGCCCCTGCCCTGCCCCGGTGTCTATGCGATCGAGCCGGTCCATCGCGCCGCGGGCCTCGGCCTCGGAGCGGTCCAGCCCCTCACGCCAGCGCGGCAGCGCGCCCTGCAGGATCGCCTCGCGGCGGCCCCGGAACAGGCCAATGGCGCGGCGGCGCAGGTCCTGCGAGGCCGCCTCGGCCTGCGCTGACGGGCCCAGGGTGGCGCGCGCCACCCGCCAGAGCATCACGCCGCCGCCAAGCAGGTAGCCCGCCGCGACCGAGAGCGCGACCGCATGCGAGGTCAGTGCCCAGAGTCCGAGGAAAACCGCCGCATGGGTCAGCAGCGCCGCGGCGATCGGCAGGGCGAGCCGCAGAACGACCCCGTCGAGCGCATCCACGTCGGCGGTGATCCGGGTCAGCGCCGAGGCACCGCGCACCCGCCGCAGGTCGGCCACGGGAAAGCGCTCGAGGCGCTGCAGCAGCGTGACCCGCAGCGCCGCAAGGGCGCGCAGCGTGGCGTCATGGGTCAGCAGACGTTCCCCGTAGCGCGCCGCCGCCCGGCCGAGTGCCAGCCCGCGCACCCCGGCGCTGGGGCGGAAGACATCGAAGGCGATGCCGATCCCGGCGATGCCCGCCATGCCGGTGGCGGTGATGAACCAGCCAGAGAGGCCGAGCAGCGCCGCCCCCATCAGCAGCACGAGGACCGCAAGCAGCGCACCGCGCCACATGGCAAAAGGATGCGCACGCCACAGCAGGCGCAGAACCTGCCAGAGCTTCAGCATGGGGCGGCCTCCAGATCGACGATGCGGCCCATGGCCCCGGCCAACGCCGCGTCATGAGTGGCGACGATCACCGTGCGCCCTTCCGCGGCGAGCCCCTGCAGCACCTCGATGATCGCGGCGCCGGTGGTGATGTCGAGATCGGCGGTGGGCTCGTCGGCGAGGATCACCTCGGCGCCCCGGATCAGGGCGCGGGCCAGCAGCAGCCGCCGCGCCTCGCCGCCAGAGACCCCTGCCCCGCTTTCGCCGAGCACGGTCTCCAGTCCCTCCGGCAGCGCCGCGACGATGCGCTCGGCCCGGGCGCGGCGCAGCGACTCGGGCGGGACATCGCCCGCCGGGTCGCCGGTCAGGAAAGCGCGAAGGGTCATGTCCGGGATATGCACCTGCTGCGGGACATAGGCGATGCGGGCACGCCAGGCGTCGGCATTGTCGTGGTCCAGCACCTGCCCCGCGACCCGCACCTGCCCCTGGTCCGGCACCAGCAGCCCGGCGATCAGGTCGAACGCGGTGGATTTGCCCACCCCGCTCGGCCCGCGCAGCGCCAACGACTCGCCCGGGGCCACGTGGACATCCGGCAGCGCCACGCGCTGCGACCCGCGCAGGACCTGCACCCCGGCCAGTGCCACCGAGGCCGGGCCGGGCAAGGGCGCGACTTCGGCCCCCTGCCCCAGCACCGGCGCCCTCTCCGACGCGTCGATCGCGGCGAGGTCCTCCGCCACCGCCTCGGCCGCAGCCTTGTCATGCCAGGCCGCGGCGAGGTCGCGCAGCGGCTGGAAGAAGTCCGGCGCCAGCAGCAGCAGGAACAGACCCTGGAACAGCGTCAGCCCCGGCCCGAAGAGGCCCCAGGTGCCGATGGTGATCTCTCCGAGCAGCGAGAAGCCGACATAGACCGCCACCATGGCCACCCCCAGCGCGGAGAAAAGCTCGAGCACCGTCGAGGACAGGAAGGCCACCCGCAGCACTGCCATGGTGCGCTCCCGCAGCCCCTCGGCGCGGGCCGTGAACTCGGCGCGCGACGCTTCGGCAGCATTCAAAAGCAGCAGGTCCGGCAGCGCCGAGATGCGGTCGATCAGCAGCGTGTTCATCGCCCCGACCTCGACCATCTGCTTGCGGCTCGCCTCCTGCGCGGCCATGCCGACCAGCGCCATGAAGAGCGGGATCAGTGGCCCGGCCACCAGCAGCACCAGCCCCGCCGCCCAGGAGATCGGCAGGATCACGGCAAGATAGAGGACGGGCAGCAGCCGCGCCCGCGCCATGGCCGGGCGGAAGCGGGTGATCCACGGGCCCAGCGCCGCCAGTTTCTCGGTCAGCAGAGCGGCGAGCGCCGCCGAGGAAGTGCCGCCCATGCGCAGCGACTCGCGGTCCAGCAGCGCCTGCCTGCGGGCGTGCAAGGTCTCGTCCGCGGCGCGATAGGCGAGCCGGGCCGCACGGCGCTCGCCCCAGCCGCGCAGCAGCCCGAGCAGCGCGAAAGCCAGCGCCATCGAGAGCGTGCGCGACAGCGGCGCCCCCTCGACCCATCCGGCGATGCCCCAGGCGAGCGCGGCGGCCTGCGGCAACCAGAGCGCGGCGGCGAGGGCAGAGAGGCGCGAGGACTGGCGCAACTGGCGCTGCGCGCCGGGGCCAAGCAGGCTCTCGGCCCGGGTCCGCGTCGGCTCGGGGGCGGAAGACATGGCGGCTCCACGAGAAAATCCGTTTCTCGCTCAATGAGATAGGGGATGACCGCAAGTTGCAAGCCCCAGCCGCGCCGCGCGTCACTCTGCCGCCGCGCCGCGGCGCCCACTGGCGTGGCGGCCCGGAGAAAGGCGGTCGAAAGCGCGGCACCGGAGATTGCGCGGCGCCACCGCCCGTGCCACGCTGCCCGCATCAGACCGACAGGAGATTTTCCCGATGCCCCAGCCCCATACCCGCAAGGGAGCCCGGACATGAGCGCGCTTGCCGACGTCCTGTCGCAGATCGATTCCGCCAATGCCCAGGATCCCAACCGCGAAGAGGGCCAGCCCGCCGCGCTGCTCTACGGCGAGCGCATGAGTTCGGAACTGGCCCGGCTCTTCCCCGAGGCCTCCGAGGTGCTGCAGATCGCCGCGCGCGGCCAGCACGTCGAGCGCTGGCTGCTGCCGCGCGATTCCTATCCCATGGACCGCCCCGGCTATTTTGCCTGGCGCAAGGAGCAGGGCCGCCGCCACGGCGCGCGGCTTGCCGGGATGATGGCAAAGGCGGGCTATGATGCCGCCGCGCAGGAGCGCGTGGGCGTGCTGCTGCGCAAGGAGGGAATCAAGCGCGACGCCGAGGTGCAGGCACTGGAGGACGTGATCTGCTTCACCTTCCTCAAGTGGTACTTCTCGCCCTTCGCCGAGGGCCGCGACGCCGACGGTCTGCAGCGCATCGTCGAGAAGACCGCGCTGAAGATGTCGCCCGCGGGCCGCGCGCGGGTGCTGCAGGAGTTCGACCTGCCCGATCCCCTTGCCGAAGCCTTCCGCGACTGATCCCCTGCGCCTTCGACGCAGCCTGCAAGTGTTTTCGGACGCTCTTGCGGCGCTAGGTTGCGCCGCACCACAGACTATCGAGACCTGAGAACATGACCCGATCCGCCCTCATCGTCGCCCATGGCAGCCCCTCCGACCCCGATCCGCAGGAAACGGCCCTGAAGGACCTCGCGGCGCGCGTCGGGGCGTTGCTGCCCGGCTGGCGCATCGGCGGCGCCACGCTGGCCAAGGAGGGGGCGTTCGATGCCGCAGTGGCGGATCTGGGCACGCCCTGGGTCTACCCCTATTTCATGGCGCGCGGCTATTTCACCAAGAAGGTGCTCGCCGAGCGTGCCGACCCGGCCGGCCTGCGGGTGCTGGAACCATTCGGCACCGAACCCGCCCTGGTGACCAGCGCCGCGCATGCGCTGCAGCGCGAACTTGATGCCAAGGGCTGGCAGCCGGCAGACACCGCCTTGCTCGTCGCGGCCCATGGCAGCGCCGTGTCCCGCACCAGTGCCGAAAGCGCCCGCGATTTTGCCGCCGCCCTGAAGGCCGAGATGGGATTCGCCGAGGCCCGCGCGGGCTACGTGGAAGAGCCGCCCTTCCTGAACGAGTCGGCCCGGGGGCTCGGCCAGGCAATCTGCCTGCCGCAATTCGCGCTCAACGCGGGCCACATGCTCGAGGACGTGCCGCAGGCTCTGGCCGAGGCGGGTTTCGCCGGCCCCGTGCTGCCAGCCTTTATCGACTGGCCGGAAACCCCCGAGCTGATCGCGCAAAGCCTTGAAACACAGGCAGACTCCGGCTGACTCCTCGGCCTTTCGCAGAGGGCGAAAGCACAAAAAAAGAAGGCCACCGCACTGCGGTGGCCTTCTTTTTTGCCGTCCCCCGGTGGGGAGTGGCGGACCGAGGAGGATTCGAACCCCCGACCCCTTGATTCGTAGTCAAGTACTCTATCCAGCTGAGCTATCGGTCCGTGAGGGCGGGGTTTAGAGTTTGTTCGAAGGATGCGCAAGAGAGATTTCGAAAAAACTTCCAACCTTACCCTAAGTCACCGGTCGGAAGGCGAATTTCGAAGCAGGTGCCGTGCTCGTCCGAGCGCATGAGCTGCAGTTTCCCACCGTGATTCCGCACCAGCTCGGCAACGATGGCGAGACCGAGTCCCGCCCCGCCCTTCCGCGCGCCGCCCTGGAACGGCTGGAACAGGTGTTCGCGCGCCTTGGGCGGCAGACCGGGGCCGGTGTCCGTGACCTCGATGATCCAGGCGTCCTCTTCGGCGCGGGCCGAGACGGCGATCTCGCCCTCCTCGCCCGAGCCGGTGATCGCCTGCCGGGCGTTGCGCACGAGATTCGCGATGGCGCGGTAGATCTGCTCGGGGTCGCCGCGAATCTGCATCGAGGCGGGAATGTCCTCGGACAGGCTCACCTCATGCTCGCCGATCGCCAGCCGCTCGGCCTCGAGCACCTCGTTGACCAGCTCGGCGAGGTTGAACTGGGTCAGCAGCGGCGCCGGCTCCTCGGCCTTGCCGAAGGCCAGCGTGGTCTCGCAGAGCGACACGGCGCGGGTGATCGAGCTGACCAGCTTGGGGGCCATGCGCTTCACCGTCGGATCCTCGGACATTTCGATGCGGTCGGTAAAGAGCTGCGCCGAGCTGAGGATGTTGCGCAGGTCGTGGCTGACCCGCGCCACCGCCCCGCCGAGCTGCGCCAGCCGCTCCTTCTGCCGCAGCGATTGCGACAGCTGGGTCTCGAGCGATTTCAGCGCCTCCTCGGCCTCACGAATCTCGCGCACGCCGGCGATGGGCTTGATGATCCGACGCGCGTCCTCGGGATCTTCGGCGTAGCGCTGCATATGGCCGACCACGCCCTTGATCGGCTTCACCAGCAGCACCCGCACCGCAAGGAACAGCAGGAAGGCGGTGATCAGCGAGAGCAGCGCCGAGACCAGCAGCACCCCGAGACCGAAGTCGATCATCGCGGTACGCAGCGGCAGGCTGTCCATGGTGACCTCGATCAGCTCGCCGCCATCGTCCTTGGGATAGCCCAGCACCCGGATCAGCCGCGGATTGGGATCGATGAGCCGCTTCATCGCGTCCTTCATCAGGATCAGCGGGCCGGCCTCTCGGAGGTCGTAGGATTCGTCGACCGAGCCCGGCATGGGCGAAGACAGCGCCAGTTCGCGCCGTTCGTCGCGCTGCAGCACGACGTTGTAGACACCGGCGTTGTCCAGCAGCTCGGCCTCGAGCTCGGGTGCCAGCACGTCGTCGGCAAGCAGCGCCAGCGAGGCGATCTGCGCGCGCTCGAGGTGGTCGTTGAGGAAATCTTGCCGGAATCGCGCCACCGAGGGCACGAAGATCAGCACTTCGGCCAGCATCACGAAGACGGTCGTGAGCACCAGAAAGCGGCCTGAGAGCGAATTGAACATATAGGGCGGTCTTGAGCTTTCAGGGGAGCAGGCGTTGAACTGTTCGTGTAACAGCCTTGACCGTGCGGTTTTCAAACAATCTGGGTGTGAAATAGGATCCGGCAACCCGTTTGTTAAGCTCCCCCAGCGTCGGATAGGGCGCGACCATGCCCGCGATCTGCCCGATCTTCATCTTTGCCGAGATCGCAAGCGCCCATGTGGAGATGAGATCTCCGGCCTGCGCGCCGACGATCGTGGCCCCCACGGGCCGCCCCTTGTGCACCATGACCTTGGCCAGCCCGGCGGTCTCGCGCTCGGCGATGGCGCGGTCATTGTGCTGCAGCGCCTCGCGCAGCACCTCAAGCCGGTCGCCGTAGCGCTGCCGCGCCTCGACCTCGGTCAGCCCCACATGCGCCAGTTCGGGCCGCGTGTAGGTGGCGCGGGGGATGTGATGGCTCGACGCCTTGACCGGAAGGCCGAAGAGCGCCGAACGGATCACGATCCCCGCGTGGTAGCCTGCCAGATGCGTGAACTGCAGCCCGCCCGCGGCATCGCCGATGGCATAGACCTTGCGATTCGTCGTGCGCAGACCGGCGTCCACCTTGATCCCGGTCTGCGTGGTCTCGATCCCGGCCGCCTCCAGCCCGAGCCCCTCGGTATACGCCCGCCGCCCCGCCGCCACCAGCAAATGCGAGCCGGTGAGGATTTTGCCGCTGTCCAGCCGCAGCTCTATGGCGCTGCCCTGCTGGCTGGCCGCCGTCACGGTCTCGCCCTCGAGAATGGTCACCCCCTCGCCGCGCAGATGGTCGAGCACGATCTCCGCCATTTCCGGGTCCTCGCGCCCGAGGGCGCGCGCGCCCTCGACCACGGTGACCTGCGCCCCGAGGCGGCGGAAGGCCTGCGCCATCTCCATGCCGATCGGCCCGCCACCGAGGATCAGCAGATGCGCGGGCAGTTCCTGCAGCTCCCAGAGGGTCTCGTTGGTCAGGTAACTCACGTCGGACAGCCCCGCGACCGGCGGCACGGCGGGGGCCGACCCCGTGGCCAGCACGATGCGACGCGCAAGGATGCGGTGGCTGCCCGCCTCCACCTCGCGTTCCGAGACGAAACGCGCCTGCGCACGGATCACCCGCACACCCAGCCCCTCGAACCGTTCCTGAGAATCCACCGGGGCGATGCGGGCGATGGTTTCCTGCACATGGGCGCGCACCCGGGGCCAGTCGACCCTTGCCCCGGCCAGATCGACGCCGAAGGCACCGGAGACGTCCGGCGCATGGGCCCGCGAGGCGGCGGCGATCAGCGCCTTGGAGGGCACGCAGCCGTAGTTCAGGCAGTCGCCGCCCATCTCGCCGCGCTCGACCAGCACCACGCTGGCGCCCATCTGCACGGCACCCGCCGCGACCGAGAGCCCGCCGGAGCCAGCCCCGATGATCAGAAGGTCGGTCTTGATGGTTTCCATTGTACTCACACTCCTGATCTCAGACACCCTTTCGCCCGCGCCAGGCGCGCAGCGCGATCGGCAGCGCCGCCAGCGCGGCGAGCCCCAGCAGCGGGCCGATGACCTGCGGCGCCCAGAGCAGGCTCAGGTCCGGCGTCTCGCCCCGGTCGAAGACCGAGCCGACCCCCACCCCGATCGAGGTGAAGACCAGCGCGCCCGGTATGATGCCCAATGCGGTCGTCCAGGCAAAGTTCCAGAGCCGTACGCCCACCAGCGCGGGCAGCAGGTTCGCCACGAAGAAGGGCACCGCGGGCACCAGTCGCAGCAGCAGCAGCACGCTCACCTCGTTTTGCCGCAGCCCGTCGCGGAGCCTGCGGAGCTTGCCCTCGGAGGCGTCGAGCTTGGCCGAGAGCACCTGGCCCAGCCCGGCCCGCGCCGCGAGAAAGATGGCTACGGCACCGATGCTGGCCGCCAGCACATTCAGCGCGGTCCCCGGCCCGAGGCCGAAGAGAAAGCCGCCGGTCACCGAAGCGACGGCGGCCCCGGGCAGCGAGAAGGCGACGATGGCGACATAGGCCGCGACGAATCCCCCGGCCATCAGCACATAGTGGCTGTCGCGCAGATCCAACAGCGCCACCCGATTCTCGCGCAGCGTGTCGAAACTGATGTAGTCGCGCAGCGTGACCGCGCCGATCACAGCAACCAGCGCGATCAGCGCCAGCGGCAGGTGCCGCAAGAGCCGCGCACGTGCGGGCGAAGGAGTGGGGTCCTGATCCGTCATCCTCCTAGAATGGCGCGCGGAATCGCCTGCGCACAGCCCTATCACGCGGCCTTGATCGAAGGTCAGCCCGGGCCACCGCTTTGCGCCGCGCCAGCGCCATGTGATACTGGCCCCCACGAGCGTCGCCGGAAATCTTCCCCGCGGGCCCGGTTAGAGGTTTGACACGGAGGCCACTCCTGCCTATAGCACGGGCCTCGAATGACCCGGCCCGGCGAATCCGCTTAGGGCCGTCTGTGATGTAAGCTCTTGCTGCCAATCCACTGGCGCACCGGGCGGACGCCGCAGGCAGCAATGAGACCATGTAGACAGACCGGCCTCTCCGGAGGCCTGATCAGACGGAGAAGAGCGCGATGAAACGCACCTTTCAGCCTTCGAACCTCGTTCGCAAGCGCCGCCACGGCTTCCGTGCCCGGATGGCCACCAAAGCCGGCCGCGCGGTTCTGAATGCGCGCCGCGCACGCGGCCGCAAGAAGCTCAGCGCCTGAGCCGCGCGCTCTGCCGATGGCGGAGCGTGTGCACAAGACACCGGCCAAGGCCGCTTCGGGACAGACCGAAGCGGCCTTTGCGCTTGGCGTGCGTGCGGATGCGGACCTCAGACCTGCCCAAGGCGATGCCCTGATGGCAAAGGACAGCCCTATGCTCGAGGTGCTGCGCAAGCGCAGCGATTTCCTCGCGGCGGCGCGTGCCCGGCGACAGCCGGTGCCGTCATTCCTGCTGCAGGCGCGCTACCGCGATGACGGCTCCGACCTGATCCGCGTCGGCTTCACCTGCTCGAAGAAGGTCGGCAATGCCGTCGCCCGCAACCGCGCCAAGCGCCGGCTGCGCGAGATCGCGCGCCTCGGCCTGCCGGACCTGGGCAAGCCGGGCTGGGACTACGTGCTGATCGGCCGCGCCGGCGCCACCGCCGAGCGCGAATTCACCGCGCTGCAGGGCGACCTCGCGCAGGCGATCCGGCAGATCCACTCGCCCCGGAAACCCCGGAAACCGCAGTCGTGAGCCCGCTCGCGCATATCGCCGCCCTGCCCGTACGCGCCTATCGCCTGATCTTCTCGCCCTGGGTCGGCCATGGCTGCCGCTTCCAGCCGACCTGTTCCGCCTATGCGCTGGAGGCGCTGGAGAAGCACGGGGCGCTCAAGGGCTCCTACCTGACGATCCGCCGCATCTTGCGCTGCCACCCGCTCGGCGGGTCCGGCATCGACAACGTCCCCGATTGAGGCCGCCCATGTTCGACGACGACGCCGACGACATCCACCCGCTGTTCTACGGTGCCCCCAAGAGCACCGAGTTCAAGAAGCTGCGCAAGCGCATCGTGCAGAACACCCGCGAGGCGGTGGAACAGTACGGCATGATCGAGCGCCGCGAGGATGGCGCCCTGCCGAAGTGGCTGGTCTGCCTCTCGGGCGGCAAGGACAGCTACACGCTGCTGGCGGTGCTGCACGAGCTGAAGTGGCGCGGCCTGCTGCCGGTGGAGATTCTCGCCTGCAACCTCGACCAGGGCCAGCCGGGCTTTCCCGCGACTGTCCTGCCCGAGTTCCTCGAGAAGATGGGCGTACCGCACCGGATCGAGTACCAGGACACCTATTCGGTCGTCATGAACAAGGTCCCGCAGGGCCGCACCTACTGCGCGCTCTGCTCGCGCCTGCGCCGCGGCAACCTCTATCGCATCGCCCGCGAGGAAGGCTGTTCTGCAGTCGTGCTCGGCCACCACCGCGACGACATCCTCGAGACCTTCTTCATGAACCTCTTCCATGGCGGGCGCCTCGCGACCATGCCGCCGAAGCTGGTCAACGAAGAGGGCGATCTCTTCGTCTACCGCCCCCTCGCCCATGTGGCCGAGGTCGATTGCGAGAAATTCGCCCGCTCGATGAACTACCCGATCATCCCCTGCGACCTCTGCGGCTCGCAGGACGGGCTGCAACGCCAGCAGGTGAAGCAGATCCTCGACGGCTGGGAGAAAAACTCCCCCGGACGCCGGCAGGTGATGTTCAAGGCGCTGACCAACATCCGCCCGTCGCACATGATGGATCCCAAGCTCTTCGACTTCGCCGGGCTGATGCGCGACATGAGCAAGCGCGCGCCGGACGCCGACGACGGGGTTCCCGACCTGCGTTAAGCGTCGCCTTACGCCTTTGCGCTAGGCTGGCCCCGTCTCTGAAGATGCAGGGGGCGGGCCATGCCGCCGAATCTCGCACCGAAGCCAGCTCCATACAGCCCTCTCCGACGCAGGGCCGCGCGAGCGCGGGCGATGCTCGAGCGCTGGATGCTCGGGCCGCACATGCTGGCCTTTCTCCCGGCGATTTCCCTCGCCGGCTTCTGGCTGGGGGGGGAGCTTGTGCTGCTGGCGATTTCCCTGACGATTCCGCTGATCTACGGCCTGCTGCTCACCAGCGACTCCCCGGCAGCGCTCCGCAGGGCGCGCAGCGGGCAGGATCTCGTCAGCATGGCCACCGCGCAGGACCTGGCCGAACAGAGCTTTGAACATGCCCGCGATGCGGAAATGCACACCGCCTGCCTGCTGCTCGAGGCCGAGGGGCTCGACGCCATCTCCCGCCGCATGGGCGAAGACGTGGCCGAGACCCTGCGCGTGCTCTTCCTCCACCGCCTGCGCGAGCTGCTGCGCCCCGAGGACAGCGCGATGCGCATCGGCGATTCCCGCTTCATGGCGCTCATCGCCCCGGGTCTCCGGCTCGATCTCGAGGCGCTTCTCGCCCTCGCCGACCGGGTGCAGCGCGGCCTCGAGGAGCCCGCCGCCACCGATACCGGCGTGCACTACCTCTCGGTCGCGGTGGGGTTCTGCGGCTCGTCCCGGCTGCGCGCGGGATCGGATGGCGCGGACATGCTCGACTGCGCGCAGGCCGCGCTGCGCGAGGCCATCGAAAACGCCCCCTCCGCGATCCGCCCCTGGAGCGAGGGGATGCGGGCCGAACGCCGCGCGCGCAATGCCCTGCTCTCCGAGGTCGAGACCGCGCTTGCCAAGGGCCAGATCCAGCCCTGGTACCAGCCGCAGCTCTGCACCTCGACCGGCGAGATCAGCGGCGTCGAGGCTCTCGTGCGCTGGATGCACCCACAGCAGGGGCTGGTGCCGCCCGCCCGCTTCCTCGGCGCCCTGCAAGAGGCCGGGCGCATGGAGCAGCTTGGCGACGCGGTGCTTCATCACAGCCTCACCGCCCTGCGCAACTGGGATCAGGCAGGGCTGCACATCCCCCGCGTCAGCATCAACTTCTCGGAAATGGAACTGCGCAACCCGCGCTTGGTCGACCGGCTGAAATGGGATCTCGACCGCTTCGGCATGCCTGCTAGCCGCCTCGGCGTGGAGGTGCTCGAAACGGTGATCGCCGAAAGCCCCGAGGGGATCATCGCCCGCAACATCTCGGCGCTGGCGCGGCTCGGCTGCCGCATCGACCTCGACGACTTCGGCACCGGCCACGCCTCGATCGGTGCGCTGCGCCGGGTCACCGTGCACCGGCTCAAGATCGACCGCAGTTTCGTCACCCGCATCGACCGGAGCGAGGACCAACGCCGCATGCTGGCGGCCATCCTGGGCCTTGCGGACCGGCTGGGGCTGGAAACCGTCGCCGAAGGGGTGGAAAGTGGCGGCGAACACGCCCTGCTGGCCCAGCTCGGCTGCGATCACGCCCAGGGGTTCGGCATCGCCCGTCCGATGCCGGCCCCGCAACTCGCCGAATGGGCGCGCGCCCACGCGCTGCGCATCGCCGAGGCTCAGAAACTGGGCCGCAGCAACGGCTGAGCTGCGGGGCCCTGGGAAAGCTTCGCCGCCCCCGGCCACCTCAACTCTTCCGGCAGCCACGGCCAATGCGGCCCCGGCAAAGACGCCCGGCACCGGCCATGCCGATTGCGCGCAGGCAGGGCCACCGTCCGGAAAATCCGTGCGCGCCGCCGTGGCCACGCGCCGAAAAGATCCGCTGTCTTGTCGGACCAAGCCCCCGCGCTGGCCCCGCCGCACCCCGTACTAACGCCACGCTCACAGCCCCGGAACGCTGACAAACCCGTTGCCACGCATGATTCGGCTTGACCTTTGGGGGTCTGCCCTGTTGAACCCGGCTTTGACTTTCCAAGGACAGGTGGCGGTCTCTCGCATGGACAATCAGAACAAGAATCTGCTCATCGCCACGGCGCTGAGCTTCGTCGTGATCCTCGTCTGGTTCCTCCTCTTCCCGCCGCCCGAAGCGACGGTGGACGAGACGGCCCAGACCACCGAGCAGACGCTCGAGACCGCGCCGGGCGTCACGGCCCCCAGCGCGTCGACCGAGGCGCCCGAGGCCGGCGCGGCCAGCACCGCCGCCCCCGAGGCGACGCTCGACACCGCGCGGGTCGAGATCGCCGCGCCGAACCTGATCGGCTCCATCGCCCTCACCGGCGGCCGGATCGACGATCTGAAGCTGAGCCAGTACCACGAGACCAATGACGAGAGCTCGCCGGTGGTGCAGCTGCTCGAGCCCGTGGGCGGTGCGAACCCCTATTACGCCGTCTACGGCTGGGCTCCGGGCAATGGCCTGCAGGCCGCCGACGTGCCCGGCCCGAACACCGAGTGGACCGTCGAGAGCGGCGAGACCCTCGATGTCGACAGCCCGGTCACCCTGCGCTGGGACAGCCCCGCCGGACTGGTCTTCCGCCGCACCTTCTCGGTCGACGAGAAGTTCATGTTCCGCGTCACCCAGTCGGTCGAGAACACCTCGGGCGCCGAGGTCTCCGCCGCCCCCTACGGCATCCTCGCCCGCCACGGCGAGCCGGCGGACCTGAAGAACTTCTTCGTGCTGCACGAGGGCGCCATCTCGATGAGTGACGGCACGCTCGCCGAGAACAAGTACAAGAAAATCCGCGATTTCGATCCCGCGGCCGAGGCCGGCACCCGCGCCGAGACCTACCAGGTGTCGGAAAACGGCTGGATCGGCTTCACCGAGCACTACTGGGAAACCGTGCTGATCCCCGACAGCGGCACCAGCTACCGCCAGGCGATCAAGTACAACGAAGCCCGCGACATCTACCAGGCAGAGGTCGTTCTGCCGACGCAGACCATCGCCCCCGGCGCCACCGCCGAGGTCTCGACCCGCATGTTCTCGGGCGCCAAGGTCTGGGAAGTGATCAACGAGTACCAGGACCAGGGCGTCGACCGCTTCGTCGACAGCATCGACTGGGGCTGGTTCTTCTTCCTGACCAAGCCCATCTTCTGGCTGCTGCACCACCTGCACCAGTGGATCGGCAACATGGGCGTGTCGATCATCGCCCTGACCATCTTCCTCAAGGCGCTGCTCTTCCCGCTGGCCTACAAGTCCTACGTCTCCATGGCGAAGATGAAGGAACTGCAGCCGCAGATGGAGGAGATGAAGAAGAAGGCCGGCGACGACCGCCAGAAGCTTCAGCAGGAGATGATGGCGCTCTACAAGCGCGAGAAGGTCAACCCGGCCTCGGGCTGCCTGCCGATCCTGCTGCAGATCCCGATCTTCTTCTCGCTCTACAAGGTGATCTTCGTCGCCTTCGAGCTGCGGCACGCGCCCTTCTTCGGCCCGTTCCAAGACCTCTCGGCGCCGGATCCCACCTCGCTGTTCAACCTCTTCGGCTTGCTGCCCTGGGCAGCCCCCGAGGCAGGCACGACGCTGGCGCTGGTGTTCATCGGCATCCTGCCGATCCTGCTGGGCATCTCGATGTTCCTGCAGCAGAAGCTGAACCCGACGCCGACCGACCCCGCGCAGGCGATGATCTTTGCCTGGATGCCCTGGGTGTTCATGTTCATGCTCGGCGGCTTCGCCTCCGGCCTGGTGCTCTACTGGATCACCAACAACACGATCACCTTCACCCAACAGTACCTGATCATGCGCAGCCACGGGGCCAAGCCTGACGTGTTCGGCAACATCAAGTCGACCTTCAAGCGCAAGCCCAAGGACGCGAAGTCGGGCGGAAAATGAGCGGACGGGTCACCCAAATCTGGCGCCACCCGATCAAGGCCCATGGCCGCGAGGCGCTGGACCGGGTGACCCTTCATGCGCACCAGTGCCTGCCCTTCGACCGGGCCTGGGCGGTGGCGCATGAGCTTTCCGACGCGGACGGATCCGAATGGGTCCGCTGCGGCAACTTCAGCCGGGGCGCCAAGGCGCCCCAGCTCATGGCGATCAGCGCCGAGATGGACGAGGCGGCGGGCACCATCACCCTGCACCACCCGGACCGCCCCGACCTGACCTTCGATCCCGACAGCGCCGACGAAGCCTTCCTCGACTGGGTGCGCCCGCTGATGCCCGAGGACCGGGCGCAATCGGCGCGGCTCGTCCGGGCGCAGGCGCGCGGCATGACCGATGCGCCCTTCGCCTCGATCACCCTGTGCAACATCGCCTCGCACCGTGCGGTCGAGACGCAGATCGGCCAGCCGCTGTCGATCCACCGCTGGCGCGGCAATATCTGGCTGGACGGGCTGGCGCCCTGGGAAGAGTTCGATTGGGTCGGGCGCGAGATTCGCATCGGCGGCGCGACCTTCATCGTGCGCGAACGGACCGGCCGCTGCGCCGCCACCACTGCAAACCCCGAGACAGGCCAGCGCGATGCGGATACGCTGGGCGCGCTGCGTCACTGGGGACATACGGATTTCTCGGTGCAGGCCGAAGTGACGGAGGGCGGCGAGATCGCCCATGACGACGAGGTGACCCTGCTGTGACGACCCCCCTTCCCTTTCCCATCGCCGAAGATCCCGATGACGCAGCCCGCGAGGCGGCGCGCAAGGCCTTTGCCGGTGACGTGCAATTCCTCAAGGGCGTGGTCGCCATGGACGGGCTGCCGCCCGACGACCGCCCGGAGGTTTGCTTTGCCGGGCGTTCGAACGTCGGCAAGTCGAGCCTGATCAACGCGCTCACCGGTCGCAAGGGCATCGCCCGCGCCTCGAACACGCCGGGCCGGACGCAGGAGATCAACTTCTTCACGCTCAACGAGAGCCACTACCTCGTCGACCTTCCGGGCTACGGCTTTGCCAATGCGCCCGTCGCGGTGGTCGAGAAATGGCAGCGCCTGCTCAAGCAGTACCTCTCGGGCCGTGTCTCGCTGCGGCGCGCCTTCGTGCTGATCGACGCCCGCCACGGGGTCAAGCCGGTCGACGAGGAGATCATGGAGCTGCTCGACAAGTCCGCCGTCACCTTCCAGGCGGTGCTGACCAAGACCGACAAGCTCAAGGCCAAGGATCTCGACAGGATCCTGACGCAGGTGCGCGAGAAGCTGTCGAAGCATCCCGCCGCCTACCCCGAGATCGTGCTGACCAGCTCCGAAAAGGGCGAGGGGATCCCCACCCTGCGCGCGATCATCAACGGCCTTTCCTGAATTTCCCCTTCGCAATCCCGGGCGCAGGGACTAGTTCTGCCAAGGCAGAGATATTCCCGCATCGAGGATGCACCCCAGATGAAGAAGCAGACGATGAACCGAGACTGGATCGCCACCGCCCGCACCCTGAACGAAGCCCTGCCCTACCTGCAGCGCTATACGGGCGCGATCGTGGTGGTGAAGTTCGGCGGCAATGCCATGGGCGACACAGACGCCATGGCCGAGTTTGCCCGGGACATCGTGCTGATGCGCCAGGTCGGGGTGAACCCGGTCGTCGTGCACGGCGGCGGCCCGATGATCAACGACATGCTCGCAAAGCTGAACATCCAGTCCGAGTTCAAGCGCGGCAAGCGGGTCACCGACCAGGCCACCGTCGAGGTCGTCGAGATGGTGCTGACCGGCCTCGTCAACAAGCGCATCGTGCAGGCAATCATGGACGAGGGCGGCCGCGCCGTGGGCCTGTCGGGCAAGGATGACGACCTCATCGTCTGCGAGGCGGATGATCCGGAACTGGGCTTCGTCGGCCGCCCGGTCGAATGCAACGTGCAGGTGCTGCACGATCTCTTCGCCGCCGGGATCATCCCCGTGGTCGCCCCGGTTGCCACCGGCATGGACTACCTGGAGACCTTCAACGTCAATGGCGACACCGCCGCGGGCGCATTGGCGGGGGCGCTGAAGGCCGATCGCCTGCTGCTGCTCACCGACGTGTCGGGCGTGAAGAACAAGGCCGGCGAGGTGGTCACCCAGATGACCCCGGAAGACGTCCGCGCGATGACCGAGGACGGCACCATCGCCGGCGGCATGATCCCCAAGACCGAGACCGCGCTGAAAGCGGTCGAGGAGGGCGTGCGCGCGGTGGTCATCCTCGACGGGCGCGTGCCGAATGCCTGCCTGCTCGAACTCTTCACCGAGCATGGCGCCGGTTCGCTGATCCGCCGCGCCGACCTAGAGCCGGTGCGCCCGCGCACGTGACCCCTTGTGACATCGACGCCGCGGCGCGGACGGATGGCCTTGCCCTGCGCGGCACCTTCCATCCCGCGCCCGGCGATGGTGCGCCCGACCGATGCGGCACGCTGCTGCTGCTCGGTCCCGACGAACCACGCTTCTGGCCGATCTTCTCGGCCTCTTCCGAATTCCTGGATGGCGCGCGCGCGCCGCTTGACCGCTGGTCCAAGCGGGTGATCGGTTCGCTGGCGGAGCGGTTCGACGGCACGGCGGTTTTCCCTTCTGACGGGCCGCCCTACCCCTCCTTCTTCGGCTGGGCGCTGGCCAGCGGCGACGCCTTTTCCGCCCCGCCCGGCCTGCTGGTCCACGCGCGTGCGGGCCTGCTGATCAGCTACCGCGGGGCCATTTGCCTGCCCCAGAGACTGGACCTCCCGCCGAGACCCGCGTCTCCCTGCATCGCCTGCGCGCAGCCCTGCCGCAGCGCCTGTCCCGTCGGCGCGCTCGGCTCCGGTGCGCCCTATGAGGTGGACGCCTGCCAGCGCCACCTGCGCCGCCCCGAGGGCGCGGACTGCCGAACCCGTGGCTGCCTCGTGCGCCGTGCCTGCCCGGCGTCGGCGAACATGCAACGACAGCCGTCGCAGGCCGCTTTCCACATGGCCTCGTTCATGGAACACTGGCGTCCGGAGACGGGGGACACCTCATGAAACGGCTCATCCTCATGCGGCATGCGAAATCCGACTGGTCGGTTGGCATGCCGGATCACGCGCGGCCGCTCAACGCGCGCGGGCGCAAGAGTGCACAGGCGCTTGGAGACTGGCTCCGCGCACAGGGCCTCCAGCCCGATCAGATCCTTTGCTCTTCCGCAGCACGCACCCGTGAGACTTTGGAGTTGCTCGCGCTCGGAGAGGTGGCGACCCGCTTCGAGGACCGGCTCTACCTTGCAGGCCCCGCGACGCTGCTGAAGAGCCTGCAGGGGGCGAGCGGCGAGACCGTGCTGATGCTGGCGCACAATCCGGGGATCGGCGAGTTCGCCAATGCCGTGGTTGCGCGCGGCCCGGAACATCCGAAATTCGGCACCTACCCCACCGGTGCCACGCTGGTCGCGGATTTCGAGCTTGCTGAGTGGCACGAGGCCCGGCTGGGCACAGCCCGTTGCCATGCCTTCACGGTGCCGCGTGAGCTGACCTGACCAAGTGAGCTGACCTGAAAAAAGTGACGCCCGCGATCCCCCTCCCAAAGGATCGCGAGCGCCGCTGTAGCCGGTCACTTGGCAAAGGCCCTTCCGTCACGTGGTCCGGGTCAGCCGCATCGTCTCGCACGTCCTCCCCTACGGCGATCCGACCTCGGGCGACACTCGGTCGACCACTATACGCAAGTCCCTTCATGGAAACCGGTACAGATTTCATTCGGCACGTTGCCGAAAAGCGTCAAAACTGAGACGCTTCGGAAGAGACTGTAACACAAGTGACAAAAAAACGAGCCCCAAATTAATGGGACTCGCGATTAATATTCGGATTCTCTTGTGGATTAATGGCCGAGAATCTGGCTGAGGAAGAGTTTCGTCCGCTCGTGCTGCGGATTATTAAAGAATTCCTCAGGTTCATTCTGTTCCACGATCTGTCCCGCATCCATGAAGATGACCCGATTCGCGACCTGCCGGGCGAATCCCATTTCGTGCGTGACGCAAAGCATGGTCATGCCCTCTTCGGCCAGTTCGACCATCGTATCGAGCACTTCCTTGATCATCTCCGGGTCGAGCGCCGAGGTCGGTTCGTCGAAGAGCATGATCCGCGGCTTCATGCACAGCGAGCGGGCGATCGCCACGCGCTGCTGCTGCCCGCCCGAGAGCTGGCCGGGGTACTTGTTGGCCTGCTCGGGGATCTTCACCTTCTCGAGGAAATGCATCGCGGTCTCTTCCGCCTGCTTCTTGGGGATCTTGCGAACCCAGATCGGCGCGAGCGTGCAGTTCTCGAGAATTGTCAGATGCGGGAAGAGGTTGAAGTGCTGGAAGCACATGCCGACCTCGGAGCGGATCTTGTCGATGTTCTTCAGGTCAGAGCTCAGTTCGATGCCATCGACCATGATGCTGCCCGCCTGGTGTTCCTCCAGACGGTTGATGCAGCGGATCATCGTCGACTTGCCCGAGCCCGAAGGGCCGGCAATGACGATCCGCTCACCGCGGTAGACGGTCAGGTCGATGTCGCGCAGCACGTGGAAGGTCCCGAACCACTTGTTCATCTTGCTGATCTGGATGGCCACCTCGTCGGAGACCTTCATCTGGCTGCGATCGACTTCGCGTGTTGCAAGTTCAGACATTGGAGGTCTCCTTAGCGGTGCTCTCTGCGGAGCTTTTTCTCGAGGAAGAGCGAATAGCGGCCCATGCTGAAGCAGAAGATGAAGAAGCACAGACCGATAAAGACGAAGAGTTCCCAGTAAACGCCGTTCCAATCGGTGGTCGCCCGGATCGAGTTGGACAGGCCAATGGGATCGAGAAGGCCGATGAAAACGACCAGCGTGGTATCCTTGAACAGGCCGATGAAGGTGTTCACGATCCCCGGGATCGAGATTTTCAGCGCCTGCGGCAGGATGATCAGCCGCATCGATTTCCAGTAGTCCAGCCCCAGCGCGTCCGCGGCCTCGTACTGACCCTTCGGCAGCGCGGCGAGACCGCCACGGACCACCTCGGCGATATAGGCCGCCGAGAACAGGGTCACCATGATGATGACACGCAGCATCAGGTCGAAGTTGGTGCCCGGCGGCAGGAAGTAGTTCAGCAGCAGCGACGCGGTGAACAGCCAGACGATCAGCGGCACGCCGCGGATGATCTCGATGAAGGCCACCGAGCACTTGTTGATGATGAACATGTCCGACTGGCGTCCCAGCGCCAGCAGGATGCCCAGCGGCAGCGACAGCACGATGCCCGACACGCCGATGATCGTGGCCAGCATGAAGCCGCCCATGTTCTGCGTCGGCACCTGCTCGAGCGCCAGCGGCACCACCGAGGCCAGCGCGCCAGCGAGCGGACCGCAAAGGGTCAGCCAGTAGATCACCGGCACGACGATCGCCAGGATCACCGACAGCAGCGTGCCGATCTTCGGCGCGGCAAAGGCCATGATTGCCCAGGCGATGACGAAGCCGAGGATGGCCGCGACCGGACCCCAGAGCGAGCCGCCCCAGATCAGCCAGAACAGCACGAAGGGTGCGAGCGCCGAAACCCAGAGCATCTTGCGCGGCACCGAGCTGAACAGCACCGGCGCGACCGCGGCGAGGAAGATCAGGAAGGCCAGGATCGGGCGCCAGTAGAGCTCTTTCGGGAAGAAGCCGAAGATCAGCTGCGGCCAGCGCTCCGCCAGCACGGCCCAGCAGGCCGCCGGCGTGCCCGCGCCATAACGCTCGGCGATGATCTCCCGGCACTGCGACAGGTTCGACGCGTCCCAGATGCCCCGCAGCGCCCAGGGCAGCAGGTGGCTCAGCGCGGCGTAGATGACCCAGAGCGAGAGCAGGGTGAGCATGATGTTCAGCCAGCCGGAGAACAGGTTCTCGCGGATCCACTTCAGCGCGCCGGTCTGGTTCAGCGGCGGATCCTGCTGGTCGAGCATGGTGTCGCGGACATAGGCGACGGTCTGTGCATGCGTATCGCTCATGTCACCGCTCCTTCAGCTTCACGGAGGAGTTGTAGACGTTCATCACGCCCGAGATCAGCAGGCTCAGCACCAGGTAGAACAGACCCAGCAACAGCATGCCCTCGAGCTCGCGGCCGGTCTGGTTGATGGTGATGCCCCCGAGGGTCGAGCGCACGTCCATGTAGCCCACCGCGATGGCCAGCGAGCTGTTCTTGGTGAGGTTGAGGAACTGCGAGATCAGCGGCGGGATGATCACCCGCAGCGCCTGCGGCAGGATCACCAGGTTCATCGTGGTGCCCGGACGCAGACCCAGCGCGTAGGCCGCCTCGGTTTGCCCCTTGGAGATGGCGAGGATGCCGCCACGCACGATCTCGGCGATGAAGGCGCCGGTGTAGAGCGACAGCGCCAGCCACAGGGCGATCAGCGAGTTGCGCAGGTGCACGCCGCCGTCGAAGTTGAAGCCGCCGAGCTCGGGCTTGTCGAGCGAGGCGCCGAGTGCCACCAGCACCACGATCAGCGGCACGAGGATGGCGGCGATCTGCAGCGGCAGGGTCGTCGGGCGTTTGCCCGTGGCTTCCTGGATATGCGAGGCGCGCTTGCCGAGAACCCTGGCCCCGATGCCGCCCGCGATGAGCACCGCGAGGATCAGCAGCCAGTCCCAGCCGGAGGAACTCGGGATGACCTCTCCGCCCTCTTCGGTACCGGCGTCCGAGCCGCCCTCGGCGCTGCCGGAGGCGTTGTCGTCGGCCTGCCCGGTCTGCACGCCGGCACCGCCGGTGGCGATGCGGCTTGCGCCGTATGTGCCGGCCATATTGGCGCCGGTGGATGCTGCGGGGGCTGCGGCCTCGGGCTCGGGGGCCGCGATCTCATTGCCGCCCAGCGAGCGGCTGAACACGACGTTAGGGATGTAGACGCCGCGGTTGGTGATCGCGACGCTTTCGCCGAGGATCATCGAAGAGCCGTCCTCGCCGCGGAAATCCCGCGGTGTCGGCATGGACTCGGTCATCAGCGCGAAGATCAGCACGATCCACAGCAGCAGCGGCACGTTGCGGAAGCCCTCGACGTAGACCGCCGTCAGCCGCGAGACGATCCAGTTGTTCGACAGGCGCAGCACGCCCGCGATCACGCCGAGCACCGTAGCGAGGGCACAGCCCATCACCGCGACCAGCAACGTGTTGAGGATCCCCACGAGCGCGGCGCGGCCATGGGTCATCTGGTTGTTGTAGTCGATGAGCTGCTGGTTGATGTCATAGCCCGCGGGCTGCGACAGGAATCCGAAGTCGAAGTCCTTGCCCAGGGCCTCGAGGTTGTTGATCGTGTTGGAAATCAGCCACGACAGCAGCAGCCCTATCAGGATCATCGCGACGACCTGGATGGTCATCGAGCGATAGCGCGTGTCGAAAATAAGCTGACTCAGCCGGAAGCCACGCTCCGGCGGATCCGAGATGGTCGCCATTTAGTTCTCCCCGGACGCTTCCGTCATCTCTCGGGTCCGCAGCGGTTGCTCCGCCGTCTGCCCTGCCGGAAGCGTGCTTTCGTTTTATGAAGGCGAAATCGTCTGAAGGTCTGAAGGTGGAAAGGGGCGCAGGTTGTCCCTGCGCCCCTCGCCAAGTCCGGTATCAGCGGAACGGCGGGCTGTAGAGCAGGCCGCCTTCGGTCCACTGCGCGTTCAGGCCGCGCGACAGGCCGATCGGGGTGGCTTCGCCGATGTTCTTCTCGAAGATCTCGCCGTAGTTGCCGCCCGCCATGATGGCGCGCTGCGCCCATTCGGCGTCGAGGCCGAGCATTGCGCCCAGTTCACCCTCGGTGCCGAGCAGACGGTTGATCTCGGGGTTGTTGGTCGGGGCCGAGGACAGCTCCGCGATGTTGGCCGAGGTCACGCCGTATTCTTCGGCGGCAACCAGAGCGTTCAGGGTCCAGCGGGCGATGTCGCCCCACTCGTTGTCGCCGTGGCGGACGAGCGGACCAAGCGGCTCTTTCGAGATGATTTCCGGCAGGATCACGTGATCGGCCGGGGTCTCGAAGGTGGCGCGGGTGGCTGCGAGGCCCGAGGCGTCGGTGGTGTAGACG
Source organism: Alloyangia pacifica (assembly GCF_020524285.1). Lineage (GTDB taxonomy): Bacteria > Pseudomonadota > Alphaproteobacteria > Rhodobacterales > Rhodobacteraceae > Salipiger > Salipiger pacificus_B. Next base: position 452,292 of record NZ_JAIVKX010000003.1, read on the forward strand.
TCACAGGCGCCGGCCAGGTACTGCTGCTGCGCTTCAGCGTTGGTCTCGATCGGAACCGGCTCGTAGCTGATGTTGTTGGCGCGGAAGAAGTCCGCGAGGTTCAGCTCGGTGGTGGTGCCGGTCTGGATGCAGACGGTGGCGCCATCGAGTTCCTTGGCCGAAGCCACGCCCAGCGACTTCGGTGCAATGAAGCCCTGGCCGTCGTAGTAGTTCACGCCGACGAATTCGAACTTCAGGTCGACATCGCGCGAGAAGGTCCAGGTGGTGTTGCGGGCCAGCACGTCGATCTCGCCGGAGGCCAGCGCGGTAAAGCGGGTCTGACCGGTGGTCTGGGTGAAGGACACCGCCATCGGGTCGCCCAGGACGGCTGCGGCGAGCGCACGGCAGTACGCCACGTCAAAGCCCTGCCACACGTTGTTTGCATCGGGTGCCGAGAAACCGGCGAGGCCCGTGGACACACCGCACTTCAGCTCCCCGCGCGCTTTCACGTCGTCCAGGGTCGCGGCGCCGGCTGCGCCGGCCGCGAGTGCGGCGACGGTCAGAGCGCCGAGAGTTACGGTCTTTTTCATGTTAACCTCTTCCTGTTTTCCGGCTCTCGTGAGCCGGTTCCTTGATCCTTGCTGGATCGGCTTATTAGCCAGGGGCTCCCTCCCTGTGCTGACGGGAGTTTGGGAGCAAAGTTTTGGCGAGGTCAAGCCGGTGCGACGCGAAAAAGGCAAGCAAATGCCCAGATCTTACGCAAGGATCCCTGAAGAGGATTCAGATTAGGCAGCTTGGCAGAGGGCAAAAAAGCGGTGGGCGTGAAGGAAGGCCTCACGTTTGATTTCAGCCGCTTCCCGCGCTTCCTCGTCTTCGCCCCAGAGCTCTTCCTGAAAGGTCTCGTCGAGCCGCGACAGCGCCCAGAGTTCCTTGGCGTCATGCTCGCGCCCGGTCGCCGCGAAGCCGAGGACCAGGGAACCGGTGAGCGCCACGAGATCGTGGAAGGCCGCCAGTTCGAACGGGCTGAAGGCATGGGTCCGCTCGGCAAGCAGGCGCAGCGGCGCCACGGGCTGGGAGGCGTGCATGATCCCGGTGCGCGGCTCCAGCCGGGCGCCCATTTCGCGCGCCGCCCAGTCGAGCAGCGGATCCCAGCGCTCGGCCTGCCGCGCGACCAGTTCCGCCGGGCTGTCGGCACGGTAGCACAGCAGATCGCTGTCGCCGTATTCGGCCAGCATCTCGGCCACCTCGGGGTGCTGCGGCGCGACCTTGTCGATGGCGCTGTTGGCGGTCCGGGTGAAGGGCATGGTGCGCGGGTCGATCTTCTCGTCCTGCGCGCGCCATTCCTCGGCCATGGCTTCCGCGATGGCCCGGGTCGGCACCACCAGCGGCGCCTTGCCCGGGGTGCGCAGCGGGCGCCCGTCGAGATGTACGATGAAACCGCCTTCGGCCTCTTCGACCGTGGCGTCCTTGTAGAAGCGGCGGGGGGCCCATTCGCTCATGCGGCTTGGCTCCAGAGTTGCTCCAGCAGCGCCGGAAGCGCGCGGATGTCGTCGATGATTGTGCGCGCGGAGGCAAGCCGCGCGCGGTCGTGATAGCCCCAGCTGACGCCGATCCCGTGGACCCCGGCAGAGGCGGCCATATCCATGTCGAAGCTCGTGTCGCCCAGCATCACCGCCTGATGCGGCTCGACGCCGGCCTCGGCCAGCGCCGCCTGGATCATTGCCGGATGCGGCTTCGAGGGGTGATCGTCGGCGCACTGCTGGGTGACGAAGAGCCGGCGGATGCCATGTCCGTCGACCAGCCGGTCGAGCCCGCGGCGCGATTTGCCGGTGGCAATGCCGAGCAGCCATTCGGGCCGCGCGTGCAGCGCATCCAGCACCTCGCGGACGTTGGGGTAGAGCGGCGAGCTGGCCTCTGTGCCATTGGCGCTGCGCAGGCGCATGTAGCTCTGCTTGTAGCCCTCGACCATCGCCTCGATCGTCGCGGCATCCACGCCCGGTGCGAGCCGCGCCACCGCCAGCGGCAGCGACAGGCCGACGATGCCGAGGATCTCCTCGCGGCTCGGAGCCTCCATGCCGACCTCGGCAAAGGCCCCGCGCATCGAGGCGAGAATATCCGCCTGGCTGTCGACCAGCGTGCCGTCGACGTCAAAGATGATCAGCTTGAGGTCCATGGTCTCAGTGCAGCTCTTCGAAGGGATCGTCCGCGGCGAGATCCTCGGTCCAGCCGAAGGTCTCCCAGCTTTGCGCCATGTGCTCGGGCAGCGGCGCGGTGACGGTGACCGGCTTCTTGGTCGCCGGGTGCAGGAAGGTCATCGACCGCGCGTGCAGGTGCAGCTTTTTCGAGATGATGCCGCCGAGCTGTGCGCCCCAGCCGTCGCCGAGGTTCTCCTGCCCCGAGCCGCCGTACTTGCCGTCGCCGATGATCGGATGGCCGATCTCGGCCATATGCACGCGAAGCTGGTGGGTGCGGCCGGTGATCGGCTCCATCGCCACCCAGCTCGCCCGGCCCGCGACGCGGTAGAGCGTGGCGTAGAGCGTGTGGGCGCGCTTGGCACCGGGGGTGCTGTCGATCTCGCGCGGGTGGATGGCGCGCATCTTTTCGCCCTCTCCCGACTTGCCGTGGCCGCCGGCCTTGACCAGCCCGTACTTGATCTCACCGAGGTAGGGCGTCGGCACACCGGCGACCAGCGCCCAGTAGATCTTGCGGGTTTCCTTGTGGCGGATCGCGGCGGTGAGGCCCTGCGCCATCTCGCGGGTGCGCGCCAGCAGCAGCACCCCCGAGGTGTCCTTGTCGAGCCGGTGCACGAGACGCGGCTTCTCGTCGTAGCCGAATTTCAGCGCCTCCGACAGCATGTCAACGTGGCGGGTCTGCTTGGAGCCGCCCTGCGTCGGCATGCCCGGCGGCTTGTTGAGGGCGATGATGTGATCGTCCTTCCACAGCACGCAGGACTGGATCAGCTTGGTGTCGGCATCCGAGATCTTCGACTTCGGCTGCGCCGCGACCTTGGCCATTTCCTCAGGCTCGGGCAGCGGCGGAACGCGCACCTGGTTGCCCACGGCAAGGCGGGTCGAGGCCTTCACCCGGCCGCCATCGACGCGAATCTCGCCCTTGCGGCACATCTTCTCGATGCGCCCCTGCGGGACGTGCGGGAAATGGCGTTTCATCCAGCGGTCGAGACGCTGATCGCCGTCGCCCGGCCCCACGGTGACTGTCTGAACGCGGCTCATGCAAAGAAACTCCGAGTGACCAGCAGCCCCGCGAAGAGCGCCGCCAGCGAGACGGCCACCGAGACCGCCACGTAAAGGCCCGCCTGCGCGACGTCGCCGCGCTCGTAGAGCGTGGCGAAATCCAGCGAGAAGGCCGAGAAGGTTGTGAAACCGCCGAGCACGCCGGTCATCAGGAACGGCGCGAAGCGGTTGGAGGTATTGGCAAGGATCACCACGATGGCGCCCATGACAAAGGAGCCGAGGATGTTCACCGTCAGCGTGCCCCAGGGGAATCCCTTGCCCAGCAGCCGCGCCATGGCGAGGCCGGTCAGATAGCGCCCGCTGGCGCCGAGCGCTCCGCCGAGCGCGACCTGTAAAACCGTGAGGATCATCCGCGGGACATGTGCGAGGGGGGGCGGAATGTCAAGATTTTCGGGGGTTCGGAGCCACGGCGGGCGTGCAAGCCCGTCATGCCCTAAGGTCAGGCGAGCGGCAGGCGGCGCGCCTTGGGGGCTCTGCCCCCGTCCGCGAAGGCGGACTCCCCCGGGATATTTGCCCCTAGAAGAAGATCAGCCGTTCCGATCGCGGCGCAGCTTCGCGAAATACTCGAGGCGCTTCTTCAGGTCGCGCTCGAAGCCGCGCTCGACCGGGGTGTAGTAGCTGTCGCGGCCGATCTCCTCGGGAAAGTAGTCCTGGCCGGAAAACCCGTCCTCGGCGTCGTGGTCATAGGCGTAGCCGCTGCCGTAGCCCTGCTCCTTCATCAGCTTGGTCGGGGCGTTGAGGATGTGCCTGGGCGGGCTGAGCGAGCCGGTCTTCTTCGCCGCGGCGCGCGCGGCCTTGTAGGCGACGTAGGTGGCGTTCGATTTCGGTGCCAGCGCGAGGTAGACCAGCGCCTGCGCCAGCGCCAGCTCGCCCTCGGGGGAGCCGAGTCGCTCGTAGGTCTGCCAGGCCTGCAGGCAGATCGCCTGCGCCTGCGGATCGGCAAGGCCGATGTCCTCGACCGACATGCGGGTGATGCGCCGGGCGAGGAAGCGCGGGTCTTCCCCGGCCTCGAGCATCCGGGCGAACCAGTAGAGCGTCGCGTCGGGATCCGAGCCGCGCACCGATTTGTGCAGCGCCGAGATCAGGTTGTAGTGGCCGTCGCCGGATTTGTCGTATTGCGCCGCGCGGCGCATCAGCCGGGTCGAGAGCGCCTCGGTCGAGAGCGCGCCTTCGACGCGCCAGGCCATGATCTGTTCGATCAAGTTGAGCAGCGCCCGGCCGTCGCCGTCGGCCATTTCCAGCAGCGCGGTGCGGGCGGCGCCGTCCAGCGGCAGGCTCCGGCCGAGTTCGTGCTCGGCGCGCTGCGCGAGACCCTCGAGATCGTCGCGAGAGAGGCGCTCCAGCACCAGCACCTGCGCCCGCGACAGCAGCGCCGCGTTGAGCTCGAAGCTGGGATTCTCGGTGGTGGCGCCGACGAGGAGGATCGTCCCGTCCTCCATATGCGGCAGGAAGCCGTCCTGCTGGGCCTTGTTGAAGCGGTGGATCTCGTCGACGAAGAGCAAGGTGCCCTGGCCGTTGCGGTGGCGGATCTTCGCGGCCTCGAAGACCTTCCGCAGCTCGGGCACGCCGGTGAAGATGGCGCTGATCTGCACGAAGTGCAGGTCCGTCGCATCCGCAAGAAGCCGCGCGATGGTGGTCTTGCCGACCCCGGGCGGCCCCCAGAAGATCAGGCTCGACAGCGCCCCCGAGGCGAGCATCACCCCGAGCGGCGCCTCGGGGCCGAGCACCTGCTGCTGACCGATCACCTCGCCGAGCGCCTTCGGGCGCAGCCGGTCCGCCAGCGGGCGGGGGCCGCTCCGCTCGGGTTCGGGGCTGCGGCCCGCGGGATCGTCGAAGAGATCGGCCACGCCTACGCCCCTCAGACCCGGAACCGCAGGGAGATGCGACCGTTGCCGCGCTGTGCGTCGATCTGGATGCGCGGCGCGGCGCTCTTCAGCAGATCGTCAACATCGCCCGGCAATTCGATGTCCTGGCCATTGACCGCGCGCAGCAGGTCGCCCCGCTGCAGGCCGATCCGCGCGCCCCAGGGGCCGGGGTCGACCACCACCACGCCCTCGCCACCCGCCAGCGGCAGGCCGAGCTCGGTCTGCACCGCCGGGTTGAGCCGCGCCAGCGTCAGCCCCGGCAACACGGCGCGCTCGTCCAGCGTGACGCGTTGCTGCGGCGGATCGTCGGGGGCGGCGATCATCGCGACCTTGGCCTGCCGCTGCGCGCCGTCGTGCAGGTAGGTGATCTGCGCCTCGTGACCGAGCCCGGTGACCGACATGCGGTAGAGCATCTCGGCAGGCGTGTTCACCCCCTGCCCGTCCACCGCCAGCACCACGTCGCCGACGTCGAGCCCGGCCTGCGCGAAGGGGCTGGCCTCGTGCAGTTGCGAGACCAGCACGCCGCCGGGCAGCCCCATGCCGAGGCTTTCCGAGAGATCGGCGTCGACGCTCTGCCCGGTCATCCCGGCCCAGGGGCGCTCGAAGGAGGTCTTGCCCGCCTCGGCCTGCTCGACGAACTGGCGCACCAGCGCCGAGGGGATGGCGAAACCGATGCCGTTGGAGCCGCCGGACCGGGTGAGGATCGAGGTGTTCACGCCAATGAGCTGGCCCTTCACGTCGATCAGCGCGCCCCCCGAATTGCCCGGGTTGATCGGCGCGTCGGTCTGGATGAAGTAGCCGCGGGCATTGCCGGTGGCCGTGCCCGAGCGCGCCAGCCCCGAGACGATGCCCGAGCTGACGGTCTGGCCGACACCGAAGGGATTGCCGATCGCCAGCGCCAGCTCGCCCACCTCGACCGTGTCGCTGTCGCGCAGCGGCAGGAAGGGCATGTCCTGCGCGCCGTCGAGCTTGAGGATGGCGAGGTCCGCCTCCTCGTCGGCCAGCAGCACCTCGGCGTCGTATTCGGCGCCATTGTTGAGCACCACGCGGATGTCGGTGGCCTGGCCGACCACGTGGTAGTTCGACACCACGATGCCGTCCTCGGACAGGATCACCCCGGAGCCGAGCGAGTTCTGCACCCGCGGGCGGCCCCGGAAGTCCTGGAAGAGATTGCCGAAGAGCGGATCGCCGGCAAAGGGGCTGCGGGCTTCGACCACGCGGCTGGCGTAGATGTTCACCACGGCGGGCGTCGCCTGTTTCACCAAGGGCACGAAGGAGAGGGAGATTTCCGCCTGGCTCTGCGGCACCTGCGTCTCGGCAAGGGCCGGGACTGCGGTGAGCGTGAGGGCAAGGGCGGGCACGATCAGGATGTTTCGGAGCATTATGCGGTCCTCCAGTACCTTTCGATATGTCGGGGCAATCCCGCGATTGCAAGTCACGCCCCGGTGCGCTCCGCGTGCGCTTTTCGTGCACTGTGCCCTGCCCCGCCTTCCCGCGGAGGCTGGAAAAGCCGCGCACTCCATGCCAGAAGCCGCCGCGTCAGACATTGGAGTGCTCCTCATGCAGATCGTCTCGCTCATCGCCCGCCCCGGCACCCTGGATACCGCGCTGGTCGAGAGCCTGCGCAATGCCTTAGGCGGCGGTCCGGTCACCGTGCTCTCGGACGGCGAGGCGGCGGAATTCCCGGTCGAGGCGGTGCCCGGCAACTTCGAGGAGGTGCGCGCCTCGCTCGCTCAGCAGGCCGATCTGAACGTTCTGCCCGCCGAAGGGCGCCGCAAGAAGATGCTGCTGGCGGACATGGACAGCACGATGATCCAGCAGGAATGCATCGACGAGCTGGCGGAGGAAGCCGGGGTCGGCGCGCATGTGAAGGAGATCACGGCCCGCGCGATGAACGGCGAGCTCGATTTCGAAGGCGCGTTGACCGAGCGCGTGGCGCTGCTCAAGGGTCTTCCGGAGAGCGTCATCGGCAAGGTGCTCGAGACCCGCATCACGCTGATGCCCGGCGGCCCGGAGCTGGTCGCGACGATGAAGGCGAACGGCGCCTATGCCGCGCTGGTGTCGGGCGGTTTCACCGCCTTCACCGCGCGTGTCGCCGAGAAGATCGGGTTCGACGAGAACCGCGCCAACACGCTGCTGACGGAAGACGGCAAGCTGACCGGCGTGCCGGCGCGGCCGATCCTCGGGCGCGAGGCCAAGGTGCAGGCGCTGGAGGAGATCACCGCCCGGCTCGGCATCCTCGAGGACGACGTGCTGGCGGTGGGCGACGGGGCGAACGATCTGGGCATGCTCGGCCGCGCCGGCTTCGGCGTGGCGCTGCATGCCAAACCCTCGGTGCAGGCGGAATGCGCGCTGCGGGTGAACCTCGGGGATCTCACGGCGCTGCTGTTCCTGCAGGGCTACGCGCGCAGCGAGTTCGCGGGCTGAGAGGCGCGAGGGGGCGCTGCCCTCGTCATCTGCGGCGACTCCTCCGGGAGAGTTTCATCTAGACGAAGGGGCGCGCGTCCAGACAATGGGGCGCGCGCGACGCCCGCTCCCCTCAGGCCGCGAAGAGCGTGTCGAGCGGGCGAATCTCGCCGGTGACCAGACCGTCGAAGTTGCTCACCTCGGGGTTGAGGAAGCGGTGCACGTCGGGATGCGCCGGGTCCGCGGCACCAAGCCGCACCAGCAGCGAGGCCATGACGCATTCCGCCGCGCGGGTCGCCCCGTCAATAATCTTCACCGCCACGCCGAGGCCGCGCTGCGGCAGGATGGCGACGAAATAGCCCTCGGCCCCGGTCTTGATCGCGATCGGCTCGAGCGCGGCGCGCATCAGCAGCGTGCAGGCGCGGCCCTCGCCGGCGACGAGATCGGGATAGTCGTACATGGCCTCGACCAGCTGCGCGCCGGCACGGCTGAGCGCGTCGTGGCGCTGGTGCGCCCCGGCGAACCAGGCCATCGCCCGCGCCATGCCGTGCATGGTGGTCGCGAGGTTGGGGGCGGAGCAGCCGTCAATGCCATAGCAGGGGCTGACCTCGCCGGTCACGGTCTCGAAGGCGTCGCGGACCGCGACCTGCACCGGGTGCTCCGGCAGCACGTAGTCCGGACCGGCGCCGAGGTACTGGCTCAGCGTCAGGAATCCCGCGTGCTTGCCCGAGCAGTTGTTGTGCACACGGCACGGGCTCCGGCCCTCGCGGATCATCTCGAGTTTCAGCGCCTTGTCGCGGCTCGGCTGCGGGCCGCAGCGCAGGTCGTCGTCGGACAGCTCGAGGTCGGCCAGCCAGGCCTCGACCGCGCCGACGTGCATCGGTGCGCCCTGGTGCGAGGCGCAGGCCAGCGCCAGTTGCGGCGGGGTCAGGTGCCAGGCCTCGGCGGCGCCCGAGGCGACGAGCGGCAGGGCCTGGATCATCTTCGACGAGGAGCGCGGGTAGACCACCGCCTGCGGGTCACCCCAGGCCTCGACGATGGCGCCGGAGGTGTCGCAGATCACCGCGTGCCCGAGGTGCAGGCTCTCGGCGAGCGGGCCGCGGCGGACCTCCACCAGGGGCACGGCGGCGGTAAAGCTATCTTGGCGAGCCTGAAGCATCGGGGCGGGTCCTCACAAACGAGCGATATTCTGCCATCGGGGCTTTCTCGCCCCGCGGGTTTCGGTCTATTGTCCCGCCGTCGAGCATGAATGGTCGCGCTGGTCAAGAGACCGACAGATCTCCGCAACGGAGCTGTCGAGGTCGCGGCGCAGACCGGGCAACAAGAAGCAAGCACGGCTGGAGGCTGCAGGTATGAAGTCAATTCTCGGTGGGGTTCTGGGCGCGGCGCTTGCGCTGAGCGCGTCGGGTGCGCTCGCGCAAGAAGAAAGCACCAACCGGGTGAACGCGATCACCGACTGGTCGGTCTTCGAGGGCAGCAGCCCGCGCGAGTGCTGGGCGGTGACCACCTACAAGGAAAGCGTCAACACCAAGGACGGGCGCGTGGTGTCGGTCCGCCGCGGCGACATCCTGCTGATGGTGTTCTACCGCCCCGAAGCCAACGTCATGGGCCAGGTGGCCTTTACCGGCGGCTATCCCTTCGCCAGCGGCTCCACCGTGGGCGTCGACATCTCGGGCGAGACCTTCGAGCTCTACACCGAGGGGGAATGGGCCTGGCCGGCGACGCCGCAGGACGACGCCAAGATCATCGCCGCGATGAAGCGCGGCGCCGACGCCGTTCTGACCGCCGGCTCGAGCCGCGGCACGAAGACCAAGGACACTTTCTCGCTGCTCGGCTTCACCGCCGCGGTGGAAGACGCCGAGAAGCGCTGCGGCGGCTGATCCCCTGACGGTGAGGTCCGGGGAAGGATGAAGGGCGGGCGCTCCGCCCTTTCGTCTTTCCGAAAAGACGCGAAGAAAACGTCGCGAGCCGTGCATATCGGTTGAAATTCGCCCGGCCATCCACAGATGAGCTGCAGCAAGGGGACGCGCCCGCGCGTTCCCTTTGACTTATTGCGGCCGAATCCTGTATGGAGTGGCCTTCTTTTTCCGAGGATGACGTGATGACTGCCAGCGCGCCGATCACCCAGGACGTGGTGACGATCCCCCGCAAGCTGCCGGAAAGCGGCAAGCTGAACCTGATCGGGCTCACCCGTGACGCCCTGCGTGCCGCGCTGATCGAGGCAGGCACGCCCGAGAAGCAGGCGAAGATGCGCGTCAACCAGATCTGGCAGTGGGTCTATCACTGGGGCACCCGCGACTTTGCCGAGATGACCAATCTCGCCAAGGACTACCGCGCGCTGCTGGCCGAGAAATTCACCATCGAGCTGCCCGAGATCGTCTCGAAGCAGGTCTCGGCGGATGGCACCCGCAAGTACCTCGTGCGCATCGCCGGCGGTCACGAGGTCGAGGTGGTCTACATCCCCGAGGAAGATCGCGGCACGCTCTGCATTTCCTCGCAGGTGGGCTGCACGCTGACCTGCTCCTTCTGCCACACCGGCACGCAGAAACTGGTGCGCAACCTCACCGCCGGCGAGATCATCGGCCAGGTCATGCTGGCGCGCGACGACCTTGGTGAATGGCCCGAGCCGGGCACCGGCACTGGCGAGAGCGGGCCGCGCCTGCTGTCGAACATCGTGCTGATGGGCATGGGCGAGCCGCTCTACAACTTCGACAACGTGCGTGACGCGATGAAGATCGCCATGGACGGCGAGGGCATCGCCCTGTCGCGCCGCCGCATCACCCTGTCGACCTCGGGCGTGGTGCCGGAAATTGCCAAATGCGCCGAGGAGATCGGCTGCCTTCTGGCGGTCAGCTTCCACGCCACCACCGACGAGACCCGCAACATGCTGGTGCCGATCAACAAGCGCTGGAACATCGAGGAGCTGCTGAACGCCCTGCGTGAATACCCGCGCCTGTCGAACTCCGAGCGCATCACCTTCGAATACGTGATGCTCAAGGACGTGAACGACAGCGACGCCGACGCGCGCCGCCTGGTGAAGCTGATCCAGGGCATCCCCGCCAAGATCAACCTCATCCCGTTCAACGAATGGCCCGGCGCGCCCTACCAGCGCTCGGACTGGGAGCGGATCGAGCGATTCGCCGACATCATCTACAAGGCCGGCTATGCCTCGCCGATCCGCACCCCGCGCGGCGAGGACATCATGGCCGCCTGTGGCCAGCTCAAGTCCGCCACCGAGCGTGCCCGCAAATCGCGCAAGCAGATCGAGGCCGAAACCGGCCTCGGCGGCGCGGCTTGACTTACCTGATCTAAACTATCAGGATTACCTCACCCAGCCAGTCCCGTCTCCGGGACAGCCCGGATCGACGGCCCCGAGCGGGCGACTGGCTGGGAGAGGTTCCATGCGACATGAACGGTTCGACCGGGTGGATCTGCGCCCCGCGGAAGCGCGGGTGGTGCGGCTGCTGCGGCTCTGGCGCGACAACGACGAGGCCACGGCGCAGCTCGAGCTGCGCGACGCGCTCGGCTTTACCCCTGCCCGCGCCTGCCTGCGCGCGCTCGGCGATCTTGCCGATCTTCTCACCCGCCATGGCTGGCACGGCCCGCTGATCCTCCCCGTCGCGGCGCAGAGCACCTCGGACGACGAGCGCGCCATTGCACGGTTCGTGCTGACCGCCACCGAGCAGGACCGCGAGCTGGCGCTGGCGGAGGCGACCATGCTCGTCCTCCCGGCGCATATCCTGACCCTCGCCAACGCCGCCGAGCGGGTCGGCCTGCCACTGCTCTGCGAGGAATGCCGGGCGCGCCGCGACTGTCCGCTCAACTGACCCGCATCACGAGACCGTGCCAAGTTGCGCGGTGGCCCTTGACCTTCCAGTGACTGGAACCCCTATGTGAGGGACCAACCAGGATTGGAAGGAGTCGCATCATGGCCGATGGAAGTCTGCGCTTCGAAGTGACGAAGATGAATTGCGGCGGCTGCGCCGGACGCGCGCAGAAGGCGCTGGCCGGGGTCGAGGGGGTGACCGACGCCTCGGTGAACCTCGCGACGAAGATGGCCCGCGTCGAGGGCAGCGCCGGGGTGCCCGCGCTGCGCGCCGCGCTGGACAAGGCGGGCTACCCTGCCGGCGAGTCGACCATGCGCCTCGGCATCGAGGGCATGAGCTGCGCCTCCTGCGCGGGCCGCGTCGAGCGCGCGCTGAACAAGGTGCCGGGCGTGCTCTCGGCCAGCGTGAACCTCGCCAGCGAGACCGCCGAGGTGACCCTGCTGGCAGGGGCCGCCGAAGCCCTCGCGCTGATCGGCGCGGTCGAGGGCGCGGGCTACAAGGCAAGCCTTGCTAGCGATGACAGCGCCGAGCAGGAGGCGCGCAAAGGTGCCGAGCAGGCGGCGCTGAAGCGCGACCTGATCGTCGCCGCCGCACTGACCGCGCCGGTATTCCTGATCGAGATGGGCGGACATTTCATCCCCGGCGTCCATCACCTGATCGCCTCCACCATCGGCACGACCACCTCCTGGCTGATCCAATTCGTGCTGGTGACGGCCGTGCTGGTCTGGCCCGGACGGCGCTTCTACCAGATCGGGATGCCGCTACTGCTCAAGGGCGCGCCGGACATGAACTCGCTGGTGGCGCTCGGCACATTGGCGGCCTGGCTCTATTCCACCGTCGCGCTCTTCCTGCCCGGGCTGCTGCCCGAAGGCACCCGGGCGGTCTATTTCGAGGCCGCGGCGGTGATCGTCACGCTGATCCTGCTGGGCCGCTTCCTCGAGGCGCGCGCCAAGGGCCGCACCGGGGCGGCGATCAAACGGCTGGTGGGGCTGAAGCCATCGACGGCGCGGGTCGCGCGCGATGGCGAGATCACCGAGCTGGCCATCGCCGAGGTCGTGGCGGGCGACGTGCTGCACGTGCGTCCCGGCGAGCGCATCGCCGTGGATGGCGAGGTGCTGACCGGGCGCTCCTACGTCGACGAGAGCATGATCACCGGCGAGCCGGTACCGGTAGAAAAATCGACCGGCACCGCGGTGGTCGGCGGCACGGTCAACGGCGCAGGCGCGCTCAGCTTCCGGGCCACGGCGGTCGGCGCCGACACCATGCTGGCGCGGATCATCGCCATGGTCGAGGAGGCGCAGGGCGCCAAGCTGCCGATCCAGGCGCTGGCCGACAAGGTGGTGATCTGGTTCGTGCCAGCCGTCATCGCCGTCGCTGCGCTGACCTTCCTCGCTTGGCTGATCTTCGGCCCCTCCCCCGCGCTGACCTACGCGCTGGTCGCCGGGGTCTCGGTGCTGATCGTCGCCTGCCCCTGCGCCATGGGGCTTGCCACGCCGACCTCGATCATGGTCGGCACCGGGCGCGCTGCCGAGCTGGGCGTGCTGTTCCGCAAGGGTGACGCGCTGCAGCGGCTGGAGAGCGTGGGCATCGTCGCCTTCGACAAGACCGGAACGCTGACCGAGGGGCGCCCCGAGCTGGTGCGCACCGCCGCCGCCCCGGGCTTCGACGAGGGTGAAGTGCTGCGCCTTGCCGCGAGCGCCGAGCAAAGCTCGGAGCACCCGATCGCGCGCGCGCTCGAGCGCGCCGCCGAAGGGGGACTGCCGCAGGCGGAAGAGGTCGAAGCCATCGCCGGGCACGGCCTCAGTGCGCGCGTGGAGGGCCGCCGCGTGCTGGTCGGCGCCGCCCGCCTGATGGCCCGCGAGGGGATCGACCTCGGCCCGCTGAGCGCCGCGCATGACGAGATCGCGGGGGCCGGGCAGACGCCGGTGCTGGTCGCCGTCGACGGGCAGATCGCCGGGGCGCTGGCGGTGGCCGACAAGGTCAAACCCGGTGCCAGGGCCGCCATCGCCAAGCTGCACGGGATGGGGCTGAAGACGGCGATGATCACCGGCGACACGCGCGCCACCGCGCAGGCCATCGCCGCCGAGCTCGGCATCGACCACGTCGAGGCCGAGGTGCTGCCCGAGGGCAAGCGCGATGCGGTGCGGGCGCTGCGCGCCGCGCACGGCGCGGTGGGCTTCGTCGGCGACGGCATCAACGACGCCCCGGCGCTGGCCGAGGCCGAGGTCGGCCTCGCCATGGGCACCGGCACCGATGTCGCCATCGAGAGCGCCGACGTGGTGCTGGTCTCGGGCGATACCAAGGGGGTCGTCGAGGCGGTACACCTGAGCCGCGCGGTGCTGCGCAACATCCGCCAGAACCTGTTCTGGGCCTTCGGCTACAATGTCGCGCTGATCCCGGTGGCGGCGGGGGTGTTCTACCCGGCCTTCGGCACGCTGCTCTCGCCGATGCTGGCGGCGGGGGCGATGGCGCTTTCGTCGGTCTTCGTGCTGAGCAACGCGCTGCGGCTGCGCCGGCTCGCCCCGGCCATGGCCCCGGAGCGCGACACGCGCCCGGCCCCGGCCCCGATCACCCAGGAGGCAGAGGCATGAACATCGGAGACGTTGCGGATCGAGCCGGGCTGCCGCCCAAGACCATCCGCTACTACGAGGACATCGGCCTTGTGACCCCGCACCGGGGCGCCAACGGCTACCGCGCCTTCACCGAGCAGGACGTGCACAAGCTGGCCTTCCTGGCCCGCGCCCGCGCGCTGGGATTCACCATCGAGGACTGCCGCGCGCTGCTCGCGCTCTACGAGGACGAGAGCCGCGCCAGTTCCGAGGTGAAGCACATCGCCGAGGACCACCTCGCGCAGATCGACGAGAAGCTGGCCCAGCTGCAGCAGATGCGCGACACGCTGGCGCATCTCGTCCACGCCTGCCACGGGGACGACCGGCCCGACTGCCCGATCCTCAGCGATCTCGCCTGCTCCAAGGGTTGAGCCTCAGTCCTGCAGTTCCAGCTCGAGCAGCGCCTTGCGCGTGGCCTGCCAGACCGGCAGCACGGTCTCGAGACTGTCCGGAGGGAGCGGCGCGCCGGTGCGGGCCCTGTCCTCCTCGGCGCGGAGCACGCCGTGCAGGGCGCTGGCGCCGAAGACCGCCGCCGAGCCAGCGATGCGATGGATCTTCTCTGCGTAGGCCGCGGGTTCGATCCCGTCGCTCAGTTCCTCGGACAGGGCCGCGAGGCCGGATTCGGTCTCGCTCAGGAAGCGGTCGCGCAGCGAGGCGAAAAGCTCGGGCCCCAGCGAGTCGGCCGCCGCGCCGAGCGCGACGTCGTCCAGCACCTCCGCCGGCGTCACGTCGCCTCCCGGCACGGAGCCCCCTCCCGAAGCCTCGGCCTGCACGGGGGCAATTCCCGAGAGAACCCCGGCCAGCGCCCGCCAGGTGATCGGCTTGGTCAGCGTGGCGCACATGCCCGCTTCACGGAAATGCGCCATGTCGGCGGGCAGCGCATGGGCGGTGAGCGCGACGATCGGCGTCTCGATGTTGACCCCGCCACCGGCGCGGATGCGCCGCGTCGTCTCCACCCCGTCGAGGCCCGGCATGGAGATATCCATCAGCACCACATCGAAGGGCTCGGTCGCGGCCACGCGCAGCCCCTCGGCGCCGTCATGCGCCTCGGTCACCGTGTGGCCCATCTTGCGCAGCATGGCCGTGGCGACGAGGCGGTTCACCGGGTTGTCCTCGACCACGAGAATGCGCGAGGGCGCCATCTCCGGGATGCCCTCGACCGGCTGCGGTTCGACCGCCGTGCTCGCGGCGCGTTCGGCGGGCAGGCTGACGTGGAAGCGCGCCCCGCGTCCGGGCGCGCTCTTGACGGTGACCTCGCCGCCCATCGCCCGCACCAGCCGCCGCACGATACCAAGCCCGAGACCGGTGCCCTCGGCGGCGCGCATGTAGGAGGAATCGAGCGTGACGAAATCCTCGAAAATTCGCTCCTGCTCGTTCTCGGCGATGCCGATGCCATTGTCGGCGACCTCGAAGATCACGTTGCCTTCTTTTGACAGGCCGATGAGCGAGAGCTTGATCTCGCCGTTCTCGGTGAACTTGATGGCATTGCCCACCAGGTTGACCAGCACCTGCCGGAGGCGACTGCGGTCGCCCATCAGCAACGGACAGCCATCTTCAGGCACGTTCACCTGCAGCATGTTGCCCCGCGCCGCCGCGGTCGGGCGCAGCACGTCGACCACCTCGCGCGCCAGTTCGATCGGGCAATAGGGCGCGCGGGCAAAGCTGAAGCGCCCGGTCTCCAGCCGCGAATGATCCAGCACGTCGTTGACGTGCTGCAGCAGGACGTCGCCGGCGCGGCGCAGGATCTGCAGGTACTCGCGCTGGTCGCGGCCAAGCTCGGTCTCGGTCAGCAACTCGAGCGCCCCGATCATCCCGTTGAGCGGCGTGCGCATCTCATGGCTCATGATGGCGATGAAACGCGCCTTGGCCTGCTCGCCCTCGACCGCGCGGTCGCGGGCCTCGACCAGCTCTTCCTCGGCGCTGATGTCGCGGCTGATATCCCGGAAGTAGACCGCGCGCAGCAGGTCGCCCTCGTGCTCGGTTTCGGTCACCGAGAGCTCCATGGGGTAGCGGCTGCCATCGCCGCGCAGACCCTCGCAGCGCACGCGGCCCTGCCCGGCGTGCCGGGCCAGGCCGGGATCGTCCGCCTCGGGCGTGTCGGGGGGAAACAGCAGGGTCGCGGCCTGACGCCCCAGAACCTGGTCGCTCGTGTATCCCGAGATGCAGCCCGCCGCGCCGTTGAACTGCAGGACGAGGCCCTTGCGGTCGGTGACCACGATCCCGTCAAGCGCCGTCGAAACCACCGCCTCGAGCCGGTGATTGGCCCGAGCGCGGCGCTGCGCCTGATCGCGTGCCACATGCATGAGCTGCCACAGGGCAACGACGCCGAGCGCCAGCGCCAGAACGAGGATCAGCGCCATGCCCGACAGGCGCACGAGCGAGTTCATCACCTTGCGTCGCTGCGCATCCGAGGCTGCCGAGAAAGCCCTGACCCCGGTGAGCGACACCTCGCGGACCGCGAGCCGGACGTCTGGTGCCTGCGCGCGCAGCACCGGCAGCGCCGCCGCGAGCTCGGCGTCGGGGCTGTCGATGTACGGCACCGCCGCGTCGAGGAACGCCCTGATCGTCGCCATCGGCCCGCGCGCCGAGGGGGTGTTCACGATGTCGGCGTAGAGCCCGCCGCGCGACACCGTCTGGTAGCGGCTGAAGAATATGTCGAAGGCCAGGCGCAGCTCTTCGGAATCGAAATAGGCGGCGGGCCGTTCCAGCTCGCTCTGCAGGCGCCCGAACTCCACCTCCATCTGGGCCAGCGACCACTGGCCGTTGTCGGAGTTGGCCGTGGCGAGCCCCTGGATCTGCCTCGCGGCATCCACGGTCAGCAGAACCAGCGCCGCAAGACACAGGACGATGAACGGGGCGCTGAGCGCGGCCCAGCGTTTGCGCGTCGGCAGGCTGCTGCCGTCGCCGGGGCCCAGCGTGGCGCTCACGGTTCCACGACGATCCGGCTGAGCTGCCAGATGCTGCGGGCAAAGATGATCTCGCTTCGGTACTCGGGGTGGTCATCGAACGGGTAGACCAGCCAGAGCGGCCCCTTGTCCCGCACGCTCATCAGCGAGCCATTGCGCGCCCAGGCGATGATCGGCCCCTCCGGCACCGCATCCTCGAGCGGGATCTCGGTCGAGTATTCGTTGATCGCCACGGCCTTGATCGAGCCGCCGGTGACGTCCAGCGCCGACAGCAGATCATGCAGCGACACGCCGGTGAAGCGCTGCGGGCCCTCGGTCCAGATGGTGGTCGTGGTGAAGCTCGTGGTTCCCAGCGCCTCGAGCATGTGCAGGTCGAAGGCGGCACCTTCGGGCGAGTTCTTCACCGGCACCTCGCCGGTCACCGTCAGCAGCACCGTGCCCTGGGGATTTTCGAGCGGCATCGCGAGCGCAGGAAGCGCGTTGCAAAGAAAGAACACGCAGCAAGCGACCCAACGGAACATCAACCTCAACCTCCTTGCGCACTCTATGACCGCTCAATATCATACGACGCTGTTACCCCAGCGCAAAGAGCTACCATATAGCCAGTGCTCAAACCAGTTAGTGAAACCAATCGGTAATACTTTTGCGCCAGAAATCGCTTGCTGCATAGGTCGCGCCAGGAGGACATATGCGTATTCTGGTCGCCGATGACCACGATCTCGTCCGAGAGACGATTGCCGCCTTCCTTCGTTCAGAGGGGATCGATGACGTGGACACCGCGGCAACGCTGGACGAGGCCATCGCGCTTGTCGAGCGCGGCATCGCCTTCGACCTGATCCTGCTCGATTACAACATGCCCGGCATGTCGGGCCTCACCGGCCTCGACCGCATGCGCGAGATCAGCGCGGGCGTGCCCGTGGCGCTGCTTTCGGGCACCGCGACCGCCGATATCGCGCAGGCGGCCATCCGCTCCGGCGCGGCCGGGTTCATCCCCAAGACGCTGCCATCGAAGACCATCGTCAGCGCGGCGCAGGTGATGGCTGCCGGCGAGATTTTCGCCCCCTACAGCTTCATGACCCAGGTGCCCGACGGCAAGGCCGCGGAACTGACCCCGCGCGAGCGCGAGGTTCTGCGCGGGCTCTGCGAGGGGAAGTCGAACAAAGAAATCGCCCGCGACCTCGATCTGCAGGAAGTCACGATCAAGCTGCACGTGAAGACCCTGAGCCGCAAGCTCGAGGCGCGCAACCGCACCCACGCGGCGATGATCGCCAAGGAACTCAACCTGGCCTAGCGTCTGGCCTGACCCCGTGCCACGCGGGGGTTTGCCTGAACGCGGCCCGCGCCCTCAGATCCAGCGCAACCGCCGCAGGATCAGCAACTGCAGCGCGACGACCACCAAAAGCCCGCCGCAGAACACCCAGAAGGCCACGGGCTCGCTCGCGCCGGGCATCCCCGCGACGTTGATCCCGAAGAGCCCCGTAAGAAAGCCGAGCGGCAGAAACAGCGCCGACAGCACCGACAGCATGTACATGTTGCGGTTCAGCCGGTCGGACAGCTGCCCCGCCAGCTCGTCGCGCACCAGCGCCATGCGCTCACGCATGGCATCGGCATCCTCGACCACCCGCTCCAGCGCATCCAGCTCCTCCTCGAGGTGGCGCAGGTCATCCGGCTCGAGCCAGTCCGGGTGAACGCCCTGCAGCGCCCGCAGCGCGTCACGCTGCGGCAGCAGGTAGCGCCGCAGGATGATCGCCCGCCTCCGCAGCTCGACCAATTGCTGACGCAGCGCGTCATGCCCTGCCTCCAGCACATCCTCCTCGAGCTGGTCGGCCTCGTCCTCGATACCGCTCCAGAACTCCTCGATCCGGAAGGTCAGCCGCTCGACCAGCATCGACAGGAAGGCCGCGCAATCATCCGGGCCGTTGCCCAGTTCCAGCGCGCTTGCGATATCGTCCACCGCGCGCACCTTGCGCCGCGACAGGCTGACAATGCGCTGCTGGTCGATCCATAGCCGGATCGACACCATGTCTTCCGGGTCCGACCCCTCGATGGTGTTGATGCCGCGCAGGATGACGATCAGCCCGTCCCCGATGCGGGTGATCCGCGGCCGGGTCTCTTCGGCCACCAGCGCGTCGATGATCGTCGGGTCGAGATAGGACAGGTTCTCGACGATCCAGCCGGGGGCATCGGGATGCGCCGCGCGCAGGTGAACCCAGCCCAGCGTATCGCTCCTGAGCACGTCCGCAGCCGCGGCACCGGACAACCGCGCGCCCGAGTCGGGGCCGGAGAGGATGTAACCGGCTTCAATGAGATCTTCGGGGCGGGAGACAAGCGCTTGCATGCGAGAAAATCTACATCGGGCACCGCCGAGGGCAAGACCCTTCTTCACGCGATTTTTTCATTAAAATTCAATGACTCATCCCGCGCCGTGACGCTTTCCTTTAGTTTTGTTCGAAAATGCACACAGGATGGTTGTTTTTAGGAAACCTTGCCGTTTTCCAACTGAAGATCACGGATTTCGCACAAACGTAACTGAACTCATCAGTTCATTATTCCCGAAAAACAGAAGGATCCATGCGCCGTGGTATTCTCTGGCTCACTTTCAAGCACACGAGTTCGCGAGCTTCCGTGAGCCATCCGGTGATTTGATAAATCACTCCAGAACAACGATTTACTCATCATCCCCGACACGAACGGGACGCGGCGACGCCTGACGCCACCGCTGTAAAACGCAAAACAAGGAACGTCGTTATGAAAACGCTTATTGCATCCGCCCTCGTCGCGACCGCCGCCCTGACCGGCGCCGCAACGGCAGCCCCCTCGACCTCTGCTCATGCACAGAAGCAGATCGAGGCGCTGATCCCGAACGCCGACCTCGCCGGGCTGACCGACGCCCAGATCGTCTCTGTCGCCCAGGCCATGGCCCGCGCCGACGGCGCAGCTCAGAAGATCGGCACCGGCAAGGCTCTGATCGACAACCTTCGGTGAGACGGCGCGCAGCCGGGGTCGCGGGCTCTTGAAAAACCAGTCCCGCGTCGCGGCAGCCGAGCGGCTCACCCTCCCCCGGGGCATTTCGCCCCACACATCAAAGCGCCCAAGCAAAGGCATCAAAGAATGCCGCTGGGCAAGTTACGGAAGGACATCCAAATGAAAACTCTCATTGCATCCGCCCTGATCGCCTCCGCAGCCCTGACCGGCGCGGCATCGGTCGCAAGCACCACCGCCGCAAACGCGACCAACGTGATCGAAAGCGCCCTGCCCGGCGCCGACCTCTCGGCGCTGAGCACCGAGCAGCTGGTCGCCGTCGCAGGCACCCTGCAGAACACCGACGGTGGCGCCGCCAAGAAGGCCGGCGTGACCCGCGCGCTGATCAAGTCGCTGCAATTCAAGGCGGAGCAATAAGCCCGCCACCGCACGCGCACCTCTCCCGGAGGTGACAGCGGCGGGCCACCAATTCCAGGCGGCCCGCCGATCCCCGCGGGGTGACGCACCCCGCGGTCGCACGATCCCATCACACAAATCCCGGGCAAGGACCGCTGAGACGGCCGCCGGGACCCACGGAAGGACATCCAAATGAAAACCCTCATCGCATCCGCCCTGATCGCCTCCGCAGCCCTGACCGGCGCCGCATCGGCCGCAAGCACCACCGCCGCAAACGCGACCAACGTGATCGAAAGCGCCCTGCCCGGCGCCGACCTCTCGGCGCTGAGCACCGAGCAGCTGGTCGCCGTCGCAGGCACCCTGCAGAACACCGACGGTGGCGCCGCCAAGAAGGCCGGCGTGACCCGCGCGCTGATCAAGTCGCTGCAGTTCAAGGCAGAGCAATAAGCCATTCGAAGGCTGCGGCCCCCCGCAGCCTTCGCTGCGCCCGTCGCGGCGCAAGGGCCGGTCCGTTCGCGGGCCGGCCTTTCTGCGTGCTCGGTGGCGCGGGCTGACGAAGGCCGCGCCTGGCGCGCGCCTCCCCCCAAGGCAAAGGGGCCGCCCCTATGGGCGGCCCCTTCGTTTGACTTCCGATCACCGGCCCCGCAGGGCCGGGTCAGACCACGATCACTCGAGGATTTTC